>ONHW01000003.1 GCA_900317745.1 uncultured Bacteroidales bacterium | reverse complement strand
ACGCTGCAAAGGTAATATATCTGCCGGGAATATGCAAGGGTACATAAACAGCGATCTTCGACCACAAGGGAGAAAAAATCTCCACACCCTGCCCGTCATAACGGCCAGTGGTAGTATTTTTTCTTCGCTGCCCTTGCATATTTCCTGCAGATACCTTTATAAAGCAGCGTGAACGGGTTAAGTCCCAAGCCCGGAGCGCATAGAAAGATAGGGACAAAACATAAATCTAAATTCTACAGACATGAGTGCTACAGAAAAAAAACGTTGGATAGCAGATGAAGCATTCGCACAACAAGAAACAGAACAACAAGTTATAAGCGAGTATTACTCGGAGTATCCCGACTTCGAATACTGCGCACAATCCTGGTAATTAACAATTTTAATCTACTAAAATTATGAACGTTCAGCAAAAAAGTGCCATCAATGCTATTATCATTGAAGGACTCGAAAAAGGACTCCCAATCAGCGAAATGTATAAGCAAGCTAAAAATTGGGAAACCGAAGGCAAACATATCGATGACTTATTCTTCGACTTATATTACCTTCGTTGCCAAAGAAATGCACTTAAAGAACAATTAGCATCAATCACTAAAATTATAGCAATGAAAATCAATACAGATGATTAAAAAATTTTACTGATATGTTGTACGACGTAAGAATTCAAGAAGTTCTTGAACGAATCATATGCATCAAAGCAGATGATATGGAAGAAGCAGAGTGTATCGCTGAAGAAATGTATAAAAATCAAGATATCGTTCTTGATTACGGCGACTTTACCGGCAGACCTCATATCATTTGCATCGGAGAGTCCTGCTCAGACGAACCGGAGAACTTATAATCAATCACTTTCTAAATTTACAGTTATGAAAACTACAAATTTAAACAACCTGTATGGAACAGGAAAAAACATCCTCACAGAAGGTATTACTCTGGGAGAAAAACACGAACCTACAGAACAGATAAGTCTAACGCAAGATCAGATCAATCTGCTTATTCAAGAAGCAGAAGACGTTAAAGCTTGCAATGAAGCACTAAAAGGGACTACACCGGAACAGGTCATTGAGTTCTACCTTGATTACCAACAATCACGAATGCCGGAACTGAATGCTGTCTATCCGGACAACAAACAAGGCAAAACTATCAAGGATTGCTACGCATATATCACTGATAAAGCCCGTAAGCTGGCATCAGGAAGCAGTCAATACATGGCGCATCACAAGGTAGTGTTCCAATGGGCAATCGAATATTTTACCAATACGGATATCGCCAAATTCGAAAAAACAACACCGGCAAAAACACCAACAACTCCAAAAGAATACAAGGTTGACAATTCCCCCGAAGCTCAACGCAAAAAATACTTCGATTGGGAAGAAGCACACAAGGAGCGTGTTACAACCTGGCAGAAACAACATCAGGAGCGTATCGATAAGTGGACAAAAGAACATCAGATGGAAATCTTCTTCAATCCGGAAGATTGCCCGGAACTCAAAGCTACCTGCCCTTTCGATAACGAGAAAAACCCGTATAACTTGCCAAAAGAGCAACCAGTAGAAGAAAAACAGACTACTGAACTTGTCAATGGCGAAATGGTTAATACCGATACTGGTGAAATCCTTAACCAGACACCAGTCGATAACGAAAAGACGGAGGAAGATACTCCTGATCTGAATGACACGATTGGTGAATTAGTATACTAAAATCCTACAGCCATGACAAAAGAACAACTAAAAATCATGAGGTTAACCAAAAAGCTTCATGACCTTACCGGTTTGGTTGATGAACTCAAAGAGCATGCTATTGATCCGGAATGGGATGCACATCACTGCACAATCCTTGTTGTCGGCGATAGTATTGATGAGTACCAAGTGTTACGACATGTAGATATCGAAATCGATTATGACTATGATGTCGAACAAACAGTTTACAACCTTTTAACGCCAGAGCAACAGCAACAAGTTGAGAACGGTGAATTGGATTTATGGGAAAACTTTGAGGACGAAATGATATCGAATCAATACACTTTTGAATTCGGTGAATTTCTCCAGCAATGGATCAATCTTAAAACAGGACAAATCACTAACATCGGCAAGCCATATAAAAACACCGAAAATTGCGATTGGACAAACAAATATTGGGACATATTAACTCCAGATATGAAGTTTACCAAACATTTTTTAGACGGTAATTATTCCGGCTTCTATTGTGATATCAAAATCAATCCTATTCTCAAGGATGCAGGATATATTGCACTGGACTCAACCTATTACGACTGGAGAAATGATGACAGTAACAACTATACTGCCAACTTTATCCGGAAAACTGATATGGCGGCTTTCGTTTCAGAAATAGCAACAGGCAAATCGTATTTCGGCAGTTTGATGAAAATGTACGATATAGAGGAAGTTCTATATATGCTCTCACTTGAACAACCATATCAAGATGCTTATAAAGCAGCAATGCGCATCCGCCGGAAAAACAAATACGTTCCATGCGATATGGGTATATGGCAAGATCATGTAGAAACACTCTACAAATTAGGTAAAGATTTGCATAATGCCTATTACGTATGCCCGAAAGACTTGCACGGCGCACATACCTACTACACAGACATGCTGCAACGGAAGAGAGAAAAAGAACTGCTGCTGAAACGAATGCAGGAAGCAATCATTTATGAAAAAGAGTTCAAAGCAGCAAAAGAAAAATATCTCGGACTGCTATTCACAGACAAAGCACACTTTACCATTGCACCCTTGCAAACAGTAAAAGATTTTGCCGAAGAAGGAGCTGCTATGCATCATTGCGTATATACTAACGGCTACTACAAAAATAAAAATAATCTTATACTCTCGGCTAAAGATTTAAACGGCAAACGGTTGGCAACTATTGAGTTTGACTTAATAAGTTTGAATATAGTTCAATGCCGGGGAGTTAACAACAGTGTACCGCAATTTGATTCGGAGATACGACAATGTATCAATGATCATATCAAACAAATCAAACGTCTTAGAGACAAAAAATATCGTAAAACCGCTTAAAAACAAATCATTATGGAAACAAATCAAAGCATTCCAACCCAAGAAGCCATCAAGGCTGCTCAAATGGTAAGTCGCTATCTGTATTGGATGGCAAATCAGGTAAACAAAGAACGCATTCATGAAATCTATCCGGGTATCATGGGTGACCATCTTTGGAGTAAGTTGGTAAGCCAACGAAACAGAGTAACTGATACGCTCGCTGCAGATGTTATGTTCTGGTTCGAGTTGGACAATACCAACAGGTATAAGTTAATGCAGTATATCATATCCTCAGGGTACAAAGGCAAATAGTATGGAAGAAGATTTGAACCGATTGAGGATGAAGATCATTGACGTTTGGAAAGAGTGCGATGAACTGGCAATGAAATACAAAGAAGATAATCCTAAAATGAGTGCAATCTTCAGTTCATTAAGCGCATCGTGCTTCCATAACGTCACAATGCTGCTGCAATTCATTATTCATAAACTATACAATTAAATATACAATGAATGCCATAAAAAAGCCCCCATAAAGGAGGCTTGTGCCCGCGACATATTTCGCGGAATCCAAACAAAAAGCATTATATGTTAGGCGACATTATTTTGTTTTTTGTGCTTGTGATTATCCGACTATTATCTAATCGGTAACAAGCGGCGGAAACGGGTGAATGGCAATAGCCTGTTTCCGTTTTGGATTATGTAATAAGATACAATAATCGTGCCAAAATAAACTTCATAAAAAAAAGAAATGAAAAAGAAATTTTATGTTTATGCAGGCTATTATGAGAACTATATCAGTTCCGAGCGTATGCCGAAGCCGTTCATCTTACAAGGTGTTAGATATACTATAGAAGAAGCTATCAGTTATGCTGATAGTTTCGGTGACGGTATTGAATACTGTGAGAACGTAAAAGATGATCTTCCTGATTATCTCTACGATTTTCTACAGGAGCATGGCTATTCATTCTATAAATTCTAAAGTCATGGAAAGATTTAGTATTACAAAAATCCGAGGATTAGCAAACCGGAATTCATGGGTAGAAGTCGATCAAGTACTATCCAATGGGGAATATACATATCATGTTTTCTATGCTACCTACAACGAAAAAAACGGATGGCATAGAGGTTTGAAAATTGCAAAAACCAAAGAAAGAGCATATAAAATCTTTGAAGATAAATGTGCTCAGTATAAAATATTCTAATAAAGAAAGGAGAATAATTATGTTTACCTTTGAAGAATTTAAGCAGCTGAACAGCTCGAAGTGGGGTTCACGTTGGTCTGATAAAGAGATGGAGAAGAACTATGTCATCGCTATCCAGGTAGCAAACAACTACATCGAACATTTTGGAACAGCCAAAGAGCCAAAGATAGGCGACATTGTAGAGTACGCGGACGATTTTCATGTGTACTACGGCGCAAGCATCGTGGAGAACCTGTACGGATCAGAGCCGAAGGTGTGTATATGCGAAAGCGGTCACTCGTTCACGACCGGCAAATATTTCCAAACAAGTGGAGGCGCTTTCCATAGTTGGGACAAAGAGCGGTTGCAGTACGTAGGCGAAGCAACGAACTACGTCTGGACATGGGGATGTAATGGAGCAGGAGCCAACCAAGGCATCAACATCCCGCTCAAAGTGAACAAGTGGATTATGCCCTATGACAACAAAGCAGTCAAACGGTCGCAGGTAATATTCAAGCAGGACGGTACTGTACATATCACGAACTCGGACGAATGGACTTGGTACGCACATTCCTTTGAGTCACGCAGAGCCTTTGAAGCATGGGCGAAGTATGTCGGGTATGATTACTACATGGACGGTGATGTTGCATACAGTCCGCAAAAGATAGTTAATAGATGTTGGACGGAGAATGTGCCAAAGCCGGAGAACGGCAAACCTATCAAGGTATTGGCGAATGCTCGCATACACGATGGTCTTGTAGTGACCGAAGAGTTATGTATAACCGAATGGTGGGGTAACGTGCACAGACCCGAGCCAAAGTACGGAACTTATGAGTACCAAATGGAGATGAAGGAGTATTGGAAATACCGCGAGAATCCCATGGGAGTATAACCGCATAATGTAAACCTCGCAAAATACGATTATTCATATTGAATATATCTGCCGGATTATGTGGATTTGTAGCGCTCTCGCGATGGGACTTAACCCGTTCACGCTGCAAAGGTAATATATCTGCCTGGAATATGCAAGGGTACATAAACAGCGATCTTCGACAACAAGGGAGAAAAAATATCCACACCCTGCCCGTCATGACGGCCAGAGGTAGTATTTTTTCTTCGCTGCCCTTGCATATTCCCTGCAGATACCTTTATAAAGCAGCGTGAACGGGTTAAGTCCCAAGCCCGGAGCGCATAGAAAGATAGGGACAAAACCATTAAATATATCTCATTATGAAAAATGATCAATTAAAACACAACCGTGACTGGAATTGTGACGGTGCTATCCAGATGGAAAATGTGATGACACTCAAACGCTATCACGAAATTAAAGAGGAAACGTATAATGTCAACCTCGCAAACTACGATTGTTTCTTCGCATTCAACAGAGAACAACTTGAAGAAGGACTCAAGCGAATAGGCAAAACCAAAGACCAAATCTATAAATACGGAAACGGTCTGTTTGGAACACACGACGGCTTTTCTCGTTACATGAATTATCTTGAGCGAGCTGACGAACGAATCAAGAATGAGTGTGATCCCCAGGAAGTATACTTCTACGAGTTTAATAACCACGAATGCATGATTGACTCTGCAGGAGATACATCTGCAATTGAATTAGTTATACATATATTTGGCAACGATGTACTACCAACAATCACGCGCTATAACAAATTGTATAGCACCGAGCAGTTGAAACTCAGACAAACCAAAATTAAAATCGAAGGACTTTACTTCAATGACCAACCGACTATACCGCCATACGTATGGTTTAGCAATATTGACGGCAAAGCATATTGCCACTATGACAATGCGCTGCGTCCTGTGTACAATGCGCTTGACGACGACAAGCAATTCGTCGCAAAAGACAAATCATGGTGGGGCATGTCCGCTACATATAAAGACGGCAAACTATGCGAATGGCATAAAGATTAGTATGAAACGAAAAGAAGTTAGTTATGACTGTACGTGAACTTATTGCAGACCTGCAAGAGAATTTCCAAGACTACATGGACTTAGAGGTACGTATCGGAACGACCGGACAAGGTAATTATTTAGCCTGCAAACCTGTGGCAATATTAAGCAACTTTGCGGGTAGTTTTGTAACCATTCCTGCGCAGGGAACACCGGCAGGAGAAAAACTAAAGAGGGAATAACTATAAATGTATCAATTATGAGCGTATATATTGCAGAAAACATCATCATTACACCCGACAAAATTATATCTATCGGGTATGATAAGAATGTTTACCCACATTCAAGCCAACGGCATGATATTCAAAACACCCAAGAAGAACTTCGTGCTATAGCAATAGACCTTATCGACGGTATGATCGATACTCAACATCCATACTGGATACAAATCCGCGATATGTTGAAAAAATATTTCACATTCGATGACATACACGATAAGGGCAAAATGGACGAAGGAGTTAAGTTAATGAAGATGTTGCTTAACCAGCGTATCATAGTCAATTTTGACCGCATGAAACCAAACAATCCTGATTTAAAATTTCAACTATTATGAAAACTATCTATGCTAACATCTGGGGTGGACAACAGAAAGTCCACCTCGGAACATGGGCGGAGATTCGCAAACGCGGATTTCATCCTAATGACAGAGCTTTCGGAACACTTAATGATGGCAGACAAACTCTATTCTTCTTAACAGGTCCCATCACACAATGCAAACAAAAATACAAACCATTTCACCGTTGGTATGTAACAACTGAAACCTATGATGAAATATGCCAAAAAGAAGAGTGGTATCAAACTCTTGATACGCTTAGAAAGACGGGGCTTTCTCCAATAGTGTATTCATGAGATTCGGATCAATATGATTTGCATAACGTGTTGTCATACTAAGGTCGTGATGGTCCGCTGCCTGCATAACAGTCAGCGGATCAATCCCGGCCTTAAGCATGTTGTTGATACCGGTATCGCGTAATGAATAAAGCTGCATCTCTTGAGGTAACTTCAAATCCTTGCGCATAATATCCCAATGCTTGCGATAACGCTTACTATCCATAGAACATTTACCCGGTATATAACCTTGCGACAACAGATAATCATCCGGTTTAGCACACTTCAAAAGAGGTGACAAAAGCATACAAAGTTCATCACTGAGAAACGCATAACGATAATGACCGTTCTTAGTCTTGTCTTCAGGCATATAAATGTAATGCTCATTGAGATTTACCTGCTTTACCTGAACCCGACTGATCTCTGCCGGACGTAATAAAGATGTATAAACCAATTCCAGAACTATAAGGTAATTAGGTCTTTTTATTTTAAAATATTCCCTAATCTTCGCTCGAATCTCCGGTGGAATTAGTATACGTTTCTTTTGCTGTTCTCGCTTAGTCTTGATATGTTCAAAAGGATTTTCCTTACAATAGCATTTCTCAACAGCCCAGGAAAACAATGCACGAGCCTGCTTCAATGTATTATTGTATGCACGCGCAGAAACCTTACGCTCATTATATACATAATCCATATACCGCACAGAAAGCGTCTTGTTAAACTGGATGCAACGACAGCCTGGAACAATAGAGTTTATCCAATTCCCGAAAATTGTACAAAAACTTTTGTAAGATCGTAACGTGTCAGGTTTCAATTCCTTCTGCTTCTCTTCAATATAAAGAGACATAACCTGCGCCAATGGTGTATAATAACGAACATTCTCAGATTCACCATACGGAGACCAACCGCCAGCAAGTTTAATATTTATACTTTGTATGATCTCATTAGCCTGTTGCTTGAACATAGACAACGTACTACAATGCAACCGAAGACGATTAACCTTAATACGCTTACGCTCCAATTGTTTTGTAATAGGACTATAAACATAATATTCCACTTGCCAGTTATCCTTATGATGACGGAGAACTGCCGGAACATAATTACAGTAGCTGCTCGAAAATTCTTGATGATTAGGCATTTTTTTTCTTCGGTTAAATTATGCATTCAACCGGAGAAAAAGAGGATAAAATACTATATTTACCTTTGACGCGTTTTTGACGCGATTTTTACACGCCCCCTTCAAACGCAAACAACTAACCCCCTATGGATTAGTTGTTTACAAAGATTTGGGTGGAATGTGGGGCTCGAACCCACGACACTCGGAACCACAATCCGATGCTCTGCCAACTGAGCTAAGACCACCATACGCTCTCTCCAGAATGAACATTCATACGGAAAGCGGGTGCAAAGATACGATAATTATTCGATATTTGCAAATATTTCGGCTAAAAAATTATATAGCATCACAAATTAGGCATCTATTTGCAACCTCAAATGCGCAATCTGTTATCAATAATCAATCATCCGTTCATGACGGATAGTGCGGCGCAACCCCTTGCGGATATTTGCCCACAACACGTGGCGCGCGTAGGCAGGCGAGAACTGACGCAAGAAGCGCGCATGGGCAAATCGTCCTTGCAGCGTTAAGATCTTTCTGCGCCAAACAGGTAACCGCTTGGCACGCTCGCGTTCATCGTAATGGTCAACCCCACCCAATCTATACTCCTTCTGTCGGCATTGCCCTTCAGCAAGCATACGAGAAAGGAAAATTGCACATTGTGATTCGGCAAAAGATGTAGAAGCACTCAATGGCATCTGTATACCTGTGACATAATTCACGGCGTAAGCAACGAGTTGCCAGGCTTCCGTCATGCAGAAGCGACGGAGGTGAGTTTGCAGATACGTATCGTAGCGTGCCTTCTGTTCATCAGGTAGTGGCAGATAGTCGCGCTGCACGAGCAAAGCAATGTCCAGAACCTGCTTGAGCGGCATACCTGTACCGCAGAAGTGCTCCCATGCATGCAGGAACACAAACAACAGATTGAACGGCTCTTGCGGTGTGCGAATCAGCCCACCAAGAGCGTATGCTGCGTCTTCGAATGTGTTTTCTGCGTTACAGCTTAAAGCCGGCACCTCCAGCGTTTGCCAGTACGCATCCTCTTCGGGTGTAGGAAAATCCATTGCCACACGGTGCAGTTCGATAGCATTGCCGTCTGGAAAAACTATGCCGTAGTGCTTGAGTTCCTCGTACTCCTCATCGTGATGGATAGCCTCAGGAAACGCTTCGCGCAGGGCTTTGCATCCGGCGTGGTAGTTAGCAACACCTACCCATATATCCGCATCGCCCCAACTGCGCAGGTAGGGTTTGGGATAGAGGTCGGCCAGCCCGAATCCCTTGAGCAACACCGGTTCGACGCCAGCCTTACGCAGTGCTTCCACGGCAGCATTGATACGCGGCAGCCAGATGGTCTGCTGCTGCATCTGATAGAGACACACCTGCTTCATGTGTGTAGCCAGCGCCTTGTCAGGCGCCTGACCGGCAGGCAGACGCAACGCTGCATCGTACACCAGCGGCTCGACACCATGGATACGCGCCTGACGCACCAACTGCTGCCAGTCGGGTGCAGACGGCAATGCCCTACTCCCACCGTCAAGGGCGTTACGGAGCAAGGTTAGCAGGTTGTCGAACTCTGAAAGATTCATACTGAGTTATTCCGGGGCATTGTCAGCCATCGTCTCGGATGAAGACGTGGTGATGTTCACATGCTTGGATATACGTTTCTGGCGTTTCTGCCAGCGTTCGCGTGCGTACTGCTGCATATCGGTGATCACATCGTTCTCGTCGATAATCTCGAAACCAAATATGGTTTCGATGATATCCTCAAGCGTGATTATTCCCTGGAAGCAGCCATACTCGTCAATCACCAGTGCTATCTGGCTCTTCTGTTTGAGCATGGCATCAAAGATGTCGGAGATTGATGTATCCTCATTGAAGTACGGCAACGAACGCTTGATGTCACCGAGCTTGGTATCGAAGTGGTCTTCAGCCAGATCCTCCAGCGCGTCGTCACGCAGCACGTAGCCGGTGATGAACTCGGGACTATCGGCATAGACGGGTATACGCGAGAAATGGTCGTAAGCATCGCTGTCGTAATACTCACGCAGGGTCATTTTCTCGGACGCAATAGCCGCAACCACACGAGGCGTCATAACCTCAAATGCCTTGATATCGTCCAAGCGGATGATGTTCTGGATGATCTTGTTCTCATCTTTCTCAATCACACCTTCCTCCTCGCCGACATTTGCCATGGCGCTAACCTCCTCACGCGATACGGTGTTGTCGCCTACGCTGTCCTCCTTGCGGAACATACGGGTCAAATAGTGCACCAGCAGCACAAACGGGAACATGATAACAATCAGCGCACGCGTGGTATATGCCGTGAAAGTCATCAATGACTTCCAATACGTCGTACCGATGGTCTTCGGAATAATCTCGGCAAAAATCAGGATCAACAGCGTCACGATAGCACTGGTTAGTCCTACCCACTTGTTGCCAAATACGAGTGTAGCCTGCATACCTATGCCCACCGAGCCGACCGTGTTGGCTATGGTATTCAAGGAGAGGATAGCCGCAAGCGGACGCTCAGTGTCGAGCTTGTATTTCTTGAACAATACAGCCGCTTTATCCCCTTCGTCCTCACGAAGCGAAATGTAAGAAAGTGTAGTGGTCATCAGCACAGACTCCAGCGTGGAGCATAAAAAGGATACCAGCAGTGTGATGACAAGAAATAGTAATAAAAGTCCCATATAGTGATGCCACGTTCCCGTAGGTAAGGCATAGTGAGTACAAAGATACAACATTTTTGTCAATTTTGCAAATTTTTTGTGAATATTCTTGCAAATATGCAAAAATTGTTGTATCTTTGCACTATGAAATCAACAAAGACAAGTCCGTGGTTCTGGGTACCGACCTTGTATTTTGCAGAAGGTGTACCGTTTTTTATAGTCACCAGCATCAGTGTAACGCTGTTTGCACAGCTGGGTGTACCTAACAGCGAGATGGCACTGTTCACCTCGCTAATCTCCCTACCCTGGGTACTCAAACCGATATGGAGTCCGTTTGTGGATGTGTTGCGCACCAAACGTTGGTGGGTGATCATTATGCAGGCGCTGATGGCTGTTACCGTCCTGCTGCTGGCGTGGCTGGCACCAAAGGGACATTTCACCACGGCACTCATCCTGTTTGCCGTCACTGCGTTCTGCTCCGCGACGCACGACATTGCCGCTGACGGCTACTACATGCTTGCGCTGAATGAGCATGACCAGTCGGCATACGTCGGACTACGCTCAACGTTCTACAGGATAGCCAACGTGTTCTGCCAGTCGCTGCTGCTGATGTTCGTCGGCTGGCTGCAGAAACGCACGGATATTTCCTCATCCTGGACATACGCTCTGCTGCTTTGCAGCGGTTTGCTTTGCGCTATCACTATCTGGCACACACTGCTTATGCCGCGCGTAGAGCAAGTGCGTGCGGAGAAGATGAACGGAGCTGCCATCTGGCGTGAGGTCGGACAAGTGTGGGCGGAGTTCTTCCGCAAGCCGGGAATAGGCTTGGCTATCGCATTCATGCTACTCTACCGTCTGCCCGAGGCACTGCTGCTCAAGTTGTGTAACCCGTTCTTTCTGGCATCGCAGGCTGATGGCGGATTGGGTATAACCGTGGATACGATTGGCGAGATCACAGGTATAGGCGTTATTCTTATGCTGCTCGGCGGCATAGGCGGAGGTATATGGGCGAGCCGGACAGGACTCAGGAAAGCCATCATACCTATGGCACTGTTTCTCACTCTGCCCTGCTTCGTGTACGTCTATTTCGCCATGTTCCGGCCTACTGCACTTTGGATACTCGGCTTGTGCGTCGGCTTTGAGCAATTAGGCTACGGCTTGGGCTACACGGCTTGTATGCTGTACATGATCCATGTGGCAGACGGAGCGCACAAGACAGCACACTTCTCCATCTGCACGGCGTTCATGTTCCTCGGGTTGGCATTGCCGGGAATGGTTGCCGGATATATCCAGGAGGCGCTGGGGTACTTGGGATTCTTCTGGGTTGTCATGGCTTGCTGCGTGGTTACGATAGCCATTACGCTGCTGGTACGCCGGACACTCAAATTCAAATAACAGAAAAATATACAAGAATGTGGCACATCGTTCGGATGTGCCACATTTCTTTTAGTGCTATATTCTGGCGTTACAAACGTTCGTCGTTATAAGCGTTACGCCAAACGCTGAATGGCAGTACGTATGCGTTGCATGGCAGCGGTGATCTGCTGCTCGGAGCACGCATACGAGATACGCAGACAGGTCGGTTCGCCAAAGGCGGCACCGGAAACACAGGCCACCAGACCATCCATGAGCAGATACTCGCAGAGCTCGTCAGCATTGCTGATCACTGCACCGGGATGCGCCTTGGCATATTCGCTGTCAGCCGGAGCATGCTTGCCGAACAGAGCCGTAACGTCGGGGAACAGATAGAACGCGCCCTTCGGGCAACGCACTTTCCAACCCGGGATATCCTTAGCCAGGTTGAGAACGAGATCACGGCGGTGTTCAAACGCATGAACCATCTCATCCAAGCACGATAGGTCGCCCTCCAGGGCTTTCTGCGCTGCGTACTGCGCAACCATCGTGGCACATGTGATCTGTTGCCCCTGCAAGCGCGTGCAAGCCTTGATGAACGCTTTGTCCTTGCATGCCATCCAACCGATACGGTAACCGGTCATAGCAAACGCCTTGCTCACACCGTTGACAACAATCATTCGATCCAAAAGATCCTTGCGGCTCGCCCACGACGCGCACTTGCCCGTGTAACATATCTTATTATAGATCTCGTCGGCAATGATTGCTACGTTCGGATAGCGAAGCAACACTTCGGCAAGTGCGTTAATCTCTTCGGTACTATATACCGCACCTGTAGGATTATTAGGCGTGCAGAGGATAATCAGTCGCGTACGCGGAGTGATAGCCGCCTCAAGCGCCTCGGGAGTGAGGATAAAATCGTTGTCCATCGTGGTGCGAACCATGACAGGCACGCCCTCGGCGAGTTTCACCATCTCGGTATAACTGACCCAGCAGGGCGTAGGCAGGATAACCTCGTCGCCTTTGCCTACCAGCGTCTCAATAGCATTGCAGATAGCCTGCTTGGCTCCTACAGAAACGATAATATCATCGGCAGAGAAGATGTCTTCCCCACCCTGCAAGGCAAACGAAGACATATACTTGGCAGCAGCAGCACGCAGCCCCGGAGTTCCGGGCACAGGTCCGTAATGCGACATATCGGCATCCACTGCGTCCTTCACCGCCTGCTTGATATATGCGGGCGTCGGAAAATCCGGCTCGCCTACCGACATACTGATCACGTCAAGTCCCGCCTGCTTGAGTTCACGGGCCTTGGCACTCATCGCCAACGTGGGCGAGGCGGAGATCTGAGCTATTCGTTCTGAAATATGCATAGTAGTAGTTTTTATTTGATCTCTACGACTTTGATGCCGTCACGTTCCAGCAGGGCGTTGATCGTAGGTTCGCCTCCACGGAAGCGGCGATAAAGATCTGCTGCCTTCTCCGTACCACCACGCTCCAGAATATGTTTGCGGAAGAGGTTGGCTGCCTTTTTGTCGAAGATTGAGCCATTGGCAGCTTGTGCCTGCTTGAATACGCTGAACGCATCCGCATCCAGCAGTTCGCTCCACTTGTAGGCATAGTAGCCTGCAGCATAACCGCCGGAGAAGATATGTGTGAACGAGGTTTCCATCTGCGTGCCGGGCACATTTGGCAGTACACGCACCTGCTCCATCGCATCGTCGCCGAAGCGGAGCACAGCCTCCTGTGTAGTAAGGTCGGCTGGAACAGAGAACGGCTCGGTCAGCGTGTGCCAAGCCATATCCAGATAGCCGAACGAAAGCTGACGTACACAACTGTAGGCAGCATGGAAGTTCGAAGAACGTTTGATCTTGTCAATCAGCTCCTGCGGCATAGGCTCGCCGGTCTGATAATGCTTGGCAAAGGTATCGAGGAACTCCTTCTCGTCGATAAAGTTCTCGTTGAACTGGCTAGGAAGTTCCACGAAGTCGCGCGGCACGTTCGTACCCGATAGCGACGCATATTGGCAACGCGTCAACATACCGTGCAGGCCGTGACCGAACTCGTGCAGGAACGTGCGTACCTCATCATAGGTAAACAAGGCAGGCTTCTCCACCTTACCATCCGCGCCCATCACCGGACGCGTAAAGTTCATCACGTTCACGATGTGCGGGCGATGATCTTTCTTGCCTTTGATATACTGCGGCTGGAAATCGTTCATCCATGCTCCGCCACGCTTGCCGTCCCGCGGATGGAAGTCGGCATAGTACACGGCGAGGAACTTACCTTTCTCGTCAAACACCTCGTAAGCAGTAACCTCGGGGTTATATACCTGAAGCTTTTTGTTCTCCTTGAACGTGATGCCATACAGGCGCTTGGCAAGACCGAACACGCCCTGCTTGACAGCCTCAAGTTCAAAGTACGGACGCACAAGATCATCGCTGATGGCGTACTTGTCGTTCTTCAGTTTCTTGGAGTAATAACTGAAGTCCCATGGCTGCAGCGCGGCATAGAGTCCGTTGGCCTTGGCATAATCCTCCAGTTCTTTCACCTCTTCGCGTGCGGCAGGCATGTAACTGTCACGCAGCTGGTCGAGCAGGCGATAGACGTTCTCCTTGTTCTCCGCCATAGATTTGTACAGCGACTTGTCGGCATAGCAGTCTTTGCCAAAGAGTTTGGCGAGAGCCAGACGCGTATTGACGATATCGATGATAATCTGCGTGTTATCGAACTCGCCACCTATGTTGCGCGAGTTGTATGCCATATACAACTCGCGACGGATATCGCGGTTGTCGCAGTCCTTCATCACCGGGATATAAGTTGTCGGTTTGAGGTTCAGCAGCCATCCGTTGAGACCCTTGGCTTCGGCGTTGGCGCGAAGCATAGCTTTGGTGTCATCGTTCAGTCCTGCCAAATCCTCCTCGCGGGTGATGAGCATCGTCCAGGCATTCGTAGCCTTGAGCACGTTCTGACCAAAGGTCATAGTGAGCATCGACAGTTTGGCACTCAGCTCGCGGTAAGTCTGTTTGTCTTCCGGACTGAGGTTGGCACCGTTGTTGGCAAACGACTCATAGATATCTTCCAGCAGTTTCTGCTGCTCTTTGTTCAACTTGAGTTTGCCGCGCTGGTCATACACCGCCTTGATGCGCTGGAACAATTTCTCGTTCAGACGAATGGTGGACGAATATTCGCTCATCTTGGGCGACAGTTCCACCTGAATAGCCTGGATAGAATCGTTCGTTTCCGACGAAGCAAGGTTGTAGAAGCACCCGGCTACGATGCTGAGCATCTCACCGGCACTCTCGTATGCCTCAATCGTGTTGGCGAATGTCGGGGCAGCAGGATTGTTGCAGATAGCATCAATCTCCGCCAGCCCATGCTTCATCGCCTCATCGAATGCAGGCATGTAATGAGCGTTGCATATCTCGTTGAACGGATACGTACCGTGGGGCGTTTTCCACTCCTTGTAGTGAAAGAACGGGTTATCCGCAGCGGAAACCGCTACGGCAGAGGCAACTATTGCCATAGTAATCAATCTTTTGCAGTTCATAGTAATTATTTATGCAGTTAGTGAGCAAAAACTTACTTCAGCGCTTTGGCAAACGCATTGAAAATCTTGTTCATCTCCTCCTCGCACATATTGAGCGAATCGTTGATGTTTTCCATAACCTCTTCGGCTTCTTTCTTTTCTTTGCCCTTGGCGGTAGCAGCCGTTTCGGCAGCCTCCTCATATTCAGCTATCTTGCCGGAAAAAGTATCATTTCTCACGTTCTTGCCGTAACCTTCATACTTGTTCTCGAGGTTGATGTCGTACAAGCGCACCAGCACTTTTCCGTCAGCGTATGTAACAGCCATCTTGAACTGCATCGACTCGTTGAAGTTTCCGGCAAACGGATTGTAGCGCGTCTTGGTGTTCTTCTTGAGTTCGTACAAGATGCTCTCACCGGGGACTTCATTGATTGTCGAGCGGCTTTCAAGAGTCACTTTGTTCAATGCAGCCTTAAACGCCTTCAATGCAGCCTGGGCATCTTTGTCGGTATCAAACGAACGTTCCACTACACATTCGCCATCGTCATTGAGAGCGAAAGTCCAAGCCTTTTGGGTCTTACCTGCAAATACAGGCAAAATCATCAGTGCCGAAAGCACCAAAGTAACAAACCTTTTCATAATTGTGCGATTAATAGGAATACATATTTATTTAGGATTCTTATTCCTCTGTATCTTCAAGTTTGTCGCCTACGATCTTGCGATAAAGTTCCTTGGCATCGGTGGCGCGGCGGATGATCTCGTGCAGATCTTCAATCTTCACGCGATCCTGCTCCATCGTGTCGCGGTAACGCAGGGTAACGCAACCGTCGTTCAACGAGTCATGATCGACCGTGATGCAGAACGGTGTGCCGATAGCATCCTGGCGGCGATAACGCTTGCCGATAGAGTCTTTCTCGTCATACTGCACGCGGAAGTCGAACTTCAGTTCGTCCATGATCTTGTGGGCGAGTTCGGGCAGACCGTCTTTCTTAACGAGCGGCATGATGCAAGCCTTGACAGGCGCCAGCACAGGCGGCAGGCTGAGTACAACGCGTACATCACCGCCCTCCAGTTGCTCTTCTTTGTACGAACCGCACATCACACTCAGGAACATACGATCCACGCCGATAGAGGTCTCAATAACATACGGGGTGTACGACTGATTGAGTTCGGGGTCGAAATATTCAATCTTCTTGCCGCTATACTTGGCGTGCTGCGAGAGGTCGAAGTTCGTACGGCTGTGGATACCCTCTACCTCCTTGAAGCCGAACGGCATCTGGAACTCGATGTCGGTAGCGGCATTGGCGTAGTGCGCCAGTTTCTCGTGGTCGTGGAAGCGATACTTCTGGTCGCCGAGGCCGAGAGCCTTGTGCCACTTGAGGCGGAACGCTTTCCAGTGCTCAAACCACTTGAGTTCCTCACCCGGACGAACAAAGAACTGCATCTCCATCTGCTCGAACTCGCGCATACGGAACACGAACTGACGCGCTACAATCTCGTTGCGGAACGCCTTACCGATCTGTGCTATGCCGAACGGAATCTTCATACGGCCGGTCTTCTGCACGTTCAGGAAGTTAACGAAGATTCCCTGCGCAGTCTCCGGACGGAGGTAGATCTTCATTGCGCCATCGGCAGTGGAGCCCATCTCGGTTTGGAACATCAGGTTGAACTGACGTACGTCCGTCCAGTTGCGCGTGCCGCTGATAGGGCAAACGATCTCCTCGTCAAGGATGATTTGCTTGAGTTCGTCCAGGTCGTTGGCGTTCATGGCTGCCGAGTAACGCTCGTGCAGTGCATCGCGCTTCTGCTGGTGCTCTATCACGCGGGCGTTGGTCTGGCGGAACATAGCCTCATCGAACGAGTCACCGAAACGCTTGCGGGCTTTGTCCACCTCCTTCTGAATCTTCTCCTCATACTTGGCGATCTGCTCCTCGATGAGTACATCGGCACGATAGCGTTTCTTCGAGTCGCGGTTGTCGATCAGCGGGTCGTTGAACGCATCCACGTGACCGGAGGCTTTCCATGTCGTTGGGTGCATAAAGATAGCTGCGTCGATACCCACGATGTTCTGGTGAAGCAGGGTCATCGAGTCCCACCAGTAACGCTTAATGTTGTTCTTCAGTTCAACGCCGTTCTGACCATAGTCATACACAGCGCCTAATCCGTCGTAGATCTCGCTGCTGGGGAACACGAATCCGTACTCCTTGCAGTGTGCGACAATCTTTTTGAATGTTTCTTCTTGTGTTGCCATAAAACTATTTACGATTTAGTCATTTACTATTTACTATTTTGTCATTTGATCTTATCTGCGGCGCATCTGTTGGACTTTGCGCATCATTTTGGAGGTTTGCTCGAACTGCTTGATGAAACGGTTGACCTCGACGATCGATGTGCCAGAGCCTTTGGCTATACGCTGCTTGCGGCTGCCGTTGAGCAGTGCGGGATTGGAGCGCTCCTCGGGCGTCATCGAGCCTATGATAGCCTCAACGGGTTTGAAAGCGTCATCGCTGATCTCCACGCCCTTCATCGCCTTGTCCATACCAGGAATCATGCCCATGAGATCTTTCATCGAGCCCATCTTCTTGATCTGATTGAGCTGACCGAGGAAGTCGTTGAAGTCGAACTGGTTCTTGGCTATACGCTTGCTGATACGGCGTGCTTCCTCTTCATCGTATTGCTCCTGCGCACGTTCAACGAGGCTGACCACGTCACCCATACCGAGGATACGGTCTGCCATACGAGCCGGGTGGAACACATCGAGGGCCTCCATCTTCTCGCCCGTGCCGATGAACTTGATAGGTTTCTCCACCACCGAGCGGATACTGAGCGCAGCACCACCTCGGGCATCGCCATCAAGCTTGGTGAGGATAACGCCATCGAAGTCCAGGCGGTCGTTGAACGCCTTGGCGGTATTCACGGCATCCTGACCCGTCATGGCATCGACCACAAACAAGGTCTCCTGCGGCTGGATAGCCTGTTTGATAGCGGCGATCTCGGTCATCATCTGCTCGTCAACAGCCAGACGACCGGCTGTATCGACGATCACGACGTCGTAACCATAGACCTTAGCCTCAGCAATGGCTTTCCTGGCTTTCTCAACGGGATTGCTTATCTCTTCGCCGGTGAAAACCTTGGCATTGATCTGCTCGCCAAGTACGCGCAACTGTTCGATAGCAGCGGGACGATAAACGTCATCGGCAACGAGCATGACCTTCTTGCCTTTCTTCGTCTGAAGATAGTTGGCGAGCTTGGCGGCAAAGGTTGTCTTACCCGAACCTTGCAGACCGGAGAGCAGGATAACCGCCGGGTTGCCCTTGAGGTTCAGTTCAACGGCTTCCGCGCCCATGAGTGCAGCCAGTTCGTCGTGGGTGATCTTCACCATCAGTTGCCCCGGGCGCACGGAGGTCATCACGTTCTGACCAAGAGCTTTCGCCTTGACAGAATCGGTGAACTGCTTGGCAGTCTTGTAGTTAACATCCGCCTCCAAGAGGGCTTTGCGGATGTCCTTAACGGTTTCGGCGATGTTAATCTCGGTGATACGTCCTTCGCCTTTCAGTATCTTGAACGACCGTTCCAGCCGTTCGCTTAGGTTGTCAAACATAAAACTATTTACGATTTGGTCATTTACGATTTGTTCATTTATTGAGTCATTGGGTCATTTAGCCCTCTTAACGGGCTCATAACGGGCAATGCCCATAAAAAGCCTGCAAAGTTACAAAAAAAAATTGACAAATGCAAATATTTCGGATATTTTTTGAGAAACACTGTGCGCCGCGTAGTGATTTTGAGGACTACAAGCAGCAAATCATTCCCCTATTCGGAGTACAAACGATTCGACAAAACTCCGACAATCCCCTGATAAAACCCCGATGGAACGGCACGATTTTGCAAATTTATGTTAGAAAATTTGTAAACACAGGCGAGGGCACTCATTCGAATGCCCTCGCTGCGAGAAAGACGTATTCGTTAATCATCATTATACGCGGATACATACTCGCGGTCGGCACTACTGTTCCATAGGAAATAATTCCGCATGGTATATAACCGCCCTAATGCACGGTTATATTGGCCTTGCAAGTCTTTGGCTTGCTGACGAGTGCGCTCTTTGTCCTCTTTGGACAAAGCTGCTCGAGCCTTGTTGAAGGCTTTCAGTTCGCTGCGCAATCGGGAAACCTCTTTGCGCTGTTCGTCCATCTGCTCTCTTGTAAATTCTTCGTCTGTCATGATTCGAGTGGTCAGATTAGATTAGTCGTCAACAATTATCAACCATTATCAACAATTGCAAGAGAGTATTTTGAAGGTTGTCAACAATTATCAACAATTAACCAAAATTGCAGAAGGAAAAAGAGGTCAACAATTAACAACAATTATCAACAATTGCGATGATCATGGGTGGTCAACAATTATTCACATAATATTACTGATGCGATAATTTTAACCAAAAAAATTTAAGAAAATAGCCATTGTAATGTATTATTTATCAACTCAATACAGATGTAATTAACAAAGTTAACGAACCAACAGTATGCGTTATGCATAATCGTTTGTTATAGGTTCTTTCCGGTTGTCATAATAGATTTGACCGTCGGTTGACCGTCGGCTGACCGTCGGGATTAAACGCATATTGGAGGGTATTTGGAGGTATTCAAAATGTTATGGTGAAAAAAAAAGAGGTCATCAATTATCAACAATTAACAACAATTGACGGAGGACAAGATAGGTCAACAATTATCAACAATTATCAACAATTATCCAAAATTGCAAAAGGACAAGAAAGGTCAACAATTAACAACAGTTATCAACAATTGACGGAGGACAAGATAGGTCAACCATTATCAACAATTAACAACAATTTTTTTCGCTCCTTTAGTCGCGATTACTGCGATAGTCAATGCGAACATTGTGAGCAACCTAATTGAGGATAATTGATGGTAATTGATGACCAAAAGAAAAAGTCAGTCAACCATACAGCGAAGCAGATCGTGCCCTTTAGGGCTAAGAATTATCAACCATTACCAACAATTGCGATGATCATGGGTGGTCAACAATTACCGACAATTAGGATGCCGGCATCGCATGCCGGGAGAATAAAGACGGATGCCGGAGAACAGGTAGATGCCGGAGAACAGGCAGATGCCGAAAGACAGGCAAAGAAAAGACTCGGCGTTGAAAGCGCCGAGCACAGGACACTGGCGCGTTCGGCAGATAGGCGCTACTGATGCCGCTTGGCGGCATGGGGCGCACTGAACGACTGCACAACTATCCGGCGTTGAAAGCGCCGGACACAGGACACCAACCACGCGGCGGGACATCGCCGCGCACTGAACGACTGCACAACTATCCGGCGTTACAAGCGCCGGACACAGGACACTACATATACTACCCCTGCGGTAAATTATCTATGGTCGGATCTTCGCTCCCCAGTCGGTGCATTTTTTTGCACAAAAATTACAACTTTTTTTTGATATTTGCAAATAAATCTGCCTAAAAACAAGGTATTTTTCAAAAAAATCACAAAACTCTTGCAAATGTGCATTTTTTTTTGTAACTTTGTAGCACTTTTTGTGTACCCCGTATTTTCGCAATGAAAAGAAGTGAATTCACACAGGCTGAAACAGCGATGATCGAACAGGAGTTTGCCTCCTTAATCGACGCGTACGCGCATACATCGCACCGCCAGCACGTCGAGCGCATCGAGCAGGCGTTCCGCTTTGCCAACAAGGCGCACTACGGCGTGCGCCGGCTCAGCGGTGAGCCGTACATCATGCATCCGCTCGCCGTGGCAAAGATCGTGGTGAGCGAGATCGGGCTGGGCAGCACGTCCATCAGCGCTGCACTGCTGCACGACGTGGTGGAGGATACCGATTATACGGTGGAGGACATCGACAACCTGTTCGGCTCGAAGATCGCACAGATAGTGGACGGACTGACAAAGATCTCCGGCGGCGTGTTCGGCGACAAAGCTTCCGAGCAAGCGGAGAACTTCCGAAAGTTGCTGCTCACGATGAGCGACGACATACGCGTTGTACTCATCAAGATTGCCGACCGCCTGCATAACATGCGCACACTCGAGGCACAGCCGAAAGAGAAGCAGTACAAGATTGCCGGCGAGACGCAGTATATCTACGCACCGCTGGCACACCGACTCGGATTAGGCTCCATCAAGAGCGAACTGGAGAACCTGGCGTTCCGCTACGAGCACCCGAACACCTACGCCGAACTGCAGGAGCGTATAGCAGCCGACAATATGACGCGTATGGAGAACTTCGAGCGGTTTGCACAACCTATACGCGAAAAACTCAAGTCGCTCGGCTACGAGTTCGACCTGACGGCACGTATCAAGTCGCCCTACTCCATCTGGCGGAAGATGAACACGAAGCACGTCAGTTTCGATGAGGTGTATGACCTGCTTGCCGTGCGTATCGTATTCACACCGCACCCGAACTTCAGCGAGAAAGACCAGTGCTGGATGATCTACTCCGCCATCACAGAGATCTACCGTCCGCACCCCGAACGAATACGCGACTGGATATCCACGCCGAAAGCCAACGGCTACGAAGCCCTGCATATCACCGTCATGGGTCAGAACGGCGACTGGGTGGAGATACAGATCCGCACGCGGCGCATGCACGAGCTCGCCGAGCAAGGTCTGGCTGCACACTGGAAATACAAGTCCGGCGTGATGGAAGAGACCGAACTTGACAAGTGGCTGCGCGACATCAAAGAGGTGCTGAAGAGCGACTCGCCCGATGCCATGGCGTTCCTTGACACGTTCAAACTGAACCTGTTCGCCAAGGAGGTGTTCGTCTTTACCCCGAGCGGCGACATACAGACACTGCCGCAGGGCGCTACGGTGCTCGATCTGGCATATCAGTTGCACTCCGAACTTGGCGAGCACTGTATCGGCGCCAAGGTCAACCACACGCTCAAGAGCAGCGATTATATCCTGCACGCCGGCGACCAGGTAGAGGTGCTCACCGCCCAACAGCAACAACCGCAACCCGAGTGGCTCAACTATGTGATCACCGCCAAAGCGCAATCGGCGCTGAACACATTCTTCCGCAAGCAGGAACGTCAGCAGGAGCGCGTAGGCGAACGGCGGCTGAACGATGCGCTGCGCTCGCTATCTATACCCGAGACGCAGTACGACGGAGCCATACAACGGCTACTCACCTACTACCACCTGACCAAACGCAGCGAGTTGTTCAGGCAGATCGGTCTGGACGCTATCAAGCTCGAAGGACTGAAAGATATCATTGCTCCGAAGCAGAGCCTCTGGTCGCGTCTGCGCCCGTGGAGGCAGAACAGCCAGCCCGCAATCAGCGAACAGGCTGAGGAAGGCGTGACGATGGATACGCGCAAAGACAAGTCGCGGCACAACCTCGTACTAACCGACGAGAACCTGAAGGATGTTATCCTTGAAGACTGCTGCAAACCTATACCGGGTGACGAAGCCATTGCGTTCAAGGACACAACAGGCAAGATGCACGTCCACTACATGAACTGCCCTGTGGCGGAACGGCTCAAGTCCAGTTACGGCAAATCGATCTACTCCGTCACATGGGATACGCACCGCATGAGCCAGTACAAGGAGAAAATGGAGATAGAGGGTATCGACCAGTTCGGCCTGCTAATCGAGATGCTGCGCGTCATATCCGACAACTTCCATATCAACCTCAACGAACTGCACATAACTGCCAACAACGGCGTATTCACCGCGCGGCTTGTGCTGTACGTGTACGACAAAGCAGAACTGTATGAGCTGATGGATTCGCTCAAAAAAATGCATAACATACAATCCGTAAAACGAGTATTTGACTAAAATGAAAAAAGTATTTGCAAGTATGGTGATGGCTCTGGCAGCCGTAGCCATGATGGCACAACAACCTGTCATCACATTTGAGAAGACAGACCACGACTTCGGTAAGATCAATGAAGCTGATGGCAAAGTAACAACAATCTTCACCTTCAAGAACGAGGGCATGGAGCCTCTCGTACTCTCGAACGTCCGCGCCAGCTGCGGTTGCACCACGCCTAAGTGGCCGCGCCAGCCGATTGAGCCGGGACAGACCGGTGAGATAACCGTAACATACAACCCCAACGGACGTCCGGGACGATTCACCAAGACCGTGACGATCACCTCCAACGCCACCGAGCCTACCAAGCGCGTGACAATCAAGGGTGAGGTGATTCCCAAGCCCGCCAAGCCCGTGGACAACTACCCCGTCAAGATGGGTGAACTGAGCCTCAAGCAGAAAGAGGTGAACCTGGGCAAGGTGAACGACCACACCACCAAGACCTACGAGATCGAGTACGCCAACCAGACCGACCACGAGATAACAGTAGCGATCCTGCCCGCCAAAGGTCAGGAGAAGTACCTGGACGCCGTTGTCACACTGGCTGCCGTCAAGCCCAACGAGACAGGCAAGATTCAGATGGCACTCACCACCGAGAACGCCAATATCTACGGTCCTGTTGAAGGCTCGTTCCTGATGGTAGTGAACGGCAAGCAGGACAACAGCGACATATTCAAGATCATCGTGCGCGCTGATGTTGATGAGGACTTCAGCCGTCTGACTCCCGAGGATCACCGCAACGCTCCTATCCTGGATGCCGCTGCCACGGTGAACATGGGCGCTATAGCTGCCGGCAAGGTTGGCAAACGTACTGTCAGCCTGACTAACGTAGGTGCCGACCCGTTGAAAGTGCGCCGCGTGCTGAACAACAGCAAGGAGCTGCGTGCCACCATCAGCAAGAACGAACTGAAGAACGGCAAGACTGCACAACTCAAACTTGAGGTGCAGACCGCAGGTCTCGCTGCCGGCAACTACAGCCGTCAACTGACGATCATCAGCAACGATCCCGCCAAACCGAAGTTCACCGTAACAATCAACTGGACGGTTGCCGAGTAACAGAAGAGAGACCGCTACGCTGATAGAAGAGAGACCGGCTTCGCCTGACAGACCGCAGCCGATGGCTGCTGATAGACGCATAGATGTAATCAGTCAGCGAGCAAAGCGAACGGTCTGTCAGTGAGTGAAACGAATGGTCTTTCGACTAACGACTAACGACTAACGACTATCGACTAAAAGATATGGAGCATCCTGAGAATAGCACAGACTACAAAGGCCTGCAGGTCAACGACGGAGTGATACCGCTGCCGTCGGTCAACCCGTATGCCACCTTCCGACGCAAGAAACGGTTGTTGTCGGCAGAGGAATATGTTGCCGGCATACGCAACGGCGACATATCGATTCTCGGTCAGGCAGTAACCCTGGTGGAGAGCAGTCTGCCCTCCGACCAGGCTATAGCGCAAAAGGTGATTGAGGCGTGTCTGCCGTTCTCGGGCAACTCCATACGCGTAGGCATAACCGGTGTGCCCGGTGCCGGCAAATCGACGTTCATCGAGGCACTGGGTACACACCTGTGCAAGCAGGGAAGCCATCTGGCTGTGCTCGCCATCGACCCTTCGTCCGAACGGTCGAAAGGCAGCATATTGGGCGACAAGACACGTATGAACGAGCTGTCAACAGCCGCCAATGCGTTCATCCGTCCCAGTCCGTCAGCCGGCTCGCTCGGCGGTGTGGCACGCAAGACGCGCGAGACGATCGTGCTGTGCGAGGCTGCCGGGTTCGACACCATACTTGTCGAGACCGTAGGCGTTGGACAGTCGGAGACAGCAGCACACTCGATGGTGGACTTCTTCCTGCTGCTGCAGGTTACCGGCACAGGCGACGAACTGCAAGGTATCAAACGGGGAATAATGGAGATGGCTGACGGTATAGCTATCAACAAGTGCGACGGTAGTAATGTGGAACGCGCACGCGCCGCGCGCGTAAGTTTCAAGAACGCACTTGCTCTGTTCCCGCCCACCGACAGCGGATGGAAACCATACGCCGAGACGTGCTCGTCGGTCGAAAACACCGGCATAACCGAAGTATGGAAGATGATAACCGACTATATCGCTTTCACGCAAAAGAACGGATACTTCGACTACAAACGAAGCCAGCAGGCCAAATACTGGATGTACGAAACGATACACCAGTCGCTGCTCGACAGCTTCTACCACAACGAGCAGATCGAAGCACTCATACCCATGTACGAGCAACGGATACTGAACAACGAAATCAGCAGTTTCATTGCCGCACATGAGTTGTTGGAGAAATATAAAAATTTGAAAATTTGAAAATTTGAGAATTTAAAAATTTAATCTTCAAATCAGAAATCTTCAAATACAAAGCATGGCACAAAACGCTACAAATAAGAAGAGCAAGAGCGAGCTACCCAAGCCCGGCGCTGATGCGTTGGGCAAGATGCCTCCGCAGGCACCCGAACTGGAGGAAGCCGTACTCGGTGCAGTGATGATTGAGAAGGACGCCTATCCCACCGTAGCCGACCTGTTGCAGCCGCGCTCGTTCTACAACGACCAGCACCGCCTGATCTACGAAGCCATTCAAGCACTGGCTTCCACCGACCAGCCCATCGATACGCTCACTGTTGCCGAGAAACTCAAGCAGCAAGGCAAACTGGCGGAGGCGGGAGGCATAACCAAACTTGCCGACCTGACGAACAAGATCGCCTCCACGGCACACCTGCGTTTTCATGCACAGATAGTGGCACAGAAGGCTACGGCACGCGAACTCATCGCGCTGTCCAGCCGCATAAGCGAGCAGGCATACAACGAGACACAGGACGTAGCCGAACTGATGCAATATGCCGAAGCAGGCGTGTTCGACATCTCGCAACGGCAGATGAAACGTGATGTCACGCAAATCGACCCGGTCATCACCGAGGCGTTTGCACGTATGCACAAAGCAGCACAGAACGAAGGCAACATATCCGGCACTCCGTCCGGCTTCACCGAACTGGACAAGATGACATCCGGCTGGCAGAAGTCCGACCTGATCATCCTCGCCGCACGTCCGGCTATGGGTAAGACAGCCTTCGTGCTGTCGATGGTCAGAAACATTGCTGTTGATTACAAGCGTCCCGTGGCGATGTTCTCGCTTGAGATGTCCAACGTGCAGTTGGGCAACCGTCTGATCATGAACGTTTGCGAAATGGAGGGCGAGAAGATCAAGAACGGCAAACTCACCCCGCAGGAGTGGCAGCAGATGGATACACGCGTGACAGCACTGCGCGGTGCACCGATATTTCTGGACGACACGCCCTCACTGTCGGTATTCGAACTGCGCAGCAAAGCCCGCAAACTCAAGCGCGAGCATGATATACAACTCATTATCATCGACTACCTGCAGCTCATGAACGCCTCGGGCATGAACTTCGGCAGCCGCGAGCAGGAGGTAAGTATCATTTCGCGTAACCTGAAAGCGCTTGCCAAGGAACTGGATATACCAATCATCGCCCTCTCGCAGCTCAACCGTAACCTGGAGAGTCGCGGCAACGGCAAGAACGACAACTCCGTGGACGGCAAAGCACCGCAACTGTCCGACCTGCGTGAGTCCGGTGCCATCGAGCAGGATGCGGATATGGTGCTGTTTATCCACAGACCGGAATACTTCCGCATCTACACCGATACCAACGGCAACGACCTGCGCGGAATGGCTAAGATCATCATTGCCAAGCACCGTAACGGTGCCATCGGCGACATTACGCTGCGATTCCGTGCACAGTACGCCAAGTTCCAGAATGTGGACGACACCGAGGAACCGCTGGACGCACTACCCTACACACAACCCGCTAACAACAGCTCATCCGACGGCATACGCATACAAGGCAGACTGGACGACTCTGCACGGATATCGGACGATGAACCCGCACCGTTCTAAACAAAAACGTGCCGTTCGATCGGGGTTTTATCGAGGGAATGTCGATGGTTTATCGGAGTTGGAATGAAACCGAACATATAATTTAAAATACAAATAGAAAAGAAGAATATAAATGAAACGAACAGTAATCATTGATGCACTCAAGAGTACAGCACTCGGCGAGCCGATTCACGTTTGCGGCTGGGTGCGTTCACGCAGAGGGAACAAGAACGTATCATTCATTGCCCTCAATGACGGCTCGACCATCAAGAACATTCAGATTGTAGCCGACCTGAGCAAGTTCAGCGAGGAGCAGCTCAAACCTGTAACTACCGGTGCATGCATCGGTGCCACAGGACTGCTGGTTGCCAGCCAGGGTGCCGGACAATCGGTGGAGATACAACTGACGGAGTTGGAGGTGTTCGGCACTGCCGACCCCGAGAAATATCCGCTGCAGAAGAAAGGTCTGAGTATGGAATACCTGCGCACAATTGCGCACCTGCGCCCGCGTACGAACACGTTTGGCGCTGTGTTCCGCATCCGTCACAACATGGCCATGGCTATCCACACCTACTTCCACGAGCACGGATACTTCTATTTCCACACACCGCTCATCACCGCCTCTGACTGCGAGGGTGCCGGACAAATGTTCCAGGTAACCACCAAGAACCTGTACAACCTCAAGAAGGACGATAACGGGCAGATAGATTACTCCGACGACTTCTTTGGCAGGCAGGCTGCACTCACCGTAAGCGGACAACTGGAGGGCGAGCTGGGCGCTATGGCGCTGGGTAAGATTTACACTTTCGGTCCGACGTTCCGCGCCGAGAACAGCAACACGCCGCGACACCTGGCTGAGTTCTGGATGATTGAGCCGGAGGTTGCCTTTATCGACAAAGACGATCTGATGGATATAGAAGAGGATTTTATCAAGTATTGCGTTCGCTGGGCTCTTGACAACTGCAAGGATGATCTGGAGTTCCTCAACCAATATGTGGACAAAGGTCTGATCGAACGTCTGCACTCCGTGATTGACACGGATTTTGTGCGCCTACCCTACACCGAAGGCATCAATATCCTGCAGGAGGCTGTCAAGAACGGTCATAAGTTCGAGTTCCCGTGCAACTGGGGCGATGATCTGAGTTCGGAGCACGAGCGCTACCTGGTAGAGCAACACTTCGGCAAACCGGTGATAATGACCGATTATCCGAGGGACATCAAAGCATTCTACATGAAGATCAACGAGGACGGAAAGACCGTACAAGGCACCGACGTACTCTTCCCGCAGATCGGCGAGATCATCGGCGGCTCGGTACGTGAGGCGGATTTCGACAAACTGAATGCCGAAATTGACCGCCGGCAGATTCCTATGAAGGATATGTGGTGGTACCTCGACACACGCCGCTTCGGTTCGGCACCGCATGCAGGATTCGGATTAGGATTCGAGCGATTGTTGCTCTTCGTAACCGGTATGCAGAACATACGTGACGTTATACCCTTCCCGCGTACTCCCAAAAACGCTGAGTTCTAACGACTCACACTGATCTTTGTTAACCGATTGAAGAAAATAATAACAATTATATATTCTTGATCACATGAAAAAAACACTTTTCTTACTGCTTGCTCTACTCGGTGCTTCAGTCAGCATCGTAGCGCAACAGACTGAGCAAATCTCATCATCAACACGACTGGTGGGAAAGATTGTCAACGAAGAGGGTTTGCCTATTTCCAACTTCGCAACCGTCACGTTGGGCAACCAGAACATCTCTACCACTGCCAACGAACGAGGCGAGTTCTCGCTATCGTATCTGGAGCCGATGGATGAGGAGTTAATCATCGAGGCTGAAGGTTACATCTCCAACATTGTATTGGTTCAACTGCTGGAGGGACAGACCAACGACGCCGGCACAATCACTCTGTACCAGGACCTCGCACGCGAGGCACAGGAGGAGGTTCTGCTCAACTTGGCGGAAGCCGACCTCAACGACGATGAGGGTAAGTCACAGTCCGTATCCTCGGCATCAAGTGCCAGCCAGGACGTGTTCAACACGACTACGAGTTTTGCTTGGTCAACAGGCCGCTACCGTAACCGCGGATACGAGAACACCTACGAGATGAATTACATCAACGGCCTGGCATTCAACACCGCCGAGCGTGGAACGTTCAGTTTCTCGTCGATGGGCGGCTTGAACGACGCCTCGCGTAACAAGGAGGTTGTGAACAACATCGAAGCCAGCAACTTCACCTTCGGAGGCATAGGCAATGCTACCAACTACATGATGGACGCCTCGCGTTACGCACAAGGCTGGAAGGTCGGCATAGCCGGCACGAACCGCCAGTACAAAGGTCGCGTCAACGCCACATACGCCAGCGGACCACTGAACAACGGATGGTCGTTCATCGCACAGATTGCATGGCGCTACTCACCGTACATCAATGCCAAAGGTATCATCGGTGAAGGTATAGCCTACAATTCAGGCGGCTATTTCTTCTCCGCGCAGAAAGACTGGGATAACGGTCACCGTCTGTCACTTATCACTTTCGGCGCACCTACCGAGCGCGGTCAGTCGGGCGCTGTTACACAAGAGGTGTACGACCTGACAGGTTCAATCAACTACAACCCCTATTGGGGCTACTGCAACGGCAAGATGCGTAACTCGCGTATTGTTCGTTCGTACGACCCGACGATCATTGCCTCCTACGAGTGGCAGATCGATCCGCAACAGAAGTTGCGCGCCGGTTTAGGTTACCACTACGCCTGGTACTCCAACTCGGCACTGACGTTCTACAACGCTCCCGACCCGCGTCCGGACTACTATCGTAACCTGCCTTCGTTCCTGTACGACGGACAATTGGACGCCAACGGACAACTGATTGCCAAAGACAACACCTCCATGCAGAACCCGCTGGGCGAAATTAGTCCTGACGGCTCACTCGTGGAGCAGACATACAATGGTAATGTGGTAGGCCGCACGATGGATATGGCTACCTATCAGGCACTGACCGACCTGTGGAAAGCGCGTGACAACAAAACGACCCAGATCGACTGGGACGGACTGTATGCCGCCAACTATGCCAGCAACAAGGCAGACCCGAAGGGCTCAGCCTCCTACATGCAGGAGCGCCGACACAACGACCTGGAGGAGGCTATCATCAACGTCAACTACACCAACTCGAAGTTCGACCACCTGAAGATCACTGCAGGAATGGATGCCAAGTATGCTCGTGGCATCCACTACAAGTCCGTTGACGACCTGCTGGGCGGCAACCAGTGGATTGACGTCGACCCGTTTGCAGAGCGCGATATCAAGGATCTGGCTACCAACATTGGCATGACGCAAAGCGGCATTGAGAATGTAAAGCAAAATGATATTTTCCACCACAATCAGGCAAAGAAGCAAGGTGACCGCTTCGGTTACAACTACTACATGGATATGGTGCAAGCCAATGTATGGGCTCAGAACGAGTGGACATTCAATGAGTTTGATGTTTACTACGCACTGAAGTTTGCCTACTCTTCCATGCAACGCTCGACAACGATGGTCAACGGTCGTGCATGGTATCTGGCTACGCTCAATCCGGATATGGCTGAGATATATCTTGGCAAGAGTGCATCGGATATCCTCAACGGCAGACAGCACTCCAAATATATGGGTCTTGCTCATGAGTTTATCGATCCGGCATTCAAGGTAGGCTTCACTTACAAGATCAACGGTCGTAACCGAATCAAACTGAACGCTTTGGCTCAAACCGAAGCTCCGCGCGTACGCGACGCATACATCTCATCGCGTGTACACGACCGCGTGATTGACCCAATCTACACGCACGACCACGCCAAATCGCTGGCTGACTACTATGCTGCATCGCAGAAGATTGTAGGCGGCGACCTGACATACGACTTCAACTTCCCGATTATCCGCGGTCGTATTACTGCGTACTACACGCAGTTCTTCAACGGCTCGGAGTTGAACGGCTACTACGACGATCAGGCTCGTACGTTCGTCAACCAGACGCTGACCGGCATCAACCGCGTACACCGCGGTATTGAGGCTGCAGCCGCCGTTAAGCTGGGCACCTACTTCACCCTGACCGGCGCCGTGAATGCCGGCGACTACCGCTACACATCAAACGCACAATCAATCACCTCGGCTGAGAACGGCATGGCTGTCGCCACCAAGATGCTGGACGGCTCGCCTATCTACGAGTTGAAAGATTCCGTTTATATGAACGGTCTGCACGTAGCCAACGGCCCGCAACTCACCGCATCACTCAAGTTGTCGTTCTTCCACTCCAAGATGTGGTTTGCCGACATTACCTGCACGTACTACGACCGCAACTATCTGGACATCGCTCCATCGCGCCGTATGAAACACATGTTCACCGGCAAGTATGAGGACGGCTCACCCGTTAACGGCTCTTACCGCATGGTTAGCAGCGGTGTGGATCAGACGCCTAACAATGCCGTGCTACTGAACGAAGCCGGCGATATGGTTCTGGATAAGTTCGGCAACCCGCAACTCGCTTATCCGTACAACCTGCTGGTTGCTCAGGAGTCGTTGGTTAGTACGAATGTTTGGAATCGATTTATCTTTGACGCCAGCGTTGGCAAACTGATTTATCTGCCTAACCGTCAGCAGTTGTCAATCAACCTGTCGGTAACGAACTTCACCAACAACACGAAGTTCAAGACCGGCGGTTACCAGCAAGCACGTATCCCACGCGGCAACTTGCAGCAAAAGGCTGAGCAGGAGGGCAACTCTGTTGTGATGCCTAATGCTTGGAAGTTCCCGTCGAAGTACTACTACGCTTGGGGCGCAAACTTCTATCTGAGCGTAACGTATAAGTTCTAATCCTATACAATATACGTGAGAACTTCAAACATTCACATCTTAAATTTGAAGAATATGAAAACAGTAAAATATCTATTCATCACAGCCCTGGCAGTTTGCCTGACAGCCTGCAATTACGACATCCAGCCGGATAAGCTCTATCTGGACGAAAACGGCGTAAAAGAACTGACTGCGGACGGCAAGATTTATGACCTTGATGATTTTCTGGACAAGTTCATGACAGAAAAGGGCAATTACTGGTCAGATACCGTCAATTACCGCACGCGCGCCAACGACGAGAGCAATAACCCGGGTATTTGGCTCTTCTCGATCGACACGCTGCCGTCAACAGGTGAAGGTATCTATATCCGCGGCCGCGTATCGACCGATGATTACGGAGGCAACTTCTATAAGGCTCTGGTTATCCAGCAGATTGTTGACGGCAAGCAGCAGAACCTGCGTCTGTCTGTTGACATGAGTTCGGCATCCGGTATGTATCCGCGCGGACAGGAGATCCTGATTCGCTGCAACGGCCTGGCTATCGGTCGCTACGCCAACCAGCCGCAATTGTGCGTTCCTTCGTACAACAACAATACCAACGCGCACAATGCCGAGCAGAAAGTTGGCTGGGCTCCCGGACGTATCCCTGCTCCACTCTGTCGCACACATTTCCACCTGATCGGCACGCCCGATGAGTCACAACTCAAGTACGACACAGTAGAGATCAGCGACTTTGTGGATGATTATGCCGACATCAAAGCAGCTCGCAAGATTGATGGCAAACTGGTTGTTATCAAGGATATCTGGTTCAGTGGAAAATACAGTAACCAGAACGGTACAGGCACACTAATGTGCAATTTCTACCAGAAGGATATCAATAACAAAGACAGTATCGGTAACCCTGAGGACGACACAAACGCTGCCGTATTCGGCCCGACTACCGGTAATGTAGGCTATCCGCAAAGCCGTTGCATCACGGATGGCACGAAATGGACTCTGGTTTCAACATCCGAATATGCTAAATATGCTCACTACTACTTGCCATTTGAGTACGTAAACGGTAAGCCCAAATACGGCACTTTCAAAGGATCTGTACGCGGCATATTGGGTTACTACATGGATAATGCAGGTTACAGTCCTGACCGCGCCAAATGGTCAATCACCATTTGTGATATGGGCGATCTTGACTTGTATGCTGATGGTACGGGTGAGGTTCCTGCCGGCACCAAATGGGGCTTGTACAAGCGTCCGGATGGAGTAACTGTTGATTTGCGCAAAGAGTGGCAAAAAGACATTCTGGAAGATTCCATTATCTTAACAGATAAGGAAAAGGCTGAGCTTGATAAGAACAAGAAAAATAAGTAATTTGTGAGTTACTTGGATATAATCATATTACTGCCTATTCTGTTTGGCATCATTATGGGTGTCAAGCGAGGAGTAGTAATGGAGGTTTTTGCAATCGTTGGCATTATCCTTGGCATTGTTGTGGCAAGGATATATGCCGGCGATGCAGCCGAGTGGTTACAGCAAGTCAGCCAATGGGACGTCAACCTGCTTAAACCCATAGCGGCATTTGCACTGTTTGTTCTGGTTGCAATAGCCTGCCGATTATTGTCACTATTGCTCACAAAGTTATTCAAGCTCATAGCACTCGGGTGGCTCAACCGCCTGATAGGAGGTTTGTTTGGCGCAGTTAAATGGATATTGATTCTTGCAGTTATCGTTACATGTATTGACATGCTTGACGGAATACTGCATTTTATCAAGCCCGAACTGAAGGAGAGTTCTATACTCTACCCGCTCGCCATTCAACTGACCCAATCAATCAAATCAATGATAATTCATTAAACCGACACATTATGGAAAAATTTACACCGCAACAGGCCCTTGACTACATTTACGCTTCCGGTCATACACAAGGTTTACCAAGCCGCTATGAGGCACAAGCAATGTTACCGGACATCAATGCGCACTTCAAGATTGGCGTACGCCAGTCAAGCGTCAGGATTATCAACGGTCAAAAGGTAATGGCTTTCATTACGCCGAAGTATGTCAGTATCGAAGACATGCTCGCCTACTTACGCAACCGCCAAGCCGGTGCTACTGCTGAAGAGGCACATGAGATTGCCATCGAGGAGGACAACGAACCCAATCCTATTCTGCGTATCCTCCGCCATGCTGTGTTCCATGTCAATCCATCAGCTACCGGCACACTGGAGGAAGCGATCGTCAAGGCTGTGAACCACTGCATCTCCTCACGTACGCTTGAGCCGAGCAAGGAGAAACTCAGTGTACACATAGCCGGCACGTCCGACGATGTTACTTATGGATTTGTAATGAAAGAGCGCCCGAAGGCGGAAGCATTCACAATCCCGTTCTGCATTCAACGCAATGCAAATACGATGGGCAGTTCAGCTGTCACCTACACAGGTCACCTGCTCACGCCTATCCAGCAGAACAATGTAGCCTCGCTGGGGCAATGCCTCACGGAGGTTATCCGGTACATCAAGGAGTAATACTCTTACACCTGTATAAAACATAAAGCAGGCGGTACAAATGAATGTACTGCCTGCTTTGTGTACTTGACACGTTCTTCCCTATTTCCAGAACACGTCCGTCATATCGCGTAGTACGTATGCGCTCGCCCTTATCCCATTTTCAGAATCATCAGCATTTATCCACTCCACGCGGTAGAAACGCTGATTGGTAGTTTTGGACTTCAAGCCGCCCAAAGCCTCAATATACGGTCCTACTTTGATATAGTCGAAGCATTGCATTTGCAAGTCTTCCGGCAGTTTGGCAAATCCGGTGTACCAACACGTTTTCTTCCCCTGCTTGTGCACCCACTGCGCCACACGCTCCACTTCATGATAATCGCGGTCACCACCTTGTATGCTCACACACGTGATATACGGATACCTGTCAATCAACGGCTGAAGCCATTCGGGCGTCAGCACTTCACCAACAGGCTGCCATAGGTAAGAACTATGGCAGCCCGGGCAATGATGCGGACAATCGGAGATATTCAGTGCCAGCGTAGTTTCATCGGGCACCTCCTGAAACACTATGTCGTAATCAGCTACCAGCATGATAGACTGTTTCACTCAAAGAGTAAAGACCGCTTCACTCAAAGACAAAAGACTTAGCAGGCTTCTTTCTCCTTGTTCAGGTTAGCGTAGTAGCGACGTGCAGCCTCCTGCTGACGCGGCTCGGAGAAGTTGCTTATGCGCTTCAGATAACCAATGATACGGGTCAGATAATCCAGATCCTTGCTGCCGCACTCGGGGCACTCGTGCAGGTAACGTTTGTCAATATGACCGCAGGAGTTACATACGGTGTTGGGGATATTGAATGTGAAGTAGTTCGTTCCCTCAACTGCAGCCACACGCAGCAGGTTGCGGTATTGCTCTTTGGACAGGTGCTCCTCCAGGTTGCAGTGCAGTGCACTACCGCCGGTAAGGTGCTCTACATAACGGCGACCGTGGAGTTTGAACTTCTCCATCACATTCAGAGTTGAATCCTCTACGATGTAGAAATATGAATTGTAGCAGTCACGCGGAACGACATAACCGTCCTCCTTGTCCCACTTGGCGTGCTTAACACCGACATTCTCGGCAGGAATCATTTCGCAGTTGAACATCACATCCTTGGTGCGATATTCTTTGTTCTTCTTCTCAATGATGCCAAGCACTTCCTGTACGTAGTGTGCATACTCGTCGTTGTCGGTAATCTTGATGCCGAGGAACTCTGCACCTTCCACCAGACCGTTCACACCGATGGTCAGATACTGACGGTTGAGGTTAACAAATCCGGAGTCGAATAAGGGCAACATTCCTTGCTTCTGCAACTCATGAAGGTTGGCGTCATAAGCGAGCTGTACCTTGTGCATAAGGTCAACCACCTGTTCGATGTATGCCGGATACGCCATTCCCTGACGTACTGCATACTGGATAGCACGGTTGAGGTTGATGGTCAGCACACTCTTTGAACCGGTACTTACACCGCCTGCACCCAGCGTATAGCTGAATCCGTTGTCAGTAATCTCGTTACGAAGACGGCAGCAAGATGCCAGCGAGTCGGCATTATCGCTCAAGTAGGTAAAGAACGAGTGTCCTTCGGCGTACATCTCGGCGGTGAAGTCGGCGTACTCTTTGTCCTTGACATCACCATTCTCGCTGAGCAGTGCCATGGTCTCAACCGGGAAGGTCAGCACGGCACGCGTGCGCTCCTTATTGAACCACTTCATGAACCGCTTCTGCAGCCAGTTCAAGCTGTCCCAGTGAGGTTTCTCACCATCAGGAAAACGGAAGTCGCCGAAGATTGACTCAAAGTAGTAACGGTCGTAGTATGAGATATTCCAGAACACCGACTGATAGTTACGTGCGCCGGCAGGTTGGTTGATGGAATATACCACTTGCTGGAAGCAGTCGGTCAGGATCTTGTCAATCGTGCGGTTCTTCAAGCTGAGTTCTACCACCTCATCTGCACGCTTGTAGTAATCTTCACCATATTCCTTCTCGCAGAAGTAGTTCATGTACATGAGGAACTCGGGGGTTGCGCAGGCGCCTGACAGCATGGAGCTGACCATAAACACCATGTTCACAAATCCTCCGCAGAAAGCCTTGAGGTTGGTAGGTGCAACGGCATTGCCGCCAATAGCCTTTGTTCCCTCCAGCAGCCACGGATACATTGTAACCGAAGCACAATAGTTGGCGAGCGATGTCTCATCGTTCTTGTACAGGATATGTGTGTGCAGAAGATTGATGTACTGATCGGCCACCTCCTTGCCAAACATCTTCTCAATACGGTTAGTCAGCAATCGGCGGTTCAAGCGGATATAGTTGCTCTTGGGTAACTCACCGATCAGTGTGGCAATGTTCTTCTTCTCAACATTGGCATTAGCGTCGTACTTGCTACCCGTAGCGGCATTCGATGCCGAGCAGTAATCAATCAGGAAGTTCAGTTTCTCCAATGTCTCACGGTCTTCCGAATGGCGATAGCGATACACCATGTAGTTCTTGGCAACCTGATAATAGCCCTCAGTCATCAGAGCTACCTCCACCTGGTTCTGGATATCCTCAACACCCATTCCTGAGTGCACGCGCAGGTGTGAAAGGATTGCGGTTAATGTTTCCTCGGTAGCAAATGTACCGGACGCAATGAATGCCTTACTGATAGCATCCTTGATTTTGTCGATGGAGAAGAGCACTTCTTTTCCATCACGTTTGATAATTTTTGTTTCCATTAGTAGTATATTTCTTTTCACAAACTGACAACAATCGGCACTATCCCATGGCATAAAGTTTTCCATTTTGGACAACTTTCGCACTACTCCAAAAACGTTATCTTCCTCGTTATCAAGTTTGTATGTTAAATTTTCGGGAAACTTTCGTTATTTTCGAACGAAATCAATTGCAAAAATACAACATTTTTATGAAATATGCAAATTTTCGTGAAGAAAAATTTTTATATTCAAATTTTGTCATATAGACAAACTAATTTTAAGTTTTTTTTCAGAAAACAAAACATGGCACAGAATTTGCCGCAAAAAATGTGATAATGATGTATTTTCGTCACATACGCAGTCTGCTTCTTGGCAGCATCTTGATGCTGTCAAGCGTTGTAATGGCGCAGTTGAATACGGACCGTATCACCTCTATCGGACGAAATGCGCTTTACTTTGAGGACTACGTACTGAGTATACAATACTTCAATCAGGTTATCAAACTCAAGCCCTATCTGGCTGAACCTTACCAACTCAGAGCCATTGCCAAGATTCAACTCAGCGACTACCAAGGTGCGTTGCGTGACTGCAATGCTGCCATCGAACGCAACCCGTTTCAGCCCGGGGCATATTATACCCGCGGATATGTTTACCGCCAGTTAGGCGAACATGAGAAGGCTGAACAAGACTTTACCGAAGCACTCATTTTTTCCCCGGAAAACAAGACCTATACTCTATTGCGTGCAGACACTCGCGCGCAGCTCGGGCGATACGACGAAGCTCGCGCCGATATTGATTACCTCATTCGCCGCGAACCCGAGTCTGCATCATTGCATTTTGAGCGGGGAGTGATTTGCATGCAGCAGAAGGATACCGCCTGCGCGTTGGAGGAGTTTAAAGCGACTGTGAAATACGACTCACAGAATGCGCAGAACTGGTCAGCACTGGGCGTAGTAACCATGATGACCGGAGACGAGGACGCGGCGTTTGCCGACATATCGCAAGCCATCAATCTTGGCTCAAAATACGCAGGAGACTATATCAACCGGGGTATAATCTATTACCGCAAGCACAATTACCGCGCTGCACTGACCGACTACGATAAGGCTATCGAGTTATCGCCCCGCGAGGCGCAATGCTTCTTTAACCGCGGTGTATTGCGTCAGGAGGTAGGAGACTATAACCGCGCATACGATGACTTGAGCCGCGCGCTGGAGCTGATGGAACTATCGCCTTCGGCAACCGCCACCTCCGAACTGCTCGGACCTATCCTGTATCAGCGCGGAATGGTATCCATGCAACTGCGGCAATGGAAAGATGCCATTCATGATTTTGACTCACTGACGGTGCTCCACCCTACGTTCATGCCCGCGTATTATATTGCATCGCGCGCGCACACAGCGTTGGGAGAAAAGAAACAGGCACAGGCCTGTCTGCAACGCGCCTACAAAATTGAGGAGCAGCAACGGCAGAAAGCCGATACGCAGCAGCAATCCGGCAGCAATCTGAATACGGACGTACAAATGGCACGCACAGAACAAGGGCGGCGCGATTACCGCAAGCTCTTCTCGCAACGTGCGGCGCAAAACGGCGAAGCTGACAGTCAGGAGCAAAAGTACAGTTCCGCCTCACGCGGGCGAGTACAGGACAAGTACCAGGATCTGATCAACGAGCCGAGTGTTGTACTGTCATACTACTCGCAATCGCAAAGCAAATACAACTATTCACTCGCAGCCTTCAACCGCCTGCAAATGCTGCCCGATGCGTTGAAGGCAACCACCCACGAAGTTCCTCTGTCTGCTGAAATGGTTTCCCACCATTTTGCCCAGATCAGCAGTTTGTCGAACACGATTGATGCGCTGCCACAGGACTTGCGCTCCGTACCCGAGCGTGAAGCCACACGCGTTGCTACACTCCTGTTCTCGCGCGCCGTGGAGTTTGCTATCGTGCAGGATTATGCTTCGGCAATCGAGGATTGTACGCGTGCACTTACACTTTCCGGTCTGGACAACACAATGGTAGCAATCATGTATTTCTGCCAAGCCAACTGGCGTTACCGGCTGCTCGAATACCAGAACTTCTACAACGAACAATCAACAGGTTCCGGCATCAGCTCCGGCAATGCACTCGCAAACGGCTCCACACTTCAGCAACGCAACGCTCCCGCGGCGCAACGGTTCACACTCATGCTGATGGATTACGATCAGGTTATCCGCCGCCTGCCGGACTTTGCGTTTGCCTATTACAACAAAGCGAACATCCTATGCCAGCAAAAAGACTATGAAGCCGCTATACGGCATTACAATGACGCTATACACGCTGACAGCGAGTTTGCCGAAGCGTATTTCAACCGCGGCTTGACATACATATACATCGGCAAGCAACAAGAGGGATTACAGGACTTGTCGCGTGCCGGCGAACTCGGCATCTATCAGGCATACAATATAATCACGAGATTGCAGTGAGGCGCAGCATACTATTCATATTACTCACGATAAGCATCAGTGCACCGGCACAAGTGCTGTACAAGATATCCGGCAACTCTGCCAAAGCACCATCGTATATCTTTGCGACGAACAAGATTGTGGGTATCGAGTTTCTGGACAGCGTGCCTAATCTGCTCCGCTGCTTTTCACAATGCAAAGTCGTACTGACCGAGTTTGCGATGCAGGACTACGAAGCGCTTGCCACACTGCGAGTGGCGGCACTGCTGCCCGACTCTATCCGCCTGGATCGCTACTACACAACCGAGGAGTATCAGAAGATCGACGAAACGATGCAACTCACCTTGGGCATGGGTATGGATAAACTATGCCGCATGAAGCCTTCATATCTGACCGCCATGTACCGCAACGAGTTGTTGCACAAGTGGCTGGACTACGACGACCAGCGCTCCATGGAAGCATTCTATCAGGCTATAGCCTCCGACAAAGGTATTCCTGTGCGCGCCATAGACGATATTGGTGAAACGATGTACATGCTGTTTGACCGCGAGCCGTTTCACTGGCAGTGCAAAGAGTTGCTGCAGATCATCGATTATCCCGAGCGCGAGGTGCGTCAGGAACGCACTATTGCCGATATGTACCGCATGGGCAGACTGACCGATATAGCCTACCTGCTTGTATCGCCCGATAACCAAAGCACGCAGTCGTATTCCGATTATCAGATATACGCTGCGCGCAATAAGGAATGGGTTAAACGTCTGAGGGACTATCTGGTAGAGGGCGGTGCGTTCATCACGCTGGACGCCATTTACCTGGGCGGTGAGAAAGGACTGCTTGAGCAACTTCGTGCCGCAGGCTACCGCGTCCGCTCGGTTAATAAGTAACTATTATACAAGTCCCTGCTCGATGGCAGAGCACCTTCTCGCAGGACTTATACAAGTCCCTGCTCGACCATGGCATTCGCCACCTTCATAAATCCGGCGATGTTTGCACCTTTAACATAGTTGATATAGCCATCTTCCTCTGTACCGTACTTGAGGCAAGCGGCGTGGATATCCGCCATGATCGTGCGCAGACGCTGGTCAACTTCTTCCGCTGTCCACTTCAGGCGCATGGAGTTCTGCGTCATTTCCAAGCCACTGGTAGCCACGCCACCGGCATTGCTTGCCTTGCCCGGGCTGTACAGGATCTTTGCGTCCTGGAAGATTGCGATGGCTTCCGGCGTACTGGGCATATTAGCGCCCTCGGTTACACAGAAGCAACCATTATTGACAAGCGTCTCCGCATCGGCTTTCTCTATCTCGTTCTGCGTTGCACAAGGCATTGCTATATCGCACGGGATACGCCACGGACGTTCACCGGGGAAGTATTGTGCCTGAGGATACTTCTGCGCGTACTCTTTGATTCGACCGCGACGAACGTTCTTCAGTTCGAATACATAATTCATCTTCTCTTCATTCAGTCCCTCGGGATCATAGATGAACCCGTCGGAGTCGCTGAGCGTAAGGACTTTTGCTCCGAGCCGCATGGCTTTTTGTGCAGCGAACTGCGCAACGTTACCCGCACCGGATATGCACACACGCTTGCCCTCAAATGACTCGCCACGCGTACGCAGCATAGCCTCGGCAAAATAACATGCACCGTAGCCGGTAGCCTCAGGGCGCATCAAGCTGCCCCCCCACTGCTGACCTTTGCCGGTAAGCGTACCGGTGAACTCGTCACGCAGACGTTTGTACTGCCCGAACATGTATCCGATTTCGCGTCCGCCTACACCTATATCACCTGCAGGCACATCGGTGTCAGCACCTATATGGCGTTGCAGTTCAGTCATGAACGACTGGCAGAACCGCATTACCTCAGCATCACTCTTGCCACGCGGCGAGAAATCCGAACCGCCTTTGGCGCCACCCATAGGCAGCGTGGTCAGAGCATTCTTGAAGGTCTGCTCGAAAGCCAGGAACTTCATGATTGACAGATTGACAGACGCGTGGAAGCGAATACCGCCCTTATACGGGCCAATAGCGCTATTCATCTGCACCCGGAAGCCGCGGTTAATCTGCACCTCGCCCTGATCGTCCATCCAGGGTACACGGAACATTATCACGCGTTCGGGTTCAACCATACGTTCAAGCACTTTCTGCTCACGCATATACGGATACGCCATCACTACGGGCGCAACACTCTCCACTACTTCGCGAACCGCCTGATGAAACTCATTCTCACCGGGGTTCTTCTTAATCAAGTCCGCCATAAAGGCGTCCATATACGTTTTAGTTTGCTTATCCATTCGAGTAAAGTCTAGGATTGGTTCGATAATCATTGCATATTCCTCTGACGAACTGCCTCGTAAATCATAACACCGGCAGCCACAGAAACATTCAAGCTCTCCAGTTTGCCCAACATGGGGATACGCACCTTGTCGGTAGCCAGGTCAAGGTTCGCCTCATATATGCCGTGCTCCTCGCTGCCCATGATGATAGCCAGCGGCTGACACATATCCACCTCGGTGTAGTTCTGCGTACTATGCTCGGTAGCTGCCACGATACGCAGACCGCTTTCACGCAGGTAGTTCAACGCGTCCTGCATGTTCGCCACCTTGCATACGGGCAGCGTGTGCAATGCTCCGGCGGATGTCTTGATTGCATCGCCATTAACAGCCACGCTGCTGCGTGCGGCAATCACAATGCCGTCCACGCCCGCGCACTCGCAGGTGCGGGCTATAGCACCGAAGTTACGCACATCTGTTATGCCGTCCAAAACCATCAGGAATGGCACTTTGCCTTGCTCAAACAGCATCGGCACGAGCGACTCCAGCGGCGTGAACTCAACGGGCGAGAGAAAAGCGATCACGCCCTGGTGATTCTTGTCGGTATATTGGTTGAGTTTCTCTACCGGCACTCGCTGCACCTGCGTGGGCACATTTGCCAGTTTGGCAGTCAGTTCGCGGCCGAGAGCAGAACTCATATCGCGGCGAAGCAACACTTTGTCGAGAGTTTTGCCGGCATCTATAGCCTCTATCACCGCGCGTATGCCAAAGATCATTTCTTTCTCCGGCGGACGCTTGGTGTCATAATTATGTTTCGTTATCATGTTGTATTCTAATTGTTTAGTCAAAGCACCACTTGATACCCAGACACGGGTTGCACATAAATCCTTTGCCGGTTGAGCCGGAGAAATTGTAGCTGAATTCTATCTCCGTACCAATATTCAGGTTCGGGCACTTGAACCACCTTCCCACGTTGTACCACAGTTGCGGTTCGGTGATCATTACCCACGATTGTCCTGCGGCTGTGCGTTGCCCCCATATATCCAGGAATCCGGAGAAGCGCAATCCGGGCGCGGTACAAAAGTCGTCACAGCCCCACACGAAAGTGAACTGCAATGGTACGGCATTGTTCAGTTTGTTGTAGTCATCCACAATGTACTTGTACAATAGTTCAAGGTTGAATATATTTTTGTAGTCAGCTGTATGCAGACAATAGTTGAGTCCTACCAAAGCCGCATGGTTGATTCCATATCCATGAAACACACCGTTGCTTTGGTCTTTCCAGACACCTACTCCGCCATTATATTCCACTTGTACGCTCAGATCTTTGACAGGTGTGTTCTGCCAGAAGTTCAGGCAGCGTGCTATCTCCATATAAGCCATGAACGGCGTATTATTCGGGTCGTTGGGATGAATGGCATAGTCCATATCCACGAACGCGAAGGTATTACCCCAATTGTCGGGGTAAAACAGTTCAAGCGTAGTCGTAACGCGCTGTGAGCGCTGATTCGCACAAGCTGTACCTTCCGAACCAAAATCGTAGTACACCTGAATGTTCGTGCCTGCATTCATTGCAAGCGTGCACAGACATATTCCGCACAACAGAGAAAGTATTCTTTTCATGGTCATACAATGCTTGGGAATCAAAGCGTGAATTTTTGAAATAATCGTTTCTACAAAAACAAAATAAGGTGTTTCCCGGCTAAGGAAACACCTTATTTCTGCACATCCTTATCCGACGGATTTCTTTGCACTGGCTACGATAGCCTGGAATGCTTTGGGCTGATTAACAGCGAGGTCGGCAAGCACCTTGCGGTTGATTACGATACCTGCTTTCTTCAGCGCACCCATGAGTTGGCTGTAGCTGAGTCCTTCCAGACGTGCGGCAGCGTTGATACGCTGGATCCACAGAGCGCGGAAGTTGCGTTTTTTGTTTCGACGGTCACGGTAAGCATATTGCAAACCTTTCTCCCATGTGTTCTTGGCGACAGTCCATACGTTTGCACGGCCACCAAAATTGCCTCGTGTGAGGCTCATGATCTTCTTACGACGGTTGCGCGAAGCAACGTGATTTACTGATCTTGGCATAATTCAATACTCAATTTTGATGGTTAGACATTAGCGCAGCAACAACAGCTCGCGAATCGAGCGGAGATTGCTGTGATCGACAAGTGCAACATGCGTCAGGTTACGCTTTTGCTTTTTCGTTTTCTTGGTCAGAATGTGACTCTTGAACGCGTGTTTGCGTTTCAGTTTACCTGTTCCGGTAAGCGTAAAGCGCTTTTTGGCACCGGAATTAGTTTTTACTTTTGGCATTTTGTTAAATATTTAATTTTGTTAATAATCGGCTCAAGGCAGCACAAAAGCCCTGATACCGTTTCTCGGATCAGCCAATTTTGGCTGATATATTTACGATTATTTCTCGGATCAGCCAATCTTGGCTGATATATTTGCGATTATTTTTTTGGCGAGATGTTCACAATCATTCGTTTGCCTTCCAGCTTGGGCACAGCTTCCACTTTGCCGTAGTCAGCCAGGTCGTTGGCAAAGCGCGCCAACAGCAATTCTCCCTGCTCCTTGAACAGTATCGAACGCCCGCGGAAGAACACGTATGCCTTGACTTTGTTGCCGTCCTTCAGGAACTCCTGCGCATGCTTGAGTTTGAAGTTGTAGTCATGCTCATCGGTCTGCGGTCCGAAGCGTATCTCCTTGATAACGACCTTGGCCGAATTGGCTTTCTGTTCTTTCTCTTTGCGTTTCTTCTGGTACAAGAACTTCTGGTAGTCCAGTATTCTGCACACGGGAGGCTCGGCATTAGGCGAGATCTCCACCAGGTCAAGGTTTTGTTCGTCGGCAATCTGCATGGCTTGACTCAAGGAATAAATACCTTGTTGTACATTGTCACCCACCAGACGAACCTCAGCCACGCCGCGTATTGCATCATTGATGCGGTTAGGCAATTCTTTTTCAATACGTCCGCGCTTGTCGCGTGGCGTACGGGGTAAATTTGTTGCTATAGTTTTGTCCTCCTATAAGGGTTGGTTTCCTCCACAGCACAACACTATACCGCGCTCACCTACTGGCTGCACATAACAGGTATCTGCAACCTCCGTAGCGGAACGGCTATAGCGTTTGCTATGAATTCGGACACAAAGGTACGAAAAATTTACCGTTTTAGCAAATGTTTCACTGCTTTTTCTACAAAAAACTTCATTTTGACAGGTAAATATGCACTATAATCGGGGTATTTTGGCAAAAACAGATAAATCTATGCATTTTTATTTGCATATATCAATTATTTTTTGTAACTTTGTAGTCGATTCCGATTGGTTCGGACATGGGTTGACATTAATCCTTATAAAATATCTAATATGACAAAATTATTTCGTCACACTATTCTTTTGATTGCAGCAATCGGCTTGTTCGCTGCCTGTGATGATAATGCCATTCCGTCTGACAAGATGGGCATTAACGGTATTACACAAGGTCGTGTTGCATACGACACTATTCGTAACTTGCGTGAGGCTACCGGCGACACGATAGACGTAGCTGCCGCAGTAGACTATGGATTGGATTCACTTAAATCGGGCGAGACTTCGACAAAGTCCTTCTACGTTCTGGGAATGGTGAAAGGGTTCTATCAGACACTTGATGTCAACTATGGCAATGTATCGCCGATCATTACCAACAAGATCTCCAACCGCCAGATGATCTGCTACCGGCTCAAGAGTTTCAACAATGCCAAGTTCACATCCGAAAGTCAGTTGCAGGTAGGCGATATAGTAGTAGTATATGGCAAGATTCAGAACCGTTACGGTGTGCCGCAGCTGACGCAAGGTTGCTACCTTGTTACATCCGACAACCCGGAGGCAGAAGGCAAAACTGAATAACAATACAGAATAACAACACAACCAACTAAAATAAAACTTAAAAAATAACAAATGAAAAAATCATTACTTATTGTTTTGTTCGCATTAGTATGCGGAACAGTGGTTTATGCTCAGCCGCGTGCAATCGGTGGTAATATCGGTTACTCGGTAGGTTTCTCGTATGAGCATGGTTTTGGTGAGAAGAACATGTTGGACATTGCTGTCAATGTTCCTCGTTTTGATGGTATCGGTGCCAGTGTAACATACGACTGGATCGACCCGTTCAACACAGCTTTCCCTTGGGAGAATAAGGGCGAGTGGCATTGGTATATGGGTGTAGGTGCCGGTGGTGGTATCTACAACTACAAGTCACCGTTCTGGTATGCAGGTGTAGCAGGCCACGTAGGTGTTGAGTACGACTTCTGGTTCCCGCTCCAGCTCTCAATTGACTGGCGTCCGAACGTTGGTGTTACCAATGCAAGCAGCAACTGGTTCAACCATTGGGGATTGTTCGAGGGTCTCTCTCTCGGCGTTCGTTATCGCTTCCATTAAGTCACAACACCGCACAAAAACAACCGGCTTGGATTCCAAGCCGGTTATTTTTATCTCTCAACCATCAACCCTCAACGCTCACCCCATAGCTCCATCAATGGCAATCACCTGTCCGGATACGTACGACGACATGTCGGATGCCAGGAACAGCACCACTTGCGCCACCTCTTCGGGAGTGCCGGCACGGTGCATCGGTATACGTTGCACAAACCCGTCACGCACCTCTTGCGGTAACGCCTGAGTCATGGCTGTATCGATGTAACCGGGCGCTACGGCATTCGCACGAACGCCACGCGTTCCGAACTCCTTGGCTATCGACTTGGTGAAGGCAATGATACCTGCTTTGGAGGCGGCATAGTTGGCTTGGGCAGGATTACCGCTCACACCTACGATGGAGGCAAGAGAGATGATACTGCCCTTGCGCGCGCGCAACATAATAGGTGTAACCGCGTGCGTGTAGTTGAACACCGACTTCAGATTAACGCGCAGCACCTCGTCCCACTGCTCCTCGGTCATACGCAACAGCAAACCGTCGCGCGTAATGCCGGCATTGTTGACCAATACATCTATTGCGCCAAAATCTGCCATCACCTGCTCCACGACCGTTTGTGCCAGGTCAAAACGTGCAGCATCCGCTGCATAAGCCTTGGCACGCACACCGAGAGCCTGCAGTTCGGCTTCAACGGCTGACACATCCTCGGCGGAATCAAGATAGGTGAATGCGATATTACAGCCTTCTTTGGCAAAGCTGATAGCTATAGCGCGACCTATACCCCGGGACGCACCGGTTATCAATGCTGTTTTTCCTTGCAGTAACATATATAATTTGATGATTTCCGATTTGATATTCAACACAAAAAGACACCGTGCCGTTTTACGCGAGAAAACTCCTATTAACAGGATTTGAGGTTTCACGCACCTTTGTAATCCGACCACCTCATCGCTACCCTCGCGTTCGACAAAAGTTGCTTAGCAGATGTCGCTGAGCGACATAGGGCGCAACTTTGCCTCCGCTCTTCCCGCCGCAACTACGTTGCGTTGGGAGCCCTGTTAGGGAAGGGGTCACGGCGTAGAGTATCGGCACGCCATTGATACGCCAGGGACCTCGGCAGTTTGAATTATTTGATGAGTTTTCCGGTCTCTAACCGACACGGTGTCTGTAAGTAATTATATAATTAAAAATTAAAAATTAAAAATTAATATTTTTGATTTGTAAATTGGCAATTGTCACTTTTCGCCTGTCAACTGTTCCACTGGAAGGTCAGCACAAACTTGTTTTCGCGCGTGTTGTACACGCCCTGGCCGGTAAAGTTGACCGAATCAATCACTTGCCCTTTGCTCCACGAATGTGCGTACGCCAAACCTGCACGCAGCCACTTGCCCATATAATTCACTCCCAGCGACACGCGTTGCCGCGCATACAGAGTCGAATAGTTATATCCCGCCTCAATCATCCAGTGATTGGTTATCGCGGCCTCCACTCCTACGCGTGCCGTGTGGGCAACGCCTATCAGTTTGTGGTACTGCATGTCGTATTGCATCGACAGCAAACCGTGGTTCCGCCATTGCAGACCTAATCCTGCACTTGCCTTCAGGGGCGAGGTCACCTGCCAGCGACTGATATAATCCGGCGAGTCATAAACCAACACGTTATCCGAACTTGCTGTCGGATAGTAGAACTCCTCGGTATAATAATCCGTCTCGCGCATTCTGCCTACTACCGGCGACTCTACCGATAATCCCAACCGTACAGCCTGTACCGGATGTGCAATCAGACCTATTGTTCCGCCTACCCCAACCGTTCTGCCGGTGGCATTTTCGCTTAAGGTGTATTGGCAGGCTCTGCCGCGTTTGTCAGCCGACATGTACTCCCGGCGGTTGATTGTTTGCCGCAGTTGCATCCATTCGATGGTCAGTCCCACGCCCCAATACACGCGATTGCTGATGTTCATGGCGTAATGCACGTCTGCGTCATGGCGGTAGCCGTACTCGTCAATGTTCGTCCGTATGCTGCCCGGCGTGGCGGCTGTTCCGCTACCGTCGTTGAGAGTGATGATCCGCATTATATCCGAGCGCTTGGCGTAGGAGATCATTATATTGTTGCTTACCACTCCCGCCACTCGTTCGGGGTGCGTGATGGCGAACACGTACGACACCTGCGACAGGTGCCAGCGGCTGTACCACGGGTCGGGTAATCCCAAACCATCCTGGCTGAAACGCCTGAAACTACCGTCACCGCTTATCGAGAACTGGCTGTGGCGGTATATGCCCAGACCTGCGGGGTTCTGCTTGACAGCCGTCGGGTCACCGCCCACTGCGGTCATTGCGCCACCCAATCCTATGAACCGTGCCGTGCCGGACATGTTGTCGTCGGATACTGCCACCATCTGAGCCAGGCCGTACGGATGAATGGTCTGGGCTACGGAAGCCGAAAACTGAACGCCTAATACCAACAGAACAATCAGTCCCAGCAATCTACTATGGCATCTTTCACCTTTCACTTTTCACTTTTCACTTTTCACTTCGCGTATGACAGCCCGCACGGTATCGGGGTGCTGCAACGTTGTCGAATCTTCGATAAACACAATCTCTTTCACACGCTTGTTGTAGTGCGGCACTATCTCGCCGCCAAGTTGAGCCGAACGGGTGTCCTGCCAGTAGTACACATCCTCGACATAATCATCCGCCTGTATCATACAGGCGGCTGCCGATGCCAGCAGGCAAACCGATCCTATGCTCCACAACCGTTTCATTACCAAGCGGGATTATCTATGGGCAACGAACGGTTGATACTCTCGTCCAACGTGGTCAGGGTCTCGGTGTTCGCTATACCCGGGATAGCCTGAATCTTCGTGTTGAGCAGGTGCATCAGGTGCTTGTCGTCGCGCGCGTACAACTTAATCAGCATCGAGTACGCCCCAAGGGTAAACTGGCTCTCCACGATCTCGGGAATCTTATCCAGTTCGGCACACACCTGGCGGTACATGTGTCCGCGCTCAAGCGTCAGGCCAACATATACGCACAGGTTGTAACCTAACATCTTCGGGTTAACCTGGTATCCTGAGCCGATAATCACGCCGATGTCAAACATCCGCTGTACTCGCTGATGAACGGCGGCGCGACTCACTCCGCACTGCTCGGCTACATCCTTGAACGCTATACGCGCATTGTGCGTGATAATAGTCAGGATTTTCTTATCTAAATCGTCAATGATTTCCATAAATCTGACAAATTGTTAGTATTACTATCTAAAACGCTACAAAATTAGTAATTTTTTTGCATATTTGCAAATATTTTTGTATCTTTGTGCACATTTTGATAGAAAAATCATCATTTTGTCACTCAACCTACAACAATTATGTCCTCACTTGACGAATATATCGAGCAACACACCACTCCCGAGCCGGAGTTATTTGCGCAGATCACGCGCGACACCAACCTGCATATTCTTAATCCGCACATGTTGTCCGGTCAGGTTCAGGGCGAGTTGTTGCGTATGCTGAGCCGGATGATTCGCCCGCAGCGTATATTGGAGCTCGGCACGTTCACCGGTTATTCCGCCCTGTGCCTGGCAGAAGGGTTGACTGAAGGCGGCGAGCTCATCACCATCGAGCACAACGACGAACTGGAGGCAACCATCCGCCGCAACCTGTCGCAGTCACCGCTCGGCAAACAGATACAGCTCATTATCGGCGATGCCAAGCAGATCATCAGCGGTCTGTCTTCTGTCAGCGCCAGCGGTCTGTCAGCGCCAGCGGTCTGTCAGGCGAAGCCGGTCTCTCATCTGTCAGGCGAAGCCGGTCTATTTGACCTCGTATTCATCGATGCTGACAAACGCGAGTACTGCGAGTATTACGAGTTGGTCTTTCCGCTGGTGCGGCAGGGCGGATTCATCCTTGCTGACAACACCTTGTGGGACGGACATATTGTCGATCCTGCCTACGACCGCGACAAGCAGACTGTCGGTCTGCGCGCCTTCAACCGCATGGTGGCGGACGATCCGCGTGTCAGCCAGGTTATCCTGCCGCTGCGTGACGGATTGACAATCATCTACAAACGGTAATTTCCGCTTATCATACAAAGTAAGAGCGCACCGATTTTTCTTGGTGCGCTCTTGCTTTGTTCTCGGGAGATGGTCCCGTGATGCTCGCGTGCTTTTCCCGAAATCGGAATATGCCTGTAAGCAATAAAGAGAGGCTATTCCCTCGGGATATCTTTGTGCTGGCTTATTTCACCTCTACGCCTTGGATAGTGTAGGTCTTGCCGTCGCGGAGGATGAGCACCTCGCCGTTGCGGAGGAGCTTAGAAGCCTCTCCCCTGCCCTCCCCTGAAAGGAAGGGAGTGTTGTCGATTCCTGTGACGACACCCTCGCTTGTCGTAGTGAAACTGCCGGAATAGGTTGCAATCGGTTGCTCATTGGCATCTTTGGCCGTTAAGCTATAGCCATATTGCGTGTTGCTGTTCAGACCGGTTACGGTGAACTGCAAGCCATTGGCGGTCATTACGGCAGCCGGTGCCATCGATTGTCCGTCGCGACCGGGCGCAAACGCAATACCTGTCAGTTGGCCGTTGGCATTGAACGTAAGGCGGCAGAACACAACGCCATCTTTTGTTATCTCGATAGTGTAAGAAACGGCATTGTTACTTGTCGGCCAAGTGAGCGTAGCGGCATTGTCCTGAGGTTCTACCTTTACATCGTTGGTGGTCACGGTTGCTTCTTCTGCTCCGATAACATAGGTGTAATAGAAGTCACGCCAAACAGAGGCATTCTTGTACATGTCTATCGAGTTCGGCAGAACGTACAAAATGCATTCAAACTTATCTACGCCGTCAAAAGCCGTGCTGTAGGCATTCGTCGGTGTCGGGCGGTAGTTGAAGATCGTCTCGAGGTTCACGCAGTTATAGAAAGCGTTGTCATAAATGGTTTTCACAGACTCGCCGATGGTGACTTTCTTCAGCGTGCTTATACCGGCAAAAGCATTTTCACCGATGGCGGTAACATTATTACCGATAACGAGTTCTTCCATTTCAGCAGGTGCTTCTGCGCCAAACTGCATGTTTTCGGTAAACTCTCCGGCATTGCCGATGGTCAGTACTTTGTTCGCCGGGTCATAAGACCATACCAACGCCATGTCTTTTCCACACGTTCCAACGCGGTCATAGGCAAACTCTGCTGTAAAGGTGGTGTCTTGGGTTATCTGTGCGATGCGCGGGTTGTCTTTCAAACCGTCCGACCATTGGGTGAAGTGATAACCGTAATCAGGCGTAGCGGTCAATGTAACATAATCCAAATACTCCGCAGAACTGTTTCCGGAAATTGTACCGTGGGCTGCATTCTTGGTGATGGAGTATATATTTTTGGCGAACATTGCCGTAAAGGCTGTATCTTGTGTTAAAGTGATTATCCGTGGATTTGAAGTGTTGTTATCGTTCCAGCGTACAAAATGATAGCCATAATTCGGAGTTGCGGAAATTTCTACTTCATCCAGATACAACGCGGATCCTCCGGCTGTTGTGCCCCATTCGGGATTAGAAGATTCCGTTGATATGGTGTAGGTGTTCTTCGCGAACTCAGCGGTGAGGGTAATATCTTGCGTCAATTCTATTGTTCGCGGATTATCGGTATTCCCATCGCTCCATTTAACGAAGTTATAGCCATAATCGGGAGTTGCATTCAACGACATATCATCACACATAGTTTGCGGATAGGAGACACTTCCGTTTTCTGCATTTATTGTAATTGAATATGGTACGGGCGCATATTTTACTCTACTATCATTATTCAGCAGTTGTTTAAATCGCTCCATTTCTCCGCACGGCACATAAATTGAAGTCAAACTGCTGCAATCCTGAAAAACCGCCTCTCCAATGCTTGTGACGCTATTGCCAATCGTCACAGAGGTCAAACTGCTGCAAGAAAAGAAAGCATAATCTCCAATGCTTGTGACGCTATTGCCTATCGTCACAGAGGTCAAACCGCTGCAACCAGAGAAAGCCATATATCCAATCCATTTTGTTCCATTTTTTATTGTGTAGGAAGAAAGCGTTTTGTCAACAGCCTCAACTAAATAGGTATCAGCGTAACGCAAATTATCTACTACAGGCAAACTGCTGCAACCATAGAAAGCATCACGTCCAATGCTTGTGACGCTATTGGGAATAGTCACAGAGGTCAAACCGCTGCAACCAGAGAAAGCTCCCCATCCAATGCTTGTGACGCTGTTGGGTATCGTCACAGAGGTCAAACTGCTGCAATCATAGAAAGCACCATCTCCAATGCTTGTGACGCTATTGGGAATCGTCACAGAGGTCAAACCGCTACAACCATAGAAAGCAGCCATTTCAATGCTTGTGACACTATTGGGAATCGTCACTGAGGTCAAACTGCTGCAACCACGGAAAGCCCAATCTCCAATGCTTGTGACGCTATTGCCAATCGTCACAGAGGTCAAACTGCTGCAATTATAGAAAGCATAATTTCCAATGCTTGTGACACTATAGGTTGTGCCGCTATACGTTACAGATGCAGGGATATTGGCTGTTGTAATAGTTGTTGACCAATATGGATAACTGCTATTTTGCGAAGTCACCTCAGCGGTTTTGTCTGTCGCGTTGAGGTTGTAATACAGGTCGCCAATCTGAACTTTTTCGGCGAACATGGTTCCTACGCTTGCTGCTACAGCGAGCAATAGGGTGAAAAGTTTTGTTTTCATAATGCACTAAATATTTGAATATTGAAACAAATTTCTTAAGTCGCAGAAATATGATACCCTATACCACTCAGATTTTCCACTTGTTGTCGTTCGGTACTTAAAAACGCCAGCAAAACGCGCTGCATCACGGCCGTATGAGTCTTTGCCTTTAAGAAACACTATTCGTTTTTCTTTAGGATTATCAGGAGGAAGTGACTCCTTTGCACCTTCTTTTTCACCCACATACTGCTCTGTCAAAATTGTGCCACATTGCTCTAATTTGTTTCTCCATTCTTTTCCTTGTTCTATTGGGCACCATACTGCAAGATTCTCTAAATAGGGAATTTTCTGGCAACTACATTGAAGACTCTTCAAGTGAAATAATTTAAATGCTTCAGTCGTATTAGACACAGCATCATTATCAAGGACAGACAAATACTCTTTGTTAATATGAAAATCTGCTGATAACTCTTCATCAAAATCTCTAACTTTGAAAGAATCGAGTCGCTCTAGCATTGCTATCCTTTCTTTTATAAATTTTGCCATTTTCTCTATTTGCTCATCAACTGATTGTGATGAACTCTTATCGCCACAATCAATATGCTTAACCGTCGCCCCTATGGCATAATGAATATATAATTCTCTATTTTTATCCTTAACTTCTTGTTTTTTATGATATTCTTCATCAATTTCAATTACTAAATTTAATTGTGGCAGATATAAATCTGCATAATATCGTTTCCCATCGGCAGCATAAATAACTTGCTGATTCGTGAAAACCACCCTCTCGTCTTTCAGTTCGTACCATAATCGTGAAATGACATAGAGTTCCCATTTCTTGTTCTGGCATTTCTTTAGTAATTTTGCCATGTGTTCAGTAATATCCATGATAGTATTCTTTTTCGCCTACTCTTTATGGGATTTTCGGCATTCTCCGTTATATTTTAGTTTTCTATATCTACTATATGCGTCTTTCGACCTTGTTTCGATGCATTATCGGGGGCTTATCGCATCCCACTGCACCTTATATATACTATGTATATATCCCGTGATTTTGAATGCCTAATCAGTATATACATAGAAAAAGCGGATCCTTAAAAGTGTTCTTATCTCGCTTCGCTTGAACGATTTTCTCCCGCTTATATAAATAAAAGCGGGACTGCACTATTGCTGTTCCGCTAATCGAGGCTCTCGCATTGCCTTCTAATCCAAACAACAACACTGAAGCCCACGCCGTATGCATAAATGCGCGCACTATGCGCGTACATTAATTACATACCAATGGGCATCTTGTGCTGCAATGTTTTGGATTATTTGTGAATTTGCGAGATTCCGATTAGCCAAAACAAAGCGCTAAAGACGCCTTTTATATGTCCGCATCCCTCCCACAACCGAAAGACATATCCCCGACGTGGGCTGAATACGAGTGCAAAGATACGAAAATATTTTGAATTATGCAAATGAAAGCAATAAAAAGTACAAAATATTAGCAAGAATGTACAAATTTTAACGGAAAGCAAGGGGAGAACATATAAATATGCCAGGCATAGACACTATTATCGGCGGCTCTTGTGGAGCCACTGTCCAGATAGTATCCGAACGTAATGGACGCACTAAGGACGGCAAAGCCGATGCCTGCATCAAATGCAGGCGCAATAAACGAAGTGACTTAAACAAAATGGCGTAAACAAAGTGACGGAACAAAGTGATGTAAACAAAGTGACAAACAGGCGTAAATATACGCCCGAAGGGGAAAATGTAAAAAAGGGAAAACGCACGAAGGGGAAAATGTGAGGAAGTACAAAATTTAACGGAAAGGGCAATAAAGGAGGGAAGACTGCCGCAAAGCAACCATCCATTAATTTGCATATTGTAGAGTTTCAAAAAAAGTTGTATCTTTGCAGTCGATTACAATTCTCCCGATAACGGAGGCTAAACGGATCGACAATAGCTCGACAACGGCTCGATCGAACAGCACGATTTGGCTATGAACGCGCCCTCACATCCGCGCGAGACGAGTAAAAGTCATCAATTATCAACAATTAACAACCATTTGCGAGAGGCTATTAATGTCATCAATTATCGACAATTATCAACTCAATACACCAATATCCACTAAAAAGAAACTGACAATACTGACAAAACTGACATGGACGGCGGAATACAGCCTGAAACAGAACACCGCTGCGCTTGCATAGTGGAAGGGTGAGGCGCTTAATGGTATATAACACAATCAAGGCAAGGATTGCTCCCTGCCTTGAAATGTAATCAATATATCCATGTCGGTTACTTCACCTCTTCGAAGTCCACATCCTCGGCATCCTTGCCGCCGTTGCCGGACTGACCGGCATTGCCTGCGTTGAAATCCTGACCGGCGTTGTACGTGCCACCTTGTGCACCACCTTGTGCGCCTTGCTGAGCCTGCTGCTGTGCAGCGTACATCTCAGCACTGGCAGCCTGGAAAGCAGTCATCAAGGTATTGCCTGCTGCCTCGCATGCGTCAGCATCTTTCTTCTCGTAAGCAGCCTTGAGGTCAGCCAGAGCTTTCTCGATAGGTGCTTTCTTGTCGGCAGGGATCTTGTCGCCGAACTCTGCGAGTTGCTTCTCGGTCTGGAAGATCGTTGCGTCAGCCTTGTTGAGTTTGTCAACCTGCTCTTTGGCTTTCTTGTCAGCCTCGGCGTTAGCCTCAGCCTCGGCTTTCATACGCTTGATCTCTTCCTCGCTCAAGCCACTGGAAGCCTCGATACGGATCTTCTGCTCCTTGCCGGTAGCCTTATCCTTGGCGCTGACGTTCAAGATGCCGTTGGCGTCGATATCGAAGGTCACCTCAATCTGCGGTTCGCCACGACGTGCCGGCATAATACCGTCGAGGTGGAAGATACCGATCTGCTTGTTCTGGGCTGCCATCGGGCGCTCGCCTTGCAGAACCTTGATTTCTACACTCGGCTGGTTATCAACCGCGGTGGTGAAGGTCTCGGTCTTCTTGGTCGGGATAGTGGTGTTAGCCTCGATCATCTTGGTCATGACACCGCCCATGGTCTCTATACCGAGTGACAGCGGAGTAACATCGAGCAGCAGCACATCCTTGACATCACCGGAGAGTACACCACCCTGGATGGCAGCACCTACGGCTACTACCTCATCGGGGTTAACGCCCTTGGACGGAGCTTTGCCGAAGAACTTCTGCACAGCCTCCTGGATAGCCGGGATACGTGTCGAACCACCAACGAGGATGATCTCGTCGATATCGCTTGTGCTCAAGCCTGCGTTCTGCAATGCGGTACGGCACGGAGCGATAGTACGCTGGATAAGGTCGTCAATCAGCTGCTCGAACTTAGCACGTGTCAAGGTCTTAACCAGGTGTGCAGGTACGCCGTTAACCGGCATGATGTACGGCAGGTTGATCTCGGTGGTCGTGGTGTTCGACAGTTCGATCTTGGCTTTCTCGGCAGCCTCTTTGAGTCGTTGCATAGCCATCGGGTCTTTGCTCAGGTCGGCGCCGCCGTTCTCGTTCTTGAACTCCTGAACGAGCCAATCGATGATACGGTGGTCGAAGTCGTCACCGCCGAGGTGCGTATCGCCGGCGGTAGCTTTTACCTCAAATACGCCGTCGCCGAGCTCCAGAACGGATACATCGTGTGTACCGCCACCGCAGTCGAATACAACGATCTTCATATCCTTGTTCGACTTGTCCAGGCCGTAAGCCAAGGCGGCTGCTGTCGGCTCGTTCACGATACGGCGAACGGTCAGACCGGCAATCTCACCGGCTTCCTTGGTAGCCTGGCGCTGGCTGTCGTTGAAGTAGGCAGGTACGGTGATAACGGCTTCGGTCACTTCCTGACCAAGATAATCCTCAGCGGTCTTCTTCATCTTCTGAAGGATGATAGCCGAGATCTCTTGCGGGGTGTACAGACGTCCGTCGATATCCACACGCGGCGTGTTGTTGTCGCCCTTGACTACCTTATACGGTACACGTGCGATCTCGCCCGACAGGCGGTCATAGGTCTCGCCCATGAAACGCTTGATTGAATATACTGTTTTCGTCGGGTTTGTGATAGCCTGACGCTTGGCAGGATCACCCACCTTACGCTCGCCACCATCTACAAAGCCGATCACCGAAGGAGTTGTGCGCTTGCCTTCGCTGTTAGCAATAACAATAGGCTCATTGCCTTCCATAACTGCGACGCAGGAGTTTGTTGTTCCCAGGTCAATTCCAATAATCTTACTCATATTCTTAGGTTTTTAAATTTCGTTGTTTTTTAATCGACCAAACTTGGTCGATTGTTTGTTGGTCTGCTCACCTATTGAACAGCACTCACACAAATATGTGCAAATGGTGTGCCAAACCCTGAAACAGGCTGTCTGACTGCCATTTGCTGCCAAAATCTCTGCCAAACGTCTGTATTTGCCCGAGTACGGTCTGCCAAATTGTCAGTACATTGAGAATTTCAGTCCTACAAGCCCTATTCGACACGGATAGATGTACGACAATCATCCGATATTCCATCGATAATCCCTCGATGGAACAGCACGTTTTTATACAAAAAACTCGTTAGAAAGGCACTATTTGTAGAAGAGAGCGACTACCACCTTAGTTTGGATTGAAGGATGAGCAACAGTTCGTTGTTCATCGTTGTTTCGCGGTTGAGCCAGATTTGCCGGAACTGCTCGCGGAGCGGGTCGGTGGTATCATAGAGGTTGGTGAGCGAGTCGCGCACTGCCCAATAGCGGCGCAAGGTGGCGTTGTAGTCGGCATAACAGGACTGATAGGTCTGCATCTCGTGCAGATTCGTTCTGTCAAAGCTGTCGCGGCGGTTGACAATCATCAGCAAGTCGGCACGTTCGTTGGCGAGGCAGGCGTCCAGTTGCGCAAGCATAGCTTCGTAACGCTGCTGCTCAGCGTAGCGTTCGTGCCACGAGCGGTAGGACAGTACCACAGCCGCGATGAGCAGCAGAGCGGAAAGGATAACGGGCAGCAGTTGCACAACTCGTGTGCGGCGACTGAGCGCCCTGCGTACGGCGGCAACAGTAGGATAAGTGCCTCGGCGGCAATTACGCGCTATGCGAAGGTAACGCTTGGGCAGCAATAGCGGCAGCAGTTTGCCTAAGGACTCAATATCCCTGCGCGGGTCGTTGGGAACAGGCGAGACAGTGGCATCGGTAGCCGACAAGCCGAAGTCAATAAGCTTGACATTGGCGCCGTTGCGGGTGATAAGAATATTGTCGGGTTTGAGGTCGTGATGCACCAGTTGCAAGCCGTGCAGGTACTCGAGCGCATCAAGCAGTTGGGTGAAAATCCGTTCGCGAACAGCATTCGATTGCTTTACAGACACCCATTCGCCCAGCGTTACGCCATCTATCCACTCCTGCACGATGCACCGCCCTACTCCGTCAACCTGCTCAAGGCTATAGGTAGCCGCTATGTTCGGATGAACGAGTTGTACGCCCAGTTGGAACTCCTGCTCCTGCTGAATACGATAGTCGGTCAGCGACGCCACATCCGGCGATAGAGTCTTGAGCAGAAAGCGCCTGCCGTAACGCGTGGCGGTATAAATCAGCGTGTGGCTATGGTGCTGCACAAGCGTAACGTCACGCCACTCGGACGAGAATTCTGCCGGAACGATGAACGATGAGGAGCTTTCCATGGATTACTTTCAAATTTTTCTAACGGATGATAATCCGTTGCGCGAACCGGCGACATAGGATGTGGGAGGATTGTTGCCGCGAACAAGATTATCGATATACATCGGTTTATTCAGCAGGAAACAGGCAGCATTGAACGTGTCGCCTGCATGCAGTTTGGCGTTGGCGACTTCCAGCACCGTGAAGTGCGCGTCGCCCTCGTAACGAAAAACGCAACGGCGATTGGGTAGCCATGTCACCTCTACCCGATCGCCTTGTTGCAGATCGCCGATATGTATACCATCGCCATTGAACGAAGCACTCTCCACCTCTGTGCGCGTGGCAAGAGAGGCGACATAATCCTCCCAATCGGTATAACCAAGAAACTGCGCCATGATGCAGAGCGTGGTGCGTCGCGGACGACCAATACCACCTATATACCCCCACAGACGCTTGAGCGTAGTGGGAGAAACATGTTCGTGCAGGCGCAACCAGATAGCGCCGGACAAGAACTCAAAGTCGTACGGAGTGCGTATCTTGCGCTTGGTGGCGTCTTCGATGTCCAGGCACAGGGTGGCTATCTCGGGTGCTGATTTAGTCATGAACGATACAAATCGGCAGAATACTCCTGAAAGTGTGTTACTTTTTCTCGGCGAGGTGGCATTGCCACTTCCAAGCAGAAGCAAGGATGTCGCGCGTAGGTGTTTCGGCACGCCAACCAAGAACCTCGTTGGCTTTCTTGGGGTTAGCCCAAACCTGCTCGATATCTCCCTCACGACGTCCGACGATCTGATAAGGCAGGTTGACACCCGTTACGTCGATAAACGTGCGTACGATCTCCAGCACACTCAGTCCGCGTCCCGTACCGAGGTTGAAGACCTCTACCTGCTCGTCCGCTTTGCCCTCGAGCATGCGCTCAACGGCTTTGACATGCGCCTTGGCGAGGTCAACGACATAGATATAGTCGCGTATGCAACTGCCGTCAGGCGTGTTGTAGTCGTCACCAAAAACCTTCAGTTCCTTGCGCAGTCCTGCGGCAGTCTGTGTAACGAACGGCAGCAGGTTCTGCGGCACACCGTTAGGCAGTTCACCGATGAGTGCCGACGGATGGGCACCGATAGGATTGAAATAACGCAGCAATATAGCGTGCAGGTTGCTGTCAGCATGAGCCTCGTCGCAGATGATCTCCTCGTTGATCTGCTTGGTGTTGCCATACGGCGAGAGCGCTTTCTGTATAGGAGCATCTTCGCCCACTGGCAGATGTTCAGCATCAGGCTGACCATAAACGGTGCACGATGAACTGAAGACTATATTGCGCACATCATGCTGCTTCATTATTTCCAACAGAGTAATCAGCGAGCCTATATTGTTGCGGTAGTACATCAGCGGTTTTTCGACACTCTCTCCTACCGCCTTGCTGGCGGCAAAGTGAATGACCGCCTTGATGTCAGGATAGGTGCGGAAAATCTTATCCATGGCGTTGTAGTCGTTGCAATCAACATTGGCAAACTGCGGGCGCTTGCCGACAATGGCCTCAATACCATCCAGCACATCCACACTGGAGTTGCTCAGGTTATCCACCACCGTGACATCGTAACCCTGCTGCATGAGCTCGACCGTTGTATGCGAGCCTATATATCCGGTACCACCGGTTACAAGTATTCGTGACATTTATGATTTCAAATTTATGATTTATGATATATGATTTATCAGCCAAATATGGCTGATGCTATTTAGAACAGCGGGCTGGGATAAACACCTTCGTTGACGAGTGCCTGGATCTTGTCAACCACCATCTGACGGTCATCGGCATACGTTACGCCGAACCACTTGGCGGGCGTATCCAGCACCTCGCAGGTAGCCTTGCCTGCCTTGATAAGGTCGTTAACCAGCGTCGGGATATAGAACTCCTTCTTCAGTTCCTGTCCATACTGCTGCACAAACTCGCGGAAAGCCTGCTCGGAGTAGTCGAAATACTCGGGTGTGAATCCCCACATGTTCATCGAAACGGGCGTATGCTCGTCGAGCGGGAAATCCTTGCCATCCTCGGTAAAGACGATCTGCCCGTTCTTGCGCTCTATGTTCGTGCGCTCCACTACATCGGTCAGGCAGCGGTTGTTGTCAGTCTGGCAAACGCCACGGCTAACCGATCCGTGCTCGCTCAGGGTGTTGCATACGCGATAGCCGACCATGCAATACTTGTTCTGCTTGCCTTCCACGCCCTTGAGGAACTTGGCAAGCACCTCAAAACTCTCCTTGCCATAGAAGTCGTCGGCATTGATGACAGCAAACGGCTCGCGAATCACATCCTTGCCCATCAGCACGGCGTGGTTGGTGCCCCAGGGTTTGGTGCGCTCGGGATTGTAGGTGCAACCGGCAGGCACTTTGTCGAGGCTCTGGAAGCATACTTTGCAGGGCACTTTGTCGGCATATTTGGCAATAACAACGCGGCGGAAATCCTCCTCAAAATCCTTGCGGATAACAAAAACGATCTTTCCGAATCCGGCACGTAGTGCGTCAAACACGGAGTAGTCCATGATGGTTTCGCCATTCGGTCCGAGACCGTCAAGTTGCTTCAGTCCTCCATAGCGGCTGCCCATTCCTGCAGCCAAGATAAATAATGTTGGTTTCATATTTGCTGTATTTTTTGTCCGCCAAGGTAGGCGGATACGTTAATTATATATTGAATTAAAGATTATTCGGACGTATCAATCTCAATCTTTCCGGCTTTGCCCTTCTTATGTTTGAGCCACAAGCCATACACCTCGCTGCAGTTGCCTGCCGTGATGAACGACTTGATTTGGTTATTCTTGATGAACGCCATGAGTTTGGCGAACTCGTCCTGCGTAAGCAGGGACTGAATCTCGATCTTCTTTGTGCCGCCAAAACCGCCTCGTACCTCATAGAGCGTACATCCGCGCACGAGGTCGTTGATTATATACTCGCGGATACGTTCGTACTCGCTGCTGATTATACATACGCGTTTGCGCTTGGAGATTGAGGCTGTGAAGTAGTCGATCACCAGACCGTTGATCCACGTACCGATAAGTCCGATAACCACCATTCGGAAATCGTTGATCAGAAACGCCGAGCAGCAGATGAGTGCTCCGCCAATGGTGACCGACGCACCTATATCGAAATGCAGGTACTTGTTGATGATCTTTGCCAATATATCCAATCCGCCCGTTGAGGCGTTGATATTGAACTCTATAGCCTGGCACATCGACAGCAGGAACACGAAGCACACGAGGTCGAACCACACATCGCCCAAGCCCATTCCAGCTGACATAACGGTGTCCTTTATCTGCTCAAGCACCTCCCCTGCCCTGCTGAGCAGATACGGGTTACCATGTGCGTCCAGCACGGTCTCGCCGGCTTGCAGTCGGGCAAGAACATCGGGATTGTCAATCACGCGGTGGGTGAAGTTGGTATATGGATAGATGCGATCCCAGACCTGGGTAAGAGGACCAAGGATCATGGCTGTATAGACAGTCTTCGCTCCGAACTCGTTGCCGATAAGCAGGAACGCCAACAGGAGCAGGAAAGCGTTGATACCCATCACCAGATACGAGAACGTATCGGCATCACCACCGATGATCGTATTGATAACGATACTGAGTCCGGAGATCGTACCGATGATCAGGTGCGAGGGCATCAGGAAATAATAGACCGCAGCAGCACCTATACCCATGCCGAGTGTCATGACGATAAGTTCGCGCCAGAACTTCTTCGTGCCCAGCGCGTGCACGAAGGATTGCCATTGATCCAGCCAGTATTGCTTGGTAAAGTGTTCGTTCATGGTTATATTCGTTGTTTTGCTTATGAATTGGCAATAACAAATTTAGCGGTACGTCGTGTGAGTTGGCTCAGCAGGATTGTTCGTCCCTGTCTCTCTTTCTCAATCAGTTCGGGCGTTGTGCCGCGGATAGTGAGTAAGGACAGGTGCTCGTTGTAAGTAACTGCAAACCGTTCGCTGAGCAGTTGCAGTGCTTTGGGCAGGCTGCGCGAGTTATCGACACACACGGAAACCGTGACTGCCGACGACTGAATGAGCGACACTTTCAACCGGCACCGGCTGATGACATCGAAGATCCGGGTGAGACTATCCTCAAGCACAAATGAGAAATCTTTGGCGCGCATAGTTACCAGCACCTGCTCCTTGCGCCAAATATACACGGGCACGTTAACGGGTTCGGTAGGTGCCGCCTTGATGATTGTGCCGGGCTGGTCGGGCTGCATGAACGGGCGCACATACAAAGGTATATGCTTGTTCTCGAGCGGCCGGATAGTCTTGGGGTGAATAACCTGCGCGCCTGAATATGCGAGTTCGACTGCTTCGAAATAGTTGAGTTCGGGTATAAGTACCGTGTTCTGTTCGATACGCGGATCGGCATTGAGTATGCCGGGCACGTCCTTCCAGATCGTCACACTCTCGGCGTTCAGGAAGTTGGCAATGAGTGCCGCAGTATAGTCCGATCCTTCGCGTCCGAGCGTGGTGCGATGACCGGAATCTGTTCCGCCGATGAATCCCTGCGCCACAATCACGCGTGGTCGGTACGGGTCGTGCCAGGCGCGTTGCATCTTCTGTTCCGAAGCCGGCATATTCACAACCGCCTCGCGGAACGAGCCGTCGGTAATCAGCAGTTCGGGCATATTCCACAGTTGAGCCTGTATGCCCTGCTGATTGAGGTACGCGGCAACAATCGATGTGGACATCAGTTCGCCCACGGAAACGATCGTGTCGTACAAGTCGTCGTACCCTGCATCTTTGGCATTACGATGTGCCATGACAGCACCGAGCACATCATCGGCTACAACCTCCTTGACCTTGACTCCCAGATCGGCAGCAATCTGCTCGTGGTACGCCAGCAGTTCTTTCCACAGGCGGTCCACACCCTGTTTGTCGCCCTGACCTATCGTATCAACAATACGCTCAAGGGCATTGGTTGTCTTGCCCATAGCGGATACGACAACAACAAGGTCGTCGGTTGTCTGACGAACAATCGAGAGAAGGTTTTTCACGCCCTCGGCATCCTTGACGGACGCGCCACCGAACTTATATACTTTCATAGTAGCAGAAAGAACGTTCTGTTAAATATTCGCCATTTGTATGGCAGTCACTGCTCCCTCGATGCCTTTGTTCCCCAGTCTGCCGCCGGCTCGGTCAAGTGCCTGTTGCTTATCAAGTGTAGTCAGGACAGAGAAGATAACCGGGCACCGGCCTTCGGCATTCAGCAGAGTCACACCTTGCGTAACGGATTGGCACACATAGTCGAAATGCGGCGTATCGCCCTGAATGACGCAACCGATAACAATGATAGCATGCGGCTTTTCGCGATTCATCATCACACGTGCCGCATACGTCAGTTCGACTGTGCCGGGCACATGGGTGAGCGAGATATTATCCTCATCCACTCCATGCTTGATCAGGGTTTGCCGTGCGCCATCCGCCATAGCATAGGTGATCTCGCTATTCCAATCGGCTACAATAATTGCGTAGCGCTGATGTTTGAGCACATCAGCGCCAGGCAATTCTGTAGGGTCATATTTGCTAAGGTCGGTAGTCATTACTCAGCCAAAGCAATAAACTTGTCGATATCCTGTGCCTCAGCGGAAGAGGGATAATTGGCTTTGATAGCCTCGAAAGCTTTCTTGGCGGAAGCCTTCTTGCCCAATTCCATATAAGCGAGACCGGCTTTCTTCAGGCTCATGGGAGCGATGATCTCGTTACCGCTCTTGGCAGCAGCCTCAAAAGCCGAAACAGCCTTGTTGTAGTCCTCAAGCTGTACGTAAGCGTCGCCTAACAGCTGTGCAGCAGCCGGAGCAATATTCACATCGTCAGCCTTGAACTTCTTGAGGGACGCAGCAGCCTGCTCGTAGTCGCCCTGCTGGTAGTAGCATATTCCAGCATAGAGCGCAGCAAGTTTGCCTTCCTGGAAATAGCCGTATTTGTTGGCTATAGCCTCAAAGCCCATGCAATCAGCATCGTCGCCGTTCAGAGCCTTCTCGAAGTCACCCTGGCCGAAATAAACGACAGCCTTGGCATTCTCGTTGCTTGCCTCAAGGTGTTTGGGCTTGATCACATACGTGTTCAGCAGCATCCAGGCCAATACAACCAGCACTACGCCAAACACTGTCCACTCAATAGCGTTTTGGTTTTTCTCAATCCACATTCCTGCTGTGGAAAGCGTTTCTTGTACATTTTCGAGGTTCTGATCCTCTTTTGTAAAATCTTTTTTTGCCATAATATGTTATATAATTTTATATTCTTTCGTCAGAAAATCTGCATGCTACAAACGTTCACACGCAAACCGCCTACAAAGTTACGAAAAATTTTGCACATTTGCAAGATTTCTGCAACTTTTTTTTCAAAATTGTGCATTATTCGTTTTCCTTTTGGGCTCGATCTTCCAAAGTATGCATAACCAGGTCGATGATGAACTGGCATGTTTTGGGTTCGGAATTACGCCGCTGGCTCTCGAGCATAGCCTCTCTGGCTTCGGTATCTGTAGCCAGACGTATAGCCGCCTCGACCTGCTCAACCGGTTTGGCTGCATAGAACGACATGTTCCGCTCGTGGCAGAACTCGGCATTCTCCGACTCAATGCCGGGTATAGGTGCCGTATGGACAAGCGGGATATTTTTGATGATCGTTTCCGTTGTGGTTATACCTCCCGGCTTGGACAGAACAACATCGCAGGCGTCCATAAGCAAGGATACCTTGTCGGTATAACCTACGGGCACTACTCTGCCCTCCTTGGCGAAATCGCGTTGTACAGTATGCAGGTTGCGTTCGTTACGTCCGCACACGCAGATTACGCGGTCGTTCTTGCCTATACGGCTGATAAACTCGCGCATCAGTTGCGACATATTGCCGAAGCCCATACTGCCGGACATAACCAGATACCAGTTACCCTCGTTCGCCTTGAGCTTGAAGCCTAACTGTTCAGCCACCTGCTTGCGTGCCTCAGGCTTGGGTTGGCGGGTGGTGAACTTGTCAACATCCACGGGGATGCCGATGGGGAAAATATGGTCGAACTTGAATCCCTGGCGCGTATATACGGGAATCAGATCCTCGTGCGGGATGATATAATAGTCCAGATCGGTGTCATTCAGGAAGGCGTGCAGAGTATAATCAGTCATCACAAAGAATGTGGGAATCCTGAGTTTGCCTTCGCGCTTGACTGCCGTCAGACTCTCTGCTGCAAACAGATGGACGGACACAACAGCATCGTAGCCACCCTGTTCGAGATAACGGTACAGGCGACGCCAATAGATCTTGTTGAACAGATAGACGGGCGAACGGCGTCCCTGATTGAGATGCTCCGACACCCATACTGCCAACGCATAAATCTTCGAGAACAAGTTATGTCCCTCGGTACTCTTGACGTATGTTTTCGACACTTTCTTCGATGCGCGCGGATTGGCAATCTCCAGTACGTCCTTCATCTCGGCGTCGATGCCTCGCTGCAACATAGCATTCAGTATGGCTTTGCCACTTGAGTTATGTCCCTCACCTGTACTGGCGGATAAGATCAGTATTTTCATTTCTTGTCGTAATATTGTTCGCGTGAATATAATATGGCTTCCGCTTGGCGAAGCGGGTTACGTTTCTTCTGTCCGGGCGCAAACACAAACACTTCAGCCGTGACCACACGCGCATGAACAGGATCGAGCCACGTATGGCTGACGTACGGGCCACCCATAGCCTCGCCACCTTTCATCTTCCATAGTCCGCGCACCTCGGCAGTATAGGTACTGTCGATATTGAGCGTGCGCATCTCGGGCGGAAAGACTTTGTATTCTGTACCCATATACGAGCCTTTGACGCCGGCAGAGATAAGCGGCGCCAGCACCTCGTCGCGTTTGGCGTTGAGATACGGTAGAGTAAACGTTCCCTCGTCGGTATAAGGATAACTGTACACCACCAGGTCTCGGCGCAACGGACCTTTGTTGTTGCAAGCCCATAGAACATGAGTGTTAGCCGTAAGCCCGAACGTGGACGTCGCCTCAAGCGTCGTATCCATGAGCAGCATATAGTCGTTCGGCACAAGCATGTCGCAGGCAAAACGGCTGTTGAGCAAGGCACGTATATTCTTCTCGGTTGACGCGCGGTAGAATCGCAGCTGGCGGGTCATCTCCTGACTGACAAACCAGTCACGCACCTGCACGCCATGCTCCAGCCAATAGCTGAGAAAAGCATCGGCAGAAGGCGCCTGGATGCTATACACAGCCTGCGGCGTTGACCATACCTCGCGCTGAGGTTTGACTTTCACTTGGGTGTAACGAGTGCCGTCGATATCCACTCTTAGGATGTTCCGCGTAGGCTTGAGCATGTTGTCGAACAACGCAGGAGTAACCTGCATCAGTTTGAAGTACGCCTCTTTCTGCGGCATACAGGGCATATCTGCGCCCATCACAATACGTACGGCATCGTACAACGTTGTCACATCTTCCGCATAACTGCTGCCGTCGTTCGGTTGCAACTGTGCCTGACTGATTTGCTCCAACTGCTCCGCCGTTAGCGTGGCATTGGGAATAACCACCAGACACTCATAAATCGAGCCTGAGGCAGAAGTAAGCGTACGACCGCCCTGCTTGCCGCAACCGGCAAACAGCACAAGCGCTGTCAGACTAAATAGTAAACTCCGTTTCATACTGTCAATCATCAAATTTCCACCGGGAGGACCGGATGGTCCGCAACATGGTTGAATCTCCGTCAGCCTGTTCAGCCACGATCAGATAACAGGCAGATACCGTATCGCCCTCGATCATCCGTAACGCTTCATCGCTTCCCAACACCATACAGGCGGTAGCCAACGCGTCGGCGCGCATGCAACTGTTGCTGCATACCGTGGCAGACAGCAGACTGTGCTGCACCGGATAGCCCGTGCGCGGGTCGATAGTATGCGAACGTTTCTGCTCGCCGTCGTAATAGAAATTCCGGTAGTTGCCGGAGGTTGCCATTGCAATATCCGTGGACTGCACAACAGCCTCGACCTCGTTCCGCTCGCCGGACACATCATCTATCGGGCGAGTGATACCTATCCGCCACGCCGATCCTTGGGCGTTGTGACCCTTGGCTACGATCTCGCCGCCTATATCCACCAGATAATTCCCGCACCCGTTGCGCACCAGCAGATCGGCAATCATGTCACAACTCTGCCCCTTGGCTATAGCTCCGGCATCCACCTGAACCATTGGATCGGACTTGTGCAGATATGCGGATTTTCCGTTTGCCGATGGGTGCAGGCTGATACGTTCCATGCCTACATGAGCCAACAGTTCGTCAACCTGCTGCGGTTCGACATGTTCGCGGTTCTTCAGCCCGAATCCCCACAGGTTGACCAAGGGTGCAACCGTTATGTCGAACGCTCCGCCAGACAAACGATGTACATCCTCCGCCGTGCGGTACATCTGTACAAAATATGCATCCGCCACACTATCCGTACCGCTATTGATCCGGCTGATAGTAGATGCGGGATTGAACATACTCATCGAGACGTCGAAATCTGCGAATGCGGCGCGGATAGAATCATGCAGGTCGTTCGCACACTCGTACTGAATAGCATAATACGTGCCGAACACGCGCCCTTGGTTAATATGATACGTCGCCTTGGGCTGGTCGGGAACGAGTAACAGCACAGCTATAATCGCCATGCCGGTTACTGAAGATATGATCAATTCTTTACGAGTGGGAGACCACATAAGCAGTCAGGATTAGAACCAAACGCCCAGACCGATGCAGCCGTTCAACTTCTGCAGATACAGCTTGTCGTCACCGGCTTCCCAGACGAAGATATTGGTTTTGTTAATCTTGTCGGTATTGATTGAACCCATCGCAAACAGGTTGAGCGAGCATGCGTCAAACTCCCACTCTTTCTCCAAACGGGCTGAGATGTTCGTTACAGCAAATTTCTCGTTGCCATACACATCACTTGCCCACGGCGACACACCTAAAGCCAGACTAAGCGTCATCTCGAACGGAAGCGGTTGGTCGTACTTGGCCTCGATATAGGTTGAGAACGCACGTTTGTACGTGCCGTCGTTCTTTTTGGTGTCTTCTACAAGGTCGTCACCTGCAACCATCGTGTTCCAGGTTACGGTCAAGGGGAACTCGCACTTGTTGCGGAAGTCGTAACCTACAGTCACCTCTGTCTGGCTCGTGCCTGCCGAACCTTCAACCGGATCAAACTTACCCCAGTTGAGGAACGGGCTGCCGCCAAAATAGTAGTAATGCGTAGCACCGAGAATAAGACCGCCTACGTTGAAGTTGATCATAATATCCATCTCGGGAACAAAATATGTATTCGGATTATATCCCTCCATCTTGGCAAGTCCCTTCACGAACTTCCAGTCTGAAGCACCAATACTACCCCACACGCCTACGCGCAACGATGTCAGATCGCCGTCGTAGCCGATCTCCAAATCAGGCTGAAAACTCAAACCGCCGTTATATTGACCGCGCCACAAATACGCGGATACAACCTCGGCACCTGCATCATAGGCAAATTCCACAGCTTGAAGTTCAGGTGCTACAAACATGGCAAGCAACGCCATAATCAATGTAAATTTTTTCATTCTTTTATTTGTTATACTTTTTGTTATTTGTTATATGATTGTTAAATTTTTTCTTTCACTTTTGCCGGAGTTTTTTCACCCCGTTTCCGTTCCATTCCCGATCCGTTTCCGTTCCGTTTTCGAGCCGTTATCGGGCCGTTATCGGGAGTGATCGCAGTTTGTCTAATCAAATGTCACTCCTGTCACTATGTTCCATAGCGGCTGCATACTGCTGGGATTGAACATCAGCACACCTCCTATATCCACCGAATAACCTTTCGCTATCTGCCAGGACTTGCTCAGCCCGACAGAGAGATTGACCACGGCAAACTCCTTTTCGAACCCTGTGTACATACTCCGCCACGGTGTCAAACCTATCACGCCTGACAAGGTTATGTCGTACGGCAGCGGTTGGTCGTAACGCGCCTCGATATACGTTGAGTAAGCACGTTTGAGTTCACCGTTCTGCATATATCCGTCGCGCCCGAAGGTGCGCGTACACCACATCAGGCGTAACGGTACTTTGTCCGATATGCGGTAGGATATACGCCACTCGGTGGTTACACCGCCGCCTCCGGGGGCATAATTATTCCAATCAAAATATCGCGACATTCGCCCGTCGGCATAATGATCGAAATAATACATGTGCATAAACAGCACCGACAACCCGCGCCAGCGATAGCCAAGGGATATATCTACTTCCGGATTCAAGCCTGTCACAGCTTTTCCGGCTGCATCTTTCTTACCCCACTTCCAATCGGTTGCACCTACGTTCCACCACATATTGGCAAAAAAACCGTAGTAACTGACTTCTGTCTCCGCCACCAGACTCAACCCGCCGTTATACAGACCGCGCCACACATAATTGGCATCTATTTCGGCTCGCGCGTACCAGTTAAAATCCTGTGCCTGGCTATGAAGCGAAAACAAAGAGAGCATTACTCCTGCCAAAACGGAAAGAGTAAGCCCTCGATGTAAGTATCCCCCATAATGACGTGAGGATATCATCTCTGCGTCTTAGAGGTTGTTTTTGGCCTCCCATGCTACGCGCAGGGCTACCTCAAGAATGCGGGTGTCACCCAGCATAACAATGCCTCCGTCAGGGCCCGGCTCGATATGATAGCCGGCATCAGCTGAACCGGTTCCGTTGAAATAGGCGCGAACCTCATCGGCGCTGACGCCTAATTCTGCGGCAATCTTGTCCATGCTGCCGTGGGGCAGACTGTCCTTAACTTCACGAAGACGGTTAAATGTTGTACGTGTCATGTCTATAAATATTTTAAATTGTTATTTTTTATGTTATTGTTTTTCTATTTGTTATCTTTGTTCTGCTCACGCAGTTGAGTGCTGGATATATCGAACAGCGGCGCATCTTTCAGCAGATGAATCTCCCCGCTCAGCCCTTCTGTTTCGCGTTCTATCTGCTCCATCCCTTCCTTACCGCGAGGGTAAACATATATCGGGTATCGGGCTTGTATAGCCTCCCACTCCCGCCATTGTTGGCGTATGTTCCAGTTGTCCTGACCTATCAGCAGGGCGAACCGGTGTTCGGGATAAGTTTTCTCCAGTTCGCGCAACGTGTTCGCGGTGTACGACGGTCGCGGTAGCGCGAACTCAAAGTCACTCACGCGCACATGCGCTATTCCTTTTGATTGACGGCTGGCTTGTAGCCGTTGTATCTCCTCTCTTGCTGACTGCAGGCGTACTTGTTCGTCGGCAAGCATGCCACTCGCTTTCAGCGGGTTGTTTGGCGTAACCATCAGCCAAACCTCATCTACCGCCGTATGCTCCGCCACCCACGCCGCCATTCCCGTATGACCGAAATGCAACGGATTGAACGAGCCGCCGTATATTGCTATCAGCATATTTTTTTTCGTTTACATGCCTCGGCATGTGTATCAGCCTAAGAACTTTGCCAGTTCTTTGTCCAGTTCTTTCTTGGTAGTAGCCAGATCGTCGTTGACCAGAATCGTGTCAAACAGCGGCGCATCGGCCATCTCTATCTCGGCTTTTGCCAGACGCTCCTCAATCTTCTCCGGCGAGTCTGTTCCGCGCTTGGTCAGACGTTCGCGCAATGCCTCTATCGAGGGTGGTGAGATAAATATCGCAAGCGCACGGTCGCCGAACATACGTTTGACATTGATCCCGCCCTTCACATCTATATCAAACACCACATGGTGACCGGCGTTCTCTATGCGCTCGATCTCCGAACGGAGTGTGCCGTAATAAGTTCCTTTATACACTTGCTGCCACTCCACAAACGCATCTTCTTTTATGAGTTGCTCGAATCGCTCGGGAGTGATAAAGTAGTATTCGCGACCGTCTTGCTCTTGACCGCGAGGCGCACGCGTAGTAGCACTAATACTGAGCTCTATATCTTGACGCGTGTCAAGCAGGTACTGTACTAATGTGGATTTTCCTGAGCCGCTCGGGGCGGAAAAAATAAGAATCATAGGCTACTACGTGTTTTGCAGATAATGTTCTACCAACCAACAGATTATACGAAATCAGAAGAAGTCGCACATGCAGACTTTGTACAATTGCTGCTTTCTGTAGTTCTTGCCAAAATCCAATGGTACACTCCACAGGCTCACGCTCAGGCGCAGACCTACACTTGCGCGGTGATACTTCCGTACAACCGGCGTATCGCCCAACTCGCCCTCATGGCGCATGGATATACCGTCTGCACGATTGGCTTGCAGCACCGAACTGTACTCGCGGCGGAAGATAGGCGTATTGGAGCGGTCATCTACCGTGTAACGCCACTCCATGAGCGAAGTGTTGTCCGTTGCTTTCGGAGTGAAACCTATTGGGTCATACTCCAGATACGCACCGATAGCAAAATCGGTATTGTCACCTACCTTGAAACTGTAGTTCAGGTCGAGCATCGCAGTTATATGATAGTTATACTGCGCATACTGACCATTCGTCAAAGGCTTGATACCGTTTACTGTTTTGTGCAACACGCCTGCCTGCAAACTCTCGATAAACTCATAAGGTGTATATTCACCTGTATTCGGATCGAGCTCGCCTTGTGTGTTCTTGCCGATTACGATGTCTTCACCACCCCACACATTGGGATAACGCAACGTCACATCGGCATCTTTCACGCGCTGCCAGTAACATCCGTGAACGGGTACGCCGAAACGGGCACCGATGAACATGCTGAAGTCGCCTATGAATACGCCCAACTGAACCGGCGCGGAAGCAATAATCAGCTGTTGCGTCTCGGTGATACGTCCCATCTCGTAGCTGTAGTTCACTATATCGTGGTCATAGTCGTACCACTCCGGCACTACGTAATGGTCGGCATAACCCAGCGACGGATTAGTGGGATCTTTGCCCACGAACGTGCTGGCGGCTACATCTATTCCCAAGCCCATACGTACACCTATATAATACGGCGAACGGTACTTCCACGAGAAGTCCATACCCACATTGTAGTTGGGCATCGGCTTGCCGTAGTCGGAGTTGTAAAGCAGAGCATTTGCACCAACACGCGCGGCATACTCAAAGGCATGCTGGGCGTGAAGGTTGGTCACGCCGAGCACGGCTGCGCTTATCAAAATCGACAAGCGCAACCATGCTGAACGTGTTCTTGTTTGTTTTACCATTGTGTTGATAACATTCGTTGATAACTCTTGTAGCGCCACTGAGCATTCTCCTTGGCGGCATTGAACAACTCGTCTGCCTCCTTCGGATACTGCTTCATTACGCTCGCAAAGCGAACCTCCCCCTTGAGATAGTCAATGAACTTATCCCATTGAGGTTCTTTTGAATCATACTGGAACGGGTTCTTGCCCTCTGCCTCCAGCATCGGGTTGTAACGCCACAAGTGCCAGTAGCCGCACTCTACAGCTTTGGCTTCCTCGGCCTGGCTCTTGCCCATACCGGCTTTCAGACCGTGGTTGATACACGGAGCGTAAGCGATAACCAACGATGGTCCGGGATAAGCCTCTGCCTCACGCAACGCTTTCAGCGTCTGAGCCTGATCGGCACCCATGGCAATCTGAGCTACATATACATAGCCGTAGGTGGTGGCGATCATACCCAGGTCTTTCTTGCGCACGCGCTTGCCTGAAGCAGCAAACTTCGCAATAGCGCCGATAGGCGTAGCCTTCGATGCCTGACCGCCCGTGTTCGAGTAAACCTCGGTATCCAGTACCAGAATGTTTACATCCTCACCCGAAGCAATCACGTGATCCAATCCGCCGTAACCGATATCGTACGATGCGCCGTCGCCGCCGATGATCCACTGGCTGCGCTTAACGATATGATCCTTGTATTTCAAGATCTCCTTGCAATCGTCGCATCCGCAAGCCTCCATGGCTTTTACCATCGGCTCATACAGACGTTTCGTTACCTCGGCGTTGTTCTTGTTCTCAATCCACTCTTTGAACATTGCTTTCAGTTCGTCGGAGCACTTGTCGCAATCCTGTGCTTTGGTCATCAGGATTACCAGACGCTCTTTGATCTTCTTGTGAGCAATCTGCATACCCAATCCGTATTCGCAGAAGTCCTCAAACAGAGAGTTCGACCAGGCAGGTCCGTGACCTTGTGCGTTCACCGTGTAAGGTGTGGAAGGTACAGAACCCGAGTAGATTGACGTACAACCTGTTGCGTTGGCGGCAATCTCGCGGTCGCCGAAGAGTTGGCTGATCAGTTTCAGGTACGGTGTCTCACCACAACCCGAGCATGCGCCCGAGAACTCAAACAACGGCGTTGCGAACTGCGAGTTCTTAACATTAGCCTGAATATCTACGAGGTCTTGTTTGCTCTTAACCTTTTCTGCGCAGTACAGCCAGTTAGCAGCCTCTGCCTCTTGTCCCTCCAGCGGAACCATCTGCAGTGCCTTGCCGGTCTTCGGGTTACCCGGACATACGTCCACGCAGTTGCCGCAACCTAAGCAGTCCATTACGCCTACCTGGATGCGGAAGTGCATACCCTTCATGTTGGCAGGAGCCTTGATCTCGATGGTCGGAGCCTGGAAGCCCTTCATCTCCTCTTCATCTAATACGAACGGGCGTACGCAGGCGTGCGGGCACACGTACGCGCACTTATTACATTGTATACAGTTGTCGGCGTTCCATACCGGTACGAAAGCCGATACACCGCGCTTCTCAAACTTCGCTGTGCCGCTGGGCCATGTGCCGTCGGCTACTTCCTTGAAAGCGCTTACAGGCAGCAGGTCACCGTCCTGTGCGTTGATCGGACGAACAACCTTGTTCACAAACTCCGTTCCGTCAGTCGGCTTAATGACATCGGCTGCAGCATCCAGTGCCGACCAAGCCTTGTCGATAGCCAACTCTTTGTACTCGCCGCCGCGGTCAACGGCTGCATAGTTCTTGTTCACTACATCCTCGCCCTTCTTGCCGTACGACTTAACGATGAAGTGTTTCATCTCCTCAACGGCTTTCTCTACAGGGATAACGCCCGTGATACGGAAGAATGCCGACTGAAGAATAGTGTTCGTACGGTTGCCCAAACCAATCTCCTGAGCAATCTTCGTGGCGTTGATATAGTAAACCTTGATATCGTTGTCTGCAAAGTATTTCTTTACTTTGTTCGGCATGAACTTAACCAACTCCTCACCTTCATAGATGGTATTCAGTAGGAACGTACCACCTTTCTGCAAGCCGCGCGTAACGTCGTACATGTGCAGGTAAGCCTGTACGTGGCAAGCCACAAAATTCGGAGTGGTTACCAGATACGTCGAGTGAATAGGCTCGTCGCCGAAACGCAAGTGCGAGCAGGTGAAACCGCCCGACTTCTTCGAGTCGTACGAGAAGTATGCCTGGCAATATTTGTCGGTCGTGTCGCCGATGATCTTCACGGAGTTCTTGTTGGCACCTACTGTACCGTCAGCACCCAAACCGTAGAACTTGGCCTGGAACATTCCCTTGCCGCCCATGGCGATCTCTTCGCCTACAGGCAGACTGGTGAACGTCACGTCATCTACTATACCTACGGTGAAGTGGTTCTTCGGCTGCGGCAGAGCCAGATTCTCGAATACTGCCAGCATCTGTGCCGGAGTTGTATCGTTCGAACCCAAACCGTAACGACCGCCTACAACCAATATATTCTGCAATCCGAGCTCGTCCAATGCATCCTTTACGTCCAGATACAACGGCTCGCCGTTAGCGCCCGGCTCTTTCGTGCGGTCAAGTACGCAGATACGCTTAACACTTGCAGGCAGAGCCTCTTTCAGGTACTTCAGGCTGAACGGACGATACAGGTGAACATTGATCATACCAAGTTTCTTGCCGTTGGCTGCCTCATAATCAATCACCTCGCGGATAGCCTCGCAGGCTGAACCCATACAAATGATGATATTCTCGGCTTCCTTGTCGCCGTAGTACGAGAACGGACGGTACTTTCTACCGGTGATCTCGCTGATCTTGTCCATATAATCGCTCACAATATCTTCCACGCCGTTGTACCAGCTGTTGCAAGCCTCACGATGGGTGAAGAATACGTCGGGGTTCTCTGCCATACCGCGCATTACAGGGCGCATCGGGCTCAGCGCACGCTCGCGGAATTCCTGCAACGCCTTCATATCTACCAGCGGACGCAGATCTTCCATATCCACTACCTCAACTTTCTGATACTCGTGCGAGGTACGGAAACCGTCGAAGAAGTTCAGGAAAGGCACGCGGCTCTTGATCGTTGCCAAGTGGGCTACACCGGCCAGATCCATCACTTCCTGTACACTGCCTTCGGCCAGCATGGCAAAACCTGTCTGACGGCAAGCCATCACATCCTGATGGTCACCGAAGATACACAGCACGTGGCTGGCAAGCGTACGAGCCGATACATGGAATACCGTCGGCAGCAACTCGCCGGCTATCTTGTACATGTTCGGAATCATCAGCAGCAGTCCCTGCGATGCGGTGAACGTCGTGGTCAACGCACCTGCCTGAAGCGAACCGTGTACAGCGCCTGCTGCACCGCCCTCGCTCTGCATCTCTTGTACCAGAACAGTCTCGCCGAACATGTTCTTGCGGCCTTGTGCTGCCCACTCATCAACGTTCTCCGCCATGGGCGACGACGGAGTGATAGGATAAATGGCGGCTACCTCGCTGAACATATACGCAATATGCGCTGCTGCAGCGTTGCCGTCCATTGTCATAAATTTCTTTTCTGCCATAGATTATTGTATTCTTTTTTATCTGTTTGCATTTTTTTCTCCGTCACGCTAAAAACGTGCGGGATAATCGGGGTTTTATCGATGTTTTGTCAATCCTTTGTCGGGGTTTTATCAATCCTTTATCGGGGTAATCCTAGACTTTACTCGTTCGCATCTCGTTAGCATTACGTTCGCATGCTGAACGTCCGCGTTACTTAGTAGAGGAATCCGAACAACCACAACGGGATAGCGTTTCCGCGTCCGTATTCGATGTTCGCCACGGCTGTCGGACGAATCGGCGTACGAACCGGCATTTTGTCTTTCACGTCGAAATAGTGCTTGCCGTCAATCACGAACATGGCATTACGCTCCGTCGAATTAATCTTGTGGCACGAGTGAATCGAGTTGTAGAAGAACGTCTCGGCTATATCCTGGTTCGTGATGTCGCGCGCAAAGTTCATGTACGCGATGTTCGTGTTCTGCAGATAAACCTTGCTCGGCTTGCTCGGGAACGACTTGCCTTCGTCGTACAGCAGGTTGATCAGGCGTGCACGCTGCATGTAACCTAAGTAGTTCATCGTGGTGGCACGTGACGTCTCAATCTGCTCCGACAACGTCGATACGTTCGGCACATACGGAGCGTTCTCCATAATCAGATAGAGCAACTTGCGAATCTTGTTCAGATACGGCACGTCAATCTGCTTGATAATCAGCACATCTACCTCCAACGCCATGTTCATGGTGCGCAGCAACTCCTCGCTGAAGTTCCTGTTCTCCAAGTACGACGGATAGTAGCCGTGGTGCAGATAGGCGTCCATATACTGCTGCGGACGAACCTGACTCAACACTTCACGCGCTATGAGCTCGTGGTGCTGGAGTATATCGTCGAGCGAGTACGTGTCAAGCTGAACATGCGCCTGCAGATTCAGGTACTCACGCAGCGAGAAACCGCGTAAGTTGTAGATCTTCACCACATTGTTCAAGTCCTTGCACTCTTCGCCCTCCAGATCCATCACAGGCGAAGCCGTAAACACAATGTGCAAGGCTTTGTACTTGTCGTGGCAGACACGTATGTCGTGAGCCCAGTTTGGGTACTTGAACACCTGATCCAAGAGCAGGGTCTTGCCGCCTTTCTTCACAAACTCGGCTGCAAACTCTGTCAGCGAGTGCTGTGAGAAATAGAAGTTGTTGAAGTTCACGTACAACGTCTCGCCCGGAGCCTCATGCGGCAGACGGCGAGATTTCTCGCGAGCGTATGCCAACAGGAAATCGGTCTTACCTACACCGCGACCGCCTTTAATCGCTATCAATCGGTCACTCCAGTCAATTTCGTCCATTAACTGACGCCTCATGGGCACCTGTACGTGCTCAATCAGATACTTGTGTGTTTGGATAAATGGATCTAACATATAACGTTTGGTATATTGAAATTACAAATTCGGCTGCAAAGTTACAAAAAAAATTTGATATTTGCAAGCATTTTGTAAAAAAAATGTTACAAAAATAAAAAATAGCCCAAATCTATTGCTTCAAATCGTTTTTTTTTGTACCTTTGCACCGCTATTTCACACTTTGGTGTGATTCTAATCCGCACTTGCTTATGCAACGCATTCAATCTATCGACATACTCAAGCTGTTCGCCATGTTCCTCGTGATTTGGGGACACTGTGTTCAGTTTATGCTCACCTCCAATCATCTCGACGAACCGGCATTCGTTTATATCTATTCGTTTCACATGCCGTTGTTCCTGATGGTTTCCGGCTTGTTTGCGCACCGCGCTGTCACTTCGGCGCGCGAGTGCGGCAGTTGGCTGCTCGTCAAAGCGCGGCAACTGCTGCTGCCATGCATCGCGTGGGGATTACTGATGAGTTTCGGCAATCTGCTCCTGCCGCTCATCAACGGCACACACCCCGACAAATCGCTCTTATCCACTTTGTGGACGAACTTCTGGTTCCTCAAGTCGCTGTTTATCTGCTTCTGTCTGTGGTACGCCTCACTCGCGCTGCTGCGCAAACCGTGGCTCGCTGCTCTGGTTTCGATCCTGATCAGCCAATGTATTGTAGCACAGGAGGTTCAGTGGTCTTACCCGTCGTTCGTAACAGGCGTACTCATCGGCGCACATCTCGATGATTTGCGCCGTTACCGCAAACCCGTCGCACTCGCCGCACTGCTCATCGGCGGATTGTTACTGCTTGGCTGGAACAAATCCTACTTCCTCATTCCTTCAGTTTATACATGGCAATTTTCAACGCCAGCGGATTGTATCCTCAACATCGTCATGCGCCTGTACCGTTATGCTGTCAACATCTCCCTCAGTCTCGGTTTCCTCGCCCTGTTCCTCAACCTCGATTCCCTCAACACTCAACCCTCAACTTCTCTCAACACTCAACACTCAACACTCAACTACCTCTCTTCCCTCGGGCAACTGACCCTCGGCATTTATATCATCCACTCGCTGATTATCATGGTTCGCGAGCGTCTTTGTCCTACTCTGCTCTGTTGCGACAGTCTCAATCCGTGGCTGTTCAACATAGTAGTAGCACCGCTTGTTGCTGCGATGCTACTACTTGTCAGTATCGGTATAACGCGATTGATTATGCGCCTGCCTCACCTGTCTTTTTTCTTCCTCGGTACGCCATGGCCAAAGCGGCAATCAGCGTCAACAGGAAAATAACTATACATCCTACGGACAGCATATCGCCTTTCTTCACCGATTCAGGTGCAAAAACCATCTTCAGTTCGTGCACTCCGGCAGGCACACGCGCGGCACGCAACATATAGTTCACACGCGCTATGGGCAACTCGTCTGCTCCATCTACGTACAAGTGCCAGCCGTGAGGATAATAGATCTCCGAGAACACAACCACCCGCTCGCTTGACAAGTCGGTCTTGTACCGCATTTCGTTGGGTTTGTATTCCACAAACTCCACCTTATCCTGCTCGTTGGGCGTATTCTCGCCTGCCAGCAACTGCGCAAACTCTTTGTCCGCTACAGCCACACGCTTCATGTCTATCGTGTTCAACGCCTCTATCTCCTCGTTGGGCGTGTTTACCGTCTGCACTTCCTCCACCAGCCACACAGGCCCGTATGCCCACGGATTAGTCACCTGCACAGCCTGTCCGCCTTGCGTCGGTACAACGGCATACTTCATGTTCAGCATGTTCAGTACAGGGAAAGCAGCACCTTGTTGCGGATCGTTCTCCAGACGGCCGCCTGTAAGCGATACAACTTGCAGCAGCGGATTCATTTCACGGCTGATATGCACATCAATCAGATCCTGATACCTGCGTAACTTGGCTGCCGAGTAACCGCCTATCGAGTGCAGATAATAGCCCGTACGAGCCTCGTTGAACGTGTTCGTACTCATGTTCAGCACACGGTAGTAACTCGTGTCTTGCAAGATCTCTTTCTCGTAAGGCTGCATCACAAACGCTTTCTGCTCCTCTTTCTTGGTCGCAAACATCGCATCGTTGCAGAAACGTTTGTCAACAGGCCACATATCCGCTACAATCAACACCGTGAGTGCCAGGCCTGCAATCACCGTAGCGTTCTTCTTTTCCGCGCGGTTGTACTGCGTATAGGCGTACCAATACGTCACGCCGCAGCCTAACAGCACAAACAGGAAACTGCGCCATGCATCGCTGCGGATCAGTTCCTGACGCTGATTGACAATCAGGTCATAGATCTGCTGACCGACCTGCGCTTTCCACGATGCATCGTAACTCGAAGTCGCATCGATACTGCCCGACAGCAACGCTACCAGCGCACATACGCCTGCCGTCACACCGCCGGAGATCAGAATACTGCGCTGCACACGCTGCCATGGTACCTGTTTGTCCGACAGCGCTTTCAATCCGAGGAACGCAAGCCAAGGAACGGTTATCTCTGCCACAATCAGTATCGACTCCACTGCCCTGAACTTGTTGTACATCGGGAAGTAATTGAAGAACAGTTCCGTCAGCCACATAAAGTTCCTTCCCCAACTCAGCATCACCGAGAACAGCGTAGCCACCAGCAATGCCCACTTGTACGGCCCGTCTACTATCAGCAGCGCCAGCACAAACAGAAAGATCACTATCGCACCCATATACACAGGTCCCGAAGTGAACGCTTTCTCACCCCAATACGTCGGAGCGTGTTGGCAGAACTGCTGTGCCTGACGGCGAGGAACACCCAGTTTGGTCAGATCTTTCTCCAGTTGCGAGTCTTTGCCGAGATTGTATCCGGACGCACCGCCCATATAGTTCGGCACGAGGAACGTCAGGCTCTCGCCCACTCCTTCGCTCCACGCTGTGGCATAATCCATATCCAGACCTTTGGTTTTGTTCTGCGCGTCACTCTCTTTCACCAGGTCGGAGTGTCCGCCGCGCATCGTTTCGTTGGCGTATTCCTGATTGGTGAAGATACTGGCGCTGCCTATGCCCATTCCTACGGCAAACGATGCAAAGAACACTGCCGAGGCTATCGCGAAGTGCTTCCACTTCTTCGCCTTGGCGGCTAATGACAGTTCGCCGAAGAACAGGATGCCGATCATCATACAAATGTAATACGACATTTGCGGGTGACGGAAGAATCCTACCGGCACGAAGAACATAATCAGCAACGCGCCTATCCAATACTTCTTTCTGTACGTCAGGTAGAATCCTATCACCACAGGTATCATCCATGTGATGGATATCGTCTTGCCGCCGTGTTGTGCCGCAATGATCACAAAGAAGTACGACGACATCGCTATCGCAAACGCACCGGCTACACTCAGCCACTTATCCACGCCGAACGTACGCAGCAGCGCAAAGAACGCCAGCAGGTAGAAGAAGAACACAAAGAACGCTATCTTCGGTCCCAGGATCGTTATCGCGTTCATCGGACGCATGATGGTCGCCGACAATGTCTTGCCGCCGCCTATCTGATAGTTAGGCATACCGGAGAACATCGCTCCCGTCCAGAACGTATTGCCTCCCTGCTCCGCATACGCCTTGCTCTCCTGTACAGCAGCCATCGCATTGATACTGTCGCCGGCATAGATAACCTTGCCCTGCAGCGATGGCCAGAAATAGACTGCCGCCGCTACGGCAAACAGCAACACTATACCTGCGTAGGCGGCTATGGATTTCCAATTGATCTGTTTCATTACTTCACATTGATGAATGGCACTGCACCGTTTCCGCCCATGTACTCCGGCAACTTGCCGTCCCATTTCTCGATAGCATCCTGGCGGACGAGCAACTCGTTCAGACTGGCTGCCACGGTGCGGTTGTAGTACGCCTCGCCGTCTGCCTGGATACGCAGCGCCTTGGCTTCACCTTCAGCCTTCGCAATGGCAATCTTCGCATTGGCCTCTGCCTGCTTAACCAGGTTCTCGGCTTTCAGTGCTTCCTGGATAGCCTGGTTCTTTGCCTCAATGGCTTTTGACAGCGAGGTCGGTGGAGTAATCTGCGAGGTGAACTCCTCTACCAGGAATCCTTCATCGCTCAGCGAACGCTCAAGCATCACACGTACCTCGCCTTCGAACTGTGCACGCGAAGCCATAAGTTCGTCAGACGTATATTTATTGGCTGTGATTCGGTAAGCATCATAAATCACCGTACGCATATATCCCTCTTCTATGTCGCGCAACGGCTTGCGGTACTTCGCAAACACCTCTACGGCTTTGTCCCTGTTCAGGCGGAACGCCAGCACCGGATCCATCGAGAACACCGCTGCATCTTTTGTCGTAACCGTGAACGGCGAATAATCCACACGCTGCACATAGATAGGGTACGAATACACACTCGTTGTAATCGGGTTATAGAACACCCAACCGGTCACAGGCACTGCATCCAGCTTGCCTTGGTCGGTCAGCGAGAACTTCTTGAACTTGATACCTACTTCCGAGGTATCGACAACGGTCATACACGAGGCAATCAGCACGCACAGCACGGCTACCACGCCCACTACACTTACGATTCGTTTCATCGACGAATTTTTTACATTTACATCTGTCATATTCGTTATATTTAGGTTGTTTGATTCAGTCTTGCGCCTACGCAGCAGGTCTTTGTCGCCCGCATTGCCGTGCTATCCACAACAATTACAACTCCCTTATTCGCACCAAATGAACTGCAAATATACGATTTTTTTTTCAAATTTGCAAGTTTTTCGTCAAAAAATTTGCATATTTCATTTTTTTGTTGTATCTTTGTACCCGCTTTCGGCACTCCACCCCGACTTGCACACCTGCAAAACTTGCAAAGCAATGTTTTGGTGGGGAGAGCGGAGGCACGCGTCGCCTTTATGCCGCCAAGCGGCATCCGATGCGACCGCGTTGCCGAAGGCGCCTTGCGGTAGTAGCTCAGTTGGTAGAGCATCAGCTTCCCAAGCTGAGGGTCACGGGTTCGAGTCCCGCTTACCGCTCCCTCTATTGAAAAGAGTTGTCTGTTCGGGCAACTCTTTTTGTTATTCATCCGTTCAATCCGTCTAATCCGTACAGTTTACAATCCAGTTCCGATCCGTTCCCGCACCGTTTTCGTATGCATATCGAACCCTTACCAAATGATAACCGCAACATAACCGTAAGATAACCGTAGGATAACAGGCTCATTTTTCATTTTTTAACCTTATACTATATAATACGTAGTATTATATACTTTTTGCATCAAAAAAGCCTTGCAACAAGCAAGGCCCTTTTGTTCACCGGCAGCCGGCAGACATTGTCTTTCCGTCCTCCGGCTGACGTCCTTTCGCAAGCGGTACACGCTTATTCCACCCGTGTGCCAAGCACGCTGTACCACGCATCGCCGCGCATGATCAGCACCTGACCGTCGCGGAGCGTCTTGCGCACTGCAGGCTGCGAACCCACTGCCTCTACACCGGTTTTTACCACGCCCCAACTGACATCATCTATATAATACGTCACCGCTCCGTCTGCGCCGTTGGGTCCCTCGTAGCGGAAAGCCATGCGGAACACATCAGCCATTGTCTCGGCATACGGCTCCAGATCAAGAACGAACGTCACCCATTGCGAGTCCTCGTCTGACGTCTTGGGGATAGAGAAACTGCCTGTCAGATCCTGACGGAACACATTTTCCGGATTGGTTGCATCGATATAATAGATCTCCAGCACTGCCGGAATCTCTTCCTCCGGCAGGTACTGCCCCATGACGCTGAACGCAAACACTTTTGTCGGCGCATTGCGGTAGTCCAGTGCGGGCGTCACGAGCCACATCTCCCACAATCCCGTTGACGGCTTGCCAAACTCGTACGCCGTAGCCTTGGCGCACTTGTTGTCTCCATCGAACAGACTGGTCTGCGTCGCATCCATTCCCCACCACGGACGCGCATCGGCTGCCGCTACGTTCTGCCATCCGCTGATTTGCAGAGGTTGGTTATGCTCGGCGTTGTCGAAATGCTCCTCCATCACAGCCAATGGCTGACTGTCGTCCCACACAAAATCCGTTGCCCACTCTATCGTGCCGCCTCCGCCTGTGGCTGTACCGTTCAGGGTGAGCGTCACGCTCTCGGCGTTCAGCGAAGTGGCAGTAACCACCGACTGATACGTTCCGGCCTCCATCGGCGCAAAACGCACTGTGACCTCACTCGAGGTGTTCTTGCTGAGCATCGAGGCGTCAATCGTGAACGCCGCGCCCTGCACATGTTCTACACTCAGATAAACGAAATCCGTACAGTTAACCGATGTCACGGTGAACGTCTTTGTCAGCGTCTGCCCTACTTTTGCCTCAAACGCCGGCAATGTAGCAGGTGTGATGCTCAGTGCAGGTTGAGCCGCAGGATCGCTGCACGAGCCTTGCAACTTGATTGTCTGGTGCAAACTCGTGTGCGCCGGATTGTCAATATTCAGGTACGCCGTATGCACTCCGGCTGCCGTCGGAGCGTAGGTGATCACCAGTTCGCACGCACTTTGATCGGCAGCCAGTGACGACTGTGACAGACTGAACATCGCCGCATCGGTGTACGACAACTCGAAACTCGTGGCACCGCTCAGGTTGCCTTGCTCGATACGTAACGCCGGGAACTGAACACTGTTGCCCAACGTGGTCTCCACAGCATTGAGTTTGGCTGGCGTGACATGAATGAACGGTTCGGTGTTGGCAGTCTGCACCAGACTGAAATCATCCAACAGCACCTGCGCATTCTTGGGAACAATCACCCGCACGCGCAGCGTGGTCGATCCAGCCGGTTTGGAGGTCGTTACGCTCAGCGTCTGCCATACGTTGTCGGCCATCTCAGCCAAAGTCTGCTGCAGCACATCGGCGTCATGCTGTTTCATTGCCTCGGCATCGCCGCCGCCCACGGGTACCCAGTAGCAGTCCAGCGCCAGGCGTGTGTTCTCGGGCAGACTGACCGTCTTATAATTGATCGTCAGTTTGAACAGCGTACCGGCTGCATAATCCTCATCGGTAAGCGCCACGCCCTGATCAAGGTTAGCCGTGCCGGATACGGGGTTCAGCAGCATGGCGGCTTCACCCTCTATTTTGTCGGTTGTCTCCGGCGAGGCACTGCTCAGCGGCAGACTCCACACATCGAACGAACACCCGAACATCGCGTTGCACGAATAGTCCTCAAAGCCCGCATTATCCAGCAACTCTGTGCCTGCCGGCGGCACGGGCATTGCGGCTGTCCAGTTCACAACTACCACCTGGTCGCTTGCGCCGGCGGAAGACAATGTCAGATTCGCCTTGCCTGTGCCCTGCTTGGTGGCGGTCAGTTTCAGTGTCAGTGCATATCCGCCCTGCCGCTCTGCCTCAGCCTGCGGTATAACCTGTACGCCTGGCACCAAGGCAGGGTTATCCGAACTCACGCTAATGCCGCCCTGCAGGTTCGCGCCCTGCACTACCAGTGTGCGTTGAGCCTCTTCGCCCACAGCCACCTTGCCGCAATCCACACTCGCCGCAGCAGTGATGGTCGGCACGGGCACAGAACTGTCTTCCCACAGATCGTCCCATGAGGTAGCCACGCGCAGTTCGTCAATCAACATATCCGTAGGCGTATTGCCGTTGGAGTTCAGCACCACACCTACAATCTGCGTTGCATCTGCTGAAGCCGTGGACGTATTCACGCTCGCTACAGCCGCGGTCTGCAAGGCAGGTGTAGGATTGATATACAGGCTTACTATGTCATTCTTCTCGCCTTCCACAAACGCATATTCCGCCACCACGAGATAGGTGTTGCCGGTCTTCAGCTGCTCCTCGGCAAACTGCACTGTCTCACCGCGTCGGGACACGCCCAGACAATATGTCGCGTCATCTACGGTGCGGATGATCACCCTGCCGTTGAGCGCGCCCAAGGCGTTATTGCTTGCGTCGATATGGAACGCTGCCACGCTGTTGTTGGCATTGCTTGTGGATGTGGCACCGGTGCCCGTCTGCAACCCTCCGGCATTAACTTTCATCAGAAACGCCAGATAGACCTTGCTGCCTGCCGAACCGCTCAACGCGTTCTTCAGCAGCAGATAGTTACGACTGTGGTTGGCGCTGTACTGCACAGCCTTGCCTGTTGCAGCAGAGCAGTAGTCGGCAAACTGCAACTGGCTGTTCACCACCTGCAGCAGCACCGAACCCGGACTATACACATGCCACGCACTGTCGTTGGGCACAGAGCCACCCGACCATGTGTTTGCCGGCAAATCACCCAACGGACGGTCGAAATGCTCGTTGAGCAATACACTTGCATTCATTACGCCCAGCGACAACGCTGATGCGAACAGAAGAGAAAGAATCTTTTTCATACTTTTTCAGGTTTTCGGTGCAAAATTACAACAAATATTTGACAAAAGCAAATAATTTGACAAAAAATTTGCAAATGTGCTTTTTTTTTCGTATCTTTGTATGTTTTTTTGCTTAAGCAAAGCGGAGCGTTTGTTACAATCGCCCGCGTATGTATAATTTTGAATGAATTGAGACGCTTATGAAGAATATTGCATTTATCATCAATCCTATGTCCGGAACGCAGAACAAACGCCGTTTGCCTAAACTCATCAACGAGCTGCTCGACAAACGCCAATGGCTGGAGAACATTGTCTTCACCGAGCGTGAAGGACACGCCCTGACCCTCGCCAAGCAATATGCCGCCATGGGCTTTGACGCTGTGGTTGCTGTCGGCGGCGATGGCACTGTTCGCGAGGTAGCAGAAGGCTTAGTCGGCACACACTCGGCTTTGGGCATTATTCCTATGGGACTGACGAACACGCTGGCGCGTCACCTCAGTTTGCCGCTGCGCTTTAATGCCGCGCTCACATGGCTCAACCGCTGCGAACCCGTGTTATGCGACAGTATGGAGGTGACCTTGGATAACTCACGCCGACTGACCGCAATGACCGCCGTTACGATAGGCGACAAGCAACTCGTCAACTGCGCACAAACCGTCAAAACAAGCATACAGGACGGACAACTCGAACTGCACGACAACAGCGGTTGGCGGCAGGCGGACGACTGCACTGCTTACGCGCACAACGGCACAGTAACTATCGACGGTGACGAGTTCGATGCCGAACAAAACGTAACCGTCCGTGTGCTACCAGACAGCGTTTATGTGCTGGTGCAGAAGAGATTTTAAGACAATCATAAATTGGAAACCTGAAAATTGAAATTCCCTCTATCCTATATATTACTTACGCTGCTGCTCGCTTGCAGCAGTATCGTTCACGCCAAGCCGAAAACAGAGGCGCTGACTGCCGAGGAACAAATGCGTCTCGACTACTACCTGTATGCCGCCTTGCAAGCCTCGGAGCGCAACGAGCATGCGCGGGCATACTTTATGCTCGAGTTGTGCTATGCTATCGATCCTGCCAATCCCACCGTTTGCTCGATGCGCGGAGCGTATATCCAGAGTCTGTTCGGCAAGGAGCAGGCGTTGCCGCTACTGCGCACCGCCTATGAAGGTTCGCCCGACGACTATTGGCTGCGTTATGCTGTCACCGCCTACGAGACGGGACACAAGAACACGGCGATGCAGGTGCTGAAAACGATGCGCAAACGCAATCCCAAGGATATAGACGTTCTGGAACTGTACGAGCACATCTACCTCAAAGAAGGCAAACTCAAGCAGGCACTCGCCTCACGCGACGCGATTGACAAACTCACCGGCGAAGCCACCGAGCAGTCGGTTATCACACGTTTCAATATTTTGCGCGAAGCAGGCAAGCGCGCCGAGGCGTTCCGCGTACTGGACAACTACCTCCAGCGCGACCCGAACAACGGCCGCATACGCGCCATTCGTCAGGAGCACGCCTACAGCGAGGCTACCGCCAAAGGCAACGCAGCCGAGGCACGTGAACTGCTGAACCAGTTGCTGGATAACGCCGATATACCGCTGCAACGCAAGATCTATTACGTAACGAACTGCAAGGAGCGCGCGGGCTACACCCCTGCCGACATACGCGCTATGCTCGGCGAACTGCGCGAGCAGTATCCCTATGAGCAGCAGATCTATCAGGCGATGTTCGACTTCGAGCAAAACGACATGCACAACCCCACCGGCGCACTGGAGATAGGACGTACGATGCTGACCATGAACCCTACCGACGCCACACTGCGCGAGCAGATAGCCAATCTGATGCGCGAAGACAGCACCGTGACGGTAGAAGAGGTTGGAGCGTTCATCGACGAGAGTTATGCCGTACTGCCCGACAATCCCAAATGGGGGTACTTCAAAGCCCTGCGCTGCTGGCAACAAGGCGACGAGGATTCGACACTCGCTGTCCTAAGCCACGCCCTGCTGCACGCTGAGGAACCGATGGTTAAACTGGAACTGTTGCTGCTGAGCGGCGACCTGCACGGGCACCTCAAGCACTACGATCAGGCACTGCAAGCGTACGAGGAGGCGCTCAAACTTGCACCCGAACATACGATACTGCTGAACAACTACGCCTGGACACTGGCTATCAGCGGAGGCGACCTGAAGAAAGCCGAGAAACTCAGCCAGCGTACTATAACCAAAGATGCCACCAATCCGACGTATCTTGACACCTACGCATGGATCCTACACCTGCAAGGCGAGAACAACATGGCACTGTTCTATATCAAGAGAGCCATGGAGTACGTGCGTCAGGACGACGGGACGATAGCCGAACATTACCAACAGATAGAGCAATCCATCTTACAAAACAAATAGAACAATCCAATCAACAAAGAACAATCCAATCAATAATGAGAAAAGATATTACATTATTCGTCCTACTGGCAGCCGCACTGTTGCTGCCTATGAGTTGTGCCAACAAGAAGAAGATTGCCGCACAACAGCAACTTGCAGCCCAACAGGAAGCCGAGCGTCTGCGTCAGGCAGAACAACAACGTATTCAGGACTCGATAGCCTTAGCCGAAGCTATGCGTCTGCAGCAGATTGAGCAGCAGCGCATACAGGACTCGATAGCCGCAGCCGAGGCGGCACGCAAGGCGAAAGTGCAGACCATGAGCATATCGCGCATGACAATAACGGTGACCGTAGGCGGACAACAGATCGCCACACCGGCTACCATGCGCTGGCAACGAGGCACAGGACTGGCTATCAGTGTACAGCCGTTCGCCGGACTGGAGATGTTCCGCATGGAGGTGGATCAGCAAGCCGTGACCGTGATTGACAAGATCAACCGCCGCTACACACAGCTCACCTACGACGAACTGGCACAGATGGGTACCAAAGCCACACTCGATGATATCGACCGGTGGATTGACGAGAACATCCTCGCGCGACGCAACGAACAGCAACTGAACCTGCAAGTGTCACGCGCCGGAGTGAACGGTGCGGCTACAATATATACCAACAGCATCCAGACTGGCGGAAACGTCAACCTGCGTCCCGCAAACATCAGCGGTTACAAACAGGTAACGCTGGAGCAGATGATGAAAGGATTCTGAAAACTGTAAACTGAAAACTGAAAGGTGAAAATTGAAAGAATGAGACACAAGCACATTATATGTACGCTATTGGTAGCGTTGCTGGCTGTAGCGGGCGCGCAGGCGCAATCGCTGAAAGAACTGCAGGCACAGCAGAAGAAGTATGCCGAGGAGATTGAGAACACCGGTAAGATGATCAAGCAAACCAAGCAGAACGAGAAAGCTACCGAGAACAAGATCAACCTGATCAGTCAGGATATTCGTACGCGCAAGAAACTGATCAACTCCATCAACCAGGAACTGGTAGAGTTGGACAAAGAGCAGAACCGCCTGCAGAACGAGCATACGCGTCTGGAGAGCGAGTTGGACTCACTCAAGCGCGACTACGCCAATCTCGTGCAACTGACCCACTACGCCGACCTGCAGCAGTCACCGCTGCTGTTCCTGTTATCCGCCAAGGATTTTAATCAGTTGGTGCGACGCTTGCGGTATATGCGCGAGTTCGCTGCCTACAGACAACAACAGGTGGAGCGCATCGAGAACGTGAAAGCGGACATTCAGATTCAGTCTGACCTGATTCAGGACAACCGCAAGGAGAAAGACAATGCCCTGAAGACCCAGCAACGCGAGCGCGACCAGCTCGCCCGCAACGAGCGCAAACAGAAAGCGATGCTGCAGGACTTGAAGAAGAAAGAGAAAGAACTTACCGCCAAACAGAGGCAACAGCAGAAGAAGATCGACCAACTCAACAGGCAGATCGAGCAGGCTATTGCCAAACAGGTGGATCGCAAGCAGCAACTGACCAAGGAACAGGAACTGATTGCCGGCGGTTTTGCCGCCAACAAAGGACGCCTGCCATGGCCTGTGGAAAAAGGATTTATCAGCGGACATTATGGCAAGCACCAGCACCATATCTACGAAAACGTAACACTGAACAACAAAGGCATATATATCCAGACTACCGCCGGTTCGGATGCCCGCGCCGTGTATGAGGGCGAGGTAACCACCTGCATGGTAATGGGTTCGACCTACGCAATCATCATTCAGCACGGTAACTACCGCACCGTTTATACGGGCATACAATCACCGTACGTCAAGCCCGGCGAGAAAGTGACATCGAAGCAGGCTATCGGACGCATAGCCTCCAACCCTGACGAGGATAACAAGACAGAACTGCAGTTCCAGGTTTGGCAGGATCGAGAACTGCAGAACCCCGAGTTATGGCTGGCGCAGTAAGGAAACTGAAAAATTGAAAGTGGAAAAGGGAAATGAAGAAATCAGCATACATATTTATAATCTTGCTTGCAGTTCTTTCGGGCTGCAAGAAGAACGATTACGTAGAGTGGAAATCACTCAACGAGGCGTGGCTCGAGCACAACAAGACCCAACCCGGCGTAGTGACCACCGCCTCCGGCTTGCAGTACAAGCAACTTAACCCGAGTCCGAACCCTACGGAGAGCCGCCCGAACTACAACAGCACCGTGGTGCTGGACTACAAACTATACCTCATCAGCAGTTACGGCGGTTACAACACCGGCAATATGCTGCAAGAGGGTACGGACGCCGTGTTCACATTGACGCAAGTCGTACCGGGATTCTCCGAAGGAGTACAACGGATGCGCCTGCACGACGATTTTGTATTGTATATTCCCTATCAACTGGGCTACGGTGCCGAACCGACCGGCTCGGAGGGATACTTCGGGTTTATACCTCCCTACTCGACTCTCATCTATGAGGTGCACCTCAAGGCAATGCAATAAGCCATGCGTCAGCGATTATTCATACTTGCTGTAGCTGCTCTACTGACTGCATGCCAGGGCACAACGTTCCGCAGTGCTGTTCCCGACTACCCTATTCATCTGGAGATCAACACGCGTGTGGGAATGTTTGTGAGTTTCGTACCCGGCAATATCACTTCCCACGTGATTGTTGACGCAGGCGGTTTTCACTTCAACGGTATAACTCAGCCCCTGACCGTACAAGACGCTTACGGGTTTGCCGGTACGGTGGTGTACATCGACGCCTCCGATTCGTATGCCGCATACGACCTGTGCTGCCCGCACTGCCTGAAGCGCGACGTACCTTGCACCATCGATGGCATGTTTGCTGTCTGCAGCGAGTGCGGCGAGCAATATGACATCTATTCCGGCAACGGCGTACCCACACGCGGTATAGCCAAAGAACCGCTGAAGCGATACAACTGCACGTACAACACGATGTCAGGCATCGTATTTGTCACACCGCGCCGATAGATAATTGTGGATATTGGATAGAATGACTATAGCAGACGGAATATGATCACCGAACAAGAGTTATTACATATCGGTCGCGTCGTTCGCACGCACGGCACAGGCGGCGAACTGCAATGCCGCATGACGAACACCTGCTGGGAGGACAACGATGCAACGTTCATCATTCTGAACGTGGATGGTATATACGTACCTTTCCGTGTGATAGACTGGCGCACCAAGGGCAGCGAGGATGTGTTGCTGCTCATGCAGGGCGTAAGCAGCGAACAACAAGCCGCACGATTTGTTGGCTGCGAGGCATATATGCTACGCACCGATCTGCCGGAACAGGCTGCCGCGCATGCTGACCTCGATACGCTGACAGGCTATCTGCTATGCGACGCCAAGCGAGGCGAGGTAGGCACGATCACTGCCATCGACACCTCCACGCTGAACACACTCATACAATTGGACAACGGTACACTGCTGCCGCTGCACGAGGATCTGATCGAACAGATAGATATAAACAACAAACGTATATTAGCCCGCCTGCCGGAGGGTTTGCTATGACATCAACCAAGAAAACGATAGCCGATATGCACCGCCTCACGCCGGAGGCGTTTGCTGCCGCGCAGAAAGTGCCGGTAGTAGTTGTACTGGATAATGTACGCAGCCAGCACAACGTAGGCGCAGTGTTCCGCACGGCAGACGCGTTCTGCCTGCAAGGGTTGTGCCTGTGCGGCATAACCTGTTGTCCGCCTAATGCCGAACTGCACAAGACCGCCCTGGGTGCCGAGCAGACTGTTGATTATACGTACTACCCCGACACGACCGATGCCATACGGGCACTGCACGAGCAGGGGTACAAGGTATATGCCATCGAGTTGGCGCACAACGCCGTTACGCCGGAGCAGGCGATAGAGAACTATTGCAAACAGCCTGCCTCTGACAAGCGTGGCGTGGCACTCGTGCTCGGGCATGAAGTGTTCGGTGTGGCAGACGAGGTGATGGCAATGTGCGACTCTTGCATCGAACTGCCACAGTATGGCACCAAGCACTCGCTGAACGTCAGCGTAACGGCAGGTATAGTAATGTACGCTTGGGCACAAGCATTGCGAAAACAATCTGAATTCTGAATACTGAATACTGAATACTGACTGCTGAACACTGAATACTGACAACTTACATGGAACTACTTGCACCGGCAAAAAATATTGACGTAGCACGCGCCGCTATCATGGCAGGCGCGGATGCTGTATATATCGGTGCACCTAAGTTCGGTGCGCGTCAGGCAGCCGGCAACAGCATCGACGACTTGCGCCAACTCGCTACGTATGCCCACCGCTTCGGCGTCAAGGTGCTGGTTACGGTCAACACGCTGATGGATGATTACGAGCGAAAGGAAGCCGCAGCCATGGCGTGGCAACTGTACGAGGCTGGTGTGGATGCACTGATCATTCAGGACCTGCGCCTGCTTCGCGAACAACTGCCGCCTATCCGCCTGCACGCCTCCACGCAATGTGACAACCGCACACCCGAACAGGTAGTGGCACTGCAGCGCATGGGTTTCCGGCGGGCTGTACTGGCACGCGAACTCAGCATCGACGAGATTCGTGCTATACGTCAAGCCACGCTGGCTGACAACCCGGAGCAACCGATTGAACTGGAGGTATTCGTTCACGGCGCGGTGTGCGTATGCTACTCCGGGCGTTGCTATATGTCAGAACGGCTGATGGGCAGAAGTGCCAACCGCGGTGCGTGTGCACAGATGTGCCGTATGGCGTACGATGTACTGGACAGCAGCGGACGCGAACTGCGTGACGCCAAAGGTCAGCCTCTGCATCAACGTTACGTACTCTCGCTGAAAGATATGAACCGCTCGGCGTACCTGCAGCAGCTGCAGGACGCAGGCGTCAGCACGCTGAAGATTGAAGGACGGCTCAAGGACGCCGACTACGTGACGAACGTAGTGGCATATTACCGGCAGAAGTTAGATGCGCTCACCGGAGACACAGCTGCAGGCGGCAAACAGACTCACGAATCGGAGTACATGCGCTCGTTTGAGCCGAACCCGGCCAAGACGTTCCACCGCGGTGACTCACCGTACTTCATTGCCGGACGCACGGCTGAACTGGCGAACTGGGACAGCCCGAAGTCCACAGGCGAACCTGTCGGCATCGTTACCTCCGCACGCGACCGCTCAATACACGTGCAACTGCTGCCGGACGTAACACTGCACAACGGTGACGGGTTGTGTTACGCTGACCGGGGATTTCAGGTCAACAGCGTAACGCCGCTATCCGGCACAGCAGTAGCAGTGAGCACGTTCCGCGCGGTGAATATTCCCGTCGGAACCATGCTCTACCGAAACACCGACACTGCATTCCTCAAGCAACTGCACGCAGAGCGGCACATACCTGTAACTATCACTCTGGAGGTGGAAGAGAGCGGGTTTGTACTAAGCATCGGCAGTTATCCCGCCGGCAGTTGGATTGCCACGCGGCACTACGAGCACCCGCACACTGCAGCCACCCAGGGCGAGCAGGCACGACGTACGCAAGCAGCACAACTCGCCAAGTTAGGCGATACGGATTATGTGGCGGCTGAGGTACATGTGCCCGAGCAGGCATATTTTATCCCGATGAGTGCCCTTAACGCCTGGCGTCGTGAGGTGGCAGCCGCAGCCGTTGAGGCGCAAGATACTGCATACATCAGGCAGAAGGCTGCATCGGTAACCGTCAGCGAGGCTGATCTGCCGGATTACAACAGCACCGGCGAACCGCTCATGACCTGCAGGTATTGTATTCTGTACGAGTTGGGGCACTGCCGCAAGCAGCCCTCACGACTCAAGCCGGAGAGCGAACCACGCTATCTGAGACTCAGCAACGGCACAACGGTAGAACTGCAGTTCGACTGCAAGAACTGCCGCATGAACATCCTCGACTGCTCAAACTCTCAAACTTTCAAACCCTCAAACCCTCAAACTCTCAAACATATAACATCTAACACGATATAAGTTATGCGTAAAATTATACTTCTGTTCATCACTCTGCTGCTACTGCCTATAGGTGTGTTCAGCGCAGCGCCTGCACACCAACGCCCGCAGATATGGGACTTCGGTGCAGTCAGTTTCGACCGCACGAAATACGAGAATATGCTCACCACCGGCGAGATCAACGGCTGGATGCCTGCCGCTATTCCGGGCGCACGAAACACATACATATCCGACTTCCTGGGTTCGCGTAACGTCAACCTGTCGTTCAACGGTCACGGCGGCAAGTCGCACCGCTTGCGTACGAGCAACCCCAAGCTGTCGCGTTTCGACGAGGGCGAACTGCACGACTACAAGTTAGGCGCCACATTCACCGGCTATCTGATGTCCGACCTGCAAGCCGACCCGGATGTATATATCGAGCAGTATTTCAAGGAGGGCGATATTATCGAGTACGCTGTAGCCTCCACAGGTGTGCCGGCTACCTACAGGCTGATATCGGAGGATAAGTTATCCTCGCAGACGCGCAAGATCAGCGGTCAGGGTGCTGAGGTTATATGGTTCTCTATCCCGCGTGACGGCTATTATCATCTTTCCAGCCTTGACGACAAACTGGTTATCGCGCGCATTATCCGCTACCCTGCCGAATGGGGTGACCTGTATTTCACCGGCTCACTGCCCAAGCAGTGTTACCTGGTGATCAACAATCGCGAGAACGGCGCCCTGCACCGCCTCAACTATGGCGAGAAGAGCGTACATCTGCCTATGGGTTACGTATATGGTCTTACCCTGAAGGGCGACCCTACGAAAATGCTGGAGACGGTTGATTCCGTTAACTTCCAGCACAACGGGCAGAACTGCGAAGTCAAGGTGCGCGACATCGAGCTCAACGAGTTCCGCGGGAAGATTGTGGGTCTGCCCGCCAGCGAACTGCAGAAACTGTCGTTCACCCTTACACCCAAGTACCCTACTACGTTCCACGCGTTCTACGAGTTGAATGGCAACCGATACATAATATACACCGAGCCTAACAACCAGTACAAGATCCGCCCGGTGGGTGTGAACGACTACCAGATGGATACCATTGCTGCTCTGACCGACCTCAGTCAGCTGGTGTTCAGCAAGCGACCGGTTTATCCTGTAAAGATTCAGTCGGAGATCGACCTGAGCAACGCCACATTGCAGTTCACCAACATCAAGGAGGACGGTTATGTCTATTCGTTCACCGGAACGGAAGATATTGCTTTACGATCGGGCACTTACTCGATTGCGGTACTGGGTTTGGACAGTTTCCGTATGCAACGCACCTCGCTGCTTAATATCCGCCGCGACCCGGTCAGCAAGCACCTGGACTTCCGTCGCGAGTTGACAGCCAACGATTCGCTCCACTACACCGATACCCTGCGTGTAGGTGCACAACGCCAGTACACCACTATCCGTCAGGCACTCCGCGCTGTGAGCCGCATGCGCCGTACGCGCGACCAGCACGTAACGATTGCTATCGATCCCGGACAATACGACGAGATGCTGCGCATCACAGAGCCGAACATCTCTCTCGTCAACAGTGCACCTATACCATCCGTCAGCATCAGCAAAGGAGGATTGGACATTCACAACCGTGCCGTGCGCATAACCGGCTATTACGGCGGCGAGTACAGTTACTACTCAATGACCGAACAATATACACACTCCGCGCGCGCGTTGCGCGTTAATATGGAGAACAAAACCCTGGCTGTACTGAACACCGGCGGACGGGAGTTCTACTACAACGCCACGGTAGTCGTTGCAGCCGAGGATGTGACACTCAAGAACCTGATCATTGAGAATGCGTTCAACAGGTATATAACCCGTCTGGAGGCACGTGACAAACTTGTGCCGCAGTACCCCGAGACACCTGTGCGTCCGACTGCCTATCTATCCACAGAAGTACAAAACGCCAAATATGTTCGTCCGGCGGCGGCATTGGCTGTGGTCGAAATGGCGGATCGCGTACAACTCATCGGCTGCCGACTGATCGGTATGGAGAACACCCTATACGGCGACGCAGGATGCCGGTTGTATATGCTCTACTGCCATATCATGGGCAGCAACAATATCATCTCCGGTGGTATGAACCTGACCTGCCACAAGTCAGACATCGAGGTCTTTCCCTCGTCGCGCTCGTCGTACCTGGTAGCGGCACGCACACAGGTCGGTCTGCGCGGCTTCCTGTTCGACCAGTGTTTCATCCGTTCGGCGGAACCCAAGACGGAGATGGTCAGCGAGCACTATGCCGATCCCTGCCATCTGGTTAAGCCCAAGGATCACTACGGCGAGGTCGTATTCGTGGCTACGAAGTTCGACCTCGTGCTGGAGGCAATGGCATACGACCCGGCTATAGCATTCATGCCCGACGATCCTATATTCAACACGTTCATGCTCGCGCCATACGTTTATACGCGCGGCACAGACGGCTGGAACCCTACCAACTCATCTGAGGCAGAACTGGACTTGGGTATCGTGGATCTGAAGTTAGGCATACATATCGAGCCGAACACTCTGGTAATGCACCACATAGCACAACCGACTACGATGCGCGTGATCACGCCTGACGGATCGTCGTTCATCGATCAGTTGCTCACCGGCACACAGTCGTTCAATATGCCTCATGGAGTGTATTGGCTGATTTTTGAGAATAATATCGGCAAGCAATCCGTTAAAGTTAAGATTCCCGACGTACAATGACGATTGACGAACTCAGGCAACAGTTGGTAGCCGACCACCGTGAGGTAGCGGCTATCCTGGAGCAGTTGCATAAGCATTCAGCCTGCCATCTGCTACTCACAGGACTGCATGCAAGCATGCGTGCGGTCGTATTGTCGGCTTTGCGCGAACAGGATACAACCCACACGGTACACCTGGCTGTGTGCGAGAACGCCGACGAGGCGCAGTACCTCTACGCCGACCTGCTTGCCTTGGGCGGTGAGCAGGCGGAGCAGTCGCTGATCTTCTTCCCCCACTCTCATCGCCGCCGGCAGTCGTCGGTGGATGAGTCGCTGGCTATACAGCGCACCAAGGCACTCACCGCACTTGCGCAAGGCAAGCAGCAACTCACTGTTGTCACCTACCCCGAGGCGCTGAGCGAACTATCCGCCGCACCCGACTGCCTCAAGCAGAACAGCATGACATTGCACACAGGTGACACTATATCTACAGTCAGCCTTACTGCCCGACTGCTGGAGTTGGGATTCGAGCGCGTGGACTTCGTTTACGAACCCGGACAGTTTGCCATACGCGGAGGCATAGTAGATATCTACAGTTATGCTGCCGACAATCCGTTCCGTCTGGATTTCTTCGGCGACGAGATTGATTCCATCCGCACCTTTGATATCGAGACGCAGTTGTCCGACAAACGGGTGAACGAAGTGCCTGTTGTGCGGTTGCATGACGAGGAGCAGATGGTTACTCTGACAGCCTATCTGCCCGAACAGACCCTGTATATAGGCAACAATATACACCTCACGCCGCTGCAGGCTACACTACTACCCGACGCACAGGCTCAGCCCTGGAGCAAGACAATCGAGATTGGCACCAAGTGTTCGTACGACACCTACACGCGTATTGCTTTCGATACCTTGCCGCAGCCGCTGTTCCACAAGCAGTTCGAACTGCTCATGCAGGATATAACCGACAAGTTGCAGATGGGCTACACCATCTATATCCTGTCTGACTACAAGAAGCAGACCGACCGCCTGGCATCTATTCTCGATGCACTGCATGAGCAGGCATCTACACTATCGTCGGCTCTATCCGGTTCGGGTGAGACGTTCTTCACGCCTGTTGACCACACGCTGCACGGCGGATGGGTGGATCATGCGCGCAAGATTGCCTGCTACACCGATCATCAGATCTTCGAGCGTTACCATCGCGTTACGCTCAGTTCGGACAATGCACGCCGCGGCAAGGCGGTACTCACACTCAAGGAGCTCAACCAGCTGCAGGTGGGCGACTACGTGGTGCACTCCGATCACGGCATTGGCAAGTTCGGAGGATTGGTGACCACCGGTGTGAACGGCAAACCGCAAGAGATGATCAAACTCATCTACCGCGACGGCGACACAATCTTCGTGAGCATACATAACCTGCACCGCATCAGCAAGTATAAGGGCAAGGAAGGCACTGCACCTACCGTTTCACGCATCGGTTCGGGTGCTTGGGAACGGCTCAAGGAGCGCACCAAGGACAAGGTTAAGGAGATCGCCCGCGACCTTATTCGCCTGTATGCCACACGCAAGCAGCAACCCGGTGTCGCCTACTCGCCCGACGGATATATGCAGCAGGAGTTGGAGGCATCGTTCATCTACGAAGACACACCCGATCAGGCAAAAGCCACACTCGATGTCAAGCACGACCTGGAGAGCCGTACGCCTATGGACAGACTGATCTGCGGCGATGTAGGCTTCGGCAAGACGGAGATTGCCATGCGTGCCGCATTCAAGGTTGCCACCGACGGCAAGCAGGTTGCCGTGCTCGTGCCGACAACCGTTTTGGCGTTGCAGCACTATACTACATTCAAGGAGCGATTCAAGAACTTCCCTGTCAAAGTCGAGTACCTGAGTCGCGCCAAGACGCCCAAGGAGGTTAAGGATATACTCGAGCAACTGGCTTCCGGCAAGATTGATATACTCATCGGCACGCACAAGCTGATTGGCAAGTCGGTCAAATGGCACGACCTCGGTCTGCTTATCATCGACGAGGAGCAGAAGTTCGGCGTTGCCGTCAAGGAGCGGCTGAAGAGTCTGCGCACGAACATCGATGTACTCACCCTGACAGCCACACCTATACCGCGTACATTGCAGTTCTCACTGCTCGGTGCGCGCGACCTGAGCGTAATGACCACACCGCCGCCTAACCGCTATCCCGTGATCACCGAAAGCATCACGCTCGACGACGAGGATATCATCAAGGAGGCGATAGATATCGAGATGTCGCGCAACGGGCAGGTGTTCGTCGTCTGCAACAGGATAGATATGCTGGAGCGCATTGAGCACAGGCTGCACCGGTTGTGTCCCGAAGCACGTATGGTGATCGCCCACGGACAAATGCCTGCCGACGAGGTCGCACAACGACTGGAGGATTTTATCAATTACGATTACGACATCCTCATCTCCACCACGATCATCGAGTCGGGTATTGATATCCCGAACGTCAACACAATGTTCATCTTCTCAGCGCAGAACTACGGTTTGGCTGACCTGCACCAGTTACGCGGCCGTGTAGGTCGCAGCAACCGCAAGGCTTACTGCTACCTCATCACTCCCGATCGCGAACTGCTAACTGCCGAGGCACGGCGCAGGCTGGACGCAATCACCACATTTGCCGAACTCGGTTCGGGCTTCCATCTGGCTATGCAGGATCTGGACATTCGCGGCGCAGGTAACATGCTCGGTGCCGAGCAATCGGGATTCATTGCCGACTTAGGTTACGAGACCTACCAGCGCATACTGAACGAGGCGGTTGAGGAACTGAAGCAGGAGGAAGGACTAATCAGCGAGTCCGACGAGCAGGCTGAATCCGGCGATCAGTCGGCAGCCGGCGGACGACAATGGGTCAGCGATGCACAGTTTGAGTGCGACCTGCAAGTCAGTTTCCCGACTGATTATATCGAGAACATCAGCGAGCGCATAACGCTCTACCGCGAGTTGGACTCGCTGCACAACGAGGAGGAGTTGTTAGCATTCAAGAAGCGCCTGATTGACCGTTTCGGCCCGTTGCCCGAGCAGGCTGAGGAACTGCTGAATGTCATGCGGCTGCGGTGGATATGCTGCCGGTTGGGTATCGACAAGATCTTCCTGAAGGGCGAGCGAATGTCGCTCCATCTGCCTCAGGACAATGCAGCGTACTACCAGAGCGAGGCGTTTGCCAACCTTATCCAATACGCCGTCAACCGTCCACAGCGATGCACGTTCCACGACGAGCCGGTACGGACCAAAGGTCTGACCGAAGCCGAACTGCGAACCGTGCCGCACAAGCGGTACATAACGATCATGAATGTCAAGACAATAGCCGGTGCCATCAACCTGCTTGGCAAGGTCGAGCACCCCGATAGCGAAGAATAAGGCTTAGAACGGATAACCGATACCGAAGTTCAGACGCAGTGCGTCGAATACAGAGGGGATATTGTAGTAGGTCTTGATAGGTTTCGAAGTGTCAGGTGTACCGTCCTTGTTGTACTTGAATGTCTGGTACGGTGAGTGGATAGCCACGCCCAGGTCCAGACGTACCACAAGTCCGTCGATATCCAGACGCAGACCTGCACCTGTACCCAGAGCAATCTGTTTCGCCCATTCGTCGTTGCCGAACAAGCCGTCCTTCAGGTCCTCGGGAATCTCCAGACGAGTGAGGTAATCCTCATACCCCGCTACCTTGAACAGATCCACCGTACTATACCAGTTCCACACGTTACCTGCGTCCACAAACGCTGCACCGTACAACTTCCACACTATGGGGAACCGCAACTCGAAGTTCGCTTCGAGTTTAACGTCACCTGCGTGGAAGAAGTTCTGGTTGTACTTGGCGCTGTAGAAGTTACCCGGACCATAGGCATAGGGTGCAGCGGCACGCAGGCTGTTCGGTCCGCCGGCATAGAACGCCTCCGACAGCGGTGCATATCCCGAGTTGCCAAGCGGGATGTTCGCTCCGGCATACAGGCGGGTGGCTATGCTTATCTGTGCCGGCAGGTTAAAGCGGTTACGCAGTTCGGCTGTCAGTTTGACGAACTGGTTGAAGGTCAGTTTGCCTATAGGTTTGTCCTGCTCGTTCCACTTCCTTCCTGTGGCGCAATAGATGGCGTTAATCAGGTTGCCCGCCTCCTTGAATCCAAGTTCGAGCATCGTGTTCACGGGTCGCGTGGCGCGATAGTCGTTGTAGGTGAACGTGTAGCCTACCGACGGAACCAGTTCGTTGCCTGCCAGCACCTTGATCAGTTGCGGGTACTCGGCAGCTTTGTCCAGCAGGTCCTCCGATTCGGCTTTTACTCTGACTACCGACAGCGAGAACGGCGTGAATGCATGTGTTATATACGGCGAGGAGTGGAAGAAGTACGTCAGCCCTGCCGTCATCTTATGTACACCATAGCCGCCGGCAATGTTCTCGTACTGGTAGCCGAGCGAGTAACGCGTGTCGCCTTCCGGCGTATCTGTTCCTACCCAGTGCAGGTAGGGGAACACGAGCGAGGTATGTACACCCAGTTTGTAGGTGTCGGTCTTTTTCGGGTCACCCGGATGCCGGTCGCGCAATGCCCAGTAATATGCTCCGTCAGCCTTGATGGTGAACACCTCATCTCTGCCGAACAGGTTGCGGATGTTCGATGTGAGCATCAGGTTCGGGCCCAGGCTGTTGTTCGAGCGATAGGCTACGGCTGCATCCGCTGCCAGACTGTAGGTGCGGTTTATACTGTCTGCCTTCGATGCCAGCCACTGACGACGATGCCAATCCTGCGTGGCATGTACGCCTATGCCGGATTTGACGAGTTCGCCCTCCAGGATATTGTTGTAGTCGCGCTGCGAGAACACACGCAGCAGCACATTGCCGGATTTAGTCAGTTTGTAGTCGGCGGTTATGCTTCGCAATAGTCCGCCGGAGTTGTTCACCTCGGGATTGTCGGATATCGATGAGCCTAAGGTTATGCGCAACTTGTCGTTCAGCATCGTCTTGCTGATACTGATGTTCATATCATTGCTCTTGCCTGATGCGTGGTTCGTTTGTCCGCTGCTGATGTCCAGTTCGAATGCTTTGCCGAGTTTGGAGTTCGCCATAGCAGCGTTTATACGGCTATTGACGATGCTGGAGAGTGCATATCCCTCGCGTTGTGCCGCCTCGTTGCTCGCTCCTACGTACATACCTGTAGCCAGCAGTGTGGCAGCCAGTCCCTCGCGCGTATCCTCATCCAGCGAACGCAGTTCGCGGGTGATCACCTCATCTTTCGGCGCTTCCAAATAGAATCCTACGGCATTCAATCCCAACGAATCCAGCACACCGTTGACGCGCACGCCTGTGGTAAAATCCACGCGTCGCGTCTCTTCACCTTCGGATTGCACATCCGCCTTCACGCGCTGCGAGGCGGCAAGATTGAGTCGTGCCCGGCGTAGAGGACCATTCAGGGTGACCGTGCCGCCTGAGTCCACGCGGAACGGCATAACCGGGTACAACTTGGGCGAGTAACGAATCACGCCGCTGTCCACATGCACCACGCCGTCCAGATCCATCGTGCCTTGCTTGGTGCCGTACTTGACGTTCACCGTGCCGTGAGGCTTGACTTGTGCCAGGTTCTTCTGGTCGATGGGATATGTGATGTCAGTGGTGGGCAGGATTGTCACGTCCACATCCGCCACTACGCTATCCGGGCGACCTGTCACGCGTCCGTTGAGGTCGGTGGCGAGGTCACCATATACGGGTATCGGACCTTCTTTCACAAGTTTGACCGGAGCAAAACTGTCGGCTTTGACCTCTACATCGATGTTCATCGTCTTGAGGTCGAAATTGCCGTCCAGAGACAGGTAGGTGCTGTCGGCGCCATATATGGGCATCTTGTTCAGCAGCACGCGGTTATGCTCCATCACGATAGGTTTCTCGCCCAGGCTCAATGTCACCTCGTAGGGTTTGTACTCTGCCGATACACCTAATGGCAGTACCTCAGCGCTTATATCTGTCTGTGCAGGCAATCCATCCACCGTGGCGGCGGCCCGTACCGCACCACGCAGGTCCAGATCGGCGTTGTGCAGTATGCTGTCGAGTATATCCAAGGGCATATCGTCGAGTTGCACATCCGCCTTCAGGGCGTTGGCGTACTGCTCCGAGGGGCTGACGCGTATATCTGCCTTACGGTTGCCGAGGTCCATACCTGCAAACCGCAGGCTGTCCATCGTCAGTTGTCCGTTGCCGTTGAGGGTGCGTCCCGTACGTTGCAGGTCGAACCGCAGTGCGGCATCGGTGTGCAGATCATGCAGACTCATCACGCCGTCGGTCAGTCGGCTGTCGGCTGTCAGCGAGGCGTCGGTTGTGCCTTCCGCCATCTGCACGCGCATGGCAGCCCGGGCAGCGGGCAGACGCAGAGCCGTGCTGTCGTCGGGGTGGCTGATCTCGGGGATAGAGGCATCCAGCGACAGGTCGGTGTGTGCACTGTCGGACGCAAGCGTCAGGTCAACCTGATGTATATCCAAACCTGTGCGGTCGATGAACGGCTGCAGGGGACTGCCTGAACTGAGTTGTATATGCGTCTGCATATCCGGCACAAGGCGTCGCAACGTGTCGAGCATCGTCAGGTCGGTCAGTGTGGTCAGCGGGCGGAGCACGGCGGTGTCGCCGGCTACCTTCAGCAGACGTTGTGCCTGATCGGCGAGTCGCATCACGTGCATCGGGCTGCTCAGGTCGAGCGACAGACCGTCGGTTGCCAGATTAAGCGAGGTCGTGCTGTCGGTAGCAAAATCCGCTGTCAGACGGCTTGCGTACAGATCCTCGTTCGCCACACGTGCATGCACATCTTGCATCTGCGTGTGGTAATCTACGTTCATCTGCTTGGGGCGCATGAACTCCTCAACGTGGAACTGATGTTCGGTTTGTGCGCGCAGTTGCAGGTCGTTATTCAGTGCTATAGGCAGGTGCAGCGTGCCGTCCACGGTGCGGTTGGCGAGGCTGGCATCCAGTCGCAGCCCCGAGGCGTCGATATCGCCATATACGGCATCGGTCAGGTGCATGTTCACCTTCGTGCGCATCTTGCGCGAGTTGGGGTCGATGCCCCTACCCTCGGCATGTATATCTCCAGCGAGCACAACATGTGTGCTGTCGTTGAGCAGTTCGGTCAGATCAACGCGCTGGACGTTGGCGGAGAGGTTGTACCGTTCGTCGTCGATGTCGTAGTATCCGCGCAGACCGGCTTTGCTGCCTTTGTACTGCGCATCGCCCGCTACATCCACGCGCATCGTCTGCAGATCCATCTCTGTGGTCTTGAGGTCGGCCTGTGCGCCTAATGCTGCGGAGCGTGCGTGCAGACCTTTGCTGGTTATACGGTGGGCTGCCAGATCGACGCGTGTGTTGCCGTACAACGTATCGAACGGCAGGCTGAGTTTGCCTAAGTTAAACGAGGCGTTGCCGATGTTCAGTTGGCGTGCGTCATACAGCGCAGCACCTACATCCGCCAGCACATCGGCGTCGAGGCTGCGCACGCGTATATCCATACCCAAAGGCTGCAGCACAAACTGCACACGGCGCATCTCGGCGCGATGCACATCATACGCCATCAGCAGCGGCGTGGAGTCCTTGGCTGCGGTGTCGGGTTTGGAGCCGCGCAGCGTTATGCCTACGTAGGCGTCATGCAGCAGCAGTGTATCCAAGGGGAACTGTCCCTTGGCGAGCACCAGTCCCGGACTCACTGCTTGCAGCCTCTGTACTATCGCATCGACACCTACGGCAGGTATCAGCGTATCGGAGTGGAACGTTGTCTGCTCCAGACTCAGTTTGTCCACCACGATCGGCACGTTCAGCAGCGAATCGGTGCCGCGCGAGGTCAGCAGCGTGGCACGCAGGCGCAGGGCGCGGGTGTAGAGCAAGGTGTCTTTGCCGCGATGTCCGACAAACAGACTGTCCACCTCTATCTGCAGCGGCAGGTCGGCTTGCCCTTTGTACGCACGGTACAGACGTATAGGCGAGTGCTCCAGCGGCGAGAGGTACAGGTTGCCGAGATCGATATCATAATCCGTGCGTGCATTGGCTTCCGCCACGGCACGCTCCAGCACCGCCTGACGTACAGAGTGCACATACAGCGCACATCCCGCTGCTGCCAGCAGGATAAGCACTAACGCCGTTGCCGTTCCCAGCAACGCCGCAGGCACCTTCCACCATAATCCTCTTGTACGCATGTTGACCGTTTGTCGATTGTCTGTTGATAAAAAAGCCTACAAAGGTACAAAAAAAAATGCACATTTGCAAATCTCCCCGAAGAAAAATTGCACGAAAGTGCATTTTTGTGCAGTAGTGCCTGCTTATGCTCGCATAAGGGCAGGTGCTACGGCGCAAAAAGTAATCGCGCAGCGATATTTTCTTCGGGGAGAAACCTTGCCTAAATGCCCGGCATTGCCTTGCAGTACCTTCGGAGGGAACCCGCCCGCAGGGAAGGGGCGTGCCGAAGTACAAAAATTTTTTGAATTATGCAAGTAATTCATAAAAATAATCGTTCGAACGAAGCGAAAAATGCAAAAAGTCTCGGGTTAACCTGCTTTCAATTTGCTTTTGCGTTGCTCTTGCTCTCGTCTCATACTCTTTTAGAGATAAGCGGAAGTGGCATTGCGTTCACCACTGATGCATGTAGTGAATCGCGTGAAAATAATTGTTTCCACGCGACCATCACGGGACCATCACGGGACCATCTCCCGAGAACACCCTAAGCAAAACCCAATCAAGGCAAGGATTGCTCCCTGCCTTGATTTTTGAATTAGTCGGACGAATGTCGGTTACTTCACCTCTACGCCTTGGATGGTGTAAGTCTTGCCATCGCGGAGGATGAGCACTTCGCCGTTGCGAAGGAGCTTGGTGGTCGGTTGGGCATTGGTGGTGATGTCATCGACGGCAGTAGCAATCGGTTCGCCGCCCGGATTGACTTCACCGGTATAGCCGGTTGTAGCGAACTCACCGCTATAAGTTACAAGCTCGACTTTGTCTTCATCCGATACGGCAAGGCGATATGCATATTTGCTTGCAGCGTTCAGTCCGGTAACGGTGAACGACATGCCGGCTATAGACATAGCGGCTGCCGGAGCATGAGCACTGCCGTTTCTGCCCGGAGCGAACGCGATGCCTGTGAGTTGGCCGTTGCTGTTGAATACGAGCGTGCAGAAGACTACCTCATCCTTTGTGATCTGGAGCGAATAGTATGCAGCCGTATCGCAAACTGGCCATGTAAAGATTGCGTTGTCGGCATTGGCCTCAACGGTCACGGCATCACGGGCCAGCGAGGCTTCCTCGGATGCAAGTTCCTGGATGTCAAATCGTCCCCAATACGGATCGAGTTTGTAAGTACGCTTGCTGCCAGCCGGTATGTACAGGTAGGCATAATCGCTGATGGACGACAATGTGTTGTCGTAAACAACCGGAGTTGTAGTATTCATGCTTGTGATGTCGTTCACACGGATGCAACCCTTGAAAGCATAATCGCCAATCTCCTCAACCTGATATCCCAAATAGATAGAAGTCACAAGGATACAACTGTCAAACGCATGTGTACCAATCGTAGTTACCTCGTTCGGGATATTGATCTTACGAATCTTTGACAATCCTTTGAACGCATAATCGCCAATCGTCTTGATGTAGGACGGCAAGGCAAGTGAGCTGATCTTACTCATACCGTCGCAAAGATAGGCGGGAACGTGTTCTACTTCTTCGCCCAAAACGAACGAAGATATTTTACCACGGCTTGCATAGAACGGTGCCGTGGAGACGGAAGCATAGTCATCAATAGCTTTGGCGTGCCACTCAACGGAGGTTATGTTGCCGCAATCGCCAAAAGTTGTCGGGGTCAGAGTCCTAACGGTGTTCGGGATCAATACCGACTTAATGCTGCTGCAATTGTTGAATGTCCAATCTTTCAGTTCTGTTATCCCGTTCGGAATAACCAGTTCGCTCAGCAGTTCGTCGCCAAGATACAAATTGCGTGCATAGTACAGCGGATTGGCTTGCAGATTGGCGAAACCGATTTTGCACCAAGCAGCCAGATCGCTTATTTCCACTTTGGCAATGCCGATGCAGTCCGCAAAAGCACTTGCTCCGACAGTGGTGAGCGATGCAGGGATATTGACCGCAGCCAGACTGCTGCAACCGGCGAATGTCTCGCTACCGATATGGGTGATGCTTGCAGGGAGCGAGTCAAGAGCCAAACTGCTGCAGTTGTAGAAGGCTTTGTCCATGATAGCCGTGACTGTCTCGGGCAGTTGAACGGACGCTAAGGCTGTGCAACCGGAGAAGGTGCTTTCCTCAAGGCTTGTTACATGCTCGGGGATAATCATAGATGTCAAGCCTGTGCAGCCGTAGAAAGCACTATTTCCGATGGTAGCAACATTATCGGGGATAGTGATGGCAGGCAGACTGGTGCACCCGTAGAATGCATAATCTCCAATAGCGGTTACAGCATCGCTTAACGTAAAGGATTGAACTTGCGAGCCGAATATGGAAGAGAAATTGTTTAATGGGCTATATACCTTGCTCAATACGGTATTGGAATTAATAGAAACAGAAGTTAGTTTAGTACAACCTTTGAATGCACTTTCACCGAGGAGCGTTACATTGCCGGGAATAATCATAGATGTCAAACCTGTGCAGCCGTAGAACGCACTGCTCCCGATGGTGGTAATATTATCTGGGATAGTGATGGCAGGCAGACTGGTGCACCCGTAGAATGCATAATCTCCAATAGCTGTTATTGCATCACTTAGTGTGAAGGATTGCACTTGCGAGCCGAAGATGGTAGAGAAATTGTTAGATGGGCTATACGCCTTGCTCATAACGGCATTGGAATTGATAGAGACAGAGGTCAGTTTGGTGCACCCTTTGAAAGCACCTTCGCCGAGGAATGTCACACTGCCGGGAATATCGATTGTTGTAAAACGGTTACACTGATAGAACGCATAATTACCAATCGTCTTCAACGTACTCGGGAAGGTTATTGCCTGCAGATTATAACAACTGCTGAAAGCAGAGTCTCCCAAACTGATCAGTCCGTTTCCTAACTGTACAGCCGTCAAATTCGAGCAATCGGCAAAAGCCCCTTTGCCGATACTTGTAGCATTAGGAATGTTTAAAGTCTGTATGCCGGTACATGTGCTGAATGCATAATCGCCGATAGTAGTGACAGTCTGCGGAATAGCGAAAGAGGTTAAACCGGTACATCCTTGGAAAGTTCCGTTCCCGACTTGTACGACATTATTCGGAAGAGTCAACGTTGTGATGTTGGTACATCCGCAGAAAGCGTAATCGCCGATGGCGGTAACTGATTCGCCAAGAGTATATGTCTGCACTTGCGCGCCAAAGATGGTGGAGAAATTGTTTGACGGACTATATGCCTTGCTCATTATGGCATTGGAGTTGATTGCAATCTGCTTTAGTTGCGGGCAACCGTCAAAGGCTCTTTGTCCGATGCTGAGGATACTGCTTGGCAGGGTAATGTTTTGCAAAGAAGATGAATTATGCATTGCGTAATTGCCAATAGCCGTCACTGATTCTCCAATAATATACTTTTCGACTTGCGTACCGAAGATTGTTGTTAGATTTTCCGATGAAGAATATGCTTTGCCTGCAACGGCATTGGAATTGATAGTCACTTGCTTAAGATTGTTGCAATTGATAAACGCATTCTCTCCAATGCTTGTAACACCACTGCCTATTGTTACAGAGGTTAAATTTATCATGCCATTACAAAGATTGGCAGGAATATGTTCCACTTCGTTTCCAAAAGTGAATGAAGTAAATTGTGAACGCATATCAAATCCAACATTCCATGTGTCATAATGAACAAACGGAGTGTTGCCAGCAGCAAAATCACTATAATTTCTTGCATTCCATACCATAGAGGTCAAACTGCTGCAATCATAGAAAGCACCATTACCAATGCTTGTGACACTATTGGGAATCGTCACTGTGGTCAAACTGCTGCAACTTTGGAAAGCCCCCTCTCCAATACTTGTGACGCTATTAGGAATTTCAATGGAGGTCAAACCGGTGCATTCCCGGAAAGCCCAAGTTCCAATGCTTGTGACACTATTGGGAATCGTCACAGAGGTCAAACTGCTGCAACTTTGGAAAGCCCCCTCTCCAATGCTTGTGACGCTATTGGAAATCGTCACTGAGGTCAAACTGCTGCAATAAGAGAAAGCATACTGTCCAATGCTTGTGACGCTATTGCCAATCGTTACAGAGGTCAAACCGCTACAACCATCGAAAGCACTCTGTCCAATGCTTGTGACGCTATTGCCAATCGTCACAGAGGTCAAACCGGCGGATTCGAAAGCCCTAGTTCCAATGATGATGACGCTATTGGGAATCGTCACAGAGGTCAAACTGCTGCAACCAGAGAAAGCACCATATTCAATGCTTGTTACGCTATTGGGAATCTCTATAGAGGTCAAACCGCTGCAATTGTAGAATGCATATTGCCCAATGCTTGTGACGCTATTGGGTATAACCAATTCGGTTACTTCAACATCATTAACGAATAAATGCTTAGCATAATACAACGGATTAGAGGCAGAGTTGCCAAACGCGATATTACACCATGCTGCGATATCGGTTATATTAACCTTGGTCAAACTGCTGCAACCATAGAAAGCACCCGTTCCAATGCTTGTGACACTATTGCCAATCGTCACAGAGGTCAAACTGCTGCATTCATAGAAAGCCTGACTTCCAATGCTTGTGACGCTATTGGGAATCGTCACAGAGGTCAAACTTCTGCAATGAGTGAAAGCACCATCTCCAATGCTTGTGACGCTATTGGGAATCGTAACAGAGGTCAAACTGCTGCAACCATAGAAAGCAGACCATCCAATGCTTGTGACGCTATAGGTTGTGCCCCTATATGTTACAGACGCAGGGATAGTTACTACTCCAGCATATTCATTTGAATATGTAGAATAAGAAGAACCTTGATACGTGACTACAGCAGTTTTATTAGTGCCGTTGAAATTATACCAAATGCCATCAACTTGTATGTCAGAGGCGAACATGGTTCCTACGCTTGCTGCGACAGCGAGCAATAGGGTAAATAGTTTCTTTTTCATAATAATCAATATATTAAGTTCGTAATATCTATGCAGTCGCTTATCTTTTTCCATTTTCGGGCTCCATTGGCATCAAATCCATTAAACACAAAAACGCCAATATATTTATAGTCCTTGTTCCCAAGGAAATCTTTGTATTTGCAGAAGACTATTCTTTTTTCCGCTTGGTCAAATCCAGTTTGTGTTGCGGCTCTATCAACTCCTCCTGTAGCTTTATCTATCTTGTATTCTATAATTTCATCTTCTGTATTGTTAAGCACATTTTTCCAAGTAGTATTATTAGTATTGGGAGTCCAAACTACATATCCGTCATTTAACGCAAAACCGCCAGGTCTAAGGAAACCTCTCTTACGTATGGGGGCATTGAAAATCTTTGCAATCTGATCAATAGATTTGAATGTCAGATATTCCTTTTGGCATAAATGCTTCTTTTTAATAGCATAGTTGTCATCCCATGGAATGAAATTCTCTCCTAACTTAGCTATTTTAAGTCGAATATGAGCCACAATCAGATCTATTTGATAATTCAAATCATCAATGTCAAAATCAGAACTCCCGGTAGAATCGTATTGGTAGATGATATGCTGTTCTCCTTTCGTTGTTATTTGTATATCCATATTTCGCTTATCATCAGCTGCCTTTTTGGCTTTGTGAGGCAGTTCATTTATTTCTATCCAAAGATTTAATTGGGGAAGATACAAATCGGCCAAAGCATAATTGCCCGATGGCAAATCCACTCGTTGTTGAATAACGAACTTTACGTCTGTACGATTAAGTCGATGCCATATTCCTGTTATGACATACAATTCTGTTCGTTTTGCATGAAGCGCAGCAAACAAACGCTCCATGTAGTCTAATTTGTCAACTGATTGAATCATAATACTTAAAATTTATTCTTTCGCCTACTCTTCATCGGATTTTCGGCATTCTCCGTTTTTATTATTGTTTCTATATCTTCTTTATGCCTCTTTCGACCTTGTTTCGATGCATTATCGGGGGCTTATCGCATCCTATTGCACCTTATATATACTACGTATATATCCCGTGATTTTGAATGCCTAATAATCATAATATACACAAACAAAAAGCGGGACTGCACTATTGCTGTTCCGCTTCTCAAGGCTCTGGTATTGCCTTCTAATCCAAACAACAACACCGTAGCCCACGCCGTATGCACAAATGCGCGCAATTTGCGCGTACATTATTTACATACCAATGGGCATCTTGTGCTGCAATGTTTTGGATTATATGAATTTACCAGATTCTGAGAAGCCAAAACAAAGCGCTAAAGACGCCTTTTATGTCTTTTTTGCCGTATTTAATGCTGTCGGTTGCAGCACTCCTGTTTAACGTCGTGGAGGAGACGGTATCTATGTCATCACAATTAGTGATCTCAAATTTTCTTTAATAACTCATCTGTGGTCATTTCCATTTTGCTGAAAGCGAACCACTTCTTGCCCAAGTCTTTGAGCGAGGCTCCAATGTGATAAACAGTGTCATCAATGCACAGGAATCGGTCATGTGCGCGGTCGAACAACTCGACTTCTATCGGCTCATACTGCGCATTATGTTTGGCGATATCCACATTGATATGCGGCAGCAACAGTTTGGAATAGATCTTAGCCACTACGCCTTTGTCGCGTTTGTCCAACATCTTCAACACGCTATCATCTACATAGTTGTCAATCAATACAATCTGATTCTTTGCCTCGCGTATGCGATCATTGACAAAGATGTAAGCATCAAACACCTGCCCATCGTAGAAGATGCCTTGTGTCGGCTTGACGCTACCATCATCCAGACGTCGGAAGACTTCTTCGAGGCGGTTATTGGTTTCAGCCAGACCGTCAGACAACTCTTCTTGATGCGCGTTGAGTGCCAACTGATTACGCTCTATGACATCCAATCGTCGTAATACGGGTGCATTCGATGCCAAGAAATGCCGCATAGCAGTAAAGGCGTCCATAATCTGAATACTTACGCTTACAGCCGTTTCACTCCGAAGAACAGCAGAAAGCATTGCTACGCCTTGCTCGGTAAAAACATACGGATTGACGGAGGAATGTTTTAAGGCTCGCAACCGGTCGCAATTTGCGACCAGTTTAGTTGTTTCATTATCAGTCAGTTGAAAGCGAAAACGCTCAGGAAAACGCTCAATATTACGTCTAACCTGCTCATTCAAACGTTTCGTATCTACACCATACAATTGAGCAATATCACGATCAAGCATAGTCTGCTTTCCGCGAACTTCAATTATCAAGTTTTCAATTTCTTCGATTGACTGAAGATGCACTTCATTTACCTTTATTATTTCATTTTTCCTGGCCATACACCATATATTTTCATACCATAACCGGTCACAAACTATGACTGGTTGTTACTTTAGATTTTACAAGTTCCAAATCTTCTGCCAAAACGAAGCGCATAAGATGCTTTTTATGTCATCTTCGCGTTCGGCAATGCTGTCGCATCGGATGCCGTTAAGCGGCATAAAGGCGACATATGCCTTCGCTCTCCCCACCGCAACACGTTGCGTCGGGGACCCCTCTCGGGAAAGACACCGCAAAGATACAAAAATATTTTGACTTTTGCAAATGAAAACAATAAAAAGTACAAAATTTTTCTAATCTGTCGGACGGATACCGTATGAATAGTGATATTATGGCTCGATAAATCGAATGACAAATTGGCAACAGACGCATTGCGGCACAAAATTTGTTAGGAAGAATATAGACCGCCTGCGGCTGACAGAAGAGTGACCGCTATGCTGACTGACCGCCTGAGGCTGACAGAAGAGAGAAAAAAATATCGAAGATAATGACAACAGTACCTGTATTACTATTAACCGGATATCTGGGCAGCGGCAAGACTACCCTGCTCAACCGGATCCTGAACAACCGCAAAGGAATAAAGTTTGCCGTGATCGTCAACGACATTGGCGAAGTGAACATCGATGCCGACCTGATTGCCAAAGGCGGAGTGGTCGGACAAAAAGACGACAGCCTCGTAGCACTGCAGAACGGATGTATCTGCTGCACGCTGAAGATGGACCTCGTTGAGCAACTCAACGACATAACCTCGCAAAAGAAGTTCGACTACATCGTGATCGAAGCCTCCGGCATCTGCGAACCGGCACCTATAGCACAAACGCTCTGCTCCATCCCGCAGATCGTTACGAACTACGCCGGACATGACCTGCCGAGGCTGGACTGCATTGTAACCGTGGTTGATGCACTGCGCATGCGTGACGAGTTCGGTTGCGGCGACAGTCTGCAACAGGAGCATATAGGCGAGGAGGATATCGAACGGCTCGTGATTGAGCAGATAGAGTTCTGCAACAAGATCCTGCTCAACAAAGCCTCTGAGATCAGTCCGCGCGAGCTCGATCACCTCACAGCAATCATCCGCGCCATACAGCCCAAAGCGGAGATCATTCCCTGCGACTACGGCGATGTGGACTTCGACAAGATTCTCAACACCCACGCTTTCGACTTTGATGATGTAGCCACCAGCGCTACCTGGGTACACGAGGTAGAAAAAGCCGAAATCGATGATGATGACGATCATGACGAGCACGAGCACCACGATCATGATGACGAACACCACGACCACGATGAGCATGAGGAGCACGAGCATCACCACCACGACCACGAACATCACCACCACCATCACCACGATGATGAGGGCGAGGCAGAAGAATACGGCATAGGCACATTCGTATATTTCCGCCGGCAGCCGTTCGACCTCAACAAGTTCGACGAGTTCGTTGCCCGCCACTGGCCGAAAGAGGTGATCCGCGCCAAAGGTATGTGTTACTTCAACGACGAGTATGACATGTGCTACGTGTTTGAGCAAGCCGGCAAGCAGTTCAACCTCAAGCAGGCAGGGCAGTGGTACGCCACGATGCCCGAGGAAGAACTGATGCTTATGGCTAAATCCGAACCCGGCATCCTCCGCGACTGGGATGAGCAGTACGGCGACCGCATGCAGAAACTTGTGTTCATCGGTCAGCACCTCGACCGTCATGCTATCACCGAGGCGCTGGACGCCTGCCTGGCATAACAAGAAAGACCGCCACAAAGGCGGTCTTTTGTGTTTACATCCATTCTCACTTACCAATCAGCCATCCGTAGTTCTCACGTTGGGTCATCTTAACCCAAGCCACACCGGCTGAGCCGTTAATCACCAGGAAGAACAGGAACAGCACGATCGAGAACACATTACCCAGAATGATGAACAATCCTATACCTGCCACGCTGTACAGTAACCAATATACCCAAGCGTCCGTCTTGCGGTAGATAAGCCAGTAGTTGGCGAGGAACGACGAGGATATCAACACGCCGTTGAACAGTTTGATAGCGATATTGTCGGTCAGCGCGTCCCTGCTGAACGCATACGTAGCCAGCACATAATCGCCCAGCGTGATCACCACAAACAGACCTACCGACAACCAGAACCGAGGCGTATCCAGGAACTTAGGCTCAAAACTGGCACCACCGTCATCTTTCTTGCGACTCCACTTGTAGATCGACATCATCTGGAACGGGATGAACACAAAGAAGTACAGGAACGTGCTGTCGAACTGCCCTTGCAGCAGGAACTGCACACCCAGCAGGATAGACATCACTATGCCCGCAAAGAATCCCGTATAGTTCTGCGGGTCGCGGATCGTCAGGATATACGCCACACCGATAATGCTGGCGGGTATACCTACGCACCAGGCGGTATCATGCCACTTGAGCAGCGTGAGCGACGGAAACAACAATTCTGCCAGCCACAGCAAACCGAGCAAGGCTCCGAACAGAAGAACAGACAATAACGTATTGCGGCCTAAGGCACGCCAAAGAGTTGTGTTTTTCATATATTGTATTACGAATTAAAAATTAAACATTTCGAATCATACATTGCGCATTATCGCTTGCGCCAAGGCGTCAATATCCGGTATATCGGGCAGCAACGGGCGGATGTTCGTCACACGTTGCCGTACACTCTGCACGGCATGCTTGCTGAGCTTCGCCTCGCCCGGCGTGATAGCCTGCTCCAGCGCATCGATATCCACATCGTACATCAGCGTGCCGTGCACGATAGTGGCGTTAGGCAGGGCATAGCATGCGTTACCGCTCACCTTCCTACCCTCCACCAGTATATCGTTGTGCGCCGTGGTGACCGCGTTCAGCCCTAACGCACGCAAGGCATTAGACACCATACCCATGAACCGGCTGAACACTGCCTCGCTATGCGTATCCGGACTAATAAGGCTGAGCATCAGGTTGCCCCGGTCGGCATACACACACCCTCCTCCACTCTTCCGCTGCACGACCTCTATGCCGTGCGCCTCGCAGTACGGCAGGTTAACCTCCGCCTCGCGCTGCTGGTGGCGGCCGTAGATCACCGTAGGGCTGACCGTCCAGCAGAAGAACAACTCCTCCTGCACATCCTTTGCCAGGCGAACCTCCTCATCCAGATACCACGCCAACGGCTTACCCTTGGGCAACTCAATAATCTTCATACTCATGCGCTATCCGCCAAATTTGGCGGATGTAATTATTTATCGGTTGCGTCAAGCAGGATAAACGCCGCCCAGTATCTCGGGTGAGCAAACGGATACCGCTTTGCCTTGTTCGCAGCACGTACTTGCGACTGACGCAGGAACTTCAGTTTGCGCGCCTGCACCTCTTCCGAATCCTCCTCTTCTATCCGTTCGGGCTTGAAGCCGCGCAGGTCGTATTGTGCGCTGCGCAATGCCTCACGAGGCGTCATGCCTTCGTTCAGATGCTTGTAGAACGCCTTCATCATCTTTTCCGTCGCCTCGTCGTTAACAGGCCACAACGACATGATCAGCGCGTGTACACCAGCCTTCTTGAAGCCACGCTGCAGACCTGCCACACCATCCGATGTGATAGCGCCAAGTGCCGTCTCGCAAGCGGAAAGGACAGTCAGTTGGTTGCCTGACAGGTTCAGTCCGGCAATCTCTTGTGCGGTGAGAATACCATCCTCACGCGAGGGCTCAACATCCTCGCCCTTCCATGCGTTCTCCGAGTTAGCAAGCAACATACCTGTGCGTTGCATCGCATTCATCTCTGTCACGTCTGACAAGCAGAAACCGTGAGTAGCAATATGCATCAGTTCGGGAGCCTGCCCGGACATCTGCTTGAACTGCTCCTCGGATGCGCCCATGGCGGTGAACATATTCTTTGTACCGATCTGCTCGGCGATAGATTGAACCTCACTGAGTGTACCCGGCAGGTACTGAATTGCGCCGCGCCGGTTCTCGGGGTTGTAATATACGCCACCGTACAATACAGCCTCGCGCAGACGCGCTTTCTCCAGTTTGAAAGCATCCGTGTTGCGGAAGCACAACTCACGCGTGGACGACAGTCGGAACAGGTTATACACATCAGCCATGGTAGGCATAACAGTGTCGGTGGACATCTGCGCAGCACCCTGATAGCCCGTGGTGTACGGCAGATACTCGATTGCCAACTGATAGAGCGGTCCATCGGGTGCGAAATACACCTTGTCGGTCGGCTTGATCTGTCCTACGCGCAATATATCCCGCCAGATGGTATCGGACAATTGTGTATTTAGATAGGTACGCGCGCGCATCTCTACGAACTGCTGCAGGTAATCCTTGTTCGGAATCTGAACCATCTTCGGTGCTGTCCACTCCGGACGAAGGATAAGGGCAACAAACTCGCCATTGGATTTGCGGCCTTTGTCCTGCATAAACTCGATAGCCACCTCACCTTTCTTCAGCGCCTTGCGCACATCAGCGGTGGTGATACGCAGGCGATCCATAAACGAGCCGTACTCATGACACTCGGTCATCACTTTCTGCTCCAAGTCATCAATCTGCGCCTGACGCATGCGTATTGTATCCTGATTCTGATACCTAACAGGCTGCTGCAGGTAGCGTTGCTGCGCCAACTGAAGTTTGCGCAGGTTCTTGTAGTCGGCTATCAGTTCCGGATTACCTTTCTGCTCAACGAAGCGTGCAAACTCGATCGATGAGGACAGCAGCAAACCTTTGTTAACAAGATTGGCATCGTAGAGCAGTGTCGTTGCAAACGGCGATTCGGCCTTCAGCGCGCAAGGAATGATCTGGTTGAAGTGGTGACGCAGGCTGCCGTAGAACTCGGCACGTGCACGCTCGGTCAGCGACGGGAAGATCTGATTGACGCGGGCGGCAATGATATCCACCAGTTCGCGCTTCACCTGCAGCGACTGCTCGTACTTGCCTGCCTGACGATAGAGCGCAGCCAGATGTCCAAGAGCAACCGGATAATCGCGGTTATAAACGCCTATGCTGTCATGGAAGAGCTTGGTTATGCGTTCCGCCTCGGGCAGTGCTTCGTCGAAGCGACCGGCATCAGCCAGAACGTTCGTTATGTTGAACTCCAGGATCATAGCCGCCTCGCTATCCGCATTGTTCATGGCATCAACCGCCTCGGTATAGAGCGCCAAAGCCCTATCAATCGAGTCCAACTGATGGTAGTCGGCTGCCAGGTTACCCAGAGCCAGTGCATACTCACGGTGCTGCTTGCCGTACGTCTTCTCCGCAATCTCCACCGCACGCTGATGATAAGGCAGTGCTTCGGCTACCCTGCCGGACTCACGGTAGTAGTTACCCAGACGCTGACCCAGATCGTTGTAGTTGAACGAATTCTCGCCATAGAACTTCTTGTATAGCGGCAGCACCTCTTTGGTAACCTCTATGGCATCGTCGTAGTTCTCGATAGCGGCATAGAAGTACGACAATGCCGCCAGACGCACCGCCAGGTTGGGCGATTCAGGCGAGACCTCGCGCGTACGCTTCACCACCTCGTACATGATCTCGATAGCCTTGCCGTAATCGCCGCGGTACGAGTAGTTGTATGCCTGCGAGTTCATCACCTCCAGCGTAGCATTGTCGGTAGGCTTGAGCGAGTCGTTGGCAATCACCGCAGCATGGTCGAGGTAGCGCTTGGCTTCATCGTTACGCTTGGCTACATCCAGGCAATATCCGAGGTTGGACAACGCATGCACGTACGAGTGCACGTACATCTTATCCTGACGCTCAAGCACATCCACTGCCTTATGTGCATACTCAATCGCTTTGTCCATACGGCGCAGAGCGTAGTAGCAGTACATCTGATTGGTATATACGTCATACAGGTCGGCGTAGTTAGGCGACACCGAGTCGGTGATCAGTTGAATCAGGCTGTCGCCCACGGCTATAGCCTGCTTGATGTCACCTGACTGATAGTACGACGAAGCCAGATATGTCACCGAGCGCAGGTATGCTGACGAACGGCGGCCTAACAGACGCTTGCGCCAACCCGCTGCTTCGCGGAAGCAACGCTGCGCCTCAGTGAACTGACCCTGACTGTACAAGATAGCACCCAGCGAATCCTGACGACTGGCTGCACGCTGCATACTTATTGAATCACCCTCGATTACAGGCACTTCACCTGCCGAACCGGATTCGGCATGCGCCATAACTGACAGGCTCGACACGCCTAACAGCAGGGATAGAACAAACAGTTTCGTATTCATAATACTTACAATTTATTCGGTTATTTGGGTTTGCGGCTCTTTCTTCTTGAAAAACAGCAAACATATCAAGTAGTTGATACATCCGCCTATAAAGATAACCACAAAACTGATATAATCGTCCCGCCACGATGATAACCAGTTGAGCATCAGCGGCAACAAGGCAAACTGTATAATCACATTCACTGCCCTCGCCAGCAAGAATCCTCCCGCGTTCTTCAGTTCGGGCCGTGTACCGAAGGTGTACCAGTTGGAGAACAGATAGTTAGGTATCATCTCCAGCACGTAGCCTATACCGAACGCCACGTAATACATCGCAGTTCCCTTGTCGGGGTGTGACAGGAAATGCAATGCTGCCATGAACAGCCAGGTCTGCACAAACATTCCCGTTGTTCCAACCACGGTGAACCGTACGGCGGAACGCGCTTTATCGGGCAGATAGGACGAAGGCAACTTCATGGGCACTGACTATTTGTTGCTTGGGGTTGGTTACTTCAGGTCGTTGAGCAGTTGCTCCATAGCCGCAGCGAGTCCGTTGACGTCACGTCCGCCGGCTGTTGCCATCCACGGCTGACCACCACCGCCGCCTTGAATCAGTTTGGCGGCAGCCTTGATCATCGCTCCGGCGTTCTTGCCTTCGTCCACCAGCGGCTGACTCAGGAACACGGCTATCGTAGGCTTGCCTTCGAACTGCGTAGCACCGACTACGGCAAAACGCACATCGGTGAACTTGCCGCGCAGCAAAGGCATCACGCCGCGAATCATATCGGGGTTGTGCTCGCCTTGCAGGCGTACGAGTTTGATTCCTCCGAAGTCCTCGGCACGACTGATCAACTCGTCGCGGAAACGCTCAATCTTCTCTGCCATATACTGCTCAATCTGCTTCTTCAGCCCGGCGTTCTCTTCAATTGACTTATGTATAGCAGCGGCGAGGTCGGGTGCGTTGTTGAACAACCCGCGCAGACCGGCGAGCATATCCTGTTGTGCATAGAAGAGTTCGTCAGCCTTGGCTGCAGTCACAGCCTCTATTCGGCGTATGCCGGCAGCCACACTGGTCTCCATCACGATTCGTACCGAGCCGATCCGGCCTGTGGACGAAACGTGGCAACCGCCGCACAACTCGATACTCGGACCATACTTGATCACTCGTACATCATCGCCGTACTTCTCGCCGAACAATGCCATGGCACCCATCTCTTTCGCCTTGGCGATAGGCGTGTGGCGGCTCTCCTCGAGCGGCATATCGTAACGGATCAGTTCGTTGGCAAGGATCTCTACCTTACGCAACTCTTCGGGCGTCACTTTCTGGAAGTGGCTGAAGTCGAATCGCAGCGAGTCGGGCGACACATACGAGCCCTTCTGCTCCACATGCTTGCCGAGCACTTGGCGCAACGCGTAGTGAATAAGGTGCGTAGCCGAGTGGTTGCATGCGATAGCCTGACGGCGAGCTGCATCAACCTGGGCAACGAACGTAGCGTTCATATCCGCAGGCAGTTCGGTCATTATATGTACCGGCAGACCGTTCTCACGCTTGGTATCCAAAATCGTAAATCGTAAATCGTCCAATTGTAAATGACCCGTGTCTCCTACCTCACCGCCCATCTCGGCATAGAACGGAGTCTTGCTCAACACAACCTGATAGAACGACTTGCCTTTCTGGCTTACCTGACGATAACGCAGGATCTGCGTCTCCACTCCCAGTTGGTCGTAGCCCACAAACTCCGTCTCGCCTTCACGCAGCACGTTCCAGTCGCCCAGGTCTTGCTTGTTTGCCGAGCGGCCCATTTCTTTCTGATGCTCCAACGCGCGGTTGTACTCCTCCTCGTTGGTGGTGAAGCCGTTCTCGCGGAGGATCAGTTCGGTCAGGTCCAGCGGGAATCCGTACGTATCTTTCAGCGTGAATACATCCACGCCGCTGATCTCGGTCTTGCCGGCTTTGCGGGCGTCGTCCATCAGTTTGTCGAGCAGTGTTATACCTTTATCCAGCGTACGCAGGAACGCTTCTTCCTCGCTCTTGATAACCGGAGTGATCTGCTCCTGCTGCTTGATGAGTTCGGGATAAGCGTCACCCATATCGGCTATGAGTTGCGGCACAAGCTTGTACAGGAACGCCTCACGCATACCCAGGAACGTATAGCCGTAACGTACGGCACGACGCAGAATACGGCGGATCACATATCCGGCTTTCTCGTTGCTCGGCAACTGACCGTCGGTGATCGCAAAAGCAATCGTACGTATATGGTCGGCAATCACGCGCATCGCCACATCAGTCTTCTCCTCCACGCCGTACTTGCAGTGGCAAAGCTCGCCGATCTTCGTGAGCATCGGCTGGAACACATCCGTGTCGTAGTTCGACTGCTTGCCTTGTATGGTACGAACGAGTCGCTCGAAGCCCATACCGGTATCAATCACTTTCTTTGCCAGCGGCTCAAGCGAACCGTCTGCCTTGCGGTTGAACTGCATGAACACAATGTTCCATATCTCAATCACCTGCGGATGATCTTTGTTCACCAGTTCGCGTCCGGGCACTTGGGCTTTCTCCTCTTCGCTACGGCTATCCACATGGATCTCCGAGCACGGTCCGCAAGGACCCGTGTCACCCATCTCCCAGAAGTTGTCGTGCTTGTTGCCGTTCAGTATATGATCGGCAGGCAGGTGCTTTGCCCATACAGCAGCAGCCTCGTCGTCACGATCCAGACCTTCTTCCTTGCTGCCCTCAAATACGGTGGCATACAGGTTCTTCGGATCAATCTTCAGTACATCCACGATATACTCCCATGCAAAGTCTATTGCGCCCTGCTTGAAGTAGTCGCCGAACGACCAGTTGCCGAGCATCTCGAACATTGTGTGGTGGTACGTATCATGACCAACCTCCTCCAGGTCGTTGTGCTTGCCGCTGACGCGCAGACACTTCTGGCTATCTGCCACGCGAGGATATTTGATCGGGTCATTGCCGAGGATGATACCCTTCCAAGGGTTCATGCCGGCGTTGGTAAACATCAGTGTCGGGTCATCTTTGATGACCATCGGTGCAGAGGGCACAACTTGGTGACCCTTGCTTGCCATAAAATCTAAGAAAGATTTTCTTATTTCTTGTGCAGTCATTATAATAGTGCGTAATTTTTAATTCGTAATTTTGAATTTTTAATTCGTCATCTTATACCCCGTGCTTTTCGGTTCGCTGAACGACCTGAACTCCGGACGGAAATCGTTCTCGTCAGGCTCGGGCACAGGCAGCGGGTTGGCGTTTATCTCTTTGTTCATCGCGCGTTGCTTCATTATATCCAACGCGGCAAACAGAGCGTTGCGGAAACTGAGTTCCGATGCTTTGTTCTTGCCGGCAAGGTCGTACGCTACGCCGTGATCGGGCGAGGTACGGATAATGTTCAGTCCGGCGGTGAAGTTCACGCCGTTCATATCCATCGACTTGAACGGGATCAGTCCCTGGTCATGATACATGGCAAGTATCGCGTCAAAGTGAGCGAAATGTCCGCTGCCGAAGAATCCGTCGGCACTATACGGACCAAAGGTCAATATACCCTGCTTGTTCGCCTCGGCTATCGCAGGAATAATAATCTCCTGCTCCTCTTTGCCTAACAGCCCTCCGTCGCCTGCGTGCGGATTGAGTGCCAGCACGGCTATACGCGGCTGACGGATAGAGAAGTCATTCTTCAGCGCATTGTTCAGGATAGTCAGTTTGTTGATTATCCGTTCTACGGTTATGCTCTCGGCAACTTTGCTAATGGGCACATGGTTGCACACGAGTGCCACCTTCAACGCATCGCTCACCATCATCATCAGCGATTTCTCACCTGCCCCGAACAAGTGGGTCAGGTACTCCGTGTGGCCGCTGAACCGAAACTCGTCGGATTGAATGTTCGCCTTGTTGATAGGTGCAGTTACGAGTGCGTGCACCAGCCCCTGCTGCAGGTCGCCGCAGGCGCGCTTGAGACTTGCCAGCGACGCTTTGCCGGCTGCCTCCGTGCTCTTGCCGATCTCCAGCGGCGTATCGTCCGGGTAACAGGTTATCACATTCACTTTTCCCTCTTGCACCTTACGCGCATCGGTAATGATCACGCCTTGCGGTGTGCGGAACTCCTCATCCAGCAGTTGTGCATGCTGCTTGGCGATGGCAACGTTGCCGTACAACACAGGCGTGCAGATCTCCAGGATGTGCGGATGGAAGATCGTTTTCAGTATTATCTCATAACTCACGCCGTTGATATCTCCGGCGGTAATCGCTATAATAGGTTTCATAGTTTATTTTTAATTTTCAAATCTTTAAATCTTCAAATTTTCAAATCTTATTTAGAATTGTTCGTTATGAATTTTTGCGTAGAGCAGTTTGGCAAGGTCATAATCTTTGCGTTGCTCGTCTTTGTAGCCCAAGGCTATTACGCACAGCACATTGTACTTCTCGGGTATACCTGTCAGGTTGCGAACCATCGCTTCCGACTCCGCACGACCGTAAATGTGGCACCAGCATGCACCCAATCCTTGCTCCTCGGCTGCCAGCAGTATATGCTCGGCGGCTATCGCTCCATCTGCCTGCCAGGTATCCGTGAGCGAGCTGTCCAACGCCACAACGATACCCGCCATGGCGGTATTGAACATCTGGCTGCCATACGTCTTACAGCCCGCCAACTGCCGTAGCACCGGCTCACCGGTCACCACCACAAACTCCCACGGGTTAAGCCGCTTGCCGGACGGTGACATCAGTGCGCATTGCAGTATATAATCTATCTTTTCACGCTCGACAGGCTGCGAACTGAACGTGCGTATCGAGCGCCTTTTCTGGCACAATTCCCGAAAACTATTCATTGTTTATCTTTTCAATTTTTCAAATTACTAATCTTTTATCTGTGATTTCAATAGCAATATGCTTACTATGTGTCAACACAAGATTCTACGCGCCAATCAGTCGTATCTTATTTGCAGGAATTATGACAGCATTAACGAATGCGAAATCCTTCTTGTTGTTGGTGACATAGTGAGTACACCCCATGCGATTCCCCATTATATATTGAAGATTATCCTCCATGTCCGGCTGAGTCATATCCAGCGACCTTTCAATGTCTTTACCGGTACAACTGATAATGGAAAATCTTCCTATTATCTGCTTCACCCATTGTGTCAACTTTAGGCGACGCTCCTTGTCTCCTTTTATTTGGCAGGTTGCTATGCACTGTGCAATGGCCAAACCGGATGTATATAACCTTATTTGAGGAAGACGGTTTAAGTATTCCATAGCCGCGACATCCGCTTTCATGCCACGAAATGCACCAATTAACACATTAGCATCAACGAAAATACTGGCTCGTAATTTGTGTTGATCTTTGCTCATAGTATTACACTTGCATATTTATGTTTTTCTGCTACTGTGAGAAGATCGATGTTATTACGGCAGAAATTATGCATAGCTGTATTCACAATATCCTGACGAGTTACGCCACTGCGAGACATCAAAATAGCAAGAACTTCTTTCGCCATCAGTTCGTTTTGTTTTTGTTCATTTGTTTTTGCCATAATATATAATATTTTATTTTCGCCACAAAGATACGAAAAAAAAATGATATTTGCAAATATTTTTACATTTTTTGCAAAACATCATTCATTTTGTTGGCATGCGAACTATACTTTATGCAATTTTACACAAAAAAATCCGGCGATAGACCGGATTTTTTTACTGCTGTGCAGTGGAGTATAGCGGACTCGAACCGCTCACCTCGACACTGCCAGTGTCGCGCTCTAGCCAGATGAGCTAATACCCCGAGCGAGTTGTCTAACCTGGAATCGAACCAAGATCTTCAGAACCAAAATCTGACGTAATAGCCTTTATACCATTAGACAAAAGCGGGTGCAAAAGTACAACATTTTTTTCAAATATGCAAATTCTGCAACAATTTATTCTCTTTCCTAACGCCTAAATCGCGTATATTGCCAAGCGTATTTGTCAAAATGCCGACGTACACGCCAATCTCGCCCATCTTTTTGCTGAAAAATTTGCAACTGTCAAAAAATTGTTGTACCTTTGCATCCGCTTTTTCGCGGGATATAGTTCAGCCCGGTTAGAATGCCTGCTTTGGGAGCAGGAGGTCGTGAGTTCGAATCTCGCTATCCCGACTAAGCGTTCGGCAAATTGCGCTAACAGATGTCGCTCGGCGCCATTAAGCGCACAATTGCCTTCGCTTTCCCCACCACAAACAGCCTATGGCTTGGTTTGTGTCGGGGTCTCCGGATTCGGGGGAAACAAGGTTAGAAGAAGTGAACCGCTTTGTGCGGTTTTTCTTTGGAAAGCCGCGAGTGTGATGGGATACGGGCAGCCACACAAACTATTTTTACTGCCCCATATTGAGTAACACAATTTACAAGAATGAAAACATTTGAATTAACCGGTACACTCCGTTCGGAGTTCGGCAAGAAAGCCGCTAAAGGCTTGCGCAAGCAGGAGCAGGTTCCCTGCAACATCTATGGTGCCAACGGCAACCAGACTTTCACCGTTAACGTTGCTGACGTTCGCAAACTCATCTACACTCCTGACACACAGATTGTAGCTCTGGACATCGAGGGTCAGAAGCGCATGGCTGTGGTTAAGGAACTGCAGTTCCACCCTGTTAAGGAGACTTTGTTCCACATCGATTTCCTTGAGGTAACCGACAAGAAACCTGTTACCGTTGAGATTCCTGTTCTGCTGTCGGGTCACGCCGCAGGTGTTAAAGCCGGTGGTAAGCTCCGTCTGAACATGCGTAAGCTCAAGGTTAACGGCCTGTACACCCAACTGCCTGACCGCGTTGAGATCGACGTTACCGAGCTTGGTCTGGGTAAGAAGATCAACGTTCAGGACGTTAAGCTGGCTGAAGGCCTCAAGGTGATGAACGCTCCTACCCTCTGCGTTGCTGAGGTTAAGGCTACCCGCCAGAGTGCACAAGCTGCTGCCGAATAATCCGGTTGCAAATCAGTTCACCAGCCATCGGTCCTGTGCCGATGGCTTTTTTTGTGCCCTTTCAATCCAAATTAACAGATATTTGCAAATATCTTCCCCGAAAATTTGCAAATATCAAATTTTTTACGTAACTTTGCAGTCGGAATTTAAAATATGGAGTTTTATGCAAATAGCAATCAATCCTACATTGTATGGCTCAGCGCAAATTGTGCCCGATGTTGTGCTCAGTTTACTCGGAGCCGGTGAGCCTGTTGCCAAGGATGATCTCAAAGGTTGTGATGCGTACTACCATTATCTGGAGGAGAAATACAAATGACACGACTTTTATCACCCACAATGTGGCCGATTTTGCGTTAGCCAAGCTTCCTCTATGATCGCTGCCACCGAAGCAAAAATCAGTGCGTCCACTGCCACGGACGTTAAACCCAAGCCGCTGAACTCAACAGCGTAATAATTGAGCACATAACATAAAAAGGCGTTTATTGACGTTGTTTGCGACTAACTGAAATCTTCGCAACATTTCTATAGCAAAAGTCCGACAACAACAATGAGTGTCCTCGTGGATATGTATATATTCGTCCTCGCCCGTTCATGGGTGGGAGGTTTTGCATATCGGGCGTGGACTTCGGTTGTTTTTCTACTTTTGCGGGGATTGCGAAGCCCTCAGTTAGCGTGAAGAACAGACGGACTTCACGCTTTTCGTATGTATATATGCGTACATAACTTATCAATTAACCCAAATAATTAACCGCCTCTTGTAGGCATAGAAGTTGCGCCCGACACGGATTTAGGGTACATGCGTATGAAAACAAAAATTTTATCTTTATTCCTTGCGCTTGCCGCAAGCGTAGGAACGATGTTCGCCGAAGAAGTTCAGATTGGCGATCTGTATTATTACCTTAATGCGACGGACCAAACCGCCGAGGTGACGTTTGAGTTGCATTGGGATGAGAACAACTACAAGGGTCTCACCACCGCCAATATCCCTGCGTCTGTGACGTATAATGGCACAACCTATAGTGTCACAAGCATTGGATATTCTGCTTTCGGTGGTTGCAGCGGTTTGACCTCTGTGACGATTTCCAATAGCGTCACAAGCACGTCACAAGCATTGGAAGTTATGCTTTCGCTGGTTGCAGCGGTTTGACATCTGTGACTATTCCCAATAGCGTCACAAGCATTGGAGATGGTGCTTTCGAGTCTTGCAGCGGTTTGACCTCTGTGACAATTCCCAATAGCGTCACAAGCATTGGAAATGATGCTTTCCGATATGTAAACAACATAATCTATTCCGGCACGGCAACCGGTTCGCCATGGGGCGCAAAGTGTGTCAACGGATATGTTGATGGCTATCTTGTATATAGCGATGATACAAAGACAACTCTGCTTGGTTGTTCTGCTGCAGCTACAGGCGATATTGTTATCCCCAATAGCGTCACAAGCATTGGAGATTATGCTTTCCGTGGTTGCAGCAGTTTGACCTCTGTAACGATTCCGAATAGTGTCACAAGCATTGGAAGTTATGCTTTCGAGTCTTGCAGCGGTTTGACATCTGTGACTATCCCCAACAGCGTCACGTCACAAGCATTGGAAGTTATGCTTTCGCTGGTTGCAGCGGTTTGACATCTGTGACTATTCCCAATAGCGTCACAAGCATTGGAGATGGTGCTTTCGATGGTGTAAACAACATAATCTATTCCGGAACGGCAACCGGTTCACCATGGGGCGCAAAGTGTGTCAACGGATATGTTGATGGCTATCTTGTATATAGCGATGCGACAAAAACAACTCTGCTTGGTTGTTATGCAGCAGTTAAAGGTGAGATCGTTATTCCCAATAGCGTCACAAGCATTGGAGAGGGTGCTTTCGCTTATTGCCGCGGTTTGACCTCTGTGACAATTGGCAATAGCGTCACCAGCATTGGAGATTATGCTTTCGAAGGTTGCGACGGTTTGACCTCTGTGACGATTCCTAATAGCGTCACAAGCATTGGAAGTGGTGCTTTCTATGGTTGCAGCGGTTTGACCTCTGTGACAATTGGCAATAGCGTCACAAGCATTGGATATCATGCTTTCTATAATTGCAGCAGTTTGACCTCTGTCACTTTGGGAACTTCTGTTAAGGTAATTGAAGAAGAAGCCTTCAAATCCACGGCAATAGAAACGATAACGTGCTACAGTATGCGTCCGCCTACGGTAAACAACAATGCCTTCGAGAACTTAGATTATAGCACAATCGTTTATGTGCCGGCTGATTATTTGAATTACTATAAAGTTCATGATTCTTGGGGCTTATTTGACGTTCGTCCGATAGGCGCAAGCACGATTGAAACGACCGAAGTGAAAGTTGAGCCTACTGCGACCACTGCTGATATTGCTTGGCCTGTAGTGGAGAATGCGGCGACGTATGAGTTAGTAATCAAAGACAAGAATGGAAACATTGTCTGCACACTGATCTTCAACGCTAACGGTCAGTTGACACAGATTGCTTTCGGTGCACCGGCACGCGACAATGCTGCGCAGGCGGCAGGCTTCTCGTTCACCGTAACCGGATTGGAAGAAGGTACATCATACAACCTGACAATCACCGCCAAGGATGGCAACGGCACAACGCTGGATGAGAAGACAATAGCGTTCTCAACCTCTGGTTGGACAGGCGTGGATGCGTTGCAAGCCGGCGAGCAGCACAGCAGCAAGATCCTCCGCAACGGGCAGGTGCTGATCATACGCGACGGGAAGACCTACACCGTCCAAGGCGTAGAGGTGAGATAACTCGACCTACCAGGGTATAACAAAAGCAAAAAGCGTCTAAAATGGCGCTTTTTGCCATTTGTGGTACACGTGCAAATAACTCCCCATTGCGTTTGAGCCCTAATTCCTCTTTGTTTTTTGTAATTTTTAGTTGCTATTCCTCTTTATTTTCTGCAAAACTAGTCTGTTTTTCCTCTTTGTTTTTGTAAAACTATTGCGTAATTGATTTATTTTTTGTACCTTTGCTCCGTCAAATTAAAAATGCGCAATATGTATATCGAACGTTCCATTGACAAAGCACTTTTAGAGTGGAAAGACAAAGCTAATCGCAAGCCGCTATTACTGCGTGGCGCACGCCAGATAGGCAAATCGACAGCCGTTCATCATCTTGGCAAGCAGTTCACGTACTATATTGAAGCGAATTTTGAGAAGAACGCTAAACTCAAGACGCTCTTTACCACCAATCTATCCGTGCATGACATTGCAGCGGGCATAGGAAATCTGTATAATCAGCCGATCGTCGCAGGAGAAACATTGCTATTTTTGGATGAGATTCAAGGCTGCCCAGAAGCGATACATAGTTTGTGGTTTTTCAAAGAAGATTTTCCTGAACTGCATGTTATTGCAGCTGGTTCGCTATTGGATTTAGCACTAAAGGAAGACATGCCAACCTACGGTGTCGGACGTATTCAGTCACTATATATGTACCCGTTGTCCTTTGATGAGTTCTTGGCAGCAACCGGACATTCTATGTGGATAGATGCCAAGCGCAAATCAAGTCCGCAATCGCCTATATTGGATGTGTTACATGAACAGTTGTCAAACAGTTTCCGCACATTCCTGATGACCGGCGGAATGCCTGCAAGCGTGGTTGCGTGGATTGAACATAACGACTACCTTGCATGCCAAGAGGAAATAGAGAATATTGCTGATAGTTACGACTATGACTTCAAAAAATACGCTAAACGTATATCTCCGGATTTACTCAAAGCAGTGCTGCATAGTGCAGTGCAGCAGGTAGGGAAGAAATTCGTCTATAGTCACGTTGAAGGCGCATATACTACGAATGAGGTAAAGAAAGCCTTAGACTTTCTCTGTGATGCAGGTCTGCTGCACCGCGTACAACATACGGCAGCTAATGGATTGCCGTTAGGCGCTGAAGTAAACAAAAAATTCACAAAATATATTCTGTTAGACAGTGGACTGCTGTTGAGCCTGCTTAATATGGATGCTAATGATGCGCACGAACTGACGCAAGATATATTGACGGCTACTGCAGCCGACTTAGTGGATAAAGGTAGTTTGACAGAGATGGTAGCCGGGCTAGAACTTATCAAATATGCCTCTCCGAAACGTAAATTTGAGTTGTTCTACTGGGAGAATCTTGCGAACGGAACAACATCAGAGGTGGATTATATCTTGTCACGTGACATGAAAGTGCTGCCGATGGAAGTTAAGTCCGGCACAAGCGGCAAGATGAAGAGTCTCAGGCTGTTCATGGAGAAGAAAAATCTCACGCATGCTATTCGCTGTTCGATGGAGAATTTCTCGCTGTTGGAGAAGGATGGAATAGACATTATTCCACTTTATGCAATAGCTAATATATAATACACAAACGGTCAGGTCTTCATCCTCCACGCCAACAAGACTTACACTATCCAAGGCGTAGAGGTGAAATAACCGACATTTGTCCGACAAATTAAAAAATCAAGGCAGGGAGAAATCCTTGCCTTGATTGGGTTTTGCTTAGGGTGTTCTCGGGAGATGGTCCCGTGATGGTCGCGTGGAAACAATTATTTTCACGCGATTCACTACATGCATCAGTGGTGAACGCAATCTGCCACTTCGCCTGTCATTTTTGGTCAAAAATCAACAAAACGCACGAGCACGCACATTTTTCTTCGGGAAAGTTTGCAAATGTGCATTTTTTTTCGTATCTTTGCATTCGTTTAACGTCGCATAGCGACCATTTTAACTACTTAACGTTTGTGCAGCAAACCATTTTAACTACTTAACGTTTGCGCCGGCAAACCATTTTAACTACTTAACGTTTGCACAGCAAACCATTTTAACAAATGAAATACCTTATAGTAGGATTAGGAAACATAGGTGACGAGTATGCCAATACGCGTCATAACATAGGATTTATGGCGATTGACCGCTTTGCCGCCAAGCACGACGTGACCTGGGCGGACAAACGCTACGGGTTCGTTGGCAAGTGCCGCGTGAAGAACGCCGAACTCGTATTGCTCAAGCCCTCAACCTACATGAACCTAAGCGGTAACGCCGTGCGCTACTGGCTCAACGAGGAAAATATAGCAGTAGAGAACATGCTCGTCATAGTGGACGATCTCAACCTACCCTTCGGCACGATTCGCATCCGCAAGCAAGGCAGCGACGGCGGTCACAACGGGCTGAAACATATCCAGCAGGTACTCGGCACGCCCAACTACAGCCGCGTACGCTTCGGCATAGGCAACGAGTTCACACGCGGCGCACAGATCAACTTCGTCTTGGGCAGTTGGACGGACGACGAGAAGAAGATCCTTGACGAGCGTCTCGACCGCATAGCCGAGATCATTCCTTCGTTCTGCCTGCAGGGCGTTGACAGGACGATGAATCAGTATAATTAGAATATAGACCGCTACGCTGACAGAAGACAGACCGTTCGCGTTGCTCACTGACAGACCGCTATCGCTGACAGAAGACAGACCGCTGCGCTGAAAGATTATGGCAGAAGTAAGAGTTGACAAATATTTGTTTGCTATGCGCATCTACAAGACGCGCAGCATAGCCGCCGACGCGTGCAAGAACGGCCGCGTCAAGCTCAGCGGCGTAGAGGTCAAACCTTCGCGCGCCTTTCATGTGGGCGATGTGTTTACCGTCAGAAAAGGGCCGATAACCTACACCTACCGTATTCTCCAGCTCTGCGAACACCGCCTCGGCGCCAAACTCGTGCCGGATTATATGCGTGACGAGACTCCCAAAGAGCAACTCGAACTGCTCGAACTCGCCCGCATGGCGGGCAACGGCAGCCGTGACCGCGGCACTGGGCGGCCTACGAAGAAAGACCGCCGAGAGATTGAATCGTTCATCAGCACCGATTATGATTACATGTTCGACTCGCTCGACGACGACGAAGAAGAAGAATGATCAGGGCGAACAATGATGGTAACCAGCACCACCAGCGCCAGTAACATCGGATAAAACAAGTAAGGCACTATACTCAGCGCACTTATTCCCGCCAAACCGCTTGCCATCAGCAGTTGCGCACCATAGGGTAACAACCCTTGTACGGCGCAGCTTGTCGTATCCAGCAAACTGGCACTGCGGCGCGGATCGATATCATACTGCTCGGCTACCCGGCGCGCCATGCCGCCTACAGACAGGATTGCCACCGTGTTGTTGGCTGTACACACATTGGCAAACGCCACCAGACTGCATATACTCAGTTCAGCACCACGACGAGTGGATATACGCCGGGAGATATGCCTGAGCATAAACTCCATGCCGCCATTGTAACTGATTGCCGCAAATATGCCTCCAGCCATCATAGAGATAAGTATAAGTTCGCTCATTCCCATCACACCTTGCAGAGTGCTCTGGATCCAACTCATGAGGTCAAAACTGCCGTCCAGCAAACCCGTGACACAGGTCAGCAGATTACCTATAGCCAGCACAATCAGCACATGCATTCCACATGCGGCACACACCAGCACTGCCAGATAGGGCACCACTTTCCACCACGCCGCATCTACTCCCGCACCCGGCACGGCTACTGCACTGCTGCCGATAAACAGGTACATCGCACACACCACAATCGCAATCGGCAGCACCATCTTCAGATTGAATCGGAACTTGTCGCTCAGCCGGCAACCTTGTGACTGCGTAGCAACAATCGTCGTGTCGCTGATGAACGACAGGTTGTCGCCAAAGAACGCTCCGCCAACCACCGCTGCCACAACCATCGGCACGGTCATCTCCGTGCGCTCCGCCATGCCTGACGCGATAGGCATTAGGGCTACAATCGTTCCGACACTCGTACCCATACACAGCGAAGTCAGACAGGCTGCAATGAACAACCCTGCCAAGGCAAAACGTGCCGGCAGAAACTGCAATGTCAGATCAACCATCGCACCAGCTGCACCCATATCTTTCGCACTCGCCGCAAACGAACCGGCTAACATGAATATCCACACCATCAGCAGCAGATCCTTGCTGCCAGCGCCCTGCGAGAAGATCGCCACACGCTCGCTGAACTTCATGCCGCGCAGCGAAACAACCGCAACCATAGCAGCCAGCACAAAAATCAGCAGCAGCGGTGCGTTGCTTACACCGCCGGAGTAAATCGACAATCCCACCAGCAACGCCAGCATTGCTATTATGGGGCTAAAGGCTAATAATCCGCGCATGAGATGAATTGTTGAGTGTTGAATGTTGAGTGTTAAGCGTTGAGTGTTGAGTGTTGAGCGTTGAGTGTTATGCGTTGAGTGTTGACGGATAGTAACGGCAGCAGTCTTTCAGTCCGCACTTGTCGCATTTCGGTTTGCGCGCCTGGCACACGTAGCGCCCATGCAATAATAACCAGTGGTGCGCCCTGGGAATAATGGATTCGGGAATATATTTGACCAGTTGCTTCTCGGTCTGCAAGGGCGACTTGCTGCCGGTAGTCAACCCTATCCTCTCCGACACGCGGAAGATATGTGTATCCACCGCCATCGTCGGCTGCTGCCAGATAACGGCACACACCACGTTCGCAGTCTTCCTGCCCACACCGGGCAAGGTCTGCAAGTCGTCGATATTGTCCGGCACCTCACCACCAAAATCTCTCACCAGCTTTTCCGCCAAACCCTTCAGGTGCTTGGCTTTCGCATTGGGATAACTGACGGAGTGAATATATACGAATATATCATCTTCATTCGCCAGTGCCATCTTCGCCGGCGTAGGATACGCATCAAACAGTGCAGGCGTAACCATATTCACGCGCTTGTCGGTGCATTGTGCAGACAGAACAACAGCCACCAGCAACTGAAACGGATTGGCATAATTTAGCTCCGATTCGGCTACAGGCATGTTCTGCCCGAACCACTGCAGACAGTATTCAAATCGCTGTTTGGTTGTCATCCTTTCAATTTTCAATTTTCATCTTCCTCGTCTTGGGCAGCCAGTTCGTCTTGCTTGTAGTAGGTCTTGCTCAGGTACTGTAGAATACTTGTGGCCTGCTGTTGCACTTCTTGCGTCTCGGCGCTGATCGGTCGTTGCTGCAGCCGAAGCATCATAATCTGATAAAGCAGCACGAGGCACGCCTCCACGTTACTCATTGTCGGACGGTCGGTGCGCGCCTTGAGCATGTTCAGCGCAGGAGTGATACGAATCATGGCGGCACGATAGGTTGCCTCAATATTGAAGATCTCGTCGCTGAGCATCTCCAGTTCTTTCAGGGCAATCTGCGCCAGTTGGATATGACCGCCGTCCATCACATCGTCGGCGTGCATCATACGCAGTATATCCGTCAATTCGTCGTTGCCCTCAGCCTGCTCGGGAAAAGCACGCAGGTAATCCTCCAACTGCCACAAATACAAAATGTACTCGGCTATATTTTCTTTCTTGTTCTTCATTGTTCTATTGCATATTTTGGATTTTTCTTGAGCAGATTTGTTTTTTCTCGCGAGGGAGTTATGTGGTACATAATGACCGAGCAAAAAACGCAAAAGCAAAGCGGACACCGAAGTGTCCGCTTTCTTGTTACGGAACATATTCCGCAAAGCCCGTTTGACCAGTTTCTCCGGCGGTATACTCACTGTCAGGTTCACCGCCAACCGTCTGAGATTAGGTGCCAAGCCGAACAACGCCGTATCCACCGCACCCGGAGTCATCACGGTTATGTTCACGCCCTGCGGATAGAGTTCGTACCAGATCGACTTGCTGAAGTTGTAGATAAACGCCTTCGTGGCATTGTAGGTCTGAATACCCGGATATGCCATCCATGCGGACATTGAGGACATATTCAGTATGTACCCTTTCTTACGTGGCTTACCCAGCACACGTTCCTGCTGTTCGACTTCGGTCAGTTCGCGCTTGATCATATCTTCGGCAAACAGACGCGTCAGTTTGGCTACCGTCACTACGTGCAGGTTAAGCATCAGTTCCAGGCGTTTCATATTCGTCTCGCTCAGCGGGTTGAAGAAGAACACGCCGGCGTTGTTGATGAGTATATCCACCTGAATATTGTTATCCACGCAGTATTGGTGCAACTGCTCGGCTGCCTCCGGCTTGCTCAGGTCGGCATAGAGCGGTGTAGCCTGAACATGATAGGTGTCCGCCAATTGGCGGGCAACCGCTATCTGTTCCTGCTCCTGATTGCTGACTAACAGCAGATCAGTATGATAATCGCGCGCCAGGGCTGTTGCGTATTGCAAACCTATGCCCGATGATGCGCCGGTAACTAATGCTATCATATTTTATAGAATATAGATCGTTCGTTTCACTCACTGACAGACCGCTGCGCTGACAGAAGACAGACCGCCTTCGGCTGACAGACCGCTGCGCTGACTGAATACAGACCGCCTTCGGCTGACAGACCGCTGCGCTGACAGAAGACTGACCGCCTTCGGCTGAGAGAATATAGACTTATATCTTACTAGATTTATCAAGACGCTTCTTAAAGCCGGAAATCATCATTTGCAATGCGTCCGCTTTTTGTTGAAGATGTTCTGATTGTTCGTTATCTATATACCCTATTCGCTCAGAGAGCACAATCTGCGTATTCAATTCATACAAAGAGCCTAACGCAATAGATAAGAAATGGGCAAAATCCTTGTCTGAACGTCCAGAGCCTTCAGCAATATTCGAAGGAACAGATACAGCTGCACGTGTCATCTGCGAAATTATCCCATACGTTTCCCTAACCGGAAAATGCTCTGCTAAGGAATAAATTTCCTGCGCCAAATCCATCGCATCTTTCCATATTTGCATATTTTTGTAATTGTGCATATCCATTCACTTTTAGTCTGTACTCTGTCTGTTAGCGCAGCGGTCTGTCAGCCGAAGGCGGTCTCTACTCTCTCAGCGAAGCGGTCTGTCAGCACCAAAGGTGCGGTCTGTACTCTGTCAGCGAAGCGGTCTAAACAATCGCCAACAAGGCGATTGTTAATGTCGTAAACATAAGTACAGGCATCTGTAGATCGAGGTCGTGACCGTCGTGGCAGAAGATGTACCACACATGCCAGATGATAACAGGCAACGTGCAGAGTACCCAATACTTGCCGATGCACACGAATAACACGAAGCAGATTAGCAGCAACAAAGCGTGATAGATCTTGCCTCCTGTCTTGCCCAAACGCGAAGCCAAGGTTCGCTTGCCGTGCTTGAGGTCGTTATCCATGTCGCGCACATTGTTCAGATTGAGCACACCTACGTTCGGCAGCGCAATAGCCACAGCCGCCAGTACAGCCTCGGTGGTCAGAGTCTGCGTTTGCAGATAGAAACTGCCCATCGTACTCAGCAGCCCGAAGAACAGAAACACGCCCAAGTCGCCCCAACCTTTGTAACCGTAGTTATGTTTCCCCAGAGTGTATGTCATTGCGCCAACGATAGCCAGTGCGCCTAACGCCAGAAACGCCAGACTCTGCATGCTCAGCAACGTGCCAAAAGCCGTCAGCACAAGTGCAGTACCGAAAACGATACTCAGGAAAATAAACAGAACAATCATCCGCCGCATCTCCTGTGCAGTGATTGTTCCTGCCTGCATGCCGTAGGCTGCCCTGCCATGCTGGTCGCTGTCTGTGCCGCGTTGCGCATCGCCGTACTCGTTCGACAGATTGCTCAGGATCTGCAAACTGAGTGTCGTCAGGATAGCCCAAGCGAACACATACCAGTCGATAGTCGATAGTCGATAGTCATAAGCCAAACCCGAACCGAGGATGATCCCCGACATCGACAGCGGCAACGTACGCAAACGCAGTGAAGCAATATACTTATTCATCTTAACCCTTGAATACAAAATAAACCGCCAGAATCATCAGAAATGCCGCCATCACATGGTTCCACTTCACCTGCATGTGAAATACCACCACGGAGAACACGATGAACACCGACAGCGTTATCACCTCCTGAATGATCTTGAGCTGCATGAGGTTGAACGGCCCGCCGTTGCCAAGGAATCCCATCCGGTTAGCCGGCACCTGCAAGCAATATTCAAAGAAAGCAATGCCCCAACTGAACAAAATAACGCCGATAAGCGGCAGGTGCTGAAACCACTTCATCTCTGCCAGCTTCAGGTGCCCGTACCAGGCAAGCGTCATGAAGATGTTAGAGCATATAAGCAGCAGGATTGTATAGACCGATTTCATAATTTACTATTTGGTCATTTACTATTTACCATTTATTTGGCAGCCTTCTGCTGTTCGATGCTTTGGTGGGCATTCTTCTCCAGACGTGCAATCTCGCGTTGGATATTGGCAGGGATCTTCTCGCCGTCGCGCTCCACGCACTCGTGGCACTTCATATCCTTGCTGTACATACGTCCTACGCAGTAGTTCGAACGGTTGCAGCCGGCGTGATAATGCGGGTTAGCCTTGACATGATTGACGAAATCCGGGTCCTTGATCAGCACATGTGCTATCTGGAACAGTTCGAAACCTTCGTCAATGATCTGCTGACAGTTGTCACCGGACTGTACACCGCCTACATAGATCAGCGGCACATCCTTGATTGCCTCCTGGAACCGTTTCGCCTGCGGCATGAAGTACAACTCCTTGAACGGCACGGTAGGTGTCATTATATCACCCACAAACGGGATGTTCAGTGCTGCCTTGAGCCACCAGAGCGTCTTCATCGGCATGTAGTGCGACAGGGTCTTGATAGGCATTGCGCCGCCAAGTATGGTCATCGGCGAACGGCTGACCGTGCCGCCTGACAGAACAATGCCGTGCACCTTGTGCTTGGCTATCTCCTGCGCGATACGTATGCCCTCGTTGATATCCGAACCGTGCCAGCAGTCGTCCCACATGTTTGTCTTGACGATAACTGCCATGTCATCTTTGGCATGCAGCATAACCTCGTCCAGCACCTCGTTCATAAACCGCACGCGGTTCTCAAAACTACCGCCGTACTCGTCGTGGCGGTGGTTCGTACGCGGGCTGATGAACTGCGAGATCAGATAGGCGTGACCGGCATGAATCTCCACGCAGTCGAATCCTGCCTCACGGCAGAAATCCACAGCCTCGCCGAACTTCTTGACCAGTGCCTTGATCTCGCTGACCTTCAGGCGGCGGTGGATAGTCGGGCTGTACAGGTTAAAGCCGTTCGACGCGCTCACCGGCATACAATGGCAGGTGGAGAAGTGCGTCATGTTGCCGCAATGCCCGAGTTGGATGCTCGCCTTGGCTCCCTCAGCATGCACGGCATCGGTCAGTTTCTTGAGTCCAGGCAATGCTTCCGGACGGACATACAGTTGGCCGTCGAAGCTCACGCCGCTCAGGTCAACCGCGCAATAGGCTACAGTGGTCATACCTACTCCGCCGTGCGCCACACTAACGTGGTAGTCGTGTAACATCTGTGACGGCACATTGCCGGTACACATATTCTCGAAGGCTGCGGAACGAATGAATCTGTTCCGCAGCGTAATCGGCCCCAATTGATAGGGTGTAAACAGTTTATTTTCTTTCATTATCAGTCTTTATTCTGTCTTCTCTCAGCCGCAGGCGGTCTCTACTCTCTCAGCGCAGCGGTCTCTCAGCCAAAGGCGGTCTAATAAATAAACGGAATTATTCGTTTCAGTTTCTTCCGGTCAAACTCGTCGGGGAACTCCTTCTCGTAACGCAGATAGATGGAGTTGGCACGCGGCACAAGGTTGCAGCAGCTGAACCAGAAGAACAATGCGCCCGCCCACGACCATGTAAGCAGTGCAAAGCCCAGCCACTCTGTTATCTCGCCGAAATAATTGGCTGAGGTCACAAAGCGGTACATGCCTTTCTTGGGCAGATAGTGGTTGGTATCACCCGGCTGGCGCAGGTTACGGATCACATAATCGGAGTGCAGATTGATGATGAATCCGCACAGGAAAATCACCGTACCGATGATGAACCGCGGATCACGCACCCATTCGGCTGAGTACGGAGCATATACAGGAGCGATATGGAACAGCCAGTAGCCCTGCACATAGCCGTTAATCAGGTTCCACGCCACCGACAAGCCCATGATGACCACAGGCATCTTGCTGTTGCCGCGCATCAGCAGCGGGAAGATAAACGAGCGCTGGAAATAATGCAACTCAAAGATCAGGAAGAACAGCAGATACGGTATGTTGCCGCGCACGGGAGAGATTCCCCACAAGTACAGCATGGCTATAAACACCGGCACCTCCATCAGAAACCAGCCTACCTTGTTGTTGATGGCAGGTCCCCATTTCTCGGTACGCATCTTGCCGTAACCGGCATCTACAAAATACAATGCCACAAATACAACAAATCCTATCAGTGCCATCACAAACAGGAAGTTGTAAAAGAATTCTACTGAGTACAGATGATCCATAAATTATTTACTATTGGTTCATTTACTATTTGATTATATTTCTATCCCGGCAATCATGCCGAAAGGGTTACAAAGTTACGACAATATTCCGACATTTGCAAGCCGCAACCGTTTTATTCGTTCTTTAGGCGCGGTTTTTCTCGTTTTTGACAAACGAACAAACCAATCACTACAAGTGCTATCCCGACCCATTTACCTAAAGGTAACTGCTCGCGGAACACGAGTAACATGATCAGTGCCGTGAATATAGGTCGGGCATTGTTGAATGCATTCGCCAGTGTGACACCGATCTGCCGCACGGAATAGCAGTACAGCACAAACGCCACCACCGACGAGAACACTGCCAGATACGCTATAGCCTGCCAGGCAAGCGTGGCATCGGGTATCAGTTGCCAACCCTCGGTCATGCAGGTCTGCGCCTCAATCAATCCCCATATCGGATAGAAGAACAGCAAGGCTGTCAAGTCGCCGTAAAAAACGATAGACAGCAGCGAATAATGCTCGGGAATCTTGCGGATAAGGATGGTGTACATCACTGCACACAGCACCGACAACAGCGCCAGCAAGATACCTATCGGGTTACCCAGATCGAAGTTTTGTGCACCTACCAGCACCAGCATCAACATTCCCACGGTGGATATAACGATGCCTATAATGTTGTTGCGCGTAACGCGCTCACGCAGGAACAGGAATGCGAAGAATGGTGCTATCAGCGGACCCGTGGACAACAGCGCCTCGGCTATCGTGGGCGAACTCAGGGCACGATAGCAATAGGTCTCGGATATATAGTACAACACCGGCTCCACAAAGCCCGCCAGCAGGAACAAGGGTATATCCCGCTTCTCCAGCGGCTGCAACGCCAACATCGACAGATGTTTGTTGCCCGTACGCTTTGCCATACGGCGAAAAGCCAGCCCCAGCGGCAACATCAGCAGCACCGAGATCGTGAATCGGATGATGATCAACGTGAGCGGACGAAAGACATGCAAGGCCTGCTGAACGGCTATACCCGAACCCGCCCATATCAACATCGCCACCAAAACAGCTATAAACGGTAGAAATCGCTTCATATTACAAAAAAATCGCACAAAGTTACGGAAATATTTGGAATTTTGCAAAAAAATATGTAACTTTGCATGCTGAAAGGTGAAAATTGAAAGGTGGAAATTGAAAGGTGGAAACCGAAACGAATATCCAATACAATTATAGTATGAAAGACCAACAGATTTTTGACCTCATCCGCATGGAGCGTGAGCGTCAGACCAAAGGAATCGAACTTATCGCCAGCGAGAACTACGTATCCGACCAGGTACTGCAGGCTATGGGCAGCGTGCTGACCAACAAGTATGCCGAGGGCTATCCTGCCCACCGTTATTATGGTGGTTGCGAGGTAGTTGACCAGGTGGAGGAACTTGCCCGCACTCGCCTCAAGCAGCTCTACGGCGCAGCGTATGTCAACGTGCAGCCGCACTCCGGCGCACAGGCTAACATGGCGGTGTTCATGGCGTGCCTGAAGGCAGGTGACACATTCATGGGACTTAATCTCAGCCACGGCGGTCACCTCAGCCACGGCTCGGCGGTGAACTTCTCCGGACTGATGTTCAACGCCATCGGTTACGACCTGTGCGAGGCAACAGGCATGGTGGATTACGACGACCTGGAGCGCAAAGCGCGCGAGCACAAGCCCAAACTGATCATCGCCGGTGCATCAGCCTACAGCCGCGAGTGGGACTATGAGCGCATACGCAAGGTGGCGGACGAGATCGGCGCTATCTTTATGGTAGATATGGCGCACCCTGCAGGACTGATTGCCGCCGGACTGTTGAAAAATCCTCTGCGCTATGCCCATATCGTCACCTCCACCACCCACAAGACATTGCGCGGTCCGCGCGGAGGTATCATTCTGATGGGTGAAGATTTTCCCAACCCGTGGGGCAAAACAACACCCAAGGGCGAAGTGAAGATGATGTCCGCCCTACTCGACTCGGCTGTTTTCCCCGGCACGCAAGGCGGACCGCTCGAGCATGTGATTGCTGCCAAAGCCGTTGCGTTCGGCGAGGCGCTGCAACCCGAGTTCAAGACCTATCAGCAGCAAGTCAAACGCAACGCCGCAGTCATGGCGCAAGCGTTTGTGGACCTGGGTTACAAAGTTATCTCCGGCGGTACGGACAACCACTCGATGCTCGTTGACCTGCGGACGAAATATCCCGACCTTACCGGCAAGAAAGCCGAGCAGGCACTCGTGGCGGCGGATATCACAACGAACAAGAACATGGTTCCGTTTGACAGCCGTAGCGCCTTCCAGACCTCGGGTCTGCGGTTCGGTACTCCGGCTATCACCACGCGCGGACTGAAAGAGGACAAGATGCCGTGGATCGTTGAACTTATCGACCGCGTGCTACTGTCGCCCGACGACGAGCAGGTGATTGCTGCCGTACGTGCCGAGGTAAATGCCGAGATGCAAGCCTACCCGTTGTTTGCATGGTAAATAAAGGTGAATGGCCTCTGACTACAACAACCCTCAAGGTGTTAATCCGCCTTGAGGGTTATTATTTCGTTGATGTTGGTAGTATAGCCCGGACTTTTCTGCCCTATTTCGTACAACTTGTCGTTCGTTGGCATGTACACTGCCTGCGACAGGGTATCTTTGCCAAACAGGTTATTCACGTCGTCAATTGTCTTTTGCAGGCGGTTGTCGCGGTCGCGGTCACGCGTGTCGAACAACTGTTGCTGCAGTGTTTGTGCACTTTCTATACCCAGCATTACTACTCCGCCTCGCTTGTACTGACTGCCTTCGCACCACTGCTTTCGCACCACTTTGATTAACTGCTCCAGCATCTCCTGAGTGTTGGCTGTGGGTGGCTGAAAGGTCAGTGTGGCGCTGATGGATGGCGAGGGCTGGTTGCTGAATCGCGACGAGTGGGCGAACACCAGCATATACTTGCACACGCTATGTTGCTTGCGTAACTTTAGCGCGGCGTGCGCGCAGAACTCGCTCAACGCATGCTCCAGCAGCGAGCGGTCGGTCACGGGGTGAGCAAACGTGCGGCTGTAGGTGATTGACTGCTTCATGGGCAAATCGCGGTTCAAAATACAGGCTGTGCCGTTCAACTCGCGCCAGGTTTCCCAACCCGTCTTATGCAGCAGGTTTCGGGCATACGCCTCGCTACAGTCAGCAAAATCCAACGCCGTCTGCACACCGGCACTCTCCAACTTCTTGCACGTATGCCTACCTATCCCCCATATATCTCCTATCGGCACGGTGGACAATGCTTTACGGCGTTTGTCTTCGCTGTCGATGATACACACGCCGTGATAACCGGCATAATGTTTCGCATAATCGGCGGCTATCTTGCACAATGTTTTGGAGGGTGCTATGCCGAACGACACGGGAACGCCTATGCCCTGCAGAATCTCCTTACGGATAGCGCGGCACATATCTACCATCTCTTCCTGCGCAGCCATGTGCGACAGGTCAAGAAACGCCTCGTCAACAGAGTATTGCTGCAGATCGTCGGTGTAATTGCCAAGGATGTGCATGATACGCGAACTCAGATCGCCGTACAACGCAAAGTTCGACGAGAAGTGTACTATCCCGTATTGCTTCACCTGCTGCTGTATCAGATAGAACGGCACGCCCATCTTTATACCGAGACGCTTCACCTCGTTGCTGCGGGCTATCACACAACCGTCGTTACCCGATAGCACAAGCACGGGTTTGTCACGCAGGTCGGGACGGAACACCCGTTCACAACTGACAAAGAAATTATTGCAATCCGCCAATGCAAACATTGCTACTGCGCCAAGCGCTCCTTAACACGACTGAAAAACATCTTTGCCGAACGCATGTGCCCGCCATAGTCGCCAAAGTCATAAGTGACGTTCGGCAGGTCCTGCCAGCAACGTTGCAGATGTTCGGCGCAACGGAAAGTAACTATCGGATCGTTGTAGGAATGCAGGATATATACGGGCGTCACAGGTCGCCACTCCGGGCAGATAACCTGCTGCCCTACTTCGCAACTGTCCAGTGGATAATGCACCAGGCTGGAGCGCAACAGCCCTTCGTACATCCGGCGGGTTTCGGGTTGCGTCTTGTCGGCACCGTAGGCGGTCAGCCAATGGCTGACTTTGTGATTCAGCATGCGCAGATACAGTTCAGGGAACGTATGCGTCTTGGAGGTCACATAGTCGTCGTAATGCTTATCCAACTCGGGCGTGAAGAACTGCTCGCGCTGCAGATGGAGGTCGTAGGCGGCACTCGTACCCATCACAAGCATCGGTATAACCATCGGCATGCCTACTTTGTTCTCCGCAACCGCCACATCGTAGGTGGCTGCTACATCATACGGTCCACTACCGGCGTAGCAGCCGGTGACATGTACGCGGTCGGCATAGTTCTGCTCCAGCAGTTTAAGTACCCACAGCGCTGTTGCACCGCCTTGCGAGAATCCCACTACGCTGATTGTATCCACCGTCAGGCGGCGGGCGGGTGTCGTGGCCTGCAACATACTGTCAACAGCGGCACGCGACGCCAGCAGCATATCCACGGTATTGCGCGCCGTGAGTTCGCCGTGCAGGTACGGATGAACCCTGTCGCGCGTCGCACCGTAGCCTATGTAGTCGGGCATGATCAGCACATAATCGTTCCGCAAAAAACGCTCCTCACCCGAGCCGCCGGTTGAGGGCACCTCAGCGTTGGAGGCTATCGTGTAGTGCGGCAACAGAATGATTCCTTTGGGGTGTTCGGGCATATAGATCTTACCCGACAATGTCAGACTGTCGCCGTGCTGGTCAACCGACGGATAGTACAGCACATGCTCCAGCACGCCGCCTTTCTTTGCCGGGGCTGCCTTCTGCTGACGGGTGGAGGCGCATGCGCCAAGCAACACCGCCACTGCTACGAGCGATAGAATCTGTCTGTACATCTTCCTGCTATTTGCGTCCCGAATGACCGAATCCTCCGGCACCTCGCTCGGTGGCACTCAGTTCGGTCACCTCCACCACCTCCGGCTGCTCATGACGCGCAATCACCATCTGGCAGATGCGCTCGCCGGGTTCGATGGTCTGGTCCTCGTTGCTCAGGTTGATCAGTATAACGCCTACTTCGCCGCGGTAGTCGGCATCTATCGTGCCGGGAGTGTTCAGTACGGTTATGCCGCGCTTGAGCGCCATACCGCTGCGCGGACGAATCTGCGCCTCGTAGCCCGCAGGCAGTTCGATGAACAAGCCCGTAGGTATCAGTTTGCGCTCCAGCGGATGCAAGGTAACCGGCTCGGATATATTACAGCGGATATCCATGCCGGCGGCCTGTGCGCTCTCGTAGCGGGGAAGAGGATTGGTACTCTTGTTGATGATGCGTAATTCCATATCTGTCGATTTTTTCTGCAAAGATACAAATATTTTCGGAAAATTACAAATTATTTTCGGAAAATTTGCATTTTTCATAATTTATTCGTACCTTTGCATCATGTCAACACACAATCGCAATAAACGTTCCCGCCGTTCGGCGCGTATCGTATCCATAGCGGCATGTCTGGTCGCTATATTGTCGTATGTTTACTCCACGTATCTGACGGGTCACAGTCAGGCTGAGGCATCACAGCCCGCAGCACCTGCAGCGGCAACCGTTGCTGCCGGTCAACAGCACACGGCTACTGCCGCCACGGCGGATGTGCGCTACGAGCTGCCGCAGGTCACCGACTCGCGCAGCCAGCAGATCATCGAGCATCTGGCATATACGGTCAGTTACAACCACGACTGGCATCTGCCCAACTGGGTGGCATACGAGTTGACCCATCATGAGGTAGGCGGGGATAATTCGCGTTCCGACAAGTTCCTGCCCGATCCGCTTGTGGACGGCGATCCCGTCGTTTCCAAAGATTACAGCCGTTCCGGCTACGACCGCGGACACATGGCTCCTGCAGGCGACATGAAGTGGTCCGACCAGGCGATGCGAGAGTCGTTCTACATGACCAATATGTGTCCGCAGAACCATAACAACAACGCCGGCGACTGGAAGGATCTGGAGGAACTGGTGCGCGACCTGGCGGTAGCGTACGGCAACGTGTATGTATGCTGCGGACCGATTGTTACCGATGCCTCCCATACTATCGGCGATGTGCGCAAGATCGTTGTGCCGCAGTCGTTCTACAAAGTGCTGCTACGCAAAAAAACCGATAGCAGCTGGACTGCCATCGGTTTTGTTATGAATAATGCGCCTGCCAACCGGCCTCTAATGACCTACATGCTACCCGTAGATGAGGTCGAGCAGATGACACATATCGATTTCTTCTGCCAACTGCCGGATTCCGTCCAGGCATCGGTCGAAGCCGACTATACCGTTGCCGACTGGACGGTTAAGCAATAGTCACCGGACTGTTCCCTACTCCGCCTTGCGGCCTTCCATCGTATAGAGCTGCCCGTCACGCTCAATCAGCAGCATGCCGTCACGCAGCACTTTCCGCGCCCGCACATCCGGCTGCGGGATAATTGTCAATGCCGTTTGCGGAGCGCCTAACACGCCGTCCAGAATGTCGGTTATCTGCTTGCACTTGGCGGGATCGGTGTTCGATGTGAAGTGCACGCCGTGGTTCTGCGCGGGCAAGATGAACTTATGCACGTTCGTGCCGTTGACGAACGGGTCTTTCATCGCCGCACCCGTCCACGAATCATCCTCGCCATACAGGAAAATGATCGGTTTCATGGCATTCTGCGTGGTGCCGGTTGCCAGGTCATACAGGCTGCGGTTGAACGTACACGAGGCGTAGTACGGGTTGTCGAAATCCCGAAGCGTGCCTACATACTTCTTGTACGCCGCGTTCCATGCCGGTGCCGACTCTGCTCCTACTATCAGGTCAAACCTCAGGTCGTAATAGCCCAGTTCCGTTTTCGACTGGTACTCATACGCCTGTTCGGTCTTGCCGATGGTCTCGTTGCCCCACCACTCGGCTTCCGTCACGCCGAACGGCAACTGACCTACGCTATGTGCGGAACGTGCCGGGCGAGAGGGCGAACCTGCTCCAGGATTGCTGCGAAGCCAGTCGATCCAATTGCCGAAACCGTTCAACTTAAACTGACCATTGATAGCCATAATGGCATACACCGTGTCGTTGTACTGATGCACATCATACAGATACATCATGTTGCCGTTGAAGTCTATGTTTTTGCGGAGTTCGGCGGTGTCGGAATACGTATGCTCCTGATATCCGAAGTGCGCCGCAGTAGCCAGATAGCGGCCATAGACATAATCATCCGTCTTTGAGTCGTCTTTCAACATCTTGTAGAACAGCGGATAGATCGTCGCCTCGCGTTGTGTGAACTGCCGGCAGATGTCCATGATCATGTCGCGGTACTCTTTGTTCCAGCCGTGCGTTTGCCAGTAGGTCTGCATCACAGTGTCGCAGTTCGTGTCGAAGAACGGAGCCGAGTACGGCACGAATATATCCGCATCCTCGGGATGGAACGCATGTTGCAGCAACGTGGCTGCACCGCCTTTGCTCACGCCCGACATCACCCATTTGCCTTTCATCACTTTCTTCAGAGCGGTCAGCAGGTTGTGGAAGTCTTCCGCAGCCTCCTCGCTACGCAGGTCATCCAGGTTCTCGTAGCAGCGTTCTGGTGCCGAGTACTGGAAGTATCGGTACTCCAGACTGATGAAATTGGCATGATAGCGGTGCGCTATCTCCATGTCAGACTCGGTCTTGCCCGTCACAAACATCGCATCCGGCATTTTCAGCCAGTCTTTTTGCAACGCATAACCGCCGCAGTACAAATGGTTGACGGCTGTAGTCACATCGGCGTCGTTGAACACCGTGATCGTCGCACGCAGGGAGAACTGCGGCCCTGTGGGATTGCTGTGCTTGACAGGCTGGTGGTAATATACGATGTACGTACGTGTCTGCATATCCGCGGGAGTGAGATCATAGTCAGCCAGCAACTCTGGATCGATGGCGAAACGCTGAATCGAATCTATCACTTCGGGATTGAGGTTCACCAGTTGTTTGGTCCACTCCGGCATTGGCACCTGCGCCCATGTACACATCGCTGCCACACACAGCATAACTGAGATATAGAATCGTTTCATTGTATGTTTGTTGAGTAATTGTCGTTTTTGTCGGGTTACTGTTGCATTCACATCTTGTTCAGCAGCAATCCTTTCTGCCAGTGCAGCGATGGATAGGTCTTCTTCAGATAAGTCTCCGACTGCTCAATGCCGCTGCCGCCACTGGTGGCAAACGGTATCAAGGTCTTGCTCTCCAGCTGCTCCAGGTTATTCTCCAGCCACGAATCGATGATCCTCGGGCATATACCCCACCAGATAGGAAAACCTACATAGATAGTGTCGTACGGCTGGATGTTCGTGCATTGTTTGATGGTCGGACGTGCCGCCGGATCGGCCATCTCCAGCGACGAACGCGACTGCTTGTTTCGCCAGTCCAGATCGGCTGCCGTGTAGCGTTCGGCAGGCTCAATCTCCCACAACACGGCGTTTTGCTCCTTGGCTAACACCTGAGCGGCATTTTTCGTCGTTCCCATGGCAGAAAAATACACCACGATAGTCTTGCCTTGCATTCCCGTTGCGGCGAGCATCGCTGCCGCAAGTATTGTCATAAACTTTTTCATATCCTTTGATTTTTATTCTTATAACGTATAATATAAATACTTCCGTTCATTCCTTTCTCCGGCTTAGCCTCACGTTCGGCTTGTTCCTTATGTACAGAAATAGGTAGCGCGATTGACGAGAAAAGGAACAAGTTGAATCATTTAAGTTGTTTCATTTTTATTTTTCCGAATCCTTTATCAACCTTACCGATCTCGGCGACAGATGCTGGAAGAATCTTTGAATAGCATCCCAAAACCAGCGTCGGCATAATAGGTTTTGGCTACTGATTGCGGAGAATGCTCAATAAATCTGCTCCGTCACAACTGTGCCATACGGCTACGAACGTAGCCTCGTCGGTCTTTTTCAGAAAGTATCAATCAAAAACTAAATTCTAATATCTGCAATCTAAAATTCGGTCTGTCTGAAATCCTGCGCTATAGAGGTTTCTTGTCCTGGACGGTTGGTGTTGATATCGCCCCACGAAAGGCCTTCGTAATGACCGGAATAATCCACCTCTTTCCACTGACGGACAAGATCAACTACCGTTTTATTGGGGTAGCGAGCCAGCAGTTCGGCGAACTCTTTCTCTTTGTTAGTCACCACTAACACATCGCTCTCACGGCACACAGCCTCCAGATCATCGCTCACGAAATGCTGCAGATGCGGAATCTTCGCCATGATGAAGTCCTTGTTTGTACCGGTTAACTCACTCACTTTGACGTTCTTGTCATAGATACGAATCTCAAATCCCTTACCTAATAGACTCTCGACCACATCCACTATCGGCGAACAACGCAGGTCATCCGTTCCTGACTTAAAAGACAGACCTAAGATACCCACTTTGCGTTGTCCTTGCGCCATGATCAGTTGTACGGCACGTTTCTTCTGCAACTCGTTCGACTCGCCAATTGCTTCAATCACAGGCACTTCCACATAATGATCATGTGCCAGGGTCTTGAGTGCCTTCATATCCTTCGGCAAGCACGAACCGCCATACGCAAAACCGGGTTTGAAATAATATGGACTGATATTGAGTTGCTTGTCTTTGCAGAATATCTCCATCACCTTGTGGCTGTCAATATTCAGTTCCTTGCAGATATTTCCCACCTCGTTGCCAAATACGATTTTTAGTGCATGATAGGTATTGTTCACATACTTCATCATTTCTGCCACGCGAATGTCTGTACTGATGAACTCCGCATCTATACCTTGATAGATCTCGCGGAATACAGCCTCTGCCTCCGGCATATCCGTGCCAACAAGCGTCAAAGGCGGGTTGAAATAATCCTTGACGGACGTACCTTCGCGCAGAAACTCCGGATTGCTGACGATGGTAAAATCCTTCCCACGAACCAGTCCACTCGCCTGAGCAATGATCTCCCCCACTTTCTCATTCGTCCCCGGCAGCACCGTCGAACGAATAGCGATAATATGCCGCAATCCGTCTTTGTTAGCCGGTTTATCGCTCAAAGCAGCACCAATCTGCTCAGCCACTTTGTAAATGTAATTGAGATTGAGGTGTCCTTCTTTAGACGAAGGCGTCCCAACCACTATAAACGACACATCTGTCCCATGCACCGCTTCCCGCACATCAATCGTTGCGCTCATCAACCCTTTCTCATGCGCCTCCGCACACAACTCCGCAATCCCTTCTTCGATGATTGTCGGCTTGCCTTCGTTGATCAGCCTTACTTTGTTCTCATTCACATCGACACCGACTACCCGATGTCCCAATTTCGCCAGACACGCAGCTCCCACGCATCCGACATACCCTAATCCAAAAATCGATATATTCATATTCTCTTATCTCTATCCAATGGTTGAATATTCTCTAACCCGACTTATCTCTTCATACAATTCAATTATATCTCTATCCTAATTTATCCTTTGCCGGCGAAACGTACTCATTTCTCGACAACTCTGAGTGTAAGAATGCATCATCCAAAAGTTGCAAAAAAATATTTTGCGACGTCTTCTTTTCTAATTCGAAATGATCATTAGTAATTTTTAATTTCTGCGACAAGTACGCATGTCTACGAGCAAAAGCAATAATATCCTCTTTTGCAACGACATTCAATACAGGTGAACTGCTTGTCACTTTTATCAATTTCCGAGCAAACGACATATCAACATTTGCTCTCTCCAACAACTTGTCCATATTTGCCACCAAATCCAAATTGGCAATCTGTTGAATGGAGTTAGTTGCTGAACGGATAACGATTTCTCTAAAATCATTATATTTCTCTAGGATTGACAAATTCAGGATAAACGAGTCCTGCCCAATTTTGAAAAAGTCAATTTTCCCGTCTATTCTGAATAAATCATCGTGCAACACATCAATCTGCTCATCATCTTTTAATAAAAATACATTTCTGCCTTGCTTCATCAAGTTTACCGGATACGTCTTCCTATATATGATGATGTTCTCATCTGCAACTCCATAACTCACTATATATCCATCTATCTCACCAAAATTATCGGTATTAAAGTTGAAAACACGATCATTCTCTTCCGTAAAATAGTCGTCATTGAAGAGATTTGCATGCACTTCACTCATCATCCGCATCGGTGCCGGAGGCTCATTCAAGTCATATTGATAGATGGCTTTCTGCCTGTCATCAGCTTTAGATAAATTCTTCACAACAAAATCCTCGTCTCCCAACTGAAATATAAGCCGATCAATATTCTCTTCTATAGAACCTTTAATATTCTCTAATGCAGAATGACGAACATTGGCTTGTTTTAATACAAACGTGCCTTGTTTTTGCAGCACAAAATAGGCAACCAACCCACTATTTTCAAGTGCGCGCAAGGTATTTAACTTATTTAATAATTCCTGTTTATTCATAGCATATAATTTATTTCATTTTTTCTTGGGGTGTATACAACACATACACATGTTTTGAGATCTTCTTATATTGCCGATTAACAATCTGTCCGGGTTTTATGTTTTCGTATGATAAGAACATTGTACCCTCGCCTATTTTATCTGCCGTTGCCGTATACAAATGCATCCCCCTGATTCGCAGCAACGGATTTGTGGCATATAGCTCAGTATGTATCGTTATTATCCAATACAAAACAAACACTATGACATATATTATGATATCTCTCAAATTGCAAAAATCAAAACATACTATCGTGATAATAGTCAGCAACAACGATAAATATTCCACGTCCTTATTATCTACATTTTTTAGTGTATCCGGAATTGAATTAGGCGTTCCTTTTAGCTGGTACTTAAATAATCCATATGCTACCTCGCTCCACATCACTCCGGCAACGCACAATATGGCAATTATATTTCTCAACTCACACAAATATCCCAGCATATTCTTCCAACCGACAAACTCCCAATCCGATCCAAAATAGACTGGAAAATCTATCGCCTCGATGAAAACTAATATGAAAATTAGTTCCATCGACATCACACACAAACTTATCTTATTCATATATTCTTTATTAACGATACCCTTAATTATTAATTATGTGGTAATCCCAACTTCTCAAACAATGCCGAATTGCGTTCTTCTGCGGCATTGAGTAATTGATCATAGGATATTACCTCGAAATAAATCTTATATGTTTTATGGAAGCCTATATATCCTAACTCATCGTATGTTGGCCAGAACTGGTAATAATCACACAATTCTTTCATTGATTCCACCAAATCACATATAATATAGCAATATGCGACCATATCATTTGGACCCTTCAATGGTCTTCCATCTTTTGTCAGTTGATTACCCTTACGAATATCTTTTACATAATCAATACATTGCTTAATGGGATCTTTTCCTTCTTTGTTAGAATAGTCATCACGCATTGGTCTTTTAAACTCAACAATGCGAAGTGAAGTATATGGCATTTTGTCTGACGTTGCGACGAACATCGGATTATCATATATAAAATTCTCTATCAACACATCCGGACGACGTGATGAATCGGAATCCGTTATAGACATAGATTTGATATACTTATCTGATGCAAGATAGGTATGAAATGCTAACCTTTCATCCACAATCCATAGGTTGTTCTCTAGGAATTTCAAATCATCGCTTTCAACACGCATTGGCATAACGATATTATGAATATCCTCTTCTTTTGCATATTTACCATCGTCGCCTCTTCTAACTGCGCGTTTTAAAATCTCAATAAAGATTTTTCGATTAACCACATAATGCGCCAATGTAGTTTCTTTTAATGATGTTGCATCCGAAAAGAATTTACTGGTTCTTTCTCTATATTCTTCTTCTGTTTCTCCTTCGCGAACGATCATTATATCATGTCCTTCTTCCAATAATTTGTGTTCTTTCTTTACCAGTGCATCATGCAGCATCAGTTCAATCGACTTTTCTGTTGAATTTGGACTGATGGTTATCTCCTCATCTTCCATACTTGTCAACAATGGACGATAATAGGGAGCCTTTTGTTCAATGAATTGCTGAACCTTCCTACGTCCCTCATTAAGATTCTCGCGAAGATATGGTTTTAGATATTCCCGAACCTTTTCTAGCAGTTTCTCGCGTATTGTACTGAAATAGATTGTATCTTCAAATACATCCTGTTGATCCTTTTTCGGTTCTTCTGGTATCTCAAATGATGTACGGTTAGCAGTTACATGTTCGTCGAAATAATCCGATGTAACATAGCATGCATAATATAATGTCTCATCGCCATATCTCAACTGATTATCATTTAATCCTGCCACCGCTGTGATTTTCTCTTCTGTCACAACTCGCTCATTTGCACAATAAGAAGCTTTTCTTGCCGTCTCTTGTATTCCTGACCATACGTGCAATACTTGAAACTCCTTTCCGTTTATTTCAAAAGTTGAAGATTCCTGTTTTGACAGATAATACTCATATAAATCATCCAAACATTCAACATCATCGCCATCAATAATACGAATTCGCGGTGCCCCACCAGTACGTAAAAAGAACCATAAACAATGCTCCAATAAGGCCTTTGCCATGCTCTTTGCCGTCTTCTTTCCAAGTTCTTCTTGAAATTCTTTTCGTACGGTATTCAATGTTACTCTAGTAATGATTCGCGAATCCTGTGCGATCTCATGCTCCTCCTCTATTTCAACTCCATTCTCATTAAAGCGGAATTTTCTCTCTAATATTTTTCCTTTCTCGCTAAAGACACTTTCGATAGAAGCACTTTCAAATTCCTTTAGCCAAATCAAACGTCCGATACCTTTACATCCCCTATCCACTCTAAATTGAGAATCCATCGTAAGAAACGAATGATAATTATCTTCGTTAAAACCTATACCGTTATCTTCGATTGTTACGTTCAATATAGGCTGCTTCTTCCCTTCCACCAATGATGTCTGAGGAATCCTTTTCACAAAGACATCTATATAGCTATCTTCTTTTGATATGTCACCATTCTTTGTAATACGATCATCAATGGATAATATAGAATTAACCACTGCTTCAAATACAGGGAACATACTTTTGCTAATTGGCAAACTGGTATTACGCAACCGTCCCCTTAAATCCGAATCTAAATTTATAGTCATTGTTTCCATGCGTTTTAAAACCTTATCACATCCCACTCAATTACCCTTCCTGATATGGAATCTGTTCTGGTCGGTTAGACACCATAGCACCGTAACGCGGAAATAATCCCAAGTCATGTGCAAAATCCCCATCATTGGTTAATGCAAATTTTCGCTCCGATAGCAATACGACAGGAATATGTTCCCTATCCTCAGCATTAGATTGCATGTGATGTACGACACGTGGCACAAACTCTGCGGTTTTAAATTTTCTAATTTCAGTATTGGAGATGTTTACTAATCGCCCATCTATAGTCAATCGATTTACGATCATCGGCATCGCATTAGTAAGAAATGAATCTCGAAATGATCGGCAATATTCACCCATCAATTTGTTAGATACCACCAGATACGCCCTATCATCTTCTTGCCCATCTGGGATATCGTGATTGTCGTTTAACCAAGCAATCAGTTCCTTATAGTTCGGATCTGCAGGATTGGCAAAGTTGCTTGCTATATTGGCATCTATGAATATATCCCGTTTCATCTTGTAGCCTCCATTGCTATATTCATCACATCCACCATATACGTCTCAAAGAAATCTTTTGGGGCACCCAAAATGCGTCCATCCTTCATAAACTGAATTTCGTGAACAACCGATTTTTTATTCTCCTGATTCATATAGTATACACGCACATCTTCCATCCGAAGTTCACCTTTAACGATCTTCAAACGAAGTCTATTTATCAAGCACTCGCTGTGAGTCTCTATCACATAGTTCTTATGCGCAGATAGAACTTGCGTGGAGAAATAGTCACCTAAATTAGCTTGTATGCTCGGATGTAAGTGAATCTCAGGTTGTGCTGCAAAAAGGGTCGATTCATCTTCCAATTCAAAATCACCAACGATTACCGGCAACAATTGTGACACACCGAATCCAACATCATATAAGTTCGCTTTAGGTCCATCTTGATTCACTTGCACCTTTACCACAAAGTTGCCCTCATCCCTTCTTGCCGATTCCACTGCATACAACATTCCGAGATTTCGCAACGATTCTACCAAAGCATTATACCGCGGTGCATCCTCCGTACCCCATTTCAGCAATTCTGCAACAAAACCATTGCCGGATGGCTTAACTTTTCCGTTTGCAACTGTCGTCTCAGGATACATTCGTTCTGCTGGCATTCGATACGAACTGATGAAATTCATATTATCCACATACTCCGAAATAATATGCGCAGAATCATTAGATACCAAGTTGAATACCGTTGATGCATGGGCATTATTTTTTATCATCATCTCCGTCCTAGCATTGATATCTATCAAGATATTTTGTTCATCGATAGGAGAAAACCATGCTGTTAACTGCTTACTATACTCTGCCGGATTTGCATACTGAATTTTGCCGGAAAGGACAAAATCTTGAAGCGCTTTGAGCGTTTGATCATGATTTTCTGCAGCTGCCTGGCTCTTGTTGTAATCATACTTAAGATCTAATAGATAGTGCCTTCCACCATACAATTCCTCATGAATTGTATATTTGTAGTGATCCGACTCACACGATAGCATCACCAGTATCGGTTGATTAGATTGCTCATCGCAATGCCATGCTGTCTTATATGTATAATCTACACCGTCATTTGATAGCGTAAAGTTAATGCGCATCACTCGACTCTTATCATGCCCATAGACTACTTCTTCATAATTTCCCAAATTGACATAGTCGCTGTTTAGAGATAGACGCATCAACGACGGTATCGACTGAAATACACACAGCATCGAGTACATCAACGAACTCTTACCGGCACTATTAGCACCTAATAGCAGTGTAATCTTTCCAAACTCAATTTTCGGCGTTTCATCGAAACACTTAAAATTAGACAATTGCAGTTTCTTCAGTTGTATCATCTCTTTTTATATTTTTTTACGCCCTTAATGGGTATCTTATAATATAATTTAGCGCACAAAATTACAAAAAAAAAATGACATATACAAGATTTTAATAATAAATTTATTAAATTTCTCGTTTTTGTCACTTTAAACGCATAAATTTATCAAAATAATCGTGCCTAGTAGGGGCTAAGAAATGTATATGCCAAATTTTGCAAAATATTTTAATTTTGTAATCAATATCGCGCTATTTCCCCCATCTTTCCCTCTATTACACAACGTTTTATCCTTGCCAATTCGCACATGTACGGATTCACTCGCATGTAGTCTCCTCCGTCATTCTCATTAGCGTTCATAATCAAGCATGTCGTACAATACTTTCTTTCCTGACATGTACTACATTCCTTGAAATCCCGATACTTCAGTTCCCTCAAATGCCTTGTCAACGGAGAATCTTCCCAGATCTGCCTTAATGTCATCGTATTGAGATTACCTAATTTCATTCGTTGCCACCCCTCACATGGATACACATCTCCCGTATTCGAAATGCACAACGATGATTTACACACCGTACATATTGGTTCGTCATCGCCTACTTTCTTCTGATTAATGACCTGAATAGCTTCATTATATACATTCGCATTCGTATAATCAGCATCCAAAATATTCTCAATATCAGCATTCGTTATTCGGCAACCAAGATTTATCCCTGATGAGTCATAACATCCGAATAATGTGTAATCCGAACTCGCCTCTATATTCAACGATTTTGCGAATTCCAACACCTCACGATAACAATGAAGATTTTGCTTCATAATCGGACAATTAATCTGCATTGGAACGTTCCGTTTATGTAATTCATGGATGGCACTTATTGTCTTTTGAAAACTCCCCTTATGTTGTGTAATCGAGTCGTGCAAATCCGCGTCCATAGCATACACTGATGTCTGTACGCAAACCAATGGATTTGAAGCAATTACATCTAACAGATCATCAGACAAGCAGGTCAAATTAGATAGTATATTTATGGACAAATTAGCCTCGCTACATTTGGCTAGAAATGATTTCAAATGTGGATTCAGCATCGGTTCACCACCACTCAATGTGATATTAATAATTTTCATATCCACACATTGATTGAGCACCCTATCGAACATATCTTCATCCATCATGCCGCGTTTGTATTCAACTGGAATATAGCAATGCGCACAGTTCTCATTGCATCGACTGGAGATATCCACATGAACACGGGTTAGGCTAAACTCTCCCTCAAACACCACGTTATACTCAACCGGAGCATTGATCTCCGCATCGATAATACAAGGCTCGTAATTATCATACGAAAAGTAATTTGATGACTTCCTCGCACCTACACTCTCTACACACTCAACAAATCCCTTTCTTGCTAACTCTGCATAAAACACAGTAGCATCCTCGAGTAGCACCTCATAGCTGACACCCGTGAAAATTGTTGTCAACTTTTTTGCAATCTCATCTACACTTCTATACTCATCCTCCAACTGAGAATAGAAAATACTGCCTTCATGAGAAATCAATAAATCTCCCACTTTCAAGCAACTCTTCGCAGCAGTATCGTAACCAAAATTGCGATTATCTGTCAGATATCCCTTCGTTGGATATGCTCGATAAATAATATATGGTAGTTTTCGTACAAACATAATTGATTCAAAACAAATGCGGTAGCTTTTCTTGCTACCGCATTCCACGCGATAACATCAATGTGTTCCTGATGGCTTACTACTGCATGAAGGCCTTCCACACGGACCTTTTCTGCAATCAGCCATCTGCATTGTGCTCTGCGCAACAATCGTAGGTCTATTGTATTCCATAACCGATAGTTTTATGGTCGCTCTGTTCTTCCCACCACGCTGAGCAACCGTTGAGTACGCAGTGGTATTTTATCATTTCTTCACTCTTTAACTCCTTCCACCAACTCTAGCATATAAGCGTTGATATCGATAAACTCACTATCAATATGTTTCCGCAGCGCATCTTGCTTTTTAGCACATTCTGCCGGATTGGTAGGTAGAGAGGTAATCCACTTGTCAAACGGCATCGTTTTCTCGTTTTGGAGCGAAGCGACCTTCGAAGCCGCAGTATTTGCAGGCATGGAGTAGCGGATGCCAAGATAGTAGGAAGGCACTCCTAATAGCGCAGCCTCACGTGCCATTGAGTCCCCCGATGATACCAGTCCCGCTGAGTAGTAAATAAGGCTGTGTATATCCTCTATCGGCTCCTGCAGCAGAATCCAATCAGCCGGATACTCACTCCGCCGTTTCTTCTCTTCAAGCGAGAACAGCACTTTCATTCCTGCCGGAATCATATCTTTGATACCCAGTATCGCCCCACTCGCCTGGCCTGTGTAGTTGATTGTCCCCACCGTCACTTCCCGCAGGAACATATACTCTTTGGGCTTCACACCATATTTCTCCAACACTTTCTCGTTTGGGACAAACGTTCTTGGATTCAAATACGCCCATTCCTTGAGACATTTCAGCACCTCTGTATGATTAGGTTTCTTCATCGGAAGCGTCCATTCATATATACACATATGAGCCTTTGTTGCTAACCAACCTTTAGGATAAAAATCAAATACTTGTGGATCATCACCAAAAGCATAACTTCTCATTCCGAACAATCTTCCAACTAATGGAGTGAATATATTTGTTGATATCGCTGCGTCTATTTTCTTTCCTCTTGCCCATTTAATCAATTTGCATATTCTAATAACATTCGCATCCCAAATAGCGGACCATTTGGTCATACGATGCTTACCTATCACTTCCACTTTGACACGTTCCAATCCCGCCAACTCTACACGAACAATCCTCGGAGTCTTTCCCCGATCAAGAACTGTCACATACACCTCATGCCCTATAGAAGCTAATTTTTCTATGAGCGGTTTAAAGAAATTAAACTGTGGCGTATGGCATATATCTATCCATACTTTCATAATTCTGCTATTACTGTTTCTTGTACATATACTTGTTGTCCTAATTCCACGCACACCTTACTACTTGCCGGAATGATCATATCCACTTGTGATCCAAACTTAATCATACCTACCCAATCACCTTTCTTCACACCTTCTCCCTCTTGAACATAAGTCACAATCCGTCGCACCATTCGCGAAGCTGTTTGAACGATACCCACTTTCGTACCATTCTCCATCTGGAATACCATCGTGTTACGTTCATTATGCGCCAAAGCTTCCGAATCTTTGAGAGATCGAAACTCACCATCTATATGATGATTGAGGATTATCTTTCCATCTACCGGAGCACCATTGCGATGCACATCAAATGGTGTCATTTCAATTCCGATTAACCAGCACGGATAATCCAATATTCCGGTCTTTGTTATCTCTGTCAAAGTGGCTTTCCGTCCATTTTTAACAGAAACAGGCACTTCACCTGAGGCAATCTTTTTGATGTAAATAACGCGTCCATCAGCACTACTGATTATTTGATTATCTGCGAATTGCCCCCCCCTGTAGCTTAGTATCAGCATTCGCCAAAATGGCTTGCGATAGAAACGTATTACAAAAAGTATCACAGCACATATACCCACTACTATAGGCAAACTTATTGCCATAATCCAAACCGGTAGCACTTGTAGTAAACCATACCCCACTGCCATAGCCAATGCGATATTGAGAACATTGTCTTTATACAGATAACTCAGCGATATATGAGTTTTCCGATGCACGAACATATATAAACACGTGCTAAGCACCATTATTTCAATCAATAGTAATATCTTTTCCATACAATCTTAATATTAATTTTGTGATCCATAATTTTAAATCCTAAATCCAAAGTAATTTCAATGTCTTTTTATGTATAAAATTGGACTGAGTAAAACATACATGATTCCGGGCAGAGGATCAGACCAAGACCAAACAGCCAACTCGTGTGGTATCTTATAACTCCTCATCACATCCCGCAACTTCATCCGTCCGTGCAGTATCTCCTTTGCAACCACAGTCCAATCTGTCAACCGCTCCACCCATGCGACTCTTTCACTCTTTAATTCTTTCACTCCATCATGCGTTACAACACCATCAAACCAATCTATCATAGCCCCGATAAACGAGAACCCAAGTTGATTACTTATCGTATGCCATTTCCACGCACGGGTATTGATCTCCAGGAACTTGTATTGCTGCGCTTTCTCATCCCACATCCATTCTACTTCGCCTAACCCAAAATACTTCGTTTCCGCTAACAGGCTCCCACTCAGTGTTTCAATGGCAGGTATATCGCAGGTAACAGCAAAAGTTGTTGAGTTACCAAAATCCATGGGGTTCTGCCGAATACGATTAGCTTGTATCGAGACTAATGGTTTTCCATCCGCTGCCATCACTCCGTACGAATAAAGGTGCTTCGGTCCTCCAGAAAGGAACTCCTGAATCAGTATCGACTCCAACGGATAATCGGCATCCGCAATCCGTTGATAGATAACCATCAACTCCTCTGCGTTATCGCAACGGAACGCTTTTTTCCCGAATGTAGCATGAAAACTATACATGATTGCCGGTTTGACAACTACGGGATATGGTAGCGAAGAACTCAATGTTTCTACCTCTGCCAGCGTGTTTGGATACCAACATTCAGGACACGGCACCTTGTGCGTCGTAGCATATCGGTATGCCGTCCGTTTGTTATTAAACAACTCTATCACTTCCGGACTCGGTACACCTAACGCAAACCGCTCCTTGTACTGATCATACCTCCCGCACAACATCTCCACAGCCTCATCATTCGTCGGAAACAACATCGTCCCCTTCTCCGGCAGCTCCAAATCACCAATTACCAATGACCAATTACCAATCGGTTCGATAATCGTCCTATCCACAGCACGAGAAAACCTAGCTACGGAGCATCCATCATCGGTTACGATGACAACCTCTATCTTTGGTTCTTGTTCACCAATTACCAATTTCCTATTACCAATCACCAATCCGCGCCTATGCGCAGCTACCTGCCTCGCCAGTCCCAGCGCCTGTATATGCCCTCCGAATATAACTACGCGTTGTATCATGCAAGTATCTCCTTATATATATTAATAATCCGCTTTGCCACTTGCTCATTGCTAAGTTCCAACTCCAATATCCGCTGTCTTCCCTTTGTCCTTCCTTCAAATTTCAATGCATCATTCAGCAAAGCAACCATTTCATCGAGACTCCTCTCGTCTCCATCCCAACGCTCATGAGTCTTGCGAGGATTACGCAACACCCAATGCCCAGGCTCATCTCCGAACAACTCCCGAACATCCGCTATATCCGTAGCAATGCACGGACAATTGCATGCCATCGCCTCTTTAAGCGCTTGTGGTGATCCTTCGCTATGACTCGGCAGTGCAAACAGGTCGCATGCACACATGCGGAGAACACATTGTGAGCGCGTGAGATTTTTCATCTCAACGCACTCTACGTCTGATGTATTATGTTTTATGTATGAGGTATCGTTTTTTAGTTTTTCCACCGCATCACGCAATAGAGGGTAATTCTTGCGGAGATTATCAAATGCTCCACCAAACAGGATGTATTTCTTATTAGGATTCCAACCAAGTTGCTTACGAGCTTCCTCTTTTGGCGTGATAATCATCTCATCCATCGGCACTCCGCACGGAATTATCGAATAGTTCTTCGCTTTGAAGTAACTCAGATCCCGCACATGTTGCGCCACATAGATCACATACTTCGCTCTCAGTGACATCAGCGACGACACAAAGTTCACCACCGGATTCAACGTCTCTCCGTTATGGAACGTCGTTACCACCGGCACCAACCCTTGCAGCTCCGCCGTAATCGCTGACAAGCCATAATGCGCGTGAACAATATCCGGCTTAAACTCTCGTATCTTCGCCTTTAGCGCGCCTACCGCCTTCACATAGTTCCCCCGCACGAGAAAATATTCTACATCATTCCCTAATGCACGTATTGCTTCTCCTTGTTCGGTAACGAACGGCAACTGATGATCCGCGAAATTATTCTTATACCTACTAACTTCAAGTACTCGCATATCAATCGATAATTATTATATAAATAACCGTTTCTTTCTATCAAACCAGTCACTGATAATCACCTTGGTCATTGTCGGTATATCCTTTGCTTTTATCTCCTCCAATACTCCGTTACTGGACAATAAAATTGCCTCCAAAATTTCGTTATCATTCTTATCCCACCATTCGCGCTCATCTACAATGCGTTTCATCACATGCACTGCCATCCTATCAGCTAATCGCTGTAACATTAAAAACAGCATAAATTCATCATTTACTCCACACTGCAGGAACCGCGGTATATTATCTAAGACTGCATTATTCTGGATATCATACGATTCTATCAGATAAGTCAATATGGATTGGATCTTGAAAGCATACATAGTTGACAGTTTATTCACTATCTCTATCGTATCATCCACCTCAATCCCATACCTGTTCGCCATAGCCACGTAGGTATTCCCTCTTATCCAACTATCTGCTACGTGAACTAAGTTCTCGTGCGTAAACACCATTGGTTTCCTTGTTTTCTCTTTCTCAATATCTCCAGGCAGTCGCAAATCCTTGACGATGCATATCAATCGAGCCATCATATCAGGTATATCTACCATTCGACATTCTCGCAAGTCGCCTATCAACCCCTCATCTAATAGCGGCAACAATCTACCTATCTCAGCGATGGACAATCCAGAATGCCGATAGCTATCATACGAACTATCCGCAAAGAAAGTCCGCAAAATTTCATAACGTTCCGTAAAGATAGATACTAATCGCTCTTTCTCTTGCTCACTCTTACAGAATTTATATGCAAATGAACCCTCCGCTATCGATTGAATATTAGCCGTATCAAACTCCTCTTGTCCTTTGTTCTTTGTTATGGTAAAATCTATTGCGGATACAATCTTCTCTTCATTGCGCCATTTGGTATATCGCGGTTTATCCAACTTAAGCTCTCTATACAATGTGCCCCGCATCTTCCGTTCAATGTTATTCGACATAGCTAGGCGCACCTCTCCCATAAAAGATGGATCCATTACAACGATCGTCCCATATGTTTCTCTTCCGGCTCTTCCTACTCTACCAATGATATTCTTAATCTTCTCTGCCTTTACCTTATATTGCTTATTGCGTTTCTCATCATGATTATCTATGTATGCCAACACTAATGTCTTTATCGGAAAATTAACTCCTTCAGCCAACGTACTGGTGCATAGTACGATTCGAATCTCACCCGCCTCCAGCAGTCTTTCTATATATTCTCGAATATCTTGCGGCAGATCACCATGGTGGTATGACATTCCTTTGCGTAATAATTTTACCAACCTAAAATCCTCTCCTAACTGGTATGCGCAATATTCAATCACATTCCTGCCAAACTCACTATAATTAGCATCCGCTAAACACCTCTGATCTGCGTCCTTTAAGAAGTACTTTGCTATTTGATTGCATCGCATCTTCATATACGCAAACACCATCACTACTCCGGCATGTTTTGCGTTATGTGCCACAAGCGCACATTGTCCATGACGATTAACTTCACCCTCATTCCATCCTTTAAGAGCTATCGTATAATTCGTCTGTGTATAATCGCTATCCTTGTCATAGATATCCACCACATATTGCTCCCCGTCATATTGGATACCGCCAATTCGTTGCTGACATGGTCTATAATTACCAACTTCCACTTGATTTTCGGTGCCTCCTATCCATGTATTCACATCATCAAGATTCGGGATAATTGCTGACAGGAACAAGAATCGCATATGCTCATACCGACGAAGCCGAGTTAGCAGCAGCTCATAATCAACGCCCCTACTTTCGTCATCTATCAATTGTCCTTCATCGCATATAACCAAAGATATATCTGCAAAATCCACATCAATCGAAGTAAACGCTTCCGGAGTCGCTATGATGAGTTGCGCCACTTCCATAGATGCATCTTCCATCTCATTGATGTGTCCTCCATATGTGCAGCGCATCTTATACTCCAACCTCGTGGACACTTTGCGGTAATGTGCTGTCAACTCCCTACTTAACGAACGAAGCGGTGCCAAATAGATAATCTTTGCCTGCGGATTCTTCTGTATCTCTTGATACACGATCAACTCCGTGATATAAGACTTCCCTGCACTCGTTGACATGCCCAAACAGAATGAACGATCAAAAGTCAACAGTCCCTTCTTTATGGCATCCTCTTGTGACGGTAGGAATGATAAAATATTTTTATCTTCTCTCGAATGCTTTATATACGGCGTCCAATCTATCGAACTATCATACGCGTATAGCATTGTCCGCAAATTATGATCCTTGAATTTCTTCAATACAGCTAATAAGATCTGCGCATTGAAGAACTCATCCGTACTTTTAAACCCATCGTTCTGTGTCAACCGCTCAATTTCAGCTATCTCTTCATTAAGATACAGCTCATCTCCGGTCTCCAGAAATGCATCTAAAAAGACGATTTCCTTCTGATATGCCTGATGCAACCACTCCGTCTTAGGCGCACGTATGATATAGTAAATTTTTCGTGCCGATTCGGAATGCACAAAATTCCTAACCTTGAGATTTCTCAGTATTAAACTTGCAATCGCCTCATACTGACATACATAGTATATCGCAGCTACATATAGTGCATTATCAATTTGATTAACATCCTTGAACTGCTCTTTTGTATTACTATCCGAATATACCAACAATCCTTTTGCCACATTTAGCAGTTCATGCGTAATTTCCTCTTTGCTCAACTCGCGATTGACATCGTACAACTCTTCGAGATAATGACACATCGCACCTATCAGTGTGATGTAATAATCATCCTGTCGTTTCACAAATTCATAATGCACATCCGGTTCCAGATGATAACTACGAATCATTTCCAATGCCTCTGCATCGATGAAACTCTGTTGTAATATGTCTCTTTCTTGCAACATTAAGCTTGTAACGGCATCTGTTGATAGAATGTTTTATACATCTGTTCTAACTCTGCTATCGGCAAACAATATACAGCAATATCCGGATGTGTTTCTCGTAGTTTCTTGTCAATATGATCTATATGTCTTTGCAAAAATCGCTCTTCTACTACCGCTACTGCATTATACTTTTTCCTACATGTCTTAAAATATGCTCCACTAAATCTTTTTACACCCTTTAGCAACTCATTAGGTTCTCCTGTATCCTTTATTCGCTTGATTAAATAAGCTATCGTCTTAGCTGCTCTTGATACTTTATCTTTTCTTGCATCTTTTACCGCCTCCATAATAGAACTTTCTTTATCTGCTATACTCGGTGAATCTTTGCGCGTCTTCACCTCTATAGTGTATGCTGTATCATTGGCTGAAGGTAGATTCTCGTCTTCGATATAGAATAGCATTATATCTGTTTTGGGTAATGGGCTATTTGGATCTCCCTTGAATCGTAGTTTCTTTGGAACTACATTTGCGCCTTTTGCAAAGAAATTTAAAGCAAAGTAGTATGTCAGTGCTTCTCCAAAATCGCCTGACATAATAGATGGATTTGTCGGAAGGTGTTCGGTTATGATATCTGTCCTCGACTCTTCTTCATACTCTTTTAGTTCGCGCTGAATCTTTTCTTCCGACACAAACATATCACGCATCGGCACCATCATCTCCTGTATAAACTCGCGCTTCTTTGCAGCATCGAATCTATACAACACAACCCCCTTCGTATCGTACCATGTTTGATCTTTCTTAAAATATTTCCGCAATTCGATCACTTCCATTTTCAAATGTCAAATTTCAAATACGTCTCACACGCCTATATCATCCCTCGTCCGGCGAGTTTGAACCAGTTCCATGCCAAACAAGCCCCAACCTCTACTATCAGCGCATATCCAAACCAGCGCCTATAGCGCGGATTACTCTTTGACATCTGGATTCCGTACGCCGCAAACAGCATCAACATCGGCCATATAGGCATGTGGAAGCGACTGGATTGAGCAAAGCTACTGAGCACGAGCGACATTAAGTAGCCTAATGTATATGCCAATATGAATACGTGTTTTCGCCATTCCCCGCTGACGAGCATCAGAATCATCAGCAATATCACGAAGAATGAGAAGATATTCTTAATATAGTTTCCTCCTGATAATTGTCGCTGTAAAACCTGGCTCTCTAACGCAACATTGAACGATGGGAACGGAATCGTAAAAATTAAAGGTGCAAATACCGTCTTACCGGCATAAACGGCAAAAGAATTACCTCCTTTGCGTTCGGCTCGCCATCTCATGTTTACATCCTGCTGATCAGATTGAACAGCCTCACGAATACTCTCTGCTTGCGTGCGGATTCGGTCACCCATTCCCACAAGCAGTACGACACCAACCATCACACCGGCTATAATCTTTTTACCCGCACTCATCACACGGCTGGAAGCCATCACGACATGAGCAAAAATAGCCAAGAACAGCACGAGGCCCAATGCCGATCGGAAGAAGAATATATATATTGCCACCAACACACCCGGCAGCAGACTCTTAAATGTGAGTTTTGATCCCGAAGTTAATGTTTTATCCACCAAATCGACACATAGGCAACACAGAAACACCATCTCTGCCTCCTTGAACATACTGCCACACCAATAGATCATATTCGGATTGAGTGCCACAAATAATGCTGCCATACGAGCTGCACCTTCACCAAAGTGCCGCTTGGAGACGTGATAAATACTTATGCCACAGCATGCGCCAACGATACATTTGACAACAAACGGCACAAACACATCACTTTCGCCGGATGTAAGCAAATTAATGATTGCCAACCAAAACGGATAGCCTATATCATCTATAGCAGAATCCCAAGTATCCATTAGTTCGCTGAATGGCACAGGAAACCCTTCGCGTATCCAATCAGCAATTGCTGCACCAAATGGCATATACCACGTAGTATCTGCTCCATCGCCATAAATAGTTCCCCAATACTCCGGATTGAAAATAAAATAGCAGTACATCGCCCACGCTAATCGGGCTATAAGGCCAATGACAAATACACTCTTAATAAATGTTTTTTCATTCGCACGGACACGACTGGACAGCACACTTTTGCAACCATAGAAGAATATCAACAGCGAGAGAGAAGAAATAACGGCATCTCGCAACTCCATCGGGTAGCCGAAAGCCAAGGTACATGCCGCAAAAGCGATAAAGAACACGACAACAGATTTTCCCACTGCCCATTCGGGCATTGTCAGTTCCTGCCGTAGAGTCAGTGGCCGTCCGCTATTACCGGCAAACAACCTTTCACGCCACGTGTGTGCCACAGGTTGCCCCCGTCGAGGCGGCGGCATCACAGGCATAGGTGGCGTCGGCGGCGTGGGGAACTGCTGCTGCGCTGCCCCGGGTTGAGACTCCGGATGCAGCTGAGGATTATATGGATTATTTGTTGGCACGATACTCTATTTAATATATTGTTATTACCGCATGCTTACATGCACACAACAACTTGCAAAGTTACGAAAAAAAATGCACATTTACAAGTTTTCTCGAAGAAAAATTGCAATTATTTGCATTTTTTAGTATTAGAGTGCCACATGGGCTTGCACGAATGTGACCTCTCATACTAAAAAAGGAGACGCGTAGCGTCATTTTTCTTCGTGAAGACTTGCTTATGCCCGGCATCGCCGTAGTGTAATTTCGGAGGGAACCCACCCGAAGGGAAGGGGCGTGCCGAAGATACAAAAAAAAATGACATTTGCAAATGCACACGCCAAAATCTTTTGATTTTTTTATTTTTGCGTCATAACGCTGCCTTTGTATAACAAAAGTGGAGGTGTCATAATTGGCACCCCCACTTTTCTGATCACAAAAGCTGTTGGTTAATGTCTTTAATCATCGACAAAAAGAGAAATTTTGGATAATTGTTGATAATTCTTAGCCCTAAAGGGCACGATCTGCTTCGCTGTATGGTTGACTGACAAACCTCTCCATTGCTGACTTTTGACACGCCCTGCACTCCCGTTCGTTTTTTCACGTTTTCAGCCGTCCAGCCGCTGTCCGTTAGCCGTTGATCTCGGCGGCACAGACGTGCCACAGATACTGACGCATGGTCTTGTAACCGCCGGCGGTGTCTTTCTGCGCATTGAACGCCGCCAGATCCTCGGCTACATGGCTCAGGTCTTTCCTGCGAGCATTGATAGCCTGAACGATAAGCTTGAAGCGGTTGCGCCATGCACGCTCATCGGACGTTACCGGCGTTGAACGCTTGGTTTTCTTCCGCAGGAACAGACGGTTGCAGTCGCTACTCGTGGTTGCTGCTACGCGGTGTGTACCCAGCAGCATCTTGCTGCACGAGTGTTGACCGCTCTTACTCGGTTTGCTTAATGCGCCGGACACGCTGTCTATACCGGCACTCCATTCTACTTTTGCCATTGTTGTTAAGATTTTTGTTTAATTGATTGATTTACTAAATTCTGCACGGATACTACGGATCTTACGGATAATTTTGTTCGAACACGGATTTTCACGGAGTGTCACGGAATCTCTGCTCACCTGCCTCCGTGCTTTTCCGTGGTTTTCCGTGTAGTTTGTTTTTGTTCTGTACGGATCCTACTGATCTTTCGGATATCCTATCCATCGGCCTCCGTGTTATCCGTCCGATCCGTACAGCTCATCCATCTGCCTCCGTGTTGTTCCGTGTATTTCCGTGTTCGTTTTTTTGTTCTGTACGGATCCCACTGATCTTTCGGATATCTGTCCATCTGCATCCGTGTAATCCGTGTGATCCGTACAGTTCACTCATCTGCCTCCGTGTTGTTCCGTGTATTTCCGTGTTCGTTTTGTTCTGTACGGATCTCACGGACACTACGGATATTTTTGTTCGAACACGGATTTTCACGGAGTGTCACGGAATCTATGCACATCTGCATCCGTGCTTTTCCGTGGTTTTCCGTGTAGTTTGTTTTTGTTCTGTACGGATCCCACTGATACTAAGGATATTTTTGTTCGAACACGGATTTTCACGGAGTGTCACGGAATCTCTGCTCATCTGCATCCGTGCTGTTCCGTGGTTTTCCGTGTAGTTTGTTTTTGTTCTGTACGGATTTTACGGATACTACGGATATTTCTGTCCATCTGCATCCGTGTAATCCGTGTGATCAGTACAGTTCATCCATCCGCCTCCGTGTAATCCGTGTGATCCGTACAGTTCATCCATCGGCCTCCGTGTAATCCGTCCGATCCGTACAGACCCATTCAGCCCCATCCGTTTAGCCGCCGTAAGAGGGCTTCACGTACTTCTGCGCCACGGTGTAAGCAAATAGACTGGTGTACTTCTTCTGTGCCTTGAACGCTGCTTCCAGTGTAGCGCGTTCCGTCGGATCCGCCAGCGCTGTCTTCGCTGCCTGTGCAGCGGTCTTCAGTGCGTCCTGCGACAGGATATGCTTCGCACCGTTCGCCTTGCCCGGGTTGAGCAGATCGACGCCCAGTTGTTCACGTCCGCACGGACAACCTTTGAAGTACAAGGTCTCCGACTTGTTGAATTTGCCCTTCACGCGGGCAAACATGCCATGTAATGTGATTTTTGCCATAAGTTAAGGTTTAGGTTAATTTTTATTTAGCGTTTATTGTTTTGTGTTTAGCGTTGTCAGCGCCAGTGGTCTCTCTTCTGTCAGGCGCAGCCGGTCTGTCAGTGAGCAACGCGAACGGTCTGTCTTCTGTCAGCGCAGCGGTCTCTCTTCTGTCAGCGCCAGCGGTCTCTCTTCTGTCAGCGCAGCGGTCTGTCTTCTGTCAGCGCAGCGGTCTGTCTTGTCTCTCTTCTGTCAGCGCAGCGGTCTCTCTTCTGTCAGCGCAGCGGTCTCTCTTCTGTCAGCGCAGCGGTCTCTCTTCTGTCAGCGCAGCGGTCTCTCAGTATTGTATTCCCTCCCCTCCCTCCCCCTCGGGGGTTCCCGAGGGAGGGGTCGGGGGTGGGTCTTCCCCCAGCGGCAGTTCCAGCTGCCCTCGCCATTTCCGCTCCATAAACGCCGCATGCCGTTGCTTGCCGAACCGCTCGCCGAAACAGATACGGTTGGCAGCCTCGCTGGCGGAAGGTGTATGCCCGGAGCGATTGGGTCGCGCCTGCACGATATGCATCACGCCGCCTCCGCGTTCGGGATAACGACGGATATAGAAAGGATCTGTTCCCATCAGTATGCCCCGCACCGAATCGATCCCCGGGTCAAACTCCACCTTCGCCATTTCAAATAGTCAATCCCTTTACTTCTTCACTCCCGTGTACTCTTCCACCGTCTTCGTTGTGATGGTCGCAGACGTCTGCGCGGAGTCTTGTTTCTGCACGTAGGTAGCAGTGGTGCTGATCGTCCGCCACGCTTTGCACGACGTGATGCACACGCCCGTTGCGATGATTGTCATCATAATCATAATCTTTCTCATAATCGATTGGTATTTAAGTTGGTGTAGTTACATATCTCCAGTCGCGTCTCCTCATGTCCCGCTTGCTCGGCGAGCCATCGCGCCGTCAGGCACTGCTCATCTGCACTGCTCACAAGTATACAGCCTTTGCTGTGCTCAGGCTTGGTCCCGCGGTGGATGCGGATGCCTGTCCGACCGGGCACTTGCTCTACCGCGGGCAGCAAACGCTTGAATTTCCTACTCTGCGTCACCGCCACCTTGTACACCAGCGGAGGTATCAGATAGTCGGCGTTCTCCAGCGTCGGACATACGGGATGAAGATACTCCTTGTACTGCCCCGTGCTGCCCGAATAACGATGCTCGGTGCGGTACAGTGTGCCTCTGACATTCAAACCGTCAGCAGGCTGTCGGATTAGTTTGTAATACATAGCCTTAGTGTTTGTCTTTGTTTCTGTTGCGATACGTGTAATCTATCCCGAATAGCGCGCCTGCAAACGTCGCAGTCTCGCCGAATGCCACCAGCAGACTCTCGTGTATCTGTCCCTGCGGATCAATAAACGTCCCGCAGAACAGCAGTACCAGTCCTCCTAACGAGAGCACGGCAGCAGTGATCAGTTGCGTGTTCGGTGTCATATTCATTTGGGGCATATTCATTTTGTCATTTCATTGTTTTTTCACAAAATCGAGTGCAAATATATACCACAAATGCCCACTTTTGCAAATTTTTTGGTCACATCTTGGGATTTACTCCCCATTTTTGTGCGATTTACACGATTTTGGGATCTTATGCTATAAAAAGATAGCAGCAGCGGCTCATCACCACTGCTGCTATACATCCAAATTCATTTTCTATTTCTACATCTGTGTATTCGGTGTATAACGCCTTATATCTATATCCGGCAGCTTGCTACCTTTATTTTTCACATTTTCCATAAATGTCACCACTTCCGTTTCGCTCATTTTACCGCGTAACCATGCATAATATAAGAAATCACACGTCGTCAGATATGCTATGCCATGCTCCACGCAAAAATCCTTTATATCCATCAAATTACTACTGCCTATCACATCGTGGTTGTACATACAATACGTCAGACATGCACTCTCACCTTTTCCGCGATCACGCAGCAGCCGTGCATAGTCGTGCATCATTTCGCCTGTCGGGGCAAACTCCACCAAACGGATATTCCTAAACCACTCTATTTGCTTCTGCAACTGCTCCCGCACCTCTTTTCTCCTTACTTCATCGTACACGTAATCAAGTACAATATACTCGCACTCGTCAAATATTTGAGGCAACAATCCCAAACTCTCTCCTTCAGAAAAATGAATAATCACATCAGCATCCAACACTATTTTCACTTTACTCTTCATAGCGAATCAGATTCATAGCCTCATCGTATTCTCCTTCAGTTATAATCTCTTTCTCAAACAACTCACGCGCCATAACACCATAATCGCCAATAATAAGATTCTCATTCCCTGATTCATACAAAGCCGTATCAAACCCATATTGACGCGCAATCTCTGTGGGAGAATAATATCTATAATTCTCCACTTGCTGACTCGTCATCAGATTCAAATCATTCAACCGAAACAGCATAGAACTCCATGACACCCCAAAATAATGCTCTAACTTCAATACTGTCGGCAACGATATTCTTCGAGAAAGAATCTCTTGCTCAGGAATTAGTTGCAGCACTCCTTCACGAGGCATCAGCAGCGAACTCGCAAACTTATTCGCATTCTTCTCCTGTACATCCTTTGACTCTGTTTCTGTACAGATGTGCGGTTTGGGATTCTCATCGTAATACAAATGGTACAACTCATGGGCAATCGTGTAATGCTGCCTACCGCGCTTGGTATTGCTATTAATCAGCATAAACCGCTTACCGTCTTTTGATAGTAGCGACAGACCGCAAAACTTCTCTGATAAAGGTCGATAAACTGTCAAGATATTCAACTTCAGCAGCATCGCCTTCACCCGAACAGGATCAGCCAAACTGCACCCCAGCACATCCAATCGGAACTTACTGGCCAACAGGTCCGCTTCATTTACATTCAATCTTCTTGTCATCCTAACTTTTGGCTTAGTTTAAGATAATTCTTCACTATACGCTTGAAATGAGAGACCTCCTTCAGATCTTCATCATTCAAATCATCTACACGAAAGGCTGTAAGCAGCATACCATCTACTGCTTGGCTGTCTTTCTCAAAAAGCAATGCCAATTCCACGCCAAACAGGTCCGCTGCTTTCTCCAATAACCGCAAGGGCATTTCGCGCATGCCGGATTCATAATTTGCATAAGCGGAACGCTCTATTCCGATTATCCGCGCTACTTGTTCCATCGTGTATCCTGTAGCACTACGTAAGGCTTTCAGGTTTGCGCCAATTATTTCTTTCATGATGTATATGAATTATTTGAGAAATAAAACTGTGGCAAATTTACAATATTTTTTTTATTTATGCAAATTTTGCCACAATTTTCTTGCATTTATTTTGTTTTTTCTCTTTTTTTGCTCATTAAAAATTAAAATTCCACGAATGATAAACAAATAACTGTACTTTTTACCCTAATCAAACACTCACTCCGTGAGTTCATACCCCAACCACTCCGCAAGCTCAGTTGTCTCAGCCGCCGATAACTCTTTTGCATTTCGTATATCTTCCTGTTTGTTTTTCATATCGCAGTAGATGCCGAACCACCGTGCAAACTCCTTGGCTGTTACGTTCGTCTGCATATTCCGCGCCAAACGGAGCCGTAGTTCATTCTTCTTGTAGCGTTTCTCTTTTGTCATAATTGGTATTGTCAATCTTGTTATTGATGAATGTTGATTGTTTAGTTGTTGGCAGATGGTCGCGTTATGGTCATGTTCGGCAAAACAACGTTCCAATAACACGACCATCACGCGACCATGTCCCGACAACTACCTGACGAGCATACAATATGCGTTTGCCAGGTCTTCGGGACGTCGCGACATGCCGTCACGGATCATCATATCGTACATTTCGCTGAGCGTGCGCCAGATTTTCTTCTGCGTCGCCGGATCGGCGGGCAGTGCCAGCTTGTGACGGACGAGCGTGCATGCCGGCGACAGGACGCCGAACTTACGGCGCCGTTCCCTCTGCGCTGCACTCAACGGAGCGGTACGGGGCCTGGTTGACTGCACGTACATCGTGCCTTTCTTCGTCACTACATAGTTGACGACGGTACCGTCCGGCCGTCGGCGTTTGGCGATGCTGCCTGACATCGATTGGATTAAAGGCGATAATTCTACTTTTGCCATGATTGTTAATGATTTTAAATTTCCAGTTGTTGATTTTTTAGTAAATCAAAAATGCGCTTTGCTTACAAAAATTCCAAAAATCCATGCGGCCGTGTAATTTTATTTTCGGTATTTTCGGATATTTTTGTAAGGCTGATGGACGACTTATCGAAGTCGGACAAAAGGGTTAGCGGATTTTGTACTCCGGGAGCTTGCTCACGGGAGGGCAAAAGCCGATAAACATCAGGCTATTTCGGTAGCCGTTCAGCCGCATTTTTCTTTTATCTCAAAGATCACGCAGGAAACTTTAGTTAAAATTGTTGAATAATTGTTGATAATTGTTGACCACATTCAGTTCATCCGGCACTTGATCTCCATACCGTATTTCAGTGCATCATCGAGCGTATAGATGCCGTACGCGCCATTGTATGCTGCCGATACGAGCGGTGTCGTCTTGACAACGGCATCAAACTCCCGACTGCCGTTGTAGTTCTTCGGCGGCGGCAACTGGTAGTCCGCCAGCAGCCAGTCCGGTCGCGAACGCCAAAAACCTTCGGCATTGCCGAGCTCCGCCATCACCGCCTGACGCTTTTGCTGCGACATACCGCACCACAGGTCGTAGCTGTCCGTGCGCTGCTGCGCGGTGATCTTACCGCCACGGGCACGGTAGGCATTGCAGAAATCCGGAAAACTGACATCCTGCCCTGCGGGTGCGTCACGCGGATGCGTGCACGCTTCGGTACTATCAGTACTGTCTGTATTTAGAGGGTTGTTAGGGAGAGTTCCCTCGGAACCGTTTTCGGTTCCCACGGAACCCGTTCCGGTGCTGTCAGAACCGGCCGTGGTGCTATTGGCACCGACAGCAATGTACATGTTCGTACCTTGCTTGCGAACCACCCCTGCTCCGATCAGTTTGTTCATCGATTTGGTGATTTGCGACTTGGTTAGTTCCAGTTGACCGGCCAGCTCCAGATGTGTACCCTGCCAATAACCCTCCGCCTGCGTGAAGCCGAGTATATGGCTGTAGATGACCCGCAGATAGAGGTCACGCGTACCCAGCCGCTGCACGACGGACTGGTGACGGATGCGAGTGAAGTATTCTTTCATAGGCTACAATAATTTGAAAACGGTTGCAAAGATACGGAAATCTTTTGGAAAGATTTTTCAAAAATTGAAAATTGCTACTTCAGCCGCAACCGACGCCACAATCTGCCCCATATGTCACGCCAGTTCTTCAGACTCCCTACACTCACGCCCATCAGTTGTCCGGCTCGGGATGAGTAACAGGGGACGCCGCTGGTCTTGTAATGCTCAATCAGGTCTTCTGTCATCAGATAGAATAACTTCGTCCGATGGATGCAGTGCACATCCGGCACATAACGGCACGCACCAGGCGAATAGCGCCGTACATACTCGTGCCAGAATTGCAACATCGCCATTTCAGCGGGGGTAAGCGGGTCTTGGCATCGGCCTGACGACGAGGGGATAGGATGGTTCTTCATACGATTTGGATTTAAGGATAAAACACTAAAAAGCACTTGTGTACGATCATGTTCACACACAAAACGCCCGATGACTCAGTTCATCGAGCGTACAAAGATACTACAATTCTTGTATTATCCCCAAATCATACCTACAAAAAAAGTTGCAACTCCCCTCGGAATTGCAACTCTAAATGAAGGATTGACCTTTTACATTCAATCTAAAATTTTCGATTTATCTTCATCAGTGATATTCAAGCTAATCTCTATGCCATGCAGTATCCGACGCATATCAGCGTCCTCCATAACTCCCCCGCCTTTTTCACGATAGATATAACCGGCCTTATAATACTCTCCAAACTGTTCTTCGGTTAATTCTATATATTCATTACAATTGACATACGAATCATAACTCAATTTATTAACCGCATTCTTACATACAATCGGATAGGAGTCTTTCGGCCAGTTTCGAATCTCTGCAAGTCTAATAGCTGTATCCAGAGATGAGGAACACGTGTTCAAAAACAAGTATTTTTCTTTATGCCTAATCAACACATGCGGATGATCAGGAACCCCTACAGGGCATTGCCCCGTAAAGAAAAATATCTCTCCCTCAACGACATTTGCACCTATCACCAATGCAGGCAATTCCATATCGTTTATCCTCTATTTCTTTCGTGATACAACTCTTTTGCCAAACTCAACGCCTCAGCATCATCGGCAAAAAAAGAGTTTTGGGGATTTTTAGATTCCTCAAAGAAATAATCTACATCAATAGGATATGCACTATGCTTGGATTTATCGTTAATTTCGTCTTTATATGCTAACCATTCCGGAAACTCATGCGACATGCTTGATAACGCAGCCGTAGACATACCACTAAAGTGCTCCATTACCTTACTCAACACCTCTCTATCAGACACAGAGAACACTCTCATATCAGGTTCGCTTATTGCCGAGTATTTTGTTCCGTTCAATTTAATATATTGAGCAACATACTGTAAATCAGTTGGCTTAGATGTCGCCTTCCCCTCAAGAATACTTTTTGCATCAGAAGGGACTGGACCGAACTGCATTGCATAATACCTATCACCTGTCAGAAATCTTCCGCTTTGACGCAATTGGTAACGATCAGCTAACCACAAAAGCTTGTATGCCTTGCGATTATTCAACTCATGATTTGGTTGGTGGTAAGAAAAATAAGTTAATGCTTGTATAATTTTACGAGTATCCATTGTTGTAATTACTTCGTTCATGATATAGAATTAAGGATTCACAAAGATATAAAAAAAAAATGACATATGCAAGAATAACACTCACTTTTTTTAATAATTATCATTTTTTTCTTCATTTTAGCAAAGAAACAACTCAAAAGATTGTCCATTTAACCCATTATCACGTGAACTCCTTTCGAATTCCTCCTTAACTGGAAATTTTCCCTCTTATCTTCCGCTTGACCTGCACAATCTTGTCAGTCAATGTGCGCCCAAGGATATGGGTGACAATCCACTCCTTCACGAGCTGCCCGCGAGTCTTCTCCACCCAACTGCCGGCAAAGTGATGAATACAGTAGGTGTTCTTTGTGAGTTTGAGGACGCGCGTGCTGGTCAACGGACAGAAATAATCGACAGGAAAGACATGCATATCGTTCTTATAAACCTGATACTTTCCATCTATCTTAAAACCTCCGGCAACCATGATGTCTGCAATGGTGATCGTGTTCGGCGTGAGATCCAGCGTACCATCGGGTTGGACGAAATGCTTTCCTTCGTAGTACGCTAATTGCTCTTTCACCCACACCCCATGTGGAGCAGATGCCATAAGTCCGGTGACCGGTGCATTAGCCATACTTGCCTCATAACCGGTGAAAGCCGGCAGGTTCATCAGGTCCCCAAGCGGACGGAGAATCTCTACATCGGTATCCATATAGACACCTCCGAACTTCTCCAATGCCCATAGACGCACCACATCCGTCACAAAGGCAAACTTGCGGTTATCGTACGCTTCACGCGCATACGGATACATATCCAAGTCAAACGTCTCTTCGTTCCATAGCCGCAGTTCGTATTCAGGAAGATATTTCTTCCAGCTCTCAATACATCGAAGCGCTAACTCAGGCATTTGCTTGCCACCAAACCAGCAGTAGTGAATTATTTTGGGGATCATGGTGCTTCGCAATGTTTTATGTATTATGTTTTCGTTTCAGAGAAAGGATTATTGAGGTTATAATGCGGATTAACTCCTCAGCATCCGCGACTAAACTTCCGTATAATTGGTCATCAATATAACCACAGCGGGAAATCACCTTTAACCAATAGATTGTTTCGTTTGCTTCTTTCTAAGCAATGCCCAATTTATGAATATAATCCGATTCACTCTCTGCAAATACAGCCTCACTATAGTTCGCGCCTATTGAACTCGCGCATCGATCTACTTGGTCAGCTTTATTGTACTCATGGTGCCTCTTATTAAGATCCTTACGCAAAGCATCAACCCTAACCGCAAAGTCTATGCACTTTTCTTGTATTTGTTTCTGATACTCATTCATACATTATACATTATACATAATACATCATACATAATACATCACACATTATTCATCATACATTGGCTAAGTAGTCGCAAATACGACTACAAGCCAAACCATCTCCATACGGATTCACGGCTTCACTCATCTTTCGATATACCTCCGGTTTCTCCATCAGGTCTATCACGCCTTGCTCTATCTTCGCTCTATTCGTTCCTACCAAGAGCACTGTTCCGGCTTCCACAGCTTCAGGACGCTCCGTCGTGTTCCGCATCACCAGCACAGGTTTGCCAAGTCCTGGAGCTTCCTCTTGCACTCCACCCGAGTCCGTCAATATCAAATAACTTCGCTCCATCATATATACGAACGGCAAGTATTGCAGCGGTTCTATCAGGAAGATGTTCTTCTCGGCTCCATCACCCAGAATCTCAAAAACCGGTTTACGCACATTCGGATTCAGATGTACAGGATATACAAAGTCTGTATCCGGATAACGTTCAGCCAAATTCTTAATGGCGTGGCATATATTCAAGAACCCTTCACCAAAATTCTCGCGCCGATGCCCTGTGACAAGCACTAATTTTCGTCTGTTATTCAGCCTATTTACATCATAACCAAACTCTGCCAACTCGCCTTTCACTGATTGCTGAAGCTCTGCATCCTCAGCCAACCGTTTCGTTACGATATGTAGCGCATCTATCACCGTATTTCCCGTCACAATGATCTGCTCCGGCTTCACGTTCTCATCCAGCAGATTTTGCTTCGCCAATGGCGTCGGAGCAAAATGACAGGTGGCTATACGTCCTGTCAGCTGGCGGTTCATCTCCTCCGGCCATGGGCTGTATATGTCGTGCGTACGCAGTCCTGCCTCCACATGCCCGACCGGTATCTGCTGATAGAACGATGCAAGTGCGGCTGCCGTGGAGGTGGTTGTATCGCCATGCACAAGCACCACGTCGGGCTTAACCTCATTGAGCACATCGCGCATACCTATAAGCACGCGAGTGGTGACATCGTATAGGTCCTGATTAGGCTTCATGATGTCAAGGTCATAATCCGGCGCGATGTCAAATATACGTAGCACCTGATCCAGCATCTGCCGATGCTGTGCTGTCACACAAACAACTGTCTTGAAATGCTCCGGTTCACTCTGTAATTTCTTCACCAGCGGCGCCATCTTGATCGCCTCCGGTCGCGTTCCAAAAACTAAAAGTATTGTTTTCATTTTATTTTCTGTAGCCATCTATAAATCTCAAATAATATCTTGTTTTGGGAACAAAGACGTTTGATACGCCCCACCCCCGTACACTCCTTTCCATATTTCTTGGCGGACTCAAAATCATTTACATTATAGGCCTTGGCGCATAAACGACCATTAGCATATAAATCCCACATCTCATCCGTAAATGGGAACTTCTCAGGGAATACTTCGCCTAAATATCTACACACCTCTTTATCTCCATTCAGCCGCTTTGCATAACGCTCCACGGAGTCAGGGCGCGTAATAGAAATTGTTTCCTGACACCATGTAGCTGTTGATTCTGGCAATACATCAATATCCGTATAAGCAGTTAGAATCACCCATGCAGGCCAATCTTGCAATGACAATCGACGTTTAATGAACTCATCAAGATCCAGATGCGCTTTCATGAAATCCGCGCGATACATGATAGTGGCGTTGCAAAAATGCGCACCACCCCACAACGACTGTTGTATGTCTGTATGATCTATCTCTGCTTTACATTCCTTTATCTCTCCCGTTGAACGGTTATGCGTTCGATGGTTCGTTATGAGGATGTTACACTCCGGATGAGCACGCATGTAATCCAACTGAAGTTGCAACTTATTGGGATTATGCCAATAGTCATCATTGTCGCAGTTACAGATAAACTCCCCACGGCAATCCTTGACGCATTGTGCCCAGTTGGCACCTAATCCCATATTCTGCTCGCGCAAAAAAAGACGGATGATATTCGGGTATTTCTGTCGGTATTGTTCTAATACCTCACGCGCATTATCAGTCGAACAATCGTCGCCTATGACGATCTCAATGTCCGCATCCACTTTCTGTGCAACAATACTCTCTATCGTCTCACCTACCGTGTTTGCTCGGTTATAGGAAGGGATAATCGTTGATATTAATATTCGTTCTTTATTCATACATCACACATATTTCAATGTCAATTGAAGCAGTTCCTCCATCTTCTCATTCAATTCATCCTTATCCAGTTCCCACCATTTACTTGCCTCCACCTTCTCAATCTGCTCCGGAGTCAACCGATACCGCAAAATCTTAGCAGGATTTCCAACCACTACAGCATATGGAGGCACATTCTTCGTCACCACCGCTCCGGCACCTATCACAGCACCATTGCCAATTGTCTTGCATCCGGACAACACCACCGAGTTGCTTCCAAACCATACACCATGTCCCACTCGCAACGATGGTTCATCAGCAAAATGCCGTTCCTTTGACGCTCCCGCACACCATTTATCATAGGTAATAGGATGCGTAGTAAACAAGTTCATCGGATGATTACATGGGAACAAAGACACTTGTCCGGCGAACGAGCAATATCTACCAATCTTAATATTACTCCACCACATCGCACTATTATTCCAACATCCACCATACGTGCCATACCCTATTTCCAAGCCATGCAATTCTTTATACAACTCACGTATCACAGATGAGTAATAATAACTACCATCCAGTTGGGCAATCTTCTTCTCTAGCCACCGGCACAACTTCACGTTTGTCACATGTCGCCGCACCCATACCAATATCTTAACTGAACTTTTCATATTAACTGTCTCAATCCTTCATTCGTTCACTCATTATACCTCTACCCCTCTTTCAAGCAACACCTTCCGTTTCTCAGCCATCGATGCTTGCCATACCGCAGTACGCTGTTTAGACACGCCTCGGTATCGATAAAACAAAAGGCTCCATAATCTTTGATTTTTCAGCATCCTGTAAATAGACATTCTCATGTGAAACACCCAATGTCTCTTCACCCAAGGTGCTTGAACTAATTGCTCAAATGCTTGCTTCACAAACCCTATCTTACGAATGATCTGCGCCACATATATCCCCAAAAACAAATCGTACTTGTTGCCATATCTCTTCGTAACTGCAACCGTTACTTTTTGTGCCAAATACACATGGCTTTGCCATTTCTTGGATGAGTTAATTCCACTTGCCACTCCATCATAAGTCACTCGATAGAAATAGTCCGCTTTGGCTTCTACTGCATAATTGTATCGCATACCGGATAACATCACTTGAAACGAGAAATCCGAATCTTGCATGGATAATACGTGCTCATCAAACACAATATTGTTCGTAACAAGCACACTATATCGATAAATATTTGTAGACACGGCCATCGGAATATTCAGATTCAGCATCGCTTGCAGATCATCGTCAAATGTCTTAACGCCAAACACAGGCCCATATTCCTCATGTATATCGTCCGTAAATGCAAGTAAAGGAAAAACACCACAATCCAGTTCCGAATGCTCTTCCATATATCTTACTCGCTGCTCAAAACAATATGGAGCGACCAAATCGTCTGCATCAAAAAAACATACATATTTCGCTCCAGCCGCTTGCTCAAACCCAATGTTCCGACATGTCTGTCCACCCTTCGGTTCTCTATCGCGGCATACATATTGTATACGCGCATCCTTTGCTTGATAGGCTTTAATAATCTCTGCTGTATTATCCGTCGATTGATCATCCACGCAATACGCGCACCAATCTTGGAATGTCTGCTTCAGCAAACAATCCAGCATCTCCGGCAACAATGTCTCCTCATTCCAGCAGGGGATGACAATGGCTAATGTACTATTTTTCTCTTTATTCGGCATATTTACGAATGATTTCACTATATAATTGATAATGCATCTGAGCAATTTTGGAGGAGGTAATCTCTTTTATCGCCTTTTCTCTATTCTCGATTCCCTTGTTTCCATCGGCCAATCTCAACGCCTGACGAATCGCGTTTATTACTGAATCGGTATCCGTAGGATCAAATGTCGGATTCCCATATGCTTGCAATAATTCTGCTATATTGCCGATCTTTGGTCCGACAACTACCTTACCCATCAAGTATCCCAAAGGCACATTCCCCGAATTGAGAATATCCGTCCTTTGTATAAAGGCAATCTTAGACGCGCCATAGTACCACAAAAGCTCCTCGTCCGAACACCGTTTACCGGCAACCTTGATATTCGGATAGCGGAGATAATGTTTCCCTAACGTGACTATCCGACGCAAACTATTTCGTCCGATAATACGAGGAGACCAAGAGAGCATATAAAAACTCGGTGCCAAAAACTCAACATTCTCCTTTCTCAATTGTCGTGCAGCCTTCCGAATCAAATCACGCTCTTTCTCGCTGCGGAACACACCAAATGCCAGTATGTATGTCTTATCATCTCTCAAATGAAGTGCTTTTATACTCTCTTCTCTTGTAGGCATTTGGGTGTAAACCTCATCATACACATGATGTGGAATCACTACATGACGAGCCTGGCTATATGTTTTCTCCACTAACTTTTTGCTTGTCTCGCCCAAATGAATCATCACATCACAATTCCTGTACGCAAAGTCATAACATGCCGCACTAACAGAATCAGTCACATTAGCATGAGGCTGCAGATTATGGCATGTAACTACTATCGCAATATGATGCTCTTTTATCTCCTGTAACCGTTTTGCAAAATCGCCTCCCTTATTCACCGCACCGGTAAAGCAATTGGGCCACATGATATGAACAATATCATATTCGAAGATCTTATCAGTCCAAAAGTCACCCTGCATTGCCCCAAAGGTAACATCCGGATGCATGCGAGAAATCACATCCGTGTAAGTATAAACATACGGTTGAGCACGTAACGTATCTTCAAATAGGGCTATAAAGATTTTCATACTTTCCATTTATTTAGTTAGCGCACTTTCTATAAATCGTAAAGACAGAGTTCTCCACTCTTCCATTTGTTTATTCACTTGCTTCCAATCCGGTTCATTGTTCTCGCTCACAATACCAAACAGCTTCATCATGGATGCAAATCGTGCATTTCCGCGTTCTTTATTCTCTACCAGATAGAATGGCTTATTGAAAATCAGCGAGAACACTAATCCATGATACGAGTTCGTTACCACATATTCCGCGTCCGCAAACGAACGTAGCCATTGCTCTACAGACATCCGAACATCCCCATCGATAGAAGCATAGAATGGTGCCAACTTGCGTACCGACGCTATCTTACGCACCAGTTCAACATGTTCCTCGTTTCTATCCAATACATAGCAGAACATATTGCCTTTTGATGGATGAGTATTCCCATTCTTAATCAACTCCAGATAATGCTCTTTGGGGAGCAGCATCGTCGGATCCAGCACCAATTCCGCTTGCGGTTTCGTCCATCCGTGCCGTTTCAAGATGTCCAAACCTGATTCTTCACGCACCGACACCGCATCGAATTGCTTATATAGTTCGCCAAGTAGCTTTAACTCTTGCTCATTATACTCCATTTCCGGCAAACCGAACGATGCCGCATAGGCTATCTTCTTTGCTCCTGTTTGTGCAAAATCCAAGAAGAAATGCGTTACTCCCCAACGTTCGGTATAACGTTTACGCCAAACCTGATCCGAACCCACAACAAATGCATCATACTCTCCCTCTGCCACCACTTGTTTTAACGAAGCACCGTCATATATCAGCGAAGAATGCTTCACATATCGCTCAAAGAAAGGATAAGCATGAGCACGGATCACCTCCCATTGTGCATCCTCATGTTTCCAATACAACACCGGATTATGCTTTCGGCCTAATAGGGCTTTTACCAAATTCTTTGCAGCCACCTTGATTCTCTTTTTAACAAAATCATTCACCCACGTAGATCTAAAATACAGCACACTCACATCATGCCCCATGTCCCGCAATACGCGAGACAAGGCATACCGTTGCAAATGCCCTCCGTAGTTATTATCTACTCGTAATGTTAATATAGCTATCTTCATTTGACCATGCTTTTATTTCTCACTCTTTCTACCTAAAAACAACAATGATAGCACCTTGCTTTTATTGATAATATTCATCACAAGGTAACACAAAGCGATAATTATGACCGACGCGACGAAAGACGTTACTATCTGCACGAAGAATATTGTTTGCCCCCCCCCATCTATATTCGCCAACTTCTGCACACAACCCCCTATCTTGTAAGCTTTGAATAGGAAGAAGAAATGAATGATATATATCTCTAGCGAATGACGTCCAATATCTTGCAGCCATCTTACTCCCAAAGATGTATTATTTGCCAATCCTTCTTTAAACAAATATACACATGCGATGATAGCAGATATCGGTAGCAAGCAACCGGTTATACTTTGTTGGGGTATATGGAATCCTTTTATAGTAATGACATAGGTTAGCAATCCAAATAGTGCCAAGGCACATGTATATACCCAGTTCTTAGAGAACCACTTGCCGCATAAATCATATCGTGTACAGATCACACCCATGCAGAAATAGGGATAGAAGCGCCAATGTCCTATATCTAATAGAGGTTTGTTTTCATAGACAAGAAATTTAGAATAGAATAAATGAACTAATATGGCAGACACCACAATCAGCACTGTTGAAATTATTTCTCCATTCTTTGGCAGTAACGAACACAAACCATCTATTGCTAAAACAGCTATCACAAACTGAAATAATGCCCATAGATACCAATAATCAAATGGTGCATTAGGCTTTATAAGATTTTGTACAAGTCCTGCACAGAAGAACGGCACCATCAAGGTATAGAAGCGTTTCCATATCGACTGTCCCAACCCTTTCCATGTATAGTCCATAATCTTCAAAGCAAATAAACCCGAACAAAACATCAGCAAATGCATATGAAAACTATAAATAAATCGGAACAGAAACATAGCGGAGCGAGGTTCATTGCTTAGTATGCCATCAGGATTGGCAAACTGGCATGCGACCACGTGCCCCATAACCATCAATAAAACGGCTAATCCCTTAACAGAATCAATATACCCTATACGTTCTTTCGACATTATTTAAAAATCAATTTTTCTTTAATATTCTCTTAATTTTTCTTATACCAAACGCGCCATACATCTTATTGGCGTATGTATGAAGTGCTGCTCTTATTTTGGATGGCATTGGATAATTATGCTTTTGAGCTAATTCCACGTCCACCATGCTATACTCCTCTTTATCTGAATTATACACAGCATGACATTTTATACCATACACATGTTTTCTAAAATAGTCCACATCGAATACATCCTTAAAATCATCCAATTTTCCCAATATATCTAATGCTAACATCGTTAATTTACATTTCCTACAATGTGAGCAATTCGTCTCCAAATCCGTGTCACTTGAACAAGTACAAACGTTAAAGAATTCCTTCACATACGGATCATCCACTATCATCTCTATCTTGTCTCCGCGATTATATCTTGACCCATCTGAAATAAATTCTAATCCATGATTACTTAACAGAGGGCATACATAAGACGAACTAACATATTCCCAAAAATGCATCCATTTTGGTTTGTACTTAAAAGTATCAAATACCCGCAATGCCTGTCCGTATGACAAATCAGTTGCGCAATAGTAACATTTTAATCCCCTCTGTAAAGATAACGCCATACTTAGTCTTCCGAGGAATCCGTCTAACAAGTCAGTGCCCATTTGCGGATGGAATTCAAATATGTTAGAATCTACGAAACACGATAGTATCCCCCCGACTCTATTCGCATATCTTTCCGTCAAGACCCTATACCATTTCTCTGCTCTTTTTGAAGAAGCAGGATCACATGGATCACCATAGTTGTCCACATGGAACGAGAATAATGTATCTATTTTTTTATCTTCGTCTATCGGATACCAATAATGATCATGCATCACCGCAAACGAATCCACTCCTGCTGCAAACCCAACTCCCACATGCTGGTCTTTATTTTTCTTTGCATCTGCATATCCTTTTACCTTTATAGTAGGTAAATATAAAGACGGTTCAAAATCTTTTAGACTGGAAGCTACCTCATACATCAGGTTTAGATGAATTCTCTTTGAGACTTTTCCTTCAATCTCTAACACTTCGTTATATCGCATAATCGGGAAGAGCAATGCCACCATGAACGAGTCATAAACATCGTCTGCTATCCAACTCCGAAATTCACGCGGGATTACATAATAAATCTGTTTGGACTGAGAGAAAGAGCAATCCGTAACATCGCACACCAGACGACTCTTTGCAACTCCGGTTTCGGTGAAGTCTTCGATTCTAATATTAGATATTTTCATAGAATATATTATTTTACTATTTATTAAACATTTTGTAAAGCCTGTGGATTATCTTCCATATTGATAATCTAAATTTGTTGTCATTATATCGGATTTTACTATATTGTATTCTATCTAAAAGCGTTGCATTCCCAAGATAATCCACAAATCGCAGATTCATATCTTTTGTAGAGATGCCTTCTCGTCTGCACCACGTCTTGATTATACGATCAGTCTCCGCATCAAATGCCCAATCAATTCCGCGCTGGTAATTCTGCGTCTTATATGCATCTATCGTCCGGTATATCCCGTCTTTGATTGATATTGTTTGCATAAACTCAGGAACAACGGATTTGATCTTTTCATTACTATTGATAGCATCAATGGATCGTCCCCCACGCAACTCTCCGGCTCTATTAGGCATCTGTTCAGCATAAAACTCAACCGGCAAATCAATCGTGACTGCTTTCTTTCCAAAATACTCCTCTACAACAGATAGAACCTCTTTGAATGAAGGAGTCTCATCACCACATATATTGAATGCTTCATTATAAGCCTTTTCATTTCCAATTAACCCAACTACCCCAATGGCGAAATCCTCTACCCGCATCATATTGCATCGATTCTCTCCCTTGTTCCAAGTAATTATCGGCTTACTCTCTAATATACGAGCACACAATGTCCAATGATAGCCATATGGAGGGTAAATCCCGTAAGGTATACGCGTATCACCATATGTTACACATGGTCGAATAATAGTATATTTGCAGTTTGTCTTAGATGCTAATAGTGCTAATCTCTGTTCTGACGCCCATTTCTCTACGCTATAAGACCACATCGGCAACACTTTTGGCGAATCTTCGTTCAATTCGCCGCCTACGCGAGTATCATAAACGGCGCAAGAAGATATGAAAAAGTATTGATTAGTGTAACCGGAATAGAATTGAAAGCTCTTTACTAATTCTTCCTCATGGTAGCATAAGAAATCTATGACAGCATCAAATTTCTTGCCTTTGAGCAAATCGGATAACTTTTCATAGTCATCCTTATCGCAAAGGATATTATTCACACCCTGCGGGGCTTTTTTACTACCACGCGTTATGATAGTAATGTCCATCCCTTTGCGCAATGCTTCTGCTACGACAGCACTACTAAGGACACCTGTTCCGCCAACCAACAATATCTTTTTCATCACTCTAATATCTTTAGCATTACTGCACCCCAGCTTAGTCCTACACCAAATCCAGCAAGCATTACATTTCCATGCAATTTTCCTTCATCACGTGCTGCACAAAGCGCAATAGGAATCGTACTGGACACGGTATTTCCGACATGCTCCATATAGATATAGAATTGCTCCTTGTCTATTTCTAGCATCTTGCGAATATAATTGATCATATATTTATTTGCTTGATGGAATACCCATAGATTAACATCATCCATCTGCAAGTTGCTTTTATGAAGCACATCTTCGACCATCTGTGGAACCACATCGCTGGAGAAATCAAAGATTGCACCTCCATCCATATACAGCGGTTCGTTGGGACGTTTGATAAGAAACTCTGCTCCGCTCCCATCTGTTCCCAAACTGCACTCACCGATCTCAGCAAAACCTTCTGTGCCAACCCATGTAGCAGATGCCCCATCGCTAAAAATCGTTCGATTACCTTTATCGTCCTGCGACAAATATTTGGTGTATAGTTCAGCTGTCAGTAATAGTACGTTATTCGCCACACCGCTTTGAATTAAACTCTTTGCCATCACTAATCCGTACTCATAACCCGAACACCCAAGATTAAAGTCAAAAGCCCCACATTGAGTAGAGAGACCTAAGCGATGTTGCACGATACAAGCAGATGAAGGTAACATATAGTCAGGACTTTGTGTGCATAGCAGCACGAAGTCTATTTGACTACGATCATGTCCCTTTGCTAACAATCGTTCTGCCGCGGCAACAGCCATATCAGACGCTGACTCATCCGATGCTGCGATATGCCGTTCTGCAATTCCTACTTTACCGGCAATCTTTTCTGTGGACCATTCCGGAAACTCGGCTGCTAACTGTTCATTGTTTAGAACTTTTTCCGGTAAATAGTAGGCTATATCTTTTATATAAACATTCATAACTAATTCATTTTCAACTCATTACCCCCCCCCCGTTATTTCCACGCAACTGCCTGTCATCCAGCAACTTGCGTCACTTAAGAGATATATGGCAAGGTTAGCTATATCCTCTGGAGTTCCATAACGTTTGAGAGGATATTTGAGTTGATCCGCTTCTAATTCTTCTTTCGTTGCACCAACCAAAGCCAAATCCGTCCACACCATAGCAGGGCAAATGCAGTTGACACGAATCTTGCGAGGAGCAAGTTCCAATGCCAAGCATTTAGCATATGAAATCAATGCTGCTTTCGAGGCACTATATAATGCATTGCCGGCAACTGCTGATCGAGCCGCAATAGAAGCTATATATACGATAGACGCTTCTTTGCAAATTTTACGCTCTTGCAGCAGCTCTGCTTGTAGTAACATCGGAGCTTCTACATTCGGTAAAAAGACAGAATCTATATCCTCCTTGCCTATTGACTTGCCCGGTACACGATTCATCACACCGGCACATTGTACTAATCCGTCCAATGACGACACTTGCTCTACCAATGCATGACGTTGTGCCTCATCCGTAAGATCTGCGGGGATTACAACATGCCCATCGCCCTCTAATAGAGATAGGGTTTCCTGCAAGCGCACTTGGTTACGAGCAGTTAGAATCACACGTGCTCCCATTCCTGCACATGCAATTGCTATTCCTCGCCCTATGCCAGACGAAGCTCCTGTAACTAAGACAGTCTTACCCGCTAACGTAAATGGATTTTGCATTATTTTTTGCTTTGAACGAGGTTATATACATCCTCTACCGTTTCACACTTTCTAAACTCTTCGGCAGTAATCTTTACGTCGCATTTCTTTGCAACGATATTAATTACAGCCAAACCAGTAAGCGAACTCCACTCGTCCAACTCGCGGAAATAAGTTTCAGCTGTGATTTCTGACGGATCTGTATCATCAAATTGATCCGCAAACATTTTTACAAACTCATCAAGTATCATAATCATTTAATTTTAATATTTCCATAAAACATTTTCGTCAACCACTTGCGCTGGATTACCAATTGCCATAGCAAATGACTTAATGTGCGAAGAAACAACCGCGTGTGCACCAATAATGGCACCTTGACCAATTTTAGCACCAGGCAATAAAGTGCAAGCTTCAGTCAACCATGCTTTATCGCCTACAAAAACAGGACGAGAATTCTTGTATCCTTCACGATTGATATAATGATTCCCATTGTTATCACGTATCGTCACATGGCGACCAAGCATCGCTTGCTCCCCTAATTCAATATATTCTTGACATACGAACGTACAACTTGTATTTGTCTTGGCGCCCTCTTTAAACAATATCTTTGCGTTATCATGCACTTCTATGCAGCTACCATATCCGATTGAATTTCCTCCTCCAAATTCAAGAACCGCGTTATTGCCAACAAAAATAAGAGTTTCTAATTTCGAACTTCGAATCTTTTTCCAACCAATAATCGTCACTCCATGTTTAACTATCTTTCCTGTTTTTGCCACATCAAACGCAACATATGCTTTAGGAATGATAATGTTTTTAGAACGGATTTCAGTCCAAGAGTTATATTTAAAGAATTGGCATAATGCTTTGAAAGAATAATCCGTTTCACGGCATATCATTCGAGCATACTTATATGTTTTTTTCACTTTCTTCAAAACGTTCTTAATTTTGCGTTTTAATGTTAATTTTCTTTGTTGGGTATTAACAATATATTTTTCCGCTAATTGAGTGAACGTCATCTTATCAACATCCTCAAAGAATTGCTTTCTATCTACGATTGGAGGATCAAGTGGCCTTACCAAAGCCGGATTACCAGCAAAAATGCTATCAAAGGGCACTTCTACGCTATTAATACGCGGTTTAATTCTTTCAAAATACGCAGCTCCCTTCTGAGAATTAACCATCACTAACGATGTACCTAAGTTTTTCTCCATTGACTGATTGACATTCTCAACTCCCCAGAAATCAGCAATCGTTATATCAGCAATACGCGGGAATCCTTTGAACTTGCAGTCATAGCAAGATGGACGACAATAGGCATTTGTATTAAGATATCCCTTAGTAAAGTTTGAAACAGTTCCAGTTTCATAATATGCCTTCCCGTTCTCCAGTATCACTTTCTGCGTCAGATTACGCCAACCGTACTCCTTGGATTTGGCTTTTGCATAAACCACTTTAGAGCCGTAGCGCTCTTCGAACGAATCCAAGTACCTACGCCAAATTTTCGGAGAATTGACACCACGGCAGATAAAATCAACAATAATCAGGTTTTCGTAATCTTTATGCAGAAATACACGCAAAGCAGCCATCTGGCATGGCGTGCCGCATACAAGTACCTTTTCTCCTTTGACCAAAAGCGATTTGATTTCTTTATAGAATCCCTCAGCATTACTTTGCAGATACTTGCTACTGCGGAGTTTCGGAAGATCCTCTTTACTATTGGAGATATATTCCCGAACGGAGAAGTCCTCATTGAAGATAGCTCCACCAACATAGCCGCTATCGCGGTACATCCGGTCAGCCAATGCGGAAAACAATCCTCCTGAAGTACTATCAAACACCACCTCAAGGTTCTTGTGCTCCGCTGCGTAGCAAATTGACTGTGGAAGATCATTTTTCTTCAACTCATCTACATGTAACTGCGGACATACTTTCTCACACAATCCACAATCCACGCACTTAGATGCATCAATCTCCGGATACCAGAATCCCTCGTTATCCGTCTTAAACGTGATTGCTCCATGCGCACAGATATCCCCGCACGCATTGCATCCGCAACAATCTATTTTATTCTTGATTTGGATCATATTCTTCTATTTGATCTTCGGATTTTGTGTTGTTTTATGCTACTCTTTCCTTCTCAACATATCTGATGGCGAGATGGGAAGGCATGCGATTTTTTCTGTGATGTCAATTGATTTATTCATGGTTTTATCTTCCCATGACATTATTCATTCTGCGATATCAGATCATAACACTTCCTTCCGGCTGCGTTTCTTTCATTTATTCCATTTCAAATTTCCAAAGCTTTTCTTTCAAATACCTCTCTTCCGGATGACTTTCACAATAGATAGCCACAAGTTTACGCATTTCTTTATTTTTTAGCAATACCTTCAACTGATCTTCATTAACATGCCTCAGCCAATGGACCTTAATATCCTTCACAGCATATTCTTCGGGAGCGCATAAAAACCGCAATACTGCATTCTCTTTCTTTAGCGATTCTATCGTTTCATGAAGATCCGCATAGTAATCGTCATGCAATAGCTGAACGAGCATTCGGCAGGTCAATTCCTCCGGTTCGATATATAGTTTATGCTCCTGACCTATCGTTGGTGACAATTTTTCTAATAGTTCTTTCGTGACAAAATGTGCTTTTGCACGCCTTTCCGCATTCATTAAATCGCACATATTTGTTACACTATTCCGTATATATTCTTTCAAACCCTTTTGATCCTCCGGAGATAGTGCATGATAATATGCCGACAAGCATTCTATACCTTGATTTTGGAAAACAAAGTTCAAATTCGGGAAATGAGACATTTCCAGTCCTCCTTCGTGTACAATCTCTGCCAAATCATGAATGATATTAGCCTCTGTCGCTTCGTTAGTGCCTAATGCTTCAGATATGCTCGCAAGTAATTGTAACGCATCTTTTGGACTTGGCATCTGCATCCTAATGATTCGTCTCAATGCCATCTTAACCGAATTGTCTATTTGTATACCATTACCCCAATATGCCGCCAAAAGCTTATATAGTTCCGGCATTTCTAAAGGATTATCAATAGCATTTTGCAGCAGAACAATATTACTCATGTAGGATAAAGCCAATCGATTGTTAAGCATGTGTTCTCTTGGATTCTTGGCAATATCTTCAGCCATATTATGCACAAGAACATTAAGCCATTCTTTGAATCCATCATCTACCGGAATCTTATTGCCATCTGCCTTCACTAATACTTTTTTCAAATTATCTGTTCCAATAAGGAAAACGTATAGTATTACCGACATAGTCGGCATTGCATCAAGTTTAGAAGCTGGTGTTTCTTTATACTCTTTTGTGAGCACACTATGGATCAATCCTTCTCCTATTTTTACAAATGCATTCTTAGCATTCTCATGGGCATCTGTGATGATATAATTGTCGTTGCAGAAATGAAATGCATGGACATACTCCTGCAACAAGAGTATGACATGGCTATTAATAGACCAGCCACCTCCTTCTGCACTCCTCCGCTGCTCAAATAGTTTGTCTGCCAACTCACTCGTCTTTATTCGGAGATCTTTAAGTTGTCCACCCGTTGCAAGGCCATTCAAAATCTCTTTGATATTTTTATCGATCGGTATAGCGTCCAGGATATCGACTAAACGGAATTTCTGCACATAGTCCATCTCTTGAGTTGTCTCCTCCTTGCGAAACGACATCTGCATAAAGGCTCTACCGAACGTTGCATTCATATTATACAAGCAGACGAAATAGAGAACGTATTTGCGATGTTTCCACATTTCGGGTGCCAACATCTTGTATGTTCGATATGCGTCAAAATACATACCTAAACGGTATTGCAAGAACGGAAGCGCCAAATCATCTATCGTATAATTTAAGGAACGCTGAGTCAAATGCTGCCACGTTTCTTCAATATCATCAAATGCTAATTGATAGAATCCGTTTAGAGCATCCTCAATTTTCGTATTGACCAATTCCGCTTCTTGCTCGTTCTTATACAGAGGTTTATCATTTACCGCTCGTATTCCGTTTTCATATAATCTCTGCTTGATCCGATTTACATCGGCTTCGATTTTTTTATACTTGTCCGATGGAGATTTACTTAATTCAGTTATGTCCTCAAACTGTTTCTTATAATGATCCGACTGTAATACGATGGAGTTCTCGTCCAATCGCATCCATGGTTTGGTTGACGTATTGAATACAAGCTCTAAATACTTCCCGTAATATCGCATCTCATCTCTATAGGATGTCAATGCGTCTATGGATTTTTCTATTAGGGAATTATAATACGGATCATAATTACATAGTACACATAACGATTGACACAACGCTTTGCTATGTCCTGTTAGCTCTTCAACACCTTTACATTCAATCCTTTGTTCTTTTAAGATCTCTGAGGATACGCTTTCTGGGATCGATAGAAGTTGAACCGATTTACTCTTATAGTAAGAATATGCCAAAGCATCCTTATTTTCATCAGTCAGCAAATATACTCGTTGCATCTTGTCTCCCAGAACACGCGATACTTGACGAAGTATAAATTTGAGATTAATATCGTTAAATGAAAAGCCTACAAAAAGAACAACTTTTGTGGCAAACAAAGACATCAGGAAGGAATTAATTAAAGGAAAATTCCGCCTATAATCGTAATAATCATTCTCCGTTAACACGATGTTGTTATTAGTAAAATCACCGTGCATCTTGATTATCATCTTTTCTCCCTTATTCAAGGGTAAGTCCTCATCCTTCGCTACTACATAATATTGTTTGTTATTTTGAACGGCTGCTTGCTCTAACAAATCATCATAATTGGTTGTCACTATATGACATGGATTTAAGTGCATAATTGCATCATGCACAGCACAACAACTCACCTCTCCACATCGCAATACTTTCTTTACATGAGAAAGATACTCTACATCCCCTCGCAGCTCACGATACACTTCTGCCGTTTTCAGAGAATCTCCCTCATCATACATCTCCGGTGGTAATTCCGATTTGAAAGACTGTATCAACTTCGCCCATATTGGCACACCAACCGACGCGGATGCTCCTGCACCGACAAACACCACGAGCCGATTCTGTTTCATCGCCTCTTGCAATTGCAGTATATGTGAATGTATTGTATTGCCCATAGATTGATTTATATCTAAATTCTTTTCCACATTTCAGCCATCATTATTCGATAAGCCTCCGCCCATGATGCCGGTTCTTTCGGGTCTTTCGCTGGAACACGGACGACATCAACATCAAATGCTTCCAGCAAATTGGTTATCTGCTCATCCGGATCTCCGTAGAAATATATCTTATTCTTAATCGAATCAGTCAACTGCATATTGCGGCTTCTCTTGTTTAACACCCACCATAAATCAGTTTCCACCAATTGTAATCCCAGTCCGATGATATGTATATTATGCGTAAAGAAATAATCCGGCCAATAGGCGCCTATATTGCTCATACTTCCAACATTTGCAAGTCGCTCCAGCAGACGTGGGAGTTTGATCACTTTCTCATTTTGTGTATATGCATAGTTCCCTTTGAAGAAATCATCTAATTTTCCCAACGAACCGCAATAATGATCATACCCTATCATAATCGATTTAGGGACAGCGTGCTCTCCGTGGATAGGAAAGATTCTTTTATCCATTCCACTATAGGGTTTCTGATAAGCATGACATCTACGGATACTATAAATTGACTCCGTCGTACATGACGTATTCCTATTATATTCATAGCCCATTTTTGTAAAGGTTCGGTCCAACACGCCATCATAATTAGTCGTCAGATAAACACTTACTGGCAGATGTGCTAGTTCTTCATATATAGGCCCTGTACGAAAAGATTTACATGCATCTGCAATTTGGCATTTCAAACCGTATTCCGTCTGCACTACACGATCTTTCCCTAGTTTCCATCCTCCATTACAGATATTCATGAAGATGCACTCGTAATTGAGTGTATTACTATCTGATGGCAAATGGCTAACCTTGGCAAGATCCATTAAAAGTTCTTCCCAAGACATGCCATTTCCGGCTATGCGATTAAATCCATTCCCAAATAGTATTGCATTATCCATATCTTTTTGTATTCTATTTCAGCGCGCAAAGATACGAAAAAAAATCCATATAAACAAGAAAACAACCAAATATTCGCAAAAAAGTTTAGATTTTTAATCTAAATACGAATATTTGGCAATTTTAATGATGAGAATTACACCATTCTAATAATGCAACTTATTTAAATGCTGTCCTTCCCGATATACATTGCATCCGCAACAGTCTATTTTATTCGTTATATCATTCAATAGTTCGTTAAATTTTTAATAACAGTTTTATATTGTGGCAGTTAAATACTACCGGACTATTTTATTCAACAGTTGCGTTGGCTATGACGAAAAGCCTTCAAAAAAAGTGCTCTTTGATGTAAAAATTTTTGTTTAAAGACTTGCGCAAGTGGCTGAATTTAGCAACTTGGCAGTATCAAACGATGTTACTGTTTCATAGTGCATTGTTCATTGAAAGATTTTTATCAACGTTCGGGCAAACACCGAACTTGCATAAAAATCCAGGGCAAAAAGAACACTATTTCAAAGATCTCATGCTATTTGGTCTGAAAGCGACCGCTTAGCGATATATATAACGTCAAATTTTTAACGAACTATTGAACAATAAGTAATGGTTGTTTTCTGTATTGTAATAAAGAGATTAACGAGATGCATTGATAATGCTTTCTAAATTATTATACGCATCTCGAATTTGCATGGCGTGCGATTGGGCACGGATTATATAGTCTGCGGTTTTACGCGCTGCACTTGGAATAAATCCATGATTGAAACAATAATATACTATTGAATTATAATCAACGGGGATACGCATTTTCTTTAGCTTCACAGCTACATTCTTGAGACGATTTTCATCGTTCGGATGGTGATAGCCTTCATTTGGGTACGAGGTGTCGTACAACCAATCTATTGCATTTGCGACTCTATCATCAACTTCTGCCGGAGGTGTCCATATTTCCCCAGTTTCACAATCTTCGGCCTCATAGACTGATAAAAATTCTTCATTCTCGGTTATTGTCCACGGCACGACTACCAAATATGCAATATCAGAATAATCTTCAAATTGATAAAGATTTTGTGGCGGAATGCATATAGAAATTAAAATCTCACTTGGTGCATTATTTGCAAAGACGTAATCTGGATGATAGGTCTTTAATGTTCTAAACTGGATATTGTATCCATCAGTTGTTCGGAGACCATGATTGGCAATTTGTTTATGTGTAAATTTCAATGGAGCAAGCATACCAAATTGACTTTGCTGTCCAACGAGAAAAGTAATCGTCTTGATATTACTATTATTTCGTATAAGATTTCCTACTTTTGCAAATGCTGTTGCCACATCACTCTCCCGCCACTGTGGCGAGTTAACATAATACACTTTCATCGTTTTTTGTTTTAAGAAGGTTATTTTTAGTCAATTGTTTTCCCGCAACTCTCAGCGATTTTCATTTTTGAAGCGCTCTCTTCTTATTGTGCGGGCTTGCTGGAGATAAAATAGCCTTTCCCAAGATTATTTTCAACTATCTTTACGAGGGTGCTTTGTTCTCCTAAGATTGTGTAACAATGATGAATAGTGAGCACAATATCTTGTATCTCAGGGTCACTTTCTAAGTCTTCTATATGAAGACCAACCTCTTTGCAGGTGTTTATATCAAAATGACGATTATGAGTTTTGCTATCTGAATTGTCTAAAAATTTTTTCTTTATTCTTTCCTTCGTTGTTTCTGAATAATCAGAACTTGCCAGTAAGTTTGTTGCAAGTTCATTACATAAAGCTACGGATTGCTCACATTGTGTGATAAATGTTGGATTTAATTTCGCTAGAATGGGTTGCCAAAGACCTATATTATGCGGATTGCGAGCAACATCATCTTGCGCCCGAGAGAATTCCTTAATCATTGACTGACAAGCAACACCGCCCAGTTGAGGATCAAAGGGACCTAGACTAGATTCCTTGCCCATCATAATTGATTTACAAGAAACAGCTATGAGCGAACCTCCCGACATGGCCATTTGAGGGACGATAGCACGGATATCACCTTGGAATACCATGTTAAGATATTTGATTATTTGTTCTGTTGCCGCCACATCGCCTCCTGGTGTATGGAGAATTAAGTCTAATCCTTTAGATTTGTCCAATTGATATACGTTAGACATAAAGGCATTTATATCCTTGTCATTTATCGTATTATCAATAGAGTTCTTATTGAGAAAAGCTGAATAGTATAGAATGGTATTACGATTTGTTTTATTAGATAATAACCCTAAATTCTCCGTAATCTTATTCAATAAGAATTTGATACCAGCATCATTATTTTGAGGTTTGACACACTCTTCTTTGTATGAATCGAATAACTCTGACCAACTTGCCATAACATATATTAATTTTAGATTGTTAAAATATCGCTTCAATTGAACTCGTTGAAAGACTTAAATTATCGGTGTAAGTAGAATACTGCTTGTACATACCATTTTCTTTTTCCCACTGCAATCGTGATGATGAGGGATGTTCTAATTCTTGATACAAGAATAGATTCTTGGTTTCATTACTTGTTTTCATAATAGATTAGCTTTTATGATTTAGAATTATTTATCTCAATAGTATTATAACTATTCGTTTATTTTCATCTGACTTATTCTATTTCAATAGTAAGGTGCAACCGAACTTATTTTTATACTAGCCGTATCCTTTGGCTAATAATTATCTTTGTTTCTATTATTTTTTACAATCCATAGACAGCAGCACTCACTTACGAGATACATACGAGACAGATACGAGAGGGTAAAGTTAATATTTATTCCACGCACCCGGTACAAGTATCGGTTGATGCAAGGTGTATTTTGTCTTCATGCCTCATTGTGTCAAACGCCTTTTTTGTCGAGATACGAACTCATACAAAAATTTCGGAAGTTCTATTATTCTCGGTTCTTTCATATTCTCTTATATAAGTCAGCATGCAATGCCCTTATTTCTGGTATAACTTTTTGATTTTATGTGTAATTTAATCATTTTCATCCATTAGACAAGCTATTGATTCCTCAAAAAAGCTGGATATCCATCCTGTTATCAGAATTAAGTGATTTATGACTTTTGCCATAGGAATCCTCATGCGATATTATCTAATCCAGCATCCATAATACATTATAAAAGGTTCGCCAACTTATCTTGCCTATACTCCCAATCGTTTCTGTACCTTCCTCTCGCAGCATATAATCTAATATACGTATTCTTTTGTTTAAATTTTTTAATAACTATATACATCACCGGAACTATTATATTCGCGCATAGCATGTATTAATTTCTCCAATTTATCTGCTAATGCAATTGAATATAATACTTCATTGCTTGTAAAATGACGAATACCAGTAGAACCATGTGAAGATGGATGGAGCACTACCTTTTGATACAAATATAAATCTTGAAATATCTCCTTTATTTGAGTGTATGCATCAAAATTCCTATATTCTTGAATAGTTTGTTTGATATTCTTACATCGTTCATTAGGTAATTTTCCAGCAGTATTTAATACCCTCTCAATATCGTCTATAAGGTCAAAGACCGTTTTTAATTTGTTGCCTGCATCTAATTTCAAATACATGTGCGATGGTTTTCCTGTTGCAAGTGTTTGGATAATATTTTTTGTTCCTTCATGAGCCGTTAAGTGATATAATCCGTTCAATTCAGATGCTAACACCTCAATATATTGACGAACATCATTCCCTATTCCATCGTCATCTAATGTATCTATCCATTTTTGTCTATATACGGATGCTGAAGTAAACTCCTTTCCGTCATGAATAACGTGCTTGTCTTCTATCGCATATAATTGACTCCTTTTCCATGAATTAAATTTTTTCTGATCCATCTTTATAACACTCTCTATCAGATTATAAAAAGACGGACTATGTGTAAATATTATCTTTTGATACCCATCAAATTCAGATAGAATGTATTTTACAAGACCGATTCGATAAGCTACATCAAGACTTGTTATAAAATCATCCAAAACTAATATTCTCTTTTTATGCGTACTAGATGAAGTTTTGATATATGAAAAAATAATTAGTAGAAATACTATAGACAATCTCGCTTCATTGAAATACTTCGGCAATTCGTCTTTACTTTCTAATCCATTATCTCCTAGCAACTTACAATCTAATGAATCATCCAACTTTTGCAACCTAATGGTTTCACCAAAACTTTTTTCTAATGCCACATTTACAAAGTTTATGGTATCATCCGAATATTGCAAATATATATCAACACTTGACTGAGGAATATATGCCCTTTCTAAAATCTCACGTAAGTTAATTCTATCTTTATTTCGAATATCGTTGGGGGATACCATATATACCTCATAGTCACTCAAATCCATTGTCCGACAATTATTGCCGTTAAATTTGATTTCGATAGACTCCCCAGAGTGCTGTTTGTTAATGTACGATATCTCATTTTGAGTCATCTTTGCCAATTTTCGCTCCGGTGTTTCTCCTAGTTCTACTCCTTCTTGCATCATTTTGTCATAGTAGAATATATAACGAATCGCATCGAAAATAGAGGATTTTCCTGCTCCATTTTCTCCACACATCAGCACATTCTCTCTATTTGGTGTCGCAATCTCTAACTGCTCGCTGAAAGCCTTAAATTTATTAATTGATAAATACTCCATATCTGTTATTTACCTATATAAAAATCCACTAAAGATTGCTTCAGTTCTATAGAATAGGCCTTAAAATCCTTATATTCTATATTTGGTTTAGAGGACATATAATCTTTAATTACCATCTCATCAATTACCCAATTAGATCCGTCTTTTCTTCGTATATAATAGTTAGCTATACTACCAATAGCAGACTCCACCTCATATTCCGACCAAAAGTTCATCATATACTCGGCTTCGGCACCCTTAAATAGACGATCACACATGAACTCGGATGTTTTGACATCACTATGTCTGATTACATATGTTAACAAGGAAAATCCCTTTTTTAGAGCTCCTAGATAGTCGAAATCCTCAACCGAAACAGATGTGTCGAAATAGTCGGAGAATTCTATATCTTGCGATACTTGTCTTATAATGTTATACATTTCAAACTTTACTACAGTTGAAGATCCAACACTATAGCAGTAACGTATAACTGCTTTCGCTAAACGCAAGAATCCCTTATTATCAAAGCAATCATTTCCATGATGATAAATATATGCCACCAATGCAATTTTAGGATATTGATTGGTGTACCAATCGATAACCCGTAACCACTTTGCAATATCTTCATCGGAGTTTAATACCATCTTATATTTTCTCAATATAGAGATTATCCTTGAAAGATCCATCATGACAGTCGAATAGTCTTTTAAATCCAACGGAGGATTAGATCCCGCAATAAAGAAATCTCGTAAGCTCGTTTCTCCTGTAACTATATTTTTCTCTCCACGCAAAATGTGCATATAGTATCTAAATACTTCGTCAATGCTTATGGACAACTCATCACAATCACTAGACAACTCCATCCATTGTTCAATAAATTGTTGTTCCTCGTGATTTTTACTGGCCTTGTTATACAGTCGTGCTTTAAAAATATCTGCATCGGCTAAACTCAATCCTCTATTGTTCATCGATTCGTATATTTTTAAGGCTCGAGTCATCGCTTCATCAGAGTTTTGCCCCGTCATCTCAATAGGTAACATATACACAGAATCCAATAGAAATTTCATCAGTTTTAATAATCCTGCCTCACCAAAATCATTCGTGTATTCCGATATCCAACTATACATATATAAGCAATTGGCCTCTATAAGCTGTGGACATAATCGTTCAGAGATTTTGTTATTTTTAGCATATCGATCCCATAGAATCTCCATATCACTTCGATTCCATAGAGAGACCTTATGCATTTCAGAATTATCCCCAAATTCCTTGAGTTGATAACCTATCCTCAACTGGGGCTGCTCATTTGTACTAAATAGAGATTCAGAAGATACTAGTCTTGATAGATTCGCGTGCTCTGGTAGAAGAGTAGACATTACTTTTAACATAAGCCATATAGTAATGAGACGTTGTTGTCCATCAACAACTTGAGGATTACTTGCCTCGTTTTCACTAATGGCTAACAAAATATTACCCAAGAAATACGATCCATCGTGATTATATGCATACACTATATCCTCATACAGTTGATTAACTTGAGCATACTCCCAAGAATATGGACGTTGAAAATACGGAATCACATATTGCAATTCTCCCGAATCAAACAACGTCTGAATATTCTTCTTTGATGCATTTAATGACAAGCCCATTTTGTTCGAAATTTAATTGTTATCTATTCAAATAAAAAAAATCTTAACTAATATTCGAGAAATAGTCTATAACTTATTAGTTTTTAGGTACCAATTAAGCAATAGATAAATTACAAACAAGGTATATATTATACCACCTCCAACTATTCCAACCAAACACATTATCCACCAAGTAGGGTTTATAAATCTAAATATTACATATGCGATTATACCTATTACGAACAATACACATACAACAATACAATTATCTGTAACTTTACGCATTTTATTAATAAAGGTGTTTGCTGTTTTAATTTTACGTGTGAGTGTTAATGAGACCCCGCCTTCCTCTATTTGCCGTTCCAAATCATTACGCAGCTCACGTTTGCTTATTATCGCAGAAGTGGAAAGAGTAAAAATTGAAATTATTACTGATAATCCTCCCATAAGAAAAGACAAGCAAGTCGCTAATATGTCTGCATATAAATATTCTGTCATTTTGTTTGATTTGCCAAATAGTTACAAAATACTCCTTCCATATGTTTTTTTATCTCGTCAACCTCAAATATCTTTTTACTCTTAACATCTTCTTCGCTGACGCTTTCTTTATAGTTAAAACTATCTTCTATAGCTTCCTTGATTTTATCTTTGTATTCTTGTACAATAGAATAGGTATGTCTGTCTTCCGTTAAAAATTTCAGTTGACGCTTTGTATAATTGCTTGCATCAAAATCCGTTCTATCGTTATATATCTCCAACACATCCTGTATCTTCATACCTGACAATGAAATTTTTTTTTCGCGCTTGAATTTGCATGAATATTGGTAATCTTTCACATATACTGGTTTACCATCACTACTATCATCTTCATCAAAACTAGATAACACGATTTCTACATCTGCTAATTTATGCGCTTTTAAATCCTCTATCAGTTTCTCTGATTTTATATTCTTAATGGGAGTTTTAAGAATATGTCGCATCATTGAACGCCCTATCTGTACCATCTCCTCATCAGATTTAGACGGATCTTCGTATATAAATAATTGCCAATACACTTCATCCTCATTACTATTGTGATTTCTTCTGATTAAAGGATATAGCACGTAAAAATAAGTATCACTACATAATTTATCCAACTGTTGGAAATTGATTTGCTGCTTTTCTTCTCCATCTTGATAATAGCCATCCAATAAATTAGTTTTATATGCCGTTACTTGTAGTAACAAACAATCGTCTGTATTGAACGAGATATCAATTGCATTAATACTTTTTATGCCAATTTTATCAGTCTTATTCCGTTTGGCTGTCAACACTTTTTTCTGAGGATTGCTATTATAATTGGCGATTATATCTCTAACCTGCTGCAAAAGAGTCGCACTGCTATTAGCAAACAGGTTATTTTTTTCTAATTTTACCCGTTCAGACACATAAACAGGAATCTTGATATCATATTGTTTTAGAAACTCTTCCATAATATTTTTAATTTGTCCTATTCACTAATTATTCAGTTATTGTGTTATGTTTATCTCTCAGTCATCTCGGCTTTAAGGCATTCTATGTTTCTCCGAAACTCGCACGCCGCACTGATTCCTTGACTGTCCACCGGACACTCCGCGGTGCGGCTATTCCGCTTCACGCTCATCGGTCGGTGGAAACTATTTCACAATGCACATAGGTTCGGACATACAACAAAATTGATACTTATCTCATTGTTATTCCTTCGCAGTCACCTTGCAATTTAATCTGCCATTTGACCTACTTGCATTATTATACCATTGTAAAGGTCTTGCGTTACTAACAATATCTTCGCCACCTTTTGAGTCGGGTTTTATATGGTCTATTTCCCAGCCACAATTGTATTTATCGCTTCTATCCCCATACATATCCCACTTAATAATTGCTCCGCACTGATCTTTTCTCCATACGTTTTTGTCCCGACCAGGGATAATTTCACCTTTATCCCAGATCTTCTTCTTTTCTTCTTCTGTCCAATTTGCCATAATAATCAAATTTTTTTAGTGAGTTTACATTATCAGTCTAGCCTCATCGGGTTCCTTATAGGCATTCGTCAAAGTTAAATAATCATGAGCCTCTTCAAAACTACCACAAGGAATTCGCCCTGCATATTGTTGCATCTTATCTAAGACATGCACAAGCGTAGAGATATCTCTTTGGTGACTAAATTTCTTCAGAGATAATATATAATCATCGCGAAACACATTAGGAATGATTACTTTCGATTGACGCTGGTTAACCAATTCAGCATTCATCATAATGCGTGCCATACGCCCGTTACCATCATCAAAAGGATGAACCTCGGCTATAATCACATGCATCATGATGGCTCGCGCCATCGGATGAGTTAATGCATTATATAATCCGAATGCCTTCAACAATGTTCCTCTGACATATTCATAATCCACGAAATAGGTCTCACCGGCATGATTATTCCGCATTTTGAATAATCCCGGGTTCTTCGTTTGCCTGGCTTCTAATAATATCTTATGACGAGCCTGAAGCATTTGTAATAGTTCCTCCGCTGTTTGCGGAATACGCTGCATCTCTATCTTATTGGCCGCAACGAAGTATGTCCCCAATATATCATGTGATTCATCACGACGAGAAGGCATCGGACGTCCAGTCGAAATAATCGTTCGCGCATCCTCAATGGTAAATTCTGTTCCTTCAATATAATTGGAAAAATAACTCTCGAAAAATGCAAAATTCCTAAACGCATGATCTTCCCACTGAACATTCTCTCGATAAGCAAACTCATAATTAGTCAAATATGCAAAAGCATTTTGAAACAAATCCATACGTTCTGCATCATAGGGTTCGCCCATTGCACGAGCAATAGTAAGAGGAGAACGTAAAATGGATGAAGTGTGAGTTGTCAATATCGCACTTATCAGTTGGGATAGTTTTGCAAACTCTTTTTGGAATCCAAGTCTTTCAGCTGTCTCCCTTGCTTCATCACGCAGTACATTCAATGCGGCTTCGCCATTGACACGCACCATTTTTTCCAGCTTTTCCTCAATCTGTTGCTGCCCCAAACACTTATCTGCTCCGCCAATATTCTTAGACACTTGCATATTTTCCAAAAAAGCACGTGTCTGATGAGAGATATATAAGCCATCTATGAACGGCCGATCATTGGCATCAACTTGCGGACCTTCTAATAAATGAACGGTAACTCCCGGTAAACTTATCTTGCGAGAATATTTGTAGGTGAGAAAAATATCTCCGGAAGAGGTTGGCATACATTCAAATGCCGAGCGGTGACTTAAAATTGCCCCGGGATACAATCTGCCAAGTATAGAAAAAATGTTTCTCCGTACGATATCCTCTCCGTTTGCCTCAAAATTAGTTGTGTATATCTTCGGGGCAATACGGCGCACTTTCCCTTGCTTGAGAAGTTTGGATATAGCATCAGACGATTTCTTGTCTGTTCCGGCAAACATTACCTCATGCAATACCTGATAAGCAATATCTTCGGGATTTTTTTTCATTATCTCTCAATTTTTCTGCAAAGATACGGATTTTTTTTGATTTATGCAAGTGTTTTGCGGATTTTTTTAGATTAATATGCTTATTGTACGGATTTTTTGTTTATTACGATTCGTATTTTTTCTCGTTCACTCCTTCCCTTGTTCATTCTCTCATTCCTAAATTTATTTACATCTTCCCCGCGCACTAATCGCACGTGCAGACCATATCTATCTAATTCAAAATTGGAAGGGAGTTGCGTCATAAGTTATATTGATGGATTTTTATTTTGAATATTGTCTTATAGCATCCACAATACTATCTGCATTCCAATGAACATTGACTACGGAGCGACTATTAACTGCTTGAGATATTCTTTCGTGTCCCCATGGAATTACTCCTATCACATTAAGCCCTAGTTCCTTAGCTTTATCAAGTTCCCATGGCATCCAATCGCTATAAGAAGCATACATACCCGCAATTCCGAGAACTACGTCCGAGTCTTGTAGTCTTCGTGTTATCTGCGCTTTTACAACTGGTGCATATATAGAATCAATGGGATGAGATCTTTCTGCTTGTTTATACTCAGCATAAAAATATCCGCGGTTATTGAGCAAATTTTTCAATCTTTGCAATTCAGCATCATAGTTCCAACAATGACTGATAAATATTTTATATGTTCTTGCCATATTAACCTTTATTAATGTATAACAATTTAAATAATCGATCTTTTTGTTCCAAATATGAGTTTTTCATATCTCTATCTGCTTTGGATAAAAATAAGTTTTCACATTTAGTTGCTTCTTCTTTTTTATTTAGTGCAAAATAACAATTCGCTAATGTTGAAATCAGCCATATTTCCTCTTCCGTGTCAATCTCTTCTGCTATTATATCTTTATTTCTATTGATAATTTCTTTTCTAATCCTTCTCGCCTCAATATTTAGTTCATCTCGTTCCTCTTTATCTTCAACGACAGATGCTTTAAGATTTAAGCAATATGCTAAATTATCTCCATTATAGTACCCATGGTATAGTCCATACGCTTTTTCTAGCCCCTCTATTGCCGCATCTAAATGAGACATATCTCCTTGCATAATAAAAAGTCGCTTGTAAATAGATGCTATTAATCCGTTCGTTTCAGGATCTATTGATCCAGATATAGGTTTAAGAATATTCAATGCTTCAATATAAGATTCTTTTGTTGTTGGTTGTTGTAATTTATATGTACATAAAGCTTTCTGTTGGATAAAAAACGTATCTGTTGGATATTGCTTATTCAAATCTCCGAAAAGTTCAAGAGCCCTTTGATATTGTTTTGACCTTCTTGCATTTATTGCAGTTCTTACTTTTTCATACAAAGGAATTCCTTCATCGACATTGAGTACCCGTTTACTAAGTTTCTGCGGTTCACATAAATCTTCTATAAAGGTATATAATGGGCTATCTTTTTCGTCTTGTTGATCCAAATATTCTATTCGCTCTTTTAATGCATTTTTTATTTTCTCTACTTCTAATTTCCATACTTTTCCTCTTGAGTGGTATTCGTATTGAAGAGTCCTCACGTGATTTAAATCAAAGAAAAATTTATTGCTTTTCTCCATCATTACAATAGTTTTTCTTTTGCGGACTCCATGGCGAACTCCTAACTCGTATATCGCGTTAGGATTTAAAGTTGTGATGTCTGCTATGACCAAATCAGCATCTAGTATTCCATAATACATGCTTATATCAATAATCCCACTATCTGGAATCTCATCGCCACGATAACAATTGTAACCACATTCTATAGCAACGGGTTTTATAATTTCAAAGTAAACTTTATCTAGATCTACTTTTTCCCCAGAAACAGGATCACGCCTTTGGCCATAACCCATTACAACGAAACAAGATTTATCAGCCATATTTGCACATTATTTAGGATAAACTACTACTTCTTTAGCTATTTCTTGATCACGTTTATTAAAGGCCAGTTCTATATAACGATTAGGATTAATTCTAAAATCATCCCACCTCACCAATATACAATATCTATCGTCTTCCGAATAAGCGCATTTACCGTGGTTGTTTAAGTAATAATTACAACTAAATTCCTTGATAACTGTATCATCATTGATTGCTACCCAATTATGATTTTTGTGGCAAGTAGAGCACTCATAAGTTCCTTTATAGATAGCGCTATACATATTTGGCAATACTACGCCCAAGATACCATTTCTAGTATTGCCATCTCCGTTATACAATGATGCTTGTAGTTCTCGTTTAATATATTGTTGTTCCTCTACACCGAGCACTTCTGCACTATTCGTTCCAATTAAAAATATTGTTACTGTAGAGTCCGACAAATAGTCTTCACGTATTTTCCGCATCACATAATCAGGATTTTCAGAATCTATGGCTTCGTTTAATGATTTATCAATCATATCTACCTTGTAATCTTCATTCCAACGTTGGATTTCTTTTTTATACCCTTCATCTTCTTTCTTAAAAGAGATAAAACATTTATGACCCATATTCCGTTCATTTTATCTTTGCAGCCAATCTTTTAAGCCTATCTTTATGCCTTGATATTCCACATAATAATTTCCCAAACTATATTGATATTCATTGGTTATAATGGGATATATTTGTAGATATTCACTTCCAGTAAAAATTCGATCTCTCGATTCTTTAATCGGCATGATTGCAATATGGTCTTTATATTTATAGGCATCTCCATATCCCAGTTCCCAGTTACACCATTTAGAAGCAATTGCTGCTTCTGTAGCGACCAAAATAAACTTCTTGCAATTTCTAATCTTCTCCTTTATTCTTCTAGCAGTTTCTCCAGAAGTAACATATGGTATATTTTCGTCATTCCAATCCACATATACATTTACACCTAATGATTTTAATTCCCCGATTACATTATCCAAAACATCTTTATCTATATGATTATGAGACAAGAACACCGTTACCTCATCAATATATGCATTTCTCCTTCTGGCATTGACGGATTCATTAAGATTAGAAAAGAAACGTACCCTTTTCCGTGCTTCATCTAATTGTTCTTTTGTTAAAAGATATTCCATGATTCTACTTTTTTTTATTGACTATTTATTTCCACCGTTCTTCTCTCGGTCATCTCCCGCTCATCGGTCGGTCATTGGTAGATGGAGTTGAGATTTTGCCATAGTCTGCCATCTTGTTATTCCAATACATTCGGTTTATTAGCCTCATCTATCAATTTCTGAAAACGTTGTTCCACATGATGCTTATCTAACGAAGCCAACTGCTCCGCAGCCATCTTTCGGAGTATAGTCAACCGAGTTCTTGCATCCAAATTTTGCTTTATTAATTCCGCATTCATTGATTCAATACTAGACATTACTGCCAATTGATTAATAGTTGCAGTATCAGCATTAGACGATTCAATCCATTTCTTCGGCGACATAGTAAACGCATTATACCCTGCCTCTGTTTTAAACCTACCAAATTCGGTGGGTTTAAAATGTAAATTACATATTCTCTGTATTTTTATTTTTTCGGTTTTTGAGTTATTTTGTCTTTCACACCTCGGTTACGTGAGATATACGGGACATATACGAGAGGATAGCGCACAAACATCTCCACACGCATTGCATCCGCAACAGTCTATTTTATTCGTTATGTTTATCATTTCATTTTACTCCTTTATCGCACGATGCGATGCTCGATGAGCAATGTGTTATGTGTGATGTTTGATGTATTACATCGCATAATATCATCGCCTTAATCACACGATGGGTGTGGAATAATCACACGACACCCCAATCAGCGTACAAAGATACAAAAAAAATCCCACATATGCAAGCATATGCGGGAAAATTTTACATTTTTTTCTTATTTTTATACTATTTCGTGTACTTTTTCTTTCGTGAACCGACTTCCCACCCCTGCCATTGGCATTATGATATGTAGTGGGCGATATCGTAAGCTAATCGTGTTTGTCTCTCGGTCTTCTCCAGCTTATCGCTCAGTGATTACTTATTTGCTTTCATCAACCGCTTTGTTTCACGCATTTCTTTTTGCAGGAGTTCCATGCGTTCCTTCAGTTGCTCTTGTGTTGGAAGCATATCTTTAATTCGTACATTATTATATGTTGCCACTCCCATCGGTGTACTGATGCCCCGGAAAGACCATTGGACATCCGCCTTATTCATATCCGAACAGATAAGCAAGCCTATTGTTGGATTATCGTCCTCGGCTTTCAACAAATCATCCACTGCATTGACATAGAAATTCAGTTTACCGGCAAACTCCGGTTCAAAAGCTTTCGCTTTCAGTTCGCACACCACATAGCAGCTTTGTATTTTCTATTTCTGCACCAAGTTGGTGCAGTTTTAAATTTTGATTTTCTGCAACGGATCGTTGCAGTTTTGTATCTTGTTGATAATAAAACAGATACCACTGTTTCATATACCACAGATTCGTGGTTGAGAAACCATCCGCATTCGGGAATTCACGCTGTAGATCAAGGCTTACTTGCTCTACGACACCTGCGCCCCAACGCTCTTCAGCATTCTTTTGCACCAAATCACGTCCCAGTTCCCAATTGAAGAGCAATTTCTCCGCATTAACACGTACAGAGGCTATTAATGCAGATGGAATAATTCAGCTTACGAACTCAGTATAATTACTCGGATTAATTGAATGGAAAACTGCATCGGGATATGCATCTCTGAATGCTGTCGGCACCTTGGCGACCTTACCCACCTTCCATTTAAATTCAAAAGCGCTCAAATTACCATCGCAATCCTCAATTAGATCTATCTCCTTCTGCAGTGTCGTGCGCCAAAAATATTGTTGCACAAACCTACCTGTATTAGCATGCAACTTCCGCCTCTCTACCATCATCAAGTTCTCCCACAGTGCTCCAGCATCGTTCCGCAACTCCAAAGGTGCAAAATTATTGATTACGGCATTGCGGACACCATTGTCGTAGAAATATATTTTCTTCCCTTTCTTTAACTCATTACGCAGATTGCGATTATAGGAATCCAATCTGAAGACTACAAAACATTTCTCCAACAGGTCAATATAGTTCTCCACAGTCTCCTTGTCAATGCCAATCATATTGCTCAATTCATTGTACGATACCTCATTGCCCAACTGCAACGCCAGTGCTACGACCAACTTCCTGAGCACATCCGGCTTCTTGATTCCTTTGTACTCCAGCAAATCCTTATACAGATAACTATTTACTATATTTTGCAATAGCAATCGTGCATGCTCGGGGTTATTAACTATGTCAGGATAACTACCATATATCATCCGTCGGCTTAACAAGCGCTGCTCATCGCGCCATGAGGTATGAGAGGCTATTTCAGATATTGAAAACGGATAGAGATTAAACTCCAACACACGACCGGTTGCCGGTTCATTGATATCATCCGACAACTCTAACGAAGAAGATCCTGTTACATATATCTGAGATGGTAAATGTAAGTCTCCCAGCATCTTCAACGTCATACCAATATTACGTACACGCTGCGCCTCGTCAATGACAACTACAGGCGACTTACCAATTAGGGCGGCCAACTCTGTTGTTGATTTCCCCTCCAACGCCATGCGCTCATCAGCATTATCACAATCGAAAGACAATACATTCGATGCACCCACTGTTAATTGGCGTAGAAGCGTCGTCTTGCCTACCTGACGCGGGCCTAAAATCACTACAATCTTTTTGAGCGACTTTAACGCTTCTAGTTGCTCACAGATTTGGCGTTTAATCTCATTTGCATCCATAGTTCCAAAATTTGTTGCAAAGATACTATCTTTTAGTCAAACCGCCAAATTTTATATATTTTTTTCGGTTACAACCGCTAAAATTACATATTTTTGCAATATGCAGTACCATTTTTCGATAGCATGAGGGATATTGGAAAATCAATTACACTCGCAAATTTATGATAATGGTTGTTAATTGTTGACCGCCTTCCCCATCTTACAGATCATCGTTATCCAGTTCCTCTTCGAATCCACTCTTGCTCCACATCGACGGCTTCGTGGTGGCGCGATACACAAAACAGCGTGTAAAGTTACGGGAAAAAATGACATATACAAGAAAATAGCCAAATATTCGTGAAAAAGGTTAGATATTTAATCTAAAGACAACTTTCTATTGATAATTGCTTAATGGTGACGCTGCGCTTAATGGTGTTACTTTTTTAGTCGTTTTTTAACAGTAATGATACTTGCTGTAAGCATACGCATTATTTCCTCAGCATCAGCATAAAGGCTATTAAAAAGTTTTTCATCAATGTAGTCCGTCGCCTTCAATAGTTCTAACCAATATAATGTTTCATTACACTCCTTTTGAGCAATAGCCAATTTATGTACAAAATCCACTTCGCTTTCGGCCGCTATTGCCTCACGGTGGTTGGCTCCGATTGCAGTGCCTGAACGCTGGATCTGATCGGCTATATTGTATTCGTGTTTCTGCTCGTTGAGATAATTCTTAAGTTTAACTATCCTAACGGCAAAAGCCATGAATTTCTCTTTGTAGATTTTGTCTTTTTCGTTCAACATAAATATAATGGTGAATTGCTTAATGGTGACGCTATTTTATTGCTAATTGTTAAAGGGTGACGCGGCATTGCCGCTGAATGGAGGAGGTCACAGCAGCATTTACCAGCGGAGATGGCATTGCTTTTGCAAATACTCGTGGGCGGCTGTATATGTCATAGGACGTGTAAGGATGTCGGGAATGGGCTCTGCCTGTAATGCGCAACTCACCATACGGCGCATCTTGTACAAACCGGCATGGACGCCGCAGCATTTTAACAGATTTGCAACCTCAAGGACTTTCTCGGTGGACATATTGCAGCCGAGGTAAATATTTCGAATACAATCTGCGCCAAGATTGATAGCCATTCTTCCACCCAGGGACACAACGACACGAAACTCTCGCTCATGTTCCCAAACAGTGGTTTTTTTGTAGTACTTTGTTTTGCTCGCTTCGTTTGTTTTATCGAAAAACAGGGTTGAAGGCGAACCGTCAACAGATACCTGATAATCAATATTTCATCCAGCAAAACGCTTGATAAACACATTCTGCAAGAAATGCGCCACCTCGACAGAATCGGCATGATCCAACAGATATCGGTTAGTGACAAGAGAAGCGGCAGATGCGTCAAATCGTGCGACGTATCGTAGTTTGTCGGATGGCGTTTCTTTGTCTCGCTCAATAGGCGACAGTCTATATCGATCCACGTTCAAATATTTGTCGGTAATAACGTAATCCAACTTATTGACATAACCCAATACCAACCGTTCAACAATCTGTTGCGTATCATATTCAAGGCAATATCCCTCATTGCTTGCATAATACCCCCACATCAGCGTATCAGTAGCCGTACCGGCAAGACACAGGACGCCGGCCCGCTCCAATTGGCGTTTATATACCTCGTAAAGGACATCCTCATCGTCCTTCAAGAGTTTGTCGGCTACATCATCCACTTGCTCCCTATTATACCCCAGTTCAAGCAATTTGCCATACAGCCAATCTATACCCTTTTGTTCACAACGAGTTTGAGCATTATTAATCACCTTACGTTGGCAATCGCATGGATCATTAAAATCGAGCGGTGAAGCCAAATACACTTGTCCGGACAACCGTTTGGCATTGAGTGCATCATCGTAGCGATAATACTTATACAACCGATCCGGCATGTGTAAAAGGTCGTATGAATGGACAGTATCAAACCAACGTAGCATAATTTATTGTTATATCTCACGTATTATTTCCGCATTCGTATAATCTTGGCAGGATTACCGCCTACGATGGCATAGTCTGGTACATCATGCGTCACAACCGCACCGGCACCGATGATGCTATGTGCACCGATTCGTTTGCAACCCCTATATATGCACCTTGTTCGAGATTTACGTATCCCTTGCATTCCGCAAACAAGTGTTTAGCACACTGGTAGCGCAGCCATCCCCCGAAACGGCCTAATACCGGGCGATTGGACTTTGGCAAGTATTTTGCTAAACAATAATAGATTATTAACCAAACTGTTTTCATTGCTTTTGTTTGAATTGATATTTAATGATGTATATTAACCGCTGCTTGCAATAACTTCCTGCCCTCATAATCCATCTCTTAACCTTCAGCAACCATATTGGCTTCTCATACTGTGCCTTTGCGCTCTTCGGTTGCATTCTCCAATCGACTTTAGTAAGTTCTGTCGCAGCGGCTTCGTGATACTCGGCACTCAGCCAATAGTCCATCAATCCTAATACACGCAACTTGTCCAGCAACTGTTTCCAAGCAGCTGACTGCTGATCAGTTGTTGATTGCTCGATTTCGCGTTCTAACGGACCGAGATTGAATAGCATGTGATACTCCGGGGCGTGGAGGTTGCGGGTGGCGCGCAGGGATGCAGGAATATCGTTATTATAATATGCCAAAGGTTTCTCAGAAAATACCACCGGATAATGAAGAGCAGTCTTAGCCCAAAGCAGGAAATCTTCTCCAAGTTTGATTCCCACCGGGAATCCCCCCATCTCATCAAACACCTTACGCGGCATGCAGGTAGCACCAGTCCATATCGGCATAGAAGAGCCTTCGTAATAGGCTTTTGGATAATCGATGTATCCTCGTTCCAAGTTCAGAGCAATGTGCGTTTTGCCGGGCTTGTAGTAGATATAGTTAGAAGCATAGATGCCTGCATCCGGATACTCCGTAATCAGTTTATCCATCTCCTCTAAGAAAGTCGGTTCCCACCAGTCGTCGGCATCGAGGAAGCAAACAAATTCTCCGTGGCTTTCTGCGACACCGCGATTGCGCGCTGCTGCCACGCCGGAATTAGTTTGCCGAATGAACGAATGAACGAATGAACGATTAACGTTTATCGAATGAGCGAGTGAATGATTGAACGTTTGAAAAGACTCATCACAGATAGCAGCGCTATTATCAGTCGAACCATCATCAATGATGATGAGTTCGAAATCACGGTATGTTTGAGACGCAATGGATTGCAAGGCTTTCCGTACAAACGGAGCCTTGTTGTATAGAGGCATTATGACTGAAAAGCGAGTTTTTTTCATAACGATAATTAATGTTTAACGACTGAACGTTGAAGGCATTTATTACGCAGAGCGGATAACATCGCTGCAACCCTACTAATTTGGATACATATATTACTAAGATCCTCTTGCGTAATGTATTCCAAATCACACGCTATATCTATTTGACAATCACCCTCCATTAGAGAGCCAAATGACATTTCGAGAAAATGTGCTTGATCCTTCATTGAGGTACGTCCACTTCCTTCTGCTATATTAGAGGGCACAGATATAACTGCACGTCTCAGTTGGTCGCATAATGCATATTGCTCCTCCTTAGGAAATTGCTTGAGCAATCCGTACACCATTTTCACAAGGACCTTCGATTCCTTGTATACATCCAGATTCTTATAACTATATTTTGCTTCATTCATATACTTTCACTCGTTCATTCGTTCAACCTTCACTCGTTACCGCAAAATATGCCATTTATTAAGTTTAAAGAGTACTCTTTCCATAAAATATACTATCGGCCACAAATGATATTTCTTCAACCGATTGTATTGCTCCATCGGAAATGCATACTTATCGTAATCTGCGAGGATAGCAGGAGGCAATACTTCTTCGAGAACTTGTCTCCGCTCTTTATTACGAAGTTCTAAATTCGTCTCACTGATACCGCTACAGTCAAATATCGTAACATCAATATCTACATATATCGGTTTGACATTCCCTAAACCAATTGCCAGCAAAAACCATTTCCAATCACTCACGATTTTGAGACTTTCATCATATAGTCCGTATGTTTGGAACAAGTCTCTACGAATATAGCAACAATCATGATTCATCGTTGATGCAAAGTATTGACGCAATGAGTATTCAACTTCTTTGCTCTTACCATCTATTTTGCCGGTAGCATAGTCTTTTCTAATCATGTTGCCATAGAGAATATCGGGGATATTCTCAGTGTATGGTGTATGGTGTACGGTGTATATAGCATTCATCATGCGCTCTGTCACATTAGGAGCAGCAAGTATGTCTCCGCTATTCAAGATTTGTATATAGGCTCCAGTCGCTTTCTTAATGCCTTTGTTCATCGCATTATATATCCCCTTATCCGGTTCGCTCGACCATTTCACTCTATTGACTTTTGACTCTCGACTATCGACTTTTTGAACATACTCTTTAATAGCATCTACCGCCCCATCTGTAGAACCTCCATCTATGATGATATGCTCGACGTCTCGATAGCTCTGCTCTGCCACCGACGCAAGGGTTCTCTTTAATCCCTCAACGTTATTATAATTGATTGTTATAATACTCAGTTTCATACGCTTTACACTATTACACTTTACACTATCCACCATACACTTTCTTTAGCACTGGTATTCTTAACAAGATGTATGCCATGATAACTGCTAACAATCCACCCCATACTAATGGACCACCATACGGTATTCTAATCATTATGGAATACATAAGAGCACTATACATCAAGAAATCATGCATACAGAGAATGGGGAGAGAGTATACTCCACACCAAGTGAGCGGTGATGTAATGTTTAATGTTGAATGTTTTATGTTAAACAAACTAATAACTTTTGCCCAAGCTTTACATAGCAGATAGATAACATACGTTCCGCCACAAGCTCCAATAAAGGATAGCGGGTAGTAATTGATTGTACAACTATCAATTCCAATATAACCATACAAAATCGCAAACGGCCATGCAATAACACAAAGAGCATATACCCACCAAGGCATTGGATGACGATGGATATACCATCCTGCCGCATAAAATCCGAGAGCCGTAAACGCTTGCATAATGCAGAATGGCAAGGATGGCATATATGGATGAGTAAGGACGGAAATAAGGGATAATAAGATACTAATGCCCATAATGAGTTCGTCTCTATACTTATGCGCGCGCACGCATATCCGTTGTATGCAATAGAATAGTTCTCGCACCCAAAACAATGCCACAAGGAACCATATTGGTCCGGCATAAATGATTCCCCACTGCGTATGCCATCCATCTGCACTTGCTGTTATCATAGACAACAGATGACGAATTACGTAACTAACGTCATGCTTTGCATAGGTCAATAATACGCCCCAAACACATAACATCAACATCGTGACTACGTATGGCAAGAGCAAACGTTTGGCATTCTTAATCGTGTATTGACGGAACGACGCAATATCTGATATATCTTTCGCAAATATACCGGCTATGATCAAAAACAATGGCATATGAAAAGAGTGAATAATATGCTTTGGCATTCCTGTATCGAACACCAAATGAGCCACCATCATTAGTATGATCGCTACTCCTTTCATTAAATCTATGGTTACATCTCGCTTCATGCCAATAATTCTTTTATCATTTTGCTTTGCACATCTCTTGAAAACTGTCGTAGTGCAAGGGTTCTACAATTGTCGCGCATGGTAGCGAACTCTTCTTGTGGGATGTCAAGCAAATAATTAATGCCCTTTGCCAAATCTTCAGCATCATTCCATTTCGCCAAATAACCGGTCTCTCCGGTTTTCACTATATCCAAAGCCACCCCCATCTTAAATGCCACCACAGGTGTACCACTCATGATAGATTGATTAATCATTTGAGGTCCGGAGTCTTCAAGCGATGGACAAACAAAGATATCAGCAACTCGATAGAGTTTAGCCAATGTCGGTATATCTACTCTACCTAATCGGATATTAGGTAATTTAATATCCAATGTATCTTGACTGCCTATTACGACACATACCACATCTTCTCTATCTATCTTTTGCAATGCTTTGATCAAGACTCGCATGCCCTTGCGTTCTTCATCTAAATGCGAACTACCAAATAGCAAAATCCGTTTATCGGTCGGGATATTAAATTCCTTCTTGATAGCGTCTATATCACCCACAGGCGTAAAAATATCTTCATTGACTATCTCCAAGAGTTTATGCCATGTATGTCCTTGCCATATTGGAGACTGCTCCAATCGAATCCGATCCATATCCGTAGGGAGAACCACCTCCGCATCATTTGGTATATAGCGTAACTTATGTTGAAAATTCTTATGGATTGCAGATTGAATGATATGCGATTTTGTCATCGGGCAATCCGCACAACCTGTTTTATAGCCTTCGCAATCCCAAGGGTAATGACAACCACCCGCCAAACATGCCTCATCTATCATCCAATAATATACCTTCGCTCCGGTTAGTTCTTGTAATGTTCGCACATACTTGGCATTTGCGTAGCCGCTCACCCAATGCACCATGATATGCGTCGGTTTCTGCGGCATAACCTTTAATACCTCTTGTGGGGCATATAAATCTAGGTGTTCAAACAAGTTATAGGGAGCATACTTCGTGTTCACGCCACCAGTACAGGCGATGGTACTTCTAATGAAATAGCGTATTAAGCGTGTAAAAAGAGAGGGGCGTTTATGAGATATAGTTATGGCTTGACCAGATGGCAAAATCAACTGCTTCCCATTGGCACAGACATACGAATCGTATCCATCCCTAATCATATTCTGATGAATATTGAGCGTATATTGTCCGGCTCCTCCTCCGGTTACGGATGTAAGATGTAAAATAACCTGTTTACTCATATAATTTCTTCTTAATCACAAAGGGTATGGGTTTGCCCAATTTACGATAGATGGTATTTATCACTCGTTTCCACAATGGGCGTTTACGAGAACTATAATAACTATAGAATGCATTGATGATACGTTCGTCCTCATAGATCACATCTGGCATACGTGGATTCTCAGGAGCCGCAGCTACGTCATTGCGGAAATCCGTCTCGTCATCCCAGCTATGTGTTCCTGTGCCGTCAAAACCGATATTATCTACATACGGCACACACGGCAGTATGGCTACTGCATGATGATAGAAAAGCTGGAACGAATATCGTATTGCCCAACTGTCGATTCTATGATTGCGTTGCAAAAGGAGCATTTTCGTCAAATCATCTCCTCCGTGATGAAAGGACTTAATCTGCTGCGGATGTTTGAGAAACTCGTCTAGGTAATCAAGACTCCAATCAATCTTCTCCCATTTCTCCTTCCATGTTGCCCAACCCGTACTAAACGGACGCAGACTTACAAATACATCATACTCATAATCAGCCGGTATCTGCATCTTATTCACCGGTGGACGATTAGCGGAGATAGTAAACACCGATGGATACGATTCGTACTTATCCAATGCCGTATTCATATACTTTAAAAAATACGGCGATGTCAGCAGATCATCCTCTAATACAATTACCCGTCCATGCTTGGCGATCACTTCCGACACTCCACCTATGATACTATTAGCCAATCCTTTGTTAGCCTTAGCGCATACCACATGCACCGCCTTGAACTTACCCTCTTTCGGTGCATCTATCGCATACTGCTTAGCCAAAGATTGTGTCTGCTCTACCCTGACATTGCTCTCTTTCACCCTTTCATTCGTTAACTCGTTCATTCTTTCACTCGTTAACTTAGGTCCATCGCAGTATATATACAGCTCACTCTCACTGGCAAATACATTATTCGCCAATGCTTCAACTGTCCGCTTTAAATGCTCAGGCCTATCGTATGCAAATACTATTATCGGTGCTAATTTCATGTCCATCTATCATCTATAAACTATTTATCTATAAGTTCCCGGTGCACTACCGTTGAATCATTATAATTCTTCTTACCATCCATACAAACAGGTATAATGTCTTTCGATGATAAATATCTATCCGTTTCAGATGTATGTTTACCCCATGTATATGCATGAAATGGGATATAACGAGGATGTGTATGAAGGCGTTCAATATTTAGCTCTATGCCGAGTTTGAACTCGTCTAAATTCATCTCTCTTGCATTGGTGTGCTCCCAACCATGTGAACCGATCTCAATCAAACGCGAAGTCAACGCAAATAGTTCAGCATTTATTAAATACTTCTCATGGGGATTGCTACGATAGGATTTACCATCAAGGTATTTACCGTTAATAAACAAGGTTGCGGGTATGTGTTGCTCTTCCATCCAAGGTAATATCTCATTCAAAGACATATATCCGTCATCAAATGTGAGTACAGCGTATTTTTGCCATCTAAATATGTCTTTACATATATGGCGATGCGCATCAGTTAGCGAAATGAATTTAACTCCATTACGCTGCATGGATAATACCTTATTCTTGAATTCATCTAATTGCATCCAATCCGTAGGATTCATCGAATCTGCATCATATTCTTTTGAAACATGATGAAAACAGAACACCCGAACCGGCTGCAATCGCAGATGCACCCAACCCCGTTTAATCTTATTTATTACATCATACGCCATACATCACACATAAAACAGCCGTATGACTTCGCATATCCGTTCTACATCCTCTATTTCTAAATCATAGAACAAAGGCAAACGAACCAAGGTATCCATGTACCTATCGCATTCCGGCAACTCACGTCCGTCGTGCTTGTTCTTATAATACTCGCTGCTATGCAGACTCAAATAGTGGAATACTGCCTGTATCTCATGTTCCTTTAGGAATTTGATGAGATTGGTGCGTTCCTCTAAGTTCCGGCATACGAGATAGAACATATGCGCATTATTGCTCGCGTATTCGGGTATATCAGGGAGTTGAAAATAGCCCTTATCAGCCAGCGGATTCAGTAACTCATAATATTTATTCCAAAGTGCCTTACGTTTAGCTTGGATCTCATCGAGATTCTCCAACTGTGCCCACAAGAACGCCGCATTGATCTCTGCCGGTAAGAAGCTCGATCCCATATCTACCCAGCCGTATTTATTTACGGCTCCACGGAAGAACTCTGCTCGATTCGTTCCCTTCTCCCATAGTATCTCCGCTCTCCTTATGAACCGCTCATCATTCACTACGAGCAAACCACCTTCACCACCGGCAGTGATGTTTTTCGTTTCGTGGAACGAGAACGCCGCAAGATGCCCTATGCCGCCGAGGGGAACTCTGTTTCCCTCGGATGTATTATGTTTTATGTGTGATGTTTGATGCTCTTCGAGCAATGTATTATGTGTGATATTTGATGTGTAGTAGCTATCAATGGCTTGCGCTGCATCTTCGACGACGAGGAGGTTATGGCGATGGGCAATCTCCATAATACGATCCATATCGCATGCTACTCCGGCATAGTGGACGGGGATGATGACTTTCGTACGCGGAGTAATAAGTGCTTCGATAGCTTCCGCATCCAGGTTCGGATTGCGTTTCATGCTATCGGCAAAGACTACCTTTGCTCCTTCGCGCAGGAAGGCAAGAGCCGTGCTGACGAACGTATAACTCGGAATAATCACTTCATCTCCGGGTTTTAGGTCACACAGCATGGCACACATCTCCAATGCATCTGTGCCTGATGTAGTCAGCAGACATTTCTTGAAGCCATAACGCTCCTCAAAGAATTTTTGGCATTTCTTTGTATACGGTCCATTACCGGACAAATGCTCTGCCATTACGGCTTGGTACATATAGTGGGCTTCCTTGCCTACTAAGTACGGTTTGTTAAAAGGTATCATATATCTTTTTCAGTATTTTGTTACACAATTTAGGTCTATAATGCGATGTCTCATAATAGTTTGACACATCATTCGTATATTCATTCACTCCCGAGAAATCAAATACCTTATCTTCTCCAAAGATTTCTTTTAGGCATTCCAAATCTTGTGGATTCAATACTATCTGATCATACAGCGGACTAATCACGATTCGGTAGTCCGTATTGCCATTTGTTAATAGGGTATGCAGTTGTTCTAACGCATCTCGCTGCTGCTTACCAATCACCGGAGCAGATATCGAATCGGTATAAGTTCGTTCGTACAAACGATAGAATCCGGTTAATGTCTCATAATATGCCTCCGGATTGGATTCCAATAATTCTTCTGCACCTACTTTATGCACCTCATTGTATTCCGGTATGTAATAATATGGCAATTTCTGCTCTTCCGGAGTGATACCCCACACTTGTTTCTGGTACTCTATCGTATAGAATGCTCGGATACATTCCCAGTTATAGGCGAAGAAATCCCACTCTTCCGTAACCTGCCATGGTTGACGGAACAAATGTCCTTTATGCGGCTTCATGTCTTCCAAATACTCTGCATCCATGACGAACAAGATATTATCAATCTTATCAAACCGTTTGTACAAGTATTGGGTGCGTTGCAAGGTGCCCAACAGATTATCTCCGGACTGATTGAAATGGAAACAAGAGGCGTCATCATCCAAATATTTTTTCCATTCATCCACATAGTAGAAATCCGTACGGCTGGAACCAATGATAAAACTATTGTAGTGCATCGAATCGTTATACTGATTCATCCATCTAATACCGCGATACGCATCATTTGCACAGATTTTTCTTTGTTTGTACTCATACAAGTTATCATAGTGCCAATACATCATGAATGGGTCATCAATAATATACCATGCCAGTAATATGATACACGGGCCGAATACTAAAATAATATTTCGTATAAATCGCTTCATCTCAGAACTGGAAATAAATAAATTGTATCTCTTCGCTTGATTGCCATGCGTATATAAGTATCATAAAAAAGTAATAAACTGCCAATTGAAGCACTCCCTTTTTACCTCGAAGCCATGCTAAACCATAGCCGTCTTTTCTTCCCATCCACTCAAAGACAAACATAATTATGATGCTTATAAAGAGAGGTATATAGAAACCGCGCGTCATTAACCAAGGTACAGACAAGAGCGATTTGTTGCTCATTGCTAAAATATAATGCCACGCTTCCGCAATAGATGGGGCTCTAAAGATAATCCAACCTATCACTACCAAAGTAAATGTCAACAGCATCTGCGGTAGTTGCTGCCAGGTAGCTGTATCGCGGTATTTCTTCGTCAAGCCCAATCCAATCAGCGGCACAAACAACAATGCATGGTATGCGCCCCATCCCACATAGGTCCAATTCGCTCCATGCCATAAACCGGAGAGGAGAAAGATTACAAAGGTATTACGGATGGTATTCCACCTACCCTCACGACTGCCGCCCAAAGGGATATAGACATAATCCACGAACCATGTGTTGAGGGAGATATGCCAACGTTTCCAGAACTCTGCTACATTACGACTGAAGTAAGGAGTCAGGAAATTGTCTCGCAAGTTAATACCAAAGAGTTTGGCTGTACCTATCGCTATATCCGAATAACCTGAGAAATCGCCATAAATCTGGAATGCAAACAAGACAGCCGCTAAAACCAATGTACTTCCTGATTGGTTAGCATAATCCTTCCAAACCGAATCAACATAAACAGCACAGTTATCTGCAATTACCATCTTCTTGAATAATCCCCATAAGATGCGTCGGCATCCCTCAACCGCCTCCGTATAATCAAAAGTTCGAGCCTTTTGGAACTGCGGCAAGAGATTGGTAGCACGCTCAATAGGCCCGGCTACCAACTGCGGAAAAAATGCCACATATGCAAAAAAAACTATCGGGTCTCGAGTTGGTTCGATCTTATTGCGATAGACATCAATGGAATATGAGAGGGCCTGGAAAGTATAGAAACTGATTCCCACCGGCAATATCACATTCAGCAAATGTCGCGATGCATCTACGCCCGACATCCCCGCAAAACTCGTAACAAAGAAATCGTAGTATTTGAAGACGCCCAAAATTCCGAGATTGAGCACTACGTTAGCTATCAGCCAGAACTTGGGAGATGTTTGATGTTTGATGTTTGATGTTTGATGTATTAGTAATCCGCTACCCCATGAGCAGAAGGATGTGAAGGCAATAAGAAAGAGGAAACGCCAATCCCACCAACCGTAGAATACATAACTCGCAAGGACTACAAATAGATTTTGTAGTTTCAAATTCTTCCGCAGCAACCAGTATATTGCAAACACTATCGGAAGAAAGATTGCGAATTGTATGCTATTAAATACCATTTTTCAATTTATCGTTTATAATTTTACATGTTCTAATTGCCTGCTCTTCGGTATAATAGAAATCATTAAAGAGGTTGATGACATGATTATACATGTTAGATGCGATTGCGCAATTTTCCGCTTGCGGAGCGTAGTGTCCACTTGCAAATAAACCGGCATCAAAAATAGCCTGTATTATCTCCTCTTTATTTGGCACCAATATATTAAATCTCCAATGTTGATATGCTTCCGATAGTTGTATTTTTTTCGGTAGATAAGTCCGATAGATTGCATTCAACTTCTCTTTATGCGCAATAACTGCATCCATTTTCGTGAGAAGCGACTTGCTATCCAAATCCCATGTCGCATTTGTCAGTACTGCATTCTCCGACACCTGTAGATCCTCATATTTCCATCTTTCAGCCACGAAACCTATTCCTCCCATACCTAAATTAACCGGTTTCTTCTCTCCTGTACTAAACAGCACCATATCCGCAGCACTGTCGGCTATCTGCGCATCCGGCATGCATAAGCATCGATCATCGATAATGGCCATCTTTGGGTTGCGCTCTCTGAACTTCACATAACTCTCCGCGAAATCAGTCTCTACACCATAGGTATGCACAAACAATATAGCATCTGCTTTATCTACGACTTGAAGCACAGCCTCCTCGTCCATGCACAAGGTAGCAGGATTGATGTCGCAATAGATAATCGTACACTGCATCCATTGCAACAACCGAACTACCCCACCACATATATTGGCAGGTACGATAATTGTCTTGCATTTGTTGCTGCGCAGGAAATTATACAGCACACGATTAGCCCTATATCCGGTTACTCTACGCATTATTTCATTATTACTTTGAGCGTTTGATAGATAGCATTTAAGGTATTCTTCAGTTCCTCTGCATTCTCTGCAAATACAATCACAAAGCACTGACGACTCCTATCGTCTTTGCAACTATGCAACTCTATTCCCTCTTGCAACACATCCAGATCTGCATACGCCACTCCAGGCATCGCTTTTACTGCCTCTACTCCTTCTACATGCTCAATCACGCCATCTCCGAAATCGAAGAAGTGCAATTCGGCACTACGATGCAAGGGATGATCCTGCTTCACATCTATTTCTTTCTCACGCCCCTCCAAGCATGCAATCAACGCTTCATATACATCAAAGCCTGATACCCATTTCACGATATCCGATGAGATACGCGTTCCTCCTCCGCGACTGGCTATCTCTACCAACCAGAACTCACCAGTCTCTTCATTGACGATATATTCGGCATGCGTAGGACCAAACTCCATTCCCGATTGCTCTACGTATCGATCATCGGCTGCTATAATAGCATCTTCAATCTGCTTAGCTAGGTTTGCCGGATAGGTCAAGGTAGATGCTATTCCCATCTTGAAGTGTTTCTTCCTGCTCATCGCCATCACCCGGTGTTTGCCATTTGCACAGAATCCCTCTACAGTCACCTCGACTCCCTCCACATACTGCTCCAATATAGCTGTCTTAACAAAACTATACTGCAATGCATCCGCCAGATATTCCTCTAACTCCTCTTTAGTTGCACCTGCTTCAATCTTATGGATACCCTTACTCGATTGCGCATCACATGGCTTGATAATCAACGGAGCACCGACCTTATTGATGAAGGCTTCTATCTTCTCTACTGTCTTTACGGCAGTATAAGCCGGCACAGGAACGCCAACCGATTGCGCATATTGGCGCGAGAGAAACTTGTTCGCAAACTTCTCAACCATAGTTTCTTTATTGCATGGTACACCCAATCGCTCACCCACATAAGCCACCGTCTCTACCGATACGTCCGATTGATCTGTTGTTACCAAATCAAACGTTGGCATATCCTTTACGGCTTCCCAAATCGCTTCCTTCTCACGCACATCCTTCTGAATATGTGCATCTGCTATCTTCACACCAGCTGATGTTAAATAGGGATCAACTACCGTTACATGATAATCCTTATCATGCAACTTATCAATCAATGGTACTTGCCATGCGCCTCCGGCTATTACTAATGCTCTTTTCATTTCTCTGTACTAAATTCAGATAACTTCTCCAACTGTCCTTGGGTCAATAACCCATCCTCTTTCAGATACTTCTTCTGGCATACAATATCGTATGTGGACATCTTATGTGTATCCAAACACAAGAACCATACATCCTCTTGGAACTCGATGAAGTTGAGTTTCTCTACAAATTCCTCATTCAATTTCTCTTTTGGAACAAACACCACTCCACTATCATCACATACCATCACTCCTCCATCGAATTTTGCTTTCAGTTCCGCATAGAGGGATGCATCTATCGGCTGCTCGTTCTTGACATTCACGCAACCAATCGGCGATACACCGGTGCTCCAAATTGGATATTTCTCTTTCTTTAACGTATGTGCATCGCGAACCCATCCATCCACCACAATGGCTTTCGCTTTCTTATAGAGCAAAATGTACTTGCTTACCAAGTCTCCAAAGATAGCTCTGTCGCAGTTAATGCCATGCACATAGACAATTTTGTCTCGCAGATCCATATCCTTCAATTGCTCATGCACTTCCCAGTTCGAGTTATTGAGTGCATACACGAAAGCGACCTCTCCTGCACAGAACTGCCCCTCGTTCAAAGGATAGACACCCGGCACTTGCCCTTTTTTCCCCAACACATCTGCAACCTCTGTTGTCGAGATTCTGTTTTCTCGAATAAGATTAATAATTTTTTGTTTCATATGTCTTTATTTCTTTAGCGAATTTAATTCTTTGGCTATTTCTTTCACACCTTCCATCATATGGGCTTTACTATACCATGCGGACAACACATCCCTGTTATGCAGCCTCTCTTCTGCCGTCAAGGGCTTAAATCCGTATGTCTTAAAGTCTTTCTCGATGGTAAAGACTGTCGCACCGATGCGTTTCAGAAACTGATAGGTCAGGTTCTGATCGTTCATATACACACGCATACCCAACCACAGAGCGGTAATGATATTCCCTTGTGCAGCCGGTTGATAATGTCCACCTATAAATGTAGAACAGGAGAGCATTAATCCATTATACTCGTTTCGTGGCAAATAGGTATCCAATACACGGATTCGCTTTCCGAATAAAAAGCGCCCTACTTTTGATACCATATTACGAACCCATACATTTCCATAACTCAGCGGTATGATGATATGTCTATCTTTTAAACTCCGTCTGGCTTTCTTCCATAATTGCCATAGTACATCAACGTGGTTATTTTCAACGGCCGCAGAATTGCCTATCAACACATTATTCCCCTCGCATTGACTATCCTTCAACGCACCTATCGTCTCTTCTATCGAGTAATAGGTGTACCATAACAGTTGTATATCCGATTGCAAAAACTCCTTAGCAAATTGGTATTCCTCATCTACACTCGTCAAACAATAATCCACCCGTTTGAACAAGTCTAAGGGTAATTCGGTTTGCACCTTTCTTCCTTCGTTTGGATCTTTCTGTCCATGAAGTTTGTTCAGCATCTTGGTCATCGGAGCCAAGAATCGATCTCCCATCTCATGTCGCCCATAGATATCTCCACCCCAAAACACCCATGCTACTTTAACATGCTTTGGCACACGCTCCAGAATAGGCTGCTGCCATCTTCTCCAAAACATGCCATGGAAGATAATGCCGGTATATTGATCCAAACGATTCAACAACGCTTCGAACTCAGGACTATTCTGATAGACTATAATACATTTGTCCACAAGATTCATCTTCCAACTCTCGTGATTGGAAGGTATCAGAACGAACTCCGACTCCATTTCCGGAGCAGAGAACTGCGCTATCGCATAGTCAGTGAATTGTTCGTTTGTCAGAAAGTGAAGTATCATTGCTTATGCCAATTTAGCTTTACAGCCATCGAAATAATTGAATCCCCAATCGTTCGGCCATACCGTAATCGGTTTGTTGTTATACGAGATCACCTCAAACGTCAACGAGTTATAAATTCCATCCAATATATTCCATGAGTTAATCATCGGATCGGTGCTAACCCAGAAGTTCATCTTATAGGCGCCATGCTTGAGGTTCAAGTGATGCAACGTAACCTGGATCTCGAACTCATTCTTGCCTTCGGGGATATCGAAGACATCGCTGCAGGTGAGGCCCACACGGTTGTCCGTGAGGATATCATCGACCAAGGTATTGAGGCAGACCTTCTTAATAGACGGATCGTGCCGAAGAACGCGGACCCGATAGAGCTGGTCATCCGTTGAGTCCACCTTATAAGGCGTGAGACGCTCAATCTCCGTGATCTCCAACTGACGGGACGAACTATCCTTCTTCAATCGATAGGGTTTTAGCTCCTCACCACTCAGCTTCGCTCTATCTCCAATTTCATCAGAATTGCCCTTCAAATAAAAATCCACCACCTTGTTGATGTTCGTATCCCGATACTTGACCTGACCATACTCGAGGACGACTCCGGACGTACAGAGGTTACGGATGGAAGCCATATTATGACTAACGAAGAGGACTGTTCTACCCTCGCCTTGAGAGACGTCTTTCATCTTGCCGATGGCTTTCTTTTGGAACTCGGCATCGCCGACGGCGAGGACCTCGTCAACGACGAGGATCTCGGGTTCGAGGAAAGCGGCTACAGCAAAGCCCAAGCGGACAGTCATACCACTAGAGTAACGTTTGACGGGGGTGTCGATATAGCGCTCGCAGCCGGAGAAATCGATGATCTCATCCAGCTTGCGGTCAATCTCCCGGCGGGTCATACCGAGGATAGCGCCATTCAGATAGATATTCTCGCGACCGGTCATTTCCTGATGGAAGCCCGTGCCGACTTCGAGGAGGGAGCCTATACGGCCATGGGCACGGATGGTACCGGTGGTGGGGCCTGTGACGCGGCTCAAGAGTTTCAAGAGGGTCGATTTGCCGGCGCCGTTCTTGCCGATGATGCCGACGACGTCGCCTTGCTCGACCTTGAAGTCGATATCGCGCAGCGCCCAGACGTAGTCAGACGTGCCCTTGGAGGCACGGTCGTTGGTCTCGCCGATCTTGAGATACGGATCCTCCTTGCCGAGGACGTTGGTGATCCAGAAGCGGCGGATATCGTGGCTCAGGGTCTTGGTGGAGACCAAGCCGAGGCGGTATTGCTTGGATACGTGGTTGAATTCTATTGCTGTACTCATTCTTTTGTATATTTTCTTTTAGTTTGTAAATCAAAAACGCGGCAGCACGACACTATGTGTCTAATGTAAACATCTAATTGCTTGTTCGTAAGCAAGCTTCCAACAATCACTTACATATTTCCATTCAGCATGATAAAATATCATTCTGCTGCCTTACAAAAACACGTTATTACATAACTCACAAAAAAGCGTTTCATTACATTCCACTATCAAAAACATTTTCAACACAAAGTGAACGTTATTTCTCTTTATTCTTTATGAGTTAACCATATTTTTTGTAAATCAAAAACGCGGCAGCACGACACTATGTGTCTAATGTAAATATCTAATTGCTTGTTTGTAAGCAAGCTTCCATCAATCACTTATATATTTCCATTCAGCATGATAAAATATCATTCTGCTGCCTTACAAAAACACGTTATTACATAACTCACAAAAAAGCGTTCCGTTTCACTGCACTATCAAAAACATGCTCAACTTACGGTGTAATAACTTTTTCATTTATACCAACTCGCTGCATAGTCGTTTTTGAAAGCGTAGCGCTTTTTTGCAAACGTAGTGCGTTTTCGTGAGGAATCAAGCAACAATGATTTATCGTTGATGCTTAGCGGAATAAGTCATCAAACTATCTGGGAGCTTGCTCACAAGTAGATTAAGGAACTATTACGTAAGACGCGATAGCGTTGATTCCGTGTTTTTGATTTATCTCCTTTCATTTTCTTTATAAGTTAACCAAAAACGGTCAAAAACATTAATTAAAACACCGCGATGGTGTTGTTATCATTATAAAATCTCTCAATCTGGGCACGTGGACTGGCACCAAAGTTAACAAGTATCGCGATAGGCCATCCCGTTCCGCGCAAATATCCGAAGGTCTGATAATGTTCCCGTTCAGAGAGAGTTGTCAAAGCCTTACATTCCACTATCACATTGCCAAGAGGCGTCTCCACTACGAGATCCATTTTAAGGTATGCGTTGAGAGGTTTTCCCTTGTAAATTGGGTGATACTCCAACTCTTTGTGTGCCTTAAAGCCATTGGCTTGCAGTTCTGTAAAGAGAGCCTCTTGATAAATATACTCCGGCAAACCACCCCCGAGGTTCTTATACACCTCTATCATCGCGCCCACAATGCCGTAAGTGGCATGGACAAGTTCCGACTTGCGGGGTTCGGGAACCATATGGATGGTTGTTTTGTCTTGCATTTCGTTGTATTGTTAGTTAATTAGCAAACATAGTAAATTTTAGTAAATCAAAAACGCGGCAGCACGACACTACGTGTCTAATGCAAATATCTAATTGCTCGTTCGTAAGCAAGCTTCCAACAATCACTTATATATTTTCATTCAGCCTGATAAAATATCATTCTGCTGCCTTACAAAAACTCGTTGCACTCACAAAAAAGCGTTCCGTTACACTCCACTTTCAAAAACTTTCTCAGCGCGGGGGGGTATAACTTTTTCATTAATTCCAACACGCGGCATAGACGTTTTTGAGGGCGTAGCGCGTTTTTGGTTAACTATGTCAAAGTTCGTTGGGTGCAAGCTTCGTTTGGCAGGAGTCCGGGACTATGTGCAGGGTTGAAGTGTCGGGCATGAGGGGGTGGTTTCACTATTGCGATTGCGGGTGGCAACGTGCATAAGCGTGCATGCACATGGACGCGCAATGATTCAAGCGTACAAAGTTACAAAAAAAAATCCATATATACAAATATATGGAGAGAAAAGTGCAAAAAAAGTGAAAATTGTATGGAGATAGTGGAATTCTTGGGGAGTAAATAATGAGATTGAGGTCAACAATTAACAACAATCAACCAAAATTTTCGAAAGAGATTTGGGTAAAGAAAAATTCGCTGCGCTTACAAAAATACCGAAAATCCATGCGGCGTGTGCGCCTTCGACAAACTGCGCTAACGGATTGCGCGTGGCGCAATAAAACGTGAAACCATGTCAACGCTGGGTGAGGGAGGTGCGGAAGAGCAGTTGATAGGCGGCAACTTTGTTGTCGAAAGACAACGGATAGGCACGGGAGGTGGAAGGCATACGCCAAAAACGGATCGTTCTGCCAGCAAAGTCCGTTTCGATAGACTCGCCAACCTTGGGTGTTGCGGTATGCAAAATTGCCGCCAAGGTCTCTGCGGCTTTGCCTCCGGTACAGCAGATATCATGGCACAGCGGGATTTGCTGTAGTAACGCAGCTATATCCGTCTGCTCGACAATCACGAGATGTTCGTCCGCCGCGTTGCCTTGCAAGCGAATGACGGCTTGCGCGGTGTCGAAGATAGCAATGCCCTGATGCCGGCAGAAAGAGACAATCGCTTCGTAGTCAAACACTTTTCCATTCACAAAATGCAGTTTGTCGCCAAAGAAGATTTGCCCCATGATCCGCCACATGTCGTTCTGCGGATTAGGGTAAAAGAAATCCATACACCACCGCTGTTTGGGTGGCGGAAAACTGCCAAGCATCAGCAACCTTGCATTATCGGGCAGAAACGGCTGAAGCGGATGACGTTCGATTTCAGGTGCTGCAGGCATACTATTTCTCCAATTCCAAAAGTTGTTTCTTACGATCAATGCCATAGGCATAGCCGCCTAAGCTGCTATTGGCACCGACAACTCTGTGACAGGGAATAATCAACGCAATAGGATTGCGGCCTATCGCCTGCCCTACTGCACGCGCGGACCGGCAACCGACCATCTCGGCTATCTGGCCGTAGGTCTTCGTTTGTCCGTAGAAAATTGTGAACAGACTCTGCCATACACGGCGCTGAAAATCCGTTCCCGGAGGATTGAGCCGCGGTATGTCACATGGTCGCTTACCGGCAAAATAGTCATCCAGCCATTGCCACGTTTGGGCGAGCACCGGCAACTCGGGTGCTGATGAACAACCGGGCACAACTGCCTGTGCTACAGGCACATCGGCACTGCTCACAAAGCGTAATCCGGTGAGGGCATTGCCGTCGCTATGAAGGAGGATAATGCCCAGCGGGGAATGATATGAAGTTACGAAGGATGGCATGGTGTTTCGGGGGCAATGATTAGCAACAATGCATTAGGATATATTAGGTTGTCAACAATTAACAACAATTATCCAAAATTTTCGAAAGAGAATTTGGGAAATCAAAAACGCGGCGAGACGGCTGCAATAGCAGCCTGGGGCTAACCGTCCGCTGGTGCTGCTGTGAGCAAGCTCCCCGAGCACAAGCGCCCGATTATACCCGCGCCCAACAAATAGGTCGCCCGCCTTACAAAAAACACGCTATCGCTCACAAAAAAACGTTTCGCTAAGCTTCACTTCAAAAAACCATGCGGCGTGTAATTTTATTTCCGGTATTTTTCTCTCTCTTTTATATACATAGGTTTTTGAAAGCGAATGTAATGAGCGATTTTTTTGTGAGGGTTGAAAACCCGTTTTTTTGTAAGCAACCGGCGGTTAGTCGCTGACTAAATGCCGAATCGAAAATGGACATTAGACGTCTGCGAGCCCGCTCGCAAGCGGCTAATGGGCTATTACGATCAAGTACGCAAGTGGCACGTAGCGGACGCAGGTTGCGCGTTTTTGGTTTACAATTCAAAGATCACGTGGAAAACTATAGTTAGTTAAACAGAAACGAGCAATCATGAGCGGGGAGTGAGTTCGGCGGTGTCGAGAAGGATAGTGACAGGACCATCGTTGATGAAGTCAACCTGCATATCAGCACCGAACCGGCCGGTTTGGACGGTGAGTCCGTAGGTTGTGCGGAGCGTTTGGTTGAAATAATCATACAGCGGTGAGGCCTGTTCGGGACGAGCGGCACGGATGAACGACGGGCGGTTGCCCTTGCGGCAGTCAGCATACAGGGTGAACTGCGATATACTGAGTATAGCACCGCCGACATCAGCAAGAGCAAGGTTCATCTTGCCGTCAGGATCCTCGAACACGCGGAGTTGGGCGATCTTCTTGGCAAGGAGGTCGGCATCGGCTGTGGTGTCGGTATCGGTGATCCCCACCAGGAGCATGAACCCCTGCCCTATCTTGCCGACAACTGCGCCGGCTATGCGCACCTCGGCGCGGGCGCAACGCTGAACAACTATTCGCATGATTACGTGGTGATTAAGTCAACAATTAACAACAATTATCAAAAAAGTTACTTGGCTGTATAGCGGCGGTTGATCTCATCCCAGTTGATGATCTGCCAGAGAGACTGCAGATGGGCGGCACGACGGTTGCGGTAGTCGATGTAATACGCATGCTCCCACACATCCATCGTCAGCAGTGGTTTGAGGCCTTTGGTGACAGGGTTATTGGCGTTCGGCTCCTGCGTGATAATGAGTTTGCCGTCCTTGTCGGCAGAGAGCCACACCCAGCCTGAACCGAAGAGCGTCGTGCCTTTCTGCTCGAACTCGGCTTTGAAAGCATCCAATGAGCCGAAGTCGCGGTTGATGGCTTCGAGGATAGCACCTTTAGGTGCGTGATTATCAGCAGATACGGGCGAGAACTGCGTGAAGTAGAGGTTGTGGTTGAGGATCTGCCCGGCGTTGTTGAAGATAGCGCCTTGCGACTTGGCTACAATCTGCTCCAACGGCATAGACTCAAACTCCGTTCCGGCAACGAGTTTGTTGAGGTTATCCACGTAGGTCTGCAGGTGTTTACCATAATGATACTCAATGGTTTCCTGACTGATTACCGGCTCCAACGCATTCGGAGCGTACGGCAAAGTGATGAGGGTAAAAAAGAGAGGTAACATAGTTTTTGTATAAATTTAATTATTCGATTAAGCCTAATTTCTTGAGGCGGGCTTTAATGGAACCGTAGGTGCGGTTGAACTCTTTGGCTAATTGGGCAATGGGAGTGCCTTCCAAAAACAGTTCACGCAGACGCAAATCGTCCTCAACCATCCATCGTGCACCGGCTTGCGAAGTTTCGGGCACTTCCTGAGCGCGCTTCCGGCGTAACTTCTTAATAAAATCCAACAAGAACGGTGAAGGAGTTCCTTTATCCAACATGTCATGAATCATAGCCTCAACCGCCATGTCATCGAAGTCGCTGCCTTTATATTCGCTATTGGCAGCTTTTCCCTTGGTACTTGACACTTTGGTACTTTGTCCCTTGGTCACTTTTTTCTTGTTTCCAATGACCGGCTGCAGATCTTCCATCGGCGCAACAAAGGTATTGCGTGCTTGTAGCAGCGATTCGGAGGAAGGATCATCCGTTTTGAGGAGCGATTGCATCAGATGAATCTTCTCGTGCAGCACCAAGAACAGGTCGCTCAGCAGCGGCTCGAAATCCATTGCGTCCGCTTTGTTCTTACAGCGGCAGGGATGATTGGCTATCTTTTGTGCCAAAGGTTGCATCAGCTGCACAAAGTACCCGCAAGCCGCATGCAAACGCTCGCGCAGCAAGGTTTTGTCGCCACTCAGTAGCAGTTTGGTCAGTTGCGGCCGGAACTTTTCGGCTATCGTTTGCCATTCGGTAATAATAGGTTGCAAACCTTCCAGAAACGGCAAACTCTCCTCGTTGAACGACACTTTCGAGGCAGCCATCTTGCGCATCTGATCGACCAGCGAAAGCATCCTATGGTAGTCAAAAAGCGCGCTAAACAGCTGAATCTCATATTCTTTGCGCGCTGTGGGAAGTGCCTGATGGATAGTCTCTACAGACGGCTGGCTATCCGTATAACGCAACACGGAAGGGTCATTGTCCAGCTCCACATAATCCAGCGGCGAAGACAGCACAATGCCTTCCAGCGTCCGGCAACGGGAAAGCGCTACATAGACCTGTCCTGCCGCAAAAGCACGCGCCGCATCGATGATCACTCTGTCGAAGGTCAGACCCTGACTCTTGTGGATCGTCACCGCCCACGCGAGCCGGAGCGGATATTGGGTGAACGTACCTAAAATCTCCTCGTCTATCTTGCCCGTTTTCTCGTCCTCACGGTAGCGGATATTCTCCCACACCATGCGCGTCACTTCGATGTCGCCGTCCTCGCAACGCACGACAATCCGGTCGCTGTCGATGTCCGTGATCACGCCTATCTTGCCGTTGTAGAACCGCCGAGGTTTCTGGTCGTCGTTGCGCACGAACATCACTCGCGCGCCCTCTTTGAGCGTTAGTACTTCCTCCGTCGGATAGATATTCACCGGAAAATCTTTCTTGATCTCTGCGGTAAACACATGCGGCGCGTCCGATAGTTTGGCTAACTCGCGTTCGTTCAGTTCGTCCGCCAAGCGGTTATGGGTCGTGAGGGTAATATGAAAATCTTCGTCCGTGTTCCGAAACCGTGGGTTATACCGCGCATTAAGCAATGCACGTCCTTGTGCAGTTAACTGATTCTCACGCACTTCGTTCAGCAGTTGCACAAACGTCTGATCCTGTTGCCGGAACACATGATCCAGCTCCACATAGATCGGTTGCAAGTCCTGCATCACTTTCGCCTGAAAGAAATACGGTCCTTCGTAGTACTTCTTCATCGCCTCTTCATCATCGCCTCGCGTCACCACCGGAGAGAGTTGAAACAGGTCACCGATCATCACCAACTGCACGCCGCCGAAAGGCTGATCTTTGCGGTATTTGTACCGCCGCAAGACAGCATCTATCGCATCCAGCACATCCGCGCGAACCATACTGATCTCATCAATGACCAGCATCTCCAAATGATAAATCATGTTTCGCTTGCGCTGCGTAAGTCGCTGTTCTGCAAACAGTTGCTTGTACGATTGCGGTGTAGGAACAAGCGTCCGAACGGGTAACTGAAAGAACGAATGGATGGTCATTCCCCCGGCATTGATAGCCGCCACACCGGTCGGAGCCACGACAGCCATGTTCTTCGGCGATTGCTCCCTCAGTTTTCTGAGAAAAGTCGTCTTTCCCGTTCCCGCCTTACCCGTTATGAACAGCGGCCGATTCGTGTGCATAGCAAACTCCTCCGCCAGATAATACGGCAAGGATTCATTCCTCGCATCTTGCTGCGTGTCCGTCTCTACAGAACGAGTATCGATGATTCCGGCTAAGAGTTTGTAATGTTTGTCATTCCATGCTTCAGCAGCCATGGAAATCGTAAAAAAGAACGTACCTGTCTCAAACTTACCCACCAACGGCATTTTCGAATACCCTTCCATTCGCTCCAGATAGCGCGGATCCGTTATCGGCAGTAGGTACTCAATGCCCTTGTAGGTAAACCGGGCCTTGTATTTGGGTACACGCTTTCCTTCGTCTGTGATTTTAAGTTCTCGAATGATCTCCGGCTCTTCCGGTTCAATCAACATTAGTGAGCCGCTATTCGCACAATATTCATCGTGCGTTAGAAAACGCTCTTCAGAATGCAAAATTGATTCCCGCTGGGATAGTAAGGCTTGCAACACTTTAGGCGAAAATGGCAGACTCTTGACAATCCTCATTCGCTTAAAATATACGTTTTCACTCTGACAACCATCCCCGCATGAATCTGTTGTCTCCAACTCAATTACATCCAGGATTCGTATATTGCGAGCCGTTTCGGCAGCTATCTCTTCATGCTCCGTTCCACGTTGAACCGGACGAAGCCATTTCGGCTCACCATTTTCTGTCACTACACGGAAAGACTTCTCATCATCACTCAACCGAATCTCAACTCCGGCTATGCATCGTCCTCCGTACTTATATGAATTAGCGAGACAAATAAAGAGATGCTTTTCCATGGTGTTCTACATGATAGTTTGATTAAATCAGATGCACAATCTTCACATTTTCAGGATCTTGCAAACGAAGATGTTCGGCTAAAAGGCGACGATGACATTGTTCGGGAGTCTCTTCGGAGCAAAGAAAACAGCACTTGTCAAAATCTTCTACTTTGTATCGCTGGTTGATGCGACGCTTGGTCATTAGTTCTGCAAAAACGCGTTCATACTCCGCCCAATTCACCTTTCCTGCTCGATAATCGCTCAACAGTTCCTTCGTCGGAGCGAAGTCTGTGACATGCCGATAACCAATATTTCCTATCTGCTTGAGAAAATAAATCAAGTCATTTCCCTTTGCAAATCCTGCCAATTGGCTACTATTGCTAATTCGCACATCCACAAGCGTTTGCACATGATTCTTCTTGAGCAATTCGAAAAAATGCTCGGCTGATTTCTTCGTAAAACCGATGGTATAAAGTGTAATCATACGTAATATTCCTCCGTCTCTTGTTGGTATGCTATCTCTTTGTTTTTCTGACGATAAGCAAGCACGATTTGCTGCTCTTTTGTACACTCATTTTCGCCAAACATATCCGGTGGTTGCACCTCGGGAATCTTTTTCTTGCGCACATATTCCTTCACCATTTCGTCTTGTAATTGTTGGTGAGGAATAGTAGTCACAGCTCCGTTTTCGTCATGCACGATATGCTGCACATCCACGCCATGCTCAAAAAAATACCGCGACACCATTGCAAAACGATGGCACTCCAACGGATTAGCTTCCGAGCACATGAGTGATATGCGAAACCCCTTATTTAAACCGTCCGTCAGCCGCTTAACTCCTTCTTGAAAAGCCGGAGTGAGAACCGCTTTTTCAAAGTCCACCTTGTTTTCCGCATCCAAGGCATCTGTACGACGTGCTCCAAATTCATAGCCAAAATGCAGATAATGAATACCTTCACGACGCAAGGCAGCCTGTAACGGCTTTTGGTTGAACTGCGGTGTGTACTTGCTGGCAGGAACGCTCCGCACATCCACGATCACGTTGATGTGTTGAGATTGAAGCATCCCGAGCAAATCTTCAAACGTCTGATTCGAGTGCCCCACCGTATAAAGTGTCCGTCCTGTCATGAAAGGAATTTGATGCAAAGTTACAACTTTTTTCTGAATTATGCAAATATTTTTAATTAAAAATTTACCCTGAGCGCAAAATCTTTTCTAAATCTATCATTCGCTATTACATCTCTTTTTCTCCGATACGTTCCGAAATCTATGCAAAAAACATACGATTTCGGAACGTATCAATATATTTTAGGGATTCATACTCTAAATAAATCATCCATTGTCAGTTTGTTGGGAATACTATTAGAATAGGCATTTTCAACCAAACCATAGGATGTTATCATAACTAATCTGACTGCTTTCCGTGTGTTGGTAGCATACTTAAATGTACCTATTTTATTGCGAAGGGATGCATCATATTCCTTTGTGACACGATATGGCTCGTCCGAAAACTTGATTTCACATAGGTTAATAACATTGTCACTACGATCTATGAGCAAATCTATCTGTGTGCCTTGTTCGTGTACATCTTTGGGGCGGTATGTCCAAGAGTATATGCCGCATGATATGCCGGATATGCCTAATGCTGCCAGTAATTGCTTCTCGTGCAAAAGGCATATTCGTTCGAACGCCAAGCCGCTCCATGAGCGATAGACCGGTGTTCCGATAATGGTTAACCAGTTCGTGCAGTTTCCTATTTTAGGGTTTGTGATAAATTGAAAATAGAATAGCGTGTAGTTGTCAATCAATTGATAACGTGTATCTTTCTTTTTTTTGCCTAAAGCAGTATAAGAGCGGATAAAATTACATTGCTCCAATTCTTCCAATTTAGTGGATAATTTTCCTCCTAAATTAGCAGTTAACGCTTCGTCTAATTCATCAAAAGTCATGCCTATTTTTTTTGTGGCAAGCGTAGTTACTATATCAATGTAAACTTGAGGAGATTTAAATAGCGAAGCATACAAAGCGGAAAATTCGTCGTGTAAAGCGCTATTCTCGGAGAAGAACAGATTGTCAATGTTTTGTGCCCATGAATAATCGGCTCGCAATAGACTCCAGTAGAACGGCACTCCACCGAATACCATATAGGTCTCCAAAATGTCCTTACGGGTCATAGGTAGTTTTCTCATCTGAACAAATTGCTCACATTCCGCTAAAGAGAACGGTTTTAAGTATATTTGCTGAGTGAGCCGATTGTGTAAACCGCCATGGTTGCGGACAATATTACTGATAATCCACGAAGTGGCACTTCCGCATACAATGAGAATGATATCGTCGCGCATATTCGCCCAACCATTCCAGAAATGCTCCAAAGCAGTAACAAAGCGACTTTTGGGAGTGTCTAACCATGGCAACTCATCGATAAATACGATCTTTTTGGCTTGAGGAAGAGTGGAGAGATGCTGCTCCAATAGATGGAACGCTTCAAACCATGTTTTAGGAAGCCGGCATCGCTTCATACCGGCATTTCGTAGCGATTCACGGAACTCCCATAACTGTTCCTCTTTCGATGCTTTATTGAGCCCGGAGTGAACAAAAGCGAACTGACCATTAAAAGTCTGCATGACTAAATAGGTCTTTCCGATACGACGTCTGCCGTAGATGGCACAAAATTGAGACTCGTCACTTTGCAGCAAATTGAGCAATTCTTGCTGTTGTTTTTCTCTTCCGATGAACATAAGTTATGATAATTTTGAATTCGGCTGCAAAGTTACAAATAATTTCCGAAATATGCAAGAAAAATTAAAGATTTCGGACAAAAAAATCACTTTTTATGCCGATACATTCCGAAATGTAACTCAAAAACATGAGATTTCGGAAAGTATCTGCACTTTTCTAACCTTTTATTCCGCATCTATATATCATCCCCTCAAATCACCTCACGCACAAACGTAACACATCAAACATAACCCACTTAGAGAGCAATTACGGACTAAATACGAACCAAATACGGAGTAATTACCTGGTAATCATAAACTTTAGTCCTACCATTATGCTAAGATGAAGCTAAGCAGATAGTAAGGACATGATAAGGACAATGTATAATACATGGTAACCATCCATTAAAGTACAGGTAGGTGCAAAAAATCTTCTTTGGTCATAATAATACAAATTATAGAGGTTCATAATCGGCTGCAAAGATACAACTTTTTTTGAAACTCTACAATATGCAATTTAATTGGTGGCTACATTGTACACACCAATAGGGATACCCTGGTATGGATCGTTGAAATAATTGTTATCAAAGACAAAAAGCAAAGGCAAACGGCGGATGATGAATGCCGGTAACTCTTTGCAGTCTCTACCCCATTGCTTTTCTGTGTACTCCTTAATGAGTCTCTCGTAGATGTCTCTGCCGACGAGCATGAGGGCTTGTTCCTCCAGGTTGCGTGGCTCTGCCCCGTCCATCTTGGCGGCTACATCTGCACACTGCTCCTCTATTTTGGCTTTGGCTTCTTCAGGTGTACGAACTCCCCATAGTTGCGCAAAGGTGTTCATATTAAACGGCAGGTTTTATAGTTCGCCGTGATAGTTGGCTACAGGGCAATTGGTGTAGCGATTAAACGGCACAAGGGAGTTTACGAAATCCCACACTTCTTTGTTCGCTGTATGGAAGATGTGCGCGCCGTATTTATGCACGTTGATGCCTTCGATATTCTCACAATACACATTACCGCCAAGATGCGGACGTTTGTCTATAACGAGACAGGACTTACCTGCTTTGCATGCTTTATAAGCAAATGTCGCTCCGAAGAGACCAGAGCCAACTATGAGATAATCGTAATGGGTCATTTTTTCTTTAAAGATTTGCGACAATATAAATGACGAGTTTCTAATTCTGGATGATTTACCCAAGGTGCTCCATCGGGTTCTGGAGTACCAACATAGTATTTATCAAACTCTTCCGGCCAGCCCCAAGGCATTGCTTCTAAATCTTTCGCCATAACAATGGAATCCCATTTGCAGAGGAATATGAAATCGGGTTCTATCATCTTTTCTTTTGGGAAATAAGCAAAGTTCTGTACTTGGTGATAGTTTGCTGCATTTACAGCATCAAACGCATACAAACAGCAATAATCATAACAAGCAGTTAAAACTACCGACTGTTTGGGTTGATAGTTGTAATCCTCCAAAATATCGTACACCTTATTAAAATAATCTGCTTGTTTTTCTGTTAGAGCTATTTCTGCAAAGTACTTATTGCCACGCGTAAAATGGTGAGAATCATCGCGATTCATGTACGCTTTGTATGTTCCGGATAAGGGTATTATAAACAGCAAAAGTACAGCCGCATATACTCGTCTGTAATCCTCTTGCGGATGTTTGTATTCGTATTCAAACCACAAGAACAACCATGCAGAAACAAAGCAATGAATTCGACCACTTAAAGCAGTATTGGTTCCAAAGGACGCAAGAAGAGGATAAGCAAAGATAAATAAGTAGAACCAATTTTCTGCTTTTTTCAGATCGCTCCATTTAAAGTTTTGCAAATCGCCAAAAAGGAAAGGAATAAGCGGAATACTCATCGCAAACATAGAAGGAGAAATCAAAGGCTTTACTTGGTAATGGGTATAAACAAGAATCATCGCTACATAGGCTATGCCTCCAAGCCATTTATTATCAATACGTTTAGAGAGCCAATATGCGCCCACAAAGGCAAGTATGACAAATAAACAATCACGGAAAAATAAAGCATATTGCATTATAAAACTCGATCCATCGTAGTGATAGCCACTCTTACCAATATAGGTCGCTGTAAATAGCATTGCATCCAAGATGTCTCCTAAAGGACAAACCACTACGTGCATATACAAACATGTCAGCAAAACGCCAACAATACCTGAACCGATGTATAATGCCGCTTTTTGCCAATTTCCCCAATATGAAATAAGGATTATCAAAGCCACGCACGCGAGCAAAACAAGTGCCGCAGGAATAATGATGAATAACGAGAACCCTAAGCATATTCCACAAAGAATAGCAAAGAGTGCTTTTTTCCATGGAATTTCGCTTTTATAGAATAAAATGAACGCGCAAAGTGCCCATGTTAGGACAGCTGTTTGCATAGACACATATTGCATGCTATCTCCAAGCCCGAACAAAAACAACCACGAAAGAGCGAAGTATTTAACAACACGCTTTTTATCAAACAAGACGCAAGAAGCGATGGTTACTATTATTGTGGAAAGCCATATAAGGATAGTGGCTGCTAAGGAATTGTAGAATTTGCTCGTCAAATCAAAAAATGGGAACCAATGTACCGCAATTAAATTCCACTGGCTCTTTCCGGTAATGCAACTCATGTCGTACGCTTCTTGCAGCTTAAGCAAGAAATAAGCTTCGTCATAAGCCGTAAAGAAACCAAATCGGAAAGTCGATACCTGCATAAACGTAAGTACCGCTAATCCAATAATCATAAGCAAGTATAACCACTCGCGTCTTATTAGTTCTTTCATCGTAAATTTCTATTTATGGTTCTGAAATCTGTTAATGCTTTGATACCGATTTTGAAGATACGGCGCATGTTGATGGAGTTGACACCTCCTTGACGAGGACGGAAAGTAATTGGATACCATCCGATATTATAATGCCAACGTACAGCAATCGCGCTAACGGCTACGTTCGCTAAGTTGTAATCCTGTGGGATGACATCCAAGATGGGCTTTAGTTTCTCCACTTTCAATAAGCGGAAAGGTGTATTGGCATCCTTAACCCACACATGGAACATGAGCCAAACTACAAAACGGAGAGTTTTAGTAACAAAGACGCGACTTGCGCCATCTTGTCTGCCACCACGCGTGCCTATTTGAAAATCGTAATTGTGGCGGTTATTCCACATCTGCCAGAACTCTTCAGGAAGGGTTTGTCCGTCACTATCGGTCTGAAAGATGTAGTCGGCTTTGTTGTTGATGGCATAGTGGTAGAGGTAAAGTACCGTTGAGCCGTGACCGGAGTTCTCCTTATTAAGCGGAATGAGAAGCGGGTACTTGGATTGCAGACCTTGCATGATTGCAAAAGTATTGTCCTTGCTTCCATCATTGGCGATGACCAAATGAGCCTCATTACCTTCAGCATTGATCTGCTCACAGATAGGATGCCACTGGGCGATTACTTCTTCGATGTTTGCCTCCTCATTATAGGCAGGAAGCACAAAATAGATGATTTCTTTCATGGTTATTTATCGGGGTGCTCGTAAGCACTTTTGAAGGTGATATACTTATTCAGAATGAATTGTATCAGGGCGACCACAACGATGGATATGAGTTTGCAGAGAAGCTCATTCATACCGCCAAGCGTGACCATCAGATAGAGCATTAACTCGCTGATTCCCAAGCCGGTTAAGCCCACCGCATAGAAAGACAAGAAACGTTGCGTCGTCTTATCTTTGACCTTGAAGTTGAAGGATCGGTTGAGAATAAAGGACATGAAGATGCCCACATGAATACTGATGATATTCGCCCAAAGGTAAGGCATAATATCAAAATAACACAGCGTAGTATATACGCCAAAGTCCAAGGCGGCACAAAAACCACCGATAATCCCATACAAGATGAGATTGCGAAATCGAAAATAGAGTTCTTTAACCATCAAAAAACGCGGATTCCTTTTGTTGCTTATCCGTCATTTGAGGTCCTGAGAATACCCGTTATCTCGAATAAGCAATGCAGAAACCCACGCTGTGCATATACATAAACACACACGCACCAAAAAGTACGTGCAAGTGTATAAACACCCATGGGCATCTACCACTGCCTTGTTTTCGAAGATAACAATTTGAAGTTTCTCAGGTTTCAAATGATCAAAAACAAGCGTTAGTAAACGCCTTTATATGTACGCAATCCCACCCGGAGTATGTACGCATACATCCATACGTGAGTTTGCGAGTGCAAAGGTACAACTTTTTTTTGAGATATGCAAGAAAATAGGGAAAAAAATTGCATATATCAAAAAGTTTTTGTATCTATGGAGAGATTTTGGGGAATGCAAATGGAAAACTTACTACTCAAAAAAGGCTGGATTCTCACGATTTGATTATTGATATGATAGGACTATATTGGGTGAAGCATATATTCGGCATATATTCAGCATATATTGGGACCAGAAGGAAACCACGAGGGAAACTGGTGGAAGGCAGGTGGAAAACTGGTGGAAGGCAAGAAACAGATGACACACGCAGGTTGGCGTGTGTCATCTGTCGGAATTATGCTTCGGAGAACTGGTCTTTGCCTACACCGCAAAGAGGACAAACCCAATCAGCGGGAAGATCTTCGAATGAAGTGCCGGGAGCGATACCGTTGTCAGGATCGCCAACTGCGGGATCATACTCGTACCCGCAAACATCACAAATGTACTTTGCCATACTAATAAATATTTAGGGGGTTATTATTTCAAAATTAAAAATTAATAATTAAAAATTAATATTGCATATCGTGCTTTGCTTGAACGATCAGCAAATCCGTATGCTTATCGCGCTTTGCTTGAACGATCGGCAAAGCCGTGCAAATTTAATAGTTTTCCGCCAAAAGCTGGAAGTAAGCCTGGGCGTGGTGGCAAACGGGACACTCGTCGGGAGCCGACTTGCCGACAACGATATGTCCGCAGTTGGAACACTGCCAGATACAGTCGCCTTCACGCGAGAAAACAACCTTATCCTCAATGTTCTTCAGGAGTTTGCGATAGCGCTCCTCGTGGTGCTTCTCGATAGCACCGACCTGCTCGAACTTCTCGGCAATCTCGTCAAAGCCCTCTGCACGTGCCTCAGCAGCCATGCGGGCGTACATGTCGGTCCACTCGGCATTTTCGCCTTCGGCAGCAGCCAGCAGGTTGGCGGTGGTGTCGCTGATCTTGCCACCGTTGAGATATTTGTACCAGAGTTCGGCGTGTTCTTTTTCGTTGGCAGCCGTCTCTTCGAAGATCTTGCTAATCTGTACATAACCGTCTTTCTTTGCCTTGGAAGCGAAGAAAGTGTACTTGTTGCGAGCCATTGACTCACCGGCAAACGCCTCCAGGAGGTTTTGCTCAGTCTTTGTTCCATTTAAATCTTTCATGTTGTAAATGTTTTGTACTCCAAAGGAGCAGTTGATAAATAATTACGGTAAACCGTGTATACTATTTCAGCACAGAGCCTCAGCCGTCACCAAACGGCCTGGATGAGTGCAGATGTCATAAGTCCGCAGCAGATGAGTTTGAGCAGCGTGCCGCAGAGCAGACCGATGAAACTTCCCCACCCGGCTTTGAGTGCCTGTTGCACCTCTTTGCCGCCAAGCAGTTCGCCGATAACAGCACCAACCAAAGGTGCGATGATCACTCCAGCCGCACCGAAGAACAGTCCGACAAACACGCCTATAGTGCTGCCCCAGACGCCCCATTTGGTGCCACCGAAACGCTTGGTGCCCCACGCCGGGACGACATAATCAAGCACAGAGACAACAATCGTGACAACAGCCCAAATAAGCAACAGTTGCCAGGAGAAATCGACACGGTCGGTCGCCTGCGCAATCCACAATCCGGCATAGGCGACAGGTGTACCCGGCAAACCGGGAACAATGCAGCCGATAATGCCGATGAGCATACATAGAAAGGCAAGTATGAGTAAGAAGATTTCCATTGTTGAAGTAAATTATAATTGATTGATTACAAGTGTTTCAGACCGTTTGAATATATTCGACCGTGTTGCCGACGGAAGAGAGATACTGCTGAAAAGCCTGCTGGGTGATAACTACCGTGCCGCGGCAGTCGTTAGGGTGAAAACTCAGCGTCTGCGCATCTTTGAGCCGGCTATCGAGAAAGAGGATAACATGGTGTTCGGTGTCGTTGATCAGCCCGAAAGGACTGACACTGCCGGGCTCCAGCCCCAGGTATCGCAACATTCGTTCGGGCGAGGCGAAGGAGAGTTTGCCCGGTGCTTTTTTGCCCTGCGAGACGAGCACCTCTTTCAGCCAATGTTCGATGTCGTGAATAGCCAGATCATCATCGCACGGGAAGCAAATGAGGTAATGCTGGTCGCCCTTGTGGTTGCGCATGAAGATGTTCTTGCAATGAACGCTACCGTCAGCGTGCCACCAACGTTTGGCTTCCTCGATGGTTTTGCCCTCGGGGTGGTTGTAGGTGGTGAAGGGAATATGGTGCTCCAGCAAGTATTCCAGCACTTTCTGCTGGCGCGGAGAGATGATTTCGTAATCAGTGGACATAATTCAGCAAATCAACGGGTTGGTCAATAATATGTTCTACTCCTTCCGCCACGAGCGTCTCACGCGGCACAAATCCCCACGAACAGGCGACGAAAGGCAAACCGGCATTGCGTGCGGTGTCTCGGTCAACGAGGCTGTCGCCGAGGTAGATTAGTTGAGAGTTGAGAGTTGAGGGTTGAGAGTCGTTGAGAGTTGAGAGTTCTTTTCTCCCTACGGTCGAACGATCTGCTTCGCCGTATGGAGGGTTGAGAGTATTCAAGATATCATAGACGATCTGCGGGTCGGGTTTGCGGTTCACGCCCTCTCGTTCGCCGAAGATCACATCAAATATGCCGGGGAAGAAGTGGTTGACAATCTTCTCGGTAGCTGCCTGATACTTGTTGCTGGCGACGGCTAACAGGTGTCCCTGCGCCTTGAGCGTTGCCAGCAGTTCGGGTATTCCTGCGTAAGGACGTGTGAAATCGCAATTATGCTCATCGTAATAGGGCACGAAGAATTCGCGCACATGCAGAATCGTTTCTTCCGTTCGCACGGCTTCCGGCAAGGCACGACGGATCAGGTTGTTGATACCATTGCCGACCATAGCCGGATACGCCTCAATCGGATGCACGGGATAGCCGGCAAGTTGCAGCGCATGGTTGCACGCATAGCCCAGATCATCAATCGTGTTGAGCAACGTTCCGTCGAGATCAAAGATTATAACCATGGGATTTACGATTTACTATTTACTATTTATCTTATTGGGTTTTGTCAGCCGTCAGGGCTCGTGCTATTTGCTCGAGGTAGAGGGCGTCTGTCTGGTCGAACGCGGCGAAGTCGCGGCTGTCGATATCCAGCACCGCCACAACAGAGCCTGCCTGCATAACCGGCACAACGATCTCGCTGTTCGAAGCCGACGAGCAGGCTATATGTCCAGGAAACTCGTGCACGTTGGGCACAACCATCGTTTTAGCCTGCTGCCACGCCGTGCCGCACACGCCTCGCCCGTAGGGAATACGCGTGCAGGCTATGGGACCCTGAAACGGTCCGAGCACCAACACGGCTTGTGCGTCTGCTTGAGACGGATCGTGCTCCACCCTGTAAAACCCCGTCCACCAGAAGCCGAACGCCTCGTGCAGCACAGCAGCCACGTTTGCCATCTTGGCAATCATGTCATGCTCGCCCGCAACCAGCGATTCAATCTGCGGCAACAGGAGCTGATATGTCTCGGATTTGCTCATCGGATTGCTAACTTATACAAAACCGGTACAAAGATACAACATTTTTTTGAAATATACAAGAAAACTTGCAAAAAAGTTTTACTTTCTCCCGACTTTGGCTCGAAAACGGACCGAGAATGGACCGATTATGGTGCACGAAAACACAAAAAAAGCTGCCACATGGTGTGACAGCTTTTTTCGCTTTTCTACTTATTGGATTTGGGCATTTTCTGCACCTTGTTGTGCGTCAGTTTTTTTCTTACGCGGCTGACGTGTTTTTTTCGGCTTGTCGGCACTTGGCTCGGCAGGCTTTTGCGTTTGTTTGGCAGCCTTTGCCTTGGGCTGTTCGGTTTTCACAACCTGTTCGGCTTTTTGTTCCTCGGGTTGTTCTGCAGCAGGCTTGGCAGCTTTCTTACGCGTTGTGCGTTTAGCCTTTGGTTTGGCTTCTTCAGCCTTCGGTTGCTCAGGTTTGGGCTGTTCAACTTTCGGTTGTTCTGCCTTGGGCTGTTCAACTTTCGGTTGTTCTACCTTCGGCTGCTCGGCAACGGGTTCTGCAACTTCCTGTGCAGGTTTGGCAGCTTTTTTGCGTGCGGGCCGCTTAGCTTTGGGCTTGGCCTCAGCCTGGGGCTGTTGCTGCTCGGGCTTGGGCTGCTCTGCTTTGGGTTGTGCTACCTTGGGTTGTTCTGCCTTAGGCTGCTCAACCTGGGGCTGTTCAGCTTTAGGCTTTTCTACCTTCGGCTGTTCAGCTTTAGGCTGCTGTTGCGGCTGCGGCTGTTGTTGTGCCTTGGGTTGTTGCTGTTGTTGCGGTTGTTGAGCCTTGGGTTGCTGCTGTTGCGGCTGCTGTTGGTTCTTTTGTTGTTTCTGCGCCTTTTGTTGCTTGGGTTGCTGCTTGGGCTGCTGTGGTTGCGGTTGCGGATTAGCATCAGCGCGCAAGGCACGCTCGATCTTGTCCTCACCGTTCGATTCCACTTCCGGACGACTCACTTCCTGCCCATTGGCATTGTGGAAATGATACTCCATCATACCGAGTCCCTGGTTCTGCTGCAACGTTATACCGTAGTGCCACCACCAACGCAGCTTGAGACTCAGCAGTCCTCGCGTTGCGTACGCATAGACGTACGGGTGCACATGCAGGCGTAATCCTTTACCATACTGGCGGAACATCAGGTCGATCTCCTGCTCCAGTTGCTCGGCAAAATTGATTGAGCTCTGGATACGTCCCTTACCGTGACATGTCGGGCATACTTCGGTTACGTCCATCTCCACAGCCGGTCGAACGCGCTGACGAGTGATCTGCATCAGTCCGAACTTGCTGAGCGGTAAGATGTTATGCCGCGCTCTGTCGTGTGACATCAGTTTGCGCATGTACTCGTAGAGTTGCTGCTGATGATCTTTGGAGTCCATGTCGATATAATCGACAATGATTATACCTCCTATATCCCGCAGGCGCAGCTGGTGAACAATCTCCTCTGCAGCCAGCATGTTGTAGTGGAAGGCGTTCTGCTCCTGGTCGGCATACACTTTCTTAGAGCCGCTGTTGACATCAATCGAGAACAGCGCCTCGGTCTTGTCGATGATCAGGTATCCGCCATTCTTGAAACCTACTGTGCGACCGAGACCGGTCTTCAGCTGGCGTGTGATATCGTACTTGTCGAATATCGGCTGGTCGCCGGTATAGAGTTTGACGATCTTGGCGCTTTCGGGCGATATGAGTTCGACATATTCCCGAACCTCATCGTACACGCCCTGATCGTTGACCTGAATGGTATTGAACTCGGGCGAGAACAAGTCGCGGATGATTCCTGTGGTTCGTCCGATCTCCTCACAAATGAGGCTTACGGGTTGCTTGGTTTGCAGCAATCGCAATGCGTCTTCCCATTTCCGCACGAGGATATTGAGTTCGGAGTCCAGATCTTCGAGTTGTGCACCTTCAGCCACTGTACGGACAATCACTCCGTATCCTTGCGGCCTCACCTGCTGCACCAGCTTGCGCAGTCTGTTACGCTCGCTGTCCCTGCGGATTTTGTTGCTAACCATCACCTTGTCGCCCATTGGCATAAGTACCATGTTGCGTCCAGCGAGAGAGATCTCGGCAGTCAGACGCGGACCTTTGGTATTGATGGGTTCCTTGGTGACTTGTACTAATAGTGTATCACCCACATGCAGATAGTCGCCTATTTGTCCGTCTTTGCCACACTCGGGTTGCTTCTCAATACTTCGCATCGATGGCAGACGCCGGCGGTCGCTCACTGTTCGGGTGATAAATTTCTGTAAGGTAAGAAAATTAGAACCTAAATCCAAGTAGTGTAGAAAAGCTTCTTTCTCATAACCTACATCCACAAACACGGCATTCAGAGCCGGCATAACCTTTTTGACACGGCCGTAATAGATATTTCCCACGGCAAAGGTGTCAACATTGCGCTTTTCGCGACGGATCTCTTGCAATCGGTCGTCTTCAGTGAGCGCGATGGCTATCTCATCGGGATGTACGTCGATAATCAATTCGCTTTTCATGATTTACTGTACATCAAAATGTTAAACATCGCTCCGCATATATTTGTCAGCAGGCTGATAGCCTCGCATGCGTATATACGCGCAGCATTAATAAACTTTGCAATGCCCTGCTACCGCTGTAGCAGGGCATCAAGTTGCAAAGCAGGCGTCATTTACTTATGCTTATGACGATTCTTACGCAGACGTTTTTTACGCTTGTGCGTGGACATCTTATGTCTCTTATGCTTCTTTCCGTTTGGCATAATTGTAAGATATTAAATGGTTGGTTAAATATTGTTTACTTTCTAACTTGTGCGAAGAACTCGCGGCCTGGCTTGAATGCCGGAATCTTGTGCTCGGGCACTACGAGTGAAGTGTTCTTCTTGATGTTACGTGCAACTTTCTCTGCACGAACTTTGGTGATGAAGCTACCGAATCCACGGAGGTAAACATTCTCTCCGGCAGCAACGTTCTTCTTAACGCACTCCATGGCGCACTCAACAATGCCCAAGATCGTTGCCTTGTCATAGCCGGTCTCCATGGCGACTTGGTTAACTAATTCTGCTTTTGTCATAATTGTTTTAATATTTTTTAGTTATACTTTTTCTCGCACAAAGCACATTTCACACTCAAAAAGCGCGAAATGGATTGCAAAGTTACAAAAAATATTTGATATTCAAAAGAAAAAGTGAAAAAAAATTCGTTTTTTCGTTTTTTTTATGTATCTTTGCACCATTATTTTACAAAATAGGGCAAAAAATGTCACTTTATAGTCAGAAATTCTATCGTTTGCTGTACGATTGGTACGATGCCAACCATCGTGTTCTGCCTTGGCGTGAAACAGACAATCCATACTACATTTGGTTGTCGGAGGTTATCTTGCAGCAGACGCGTGTGGTGCAGGGTATGGAGTATTACCATCGTTTTGTCAGCACCTATCCGACTATTGAGCTGTTGGCCTCAGCCGATGAAGGCGAAGTGCTCCGGCTGTGGCAGGGATTAGGATATTACTCCCGCGCCCGCAACCTGCACAAGGCAGCCAAGATGATTGTGGAAAATCAGACCGCTGCGCTGACAGATAACCGACCGCCTACGGCTGACAGAAGACAGACCCCGGCTGTCCTCTTTCCGCAAACGTTTGCCGAGCTGCGTGCCCTGCCCGGCGTAGGCGAGTACACGGCGGGCGCTATCGCCTCGTTTGCCTACAATATGCCCTATCCTGCCCTTGACGGCAACGTCTATCGTGTTCTGGCGCGGTTGTACGACTGTGACACGGCTTTCGACACCTCCGCCGGCAAGCACCTGTTCCGTCAGTTGGCGGAAGAACTGCTCGACCGTGATCACCCGCGTATGTTCAACACGGCTATCATGGAGTTCGGTGCGCTGCATTGCCTGCCTGTTTCGCCTGACTGCACCAACTGTCCCGTGCAGGCGTACTGCCGCGCATTCGCTGCAGGCACTGCGGAACTGCTGCCTGTCAGAAAACCCAGACCCGCATTGCGGGATCGGTTCTTCACGTACAATATATATATTACTCCCGCACGCACGACGCTCATCCGCCAGCGCACCGACAAGGATATATGGCACCACCTGTACGAGTTTCCGCTGACCGAACATCCTACCGAAGCCGAATGGCTGAACGATACGCCGCAGCCATCAGAAGCACAGACAGCCAAACAGCTGCCGACCATCACACATATCCTGAGCCACCAGCGCCTGCATGCGCACTTTTACCTTGTGGCAACCGGCGAACTGCCCGATATACCCGGAACGATAGCCGTCAGGTGGGAAGATCTGGACGACTACGCCCTGTCACGCCTCACGCTCAAGGCACTGGAGAGCATACATATTTAGACTGTTACCACCGGTTAACCTTCCTGTTACCACCAGTTGACCTTCTTGTTGGTGGACTCTGCCGACGACTTGTCGTACTTCAGGTCTGCCAGCATCGAGGCGTTGACGCCTATGTGGAAATTGTAACTCTTGTACGGTCCGAACGGCACGAACGAGGCGGACATAGTCCAGCAGTGCAGGTCGCGCGTGACGCTGAAGTTCGTGTACGTAAATTTCTTCGCCTTGAAGTCGAACGACGTTGTGGCGGAAGCTTTCCAGCCTTTGCCGAAGTTGAGTGTGCCGTTCAGACTCAGGTTCTGGGTGAACTCCATCTTAGGGTACATCTTTTCGTAATCGAACGTCGACCCGTTGCCGTATCGCAAGGTATAACTGACGCTCAGGCTCCATTGTATGTCGGTCGGTGTGAACGTCGGCGCTTTGCCTTTAGCAGGCGTCTCGGTGTGTGTACTGTCGGTGGGTGCTTTGGGTTTGTCTTTGTTGATACGCTCCGCCAGTTTCTTGAACGTCTGGTTGTTGAACGTATAACTGAGCGAAGTGGATGTACCGCTCCAGTGCGGGAAACGGCCGTTATGCCAGTATTGCTTGTTCGTGCGCACGGGCGTGCCGGCGGCGTTCAGCTCGTACATGTACGGGTCGAGAGAGGTCGAGAGGTTGATTGTGTAGTTCACCTTCGGGATCTTTATTCGCAGGTTGACGTTGAAGTTCGACCAGTTCATCGAGTCGGCTATGAAGTTGTACCCGCCGCTGATAGACAGGTTGTCAATCAGCGAGACAACCTTGTACGGCTTCTGTCCTGTCGTGTCCTGGTCGTCACGGATCTTCATCTCGATATTGTTGCCCAGCGAGAATCCGATAGAGCCGACTGCACCGTTGGGTGCATTACCCTGCGGGAAACGCGAATATACCTGACGCAGCTTCATCGGGTCGCCGTTGGCATCCAGCTTCGGCACGAACGTCTTGTTCCCCAGCGAGTCCGTCTCCGTCGTGCCGACCGGCTGGTCGTACGAGCCGTAATATCCCCACCACGGCGTGCCGAAATCCGGGTGATAGGTGAAACTGATACTTGGCGTGAGCACGTGGCGGAAACGGTCAACCTTGTCGCCGAACCACTTGCGGTACGGCGTATAGAAACCGTACAACTTCGTGGACAGAGTGACGCCCACATTGAAGTCGAACACATTGTAGAAGCCCTGCGTCGTGTCGCGCTGAAGGCGGTTCTCCTGTTCGTTCCAGGTCTGGTCAACGCGCTGGAAATACATCTTATCGCTCAGGTTGATTGATGGCGAAACGTTCAGATACTTGAACAGCGTGAAGTTGGCGCTGATAGGTATGCTGTGGGTAATCTTGTTCTGCCAATCTTTGGCAAAGTTGGAGCGGAAGAAGTAATTCTCCTTACAGGTTATACTGTTGGTGAACGCGCCGCTGTAACTCATCTTGATCTTCTCGTACCACTTCTCTTTGCCCACTGCTTTCTTGCGCTTGAACGGATATATACTGCTCATGTTCACCGTCAGGCTGGGTGCGGTAACGGACAGCGTCGAGTCTTTCGTTCGCTGGGTGACAGAGGCGTTGATACCTATGCTCCACGGGCTGTCGGGGAATCGCTGCGTATAGTTGATGGTTGACGAAGTGGTGTTCGCCGAGTTGATCTCCGGACGGTAGTAGTTGTTTATACTGTTCTGGTTATAGCCGGACGTAGCGAAGTTGACGCTCGCGGAGAATGTGCTGTACGGGTTGGCTTTGGAGTCCTGGGTATGCGTCCAGCGGATATTGAAGTTGTTCGTCTTGCTGTAGTTCGGCAGCTCTTTCTCGCCGCGCACATCGCTGCGGTACTCGATGCTGATATTGCCGTTGAACTTGTACCGCTTGACGTACCGCGACTTGGCATAGACAGCCCATGTACCTTTGGTGTAGATATCGCCGGTTATCTCCAGGTCCATATAGTCGTTGATGGCCCAGTAGTAACCCAGCCCTTTCAGAAACAGTCCTCGCTCGTACTCGTCGCCGAACGTAGGCATGATCAGTCCGGATGAGTAAGTCTGCGTGAACGGGAAGAATCCGAACGGTATAGCCAGTGGCAGCGGCACGTCGCCCACCACCAGATACGCCGGACCGGTGGCAATGTACTCGCCGGGTTTGACTTTCGCCTTGGTCATACGCAGGTAGAAGTGCGGATGCTCATGATCGTCGCAGGTCGTATATTTGCCGCCTGCCATCATCATTTCGTCGCCTTCCACTTTCTTTGTCTTTTCGGCTATGATGTATCCTTCGCCCTGTTGCGTCACCACGTTGCGGATAAATCCTTTCTGCGTCTTGATGTTGTAGGTTATCTCGCCGGACTCGTAGCTCTCTTTGCCGTCCTTGAACACGGGTTTGCCTTTCCACTCCTCGGTCACGGTGTCATATACGCCCACGGCATAGATCGTCGAACTGTCGGATTTCATGCGGATATATTCGGCGTCCAGTTCCATTGTTTTGTAGTGCAGCACGCCCTTGCCGTGCAGTATGGCAGTACCGTCGCCAAGCATGACAACGGAGTCCTCTGACGAATAACTCACAGGCGCATCCAACTGCGCTTGTGCAAACACACAAACGCAGAGGAACAAATATGTTAATACTTGCCGTATCCGCACATTTTTCCAAATTACCCCACAAAGGTACGAAAAAAAATGCACATTTGCAAACTTTCCCGAAGAAAAATTGCACGAGAGTGCATTTTTTGTGCAGGAGTGCCTGCTTATGCTTGCATGAAAGCAGGTGCTGCGGCACTAAAAAGTCATTGCGCCAGCAATATTTTTCTTCGGAATGGGGTCCCCGACAAAACTTGCACATGCAATGTTTTGGTGGGGAGAAGCGAAGGCAGGCGTCGCTTTTATGCTGCCACGCGGCATCCGTTGCGACCGCCTTGCCGCACGCGCAGCCCGGCATTGCTGCACTGTAGCTTCGGAGGGAACCCGCCCGCAGGGAAGGGGCGTGCCGAAGTACGAAAAAATAACCGTCAGTTTCTCTCGACATGCGGCTTAATGCCGTAAAATGCCATATAAACGTTATTTCTATTCGCAAAAAATGCGTATATACGCAAAAAATGCAGATAGAATTTGCATATATCAAAAAAAAACAGTATCTTTGCACTCGTAAAAAATGCGTATATACGCAAAAAATGCAAATAGCATGAAAATCGAACGTCCTATTTATCTTCAGAAACTCATTGACCGCAAGGACAACGGCATGGTGAAGATCATCACCGGAATGCGTCGATGCGGCAAGTCGTATCTGCTCTTTAACCTGTTTGCCGATTACCTGAAAAGTGAGGGAACAGATGAGCAGCACATTATTGCGATTGACTTGGAAAACATGTACAACGAACGGTTGCGTGAGCCATTGACATTGCTACAGCACATTGATGAGCAAGTGCAAGACACCAAAACTTATTACGTGCTGATTGACGAGGTGCAGTTGTTAGGGCGTTTCGAGGAAGTGCTGAACACGCTGATGAAACGTACCAATATAGACGTGTATGTAACCGGAAGCAATGCCCGTTTCCTTTCCAAAGATGTGATTACCACTTTCCGTGGCAGAGGCGATGAGGTGCGCATACACCCGCTCTGTTTCCGTGAATATATGTCAGCGCAGACTGACACCACCTTTATTGAGCGACATTTGAACGACTATCTGCGTTTGGGCGGACTGCCTCAGACTCTGACTATGCAGAACGAGCAGCAGAAACGCGACTATTTGCAGCAGTTGTTCCATAACACGTATATGCTGGATATCAAGGAGCGTTACGACATACGCAACGATGACGATCTGGAAGAGTTGATAGATATTGTGGCAAGCAGTATTGGCAGTCTGACTAATCCTACTAAGATAGCTAACACCTTCAACTCGGTCAAGCAAAGCAATATCGCGAGAGACACTATCAAGAATTATCTTGACTACATGCAGGATGCCTTTATGATAACAAAAGCTGTGCGATACGATATCAAGGGCAGAAGATATATTGACACTCCCGTTAAGTATTATTTTGATGATTTGGGGCTGCGTAATGCCCGCCTGAACTTCCGGCAGACGGAAGCCGGACATCTAATGGAGAACCTAATCTATAATGAATTGAGCTTACGTGGTTTCTCCGTGGATGTCGGTCAAGTAATAATCAATACCAAAAACGAAGAAGGTAAGAGCGAGCGTAAAACATTAGAGGTGGATTTTGTATGTAATCAAGGTGATCAACGCATTTATGTTCAATCTGCTTTTGCTATGGATACCGATGCCAAGAAGAGACAGGAATTCGAGTCCATCAGAAAGATTGATGACAGTTTTCAGAAAGTAGTTATTGTCGGAGGTATGCAACCGACTTATCGCAACGATGAGGGATTTCTGATTATGAATATCTATGATTTCCTTTTAGGGAAAGTGGAGATATAATCCTATGTCAATATAGCGGTGAGCGTTGCCACGACATAGATATAGGGGCGTGCCAAAGTACGAAAAAAAATGCACATTTGCAAACTTTCCCGAAGAAAAATTGCACACATGTGCATTTTTAGTGCAGAAGTGCCTGCTTATGCTTGCATGAAAGCAGGTGCTGCGGCGCAAAAAAGTAATAGCGCGAGCTATAATTTTTCTGCGGAAAGGTTGCTTATGCCCGGCATTGCCACACTGTAGCTTCGGAGGGAACCCGCCCGCAGGGAAGGGGCGTGCCGAAGTACGAAAAAAAATGCACATTTGCAAACTTTCCCGAAGAAAAATGTGCGTGCTCGTGCGTTTTGTTGATTTTTGACCAAAAATGACAGGCGAAATGCAAA
>ONHW01000012.1 GCA_900317745.1 uncultured Bacteroidales bacterium | reverse complement strand
TTCGGTAGCGAGGAAGACTACGGCAGTCGACTGGAGCTGGAAGCCGCCTACCTGCGTCACCTAACCATGCAAGGCGCACTACAGCGCTACGGACAGGAGCGGCTCGATACCGACGAGGTGCTGAAGGAACGCATTGAGTTCGAGCTCAATACGATCAACACGATGGGTTTCCCGGGTTACTTCTTGATCGTCATGGACTTCATCCGCGCCGCGCGCGAGGAGCTGGGCGTCAGCGTAGGACCCGGGCGAGGTAGTGCCGCCGGTAGCGTGGTGGCATACTGCCTGAAGATAACGGATCTGGACCCATTGGAGTACGACCTGCTGTTCGAGCGATTCCTGAACCCCGACCGTATATCTCTGCCGGATATAGATACCGACTTCGAGGATTCCGGTCGCGGCAAGGTGCTCGATTGGGTGTCACAGAAGTACGGTGCTACCCATGTGGCACATATCATCACCTACGGCAAGATGGCTACGCGTTCGGCTCTTGCCGACGTGGCGCGCGTGCAAGGCGTACCTATACCCATGAGCAACCAGCTCAAGTCACTCGTTCCCGACCGTGATTTCCCCGATTCGGTCAAGGATGATAAAGGCAAGAAACCCAAGGTTAACCTCCGCAACTGCTACAAGTACATCGACGAACTCCGCCAGATATACGAGGGCGATGATCCCGTACTGCATAACACCTTGGAGTACGCTGCACAATTAGAGGATACTATCCGTCAGGTAGGCATACATGCCTGTGGCGTGATCATCGGTGCCGACGATCTGACTAAGTTCGCTCCGCTGGCTTCCGTGCTCGACCCCAAGACGCAGAAGCGTGTGCTTGTTACCCAGTACGACGGCCATGTGGTGGAGTCGGTAGGACTGATCAAGATGGACTTCCTCGGACTGATCACCCTGTCAATCATCAAGGAGTGCATACGAACCATTAAGCGCACCAAGGGAATAGATGTGGATATCGACCACATTCCTCTGGACGACGAACTGACATACAAACTGTTCCAGGAAGGGCGAACGGTAGCCGTGTTCCAGTTTGAGTCTTCAGGAATGCGCAGTTACATGCGCCAACTCAAGCCGACCGTGATGGGCGACCTCATAGCCATGAATGCTCTGTACCGACCCGGACCGATGGATTATATCCCGCAGTTCATCCGCCGCAAGCACGGCGTGGAACCTGTGACCTACGATATACCTGTCATGGAGAAGTACCTGAAGGATACGTACGGCGTGACGGTCTATCAGGAGCAAGTCATGCTTCTGTCACGACTGCTTGCCAACTTCACCCGCGGCGAGAGCGACAAACTCCGTAAAGCCATGGGTAAGAAGCAGATGGCTATCCTGCAGGAGCTGAAAGGCAAGTTTATGACAGGCGGCAAGGCGAACGGTCATGACCCGAAGATACTTGACAAGATTTGGGCGGATTGGGAGAAGTTCGCATCCTATGCCTTCAACAAGTCGCACGCGGCGTGCTACTCGTGGGTCGCTTACCAGACTGCTTATCTCAAGGCGCATTATCCCTCTGAGTTCATGGCGGCTAACCTCACTATCCTCAAGAACAGCACTAAGGATGTAACCCGCCTCATGGACGAGTGCACCGAGATGAACATCCGCGTACTCGAGCCGGACGTCAACGAGTCGGGACTGAACTTCATGGCGAACAGCAAGGGCGATATACGCTTCGGCTTGGGCGGCGTGAAGGGAGTAGGCGAGAATGCCGTGGAGGCTATCGTCTCCGAGCGCGAGAAGAACGGTAAGTACAAGGATATATTCGACTTTGTGGAACGCGTCAACCTCACTGCCTGCAACAAGAAGACAATCGAAAGTCTCGCCTATGCCGGAGCGTTCGACTGCTTCCAGGGGCTCTACCGCGAGCAACTGTTAGGTTATAACTCCAAGGGCGAAGTTGTGCTCGATACGCTCGTTCGCTACGGCAACCTCTACCAGCAGAACAAAGCCGACAACCAGTTCACCTTGTTCGGCGCAGCGGACATGGAAGTGGATATACAGAAACCCGAACTGCCCAACGTGCCGCGCATGACGAATATTGAACGCCTCAACAAGGAGAAAGAGATGATCGGCATCTACCTCTCCGCTCACCCGCTGGATGATTACGAGTTTGAGGTGCGCGAACTGTGCTCGGTTACAGCTGAGGAACTCAAGCATTTCCGCGATTGGGAGAAACCCGAACAACGTGCTGCCGCAATCGCCCAGTTTGCACAAGGTGGCAACGACAGCAGAACCGACGAGCAGGAGACAACCATCGAAACCATCGTAACCAGCGATGCAGACGGCGAACCTGTGACCGAAGAGAAAGAGGTCGTGTCCGATGCAGCTCCGCAACAGGCTCGCGTGTCGCCCGAAGAATGGATACATGCGCACGAGAAACGTATTATCAACGTAGGCGGAATAATCACCGCTGCCGAGGAGCGTACTTCGCAGAAGGGTACATTGTACGGACGTTATACCATCGAGGATTATACCGGCAGTTACGAGTTCATGATCTTCGGTGAGGATTACAAGCGTTTTGCTCCGCTGCTGAAAAAAGATGTGTATGCATTCGTCTCTCTGCAGGTTCAGCCGAGAGGGTGGGGCGGAAGGTACTACAAGGATGTACCGTTTGCCGAAGCCGAATATGAGTGCCGTGTCAAGGATGTACAACTCCTGCAGGACGCCCAGAAGAACCGCGTGCACAACCTCACTCTCACTATGCCTGTTGACAAACTGACTGAAGCGTGGGCGGCTGACTTCCAAGACCAGTGTAACGCCGCCAACGACAACGACGGATTGGTTATCCGATTCCGCGTCGAGGATTCGTTGCATCATAACGGCATAACCCTCACAGCACGAACAGTACATATCCGTGTAACCAAACCCTTCTACCACTGGCTCAGTTCGCAGAAGAAGGATGCGGTACTCAATTATCAATTCAGTTAAAAAGTGTGCAGAGGAAAAAGGGCACAAATGTCATTCAACGAAGCGTTAACATATCTCTATACAATTGCACCGCCTTTTCATCAGGTGGGTGCAGCGGCGTATAAGCCCGGGCTGCATACCATGCAGCAGCTTATGGATGCTTTAGGCTGGCAGCAGTCGTTTCCCGTGGTTCATGTCGCCGGCACCAACGGCAAAGGATCCACCTCGCACCTCATTGCCTCTGCACTGGCTGCAGCGGGCTACAAAGTAGGGTTGTACACCTCTCCGCATCTTGTGTCGTTCTGCGAACGGGTGCGTGTGATTGAGCGCCGGCGTTCCTGCCATGATAATCCCGGAGAGGTAGGTTTTTCCCTTATTCCCGAGACTTTTGTGGCACGTTTTGTTGAAGACCATCAATCGCTGTTTGCCGAACTGCAGCCCTCGTTCTTCGAGATCACCACGGCTATGGCGTTCTGCTGGCTAACAGAGCAGAAGGTGGATATAGCCGTGATCGAAGTCGGCTTGGGAGGACTGCTGGATGCCACCAATATTGTCACGCCTGTACTGAGTGTTATCACCAATATCGGCATGGATCACACCGACCTGCTCGGGCATTCGCTTGCTGAGATTGCCACGCAGAAAGCCGGAATAATCAAACCCGGTGTTCCCTGCGTGATTGGCGAGACACATCCGCAAACTGCGCCTGTTTTCCTCAGCCGTGCCGAAGAGTGCGGCATTCTTGGTGATGGTTTGGAGACAACCGGCTGCCGCTTGTGGTTTGCTGACCAATGTGAATTCCTGCGACGCCAACGCCTGCGTCTCGCGCCCGACTGCGAACTACGCGGCGATTATCAGCAGCGTAACCTGCAGACTGCCTACGTCGCCTTGCAAGTGCTACGCACCCACTCTCAACTCTCAACTTCTCTCCCCTTTGAGAGGGGAGTCGGAGGGGTGTCGCTCAACTCTCCCGCCATAGCCGAAGGTTTTGCCAACGTGGTAACTTACACCGGCTTGCGTGGACGTTGGGAGACCTTGTGCAATAGTCCGCTCACCATCTGCGACACGGGGCACAACAGTCACGGTGTAGCCACGTATGTAGAACAACTGCGCCGCATAGACAAACGCAAGCATATAATCTTCGGCATGGTTGCCGACAAGGATATTGACAACGTGCTGCGGCTATTGCCCGCCGAGGCAACCTATTACTTCACCCAACCTGCCAGCCATCGCGCCTTTCCTGCCGTGCAGTTACTCGCCAAGTGGCTGGCTATCCATCCTGACTCAACGGCTCAGGCGTTCGGTTCGGTGGCGGAAGCATTAGCCCCTGCGCAAGCCGCTGCGCAACCGGAAGACCTGATCTTTATCGGTGGCAGCAATTACGTTGTAGGCGAAGCGATACAAAGGATGAATAATTAACTTGGTTAAGCCAATACTAACTAATCAAAATAACTACCATGTACACAAAATTCCAACAACATCTTCAGGATGAACTGCAGCAGATTCAGGCTGCAGGCTTGTACAAACGCGAACGCGTGATTGTCAGTCCGCAAACCTCCGGCATTCAGGTTGCCGCTGATGGCAAACCTGCCGATGTGATTAACTTCTGTGCCAACAACTACCTCGGCTTGGCTGATAACGCCGAACTGATCAGTGCCGCCAAAGATTGTATGGATCATCGCGGTTACGGCATGGCTTCCGTCAGGTTCATCTGCGGTACGCAAGACACGCACAAACAACTGGAGCGCGCTATCTCCGACTTCTTCGGCACCGAAGACACTATTCTTTATGCCTCCTGCTTTGACGCCAACGGCGGCCTCTTCGAACCGCTGCTGACTGCTGAGGACGCCATTATCTCCGACGCATTGAACCATGCCTCAATCATCGATGGTGTTCGTCTGTGCAAAGCTGTTCGTTACCGTTACGCCAACGGCGATATGCAGGATCTGGAGAAACAACTGCAAGCCGCACAGGCGCAGCGATTCCGCATCATTGCTACCGATGGAGTGTTCTCGATGGACGGCAACGTATGCCCGCTTGACAAGATCTATGAACTCGCACAGAAGTATGACGCCATGGTTATGGTGGATGAGAGTCACTCGGCTGGAGTAGTAGGAAAGACAGGTCACGGTGTGACAGAGCGGTACAACCTACGCGGTAAGATTGAGGTTATTACCGGCACGCTCGGCAAGGCGTTCGGAGGTTCGGTTGGAGGATTCACAACCGGCAAGAAAGAGATTATCGACCTGCTGCGCCAGCGCAGCCGTCCTTATCTGTTCAGCAACTCGCTGCCGCCGATGATTGCCGCAGCAGGACTGAAAACTCTGGAGATCCTCACGCGCAGCAACGAACTGCAGGATCGCCTGCATGGCAACACCGAGTATTTCATCGGGAAGATGAAAGCTGCCGGCTTCGATATCAAGCCTACCGAATCGGCTATCTGTGCTGTTATGCTGTATGACGCCAAACTCAGTCAGGATTTTGCCGCCGCATTGCAGCAGGAGGGAATATACGTAACAGGTTTCTACTATCCTGTTGTGCCTAAAGACCAGGCACGTATCCGCGTACAGGTCAGCGCAGCGCATACGCGCGAGCAACTCGACCGTGGCGTGGCTGCGTTTATCAAGGTGGGAAAAGAACTCGGCGTACTCAAGTAGTGCTTACAGCAGCACTCCCTCGAGGCAAATCTTAATGCCGATGGCTATCAGGATTATTCCGCCGATGATATTCGCATTGAAGGGTAAGTGCTTGCCGAGCGATTTGCCCAGTGCATAGCCTATAACCGAGAAAAACGTGCTGGTACATGCTATTACCGCCACAGCCCGCCATAGCACCTCGGGAACAGGGATAAACAGCAAACCGATAGACAATGCGTCAATACTGGTTGCTATGGATAGCAGCAACATCGTGCCGATGCCGAGTATCGAATTACCGGTGTCGGCATTTTCTTCTTGCTCGTTGCGTTCCGTGTAGGCTTCCCATAGCATCTTGCCACCGATAAGGCATAACAGCACGAGGGCTATCCACGGACTCCAGCGCGTAAAGAACGCTGCAAACAATGACCCTGCATAATACGAGATGAGCGGCATGCCGCCCTGAAACACTCCAAACAGTACAGCCATCAGCAGGGCTGCACGAAACTTAGTACCTTGTATGCCTTGAGCCATGGATACGGCAAAGCAGTCCATAGCCAGACCGATAGCGAGAAATATAATTGATAAAGTATTCATCGTGTGATCAATGTGGGGTGTTAATATTAGGCATGTGTAGTGTTACTATTTGCTATGGGGTGAGGATTGTTTGGCATTGCGCCAGCGGTAGGCAATTCCCAGTTCGATGCGTTGCGGATAAATGCCCTGCACCGAGTTGGTGGCTACACTCTGCTTGTGAAACGATACAATATCCGTCAGGCTGACGAAATAGTTGGCTACCACCTGTATGCCTATCGGAAACTCATAACTGATCGAAGCGCCTAATCCGGAGTGGTTGTCACTCAGCGAATAGACCTCGGCACCTTTCTTGCCTATGTTCGATGCGTAATTGAAGTGCGTGAACGGTCCGCCGCCTACCGACAGGTAACCTTTCTCCAGATTACCGAACCGAGCCAGAAACAGTACGGGTATCTCAACGCCGAAAGCCCATAGCAGGTTGGCTTCGTTGGTGTCCTCAAACCGGTTCTGCTCGGCAGTCAGCATCAAGCGTCCCTGGATAGCAAAGTGCTTGGTAACCGTAAAATCAACAAACCCGCCAAGGTCGGCACCTACTTTCATGTAGGATGAGAAGTAGTTCCTGTTCTGATAAATGATGTAGTTGCTGATATTTGCCGTGGCAATCAAGCCGGCAGTTACGCGCTGCGGCAACTTCTCCTGGTCGATGGTATCCAGATTGATCTCCGTATCCCACGCCTTGAGTTGCTGTGCGCCTACAGCAAGCGGTGAGACGCTCGTTTGCGCCAACAGCATCATTGGCAGCAAGGCTGCTATGAGGAGTTTGTGTTTCATATCGGTTATAGTGCAAAGCGTACGGTTATTTTCACTCCGTTTCGTCCCCAAGCACCGATCTTGCGGCGATTACCGTTGGGCAGCATATAGTCGTTGTATGTGATGCGGCGGACGTAATCGATGCGGATAAACTTGAGTATGTTCTCAAAACCTGCGGTAAACTCCATGTATGGCAGTTTGCCGATAGGCGAGGAGGTATAGCCGGATATATATTCGCCGTTGGCGTCAAATGTCGAGGAGTCCGGGAACTTGTAAAGCCCCTCGTTGCCGGCTATATAGGGATTGTTCTTGTCTGTCAGTCCGCCATAGATACCCGAGAAGGAGATCACGCCGCGTAACTTGAGCCGGTTGATACCGGGTATACGGTTGAGTATCCAACCTTTGAAGAAGTAGGTCGCATACAGAGCAACATATTCGTCCATGATAAACTCCATCGGTTGCATCAGGTTGAACGCGTTCTTGCCAAGGAAGATAGAGGTGGAGGTGGTTGGCGAATAGAGTTTGGTGAACGGCACTTTGTTCCACACCATGCCGGTTTGGATTCGTGCGTCCAGGTGTCCGAAACTCGAGAACCAGAACCGCTTCTCGGCAGTGAGTTGGGTGGCATTGTAGAAGAATCCCTGCCCACCGGCATATCTGTCGTCCAGGTAACCAATCGTGTGGCGGATACTTATGACCGGCGCATCTTGCTCCAGGGTGAACGGAGTCTCAACGCCCACACGGTTGATCGGAAAATCTGCACCGGGCGAATAGCGCAACTCTGCGCCGAACTCATAATTGTGATACGCCTTGATGCGTTGTGTGCCGCTGATGATACCCAATGTGTCGTAGCCTGTTATCCGGTCGTAGGTCATTGCTCCGGCTGCCTCGTTGTACTCGTAATCGAAGTTGAGCTTGGTAGTCAACTGGATAGGTAACTCCTTGTAGTACAACAGCCTGCCGCGGGCGACGTACTGGAAGTTCTTCATTACAATCTTGCTTGTCGGAATAGACATCAGCAGGTTGTCGCGCTCCAGTACGCTGAACTGTTGTCCGGGCTCTTGCACGTCGTAGTTAAGCGACAGAGCCAGATAGTCGCGTAGCGGCTCATACTGATGGTAGCGCTTCTTGTTGAACGAGTACATGAGCGTCAGGTCGCCTTTCGGACGCTTGTCACCAAAGCCGTAGGCGGCGTAGGTGGACAGGAAGAACTGCGGATGCAGGTTGGCTGTTGTTGTACCGCCGACACGCAGACGCACACCTTCCAGCATATTCCATGAGATAGTGTTGTATATCGGTCCGAAATCCCATTTCGATTCACCCCATCGCGTAGATGGTACGGTGGCAACAAACTCCGATGTAAGTGCATCTACAGCCATCAGCAGTGCATTGAACTTGGGCGTATTCTTGAACTCATCTACCAGATCCATAACCGACGACTCGTAGAACGAAAGAGGTTCGGGGCGATGTTCGTCCCAATACTGAAAGTCTTCGCGGATAGAGGTCGAGTCTGCCGGCTTGACACTATCCGTCAGTCCGTAGAACGGCGAATAGACCTCCTTGGCAATAGGTGAGTCAAAATCAAAGTCGGTATAAATCTTCGTTTGCCGTGCCAGCAAGGTGCGCTTTCTGTCCGTCAGATAGAACTTGCAGTAGGTGTATGTTCTGTCAGGTACCCATAGTCCATCAGGCAACTGCTTGTACTCGTGTGCTACCGAATAGTCGCTTACGAAGTTCAGATTGATGTGCGGAGGGATATTAATCGCATATTTCTTAATCTTGTAGGTCGAGTCGTTGACAATATACAAGTGGCCTGTAAACGAATAGGACTCCGAGTTGACCGGAACGAATGCCAGATCGATACACGACACTCCGTCCACCAGGATAGTGTCCATGATGTAGTATTGGTAGTACGCCACAGCCAGAGTGGAGGATAGCGGAGATACAAAACGGTTGAACAGGATATTCATGTTATCCTGGTTGATATCCACATCCTTGAATATGGCTTGCAGTTGCTTCTCCATCGTTTGGGTGGACATGAGCGACTCCAGACCGAAGAAGCGTTTCTTGTCAATACTTTCTTTCTCACGGTGAGGTTTCTTCTGGTAGAATTCGCGCCCGAGATTTTCGCGGATAGACAAGGTGAGGGCAGGATTGGTGCCGGTGGTGTCAATATACTTGCGGATGAAATCCACTTCTTTCCAGAGCCCTTTGTTGAAGTTGGGAGCGAAATTGTCCAAAGCGAACGACTGCCGGTGATAGGTAGAGGCGGTATATTGCTCGCGTGTGCGCGGCGTGAGTGAATCCTTGTGGGCGATCACATTCTTGATCAGTTCAACGGCTGGATTACCTTTGCGTCTGTACTCCTGCTTGCGGTGCTTGGGTGTGACGACTATATCCTGCAAGTTATACACGTCAGGTTTGAGTTTGATCTTTATGTTCTTGCGCTGCTGGCCCTGACGCAGCGTGTACATCTCTGTCTTGTAACCTACCATCTGGAAGTTAACCGTCGTGTAACCGGCAGGATTGCTCAGCGAGAAGTTACCGTCAAGGTCGGAAGTGGTGCCATACTGCGTGTTGAGCGAACCTTCGCTGGTTGGCTTGATAAAGTATAGTTGCACAAACGGCAAAGGCTCACCCGTATCCGCGTCAACCACTACGCCGGCGAGGGAGGTAATCTTTTCCTGCGCACTTGCCGAAGCAAATACGACAAGCAGTAAGAACAGTATGTATAACTTAAACCTTTGCAATGCAGTAGCAGCCTACCATAACCAATATAACACCTATCCACTGCAGATAACCCACCTGCTCATGAAAGATCAGCATTCCTGAGAACATTCCGAATATAAAACCAAGACTCGTGAGCGGATAGATCTGTGAAAACGGATATTTATTCAGCAGCCAGAACCAGAACAGGTTGGCAGCAATCAGCAGAATGATAGCAACCATCATCCAGAAGTTGAGTATCACCTCGTTCCAAATATACGACCATGACCATTGCCATTCGGGCAGATCGCGCATTGCGAGTTTCAGTGCTACCTGACCCAGCACAAGCATTGCTGTCTGCAGGAGCATTAATAATACCATTACTATCATTTGCCGTGTTTGATTTTGTAGGATTCCTGTATGTCGCGATAGCGTAGAATAACTTCATCTATCACATCTTCCCACGAGCGTGCAATGGTGTTGGAGGCTTTTTTGCCTGCCGCTTGCAGTAACTCGGGGTTTTCCATCAGTTGACATATACGTGCCGCGTATGCATGTTTGTCGTTGGCGGTGAGGAATCCGTTGATGTCGGGTTGTATTACTTCAGCCGCTGTTGAATCCTGCAGCATCAGCGACGGAGTGTGCATGGCTGCCGCTTCGCGAACCACCAGTGGAGCATTGTCGTACAGCGAGGGGAACAGAAACAGGTCGGCTGCTGCATCGATAGCCTTCAGACGTTCGCGATCGTGGATATTGCCCAGCATGGTTACGTTTTGTGACAATCCGAGTTCCTTGATCTTGACGCGAATGTCATGTACGGCATAACCGGTGCCGACCATGTAGAGGTGGAAAGGTTTGTCTTTGATGAGCGCCAATGATTCGAGTATAAAACCTATATTCTTCTCCCATATATGTTGTCCGACAAACAGCAGCATCGTTTCGTTGGGCAGCAGGCCAAGTTCCTTACGCATATCGTTGCGCAACACCTCAATCTCTTCAACCGGTGTGGAGAAGTCGTTGCCGTTCTCAACTACTGTTACCGCGCCCTTATAGCCGTATTCGCGCAAGGTAGGTTCTACAGCCGCCTGGGGAATCCATACTTCGTCGGCTTTCTCGTAGAACCGGATAACGCGCTTAATCATCATATCCACCACATCCTTGTTCGGTACGTTGTGCTCAAAGTCCTGGCGGTACTTCGAGTGGAAGGTGGCTACCAATGGTATATGCTGTGATTTGGCTGCCGAGCGCGCAAGATCTGCCGTGGTGAACGGGCAGTGCGCGTGAACAAGGTCGAAACGCATATTCCGCCATTCTTGCAGGAAGATGGGTGAGAAATACGGCAGTCCGAACCGGTAAGGCGGTCTGAACGGGATAGGAATGGAGGTAAACCTGTAAACAGGATAAGGAGCCTGCTTGATTACCTGTCCTGCTCCGGGTGCGTATGGTGTGATTACAGATACGTCGTGCCCTTTCTTGTGCAGCCAATAAGCGTAGTTCTGTACTGTTAGTGCCACGCCGTCCAACACGGGTGGAAAGTTGTCGTTAAATAATCCGATCATTTCTTGTACATTTAGTTCAAGCCGTCGGTTTAGATTCTTTCAAGTGTATTGGTAGGTATCCACCCGTTATAGTTACCAACTTCAATGTTCACATATCCGCCCAGTTCCTCGTGAATGGTTACTTTTGTTCCCTCATGCAGTGTGAACAGTTCGGTGCCGGAACGGTCGGGTGAGGCTTTGGCATTCACTATGCCGCGTGTGATGATTGCCTCGTCACGCACACTGTCGCGGTGGTGCAGCGAGGCGGCATTCGCAAAAGCTATAGCAGAGCAAACAAGGCATACGATACTGATGTAAAATCCTGCCTTGCGTAAGCCAAGCGACCGCGAGAATGCGAACAGCAACAGGCATACAAGCATCAGACTGAACAGAATAATCGAACTCCACATCCATGTGCTCAGCGGCAGCATGTTGCGAAGAGTTGTTACCCATTCGCGCAGGAAGAACACCTGTGTATCGGCAATGTTGTCGATAATCTGCGATTGTGCGAACCGCAGGTTGTACTTTGCGTTTTTGTCAGTAGGCTTGAGGCGCAGGCTGCGTTCGTAAGCCAGGATAGCTTGCGATAGTTCGCCCTGCTTGAAGTGCGCATTGCCTAAATTATAATATACGGGTGCATACGCACGTGTGATAACCGGTGCAGACTCAATGATAGCACTGTAGTCGGCAGCCGCTTCGGCGTAGTTGCCGTCGGTGTATGCCTGATTGGCGCGTGCCCACAGTTCGGTAGGCGATTGTGCAAAAGCCACTGCTGACAAGAGCAGCAGGAAGAATATATTTGTCAGTTTTTTCATAACTTGCAATCTTCTAAATCATTGATGAGTTGTTCGGTCTGTGCGTACAATTCTTCGGGTTTGATTCCCATTGCGGGAGCGTAGCGTGCAAATGCTGCGTCCGATAGCACACGGTTGGTGCGATCAATCAATGTCTCGTCGATAGTTCTGTCGCGTAGCGTAGAAGTGATCGTTTCTTTGTTCAAGTCGGCAGTGGGGATAGACAGGCGGTCACTGAGATATTGCAGCGAGGCGCGTTCTATCTCCTCGAAGAACTGTTCTTTCTTCTGCTCGGAAAGCAACTTCTTAGCAGTCTTCAGTCGCTTGCGTGCCACGCTGTTCGCTTGGCGTTTGCGCATGCCTATGATATCTGCGTTTTCGCGGATACGCTTGCGGAAGATAATGAACAGCAGCGCAGCTATGATTAACGGACAGCCGTACAGCAGATACATCTGCCATGAGCCGAAGGGGATGCGAAGAACCTCACTGTCACTGGCAGGAACGAAGTTGGCGGCAGATATGTAGCGGATATCCGAACCGAGTTCGCGGATGTTTTCTTTGTTCACGTAGTTTACTCCGGCAGGTTGAGCGGTTGCTGATTGGTCGCCTGCTCCACGGGCGATATGCAGCGTATATTCCGGCGTGGAGAGCACTTCATATTTGCCTTTTTCCGTATCAAAGTAGCCGAACTGTATGGCTGGCAGGATATATTCGCCTGCGGCACGCGGGATAGCGAGATACTCGATCGTCCGTGTGCCTGACATACCGCCGGTTGATGTCTTGAAGTTGTTGGTCACCTTCGGATCGTATTGCTCAAATCCTTCGGGCCAATCCACGGCAGGCGTTTTCAGCAGTTTCATGTTGCCTGCACCCCGTATGGTCAAAGTCAGTGTGATAGCCTCATTGGTCTTCACTTCGGTAGATGAAAGTTTGGCGTCCATACTGAACTTGCCTACGCCGCCAGCGTACGAAGCCGGTTTGCCGGCCGGCAGCGGCGTAACATGAATCGTTGTGCCCGGTGCACGCAAGGTACGTGTGGCTGTTGTGTAGGAATTGAAGAAATCGTCGAAGATACTGCGTGAGCGTGCCTGATTGGGTACGAGTAGCACAGCTTCGAACGAGGCGGGTTCAATCTGTATGTCGCCGGACTTTTGCGGATAGAGCAGAGTGGAGTAGATGGTAGCTGTCTGGTAGTTGCGGCCGTTGTAGTTCTCGAGTTCGAGTTGTACGTCCTGCAAGTCGATCTTCTGTTGCAGGAACGAGGTGAAATCCGGCAGCGTGGTGTTGTTGGTGAACTGCTTGAGGTCCACTCCCGCTACATACACCTTGTACGACAGCAGGATAGCCTCTTGCTCATAGACCTTTGTTTTGCTGACGAGCGTGCGGACAAAGATGTTTCCTTGCTCCGGTCCGCTTTGTGTTGTTTGACCGCTGCCGCTGTTTGAGCGCTGCGCTGTTTGACCGGCTCCGCCTGTTTGAGCGCTGCCGCTGTTAGATTGTTGCGGCCGGTCTTCAGGCAGAACGGTTATCTTCACGCCGTTGGAGGTGTATCGCTCGCCGCTGACGGTAATTGTGGCAGGCGGAATACTGAACGTACCTTCCTTCTGTGCCATTAGCGTGTAGGTAAATGTCATCTGGAATGAAGATGTACGTTTGCCGTTGACAAACGAGGTAGATGACGACTGCGAGGTGTACGGACCTGCTATATAATCAAAGTCAGTAAACTCCGGTGCCCGCAGATCTTTGGCACGCTGGTTCACGGTGTAGGAGAACTGGAATGGTCTGCCTACAATCACCTGCGCCGGAGCCTGTGCGCGGAATTGTACATCTTCAGCACGCAGTATGCCTACGCCCAATAACGGAAGCAGGCATACAAAAGTCATTATTTGGATTAGTCTTTTCATGAGCGTTTAATGTATTCATCTAAAAGTTGACCGTCGGTTGACCGTCGGTTGACCGTCGGGATTGACTCGAAAATGGAAGTTACCAATCGTTTTCCAAGCGGCGTTTCTTTCCTTGCGGTTTTTGTGCTTTCTCTTGTGTTTCTTGTTCGTCTTGCTCCAATGCTTGCAGAATCTGCTCGGCCGTTTCTTTGTCCATGCTGTCCTGCTCTTCAGCCTGTTGCTGTTGTTGCTCTTGCTGTTGTTGCTCTTGCTGTTGTTGCTCTTGCTGCTGTTGTTCTTGCTGCTGTTGTTCTTGCTGCTGTTCTTGTTGTTGCTCTTGTTGCTGTTCTTGTTGTTGCTGCTGATTTTGTTGGTTCTGCTGTTGCTGTTCTTGCTGCTGCTTCATCTGCATGGCTTTCACGAGGTTATAGCGTGTCTCGTGGTCTTTGGGGCGGATACGCAGCGACTGTTTGTACGCCTCAATGGCTTTGTCGAACTGACCTTGCGCGAAATAGGAGTTGCCCAGATTGTGGTAGTTGTCAGCAGCTTTCTCATGGTCTTTTTCGGGATCAATGAGTTTGCTTGTCTGCTCAAACGCCTCTGCAGCTTCCTGATATTTGCCGTCCTTGAAGTAAGCGCAACCTATATTGTAGTTAGCCGGAACCGATTGGTCGTTCTTCTCCAGCGCGCGTTTGTAGTGCAACTCGGCATCCACGTAGTTGGAATCGACGTACTGGTGGTTGCCTTTGCGTATATCAGGAGATTCTTTTTGTGCGAATGCCGGCGCGGAAAGTATCAACAATACCGCCACAGTGGCAGGAGTGCGGAAAATGTTCCAGCGGGACAGAACTTTGTTCTTGCGCGGGAAGATAAAGAACTCAACCACGAGCAGCAACAAAGCCAAAATGGCAAACGACTGATATTGCTCGTTGTAGTCGGTGAACGTGGTGGTTTCGATCTCCTGCTTAGCCAATTTGTCCAACTCCTGCTCCAGCGCACGATAGGCGGTGTTGGTGTTGTCGCAGCGGACGTAGAATCCTTTGCCTGCCTGTGCAATCTCGCGGCACATGTCTTCATTCAGGTGGGTAATGACAACGTTTCCCTGTCTGTCCTTACGGAACTCTCCTGTTCCGGCAATAGGAATAGGACTGCCTTCGGGTTTGCCTATACCGATCACGTGTACGTGAATGCCCAGTTCGGCAGCTTTCTGTGCAGCTTCTGTTGCACCTTTCTCGTGGTTCTCGCCATCGGTGATCAGAATGATAGCTCTCGAAGCTTTGCCTTCCTCGCCGCCGAATCCGCGGATAGAAGTGTTGATAGCCGCGCCGATAGCCGTTCCTTGCGTCTGGATGAGAGAGGGAGTAATATGCTGCAGGAACATCTTGGCGGATACATAATCAGCCGTGATAGGCAGTTGGGTGTATGCCTCTCCTGCAAACACAACCAAGCCGACTTTGTCGTCCGACATGTTGTCAATCAGTTTGCTGAGCATCTGTTTGGCTCTGTCCAGACGCGAAGGAGCGACATCTTCGGCAAGCATGGAGTTGGATATATCCAGTGCAATCATCACTTCGATACCCTGGCGTTTTTCCACGCGTTCCGATTGTCCGTATTGCGGTCGTGCCGCAGCAATAATCAGGCAAGCCAAGGCAAGCATCAATATACTGAACTTGATGTGTACGCGGCTTGTTGCAGCATTCGGCATGAGCGAGTCAACCAATGCCTTCTCGCCGAACTCGCGTGCCGCACGACGTTTCTTGCGACTCAAGAGGATGTGAGCTACCGTCATAGCCGGGATGAGCAGCAGCAACCACAAGAGTTCTATATTAGCAAATCTAAACATAAAGTCATTTACGATTTAGTCATTTACCGTTTTGTCATTTAATTACTGATGGTGCGGAGTCCGAAGTAGCGAACGAGAATCTCCGCAATGAGCAGCAGTAAAGCCGCCAGCAGATACGGTGCGAAGTTCTCGGTACGCTTTGAGTATTCCCGCACACGCAGTTTGGTTTTCTCCAGTTGGTCAATCTGCTCGTAGATGAGCTTGAGAGAGTTGTTGTCGGTTGCGCGGAAATATGCTCCGCCCGTAGTGGAGGCAATGTTCTTGAGCGTTGTTTCGTCAAACTGCGAATCCATCATCATATATTGCATACCCATAGGCGTTTGTACGGGGACTCGCGCCTGTCCGTACGAGCCGACACCTACGGCATAAACGCGAATGCCGAACGTCTTGGCAATCTCCGCCGCCGTTTGCGGATCGATGTCACCCGCGTTGTTCGAACCGTCGGTTAACAGGATGATTACCTTCGACTTTGTCTTTGAGTCCTTCATTCGGTTGACGCAGTTTGCCAATCCCAAACCGATGGCTGTACCATCGTCAATCATACCGAACTCTACGGCCTGGAAGAGGTTGACCAGTGCCGTATGGTCAATGGTGAGCGGGCATTGTGTGAAACTCTCACCGGCAAACACGACCAAACCAATCTGGTCGTTAGGGCGTGCAAGGATAAAGTCCGAGCCGACATTCTTTGCTGCTTCCAGACGGTTGGGTTTGAGGTCTTCGGCAAGCATTGTACCGGAAATATCCAGAGCCATCATGATGTCGATACCTTCCGTGCTCTCCGATTGCCAGCGGTTAGTCAGTTGCGGGCGTGCCAAGGCAACGGATAGCAGAATAACTGCAGCCACACGCAGCACGAAGGGTACGTGCAACACCCATGCGGGGAGTGCATACTTGCGTAGTGGCGAGGTGCTTGATACGCGAAGCGAAGCATCGGCATTACGCATCTGCCACACATACCAACCGATAATAGGTATCAGTAGCAGTAACAGAAATAAATATGCAGGTTGTGAAAACATTATTATAATTGACGATTTAACAATTTACGATTTACTATTGATTGAACCATTGGATTATTGCTCAATTGCTTGATCTTCCGGTTTCTGCTCGGCAGGTGCAGGCTTAGTCTCGTTGACAAAATCATAAGCGATATGCAGAGCTTGTTCGTTCTCGTCAGGAGTAGCCTGCCACTTGGCAAACTTCACCAGATCGGCGAGTTGCAGCACCTTGGTTAGCGAGGCATGTAACTCGCGCTGGTCTTTCAGCACAGGTTTCATGGCTTGCAGAGTCTCGTCAGAAGTCTTTTCGGTGGATGCGATGCCAAAGCGCTTGGCAATGTACGTACGCAGTACATCTGTCAGTTCGGTGTGATACTGCTTGGTTCGTCCCTGCGTCCAGATCTTCTCTTCGCGGATACGATCAAGTTCCTCCAGTGCCACTTCTTCAGCCGGGCGTTCGGGCTCTTTCTTGGCAGCCGGCATGTACTTGCCGTTGTAGTTGCCGATCTTGCCGAGCAGCCACCATATCAACCAGCATATACCAGCCAGCAGCAGTACACCGAGAATCCAACGGATGTATCCCCACCACCAGATGGGCGCTTTCTGTATGTCTCGGATGTCGCAGATTGCGTTTGTGGAATCCAGCACGAACGGTTGCACGAAGTTCAAGGTGATAGTCTCGCTGTATGCTGTGTCGCTACCGCAGGCAAAGGCAATCGGCTCGATAAAGAACAGCGAGTCTTCAAACGAGGTAAGCATCAGCTCTTGCTTGTAGTGCTTGCCTTGTTTGTCTATCGTCGAATCTATGCCACTCTGTCGTACGATCTCAACTCCGTCAATCAGTTGTTTGCCGAATGTCGGAAAGGTTACATATTCGTTGGCATCACAGTTTGCCTCAAACCTTAATCCTGTCTGATCGCCCAGACAGATTACGGTCGAGTCAAGCGAAGTGTTGATTACTATGGATAATAAGATACTAAGAAACATAATACGCAATATTACATCTTAAACAACCGCATGAGCGCGCGCACGTAATCCTGGTCAGTCTGCATCGAAACAGCATTCACGCCGGTGCGGACAAACACATCCTGAATAGCCGCCTGTTGCCTGGTCCAAGCATCGCTGTATGCCTTGCGGACATCTTCGCGCGAGGTGTTCACCCACAGACGTTCGCCTGTTTCGGCATCGTTGAGCTTCAGCAGACCTATATCCGGCAGTTCGGCATCGCGACGGTCATAGACCTGAATGACGTTCATGTCGTGCTTCGAGGAGGCAATCATCAAGGGTTGTTCAATCGTCAAACGGCCTTTCTTTTTGCCTTCGCTGATAAGTTGTCCGCCTACGCCGACAAGATCAGAGATGAGGAAGCATGTGGCATGGCGTTTTTGTGCATTGGCGAAGAACTGGACTGCCGATGCCACATCCGTGCCCTTTGATGTCGGCTCGAAGTCCAATAGCTCGCGGATGATATGCAGCACATGACTCTTGCCTTTCTTGACCGGGATGACTTTCTCAATCTTGTCCGAGAAGAAGATACAACCGACTTTGTCGTTGTTCTCGATGGTTGAGAATGCAAGCGTGGCAGCGACCTCGGCTATCGTGTCGCGCTTGTACTGCGACATTGTTCCGAAATTGCGGCTGCCGGATACGTCAACGAGCAGCATTACTGTCAGTTCGCGTTCCTCCTCAAACACCTTGATATATGGCTTACCCATGCGGGCGGTCACATTCCAGTCGATGGAACGTACATCATCACCGGGCTGGTACTCGCGCACCTCGCTGAACGCCATACCGCGGCCCTTGAACTGGCTGTGGTACTCGCCTGCAAAGATATTGTGCGACAGAGCTCGGGTCTTGATCTCTATCTTCCGGACTTTCTTTATTAACTCTTCACTAGTCATTTGAGTGATCGACTAATAAGTGTTTCTTGTTTTGAATTTTTATTGAGCAGATTTGGTTTTTTCTTGTGAGGGAGCTATGGTGACCATAGTGACCGAACAAAAAAGCCAAAGATGCCAAGAAAAAGCAAAACAAATTAAGGAACTTGAACTGCGTTCAATACCTCGGTAATCACATCCTCGGTTGTCATGTTGTTGGCCTCAGCCTCATAAGTCAAACCGATACGGTGACGCAGTACGTCGTAGCATACGGCGCGTACATCTTCGGGGATAACGTAGCCTCTGCGATGGATGAACGCGTAAGCACGGGCAGCGAGTGCGAGGTTGATACTTGCACGCGGACTACCGCCGAAGGCAATCATCTGCTTCAGGTTGTCCAAACCATATTTCTCCGGTTGACGTGTGGCAAACACGATATCCACGATGTAGCGCTCAATCTTTTCGTCCAAATATACCTGGCGCACTACTTCGCGGGCTTTCTTGATGTCTTCGGTGGATAGGATAGGAGTGATCATTTTCTTCTCGCCGGTGATGTTCTGACGGATGATCTGACGTTCCTCTTCGGGTTGCGGATAACCGATTACCACTTTCAGCATGAATCGGTCGGTCTGTGCCTCGGGCAGAGGATAAGTACCTTCCTGCTCAATAGGGTTCTGCGTGGCGAGAACCAGGAACGGTTCGTCCAGTTTGAATGTCTTGTCACCAATAGTTATCTGGCGCTCTTGCATTGCTTCCAGAAGTGCCGACTGAACTTTTGCCGGAGCACGGTTGATCTCGTCTGCCAATACGAAGTTGGCGAAGATAGGACCGCGCTTGATGCTGAACTCCTCGGACTTCTGCGAATAGATCTGCGTACCGATCACATCGGCAGGCAGCAAGTCCGGGGTAAACTGAATACGACTGAAATTGGCTTTGATAAGGTCAGCCAATGTGCGGATAGCAAGAGTCTTTGCGAGGCCCGGCACACCTTCCAGCAAAATGTGTCCGTCAGACAACAAACCGATCAGCAGGCTCTCTACCAAGTGCTTTTGACCTACGATAACTTGATTCATGCCCATTGTCAGGGCGTCCACAAACGAGCTCTCGCGCTCTATGCGCTCTTGCAACTCGCGAATGTCAACAGTGTTAGTCATTGCTATATATTGTTTTTATGAATTTGCGGTGTTCAACCATTTTTTCATAAACAAAAGCCGTGCCACAATTTTGTAGCACGGCAAAAATCAAAATTCTTGTATCATTTATTCTTGATTACTCTCCTGTTCTATACGCTCTTCCGGGGTGGCAAAAAATGTTTCAAGGAACATGACAGCCATCCTTCTCCACGCTTTCCAGTTGTGCGAACCTTTGTCCTGATAGAGGGTAACAGGTATCCCGCGTTTCTCGCAAGCCAGACTGAATCGGCGGCCTTTGTACAGAAATACGTCTCCCTCCGTCACGCCAATCCAGTAGTGTGCCGGTACAATCTCCGAATCCGGGCGCTGACGTTTGTGTATTACCGGACAAAACAGACCTACTGCATCAAACTTTCCGCTCTTGGCTATCACGGCAGCCTGACGTGCTCCGCAACTCAATCCGGCAATCGCGCGGTGCGTGCGCATAGTATCTACATTATAGTGTTCCTGCACATAATCGTCAATCTCGTAGAAGGTCTCCTCAAAATCCCCGCGGAGAATAGAGCCGTAATGGAACAGACAATGCACCAGTGATCTGGGTTCGTCCACATCCGTTGTGTCAAAACGCTGACAATAGGGGAAGGCTGCCACTATCGGACGAATCAAGCCGTTACTGATCAGGCTGTCCAAGGTATAGCGGATATTGCCGTCACGTTGCCAGGAATAGTGATTGCCGTGAATCCCGTGAAGCATATATACAAGCGGATATGCCGAATCACTTTCTGCCTCATAGTTATCCGGCGTATAGACGCACACGCGCTGAATGACATGGGATGAATCACCGCGAAATGCTATGGTATCCATGCGTGATGCCGAGACTTGTGCTGCGCAACTCAACAACAGAGCGACAAGCAGCAGGTTTGGTAATGTATGTCGTTTCATAGGAATATATTGTAAAATTTATTGTGTCATCAGTTTTTCCAATTGTTCCCAACGCTCCAGTGAACCGTTGCCGAACTTGAGCATGGTTTGCCGGATCTGTTCGGGCGAAGCAATGCGCTCGGGGTGAGATTTGGAGAAGAACTTGTCAGCGTAGCAGATCACTTTCTCCTCTATCGTTTCCGGCACAAAATCTTCAGCAGGCAATGGCAATCCTTGAGCGATGATCTGCTCTTTGGTCAGCCCGCTACCCGTATGCCGTTCAGCCACGCGTGCATGGCGGGCGAAACCCTCTTCACGCAATAGCTCGGCGCCTATGCGACCGTGACAGATATACGGCTCTGTCCCGTGGCAGTGGATGGATGGCGCGTTACACCGGATTATGCCGATGTCGTGCAGCATTGCCGCCTCTTCCACAAACTGCGTGTCGGCTTGCCACTCAGGATGCGCGGCACAAAGTTCCAAAGCCTTGTCTGCTACCTGACGCGAGTGGTGAAGCAGCAACGCTTTCAATTCCTCTTGGCCGGAGTAGTATTTGTCAATAATAGATAGATAGTCCATCGCTACTATACGTTCAATCGCTGTATGAATATTATTTGTTTTCGTCATCAAAAGGCAGTTCTTTGACCTCGGATGCTTCTATGGGATGAATATAATCGGAGGCTCGCTCTGAAGATATAACGCTTCGTCCCAACTGTCGCTCCAGGTCTTCACGGGTGTTTTTGGCTATCTGTCCTCCGGCTTGAGCAACTTGTTTACTTTCGTACATGCCTTTTGGATTGCGCTGACGCGAAAATTCGGTGGTTGCCACTTCGGCAAGCGTGTTGAGTGCCAGCTCAATGTTCGTCATATTGTCGCGCAGGTTCTCTTTCGTCAATCCTTTGTGGTGCTTGTATTCGCCGGTAGTCATGCCGCTCCACGCTTTCGTCAGCACATTGGTCAGTATGGCAAAATCTTTCTCTTTTGTTATCCCCGAACGCTGCCATTCGTCTGTCAATTCTTTGCGCATTTCTATGGAGCGCATTCGTTCGTTAATCCATTTGTCCGAGTACCCTTGTCTACGGTAGTCTTCCACTGCCATCTGGAAGGTGAGTTCCGGATCAATCATCTGGTCGATTCGCTGTGCACCAACTTCCGCCAACCAGCGTTTTATCGGCTCGGCTTTTTTCGATGGAATAGACTGTATAATACGGAAAATTCCCTCTAAATCAGCCGCTTGAGTCTTGCGACGTTTCATGTCGGGTGCTAGCATTTCAACAGGGGGACAAATTGTCCCCCACATGGATTTCAACTCGGGGTCACGACGCAACATCTTTTTGATGTAGTCACGTGGATTAACGCTATCCGTTAATACTTGTACTATATCCGCAACAGCGAAATAGTATTTTTCCTCTTCTTCGTTCCAGACAATTCGTATTTTCTTGTCCTCGAATAGTTTTATGATTGATTCGTTTGGCATAATTTTATTTGTTTTCAGGTGGGGTACAAATTGTACCCCTACTCATATGTCGCATTACGTAAACTTGCTCTACATATTCCTCTCACAAATATCCATGCAAAGATACAAAAAAAATCCCACATTTGCAAGTTTTTTGAGGAAAAAGTTAGAGACAAAAATCACTTTTTTACAAAATACTTCCGCAATCATTTGCTTTTATCAAATATTTTTCGTATCTTTGCATTAGAAATTGAATAAAACATTTAGCCTATGAACAACCGCGCATCGTAAAGGCGGTGCAATACATATAAATAAATGCATTTCGCTATTTATTCTGATTCGTCAACTACCACAAGACATTTTACATCAGGAATAAGTCGTGAAACACTGCGTGCAGTGTGGAGAACTTGTTGGTGTAAAGGTGTGGTAGCCTGACGAATGACAAGGCTTCCACGCTTTTAATTTATTATAAGATTAACCGTAATTGTTATAATATGAAGGAAAAATTTCATTACCTTATTATGTTGCCAATACTTCTATTCGCGACATACTCTTATGGACAGACACTATCGAAATATGCTGGTGCTTGGTATGCGGATGAAGATTATTTTTACATTGTAAATTCAGAAAATGAATGGGTACGAATGTATCCTCAAGGTGCATTAGTAAATGGTTTTTATCATTATTATGAGAAAGATGGGCAACGAATTAAACATGGTTCTATTCGTATATCCACAGACTTTTATGCGGCACTCAAAGAAATAGGAATGTCAGGATATTACGATGCTCTTGGTCTATCAAATGTAGAAAAATATGTCGTGGAGGGGCAGTATGAGCATGGAAAACGAAATGGGAAATGGGTGATATATCCTAATGAATATGTTGCCAATAGTGAGAAGGCACTTTGGTCATCCATTACCCTGAATTACATCAACGGAGAATTGCATGGGGCGGTTGAAATTTGCGAATATAAGTATAACACTAAAGAACTAACTCGCAAAATTACATTCTATATATCAGACGGAAAGTTAGTCAATAATTTCTATAAATATGTGAATATTGCAGAAAATGGGCAATCAGTAAAAAGGGAAATAAAAGGCATGTTTGATGAAAATGGTAATGCGTATGGCACATGGGAAATAAAAGTAAACAAAAATGGAATACCTGTAATATATACTTTGGATTACGTAAAAGGGATTCTTCTCTCATGTACTTATACGAACCAGTCAACTGGGACTAACGGTAATTATTCTATAGATAAAAGTTGCAATATTGGAAACATCAACTTTCTTAGACAAAAACTGCAATCTTCAATCCCACATTCAATTGATTTTAGTAATTACTTTTCCGAAGAACAGAAGCAGAAAATTGTACAAAAGGAATCCGAAGATATAAGTATGGAAGAACTAAATAAATATCTACAGGATTATTCGAATTTGTTTGTTGAGTGGGGAGATTGGCATTGGATTGACATTAGGAATTCTTTATGGAAAGACTTTCACAGAGGAATCATATCGGAGTATAGATTTGATAAAGAAATTAACTCTACCATTAATATCATTGATGAAGCTGATATATGGATAAGATATAGCCTTCAAGACATTCCATATTACATTGATCATGAAGTAAATGCACATGGTGTTGTCTATCTGTTTGCGGAAGAAGCATACCGGATGTTTATAGGAGAGTTAAACGAATTATTATAAAATATTGACATAAATATGAAAAAGAACTTATTATTAGTATTGCCACTAATGCTGCTTATTCTTTCTTGTTCTACGCAATCGGATCAAGACAGGTATATACAAGAAATTACTAACACTATGCATGGCTCAATGAAAGCCAAAGCAAAACTTCCAGAAACAGCTTCATTCTCTAATGAACGGATAGTTTTTAATCAAGATTCACTGTGTATAGTGCATGTAGATTTTTCCGCAAACAATGTGTTCGGTACGCTCTTAACTAAATCAAGACAATATATCGGCTACACACAAGACGGCGTGTATTATGAATTCTTTGATGATATAGAAGATTCTGTTTTTGTCGCTAAAGAAAAGTATGACCAAATTAAAAAAGGTACATTCTATGAGAATCTCCCTTATGAAGATGGTATAAAGTTCCGCTGTATTCAAAGATTAAACAAAGAAGGATGGATTCTTGGTAATGAATCAGCTAAAGTCCAATTGTGCAATTCATTAGGTACCGGCATGTGGGATTTATTTAGAAAGAAGGATAGTTTTGGAGAATATACAGATTGCACATATATAGAGTTAGCGGGCTTCGGTACATTTAGTAATAGTGCTACGACGGATTCAAAGCTGAAAGTTAACCTCATAGTGGATGCACAAAGTATGTACATGATTTTGTTTGAATATGGGAATTTCCCCAAAAAGGATAAATGGTCGGGTAATATGAAAGTCAAAGCTCAAGATGGTAATACTCTAACTTTTCAGGTGAGAAATACGGAAGAGGGTACTTTGCAAATAGTAGATCCCAAGGGCTCCTTTGCACAGATTGTTAATAACGAAGGAAAGATATTGTGTAATATTGATTCAGAGAAATATCCATATGGCACGATTTTCAAAAATCCTTATACATGGAGTTTTGATCTAGCTGGTTACACTATAGCTAAACAATTCATTCGGTAATATTTTCTCGGCTGTCGGACTGATATAAGCAAGGCAAAATATAATACACGCCATATACGACGGTTTCCCCCTTGTTCCCGATCCGTTTGCGGTCCGTTTACGAGGCAATGTCGGGAGTGAGCGCTGACATGACGATTGCAAAATCGTAAAATTGCGTAACTTTATTAAAAAGAGCAGGAGACTTTCGCGAGTCTCCTGCTTCGTGTTATTTCGGAAGTACTATTCATAAAAATTAGAATAGCGTACAAACGCGTTAGTATAGCAATCCGAACATCCACAACGGAATACGATTGAAATGACCTGTCTCTATATCATCAACAGCAAGGAAAGATTGCGGCTCATCCTTTATCTGATCAAAATTCTTGCCTTTTCCGCCGACTTCAAACAGATACTTGCGGTCAATCATAAAATCTCCCTGTTTGGGCAGCAACACTTCTGCGATGTTATGTAATTGATTGTAAAAGAACGTTTCACGAAGTGTACCTTTATCAATATGCGCAGTCAAGCAATACATCAAATTAGGGTTGTCAAGATAAATCTTATCAGGCTTATTAAGGCTGTTCAGATTCACGACCTCTCGCGAGTACAGAGCCAGTAGTCCCGCTTTCGCCAGTAAGCTTAACATTCGCATTCCATTCTCGCGATTGGTTTCCAGTTCGCGGAATAGTTCCGCCATCTTCGGCATGAAAGGCACGCGCTCGGCCAAAATCATTAACATCCGTTTGGTCTTCTCAATAGTTGTATAGGAAATATCTTCCACCTGTGGCAGATCATTTTCTAATACGTGAAGCACTACGCCATGCAGTCGCTCGTGAAAACTATCCCCGTCTTCCTTGTAGAATGGATAGCAGCCGTGGTTGAGATAATTAGCAAACAACGGAAGAATCTTCTTATTACTGCATATCCGTGATGCGATAACTATGTGATCAGCAAGTAATGTTTCCAAGTTGATTGCATCGCCGACAGCATATCCTTCGAAATTCAGGTATTCGCGAAATGACATGCAATGCAACGTATATACCCTTTGCCGCCGCCCAAGATCAGCTTCATGTCGTGCAATCCCAAGCATAGATGAGCCAGTATATACCACATGCAAGTCATTGTAGTCATCATAAAAACTCTTGATGTAATCCGCCCAATTACGCAGATGATGTATCTCGTCAAGAAAGACATGTGTGCCTCCGTGTGTATAATGGTATTCGACCAACTCAGCAAGACTATGCGTTTTGAACCACATGTTGTCAAGCCGTACATACAGCACTTTGCTTCTGTCTGGAAACGATTCTTTGATGTGCTGCAAAACAAGCGTAGTCTTACCAACTCCACCTCCACCTTTGATTCCGATAATACGGTTGTTCCAATTGATCAGGCTATACAAGTAGCGGTGAAATGTGGTATCAACTTCGTTTATCTTACGGTTGCTGATAGCATAGAGTTGCTCAATTTCTGAATAGTCCATAGTTATTTTTATTAAAATTCACCGCAAAGATACAAAAAAACTATCAAAAATGCAAATTTATCACAAAAATAAACTATGAAAAGTTCATTTTTTTGCAAAAATAGACTTTTCAAAGTCGTATTTCACGCAAATCTGCACTAAATCGTTGAATCATGAATGCATAATGCAGCAATCTCCGCCCATGTCGTTCGAACATACGCCTACCTCAACCCGTTCAGCAGGGCTTTCGCCGCCATCCTCTTCTTCCCCGGCAACTGCAACTCCATGAGGCTAATTTCGCCGTCAGCACATTGCAAACTAATCGGCCCGTGACCTTTTTCCGTAGCGAACACTTTCACATTCTCGTAGGTTGTGCCGCCAATGGTCAGGTTGCACCATGCGGCAGGGTAGGGCGATAAACCCCGAACGAAGTTATGTACCTCGGCTACGGTCTTTGTGGTGTCAATCTCACACGTCTCCTTGAATATCTTCGGAGCCGGACGCAAATCTTCGGATGCTATCTCGTCCTGAGGCGTTGTAGGCAGAGGCGTTCCGTTCGTATCGGATTCGTCAACCAGATCCACTGTTTTCAGCACAAGTTCTGTACCTAACTCCATTAGTCTGTCGTGCACCGAACCTACATTTTCATCTTCGCCAATCGGCATTCGCTCTTGCAGTATGATGTTTCCTGTATCAATCTCATGCTTGAGCATAAAGGTCGTAACGCCTGTCTCTTTGTCTCCGTTGATCACTGCCCAGTTGATGGGCGCAGCACCGCGGTATTGCGGCAGAAGCGAGGCGTGCAGGTTAAACGTACCCAAACGCGGCATAGCCCAAACAACTTCCGGCAGCATCCTGAATGCTACTACAATCTGCAAGTCTGCATTGTAACTCCTTAACTCTTCAATAAACGTCTCGTCTTTCAACTTCTCCGGCTGCAGCACCGGCAAACCAACGGAAAGTGCATATTCCTTCACTGCCGAATATTGCACATGATGTCCGCGACCTGCCGGTTTGTCAGGCATTGTAACCACTGCCACAATATTGTATCCGCCTTCTACCAGAGCTTTCAGCGGCGCTACCGCAAACTCCGGCGTTCCCATGTAGATTATTCTCATAGATTATTTTTTTCAAAATTGTGTTTTGTCTCTTTGTTTTGGAATTTTCTTGAGGGGTTTGGGATTTTCTGGTAATGGAGTTATGCGGGCATAATGACCGAACCAAAAATTCAAAAGCACCAAGAAAAACCAAAACTCCTATTTCCCCCATTGGAGTTTGTCCTTCAGCGCCTGTATAAACGAGTGCTCCTCCAGCTGCACCACCTTCGTCGTGTAAGGCGCTTTGGCTATATGCAACTCCACTTCGTTCAGTAGCGACTGGCTTCTGCCGTCCACCGATATCAGGTAGTTGCCGTTGCGGCTTCTGACTTTCAGGTCTATAGTCCAATCATCGGGTATAACCAGCGGACGAACTGACAACCGGTGTGTAGCGATTGGCGACAGGATGATTGCCTTTACGTGCGGCTCCATCAGCGGGCCTCCGACACTCAGGTTGTAGGCTGTTGAGCCTGTCGGAGTAGATATGACCAAACCGTCTGCCTCGTATGTATGCAGCAACTCGCCGTTCATGAACGCATCAATCTCTATCATCGACGACAAACCCGATTTCATCACTGCTATCTCGTTCAGCGCGAACGGTGAAGACAAGTGACCGCCCTTGCCGTCAACGGTCAGTAGCGAGCGTTGTTCTATCGTGTAACGGCCTTGTATCAACTGATCCATGATCAGATCCACCTGATTTGTCTGAACCTCTGCCAGAAAACCCAAATGACCGCAGTTGATGCCTACGATAGGTATGTTCTTGTCACCGATAATCGATGCGGTGGTCAGAAACGTGCCGTCGCCGCCGATGGACAACGCAAAATCAATCATATTCCCTTCGTCCGTAAACTCTTTCCAGGCTTTCTCTTCGGCAGGGAACGGAGGATAATCGCGCAGGTTCATCTCCTGACGCAGTTCTTGCGACAGATAAACCTCCACTTGACGCAACTCCATAAACTCCAGCACATGGGACACCTCGCCAAGTGTCATACGCTTCATCGCGTTACCGAATAGTGCTATTTTCATAATTGTCCAATAATTTTCGTAAATCACTCTTCAACCCTGCACTTGCCGCCACCAGTGGCAAGCGCACATGATCGCTCGTCACACCTTGTATCGATAGCAAACCTTTTATCCCTGTCGGATTACCTTCGGCAAACAGTGCTTTGATCAGTTCATCCAAAGCCGCCTGCTGCTCCAATGTCGGTTGGTGAACCAGCCGCATCGTATCTTCCGGCAGGGCGTTTGACAGCACGGATATCAGTCCTTGTGCACCATTTAGCATCAGCGGTGCTGCTAATCCGTCATCACCCGACAACACCACAAACTCACTGCCTCTCGTGCCGCGGATGATGGTCTCTATCTGTTCTAGCTTGCCGGACGCCTCTTTTACGCCAATGATCTTGTTCGGATAACTTGCCGCCAATCGGAATACCGTCTCAGGCAGCATGTCCACTCCTGTACGACCGGGCACATTATATAGTACGACCGGCACAGCCGACGCTTCTGCTATCGCTGCAAAGTGCCTGTATAACCCTTCTTGCTGAGGCTTGTTGTAGTATGGGCACACGCTCAGTATAGCCGCATAGTCGCGTTTCAGTTCAGTGCTCAGCAGTCCCAACCGCTCAACCACTTCCTGTGTGCAGTTGCCGCCTACGCCAAGCACCAGCGGCACTCTGCCGGCAACATGTTCCACAATCGTCTTCCTGACGAACGCCTGCTCGCGTGCCGTCATGGTGGCCGCCTCGCCCGTTGTACCCAGCACCACCAGAAAATCCACCTTTGCCGCAAGCTGCCTGTCTAACAGTCTGTGTAATGCCGCCTCATCCACTTTTCCTGTTTCCGTGAATGGCGTCACCAGCGCCGTGCCTAATCCTTGTATTTTTTGTTTGCTCATGCGTTGATCATTTTCATAAAATGTATAACCTGCTCCGCAATCTCATCCGGTTGTGCACCTTCTCGCAGGCTGACCATCATATCCAATATACCTTGTTGGTCTTTCTCTGCCACCTCCGCAAACCGCAGCCCGGCTTTGAATGTTGCGTCAATTGCCATCAATATATACTGTGTCCCAAAGTAGTAATGCGTACTCAGATCCATCAGCAGGTCGAACCGTTGCGAGGGCAAGGCGGTCATTGCTTCTGCCTTTACTCGTCCGAAGTAGTTGAAGTCTTCTTTGGGCTGAAAACCTACCACCTCTACCATTATTCCGTCTTTCTCCAGACGTTTGGCAAGCAGGGATATACCTTTGTCATCCACTCCCTGCTCATATACCAGCACCACCGAACGCACTTTGCTGTAGTTCGGAAAAACCACCTTACGCTCCGGCTGACGTTTCTTGTTGTAGTTAAATATCCAATGATTCAACTTATCCATACAAATTCACTTTTCCCCTTTCACTTTTCACTTTTCAACTCTCTCAGGAATTCTTCTTCGCTCATCAGCTTTACTCCCAGACTCTGCGCTTTCTCCAACTTACTCGGTCCCATGTTCTCACCTGCCAGTATAAAATCCGTCTTCTTGCTCACCGAGCCGCTGTTCTTGCCACCGTAGTCTTCTATCATCTGTTTGTACTCGTCACGCGAGTGATGGGTGAAAGTGCCGGATATAACGATCGTTTTCCCTGCCAGCACCTGCGGAACGCTTACTGCCGACTGCTGATTGCTGACATCTTCCATCTGCAATCCTGCCGCTTGCAGCCGGGTGATGATCTCTAAATTCCGTATGTCTGCAAAGTACGCCACAATGTTGTCAGCAATCTGTTCACCCACATCTTCTATTCCCGTCAGTTCTTCCTTGCTCGCCCATTGCAGCGCGTCTATCGAGCGGAATCGTTTGGCAATCTTCTTCGCAGTCGTCTCGCCTACCATCCGTATGCCCAACGCGAACAGCACTCGAGCCCACGGCACTTGTTTGGAGCCTTCTATTGCTTGCAGTATGTTCTGCGCCGACTTCTCGCCAAGGCGTTCCTGTGCTGCCAGATCTTCCTGTTTCAGCGAGTAGATATCTGCAATAGAGTGGAGCAATCCATTCTCATACAGCATGCCTATCGTTTCGCTGCCCAAACCCTCAATGTTCATCGCCTTGCGGCTGACGAAATGCTCCAATTTCCCTTTCAACTGCGGCGGACAACTCACCTCGTTCGGGCAACGCCACGCTGCCTCGCCTTCCACGCGCACCAGTTTCGTCCCGCACTCCGGACAATGCGTTATAAATTGGTAGTTGGTATTTTCTCCCTCCCTGCGAGGGAGGGTAGGGGTGAGTCTTTCTTCCTTCCCCACAATTTTCGGAATAATCTCCCCGCCTTTCTCTACATACACTTTGTCACCCTCTTGTATTCCCAACTGCCGGATAAAATCTTCGTTGTGCAGCGTAGCCCGTTGCACCATTGTGCCCGACAACTGCACCGGCTCAAGATTCGCCACAGGTGTCACTACGCCCGTTCGGCCGACCTGATAGGTGATCTGTTTCAGCAAGGTCAGTTGCCGTTCGGCTGCAAACTTGTATGCTATTGCCCAGCGTGGCGACTTGGCGGTGTAGCCCAACTCCTCTTGTTCTGCCAGATCGTTCACTTTCAGCACAATGCCGTCCGTCGCTACCGGCAGGTTCTTTCTCTCCGTATCCCAATAGGCAATGAACGCCATTACCTCATCCACGTTCTTGCAAACCTTGATTGCATCGCTCACCGGGAATCCCCATTTTCTCGCCAACTCCAGCCGTTCATAGTGTGTCTTCCCGGGCAACTCTTCGCCTAACATGTAGTACAGGTAACACGTCAATCCTCGCCGTGCCACCTCTTTGCTGTCTTGCAGTTTCAGTGTGCCCGAGGCGGCGTTCCTCGGATTGGCGAACAGCGGTTCTTCCTGTTCTTCCCGCTGTTTGTTCAATGCCTCAAACCGCTCCCACGGCAGCAGCACCTCGCCCCGCAACTCAAGTCGTTCAGGCGTGTTTGTCAGAGTCTGTGGTATGGATGTGATCGTTTTGATGTTAGGTAAGACATCATCTCCTTCCGTTCCGTCGCCTCGTGTCACGGCATGAACCAGTTTGCCATTTTCGTACCACAGCGATATGCTCAATCCGTCGTATTTCAGTTCGGCAACAATCTCCACGTTCGCTGGCAGTTTCCTTACCCAATCTTCCACTTCCTCTCTGGAGTACGTGTTTGCCAGCGACAGCATTGGATACCTGTGCCGTATCCTCGGAAATCCCTCACCGCTTTCGACTTTCGACTTTTGACTTTCGACTATATCCGACCCCACTTTCTGTGTCGGACTTTCCGGATCGTACATCTCAGGATGCGCTGCCTCCAACTCTTGCAGCCGGTGCATCTTCTCGTCAAACTCGCGGTCGGACATAGTCGGAGCCGACAGAACATAGTATTTGTAGTTCTGTTCCGCCAGTTCTTCACGCAGAGCCTTGATCTCCTGTTCTGCCGTCAGGCCTGTTTCTTCTATCGGCAAACTGTCAAATAAATCCATTCAATCACTAATTCATACTACTCCTTCCCCTATGAGGGGAGGGCAGGGGTAGGGTCTTCTTTTTTATTTCCTCATCTTCAACGCCATAATCTTCCCCGCATAATATATCCTCAGCACGTACAATCCTCCCGGCAGACCGGCTCCAATCACGCACGGCGACTCTTCTATTCGTGTCGTGCCTTGCACGAGCGTACCTGTTATGTCATAAATCTCGTAGTACCCGTGCTGCTCGCCCAGGTCGCCTACGTTCGTCAGTTCCATCTCACCATCAACATTTGCTATCTGAACCAGACTGATCAACTCTTCTTCATGTCTTTTGATGGATTTGGTGCTGTCCAGACGCAACCCTACCAGCACCGGGTCGTGATCGCTGTAGCGGAACACGGTCTGGTCGTTCGACTTGTCGTACGTATATTCGTCCGATTCGTCGGAGTTCACGTGCCATGCGCCCATGCCCGTCACCTGGTTGATCAGCGCTTTGTTGGCTAAAGCATGGTCGAGGTAGCCGGCTTGCTCGCCATATACGTACGAGTAACTGCTGTCTGCATGGAAATACCGGTGCAGATCGTACATCCCCGCGTCGGTAAACTTCCGTATCGGGTCCTCTTTCGCGTAGGCGTTCAGGTCGCCCATGATCAGCACGTCGTTATCTTCGTAGTAGTTCTGGTAACCTTCCATTACTTGCAGCACGCTTTGTGCTTCTTGCACGCGGTTGTAGTTGAATGTCCCTTGACCGTCACCTTGGTCGGCGTTCTTGCCTGTACCGCTGCCGGATTTGGCTTTGAAGTGGTTGATACTGTATATGAACCGCTCGTTGTTCTCTATCAGAATAAACCCTTGCACCATTTTTCTGTGCTTGACTATCGAGTTGTTCTGCGATATGATACCTACCGGCTGTATCCTGTCGCTGTTATACACATAACCCGACTTCGTGTACGATCCGTCCACTGCGCCTCCGTCGTTCACGTAATCGTAATGACTGCCCGTCAGCGATGTCAGGTCTGCTGCTATCTCTGCCAACGCCGCCTGACCTTGTTCTATCTCCACCAATCCATATACATCCGCATGAATCTCAGCCAACGCTTTCTTTACTTTCGTGCGTTGTTTCTGGTGCTCGTACGTATTGTCCGGCCCGTAGCCCGTTCCTAAACTCTGCACAAGATAATACTCCAGATTCGCGCCGCACACCAGCACGTTGTGTTCGCCTGTCATATCCACATTCGGTAGCGTATGCTCAATCGCCGCACGAGTATTGTTCCCTTCCCATTTGCCCGATACGAACTTCAGTTCCAGATTATCCGTCACAACGGCTTTCAGGTTGTGCAGCCGCTCGCCGTTTCGCTTGTAGCCGCAACCGGTCAGCGTGAACGTCGCGGTGTTGTTCAACTTGCTCACTTCTTTGTACTCATCGGTCAGCGGCTTGGCTTGATTCGTCGGACTGAACACGCGCCTCACGCTCATGGTCAACCCTTTGAATCCGCCGTAGCCGTAGTTCCTGTTCACGATCACAGGCACGCTGAACTGAACCGTGTCGCCGTACCTGTAATTGTTCAGCACGCTGTTCGACCACGTCGCCGGATTATCCACAACGATCGGATAAACCTTCGCTTCCGCGCGAACGCCTATGGCTAATATCACCGCCGCGAACGTACAACGCAGCACTTGTCTTGAGATGATTGTCATGTCTCTTTTCCGTTTTTATTGCAGCAGATATTTCTGCCCGTTTTGTACTACTATGCCTTTATACTTCGCATCCACCTGCATGCCCAGAATGTTGTACATCGGCTTGGTGCTGTCCAGTGCTTTCCGCTCGCGAGCATTTTCTGCGCCGGTCGCAATCAGCGTGGTCTCAAACTCTGTTACTATCACTTTCTCCCCTTGACCGTTCAACGTGTACAACGCATTGATTGTTGCTGCCTCGCCGTGACTCTCGTCTGGCACTTCGCCGTACGACGCACCCGATGGCGATACATTCACTTTGCTGAAGTCCGAACTGCCGAAGCCTGACAGCGCAGGACCTCCGGTCTCATCCAGCTTCTTGCCGAACTTGGCATCTCTGATGCGCCTTCTCACCGCGGCTGCCGACGGTAGCGAGCGAACGTGCATGTTTGCCTCGAACGTGATTGTCGCATCCGGCGTACCGATGATTGGTACTGTACCTTCGGCGACCAGCGTACCTTCGCCCGTGATCACGATGTTTGCCGTGGAGGCAATCACCGTGTCAGCAATGATCATCGACGCCTCGTCCAGCACGATCGTCAGCGGCACGTCACCCGTATAGTTGATCGCTACCGTCTCTTCTTCGCCTACCGTCCATTCGGTTCCGTTGACTGTCAACGTGTGCTCTTCTATGTCATAGATCATCGTTCCATCGCCCAACAGGTCAACCGGATCGGTGTTCGTGCTGTCTCCCGGAGTGATCGTTATGCCGAACACGGTTATCTCCGTCGGCTCAAGTGTGTCACCGGCTATGGGCTGAATGTTCTCAAAGTAGTTCCAGCCTTCTGCGGCTTGATAGTTAGGTACGGCTTTCGCACGCACATACAATGGTATAGTGCTCGGCACGTTGTCAAATACAGGATTGTCTGCCGTGTCTATCAGTGCCGGAGGAATAACAGCCTCGCATTGTATCTGACTCAGACTCGTACAACCGCCAAACGCGCCGCCGTAGATCTCTTTCAACTCGCTTGGCAACGCTACCGTCTGCAACTTCGCGCACAGGTAGAACGCGTTGTCGCCGATGCTCGTCACTGTCGAAGGTATCTGCACGCGGCTCAGCGAGCGGCAGAACACAAACAGATTGGCAGGAATCTTCTTCAACTCCGCCGGCAGAATTGCCGACTGCAATCCGCTGCAATACGCAAACGCATCATGACCGATGTGACGTACGCTGTTCGGCAGTGTGATATGCTCCAGACTGTAGCAACCCTCAAACGCGTGAGTGTCTATCGTATCCACATACTCCGACAGTTCAATGTACTTCATATTTTCCAAATGGTAGAACGCATACATCGACACTTTCGTCACACTCCCTTCCATAATCACCGTGTCTATCCGCTCCATGAACTCCGCGTATGTTGCCGGATTGTCAGACGTGAAGTCCCACATCTCACCGCCGCCGCTTAGCGTCAGCGTCTTGCCTGTCAGCGTCCAGTTTATCTTGTCGCCGCACATGCCGCTCTGGTCTTCGTCGCCAGCGCTTGACCATGGCAGACTCAGCATCGACTGTATGATCTTTCCTCCGTCAGTCGGATTCAAACTCACCTGTGGCAGAACTCCTGAAGTCACGTTGTCTGTTTCGACGCCTATTACACCTACCTTCAATTCTTTAATCTGAACCGGCAACAGCGACAAGGCTATCGCACCTTCTGTCTTTGCATGGTCGTTGGTCACCTCTTCTACTGGTGTACACGCGCTTATCGGCAAAGCCGGCAACTGAACCGTTTCCCAGGTCTGATCGGTTTCTTGATAAACGAGTATATAGGCATTGGCAAACTGCGTGCGCGGAGAACCGAAAATCCGCACATTGGCTAAATCCGACCATACATCCTCATTATTGTAATTCGTCGTACCCGATATGCTCAAGCCGCCGGTGTGCAACATAATATTTATCATGTCCGTGACGTAGTTCGTGCTTGATTCTTGCACCTGCTTGCTGTTGCTGTATTCTATGTAGAAGAACAGACTGTCGCCGTTTACAAAGAATTGCGCCTTATATATTCCTGTGTACAGGGCATTGTCGTCCGTGTTTGCACTTATGCAAGCGTTCGGAAGGTCTTGCTCCAATGCTGTCCAATCGCTGAAGTCGCCGTCAATGGTTATCGGCGAACTGACCGTACTTCCGTCACCGCCTGTTACACCTCCGCCGGTCGTTCCTCCGTCGCCGTCTGTTGGCAGTGCCAACGCTACGTTGCTTGGCATCCATACAATCATGCTCGTCACCAGAGCCATGACTATCGAGTTAATGTGTTTCATATAAGTACGGTTTTAATAAGTTGCTTTTTTTTTCTGTTCCCTCTTCTCCATACTTCCCGTGACCGGCTCTTTCCTGCCTGTCACTTTTTACGCGCTGCAAAGATACAAAAAATTTTGCATATATGCAAATAATTCTCGCTTTTTATGCAAATAATTCGCACTTTTTTTCATTTTTTCTGCATCTTTTTGCACGAACATTTGCATATTTCACTTTTTTTTCGTACCTTTGTACCCGATTTGCTAAATATCCTCCGTCGTAAGCCTTTCGGTCCGTTTCCGATCCGTTTCCGATCCGTTTCCGATGCATTTTCGATACCATATCGGACCCTTACCGCAGGATAACCGGAACATAACCGAATGATAACCGTAAGATAATAGGCTAAAAATCAATTTATTCAACAAATACTATATATACGTAGTATATATACTTTTAATCGTTTTTCTATGGCAAAAGTAAACAGACCGGATGGCTCTCTGGTTAGCGGAAAACTCTCTAAAAAGAGCAAAAAAGTTCACCGCATACGTAATGGCGCGGAAACTACCTATGAGATGGAGTATTACAGCGGACCTGCTTCCAAAGCCCAAAAAGCAGCACGTAGCCTGCACGCCAAGATCTGTGCCGTACTCAATCCTTTGATGTCCGATCCCGAACAAGTCAAGGCGCTCGAGGCGCAAATGAAGGAATACAACAGCCGGCATCCGTTTGACAAGTTCCTGACCGTTCGCCAGTTTGCTTACGAGCAAATCAAACGCAGCCTGCTTGACCGGGATCCCGTTGTTGCTGCCAAAGCCGACGCTAAAACACCACTCCCGCGTGGCTTGAAAATGTATATCAAACCGTTTGCCGAACTCTCCGCTGCCGAGATTTACGAGATCCTCAAAGCGCGATTCTCCGTTTTTGTCCTCGAGCAGGGTATCATGTACCTGGACGAAGATAACATCGATTATACCGCCACGCACCTCGCGCTGCGCCGTGCAAGCAAGGTTATCGCCTATGCGCGGCTCTTTGAGCAACCCGGTGACAATACTCCTGCCTACGACCAAAAGTTCAACCTCGTGCCTTCGCCGCGCGTACTCCGTGCCGGACGAATGCTCACGCTCGAACATGGCAAAGGCTACGGACGAATACTTCTCACCCGCCTCATTGCCGAAGCCAAACGACAAGGTGCTGACATCCTCCGCATTCATGCGCAACTGGACGCCGTGCCGTTCTACCGTCACTTTCGTTTTGCCAAAGTAGGCGAACCGTTCACCGAAGCGGGTATTTCCCACATCCTCATGGAGCGAAAACTTACTTCTGCCAAACGCAAAAAATAGACGTTTGTTGACAACAGCACACCGCTTTTCGCGCGTAAACGCGTACAAAAAACATTTATTTGCAAGAAAAATCAAAAAAAGTTTGCATATTTGCAAAATTATTAGTATCTTTGTAGCCTGATTTGTGTTTGCTTGCTAAATATATAAGATATGAAAAAACTTCTTTTTATCCTTCCTATGCTCATGCTGAGCGTTATGATGACTGCAGCACCTCAACCGCTGCGAGTTGTTGTCTTGGGCGATGATCCGATGATGGTTAGCGATGAGGCTACCGGAGCTGTCGGATATGCTACGTTGCTGCAGCCGTTCTTCGATGACGCGGTCACTGTGGACGTACAGGCTTCTTCCGTCTTGCTGCCTGCTGATCCCGATGTCTTGCTTGAGCCTGCCAACAAAGGCGACGTGGCTCTCATCTGCAAACTCCCCGTTGACGAGCAGGTGGAGGATAAGGTTGCTTCCGACATCTATCTTGCCCAACTCCTGCCTGTTGTGCAGACGGCTAAAAAGAAAGGTGTCAAACTCATCTGGCTCACTCCCGCTGCCCCGCGATACTTCACTGCCGATGGTACACAGGTGCACCGCATGGGAATCTTCCCCGATGTCGTTCGCCATTTATGCAAGCGTGACGCACGCCAACTCATCGATGTCGAGCAGATAACCTTCGATTGGATCACTACTGCCGGTTTGGACAGCACCGCTGCCGCTTTCCTGCCTGTGCAGCCCGCAACGCCCGTTGCTGCAAGCAAGGTCGCACGCGAGGGAAACTTGCTCACCCAGGCCGGTGCAGAGCAGGTCGCCGCGCTCATCGCTGAGGCTATACGTGCTGACAAAAAGAATATTCTCAACAAACGTCTGCGTTAATGAAACGTTACTTCTCTATCGTAGCTACCTTGCTGCTCATCGCCGCAAGCAGCCCTGCCCAGAAACTTGAACCTGTTCCCTATGGAGATATGGAAAGTTGGGTTGTGCGCCTTATCAAGGAGAGCGGCATAATCGGCGGCAACACACGCGCCTTGTACTGCCTCGGTAAGTCCGACACGATCCGTGTCAACAAAGCCTACGACTATGCCCGCAGCGGTAGTCCCTGGTCAAGCAGTAATGCCTATGCCAAGGTTGCCGGAGTGGAGAAGGGCGCTTGTACCATGCGACCCGAAAAACGCGAAGGCGGAGGATACTGCTGCCGTATGGATGTTGAACTGCAGCAGGTCAAAGCGCTCGGTATAGTCAATGTCGCTGTTGTAGCCGGTGGTACACTGTTTACCGGCAGAACAATCGAGCCAATCAAATCAACCGAAAATCCGAACAAGAACATTGAGTGCGGTATTCCGTTCACCAAACGACCCAAAGCACTCGTATTCGACTATAAGTGCAACGTTTCGCCCGAGCAAACAATGACCAGCACTAAGGGCGGTAGCAAGCCCAAAACAATCGCCGGACACGATTGCGCCAAGGTGTTTATCTTGCTCGAGCACCGCTGGGAAGATGCCGACGGCAATGTGCACGCCCTGCGTGTCGGCACAGGTATGGAACTCTTCGAAAAGACTGTCACCGCCTGGCAGAACGGACATCGCATAGAGGTACACTATGGTGATATAACCAAAGAGCCTTTCTACAAACCCTACATGGCACTCAAGAGCGACATGTACACCATGAACAGCAAAGGTAAAATGGTTAATTTCATCGAGGAAGGTTGGGATGGAACCAAAACGCCCACGCACATGCATATCAACTTCTCCGCCGGTTCGCAGGAGCCGTTTGTCGGACGTGAAGGCAATACCCTCTGGGTGGACAACGTAATGCTTGAATACTAATCACTCAACGCTCAACAATCAACCCTCAACACTCAACACTCAACAAAATGCTCACGCAGTGGTCCTTGACAGAACAAGTAGTACTCGGCATCTTTGCCGCAATGTTCCTGTACCAAGTGTACTTCTACTTGCGCTATATCCTTGCCGCTGTTCTGCGAACCAAGTCACAACCTGCCGCTGATTCTGCGCAGCCATCCGCAGACTCGCCTGTACAGCAACCGGGAGTGAGTGTTATTGTGTGCGCGCGTAACGAGGAGAAGAACCTCCGCGATTACCTGCAAGCCTTGCTCACGCAGGACTATCCCGAGTTCGAAGTGATTGTTGTGAACGACGGCAGTATCGACGATACGCGTACCTACCTTGAGTATTGGCAGAAGCGCTACAGGAATCTCAAACTGACCTTCGTGCCTGCCGGAGCTAAAGTAGGCTCTACCAAGAAACTCGCTATCACACTCGGTGCCAAGGCCGCACAGTACGACTACCTGCTGCTCACCGATGCCGACTGCCGACCTGAGTCCACACACTGGATCAGCGAAATGATGAAGGGTTTTGCTCAGCCATCTGTCAGTGCAGCGGTCTCTCAGCGCAGCGGTCTGTCAGCGAAGCGGTCTGTCAGCGAAGCGGTCACAATTGTCCTGGGCTTCGGCGCATACTTTGCCAAACCGGGATTATTGAACCGAATGATTCAGTTCGACACCTTGTTCAACGGCTTGCAGTACCTTGGTATGGCGGCTTGCGGACATCCGTATATGGGCGTAGGTCGAAACCTCGCGTATAGCAAGCGGCTGTTCTTTCAGCAGGGCGGCTTCTACCACCTGATGACCAGCAAGGCGGGCGATGATGATCTGTTTGTCAATCGCGTGGCTACAGCCGCAAATACCGCCGTCGTTTGTACGCGCGACAGCTTGACTTGGAGTGTGCCGAAAACTAATTTGATCGATTGGTTTCGCCAGAAACGGCGCCACTTGAGTGTCGCACCCAAGTATAAGTCGTCCTCCAAGTTCCGGCTCGGACTTGAACCGCTCACGCGAGGTCTGCTTTACGCAGCGCTGATCATCCTTGTCGTACTTGGCTGTCAGCAGCCGGCACCGGCCGGATGGATACCGGCTGTAATTGCGGCAAGTGCAATGTTGGTGCGTTGGATCATGCAGTGCGTTTTGCTGAACATCCCGGCGCACCGTTGGGGAACAACCAAGACTTTCCTTCTCCTTCCTGTCTGGGAAATCGTCTTGCCTGTTATCTCACTCGTAATGATGCTCATTGAGCCGCTACGCCCCAAATCCAAACGCTGGTAACCAACCGCCAAATCAACAAATCGTAAATAATTATATCGTAAATAAATCAACAAATAGTAAATAACCAAATCGTAAATAATTTTATGGAAGAGAAAAAAATGAACATAAGCATTGCGCCTGATAAGGCTGCAGGCACATATTCCAATCTGGCTGTAATCGCTCACTCTCAGTCGGAGTTTGTAGTTGACTTTGCCAGTGTATTACCCGGTATTCAGCAGGCTAACGTTCAGAGCCGTATTATCATGACTCCCGAGAACACCAAACGCCTCCTTCTTGCTCTTCAGGACAACGTTGCCAAGTACGAGAAGCAGTTCGGGCAAATCAGTCTCAACAATCGCCAGCAACCCGTTCCCGGCTCTACATTCCCGCTATCCTTCGGCAGCGGCGAAGCGTAAAAATGCATCAGCCATGCATGGCTGATAACACATAATAATACTAACATTATCACAATACATCATGAAAACATTCCCTGCAAGTCAGTTGATTATCAATGCAGACGGTTCTGCATTTCATCTGCACCTCAAACCCGAGTTCCTTGCTGACAAGGTTATCCTCGTTGGCGATCAGGATCGCGTGAATATGGTTGCCTCGTTCTTCGACGAAGGCTCTATCGAGTGTGACGTTCAGTCGCGCGAGTTCCACACTATCACCGGTAAGTTCCAAGGCAAACGTATCTCGTGTATCTCAACCGGTATAGGTACGGACAACTGCGACATCGTTATGAACGAGATCGACGCACTCGCTAACATCGACTTCGCCACGCGTACCGAGAAAGCCGAGAAACGTCACCTTGACATCGTACGTATCGGCACATGCGGAGGCATGCAAGAGGATATTCCTCTGGGCACTTTCCTTGTTTCGCAAAAGTCCATCGGCTTCGATGGCGTGCTCTCGTTCTATAAGGATCGCGACAAGATTGCCGACCTTGGTTTCGAGAAAGCCCTCGTGGATTTCATCGGCTATCCCAAGAAAGCCGCCGTACCTTACGTCGTTGCCGCCAACCCCGACCTGGTCAACCGTATCGCCAAGGACGATATGATGCGCGGTTGCACCATTGCCGCCAACGGTTTTTATGGTCCGCAAGGCCGCGTGCTGCGTGTCGATCTGGCTGTGCCTGACATCAACGAGAAGATCACCGCCTTCCGCTACGAAGGTCAGCGTATCACCAACTACGAGATGGAAGGTTCCTGCATCGCCGGTCTGGCTCTGCACATGGGGCACCGCGCCATGACTGTCTGCTGCGTGATCGCCCAGCGCAAGATCGAAGCGGCTAACACCGACTACAAACCCCGCATCAAGGAACTCGTCCGCACCGTTCTGGAGCGTATCTGATTCCTTTCGTTCGCGAAATCAAAGGGTGTGCCACCGTTGTGTGACACACCCTCTGATTGATTAGGTTGTTTACGCGGCTCCCCAAGCCGCATACCACGCAATCCCAAACGAAGAGGTTTTTATAGGTGCGTCTCTAACAGCCTGCAAAATGACCCATAGAGACACACTTACTCTTTAACAGCCTGCAAAATGACCTATACGCCTAATTTTGCACACTCATTCACTTTGTGGGAGTTTGAAGAAGTAATTTTGCACCGTGAAAAATTTAACGCACATGGAAACGAAGAAAAAACTTAAATCATCAACTGCTTATCTTTTCAACTGCTATATCTGGTTGTTGAACACCATCGCACGCGGACCTATTTCACGCGCAGCGATAGATGAGAAATGGGCACACTCGTCCGTAAACGAGTACAAACAGGACTATCTCCCGGAGAGTAATTTCCATCGCTGGAAAAGCACGGTTGAAATGCTTTTCGATGTCAAAATCAACTGTAATGCCTATAATGAGTATTATATTGAAGAGGCATCTGACTTACGCGGCGCAGATCTGCGCTTGCGCTTATTGAACCTTATGTCTATGGATAGCCTGCTTAAAGACAGCAAGGAACTAACCGACCAAATTCTATTTGAGCCAATACCGTCCGGAGAAAAGTTCCTTGCGCCTATCATTGAAGCCCTGCGCGATAAGACAGCTATAGAAATGACTTATCAAGGCTTTACAAAGGACTATCCCGCAACATTCATCGTTGAGCCATATTGTCTCAAGATGTTCAAGCAACGTTGGTATATGTTGGCACATTCCGTTGGAAAAGATAAGACGCTCATCTATTCCCTCGACCGCGTTCATGCCTTGGAGCCTACCACGCTGAAATATCAACTGCCGAAGGACTTTGATGCCGAGTTCTATTTTCGAAATGTGTATGGAGTGAGCGGCATGGAAGATCAGCCGCAGGAGATAGAAATTAAGATAGAGGCATATCAAGCTAATTTCTTGCGCACGCTGCCTTTGCATGCTTCGCAGACAGAGATTGAGCGCCAAGAACAATACTCCATCTTTAGATATAACCTTGTACCGGCATTTGAGTTCAAGCAAGAACTGCGCAAGCATGGCTCTGTTTTGGAGGTGCTTAAACCTCAATGGTTGCGGGACGAGTTCCGCAAAGACCTAGAGTATCAACTTTCAAAATATCAAGATGCAGAGGATGAGGAAGCGTCGTCTGATTGGTGTCCATTCTCCCAAGAGGAACACGATCGCATTTTCGGTCGCCAAACAGAAATTGAATTTTAACCCTTAACATATTAAGTAATGGAAAATCTTATAAAACTATTAGAAAGCGTAGATGAAATACACAAAGAGATAAAAGTTTCTAGAAACAAAAGACGAGAATCTGGAGACATGTTTAATATCTTCGAAATACTAAAAGCTGAACATTATGAAGTGACCACACATTCTGCCATTTTGGCAGAACTTTTGAATCCTAATGGTTCGCATGGTTGTACTGATATATTCCTAAAGTCTTTTCTTGAGGTATTAAATCTAAAAGAGTTATTTCATAATCTGAACGAAGTATCAGTAGATGTAGAAAGGAGTATTGGGGCATTAGATTACGAAAATAAAGAATATGGTGGCAGGATAGATTTAATAATCCATGAAAAAAACAAAGCGGCCATAATAATAGAGAATAAGATTTATGCAGATGATCAAGATAAGCAACTGTACCGCTATTGTCGCTACGCTCGGAATACGTTCAATAATAATTTCAATATACTATATCTAACTCTAGATGGTAAAGAGCCGCCCAAAAAATCTACAGAAGGAAAAGATGCTTCTATTCAAGTAGAACCATATTGCATCTCATATCAATATCATATAAAAAAGTGGATTGAAGATAGTATACCTTTAGTAAGTTCTAAAATGAACTTACAAAATTCTTTAAAACAATATTTACAAATAATCAACAAATTAACAAATCAAGATATGAATAGTATTTCAACAGAGAAATTGATAACATTATTATCGTCTCCAAAAAATATTAATAACGCTTTATTGATACGGGATACAATAGATGATGCTTTAGACATGTTTATGCGAAATGTGTTTGTCCCACAGTTGGAAGAAATATCTAAAGAATTAAATCTTGAGTATTCTTTGTATGGCAATCATTGGTATGATACATATGCTGGTTTTATATTTTATAAAAAGGAGTGGGAAAATTTCACTCTCGGATTTGAATTTGTGAGTTCTTTACGTAATTTTTATTATGGATTTAAACATAAAGACGATAAAAATAGGAGTAGCGAGGTAAAGGATATGCAGATGGAATTACTGAATCGTTTTGAGGGAAAGCCATCTCAACCATGGTGGGCATGTTATAAGAACTTCCCTATTACGAATTGGAATAATGAAGAAACAATAGAAAAAATCAATAATGGGCAAATGAAAATAATGCTAAAAGAAATCATAGAAGATAATTTATCATTAGTAGCAGATTTAAGATTGTAAAATAAATTTCCTCTCCTTTCATCTTGTGAAAGCATAATGTAGTAACTTTGCAGCGTGATTCGAAACGAGTCACGCTGTAACTTTATTAACTGCTAAATTATTACATTATGAAACCACTTATCGCCGCTGTTAAACCATACCTTCTGGAAGGCGAAACTTACTTTTTTCGCCCCGACAAGTTCTATTTTGAACTGGATGTGTGGGAAACTGATTTTGAGGACCGCCTTGAGACTTACATCAAAATCTCAGATCTGCGGTTTGCTATCGAGCATGGCTTTGATTTGACAAAGCACGTTATGGAATATATTGACAATATGCCGAAAGAGCCGGGGTATTTAGAGCCAATCCTTGCTGCCTTTCGAAGGTATATAAAATTCTTGCGGACGGGCATTGGTTTGTCAGATGGCACATTCAATATTTCAAATCCACTCATGAGCCTTGGCGTTGAAGAAACGGTTGAACTGTTTTGCAAAGAAGCTATGGTATGCTTACCGTTAGAGTCTGTCCCTCATTGGAATTATAGGGCTTTATTGGTTGCCAGAGATGCGCATATTATAAGTGATGATGAATACTATAATATATGCACAAACCCAACCGATTATTATTTAGAAGCTATGGAGCGTATCAATACGGAAGAGCGTTCTATTCGTAAAGAAAAAGCTATTCAGATAATTGAAATTGATAACAAATAAAATGAAACATTATGAGGAAATTTTTAGTTCTTTTATTGGTTTCGTGCGCTGTTCTGACAGACGCACAAGTTTTAACCCTTCAGCATTCATATGAAGGTACAGGATTCTTTTATAACTCTATCAACCGGCAAACTAAGGAAAGTTTGATGTATGAGGATAATGTGGATGAGTTATATGGAAATGCCTACTATTCCGAATTACTTAGCTATGAAGATAGTACATTTACAATTACTACCTACAACGAGGATTATTCTTTCCAATCTATGAAGCAATTCCATATTCCCGGTGGTCATTTGATAGCTATGATATCTGTGCAGTTATCTAAATGTACTTTCGATGACGATAGCAACACCTATGAGATGTTGGTATTGTATATAGACCAGAGTGCGCCGACTTACAACAATAAATATCTTCTGCGTCTGTACCGCGAAGATGGCACACTTTTGTATGACTTCGGAAGGGCGAACAGTTTTACATTCTCGACCGCCCTGCATATGTATAACGGCGAGTATCGCCTTTGGATATCCAAAAACTTGCAGCGCGATGAACTTATTCCCGACTATGGCTGGAAGACCATCAAATATACACAAAATGACATATACAAGGTGAATAAAAGTGTAGCGGCAGAGTTGACTCCAATACAAGCCAATGAAGTGAAATTCTTTAAGGTCGTAGAGGATGGTCATGTTTATGTGATTAGAGACGGTCGGAAATATGATATGAGAGGATTTGTTAACGTAAAATAATAGACTCATTATGAAAGGACCTTATAAAGACTATAGTATTAGTTGTGTCGAACGTGAAATTATAAGTTTGTATAAAGAACGCAAACATATGCACGATGATCGGAAACATGCATATTGTTTGCTTAGTCTCCGGAAGAAGATGCTTGACTATTGGGCGCGTAAGCATCAATATGACTTACTTCCGGTTATTAAGGAGTTCAACATGGCGGTAAACTGCGCGCTTGAGGAATTGTGCAAGGAAGCTCATTCTTTATATGAGTGTGTCAGTAAGTATGAACCAAATATTGAGTTAGAAGCAAAACTCAATCTTTCAACTAGCTACCCGTCTCTTCATCCTTATCATGCTGATGACAGAGAAGTACTTTGGGATGCTTTGCTATCTCCCACATGGAATCCGATGATAAAAGATGGTATTGCAATGTCTCATTTATATTTTCCTAGAGACGCTAATGTATCCTTTGAACATTTCATCTTTGATCCTATGGGTTCAGGGAAAATAATGAAAGATGGCTGGTGGAGAGGGGATGAGTTCTTTATGAATGCCAAAGATGAAGATATGTTAGAATATGGTTTTAATTGCGTATTCTATCATCTTACCGAGCACACTAACCTTGCTCTTACTGATTTCATCTATGTTCGTGATTTCGAAAAGTCAATTGTTGTCATCAGAGAGGAAGAGAAATCTTACCTTAACTAATGTAACTTCATGCGACCGCTGACCGTCTCTGGCCAGCGGTTTTCTTTTATACTTACCTACGGTCTGCCTGTTTCTGTCACGTTTGTTCGCCTTTCGTCGGAAACGACAATCCATGATTAAGTTGCCCTGTAACAAATGTAATGGTTGTGTTTCCTCCTCTTCCCACAGATTAAAATCTGCGGGAGCCCTAATAATGCAACTGCGTCTTTCACTCTACCTGCCGGTGGCTGCAACTACCTCCAATCGCGTTCGGCAAATGGATCGCAGAAACGATACCGTGTCTATGGTCGGAGTTACGCTCCCCGCTACTCCTTCCTTTCGAAGCCAAAAGTCAATAGGCTTCTCCATGCTAAATCGTAAGTGCGACCATTGCCTTCGCTCTCCCCACTGGATGCACTCCGTTAGCGCCCATTGGGGACCCCATAAAACATCTACAGCCCTTTGCATCCTTTGTGAACCACAAAAGCCAAAAGTAAAAAACCACAAAAGTCAAAAGTAAAAATACACAAAAAACAAAAATAAATTTGCATATATCAATTATTTTTCGCACCTTTGTAGTGGATTTTATCTCATGACCACCTATATAGCTGACACCGATCATTATTCCGAGGTTGTATTACATTTTAGTCTGAATCGGTTTTCATTAGGCTGTTCTCGGTAGATGGTCGCGTGATGGTCGCGTGCATGACAAGACAATCACCTGTTCATCGAAAGGCGTCAGAATATATTATCAATAACCCGTTGGAAGTATCAAATATGCGCTGGTTTAATTCCGCCAACAGGTACTTACTATACTTTCAATACAAATACTGGATAGTTGAGTTGTGTGACGCTTTTACGACACCTCTGCACAAAATTGACTATTCAATTTGCATAATCCGAATAAAAGAGGCGTAAATGATGCAAACGTGATAGGTAAATTTGCATAATTCAAATAAAATTTGTACCTTTGTATGCTAACTATCATCGATTATGTAAACAACAATTCAGCATATATGAAACTAAATCATCATTTAACTATTCTTATGGCAACAGCCATGGTTTGCATGGGCTGTCAACATAAAGAGCAAACATTCCAATACAACGTGGATAAGTTCTATGACCTTGAAATACTCCGCTACGACGTACCGGAGTTTGACCAACTGACTCTCCAGCAGAAGTCGCTCGTATATTGCCTGAGCGAAGCTGCACTCTGGGGACGCGATATCCTGTTCGACCAGAACGGGCGTTACAACCTGCGCATCCGCCGCGCATGCGAAGAATTGTACCTCAATTATCCGTATGAGAAAAATACGGAAGACTTCGCCGCCTTCGAGCGTTACCTCAAGCGCGTGTGGTTCAGCAATGGTATCCATCACCACTACAGCGAGGACAAGTTCTTGCCGGAATTCGACCAAGTTTGGTTCGAATCTGCTTGCGAGAAAGCCGGAGTGGAGTACGATTCAGCTATTCTGCCCGTGATGTTCGATCCCGCCGTTATGCCCAAGCGCATGACCGCACAGGACGGCATTGACCTCGTAGCCAACTCCGCCGGCAACTACTACGGCGAAGACGTGACACAGGCTGAAGCCGAAGCCTGGTACGCTGCTCACAAGGATAACAGCCCCGAGCCGCTCTGGATCGGTCTGAACAGCCAGCTCGCCAAGGATGCTGACGGCAACATTGTAGAGCGCGTATATAAGGTAGGCGGCTTGTACGGCGAGGCGCTGGAGCATGTAGTATATTGGCTGCGCGAGGCAAAGCGTTATGCCGAAAACGAGCAGCAGCAACTGGTGCTCGACAAACTTATCGCCTTCAACGAGACAGGTGACCTGCAACTGTTCAATGAATATTGTATCGCGTGGGTGCGCGACCTGGACAGCCGCGTGGATTTTGTCAACGGCTTTACAGAGACCTATTCCGACCCGCTCGGCATAACCGGCACATGGGAGTCGATGGTTAACTTCAAGGACCTGGCAGCAACCCGGCGCACACAACTCATATCAGAAAACGCGCAGTGGTTTGAGGATCACTCCACCACCGACCCCAAGTACAAGAAGGAGGAAGTGAAAGGCGTAACCGCCAAAGTGATCACGGCAGCTATCCTTGCCGGCGACTGCTATCCCGCAACGCCCATCGGTATCAATCTGCCCAACGCCAACTGGATTCGCAAGGAGTATGGCTCGAAGTCTGTCACGATCGACAATCTCATGCACGCCTACAACGAGGCTGCCAAAGGCAACGGCTTCAACGAGGAGTTTATGATTGACGACAATATCCGTGCTATCTACGAGCAGTACGGTGCTACTTGCGGCGACCTGCATACCGACCTGCACGAGTGCGTCGGTCACGGTAGCGGCAAACTAATGCCCGGCGTGACCAAAGATGCTCTCAAGGAGCACGCCTCAACCATCGAGGAAGCACGTGCCGACTTGTTCGGACTGTATTACCTTGCTGACCCCAAACTCGTTGAACTGGGGCTGCTGCCGAACAACGAGGCCTACAAAGCCGGCTACTACCAGCAGATGATGAACGGCTTGATGACACAGCTCGTACGTATCGAGCCGGGCAAAGACATCGAGGAAGCACACATGCGCAACCGCCAGCTGATAGCCGGTTGGGTATATGACCACGCCGCCAACGGCGAGGTAGCTATTGTGGAGCGTGAGGGTAAGCATTATCTGCAAATCAACGATTACGAAGGTCTGCGCCGCTTGTACGGCGAATTGCTTGCCGAGATTCAGCGCATAACCTCTGAGGGCGACTATCCTGCCGCCAAGGCTATCGTTGAGAAGTATGCCGTCAAGGTGGATCCTGCTCTGCACGAGGAGATTCGTTCCCGATATGCCAAGCTTAACCTTGCGCCGTACAAAGGATTCGTTAACCCCGTATATACAGCCGCGCGCAATGCCGATGGCGATATTACGAACGTTACCATCGACTTCACGGAAGGTTACGTTGAGCAGCACCTGCGTTACTCACGCGACTATAGTCCGCTGCCCTCAGTGAACTAAGACACCCCTCCGACTCCCCTCACAAAGGGGAGCGAAAACCCGAAGATGAAAGGAATAACACTGCCTATATCCAAAAGTATCGCCAACAGAATTCTTCTGCTTCAGGCTATCCACGGAGATCCGCTTATGCGGGTCTCTGCCTTCGGGGGAACCGCAAATAACATGCAGTGGGGTGAAAGTGATGTACCTGATGATATAATTGTTCTTCACAACGCGCTCGAGCGTCTGCGCGAACACAAGCAGGGCGAGCCGCTCGTACTCAATCTCAAGAACTGCGGTACGGCTTTGCGCTTCCTGCAGGTGCATATCGATAAGTTCTATCCGGGCGAACCCATCACGCTTACCGGTGACCCGCGCCTGCTGGAGCGCCTCGGCAAACCTACCACCCAAACCGCCTCTGCCCGTATTCTGCACGGCGACCAGGTACCTGTTCTGCCCGATGAATCTCCATATATCACCATGTCGCGCCGCATGGCTGCTATGTATCAGCCCGGCGTGGTTGAGGATATTGAACGCTGCTGGTCATCCGCCGCATTCTGGTATGAATACATGGCTTTGCAACCCTTGCTCTATCCTGACGGGCCACGCGAACTGCTGTTGCAGGGATTGGCTGCCGACAGCTTGCAGGGCGATCGTATGGTTGCAGATATTTATGCCGAGCATTTCGGCGTAAAAACAACCTTCACCTATGATGGAGCAATCATTGTCAATAATACAACTCGTCAATCTATAGTCGATTGTCAATTGCCCGATCGTCAATTAGTTTTGGATTTTACTAACTGTCCTGATCTCTATCCTGCTATTGCCCTTACGTGCGAACGGCTGGGTATCCCATTGATTGCAACAGGCACCGAGCGTCTTGCATACAAGGAAAGCAACCGTCTGGAGGCAGTTGCTTCGCATCAGGTACGTCACGACCATCGTATGGCAATGGCTCTGCTTGTTGCCGGCTATCCTGTTGACGACACAGCCTGCATAGCCAAGAGTTATCCGTCTTTCCTTTCGCAGTGGTTAGACGTAACCAAAGCGCGTTGCTGAATTATAAGTCGTTTGTAATACACTGTTATGAATCATTTCAATCAACAAATTCTCCATGTTACAGCCCCCTTCAATCACCTTTTTCTTTTTGCTGTAGCACTGTTGCTGTGTGCGCTGCCTGTGCGCGCACAACTGTATCTTGACACCAAGGCTCCTATCGAACAGCGTGTAGAGGACGCACTCAGCCGCATGACGCTTGCTGAAAAGATTGCCGTCATTCATGCGCAGAGCAAGTTCTCGTCGCCAGGTGTGGCGCGTCTGGGTATCCCCGGACTATGGTGCACCGACGGCCCTCACGGCATACGCGCCGAGGTCAAATGGGACGAATGGGATCAGGCGGGCTGGACGAACGACAGTTGTATCGCTTTCCCGGCACTCACGAGTCTGGCTGCAACGTGGAATACTGATCTGTCACTCCTCTACGGCAAGAGTATCGGAGAGGAAGCACTCTATCGCAACAAACAGGTGTTGCTCGGACCCGGCGTGAATATCTACCGCACACCGCTCAACGGGCGAAACTTCGAGTATATGGGCGAAGATCCCTGTTTGTCGGCTACGATGGTTGTGCCGTACATCCGCGGCGTGCAACAGAACGGCGTGGCTACCTGCGTCAAGCACTTTGCGCTTAACAATCAGGAGGACGGACGTCACGTGGTAAACGTCAACCTCAGCGATCGCGCACTCTACGAGATCTATCTGCCGGCCTTCAAAGCCGCTGTGCAAGAAGGTCAGTCATGGAGCATAATGGGCGCGTACAACCGTATTTGGGGACAGTACGCCTGCCACAACCACCGTTTGCTCGTGGATATACTTCGCGGCGAGTGGGGATTCAACGGAGCGGTTATCTCCGATTGGGGTGGCGTGAGCAATACCGATGAAGCTATCCGCAACGGCTTGGATCTGGAGTTCGGCTCGTGGACCGACGGACTGACCGAAGGCCGCTCGAACTCCTATGACGTGTATTATCTTGCCTTGCCCTACCTGAAGAAAATCCAAAGCGGCGAGGTCGGTACCAAGGAACTCGATGACAAGGTGCGCAACGTGCTGCGGCTGATTTTCCGTTCATCAATGAACCCGAACAAAGGCTTTGGCTCGCTCTGCTCCGATGCACATATTGCGGCTGCAAGGCAGATAGCCGGTGAAGGTATCGTTCTGCTCAAGAACGATCCGGTAGGCAAGAAGAAAACCGCCCAACCTGTGCTCCCGATTGCTCAGGACAAGAAGACTATCCTTGTGGTAGGTGAAAATGCCATCAAACAGATGACTGTAGGCGGAGGCTCCAGTTCGCTCAAGGCGAAGTACGAGATTTCTCCCCTGCAGGGCATACGCGAGCGCGCCGCACAAGCGGGTGCCGAGGTACGTTATGTACGCGGCTACGTTGGCGACATTGGCGGCGAGTACAACGGTGTGACTACCGGTCAGGACTTGCGCGACAGCCGCACACCTGCCGAACTCACAGCCGAAGCCGTGGCTGCTGCCAAAGAGGCGGATGTCGTACTGTTCATCGGCGGACTGAACAAAGCCGACCACCAGGACTCGGAGAGTTACGACCGGTTGCAATACAACTTGCCGTACGGTCAGGACGAAATCATTAGCGCCCTGGCTAAAGCCAACAGCAATCTGGCAGTAGTTATCCTCAGCGGTAACGCCTACGCTATGCCGTGGCTCAAGCAGGTGCCCGCACTCGTACAGGCGTGGTTCAATGGTTCGGAGACAGGTCACGCTCTGGCAGATGTTCTGTTCGGCGATGTTAATCCCTCAGGTCACCTGCCGTTCACTATCATGCCTGCGCTGGAGGATTATCCGGCGCATCAGTACGGCGCTATTGCCTATCCCGGTGTGAACAACGAGGTGGAGTATAAGGAAGATCTGTTCGTCGGCTACCGCTATGCCGACCTTTATGGCAGCAAGAAACCGCTTGTATATACTACGTCCGGCAAGACCTATTCTATCGTTCCGCCGCGGGTAAAGCCGTTGTTTGCCTTCGGTCACGGATTGAGTTACACAACATTTGCCATGGGCAAAGCCACGCTCAGCGGCAATACGCTGCGCGTCAGCATTCGCAACACGGGCACACGTGCCGGCAAGCAGGTTGTGCAATTGTACGTTGCGCCGCAGAAGCCTGTTGTTGCTCGTCCTGTCAAGGAACTCAAGGCGTTCCGCAAGGTCAGCCTGCAGCCCTGCGAAGAGCAGGTTGTGGAGTTCAACCTGACTGAGCAGATGTTCCAATACTTCGATGCGGATGTCCATAAGTGGGTAACCGGCAAAGGTGCGTACAAACTGATGGTCGGCACAGCCGCCGATGCCATTCACTCGGAGGTGGCCTACAACCTGTTTTAACCGTTGTCAGGTAATAGTTATGGCGCCCGGTCAATCAGCCGGGCGCTGTTGCTATTTGGTGTATTCCGAAATGTATGCCACCTTAATAATTTTGTGCGCGCGTGAGCGCGCGTAGTGCAGTCTGTAGTGAAAATCGCTGTTTCTGCGCGTTACGTGCGATATACGCGCATCGGCGATTGCTACCGACATGTACACTATTTTTATTAAAAATGCGCCAAAATGCAAAAAAATGCGTCAAAGATTTGCAAATATCAAATTTTTTTGTTATCTTTGTACGGTTTTTGGAAAAAATGAAAGTTTTACGGCAGAGGATAGCGTCCGAATAGGGCATAGGAGTAAAGAAATAACCAATCACTCTCGATATTCCCTCGATATTCCCCCGATAAACCCCCGATCGAACGGAACGAAATTCCGAAACCAAGTGAAGAAAATATAAACAAAACAATACAATGATTACAGAAGACAGAATTATTCCTGTGAAGATTGATGAAGAGATGCGAACCTCTTACATCGATTATTCCATGAGTGTGATTGTATCCCGTGCGTTGCCCGACGTGCGTGACGGCTTCAAGCCCGTTCACCGCCGCGTGTTGTACGCGATGTGGGATATGGGTAACACGAGCGACAAACCTACAAAGAAAAGTGCAGCAATCGTCGGCGAGGTAATGGGTAAGTACCACCCGCACGGCGACAGCAGTATATACGGCACACTGGTTCGTCTGGCACAACCGTGGGCGATGCGTTATCCGCTGGTATATGGTCAGGGTAACTTCGGTAGTGTGGACGGCGACAGTCCGGCTGCCATGCGTTACACCGAGGCGCGATTGGAGAAGTTGGCAGAAGAGATGCTGAACGATATCGACAAAGATACCGTAGATATGCAGCTCAACTACGACGACAGCCGTCGTGAGCCGACCGTGCTGCCTACACGATTCCCGAACCTGCTGGTGAACGGTGCAAGCGGTATAGCCGTAGGTATGGCTACGAATATGCCGACGCACAACCTGGGCGAGGTGATTGACGGCTGTCTGGCATATATCCGAAACATCGAGGCACGTATCGCTAATCCCGAGACCGAAGAGATCACCGTGAGCGACCTGATGGAGTACATCAAGGCGCCGGACTTCCCGACAGGCGGTACGATATACGGCTATCAGGGTGTGCGTGACGCGTATGAGACAGGTCGCGGACGCGTGATCATCCGTTCGAATGCCGATATCGAGACCGACAACAACGGTCGCGAGCATATCATCATTACCGAACTGCCGTACGGAGTGGTTAAGTCTGATCTGGTGTCGAACATCGCCGCTCTGGTGGACGACAAGCGCATTGAGGGCATAACCGATATCAGCGACCAATCGAAGCGCGATATACGTATCGTGATTGATATCAAGCGCGACGCCAACGCACAGGTGGTGCTGAACAAACTGTACAAGTTCACCGCCCTGCAGAGCTCGTTTGCGGTCAACAATATCGCATTGGTGAAAGGTCGCCCGATGCTCTTGAACCTGAAAGACCTGGTGCGCAACTTTATCGAGCACCGTATGGACGTTGTGACACGCCGTACACGTTTCCTGCTGAAGAAAGCACAGGAGCGCGCACATATCTTGGAGGGCTTGATCATCGCCGTCGATAATATCGATGAGGTGGTTAAGATCATCCGCGGCAGCCGTACACCTGCCGACGCCCAGACTAACCTCGAGGCTCGCTTCGGCCTGGATGCGCCGCAGAGCAAGGCTATCGTTGAGATGCGTTTGGCATCGCTCACCGGCTTGCGTATCGACGAGTTGAAAGCCGAGTATGCCGAACTTGAAAAAGAGATTGCCCACTTGAACGACCTGCTCGCCAACGAGAGCCTGCGCTACGAACTGATAGCCGGCGAGTTGCAGGAGCTCAAGGACAAGTATGCCGACGAGCGCCGTACACGTATCGTAAAGATGGCTACGGAGTTCAACCCCGAAGATATGTATGCCGACGACGACATGGTGATCACCATCTCACACCTGGGCTATATCAAGCGTACACCGCTGGCAGACTTCCGTCAGCAGGGTCGCGGCGGCATAGGCTCCAAGGCAAGCAACACACGTGACGAGGACTTTATCGAGTACGTTCACACCGCGTCTATGCACTCGACCATGATGTTCTTCACCACGCTCGGCCGTCTGTACTGGATCAAGGTATATGAACTGCCGGAAGGCAACCGTCAGTCGAAGGGACGTGCAATGCAGAACGTAATCAGTCTGCAAAAAGATGAGAAAGTGTGTGCGTTCATCAATGTCAAGGGTCTGAACGATCCCGAATATGTGAAGAACCACTACCTGATCTTTGCAACCCGCAACGGCTTGATGAAGAAGACCACACTGGAGGATTACAGCCGTCCGCGTACGAACGGTATCATTGCCCTTGGTCTGCGCGATGGCGACAGCCTGATCAGCGTAGCGCTGACCGATGGCGAGAGCCAGATGCTCATCGCATCCTCCAACGGCAAAGTGGTACGTTTCCCGGAGAATACAGTTCGTCCTATGGGACGTACTGCAACGGGTGTTCGTGCAATAAAATTAGACGAAGATGGCCAAGATCACGCAATTGGCATGATTTGTGTAGATAGTAATAGTGAGGATACAGTTCTTGTTATTTCGGAGAAGGGCTTTGGCAAGCGTACCGCCCTTGACGACGAGAACGGCGAGCCTATCTACCGCATCACCAACCGTGGCGGCAAGGGCGTAAAGACCATGGCTCTGACCGACAAGACCGGTTCGCTGGTAGGTCTGCACGCTGTACAGGACGACGAAGACCTGATGCTTATTACCAAGAGCGGAACAGCCATCCGCATGGCAATGGACAGCATTCGCGTACAAGGTCGCGCAACGCAAGGCGTCAAACTGATCGAACTGCAGAAGCGCAACGACGTACTGATGTTCGGTTGCGTAGTGCCGAAGGAAGAAGAGGAACAGAATGGTGACACTGCGCTTAATGGCGAGAACGGTGAACCTTCAGAAACTCCGGAAAACGTAGAACAGAATAACGAATAAACAATACGACAATGAAAAAATCAATTTTTCTGGCAGCATTGATGCTGATAAGCACCGGCTGCTTTGCACAGAAATCTGCTATCCGTACAGCTAAGAACCTTGCCATGCAAGAGACTCCCGACTTCGATGGAGCACGTGCAGCTATCAAGCCTGCTCTGGAGAACGAGGAAACCAAGAATCTGGCTGAGACCTGGTACGTAGCCGGCTTGATTGGCAACAAGCAGAACGAGAATATCTGGCTGATGGGTCAGATGGGTCAGACTGTTGACAACGCAGCCAAAGGTGCAGCCGTTGAGGAGAGTATCAACTACTGGCTCGTAGCCGACTCACTGGCTATGGTGCCCGTTTATGACAAGAAGGGAAAACCCAAGTACGACCTGAAGACCCGCAAGAAGATTGCCGAGGCTATTGTGGAGTATTTCCAGAGGCAGGATCTGGCTATCTATGCTTCGTATCTGGCTGAGCAGAACGACGATCTGGGCGTAGCCAATGCGTTCAAGATGCATTGCGATATCCCCGACCTGGCTATGATGCAGGATCCGAAACTGCAGGCTAAGTTGCCGAAAGATACCACGTACTACCAGTACATGAGTTATTCTCTGTCGTACTACTACCGTGCCAAGGCATTCGATGAGGCGCTGAAGATGGCTGAGCGTATAGCCGCTGATCCGGCTCATGAGGTTACGGCTTACCAGTATTTCTATGACCTGTACAAGCAGAAAGGTCAGCCCGAGATCGCCAAAGCCAAGCTGGCTGAGGCTGTTGAGAAGTTCCCGAAAGAGCCCTGGTTCATTCAGAACATGATCAACGATCTCGTTCAGTCGAAAGATACACTGGGCGCTATCGCCTACCTTGACAAGGCTATCGAGAGCGATCCTTCGCAGGCACAGTATTTCCATACCAAAGCTACGCTGCTCAGTACACTCCGTCGGTTTGATGAGGCCTTCGTGTTCTTCGACAAGGCTATCTCCATGGACCCGAAGAACCCCGAGTATTATCTGAACTACGCTTATGCTTATTCCGACAAGGCTACTGTCATGCTGGAGGGAACAGACAATCTCTCGCAGAAAGAGTACATGGCTGTCAAGAAGAAAAGCGATGAGGTGCTCAAGCTCGCCTTGCCGTACTACGAGAAGGCACACGAACTGGCACCCGGTGATATGTCGTACGCTCGCGCATTGCGTCAGTGCTACTATCGCCTGCACATGGATAAGGAATATGAGGCTCTGTCTGCCGAAATGCAGAACTATTAATGGGCAGAATACTTGCTATCGATTATGGTAAGCGACGCACAGGATTAGCCGTTACGGATATGCTCCGCATAACGGCTAATCCGTTGCTTACGATAGATACAAGCGGCTTGCTCGCGTGGCTTGTGGATTATACGCGTCGTGAGCAGGTCGATATAATAGTGATCGGCTATCCACGTCAGATGAACGGGTCGGAATCGGAGACCGTTCCTGCTATCCGCGCCTGCGAACAGCAGATACGCAGCAAACTGCCCGATATACCGGTCGTTGAGTTTGACGAACGTTTTACCAGCGTTTTGGCTCACCAGGCAATGATCGCCGGTGGAATGAAGAAGAAAGACCGACAAAACAAAATGCAGGTCGACAAATTAGCCGCCTGCATTATTCTGGAATCCTATCTGGATTCGCTGAGTGCCCGCTGAGGCACTTTTTTTATTTGTACATAAATCGTTTGATGGACTTCTTCGGGGTTTTCTCGAACGGCTCGTCTTTCAGCTCGATGTCCGATACCTGCGAGTAACCCGGGATAAGTTTGTTGAGCTTGGCTACGTTCTGCTTCATCAGCTCGCGCAGATCGTCAATGCTCATCTTGCGGGAAGTCTGCTCGTCGGGGAAAACGAGACCTACTAATCGTCCTTCGCGCTCCACAATGATGGATTCGCCTACACCCTCCAGGTTGTTGAGTTTGTCCTCAATCTCCTCGGGATAGATGTTTTGCCCTGAAGCACCGAGGATCATGGTCTTGTTACGACCCTTGATGAAGATGTTCTTGTGCTTATCCATGCATCCGAGATCGCCTGTGCGCATCCATCCGTCATCGGTGAAGGCAGCGATGGTTGCTTCCTCGTTTTTGTAATAACCCATCATCACATTCTCGCCGCGAACAAGAATCTCGCCTACGCCGTACTGGTTGGGTTTGTCGATCATCACTTCCATGTTCGGCACAGGTACGCCGCCTGAGTGGGCGACAAAGTATTTGGGCGGATTACCGCCGATCAGTGGTCCGCACTCCGTCATGCCGTAGCCGACAGAGATAGGGAACTTGATATCTTTCATGCAAGCCTCTACGTCCGGACTGATAGGTGCACCGCCGCAGATGAAGTAGCGCAGTTCGCCGCCAAACGCCTTGGTGAGCGCCTTGCGAACCTTGCGGCGGATCATCGGACCGGTGAGCGGTATACGCCAGAAGAACTTGATCACCTTGCGCGAGAGCAGCGGGTTGATGTTCTTCTTGTAGATCTTCTCGATCACCAGAGGCACAGTTACGACTATATACGGCTTAACGTCCTGCAATGCTTTGAGCAGGATAGATGGGGTAGGGCTCTTGGTCAGGAAATAGATATGTGTTCCGCAGCAGAGCGGGTAGAGAAATTCGCAAACCTGCCCGAACATGTGTGCCAGCGGCAGCATGGATACGAGTCGTTGCCCCGGATCGACGGGCAGCATTGACATGCCTGTCTCCACATTGTTGCTCAGCGAGCGGCCGTTGAGCATCACACCTTTGGGCGAACCCATGGAGCCGGACGTATAGTTGATCAGGCACATGGCGTCAGGATCCAGATCAAAGCGGAAGTTCTCAGCCGTTATACCTCTCGGATAGAGTTTGCGGAACGAAGCCTCCAACAGGTCGGCGTCAGGTACTTTGTCTTCATCCTTGGCGCGCAGGCAACTCCAGTCTGCCAGATTGACAGCAGCCTCAATGCCGGACAATGGTTGTGCGGACAGATCTTTCCACACATACGGTCCGACAAACAGCAGTTTGGAGTCAGAGTGCGTGAGCAGGTGGTCGATATCTTCCGCCTTGAAGTCCTGCAGGATCGATACTACAACAGCCTTGTAGGACATGATAGCCAGATAGGCAACCGCCCAGTTGGCGCAGTTGCGTCCGCACAGGGCAATCTTGTCGCCCTCCTTGATACCTAATAATTTGAATAACTGGTGCAAGCGAAGGATGGTAGCAGCCATCTCGCCGAAAGTGTATTGCTGCTCCTCGCCGTAATCGGACAACGCAGGGTCGTTCCACTGGCGGGAAGCGATGTTGCTTAAGTATGTGAAATAGTGTTGGTTCATTCTTTGTAAATTACGAGTAGTAAAGTTAAGACAAGTCAAGCATTCGCTGAATGGGTATAATCGCTTGTTTGGCAACAGCAGGCTCGACGTTCACTTCGGGTGATTCATTGAGCAGGCAGTTGTATAACTTCTCCAACGTAACCATGCGCATGTACTCGCACTCGTTGCACATACAACCGATATGCTGATCCGGTGCGAGCGATTCGCCTTCGGTCACTTCGGGCGGAACGGGCAGGAAGAGTGCCTCCGGACAGGCTTTCTGCATCTCGTGGAGCACGCCTGTTTCGGTAGCAATGATGAACTTGCGCGTGTCGGGGTGCGACTTGACATAGTTAAGCAGCGCTTGCGTCGAGCCTATTACATCCGAGAGCGTGAGAATAGTCTGCTTGCACTCGGGGTGGGCGAGTACGGGTGCATCCGGATGTTCGCGCTTGAGTGCAATGAGTGCCTCAACGCTGAAACGTGAGTGCACGTGGCAAGCGCCGTCCCAGATAGCCATCTTGCGGCCGGTCATCTGGCTGATATAGTGCCCGAGGTTATGATCCGGACCGAACAATACAGGCTGGTCGGCTGGGATAGACTGTACAATCTTCAATGCGTTCGACGAAGTGACCACAATGTCCGTCAGCGCCTTGACATCGGCGGAGGTGTTCACGTATGAGATCACTTTGTATCCCGGGTGTGCATCTTTCCACGCCTTGAGATCAGCAGCCTTGCAGCTGTCAGCGAGCGAGCAGCCGGCATTCACGTCGGGGATAAGCACTTTCTTGTCAGGGCAGAGGATCTTGGCTGTCTCTGCCATAAAATGTACACCGCACAGTACGATGATATCTGCATCGGTCTTGGCGGCTTTTTGTGCCAAGGCAAGCGAGTCGCCGATGAAATCAGCCACCTCCTGCACCTCAGGGCGCTGGTAGTAATGCGCCATGATCACGGCGTTCTTCTGTTTCGCCAACTCGCGGATGGCTTTTGATAATTCTATGTTTGTCATATTTCTCTAAACTCTAAACCCTCAACCCTCAAACCCTCAAACCCTCAAACCCTCAAACTCTCAAACCCTCAAACCCTCAACTAACCATTCAGCGTCTCATGCAGTATCTCCGAGACCGTCGGGTGGGGGAATACCACTTGTTGCATCTCCGCTACAGTGTAACCCATGCGCACCGCAAACGAGGCAGCTGCGATGAATTCCGATGCAGGATTACCGATCAGGTGTGCGCCCAGTACGGTCTTGTTGCGTTTGTCCACAAGGAGTTTGCATAATCCGGTCTCGCCGTCGTTCTCCGCCATGAATCGTCCGGAGAAAGTCATCGGCAGTTTCTTTACTTCGTAGAACGCTTCTATACCTCCGGCTTTGGCAATGCCTGCTTCGCCTTCCATCTCGGTGTAGAAATCACGTACCTGCTGTTCGGTCAGTCCCACGGAAGCAATCTCGGGATTCGTATAAACGACCGAAGGGATAGCGTTGTAAGCGATACGTTGCAGCGGAATCTGCTTGAGCATGCGGCCTACAGCCACTTCCGCCTGACGCGAGGCTACGTGAGCGAGCATAACCTTGCCGGTCACATCGCCGCAGGCATACACGTTCGGCAGGTTCGTCTTCATGAAATCGTCCACCACGATAGCACCGCGGTTAAGTTCGATATCCGTGAGTGCCTCCAGCCCCTTTAGGTTGGCGCGGCGACCGACGGAAACGAGGATCTTGTCGGCAGATAAAGTTGAGTGTTGAGAGTTTAGCGTTGAGGGAAGTTCATTCGTTGAGAGTTTTACTGTATTCCCTTCTATTGCCTCAACTTTGGTGGAAGTAAGAATGTTGATACCGGCTTTGCGGTACTTGTCGAGCAGGATCTGCACAACCTCCTGATCCAGGTTAGGCAGGATAGTCGGCATAGCTTCGATCACGGTGACAGATACGCCAAGTTCATGGTAGAGCGTGGCAAACTCCATGCCTATCACTCCGCCGCCTACGATGATAACGGATGCGGGCAGTTCTGTGGCAGCGAGTGCATCGGTGCTGTCCCAGATGGCAGGATTGTCCTGTATGCCGGGGATGGGCGGCACGAAGTTCGTTGAGCCGGTGCAGATCATCAGGTTCTCCGCCTCGTAGGTCTCACCGTTGCAGGAGACTGTCACTTGTTCGTCCGTGCGGCTGAGCACAGCGGCTGCGCCGTTGACCATCGTGCAATGCTCGTTGTTCAGGCGCTGACGAATGCCTGCCACCAGTTTGCGCACAACGATGATCTTGCGCTTCTGCATGGCTGCGAAGTCAAAGGTCACACTGCCGGCAGTCACGCCGTACTTCTGCGCGTGCGTGGCGTTGTAAAACTGCTTGGCGCCGTACAGGAGCGATTTGGTAGGTATGCAACCTATGTTCAGGCATGTGCCGCCGAGAGCAGTTTGCTCAAACAGGATAACATCCTTGCCGGCTTTGGATGCGAGTTCGGCTGCCGTGTATCCGGCAGGACCGCCACCTATGATTGCTAAAAAGTATCTCATGTCGTATTCTTAATAGGGATTTTGGAATTTTATGAGGCAGATTTGGGCTTTTCTGTTGAGGGAGTTATGTTGGGACATAATGACCGAAACAAAAGCGCAAAGATGTCCATAAAAGCCAAAATTAGCACGACTCAAACTGGCGGAGGAAACGAACATCATTCTCCGAGAACAGACGCAGATCCTTCACTCTGTACTTGAGGTTCGTGATGCGCTCCACACCCATACCGAAGGCGTAACCGCTATATACCTTCGAGTCAATGCCGCAGCTCTCCAGTACGTTTGGGTCAACCATGCCGCAGCCGAGGATCTCCACCCAGCCTGTACCTTTGCAGAAACTGCAACCCGTACCGCCGCAGATGTTACATGATATATCCATCTCTGCGCTGGGTTCGGTGAAGGGGAAATACGACGGACGCAGACGAATCTTCGTTTCCGGTCCGAAAAGTTCTTTCGCCAGATACAGCAGCACCTCGCGTAGGTCGGCAAAACTGACGTTCTTGTCGATGTACAGACCTTCTATCTGGTGGAAGAAGCAGTGTGCGCGTGCGCTGATCGCCTCGTTGCGATATACGCGACCCGGGCAAAGCACGCGGATAGGCGGTTTCTGCTGGGTCATGACGCGCGTCTGAATGCTCGACGTATGCGTGCGGAGCAAGATGTCGGTAGGCTTCTGTATGCCGGGTTCTTTCTCGATAAAGAATGTGTCCTGCATGTCGCGTGCCGGATGTTCGGGGGCAAAGTTGAGCATGCCGAATACGTGGCGGTCGTCCTCTACTTCCGGTCCGTCAGCCACCACGAATCCGATGCGTGAGAATACGTCGATTATCTCCTCGCGCACAAGTGACAGCGGGTGACGTGTACCCAATGCGATAGGGTCGGGTGTACGCGTCAGGTCGGGTTTGTCCTGCAACTGTGCAGCCTGCTCAAACTGCTCGCGCAGGGCGTTCATGCGCTCGGTAGCTTTGTCCTTCAGGGCGTTGAGCTGGGCGCCTAACTCCTTTTTCTGCTCGTTGGGTACGTCGCGGAACTCGGAGAACAGCGAGGCTATCTCGCCTTTCTTGCTCAGATACTTGATGCGCAATGCCTCCAGTTCTTCGGCATTGGCGGCACTCATACATTCGATTTGGCTCAGTAAGCCGGATATACGTTCAGTTATGTTCATATATATATGTTTTATTCGAAGTTGTTGGCGACACTATTTATCCGAAGAAGTGACGATAAAATTCGTTGCCGCCCATAAAAAGCCTACAAAGTTACTAAAAAAAAATGACATTTGCAAACTTTCCCGAAGAAAAATTGCACACACGTGCATTTTTTTGTGGAGCGGACTATCTCGGGCTTGCACGAAAGATAGACTGCTCAACTAAAAAAGTCATTGCGCCAGCAATATTTTTCTTCGGGAGAGCAACTGCCTAAATGCCCTGCATTGCCTTGCAGTACCTTCGGAGATGGAGAAGCCAATTGACTTTTGGCTTCGAAAGGAAGTGGCAGCGGGGAGCGTCGCCACGACATAGATATAGGGGCGTGCCGAAGTTACAAAAAATAATGCACATTTGCAAGAGATTTGTGATTTTTTTGAAAAATACATTGTTTTGTGCAGATTTATTTGCAAATATCATTTTTTTTTTGTATCTTTGCGAGGTAAAATATTAAAACCAACTCGTTATGCCGGAAATTAGTCGTTTTTATGGAATAATTATTTGCCTTTATTGGAAAGACCACAATCCACCCCATGTCCATTTTACATACGGTGACTACGAATGCAGCATAAGCGTGTTGGATCGCATTGTGGACGGACAGGCTCCGGCAAAAGTTATCAGTAAAGTTAATCAATGGATAGATTTGCATGAGCAGGAAATTCTCTCTCTTTGGGAGAGTGCTCAGGAAGGTAAACAAATAGGAAGAATAGAACCATTAAAATAATAAGTTATGTTGCGCGTAAAAGATGTTGACTATCAAGGCGACTACCGTTTAGCACTCACTTTCAGCGATGGCGTTCATAAGGTAGTTGATTTAGAGCCGCACCTGAAAGGTGAGGTTTTTGGCCCTTTGCGCGACAAAGAGCAGTTTATTCAGTATGCATTGACGCCGGTCACCATTGAGTGGGCGAATGGTGCTGATCTTGCTCCTGAATATCTCTATGAAATAGGAGTGACAGAATAGTAACACTCTGTCATGGATACGTAAAACCAACGATATGAGACAAGCCACTTTACATCGCACCCCTGCAGTCATTTGGTCAGCATGTTGAACTTCAACTCTTCAGAAGCTGCGGGTCAGCGTTTGAAGAAAGCCTTGGAATAGAGATATAAGCCACTATAACCGCTGCCACCGTCAGCGTAACAACCGGTGCATCCCCTGCCCGAGGATGTAAAAACAAGGGCAACATGACATAAAAAGGCGTTTATTGACGTTGTTTGCGACCAATCAGAATCTTCGCAAAATTCAGCAAAAAGTCCAGACAGCAACGATGAATGTCCTCGTGGATATGTAATCAATCTGTCCCCGCCCGAATCATGGGTGGGAGGGTTTGCATATCGGGCGTGGACTTCGGTTGTTTTTCTACTTTTTGCGGGGATTGCGAAGCCCTTGATTGGCGTGAAGAACAGACGGACTTCACGCTTTTCGTATGTATATATGCGTACATAACTTGTCAATTAACCCAAATAATTAACCGCTTTACATTCTTGCTTGCCATCGTGGCAAGTGTAGGCACTCTTTTCGCCGAAAGCAGTGGCACTTGCGGCGAAAACCTGACATGGACTCTCTCCGATGAAGGCGTACTAACCATCAGCGGAACAGGAGCGATGACAGATTATTCATCGTCTGCTCCATGGTATTCAAGTCGTTCATCAATCACATCGGTAATAATTAGTGATGGTGTCACAAGCATTGGATATGGCGCTTTCTATGATTGCAGCAGTTTGACCTCAGTGACTATTCCCAACAGCGTCACAAGCATTGGATATCGTGCTTTCGAGGATTGCAGCAGTTTGACCTCTGTAACGATTGGTAATAGCGTCACAAGCATAGGAAGTAGTGCTTTCTCCGGTTGCAATAGTTTACCGGTGATAGATAACATCCGTTATGCAGATACCTATTTAGTAGAGGCTGTTGATAAAACGTTTTCAGCCTATACAATAAAAGACGGAACAATATGGATTGGAAGTAGTGCTTTCGCAGATTGCAGTAGTATGACTTCAGTTATTATTCCCAATAGCGTCACAAGCATTGGAGGTGGGGCTTTCTATGATTGCACCAGTTTGACCTCTGTGACGATTCCCAATAGCGTCACCAGCATTGGAGATTATGCTTTCTGGTATTGCAGCAGTTTGACCTCTGTGACGATTCCCAATGGCGTCACAAGCATTGGAGAGTATGCTTTCTCTTTTTGCAGCGGTTTGACCTCGGTTGAGATTCCCAATAGCGTCACAAGCATTGGAAATTATGCTTTCGATGGTTGCAGCGGTTTGACCTCTGTGACGATCGGCAATAGCGTCACAAGCATTGGAGAGAAGGCTTTCTACGAATGCAGCAGTTTGACCTCAATAGTGTGGAATGCTATACGTTGTGCTGATTTCACAAGCACTTCCTCACCATTTGACAATATTCGGTCTCAAATAATATTATTTACCTTTGGTGATGAGGTTGAATACGTTCCTGCCTATTTATGCAGTGGAATGGTAAACGCAGAGATAACTATTAAAAACTGCAAAACGGAAATTGGAACACATGCTTTAGACAATTGTAATTATAATATAGAAGGCGTTTATAACATCGTCCTTCCCGACACTACTTTGTGCTATAATGAAGAACTAATTATTGATGGTGTACAATGCAATTTGCAGAAAACTCCAAATGGGAAGCAAATATGGACAAGGAAACTTGTAAGCGTCAATGGATGCGATAGTATAGTAAGTATGAATGTAACATGGAAAAAATTACCAGATTTTAACATTACGAAAAAGGATGTTTATGATACTAAAAATTCAGGTTCGATTTCATATTATATGACAGATCAGTCTACAAACTATGACGGAGAATATTATTACACTTTAAACGGCATTAGAAATGCTTCACTTTCTAACTTAAGTGCAGGAGACTACCGTCTTGTTTTTTATAGTGAGGAGTGCGGAGACTCTATTGTAAAGAATATCACTATTGGTCAGTTGGGTATGAATGTAAATGACATTTACTACACGTTCAACCCAAAAGAACATTATGCAGAAGTAACATATCGAGGTGAAGCAGCTAATACTTATGATGAGTATGCCGGTACCATAATTATTCCAGATAGTGTATATTGGGAAGGCGAATACTGGCGTGTAATAAAAATCAGCGAAGACGCTTTTCGTGGAAGTAGCGTTGGAAGTGTTATTGTACCGCAAACAGTACATACTATAGGTCAGCATGCATTTTATAGTTGCGTATTTCTCAGCTCTCTCACTCTCAAGAACGCCAACTGTGAATTGAAGTATGGGTCCGGTGGTGGGCTTACTACATTCTATCACAACTACTCCGGTCTAGTGTACGAATATGTTGGATATAATTGGGAGAAAACAACATACACCACGATTCCTGTATATGTTCCTTATGGAGCGTTACAGTGGTACCAGTCTCACTACAATTATCGCATCAATGTGCATGTTATTGATTCTCATATCACTTCCACCGTTGGTGCCACTTCTGCCACCGTCATTTTAGGCAACAACGATGATGCTACGCATATATCACAGTCTGGTATAGCAGGGGGCGAGGTGTATGCGGAGAATATCATCGAATATATCGGCTTAGAGCCTAACAACACTTACGCTAATGTTCCTTTCTATGTCAAGACTCTTGAAGGAGATAGCGATGTAATCTCTTATTCTTTCACTACCGCTTCTCTTGAGTTGACAACAAAGCCAGCCAAACCTATTTCGGCTACCACCGCTATCCTGCTGGCGGAGACGAACATGTCGGATGCAGAGGTCAACTGCGGCTTTGAGTGGAAACGTGAGAACGCACCCGATGCGATGGCGGGCACAAAGGTTTATTGCCCGGTAGCCAACGGCACGATGGCAGGGCGACTGAAAGGACTCAAGGACGATGTATATTACAAGTACCGCGCGTTCTACCAATCGACTGCCGGCAACACCTACTACGGCGACTGGCAGTACATCTTCACCGGCGATGATGCCGTGGAGTTCGATCCCGTGATGTACACCTACGCCGCTTCAGCAGTTACCGAGACCGAAGCTACGCTCAAAGGCTACGCACTCGCAGGTTCAGACGAGTTCACCGAACAAGGCTTCGAGTATTGGGCTGAGAGCCGCGTTATCCCCGAAGGAGCGAACAACGCACCTGCTCGTGCATACCAAAACGCCATCGGCGAGCACCAGAGCGTGCAGGCTACGGGCATAAGCATGAAGGTTACACTGACCAATCTGGACGAGGGCACGGTATATAAGTACCGCACGTACGCCGTAGTCAATGGCGCTAAGGTGTATGGTTTGGAGATGTCGTTCACCACGCGCGGCGAGTACCTCTACACGGTTACGTTCGTGGATTATGACGGCACGATCCTCGGTTCGGACAAGGTGCACTATGGCACAGCTGCCACCGCCCCTGAAGATCCGTCGCGTGACGGCTACAACTTCGCAGGTTGGGACAAGGATTATAGCAACGTGACGGACGATATGACCATTACTGCCCAATACACTATTTCCACCGCTCTGCCTGAAGCCGCTACCGATAGTTGCGTGCAGAAGTTCATCCGCGACGGGCAACTGTTCATCCAAAAGTCCGGCAAGACTTACACCATCCAAGGTTTGGAGGTGAAGTAGCCGACATTTGTCTGACTAATCAAAAATCAAGGCAGGGAGAAATCCTTGCCTTGATTGGGTTTTGCTTAGGGTGTTCTCGGGAGTTCTCGGTCGGCTTAGTCTCCCCGACTGCCTTCCCTTTTCGAAGCCAAAAGTCAATTGGCTTCTCCATCCCGTGATGGTCGCGTG
>ONHW01000008.1 GCA_900317745.1 uncultured Bacteroidales bacterium | reverse complement strand
CTCAACCATTGCCGCCGACCTTGAGGCATTCAATGCTCAAAAGGACACCGGTTACAAGACCTTCTACCAGTACCTCTGGCACATCTGTGCAGCCGAGATCGACGGATAAACGGAGGTTCTGATGGTTCTGTACGGATCGCACGGATAACACGGATGCAGATGAGCAAAAATATCCGTAGTATCCGTAGTATCCGTACAGAACAAAAACACTAAAAAACTCAGCACAATGAAGAAGTACATCAAACAAATCCTGTTGACCCTGCTCACCGCCCTGGCGATTGGTCTCTCGGTGATGCTGACCGCCTGCAACGTCACCCGCACTGTCACCACGACCTCGAGCAGCGTCAAACGCGGTGATACCACCGTGATCATACAGAGTAAGACGATCGAGAGCTATGACGCCTCGCGTTCGGCAGATAGGCGCTACTGATGCCGCCTGGCGGCATGGGGCGCACTATCGCCTCCGCTCTCCCCACCACAACCTTTGCAGGTTGTGTCGGGGACCCCGATAATTGGCTGTAGGCACGCAAAAAGAGCAGCCACGCGATGATGCGTGACTGCTCTTTGATACAGGATTGCTATGATCAGGTTCGCTCAGACGACAATCGGCTGACCTGCGGGCTGGTTGAGCAGGATATCGGTGATGACGTCCTCGATATGCGTCTGGATGGCGCGGCGGAGAGGTCGTGCACCGTAGCGCGGGTCGGAGCCCTCGCGGATGATCTGCTCACGGACCTCGGGCGAGACGGTGACATCATATCCCATGACCGCCGTACGCGCCAGCAGTCCGCTGAGTTCGATATCCACGATACGCGCCAGGGCGTCGTGCTCGAGCGGATGGAAGAAGATAACGGCATCGAGCCTGTTGACGAACTCCGGCGGGAAGGTGCGGTTGAGCGCCTTGGTGAGTATAGCCTGCGAGGTACGTGCATCGAGTGCCGACGATTCAAAACCTATGCCTCCACCCTGCTCAGCGAGTTGCCGCGTGCCGACATTGGAGGTGAAGATGATGATCGTGTTGCGGAAATCAACGGTGTGTCCCTGTCGGTCGGTGAGTCGTCCTTCGTCGAGGACCTGCAGCAGGACGTTGAAGATATCCGGGTGTGCTTTCTCAATCTCGTCGAAGAGGATGATCGAGTACGGTTTGCGTCGCACGGCTTCGGTGAGCCTTCCGCCTTCCTCATGCGCAACGTATCCCGGAGGTGCGCCGACCATGAGCGAGGCGGTATGTTTCTCGGTATACTCGGACATATCGAATCGCACGAGTGCGTCTTTGCTGCCGAACATCTCCTCCGCGAGGCACTGAGCGAGATAGGTCTTGCCTACGCCTGTCGGTCCGAGGAAGAAGAACGAACCGATGGGTCTGCCCGGGTCCGCCAGTCCCATACGCGAGCGGCGTATGGCTTTGACGACCTGACTGACCGCCTCGTCCTGCCCTATGACGCGCGAGCGTAGCGTAGCATCGAGGTCGCGCAGGCGTTGTCCTTCGGCAGTAGCCACACGCTGGACGGGTACGCCGGAGATGATACTGACCACCTCTGCGATGTCGGTGTCGGAGACGGTTGGAGTGCCATCAGCCGTTGGAGGGTTTGATGGCTGCGCCGTTGGAGAGTTTGAAGGCTGCGCCGTTGGAGGGTTCTGTCGTCCGGAGACGAGTGCACCGGCTTCGTCGAGCACATCGATCGCCTTGTCGGGGAAGGCGCGGTCGGTTATGTATCTGTCAGCGAGCCTCACGCACGCCTCGATAGCCTCGGGCGAGTAGTTGACATGGTGATAATCGCTGTAGAACGGTGCGAGACGTTCGAGGATAGACTTCGTCTCATCCGCCGTAGCCGGCGGCACGATGATTTTCTGGAAGCGTCGCTCCAAGGCACCGTCTTTCTCGATCGTCTTCTTGTACTCCTCGAGCGTGGTGGCACCTATACACTGCACCTCACCACGTGCCAGGGCAGGCTTGAGAATGCCCGCGGCGTCGAGCGAGCCCGAGCCGTTGCCTGCACCCATGAGGGTGTGTATCTCGTCGATGAACAGGATGATCTCCGGGTGTCGGCGCAGTTCCTGCAGGACGTTCTTCATACGTTCCTCAAACTGTCCGCGGTACATCGTACCAGCCACGAGCACCGCCATATCGAGCGAGATAATACGTTTATCTTGCAGTTCGGGTGCATCCGTGTGGATGAGTTGCTGCGCCAGTCCCTCGACGATAGCGGACTTGCCTACTCCGGGTTCGCCGAGCAGAATAGGATTGTTCTTCCTGCGGCGCGAGAGGATACGCAGTGTACGCGCTATCTCCTGTTCGCGTCCGACAACAGGATCGAGTTTACCCTGAAGAGCCAGACGCGTGAGGTCACGGCCATAGGCATCGAGAGCGGGCGTGTCGGACTTAGGTGCAGAAGACTTGCGTCCGGACGGTTGCTCATTATCCGCCTCCTGCGTACCGTCAGCCATCATCCGTTCGGGTTTGGGATAGAGTTGCTCGACGGACTCGTAGGTTATGCCGTATAAGTTTGCCAACGATTGTGCCACATAATTGATGCGCTCGCGCAGGATAGCCATGAGCAGATGGATAGAGCCTGCCACGTCAGCGCCGTAAGCGTCGCGCTCAATGCCCACCAGGCGGATGATCCGTTCGCCGGCAGGCGAGAGGTGCAGGGCGTTGACATCAGCCGGTTCGCCGGACTGCTGACGCAGGTGCAGTTCCAGGTGGTGACGGAAGTCGGAGATGTTGATGTTCGTCTTAGTAAGTATATCGTACGCCGTGCCTTCGCCCATGCGCATGATACCAAGCATGAGGTGTTCGGGCTGAACCTTGTCGTTGCCCAGGCGGACAGTCTCCTGCCCGGCGTAAGAAATGATGTCGCGTAATCGTTTAGTGTAATCCATTGTTGTTTGTCAGTAATGTCACTAATTGTTTTGTATGCAAAATTACAATTTTTTTTTCATATTTGCAAATATTACGGCATGAAAATGGTATTTTTTGTTCATTTAGAGTGTGGCATGCAGGGTGTAGTTGTCTGCTATGTGATAATGGACACCTCCGATGTTCCTCCGATATTCATTCTCAAAATCTTGTGATTTTGTCATTATCAAGGAAAAAGTTTACACTTTTGAACTTTTTATGGGCTAAAAATTTGCATATTTCAGAAAAAATTTGTACCTTTGTACTGGATTTGAAAAAAGATTGGAAAAAATATACCCCTCTATGACACTCACTACAAATAGCATGTTCAATTTTACCCCCCCCCTACGAATGGGCGCAATATAAAGAATATCAATGAATTCGCAGCTACAAAGGCGGCGTGTAGTCTCGTACTATGCGCTGCTTTTTTTTGCATGTGTGTGAGAGATAGAAAAAACAACAAAACAACAAAATAAATTAACAACAAGTTTAACAATTAAAAACAAAAGAAAAATGGAAAGACTTTTTTCTCTTACTCGCGCCTTAGTGGCACGAAAACGAAAAATCTTTGCCCTCTTCTTCGCCCTCGCGGCCAGCATAGGGCTTAGTTGGGCAACCACCGTAACGTGGGACAACAGCACCTTATCAAGTATTTACATGCACGATGGTGAATCATTCACTAAAGATGGTGTCACGGTGATGTCATTGGATGGAATGATTGATGGGCAGAGAGGAAGTTGGATGGGGAATTCTGTTGATGCCTCATTTAAGTTCTCGACTTCTTTAGGAAACTTCACGAAGATTGAAATCACTGGGGTAATTAGGGGTCTTGGTGGAAGCGGTTGGACGCAAACAAGCCCGGGTGCTGTGTGGACAGGTGATGCCAACGAAACTACATTTGGTATGTATTTTAAAAATGTCACACAAATTGTATTCACCATCGAAGAACCTGCCGCTCCGGCTATTACCAAGACGATTACTGACAACGGCATGACCTACGACATCTATGACAATGGAGTAGTGAAGGTCAGCGGTACCGGCATCGTAGCAGCTCGTATTTTTGCGGCAAATGATCATGACTATGTCCCGAGTGTAAAGAGATTTGAGTTTGCAGATGACTGCAAGGTCTATTCTTTTGGAGAGAACTGGTATATGTATTATACGTCCAACTCTCCGTTAGAGGCTGTAGATATCAAAACGACACTTCCTTTTGTAGCAGGTAGAGAGTCTGTATTTTATAGAAAAGAGGATGGTTCGGATGAATCTGTCACGGTCACTATTACAGCACCTGCCATCGCCTCGATTGGCAGAGAGTTCGTTGCAAACTACGGCACTCCACAACATATTATCTTCAATATGCCTGTGACAACATTCGAGAAGAGTTGGTGCAGCTATCTTAGAGAAAAAGATACCGTAACTATCCCCACCGGCTCCTTGTATCACCTACCGGCAAGTTATGCTTTCAAGGATGAATATCTCCAAGACAGATATGACGACATGGTTGCTTATGGCGACGAAGATATGTTCTGGAGTCATGAGGCTTCCGGTCTGGTAGAAGGAGTGGATTACACCCGTACCGAGGAAAAGAGCGGCGTCATCACCGCGGAGAATGAAACTAAAGTTTTTGGGAAAGCAGTCGTTAAATACCAAGCTCCGCAAGAGGCTCCGGCTACTTCATGGACTCTCTGGAGGTCGGATGATTTCAAGACCTTCCCTGAGTTGGTGAAAGGCAGCAGTCATACATGCAAGGATGTGACGTTGAAAATCGTCGATGGCTCTTCTACTATTATTAACATGTCAGGTAGTTATATCACGCTTTCTACTTCGGCAACAAACGGAATTCAGTTAATTGCTCCGAAAGGAAAAATCTTCAAACAGGTTATTGCACTGGACAGGAATCTGAGTACTCCCTTCATCTGGACAGGAGAGGCTGATACGGTAGGTATTAGCAGTGATCTTAGATTGATTTCACTTATCGAGTTTGAGTTAGATGCAGCACCGTTTCCCGTTACTCTGCCGGAGGCTGTAACAGGACTCGTCTATACCGGCGAGGCGCAGACGCTCATCACTGCCGGTGAGGTAACAGGCTTCACCTTCCAATACAAGGTAGGTGAGAACGGCGAGTACAGCGCCGACCTGCCTACGGCCACCGATGCGGGCAGTTACACCGTTTATTACAAGGCTACCAACGGCAACGAGGAGCAGGACATCACCGGCTCGCTTGAGGTATCCATCGCCAAGGCTGCGCTGACCATCACCGCGGAGAACAAAGAGGTCGTTTACGGCTATGCCGCTCCGGGCTTCAGCGTCTCCTACTATGGTCTGAAGGGCAGCGACCTGCCGGCTGACGTGCTGACGGGCGAACTGAGTTATGTGTGCGACTATACCGTCGGCAGCAACGTAGGCGAGTACGACATCACCCCGTCCGGACAGACTTCGGCTAACTACGACATCACCTATGTCAAGGGTACACTCGTTGTTTACAAAGCCGATCCTGCCTTCACCGCTCCGACAGCTATCACGCTGACCTATAACGGCGGCGTACAGACACTGATTGCAGCCGGTGCAACCGAGCATGGTACGTTCGAATATACCTTCACCCCGAATGACGAGGAGAGTTGGAATACCGCTCTGCCGCAGGCTAAGAATGCCGATACCTACGGCGTTTATTACCGCATCGCCGGTGATGCCAACCACCTTGACTACGAGTCTGCTGATGCAGTAGTAGTGACCATCGCCCAGGCGGCACTGACCGCTACCGCGGACGACAAGTCCGTCATCTACGGCGATGACGCGCCCGAGTACACAGTGACCTATGAAGGATGGCAGGGCGAAGACAATGCGGATGTGCTCTCCGGCACGATCGCTTATGCGTGCGAGTACGCGCCGACCTCTAATGTAGGCGAGTACGACATCATTCCGAGCGGCGTCAGCAACCCGGACTATGCTATTACCTTCGTCAACGGCAAGGTAACGGTAAGCAAGGCTGTCGTCAAAGTGGCAGGCGCCGAGGCGCAGATAGCCAAGTTCGAGGACGGCAACACCAATGCTGTGGTACTCAACGCCGGTCAGCTGGAGGGCATCAAGCTCAATGACGCTGTCGCTCATGAGACCACCGCTTCGTTCTCAGACGCTTCTGTAGGCGAGGGTAAGACCATCACGCTCTTCTATGAACTGACGGGCGATGCAGCACTGCTCGCTAACTACGATCTGACTCCGGCATCCGATGTCTTCACTGCCGAGGGCGTCATCATCGAGAAGTTCATCCCGGACAACAACCCGGATGAGAAGGAGGACGATGAGGCACAGATAGAAGAAGGTATCGAGGTCTATGCGTACGGTTATTGCGACGGCAGCGGCTACAGCCTGCGTTACCACCTCAACAGCGGTAACCCCGACCAGTACAAGATCAATTTCGACGACAGCCGCTTCGAGGATGTCAATTGGACCAACCTGACCACGCCGGGTAAGGACGGCACCATCGACATCGAGATACCGGTTGACATGCCGACGGGCGACTACACCTTCACGGCTACCTTCCGTGACAGCCGCTTCGACTGGCTGGAGAGCAACGCGCTGAACGTGACGTTCCATGTCAACCTGCCGGAGACCTACGTAACTCCGATGTTCGACAATACGATTGCACTCGTTGATACCTGCAACTGCTTCACCGACATCCAGTGGTACCACCGTGCTGACGCATCGGAGGCATGGCAGCCGATAGCAGGTGCTACGGGTTATTACTACCGTCCTGCCGACGGCAGCAAGCTGACGGGCGAGTTCTTCGTACAGGCTAAGATGAACGGTGTACCGACCTACACCTGCGGTCAGGCAGACATGCAGACACTGTATGGTGCTGACAAGCAGCAGAAGGCTATCGTCAAGGCGTTCCCGAACCCTGTGGTCAACACCACGACCGTTTCGATTGAGCACTCCGACAATTGGGAGCACGCGCTGCGTGTTGTCAACCTCATGGGGGTAGAGATCATCAACACCACCTTCGAGGGCGACCGCACCACAATTGATCTGGACGGACATGCACAAGGCAACTACATGATATCTGTCGACGGCATCGTAGTTAAGGTAATGAAACAATAATGAAAGGAGGAAAACACTATGCAATCCAATAAGATATTTTCCCTCATCGCAGCTGTTGCACTGGCCGTTTCGGTCAGTGCACAGCAAAGCGAACATGACAACTACATCGGTGTTAACTTCGGCGGTGGACTGAACTCTGCGCTGTACAAGCCGGCCAACGGCACACAGGCATTGGGCTTCGGCTTCGACGCCGGCGTGCACTACGGACACTTCTTCACCCCCGTTGTAGGTCTCGGCGTCGGACTCCAGTTCTCGTGGGCGAACGCCTATGCCACTTATAACTGGAACGAAGTGACCACAGGACTCACGCACCCATCCAACCCCAACACACCGTATAACCTCACCACGGGATTCAACAACTTCGTGGAACGTCAGAATATAGGTGTGTTGAGTATCCCTGTTGAGGTGCTCTTCCGCAAGTCTATCAATGACCGTGCTGCCTTTATCGGTGGTGTAGGTCTCAGTCTCGACCTGCCACTCTACGGCAACTATATCGCCAAGGGCGGCAGCTACAGCACCACAGGTGTCTTCCCTGCCCTCGGGTCGTACGCCTTTAGCGACATGCCCGAGCACGGCTTTAGTACCTATACAACCACACAGGGCGCCAAGTTCCGCAACAAGGCTGCCATCGGTGCTTCGGTCATCGCCGACCTCGGCTTCCGCGTAGCGATGAACGACAACTGGGGCATGTACTTCGGCCTCTATGCCGGCTACGGCTTCACTAACCTCCTCGCTTCCGCCAAGACGGAGGAGATGATTATGGTCAATGCCACCAACTCAGCTGTGATTGACTACCGCGGTACGTTCGACTCCAACGAGACGGGCAAAGCCAACCTCCTGCGTGCAGGGGTGAAGATAGCCGTTGACTTCGGTTGGGGCAACCGCCGTGCGGAGCTGGAGGAGCAAGCACGTCTGGCAGACGAACTGGCTGCGGCGCAACAAAAAGCCCGTCAGGACTCTATCGCCCAAGCCGAGGCACGCGCCAAAGCCATCGCTGACAGTCTCGCTCACGCCCAAGCCGAGCAGGCACTGCGTGACAGCCTCGCTGCTGCCAATGCCAACGCCCAAGCTGTGGCTGACAGCCTTGCTGCTGCCAACGCCAAAGCAAAAGCCCAAGCCGATAGCATTGCTGCTGCCGAGGCGGAGCAAGCGCGCAAGGCTGCAGAGCGTGCCGCACGTATCGCCGCGCTCAAAGCCAAAGGCGAGACCGTGAACGTACACTTCGACACCGGCGGCGATGCGCTGAAGTTCAGCGAAGGCGAGCAGGCTATCGTGGATGACATCGCCGAAGCGATGAAGAACGATGCTTCGCTCCGTATCGTCATCACCGGTCACACCGACAATACCGGCAATGCCGATCAGAACCTGCGGGTATGGGGTATGAAACGTGCCGAGTCGCTACGTAACTACATGGTAGAGAAAGGTGTGCCTGCCGGTCAGATTCATTGCGAGAGCAAGGGCCAGCTCGAACCTGTAGCCGACAACGCCACCCGCGAAGGACGGGCACTCAACCGCCGCGCCAATATCCGCTTCGAGTAAGGACAAGGTATATAACGCCATCGGCGCGAGAGTAAAGTAAGAACTATATCTGCTCAATTGGCTATACCAAAGAGTAATGTAACAAGTAAACAGGCACCACCACTATGGTTGGTGTCTGTTTCTTTATATAAACATGAAAAAAGCAAATAAAATTGTCTAAAATTGATTTTTTTGCGATTTTAGACAAATAGGTGTTAGCGGAAAGGGGAAAAGTGAAAAATGAAAGGTGCGGCTGATCACTTGTAGAAGTGCCATGCCAGTCCTGCGCGGAAGACGGGCGGGTTGAGCGGATAACCGGGCATGGAGAAGTAGTTGGGATCCATGAAGTGTCCGTTCAGGTGCTGGTACTCGGCAAAGAACCTGAGCCTGAGCAGTCGGACATAGAAGTTGGCAAACACATTGATGACCGGATAATTGCCGACTTTGGTATCGGTCTGCTTGCAGAACTGCGATGTGGCAGGGCACAACAGCGGTGCGTAGTATGCCGTATGGTAACGCACATCGGCACCGATCTGCGCATCCATGGCGCGGAACCACAAGCCGTGGTAGTACAACTTGCTGTACAGCGCTATATCCGGCAAGGGGACAATGTTACTGCTGGCGCGCTGCCAGACAACATTGTTCTCGAAGTTCACCCACGGTGTGGTGAGGTCGAGGTGGGCGTTGACGGCAATGACCTGGACGTTGCCATCGTGCTGCTTCGGCATGCCGTCGGTATCGAAATAGATGAGCCGTGTCAGATTCTCGAAACTGACATCGACGGCAGGTTTGAACCATCGCGTAGGATAAGCGACCTGTCCGCCTACGTAGAAGCGGTAGGTCTTGCCGAACGAGTTATCCCAGCGGAAGTGGTTGGAGGAGTAGTGCTGCAGGTAGTACGAGGGTGTCTGGTTGCGCACATACGCCTTGGCGGCGAGGGTGAGGCTGTCGTTGCCGAGGCGGAACCCGGCATCGACATGACCGTTGACGGCAAACTCGCCAATCTTGTAACCTACAACGCAGACCTCGCCGTTGACATCGTAGCGGAAATAGCGGTTCTGGCGCATATACAAAGCACCGCCGACAAACGTATTGTTCACCCAGTGAAACGAGCCGCCGAGCGTGTCGTCCTGCATGGTGTAGCGTTGTGCCTCGTTGCGGGCATAGACATCGAAGCCGAAACGCATGAGGCGGTTGAACTCCTCGTGGAAGGTGACATCGACCGTATTGCTGATCGTCAGCACCGCCGCTGTGTCGCGCGTGTAGGCACGGAGGCTGTCGGTCTTGTAATTGTTGGCATAGAAGCCCTGATCCGCCTGCCTCTCGATATACCGTTTGGTTGCCTCCTGTATATCCAGAGCGTGGCGGATAGTGAAGAGCGGAATACTGTCGGGTGAGCGGAAGGTGTACGCGTTGTTGACATACCCGCTCAGGTACCGCACGCCGGACATAGCAGCGAGGTTGACATTCAGGTCTTCGGGATTGAGTGCTCCGCCTATGTCCGCAGGATTAGCCAGTCCGCCGTTCTCGAAGTTGGAGATAGCGCCGAAGTTAAACGCGCCATGTATGGCATAGTTGTAGCCGCTGTAAGCGAGGAACACATCGCCGTTGACCGCTTTGGCCTCCTGCGAGGCGTAGTGACCGACGGAGTTGTAGTAGTTGATCCGTGCGCCGACGTTCAGGTCCTCACGGATATTGCCTGTGAGCAGCAGCGAGAGGTCGTTCTCCTCGCGGTAGGTCTTGAATCCCTTGCGGTAGGAGATGGTGGAGAACGGCAGGTTCGTTCGGAAGAAACGTGTCTGCTCGGGCGTAATCAGATACGGCGCATAAGCGTGCACGAACGGATTGTCGGTAGGCGTGCGCCGGTCGAAGAAGAGTTTGGACTGAATAGGCGAGATGAAGTTGCCGTTGTAGGAGTTGGCTATGCTGTAATCGTTGATAACGGTACGCGCGGGATAGTTGAGCCAGAGCGTGTCGTTGATCTCCGGCAGCGTATCGGGCATAATCAGCACAGGAGAGAAATGCCACGTCCGCAACGCGGGCGTAGGCATTTTCTCCTTACCTGCCGCACTCATACCGAGCGGCAGCAAGACAATAGCGATAAGAAGCAGACTAAGCCTTTTTGCGGGCACGAAGCTTCTTGATTTCTTCTTGCAATTCTTCAATCTCCTGGTTCTGGTTGTTGATGGTTTTAAGCAAGCCGTTGAGTTCCTCGTTCTCGATGGTAGTCGGGTACTGCTCCTCAACGCGCTGCAGGAAGTCGGAGAGGATATTCATGTAATTGATGAACGCATCGTACGCCGACTCGTAATGTGTGTTGCCTGCATTGATGTGGTTCATGTACAGGAAGTTGTCAGCCGCCTGCAGATGCAGCCAGTCGCGTTTGAGGCTCTTATCCTGGCAGAGGTGCACGCGCTCAGCCACAGCGTAAAGTTTGTTGAGCGCCTCCTGCTGCAGGTCGTTGCCCACGAACGGCGCAAGGTCTTTCGCCTCGCCGCACCAGGTGTTGGCAAACGGTACAGCCAGCGAGTCAACAGCAGGTTTCTTACCCGCCTCCGACGGAGTGAGGAAACCTATCTCTTTCTCCAGTGCGAAGTACGGTATAGCCTTCAGGAACTCGAAGATACCCGTAGCCGCCTGCTGACGGATACCGAAGGTCTCGGCACCGAGCCAGATGTTCACGAGGTCTTCCTCCTTGGGCAGGTCAACGATCTGCTGGGTGAACTTCTCGGCATCCATGGGATAGCCCGACCACGAACTGTCGGAGAACAGGAACGACAGCGAGTCGGAAATCTGTGCGTTACGCAGCAGCAGTTTCATCTTCGGTGCAGCAGCAGCCGAATAGACGTAGTTAGGCGACTTCCATGACAGCAGATGCTTGGAGCCCTCGGTCATGCAGGTCTTGAAGCCGAGTTTCTGTGCCTTGATAGCCAGATCGTCGTCGAACAGGAGTTCGGTGTTTGCCAGAGTGGTGGATTTCTGTCCGAAGAGTTCGTTGATCTTGTCAGCATGCAGTTTGACCTGTGCCGTGAACTCATTGGCATCGTACTGCGATGCAAGCGAGTAGGCGTACGGCATAGCCACGAACTCCACACACTTGGTGGCAGCCAGCGCCTTGAGGCTGTCGATCATCTCGGGCACGAACTGCTCAAGCATCTCAAGCATCTCGCCGGAGATAGCAAACGCACAGTGGAACTTGCCGTGGCTGAGGCGGATCATCTCCTGCAGCGTCTGGCACAAAGGCAGATAGGAGGTGGAGGCAAGGTACTGCACCTGATCCTCGCTCTGCATATCTTCGTAGTAATAATGGTCAGCACCGATGTCAAAGAAGCGGTAGCGTTTCATGCGGAACGGTGCGTGCATCTGGAAGCAAAAACATATATTTTTCATAATGGCAATAATTTATAGCGTTGTTAATCGTTTATCTTGGAGCAGCCAAGTTTAGCTGCTTAAATGGTGTGATGGATCACTCCGTCATAGATGCGTCGCACCTTGAGTCCGGCGTCGTACCACTTGATATTGTTCACCTCTTCCCTACCGAGTTCGCTGAGCGACTTGTACATAGCCGGATACTTGACGATAGCATAGATAGCATCCGCCATGGCGTCGATGTCCCAGTAGTCGGTCTTGATAGCGTGCTGCAGAATCTCGGCGCAGCCTGACTGGTGCGAGATGATGGACGGACAGCCGACCTGCATCGCCTCGAGCGGCGATATACCGAACGGCTCGCTCACGGACGGCATGATATAGACATCGCTCTCGCAGAGCATCTCCTGCACCTGCTTGCCGCGCATGAAGCCCGGGAAGTGGAACTTGTCGGCTATGCCGCGTTTGGCAACCAGATCGATCATCTCATGCATCTTGTCGCCCGAACCTGCCATGACGAAACGTACGCCGTCGGTCTTGGAGAGCACGCGGGCGGCTGCCTCAACGAAGAACTCAGGACCTTTCTGCATGGTTATACGGCCGAGGAACGTAACAAGTTTGTCCTTACGCGGATGTTTGACGAACTCCTCGGGATTAGGCAGCGGCTCGACTGCGTTGTGAACGGTAGAAACTTTGTACTCGGGTATGCCGTACTTCTCGATCACCGTGCGGCGGGTGAGGTTGCTGACGCATATGATATGGTCCGCCTCGTCCATGCCGCGCTTCTCGATGCTGTACACGGTAGGATTGACGTTGCCGCGCGAGCGGTCGAAATCCGTAGCGTGCACGTGGATAACAAGCGGCTTGCCGCTGATATGCTTGGCAAAGACTCCGGCAGGATAGGTCAGCCAGTCGTGCGAGTGGATAATATCGAAATCCAGCGAGTGTGCCAGAACCGATGCTACAGCCTCGTAGTTGCTGATCTCCTCCAGCAGGTTGTCGGGATAACGGCCCGAGAAACCTACACAGCCGAGGTCGTCGGTGCCGATACGCGTGTAGTCGTAATGAATACCGTTACGCAGGTTATAGAACTCCTCGGGTGACATCTTGCCCTCCATGCGCTGGCGGACATAATTGTAATCGACGTCTTTCCACACCACCGGCACGCTGTTGGCGCCTATGATTCGCAGGAACGACTGATCTTCATCGCCCCAAGGCTTGGGTATAACAAAGGTGATCTGCATATCCTCCTGCTGTGCCATGCCGCGGGTCAGACCATAACTGGCGGTGCCCAAACCACCAAGGATATGAGGGGGAAACTCCCAACCGAACATTAATGCTTTCATATATTCGACCTCCTATTTTTGTTCGTTATTGTCAGCTGCGGCGGACTCTTCCTCCATAGCGCGCAGTTCGTTGAATACGGTGAGTACGGCAGCCACGCTGGGCGCATAACTCATGCCGCCGTGTCCTTTGTACGGCGGGTTGCCGTCGTAGAGTTCGTTCAGCGTGCCGATACACAGTTCGCTCATCTCTGCCTCAAATCCTACGAGCAGGCGGCGCATGAAACTCTCGCCGCTGTGCTGATAGACGCGCAGGTAAGCTCTGCCATAGGCAGACAGTGTGGACGGCCATACGGGACCGTTGTGGAAGTTACGGTCGCGCTCCAACTGACCGCCGATATATACCGGCCGGTAGTTGCCGCTCTTAGGCGACAGTGTACGCAGACCTTTGGGCGTATAAAGTTCCTTGGTGCAGATATCCACGATAGCCTTCTGCTGGCGGCGATCCAGCGGCGAGTATGGCAGCGACACCGCCCAGATCTGATTGGGACGAACCTCTTTGTCCTGATACTGATCCACCACATAATCGTTGAGGTAGAATCCGTTCCAGAACGTACGCACAAACGCGTCGCGTGTGAGTTCGGACTGGTACTCCATCAGTTCTGCCAGATGCTCATTGCCGGCAGCCTTGAGCAGTTCGGTAGCAAAGCACATGGCGTTGTACCAGTAGGCGTTGATCTCAACCACGTAACCTGTACGCGGCGTGATCGGTCGTCCGTTCTCCATGGCACTCATCCATGTAGCCGGGCGCTCGGTGCCGTCCACCCATAGCAGGCCGTTGTGATGCAGCCGTGCACGAGGATGATTGCCTTTGCGGTAGAAAGCGATGATATCCTGTACGAGGTCGCCGTACTGCGCAGCCACGTCACGGACATCGGCATAACGCGTATATTCCTGAATGGCATACACGAACCACAAGAGCGAGTCAGGTTCGTCCATATCCACGAGCCGCAGCCCGTCGTATTGTCCGTCAAGGAACGCGCGCACCTCAGGTACGGCTGTCTTGTTCATGATCACATCCCAATACTCGGGACGGTTGATACCCATCGTACAGGCGCAGACAGCGAAGAACTCGGCGCGTGCATTAGGTTTGTACCACGGGTAACCCGGCAGCAGGTAGCACTTGTCGCCTTCGCGCTTGTAGAACTGCGAGGCGGAGTTCTTGAGCCAGGAGTACATATCATTCTTAGCCATACGGCGCTCTGCCTCTTTCTCCCAGAGTTGCTTGAGTCCCGATGGCTTGAGTTCGCTCACGCCGGCGGAGAAGATGATCGACTCGCCCTTGCGCATCTGCACCTCAAAGTAGCCGGGAACCATCTGGTCCTCACGGAACTCGAATCCGCGCTCTTTCTCCTTGCGATAACGAATACCTTCGTACCAGTGCGGGTCATGCACGTATGTCACCTGTTTGTTGAACTGCATATACAACTGCGGCAGCGAGTCGTAGAGTTGGCATACGCGCCCGTTGGGGATCTCATCCATGTTCGTGTTAGCCATGCTGTTGGCGTGAGTCAGAGAGTTGATATCCCTGAACGCCAGGAACGGCTTGAAGCGCATGGTGGTGGATGCACCTGAATCCAGCAAGGTGTAACGGATCAGGATGCGCGGTTCGAAACTGACGAGCATGTGCTCCTTGGTGAGCACCACGCCGCCTACGCGGTAGGTCGTCTTGCTGATGGTGATACAGTCAAACTCGCGGATATATTTGTGTCCGTTGGGCGAGAACTGATTCTCGCCGTACTCATGCAGCCCAAGGTTGAAAGCTGCGCCGTGCTGAATTATCGTTTCGTCCAGCGACGACAAGAGCACGTAGTTGTGATCTCCCACCGGAACAACCAACTGACCGTGGTACTTGCGCGTGTTGCACCCCACCAGAGTAGAGGCGCAATAGGCACCGGCACGGTTAGTCAGCAGCAACTCCTTGCTCAAACTCCGCTCGAGGTTGACAAGCAAGGTTTTGTCGAAATTTAAGTAACTCATATATTGTTGTGTTTTTGCTATTAGTTGTCCGTTCTAAATCAGGCTTACGTATATTGGTTGCCGAACTTGTTGTCAACATCCGCCACGATCTGCCGTATGGACTGCTCGTTCTGCTTGCGGCAGATGAGCAGCACGTTGTCGTTCTGGGCAACAATCATATCCTGCAAGCCCTCGATAACCGCCAGATTGCCGTCGGGCAAAGTGACTACGTTGCCGTTGCTCTCGTAGAACATCGTATTGCCGCGCAGGGAAACGTTGCGGTGCTCATCCTTGGCGCCGAGGTCGTACAGCGAACCCCACGTACCGAGATCACTCCAGCCGAAGTCGGCATAGATAACGCGCACATCCGACGCTTTCTCCATTATTCCGTAGTCGAGACTGATGTTCGGGCAAGTGGGGAACATCTCCTGGATGAACGCCTCTTCCTCGGGCGTGTTCATCAATTCGTCGCCGCGCTTGAACACATCGGCAATACTCGGCTGGTGTGCACGGAACGCCTTGCGGATAGCGCGAATGTTCCAGAGGAAGATACCCGAGTTCCATAAGAACTCTCCGCTCTCAAAGAACACTTTTGCCAGTTCGGCATTGGGTTTCTCGGTGAACGTCTTGACAGGCAGAACGGCATTTTCGCGTTTCTCCTCTATATTATCCAGTTGTATATATCCGTATCCCGTCTCCGGTCGCGTAGGACGCATACCGAGCGTAAGCAGACTGTCGTGCTCCGCCACGTGTGCCAGACCAACCTTGAGCGTTTCTATAAACTTGTCCTCGCGCAAAATAAGATGGTCGCTGGGCGCAACGATAATATTCGCATGACTGGCAGGGTCGCTCCAATCGACATCAGCAATGCTCTTCATACCCAAGCGGCGACCCATTATGCCGGAAATATGCGACACGGCGTACGCCACACACGGCGCGGTGTTGCGGCGGGCAGGCTCGCACAAGATCTGCTCGGGCTTGAGTTCGGGCAACTGCTCCAGTATCATATCGCGATACAGAACGTTGGTAACGATCAGGATATTTTCTACCGGCACTAATTCGCGAAAACGGTTAACCGTCATCTGAATAAGGCTTTGGCCCGTACCGAAAAAATCCAGAAACTGCTTCGGACGGCTGTTGCGGCTCTCCGGCCAGAAACGACTGCCTACACCTCCCGCCATAATGACGCAGAAGTTGCGGTCACGCGACAATTTGTCTGTACTGTTTGCCATGGTTGGGGATTTTTTTAATTTGCGTACAAAGATACAAATATTTTTTCAATTTTGCAAATAATATGATAAAATATATCGAAATATATCGAAATAATTTGCATTTTTCAACAAATTGTCGTAACTTTGTAGGCGCAAACGCAAAAATGATGCTCAAAATTCGTCACATACTCCTGCTTTGTGCGGTAGCGGTACAGTTGTTGTCCTGCTCTCGTCCGTCACAGCCGCGTCCGTTCGGTTACTACAGGATTGACATCCCCGAGTACGGTTATCAGTGTTCGAATCTGCAGGGCTATCCCTATCGGTTTGAGTACGCGGGTATTGCGTATATCGACACCAAGCTGGACAACGCCGAACCGTACTGGGTGGACATAGTCTATCCCGCACTCAACGCGCGTATTCATTGCAGTTACAAACCCGTTGAGCACAACCTCCGCCAGTTGACTGACGAGTCTATCCGCTTCGTGTTCGACCACGCCATCAAGGCGGACGCTATCCCCGAGCAGGGTTACACCAATCCAGAAGAACGCGTGTTCGGCGTCTATTACGACCTGGAGGGAAACACAGCCTCGCCCGTGCAGTTCTTCCTGACCGACTCCACGCAACATTTCTTCCGCGCTGCGCTGTATTACAACAATGTACCCAACGCCGACTCGCTGGCACCGGTCAACGAAGTCATACGCAGAGATATACACCACTTGATCGAATCATTCAGATGGCAATGATCTACAATACCATATCGGACTGCGCTCGCCGTGGCAAAAAAATGCTTGTCAGGCTGATTGATCCCGACAAGTTCGATGCCGCTACGCTATACGAGGGTTTTGACCTGTACTTTGTAGGCGGCTCGACGGCTGACGGGTGCAGTTCGGTGGTACGCGCCATACACGACACATGCTCAACGCCCGTGGTGCTCTTCCCCGGCAATCCGGGGCAGTTCACGCCCGAGGCGGACGCATTGCTGTTCCTGACACTGATGAACAGCCGCAACCCGAGATTCCTGATTGACTGGCAACTGCAAAGTGCCGATGCTATCGTTGACTCCGGAATAGAATCTATTCCGATGGGATATATCCTGGTGGACGGCGGACGCAAGAGCACCACGCAGCAACTGACAGGTGCTACACCCGTATCGCAAGGCGACATACCCGCCGCCGTACGCATGGCGCGTGCTGCACAACTGTTAGGCAAACAACTCATCTATCTGGAAGCCGGCAGCGGAGCACAAACGCCCGTCAGCCAACAGGTCATAAGCGCAGTACGCCAAGCGGTGAACCTTCCCCTCACCGTAGGCGGAGGCATTCGCACACCGCAACAGATGCTTGACGCTTATGCGGCGGGCGCGGATATAGTGGTCATAGGCAACCACTTTGAGCAACATCCTGAACAAATGGCCGACTTTATCGAGGTCTTATCGGGGTCTTATCGGAGTACAAACGCAGTCATACCAAGTCATAACTGAGCCATGTCAACCGACGAAAAATACATGTCACTCGCGCTGCACGAGGCGCAACTTGCCTACGACCAAGGCGAGATACCTGTCGGCTGTATCATTGTAGCCGACGGACAGGTGATAGGTCGCGGGCACAACCTCACGCAACGGCTGCACGACGTGACAGCCCACGCCGAGATGCAAGCCATAACAGCCGCCACCGAAACGCTCAACGGCAAGTACCTGCAAGGCTGCACACTGTACGTGACTGTGGAACCGTGTATCATGTGCGCCGGAGCAATAGGCTGGGCACAAGTATCACGCCTCGTGTACGGTGCTGATGATCCTAAACGCGGCTACGCAACATTCGCACCGCAGGCGCTGCACCCCAAATGTACCGTAACCGCCGGAGTGCTTGCCGAGGACTGCCATGCACTGATGCAACAGTTCTTTCAAGCAAAAAGAACGCTTCACTGAAAGAACAAAGATCGCCTAAATGACTAATTACAAATGGAAAGCAATATGTCCAAAACGCTGAAATTCATCCTTATCCTGACAGCCTATGCTGCACTGACCGGACTCACGGTGTACCTGTTTCCGCGCTACAACAACGCCTTCAACTACCACTTTGAGATCGGCAAACCCTGGGGCTACGACCTGGTAACGGCGGAGTTCGACTTCCCTATATACAAAACCGATGCCGAGATCCTGCAAGAGCAACAGGAGGCGATACGCAATATCACGCCGTGCTACATCAAAACAGCCGACCTGCCGAACGGTATATTCGTGCTTTCGCTCGAGGAGCACGACAAGCTTCACAGCGAGGGATACAAACGCGTATCCATCCGCACAGCACGGCACACAATAACGACCTTGGCGGTCAACGAACTAATGACGCCCAAAACGGCATACGAACTCTTGGGCGAACAGTGCGAACCGAACATCATTGCCGACTCCGCAGCCAATGCCAACCTCTATCAAAATGCCGTTGAGTCCGTGTCGAAGACCTTTGGTCTCGTACAAAGCGGCGAACGAATCATCGACCGCGGAGAGATCGTTACGGCTGAGACCTATCAGATCCTTACTTCGCTGGCACGCGCGTACTCCGAAAAGAACATAACCCGCCAGCAGACAACCTATGTGCAAATAGGCTACCTCGCGCTGATCATCCTGATGATTACACTCTTTGTGCTCTTCCTGGTGATCATCAAGCACGACCTGTTTGTACAACTTCGCTCCACGCTGTTCTTCTGCCTGCTGATAGCAATCTTCGTTACCACATCGTTCCTTATCCTGCGATTTACCGCGGATGACACGCTGCTGTATATCGTTCCGTTTGCATGGTTGGGCATACTGACCTCGGTGTTCTACGACTCGCGTACCGCACTTGTCGTACACGCTATCACCATACTGCTCGTTTCGCTGGCTGTACCTTCGCCATACACCTTCCTGTTCACACAGATAATAGCCGGCATAGTAGTTATCTACTCGCTCAGAAAGATGACCCAGCGCGCACACCTGGCACACACGGCACTGCTGACCGGCGTGGCGTACGCGTTTGTCTATACCGCACTCACCTTTGCCACTACGGGCACATACACCCATTTGCAAGCCAGGATATATATGTTCATTGCAGCCAATGCCATACTGATCATCTGTGCTTACGGAGTGATTTATGTGTTCGAACGCCTGTTTGGCTTGGTATCCGACGTGACGCTGATTGAACTGTCGAACGTCAACTCCGACCTGATGCACCGCTTTGCCGAGGAAGCACCCGGCACGTTCCAGCACACGCTGCAAGTGAGCAATCTGGCTACCGAGGCAGCAAAGAAGATCGACGCCAACGCGCTACTCGTGCGCACAGGAGCGTTGTACCACGACATAGGCAAACTCATGGCACCGCTTAACTTCACCGAGAACCAGCAGAACGGCGACAATCCGCTCAGTCACATGTCGAACACTGAGGCGGCACGCACCGTGATCGCTCATGTCAGCGACGGACTGACTCTGGCTGCCAAGCACCGACTGCCGCAGATCATCCGCTCGTTCATCGCATCGCACCACGGCACTTCGCTCGTGCGTTACTTCTACAACTCCGAGGCTAACGCCCATCCGGGAGAGAAGATCGACGAGAGCATGTTCCGCTACCCCGGCCCCAAACCTGCCACCAAGGAAGCCGCAATACTGATGATGGCTGACGCCGTGGAGGCACGCAGCCGCAGCCTGAAGGAATATACGGAGGAATCCATCGCAACCATGGTCAACCAGATGATTGACGCACAGATCCAGGACGGACAGTTTGCCGAGACGCCGCTCTCCTTTAGCGATGTAGAGGCGATACGCGAGGTGTTCACCACCAAACTGATTGCTATCCACCATCAACGGATTGCCTACCCCGACCTGAAAAATCGACCTGAAAAATAAAGCATAAATGCTGAAACACAAAGCATAAAAACAGAAAGCCACTCAACCGAGTGGCTTTCTTGTAGCGGGACCCAGGATTGAACTGGGGACCTCATGATTATGAATCATGCGCTCTAACCAGCTGAGCTATCCCGCCGACACAATTGATTTCACAATTCGGAAATCGGCTGCAAAGGTACTACTTTTTTTTGACATAAGCAAGCATTTTCGCCAAAAAATCTATTTTGCTATCTCGTTCTGTCAAAATTTCATCTGCCAAACACCACGCAGATGCACATAAATGTGCATGTTTGATATTGCATTTATCAAAAAAATAACAACAAAACTTGCAAATGTGGGATTTTTTTTGTACCTTTGCATGATTTTGCGTACGGAACGTACGCTCGTACGCTCAAGCAAAACCGAAAAACGCATATATTAACACAAAATTATACTATTATGATGACAATTGACAATTACAATTTCGCCGGCAAGAAGGCGATTGTACGCGTGGACTTCAATGTACCACTGGACGAGAACGGTAACATTACCGACGACACCCGTATCCGCGGTGCCCTGCCAACACTGAAACACATCCTGGATAACGGCGGTGCGCTCATTATCATGAGCCACATGGGCAAACCCAAAGGCAAACCCGCTGCCAAATACAGTCTCGGTCAAATCAAGGACGCCGTAGCCAAAGCGCTAGGCGTTGCTGAGGTGAAGTTCGCTCCCGACTGCGCTAAGGCGCAGGCTGAGGCCGCTGCACTCAAAGCAGGTGAGGTGCTGATGCTCGAGAACCTCCGATTCTATCCCGAAGAGGAAGGCAAACCCGTAGGCATCGAGAAGGAAGACCCCGCTTACGAGGCTGCCAAGAAAGAAATGAAGGCTCGCCAGAAAGATTTCGCCAAGACACTCGCTTCGTACGCTGACTGCTACGTAATGGACGCCTTCGGTACTGCACACCGCAAACACGCTTCAACTGCTGTCATCGCCGACTACTTCGATGCCGACAACAAAATGCTTGGTTACCTCATGGAGAAAGAGGTCAAGGCTGTGGACAACGTACTGTCGAACATCAAACGTCCGTTCATCGCTATCATGGGCGGTTCGAAGGTGAGCTCGAAGATCGGTATCATCGAGAACCTGCTCGGCAAGGTGGACAAACTCATCCTATGCGGTGGTATGACCTACACCTTCGCCAAAGCACACGGTGGAAACATCGGCGGCTCGATCGTTGAGCTCGACAAACTCGACGTTGCTCTCGGCGTAGAAGAACTGGCTAAGAAGAACGGCGTCGAACTCGTGATGGCTCCTGACGCTATCTGCGGTGACTCGTTCAGCAACGATGCCAAGCAGATGGTTTGCCCCTCAGACGCTATACCCGATGGATGGGAAGGATTGGATGCTGGTCCTGAGGCACAGAAGAAGTTCGCTGCCGCTATCAAGGGCTGCAAAACAATCCTCTGGAATGGTCCTGCAGGCGTATTTGAGTTCGATAACTTCTGCGGAGGCAGCCGCGCTATCGGCGAGGCTATCGCTGAGGCTACTGCCGAAGGTGCATTCTCACTCATCGGTGGCGGCGACTCGGTAGCTTGCGTCAACAAGTTCGGATTGGCTGACAAGGTTTCGTATATCTCTACCGGTGGCGGCGCCCTGCTCGAGGCTATCGAGGGCAAGGTTCTTCCGGGTGTAGCTGCTATCAAAGGAGAATAAGATCTAATCTAACCGCTAAATCGCAAGTTATTTTATGGAACTTTCAGGTAAGATTATACAGAAATTCCCACTTCAGTCGGGAGAGTCAAAGACTTCGGGCAAACCTTGGCAACTGCAGGCTTATTTGCTTGAAACACAGGAGCAGTACGCACGCAAGGTTTATTTCGAGATCTTCGGCGAACAGCGAATCAAAGACAACCCTTGCGAGATCGACGACCTGGTAACCATCTCGTTCGACATCGAGAGCCGCGAGTTCAATGGTCGCTGGTACACCTCTATCCGCGCTTGGCAGATTAAGCAAGGCATTGTGGACAATAACGCCCAGCCTGCTGCACCCGCTGCTGCACCGCAAGCCGCTGCTCCGGCAGCGCAACCGATGCCTCAAGCCGCTGCACCGAACGTGGAGACCTTCGATCCCGCTGCTGGCGAGTCAACCGACGATCTGCCGTTCTAATCGGCTGATCGGTAGATTGGAGAATCATGCGTCTGCGAACCATTATATGGCTGATTATAGCCGTACTGATCCTGACGGGGAGTGCCATCTTGTGCACTCTCCGTTGGGACGCATGGTTCACTATGCCGCCTGAACCCGAATGGCAGGGCGACACACTCAGCACACGGTTCGTCACGTTCCGCAGCGACACAACCTACGCATGCCAACTTACTGACACACTGTCGATGGTCGTGCTTGGCGATGTGCACAACACGCTCGAGCAAACCGACTACCTGCAGATAGCCGCACTCAGTCCGGATATGCAGTGCTACGCACAACTCGGCGACTGGGTCGATCGAGAGCAGTTCTATTACAAGCAACTGCTCATGCACCAACTGGCGGGCACTCCGTTTGACTCGCTGCCCGTACTCGTTTGCCCGGGTAATCATGAGTACACCAAAGGACTCAACCGGCAACTGCCCGACTCTTGGTTCGACTCGTTTGCTATGCCGCAGAACGGACCAAAAGACGGACTGGGCACAACGTACTATGTCGATTTCCGCAACCTGCGGTTCATCGCTATCGACACCGAGGATTCACAAATATTGTCGGATTTCACGCGCCTCAACACGTGGGTTAAGAACGCCATCAGTTCGGCTTGTCAGCCTTGGGTGGTGGTGATAATGCACCGGCCGGTATTCTCCTCGCGCAAAGGGCGCGCCAATCCTTCCGTCTGGCTCTCGCTCGCCAATGCATTACGCGGAGCGGATGTTATCTTCTCCGGTCACGACCACACGTACGCACGCCGCGGCAGTACGTTCCAGGACTACGACGTAACGCACGAGCCTGTATGGCTGGGCATTAGTTCCACAACGCGCGCGCGCACACCTAAGAACCGCAGCCGGATGGATACCATCGCTGCAGGCGGACCGTTCTTCGAACAGATGAGCATAACACGCCACGAACTGACCATACGCAGCTGCCTTCTCGACGGAACATGTATCGACTCCGTCAAACTGGTAAAACGTTAAACTCTCAAACTTTCAAACCCTCAAACATTCAAACCCTCAAACCATGAAACTCATTGCTCCTTCCGTTTTGTCTGCTAACTTTGCCGAACTGCGCAAAGACCTTGAGATGATCAACCGCTCCGAGGCCGACTGGCTGCACGTGGATGTTATGGATGGCGTGTTTGTGCCGAACATCTCCTTCGGCTTCCCGCTCATGGAACCCATGCGCAAGTATTGCACCAAGCCGTTGGACGTGCACCTGATGATCGTTCATCCCGAGAAATATGTCGAGCGATTCTGCGATGCTGGGGCGTGGAGCGTGGGGTTTCACTTGGAGGCTACGGACAATCCCGAGCCAATCCTAGACCTTATACGTGCCAAGGGGGTACGTACTTGCTTGACAATCAATTCAAACATAGCCGTTGAGAGACTGGTAAAATTTCTCGACAAAGTGGACATGGTTTTGCTCATGTCTGTCTTTGCCGGATTCGGCGGGCAAAAGTTCATCCCCGAAACGATGGATAAGATCCGTTTCATCCGTCAGGAGATCGATCGTCGCGGCCTCAATACACTCATCGAGATTGATGGCGGAGTGAACACTCATAACGCAAGCGAACTGTTTGCTGCAGGTGCTGACGTGCTCGTGGCTGGCTCGGCTGTGTTCGGCGCACCTGATCCCGAACAGGCTATTCGCATTATGAAACAATGATCGGCTGAAGCCATTGCGACAAATTCTGATTGAACAACCGGTGGCAAGGCGCTTTCCTTTCGTTTTTATCTTTCTGTTTACCGCATTGCTTATCTGCTGTGCGTACTATCTGCATTTCCCGTTTAACCTGCGCTACGACACCGAGGCTGACTATCTCGACTCGCTTGCCGTCTATCGCGTTCATGTAACCGAACCGCCCGTACGCAAATCCAGCAGTTGGCGTTTATCGGTTAACTTGTTGGGAATGCTCGTGCAACAGGATTCAGTCCGGGCACTTTCGCAGAATGCTGTCTTGTATCTACGGACTGATTCTGCCGACATTCCTGATATAGGTGATATATTGTTAGTGCGCACGCGTATCACGCGCCCGCATGTTAAAGCGGAAAGAGAATTCAACTATGGTGACTTTCTACGTTTGCAACACAAGGTTGGTGTGGGGCATATAACGCAGTGGCAGACTATCGGGCATCTTCCTGTTCGCACTTTGCGCGCCTACGCCACAACTGTTCAGCGAAAATTAGCACAACGTTATTCTGACGCAGGCCTGCACGATCAGCCCTTGGCGCTGATATCCGCCATCACCTTGGGCGAACGGGACGCGCTGGACTCCGACCTCAGGCAGTCATTTGCTGCCGCTGGCGCAGCACACGTTCTCGCGGTGAGCGGCTTGCACACAGGAATCATTTATATAGTCGTCGTTTCCTTGCTCACCTGCTTCGGCTTGTGGCGACCGTTATACGAACAACGTATCCGGCGCGCATTACTCTCCTCCTGCATTATTGCAGTTATGTGGGCTTACGCGTTCATAACCGGTCTGTCTCCATCCGTCATGCGCGCCGCACTAATGCTGACTATTGTACAAGTCGGCTGGATATGCCGGCGGCAAAGTATTTCCTTCAACACACTGGCAGCCGCAGCATGTATCTGTTTGTGGGTAGAACCATTAAGTTTATTCAATGTGAGTTTCCTGTTGTCTTTTTCTGCCGTTGCAAGTATTTTGATGTTCTCCATGTACATAAGTTCTTCTTTGGGGAAAAGAGGGAATTGGTTTATTCGGTGGCCAAGAGTTATATTGTCCACATCTATTGCTGCCACAATTGGAACATTACCTGTTACGCTCTTTTATTTTAGACAAGTATCTCGGTATTTTATTTTGACGAACCTTGTCATTTTGCCTATATCATATTTCTTGGTTATTGGAGGCATACTTACCCTCGTACTCGCTCACACACCTGTTGGCGCCTGGCTTGCCTTCGCTCTGCAATACGCAGGCGGTTGGGTATGTACATTCGTCGCCTGGATCGAACATCTACCCTATTCTACGCTACATATCTCCGCCACGCCATCTATGCTCGCCTGTCTGGTGATTGCCATCGGCTGTTGCTACCTGCGCATCCAGCGGCAACGACTTTCCTGGTACGCTCCGGCAGCAGCGGCTATCGCTTTGTTCTGCGTCTTGCACGTCTATGACGCAAAGCAAACCCTCAACACCCACACCCTGGCAACACGTGGCAGAACGATCTATTACTCGCATGGCGGCACGACAGAAACGTTTGCCACCGACTCCCGTTACACCTTCTTCCGCTTCCGCAACAACGATTATGTCTATGCGCCCTACCTGTCTCCGCGCCGCCAACAAGCCCTCGAGCAATATTGCCGCAACCGCAACATACATCTTTTGGACGAACAACAACCGTAAACACGGTAAAATCTTCAACCTCATGGGTGCTGAACTTAACTAAGTCACCTATACAGTAACTCGTGTCACGCACCAAGCGATCCGTGTCACGCGCCACTCAACTACAGCCCCGCAACGCGCGGGGCTGTTTTTTTGTGTGACTGCTGTCTGCATATCGATACACACAGCAAAAAACGCTTTCCCGTTAAAATTCTTACACACAAATAGCAGATTTTTTACCCAAGCATTTTGTTTTTTCATTTTTTTTCACTATCTTTGCATAAAAATTGCACGTTCCCCAATCGGTGACCAAAAGTACATGAAGCATATTGCATTTATCATCAATCCTATCTCCGGTGCCAAAAGACTGCAGCAGGTCAAGCGCCAACTGCCGGAACTGGTCAATCAGATCCTCGACCACGAACAATGGCAACCGACACTCGTTTATACTGAGCACGCCGGTCATGCTACCGAACTGGCACGACAGTTCGCTCATGACGGCTTCGACACCGTGGTTTCAGTGGGTGGTGACGGCACTGTAAACGAAGTGGCACGCGGACTACGCGACACCACTACAGCACTGGGAATCCTGCCTATGGGCAGCGGTAACGGTTTGGCGAGACATCTGCATATTCCAATGGATACACGCAAAGCCATCGCGCTGCTGAACAACTGCCGAACGATTGACATCGACTACGGATTGGCCAACGAACAACTCTTCGTATGCACCTGCGGAGCAGGCTTGGACGCCGAAGTGGCTGACCGATTTGCACACAGCGCGCAGCGCGGATTCATGACGTATCTGCAAAACATCATACACCTCGTGTTCACGTACAAGGCACAAACCTACCACATATCCGGCGATGGTATCAACGAAACCCGCAAAGCCTTTCTCGTCACGTTTGCCAACGCCAACCAATGGGGCAACGCCGCACGTATCGCTCCTCACGCAAGCCTGCAAGACGGCAAAATGGATATCGTTCTTATGTCACCATACGCCTTGTGGGACTGCTTGCCACTGGCAGTCAGACTCTTTGCCGGAACGATTGACCGAAGTCCGCTCATAAAAACACTTCGCGCCGGAGATATTACTCTCCAGCGCGAATCTGCAGCACCGTTTCATATCGATGGTGATCCCGTTGATGCCGGCAAAGACATTCACATCCGCATCATTCAGGGCGGACTGAAAGCCCTCGTAGCGGTCTAAGTATTACTGCTTCTGCCCGCCTACGTTATATATCGTTCCGTTACGCTCTATCATCAGCCGTCCGTCACGCAGAACCTTGCGCGCCTTAACCGACACGCTTACCCGTTCCACTGCATCTTCTACAATGGGCTCACCTTTGGCACACATGTATTCACCTTTAATGGTCGAGCCTTTGTAGGACGTGGCGTCAATGCCGAAATATACACCGCCTTCTACTTGCAGAACCTCCACCGTTCCGCTGACCAGATAGTACGGATTGTATGTCTCGCCTTCTTCTGTTTGCTCAAAATCTGTTGCCAGATACGACGGATAATCCATATATTTGTCACCGCCGGGCGAAGCCTGAACGGTATTGGCGGCATAACTGTCATTAATAGGATACGTGCCTACCGGCAATATGCTCTCACCATCTATCGTGGATGCAAACACTGCCAGACTCAGTTCAGCCTCACCGCTGGTGAAAAGCAGACTGGTGCAAGCATAACCTAAATTCTCAGTCATATCAACGTATGTAAGCGAATCAAACTTCAGCACAAACGCCTTTGTCTCCTCAGGCTCATAGTAGTACGAGAACTGGCCTTCCTCTCCAGGCTCTATATCTACCTCGGGATTAGCCTCAAAGTAGATGTGCAACGCATGACAGCGCAACTGCTTGTCGCAGGTCAGACTGACGATATTCGTGTCAATATCCGTTACTGCCAACACCTCATCTTCCTCGATATCCACGTCACTCGAGTATTTATATACAATCTTCCCTGCCGTACTTTCCGCACTGAACCCTTTGCGCAAAAATCCGTCCACAACCAGCGCTTTCATTTTCCGCGTTGTTACAAACGTGATTACCGATCCGGCATTCGCACCGAAGTAATTGGCTGTCTTGGTGCCCATCGATGCAATCACTTTCACGTTGTTGTATATGAATGTGTACGGAATCTTGCTTCCTAACGAGTCGGTGCTCACAACCGTAGTCGGTTCGTCATATACATACTCGCCGTCCAAACCTTCTGTCGGATCAACCTCGGGAATAACACTGCTGTCAAATGTCCCGTCTATAGTCACGGTTTTGATCCAAACAGACTTCTTTGTCCGGGTGATCAGTATCTTCAATTCGCCCTCAAGAGCCGTACTGCTCTCAAAGGTCTGCGTCTGGTCGTTGGCTTTTGGCAACTGTTTCTTGCCGAGCGATACGCCGCCTACTGTCACTTCTATGCTGTTGACGTTATCTTCGTTGGCGGAACACAGGACTGTCACCTGCTTCACCTCGCTCACTCCGGGCAGACTGAGTTCGCTGTTCTCTATGAACTGCGCACCTCTGTCTTCATATCCGCGAGGACTGACCGTTGCCGTCCAGCCTTGCGGCAGACTCGTTGAGAAATCAAATGTCGCCTCGGCCAGCACCTGTGCGGCACATACCGCCAACGCTACAAATAACAGATTAAGTTTCTTCATGATTGGTATATTCGTTTTTCCTTGATTGCTTGGTCTTCTAAACAAAGATACCCATCTTGGGTTAAGGTGGGTATCTTGTTTGTTAACTTTTTTACTGCTTAGGCAAGAGCGATAATTGTCTCTTCACCTTCTTCGCAGAAGGCCAACTTGCCTTCGCGTGCCAACCAGCCTAATGCAAGGTTGAGGTCAGCCTCTTTGAGTTTGGTTGCTTTCTTCAAGGCTTTGCTCGACAAAGCACCATTCTGCAATGCATTCCAAATTTTTCCGGCGTTTGCGCCAATCAATTCTACATTCATAATTGTTTTGTTTTGTTATACTTGAAGTTTAGGGTTTATAGTCGGTTTTTCGACTCTATATAGTAGGATCTGCATCCGACACACAGTCGGCAGCAGCCTCCCTATAGTTTTCTACTCGTTGTTGTAACGCTTGAACAGCAGTGCGGCATTGTGACCGCCAAAGCCGAACGCGTTACTTATTGCATAGCGCAACTCGCGCTGCTGCGGGGTGTTGAACGTGAAGTTCAATCGTGGGTCAATATTCGGGTCTTCGTCGCCCTCCGCATGATTGGTTGTCGGCGGCACAACCTGGTGGTATAACGCCAACGTTGTTATCAGTGCTTCCATCGCGCCCGACGCGCCCAGCAAATGTCCGGTCATCGATTTGGTGGACGACAGATTCATCTCGTACGCATGCTCGCCAAACGCCTTGACTATCGCCTTGGCTTCTGCCAGATCGCCTATCGGTGTCGATGTACCGTGCGTATTGATATAATCCACTTCATCTGCACGAATGCCGGCATCTTTTACGGCGTCCAGCATCACACGTGCTGCACCTTCGCCTTCAGGATCAGGAGCGGTCAGGTGGAACGCATCCGCTGTCGAACCGTAACCTACCAACTCGGCATAGATATGTGCTCCGCGCTCTACCGCGTGCTCATACTCCTCCAGCATCACACACGCTGCACCTTCGCCCGCTACAAAACCGTCACGCGACGCCGAGAACGGACGAGAGGCCGTCATTGGCTCATCATTACGCGTGGACAAGGCTCGTAGCGCATTAAATCCGCCTATCGAGATCGGGCAGATCTCTGCTTCACTGCCGCCTACCAGCACTGCATCCGCCTTGCCCAGACGAATATGGTTCATTGCTGACATAAACGCAATGGCTGAGGATGCGCACGCGGCTGTTGTACAGAAGTTAGGGCCTTTCAGACCCAGATGGATAGCTATGTATCCGGCAGCTATATCCGTGATGATTCGCGGAATAAGGAACGGTGAATAGTGCGGTACTCCGTCTCCCTGCTGCTCATGTTCGGTCACTTGTTGCTCAAACGTGCTCACACCGCCCATGCCTGAACCTATGATCACACCAACGCGGGTAGGATCCTGCTCGGCTTGCAGTGCCGCATCTTTGTAGGCCTCAAGTGCCGCAACGTAAGCCAGCATCGTAAAACGATCCAGCTTGCGTTGCTCCTTGAAGTCAAACCAGACATTCGGGTCGAAATCTTTCACCTCACAGGCGAAATGGCTGCGGAACAACGTTGCATCAAACAACGTAATAGGACCTGCTCCGCTCTTTCCGGCCATCAGTGCCGCCCAGGTGGACGGTACATCATGACCAAGGGGATTGATCGTTCCTAAACCCGTTATTACTACCCGTTTCAATGCCATGGACGACTATGCGCTGAATTACTTGTTCAAAGCTTCAGTGATATAAGCTACTGTATCGCCTACGGTGCTGATCTTCTGGGTGGCGTCGTCGGAGATGGTGATTCCAAACTCCTTCTCAAACTCCATTACGAGCTCTACAACGTCCAGCGAATCTGCGTTCAGATCGGCTGTGTAAGACGATTCCATGGTAACTTGTGATTTGCTGACACCTAATTTTTCAACAATGATGTCAATTACTTTTGATTCAATTTCAGACATAATCTTGTATGTTTAAATGGTTAATTTATTCTAAATTTCGCTATAAGCGAATGCAAAGTAAAGGCTTTTTTGTCGAAAATGCAAATATTTGGCGTGTTTACATTTATTTGCTGTGTGATTAACTTTTTTTTGCTATATTCACACGCTAAAATCGCCTTGCTATATCTTCTGCCGAAAGGAGTACGGCTACGGTTTTTCCGTCCGGCGTTATTCGTGAGGAAGGCAGTGCAAACAGTTTCTCCAACAAATCACTCATCTCTGCCTCACTCATGTTTTTACCTGTCGGGATAGCGGCGCTCTGCGCCAATGTTAACGCAATACGCTGCTGCATATCCGCCTGCAGATCCGACGGACTGTCTGCCGAACGCGCCAGAATAGCACGCAGCGAGGTCTCCGCACTCTGGTTGCCTAACACCGAAGGCATTGCCGTTATATCATACGCATCGGCACTCACTTTCTCCAGTTCAAACCCTATGTACCTGAGCTCGGGCAGCAATGCCTCCAGCACAGGCTGCTCATCGGCACTCAACGTCAGCGGTTCGGCAAACAGCAACTGCTGACTCACTCCGCGATGAATCTGCAACTGTGCCAGCAACTGGTGATATAAGATGGTAACGTGCGCGCGACGCGCATGTACGAGCAACAAACCTTCAGGCACAACACAGGATATATATCCTCCCGCCAAGGCTTGCGGATGCAAAACTGCTTCTTTTGTCTGTATCTGCGGCAACTCGTCCTGCACCGGCTCCGGCATAACGCTTGACTGTTGCTCACGGCGCAACGGCTCGTACAACTCCTGCCAATGCGGCGCAACGCGTTCCTTAGGCTGCACTGCATTTCGCGGCTGGGAAAATGGGTTGTAACCCGACGACAGATGTAACTCGGGAGCTTTAGCTCCGGCACGCATATTTGCGTCTGACACGGGCATTTCAACATCTCCGCCCAGAAAATCTATCGAAGGCACTACATTGAACTTACCCAACGCAGCACGAACCGTAGCCATCAATATTGGGAAAATCGACTGCTCGTCGGCAAACTTGATCTCTGTCTTCGTCGGATGAACATTCACGTCAATCTGCTCCGGCGCTATATCGAAATAGATGAAGTACGGCGGCAACTGCTCCGACGGCAACATACCTGCGTATGCCTGAAGAACAGCTTTATGGAAGTACGGGTGACGCATGTAACGACCGTTCACAAAGAAGAACTGCGCTGCCTGCTTCGAGGCGGATTCGGGTTTGCCCACAAACCCGTGAATCGTCACCAACTCGGTCTGTTGCTCTATCTCCAGCAACTGCGCTGTATAGAGTTTGCTCTTGCTCTTGCCGAACACACCCTCTATACGCTGCTTGTGCGTAGCAACCGGCAAGTCGTATAGAATCTCGTCGTCCGAGGCAAACGTAAACGCCACCTCCGGATAAACTAACACAATGTGCTGGAAAGTCGTTATCAGGTTTCTCAGTTCTGTCTGGTCGGACTTCAGGAATCGGCGCCGTGCCGGCACGTTGAAGAACAGGTTCTGCACCTGGATCGTTGTGCCCGCTGCACACTGACAAGGTTCTTGGTTCAGCACTTGCGAACCTGCTATCTCCAACTGCGTTCCCATCTCGTCATTTGCTCGACGGGTGGTCATTTTCACTTGTGCCACCGCGCATATACTCGGCAACGCCTCACCGCGAAAACCCATCGTACGCAAGTGAAACAAGTCCTGCGCATTGCTGATCTTCGAGGTCGCGTGACGTTCAAACGCCATACGCGCATCCGATACCGACATGCCCGAACCGTCGTCCGTCACTTGGATAAGCGTCTTGCCTGCATCGCGAACAAGCACACGGATACTGCGAGCACCCGCATCAAGCGAGTTCTCAACCAACTCTTTCAGACACGATGCCGGGCGCTGAATAACCTCGCCCGCAGCAATCTGATTGGCAACACTATCCGGTAACAGACGAATAATATCCATAAAACCTTCAAACTCTCAACCCCACTCCCCTCCTTTCAGGGTGGGGGCGGGGGTAGGCTTTTTTTACAACAACCAATAGAACACCACAAACAGCAGCACCAGCAGCACAATCCAGAACGACAACTTCGACTTACGCTCCGTATCTATTCTCAACTTCGTTTGTGCCTCATGTGCCTCGCGGAACGAACCGCGGTGCAATGTTGTCACATGCTCCTTGCCGTCCGGGTTCTCGTTTTCCGACTGCTCTCTCTGCTCACGCAAAGCCCGAAGACGCGCAAGTTTTTGCTTGCGCGCCTCCTTAGCCTCATCGTAGTAAATGGGACGATAATCCCACTCACGGGGTTTGTTTACTTTCGGAAATAATACCGACATTACTTAACAATTGCCTGGAACTCAGCGTCCTCAGCAAACTTCGCGAACTCAACGTCGTTGGCTGCCTTAGCCTTCAAGCTTGCGTCCTGAGCTACAGCGTTCTTCAGGTTGCTCAATACGTCTGCGCGAGCGTTCGTGCGGGCTGCAACAACGGCTTTCAGATAAGCGGTCGTGGCGTTAGGCTCGGCTACGGCATCCAGAGTCTTCTTGGCTGCTGCATAATCCTCTGCCAGGATCTGCTGAACGGCGGCGTTGTTCGTTGCGCTCTGGCCATAAGCACCGCGAGCTGACTTGTAGTCACCCTTCATGGTGTACAGTGTACCCATAGCGGCGCTCAGGTTGGCCTGCGTTCCTGCAGCCTTGCCCAGGTGCTCCTCGGCTTTCTTCAAGTCGCCATCTGCCATGGCAGCTACACCGGCGTTGTAATTTACGTCAGGATTGTTCGGCTCAATCTGAAGAGCATTCTGGAAGCAGCGACGAGCCTCAGCTACGTTGCCTTCTTCCATATACACCATACCAAGGTTGTTGAAACCGCGATAGTCGTTTGCGAACTGCTCGGTTGCCTTCTTGTAGATAGCAATCTTCTCTGCCTTGTCGTTCGTCAGAGTAGCAGCATACAACAACTCCTCTACGTTCAGAGCAGCAGGATCGTTCTTAGCCAGGTTGCGAATCTCGTCGTCCGACTTGCCGATAAGATCGGTGGTCAGAATCAGACGGCTGCGACGCAATGCAGGCAGAATCTCGTCTGCAATGTTCTTGTAAGCAGCTGCAATGTTCTTGATCTGTTTCTCGCGCTCCTCAGGATCGCTGTACATCGACAACACGCGCAGTACCAACTCCTTGTCCTGAATGTTGCTGTTCTCCAGAGCGGCCTTGAAGCCTTCCCAGTCCTCAGCGGTAATGTTGCTCTCGATAGCTTTGTTGATCTTGTTCTTCTTCAGGTCCTTAGCCAGGAACTTCTGAGCTACATCCTGACGGTTCTTTGCCAGTTTCTCGTTCAGAGCCTGAGCACCATCGGGCGATGCATAACCGGCAACCTCCAGACTGTGGATAGCCTTGTGCTCGTTGGCGTTGGCCTCCTTGATGGCTTCCTGCAGGTCTTTCATCTGCTGCGAGGTGGTCTCCGAGTTACGGAGGTTAGCCTGCTGGATAAGGAACAAAATGTCAGCCTCTTGCATCTGTTGGATAACGCGCTGGAACTTGTCAGCCGTGATCTGAGGCTTGTTGTCACCGGCGCTTACGTGCTTGGCGGTCGTGTTCAGACCCTCGGCAATCAGCAGGTCGGGCAACTCCAGATCCTTATTACCAACCTTGGCATCAAAGCGAAGATAGAGCTTCGTGTTCTTGTCCATTGCGCCGTTGTAGTTGAACGCAGCGTGCTGACGATACGTACCACCGGCATTGTAGTTAACGGTCGTTCCGTTCTCTTTGGCCTTCTCACCTACGTAGGTTACAGGCTCGCCAAGCAACTCTTGATCACCGGATTTCAGTACCGGAGTAACGGTCAATACGCCTTTCTTGGCAAACTTCTTCTCGGGGAACGTACCCGTAATATCTACGTTCACCTTGTCAGCCACTACGGCCATAGGGCTCGGGTTAACTTTCACCTGCTCAGGATTGGGCACGGTGTTGTTACATGATGTCAGGACTGCCAATGCAATCACTGAAAGCATAAGAAAATGTTTTTTCATACTCGTGAATTATTGTATAATTGTTTTGTTTGGTCTTTCCCTTATAACGCCTTGCTGCACCGCAAATAAGAACGCAGCGGGCGCTATACACTTTAAATCGGCTACAAAGGTACAAAAAAAAACTCAAATATGCAAATTTTTAGCGATTTTTTTGCAAAAATAATATTTTTATGCCTAAATTAGTGTAGAAATTGTGACAAATTAGGATATTTCATTTTTTTTTCGTAACTTTGTACGCGTTATTTTTCGCAACACATCGCATCACAATGATACGCGTATCTTATTTATATGTATATTGCCTGACGGCAGTTTCTGTCATGCTCTGCCTCAGCGCTTGCACCGGGCTTACTCCCGAGCGCGCCGCACAGGCGTATGTGGACCGTGCTGCCGAACTCGTCGAGCAGCACCGCTACGAGGCGGCGTTGCAGCAGATCGACTCTGTACACACGCTCTATCCCAAGCAGGTCGCACAGCGCCGGCAAGCCAAAGCGCTCAAAGACTCTATCGTCTATCTGCAGGCGCAACAGACCCTGTACTACAGCGATTCGATCCTCAAACCCTTGCTCCCCGAGGCGGACCGACTGCTCAAGGAGTTCCGCTTCGAGAAAAACGACAACTACGAGGACCACGGCAACTACGTCTATCGCACACTCCAAACCGGCTGGAACACCAACCGCTGTTTCCTGCAAGCCTATGTCTCCGACGACCGCAAAACGCTTCTCAAGAGTTATTACTACGGTGCCAAACCGCTACACCAGACTGCAGTAGCACTTCAGGCGGGCGAGCAGGAGATCGAACTGCAGGGACGTAACCACGCCTTCGAAGTCGAAGGTTGGCACGAAATCCTCACGCTCGAGGACGAGCAGGCTCTCGAAGTCCTGAACTTCATATCTTCGCACATGGGCGAACGGATCCGAGTCGCTGCCAAAGGACAAAACAAAGCCGGTGCTATCTATTATCTCTCCGACAACGAGAAACAGGCGCTCGACCAGACTTACCGCCTCGGACTGCTCATGCGCGACATCAACCAACTCGAGCAACAGATCGCACTCGCCTCGCAGCGGATTGAACACTTTGAAACAAAAACAAAATAACCAATTAAAAAAAGCAAAATAACCGACAACAAAACAAGTACAAAACACACAAAACGTGCACTATAATCGGGGGCATTTCGGTACTCTTTCAGAGGTATTTCGGAGGCTTATCGGGGTAATCCTAGACCTTATCCGACACCGGATGCTTGTAACATAGTACAAATCAACGACTTATAGCGCATTTTGCAACAACGAAATTTCAACGAAAATGAAAACATACGAAAGTCACATAGCAGCCGTTCCTGCTGACGCCTCAGCCATCTACGCTGTTGTCTCCGACCTGCGTAACCTCGAGCGTGTACGCGACCTTATTCCGCAGGACAAAGTGCAAGAGTTTGAAACAGATACCGATTTTGTCCGCCTCAAAGTGGACGGACTCGGACAGAAGATCGTCTTTCGCATCGTGGACCGTATTCCCGGCGATACGGTTAAGTTCGGCGTGGAGAATCTGCCTGTCGAAGGAAATTTCTGGATCCAGATCAAGCAGGTCGCTCCGCACGACAGCCGAATCAAACTTACGCTCAAGGCTGAACTGCCCATGATGATCGCCATGATGGCTGGCAAAAAGATTCAGGACGGTATCGACCAGGCTGCCGACATGATGGCACAAATGCCCTTCGAACAATGGGCATAACCCCAACATCTCGAAATCACGACATCTCGATATCTCGCAATCACGCAATCACGTAATCACGACATCTCGACATCTCGAAAAAAAATAATCAACACAACAATGACCAAAACCAAACAACGCAAACGTACAGGACTACACCGCGAGGGACGCAGAATGCTGCTCATCGTATGTCTTGTTGTATTTATCCTTAACATCACAGCGTACTTCTACTGGCCGCACTGGATCTTAGCCACGTTGCTGGCTCTGTCGGCTTTAGCACTTGTGTTTGTAGTGTATTTCTTCCGCGACCCCGTGCGCGTGTTCACGATCGATAACCCGAACTATCTCGTCGCGCCTGCTGACGGCAAGGTTGTAGTTATCGAACCTGTCATGGAAAACGAGTATTTCCACGAGGAGCGCCTGCAGGTCAGTATCTTCATGTCGCCGTTCAATGTCCACGCCAACTGGTATCCCTGCGAGGGAACGGTTCTGGTGTCCGAGCACCAGGCGGGTAACCACAAAGCCGCATGGCTGCCCAAGTCCTCCACCGAGAACGAACGCTCACTCGTCGTTATACAAACCAAGAGCAAAGCAATAATCGCCGTTCGCCAGATTGCAGGTGCTATGGCGCGGCGTATAGTGACCTACGCCCGTGCCGGAAAGGAGTGCCACCGCAACTCGCACCTCGGTTTCATCAAGTTAGGCTCGCGCGTCGATCTGTACCTGCCGCTCAACACCGAGATGTTCGTTGAGATAGGCGAAAACGTCCGCGGCAACCAGACAATCATCGCCAAACTCCACTGATCAAACATCAAACATAACACATAACACATAATACATAAATCACCATGAACAAATTTGAAGAACTTTTTGCGCAATATCCCTTTGCGCTGACCGACGAGCAGGTTAAGGCTCAGACCGCAGATATCATCGCCAAGCACGCTGCCGAGAACAACAACGCCGCTGTTTGGAAACAGTGCCTACACCAGATCGACCTCACCACCCTCATGGGTGACGACACCGACGCACGTGTGGAGAAAATGGCTGCTTGTGTCAACTATTTCGGGGAACATTTCCCCGAACTCAAAGACTATAACGTAGCCAGCATTTGCGTTTATCCGGCTCTCGTGCCCGTTGTTAAGGCTAACCTCAAAGCCGAAGGCGTTGGCATAACCTCCGTTGTAGGCGGTTTCCCTGCTGCACAAACGTTCATCGAGATCAAAGTCGCAGAGACGGCTATGGCTGTCAAAGAAGGTGCTACCGAGTGCGACATGGTTCTTTCGCAAGGCAAGTTCCTTGAGGGCAAGTACGAGGAGTGCTTCGACGAAATCCGCGAACAGAAAGCCGCTGCCAAAGACGCACACTTCAAGGTTATTCTTGAGACCGGCACGCTGAAGACCGCCGAGAACATCTGGAAAGCATCTATCCTCGCTATGGCTGCCGGTGCGGACTTCATCAAGACTTCTACCGGCAAGATTAGCGTCAACGCTACTCCCGAAGCCACATTCATCATGTGCCAGGCTATCAAGGCGTGGAAAGAAAAGACAGGCGAGATCAAGGGCTACAAACCTGCCGGAGGTGTCAGCACCACCGACGAGGCTGTCGCTCACTATACCCTAGTGAAGGAAATCCTCGGCAAAGATTGGCTCAACAACCGTCTCTTCCGCTTCGGCGCCAGCCGTCTGGCTAACAACCTGCTCACCTCCATCATGGGCAGCGAGCAGAAATACTTCTAAATCGTAAATTACCAATTGGTAAATCGTAAATGCCCAAATCGTAAATGAATCGGATCATTTCTAAGCGTTTCTTCTCTGACAATGTAGCGGAGCTCGTTGTGGAAGCTCCGCTCATTGCCAAGAGTCGTCGCGCAGGACACTTTGTCATAGTGCGCGTGGACAACAACTCCGAGCGTATGCCGCTCACCATTTCCAACGCCGACACCTCTGCCGGCACGATCACTCTGGTCGTACAGCGTATTGGTGTCAGCAGTGCCAAACTCTGCGCCCTGAACCCGGGCGACTGCCTTGCGGACATTGTTGGCCCGCTCGGGCAGGCTACGCGTATCGAGAACTACGGAACGGTCGTTTGTGCCTGCGGTGGCGTGGGTGCTGCGCCTATGTTGCCTATCGCACAGGCGCTCAAGCGCGCCGGCAACCGCGTGATCACTATACTCGCTGCGCGTAACAAAGACCTGATCATCCTCCACGACGAACTGTCTGCCACCTCCGACGAAGTGATCGTCATGACAGATGATGGTTCGATGGGAACGCAGGGATTGGTCACACAAGGTATAGAGACGGTTGCAGCACGCGAGCACGTGGACAAGTGTATCACGATCGGTCCCGCTATCATGATGAAGTTCGTCGCACTCACCACCAAGAAGTACAATATCCCTACCGAAGCTTCGCTGAACACAATCATGGTGGACGGCACAGGTATGTGCGGCGCATGCCGTGTCACCGTTGGCGGACAAACGAAGTTCGTCTGTGTCGATGGACCCGAGTTCGATGCGCATCAGGTGGATTTCGATGAAATGCTTTCCCGCCTGCGCTCCTACAAGCCTGAGGAAGCCGCTGCCTACGAAGCCTACCTCAATGGTCAACACGCAGAAACCAACTCCGTCACTCCCCAACCCTCAGATTCGAGTCATACTACTCTCTCCCCTATGAGGGGAGAGCCGGAGAAGGGTCTTGGTCTTTCTCCGAAAGAGCGCGCCGCCATTCCTCGCGTAGTTATGCCCGAACTGGCACCCGAGGAGCGTATTAAGTCGCTCCACAAAGAGGTCAACCTCGGCCTGACACCCGAACAGGCTCTCACCGAGAGCCACCGCTGCCTGAGTTGCAAGAACCCGGGCTGCGTCAAAGGCTGCCCCGTGAACATCGATATACCGGCGTTCATCAAGCAGATCGAACTCGGCGATATACAGAAGGCTTCGGCTATCATCCACGAGTCCAGTTCGCTGCCTGCCGTCTGCGGCCGCGTATGCCCGCAGGAGAAGCAGTGCGAAGCACAATGTATCCATCTGAAAATGGGGCACAAACCCGTTGCCATCGGTTACCTCGAGCGCTTCGTTGCCGACCATGCTGACAATCTTTCAGCGAGTGAAACGAGCGGTCTGTACTCTATCAGTGAGCAAAGCGAACGGTCTGTCAGCGAAAGCGGTCTAAAGGTTGCTGTAGTCGGATCTGGTCCTGCCGGCCTGACCTTTGCCGGCGACATGGCTAAATACGGCTATCGGGTCACAGTGTTCGAGGCGCTGCACGCCATTGGCGGTGTGCTCAAGTACGGTATACCCGAGTACCGTCTGCCTAACGCGATTGTGGATAAGGAGATCGACGGTCTGCGCGCCTTGGGCGTGGAGTTTGTCACCGATACAATTGTTGGCAAGACGATCACTGTCGATGATCTGCAGGCTGACGGCTACAAGGCTGTGTTTGTCGCCTCGGGCGCAGGTCTGCCGCGATTCATGGGTATCCCGGGTGAGAACCTCAACGGTGTTATGTCCTCCAACGAGTACCTCACGCGCGTGAACCTTATGGACGCCACCAACGCCGCCACCGATACACCGGTGCTCTATGGCAAGAACGTGCTCGTCATAGGCGGTGGCAACACCGCCATGGATGCGGTGCGTACAGCCAAACGTCTGGGCGCAGAACACGCGATCATCGTGTATCGCCGTAGCGAGGACGAAATGCCTGCACGTCATGAGGAGGTGGAGCACGCCAAAGCCGAAGGTATAGAGTTCATGACCTTGCATAACCCTATCGAGTACCACGCCGACGAAAGCGGCCGTGTCAAGGAGGCGGTGCTGCAAGTCATGACTTTGGGTGAACCCGATGAATCCGGTCGCCGCTCGCCTGTGCCTGTTGAAGGCAAGACGATCACTATGCCCGCCGACATGGTAGTGGTAGCAGTAGGCGTGTCGCCCAATCCGATCATACCGAAGTCCGTAGCCGGACTCGAAGTGTCACGCAAAGGCACGATCGTCGTGGACGACAACATGCGCTCCTCGCTGCCTGTCCTCTATGCCGGCGGCGATATAGTCCGCGGTGGCGCTACGGTGATCCTCGCTATGTCCGACGGACGTAAAGCCGCAGCAGCCATGCACGCCGCACTCAGCGCTGACAAGTAACGGACAACACCCTGATAACAACAGCAGCCGCACCTCATAGTGCGGCTGCTGTGTTGTGATGTAGCGTTACTGTTCGCGTACTTCACTACTCATTCTCCTCGTCTGGGTCGAAAGATTCAGGGCGACGGTTGTCTGCGGGACGATACAAGATCTGTATCGACTCGGCTACTACCTCGGTCTTGCTGCGACGCTGACCGTCTTTCTCCCAACTGCGCGTCTGCAGTTTGCCCTCAACGTACAACTTCATCCCTTTTCTGATACTGCGCTCTGCCCAATCGGCAAGATTGTTGCGCAGCACAATAGAATGCCACTCGGTGCGATCGGGCACCTGAATGCCGTTCTGCATCGTGTACCCGCGCTCAGTGGTTGCAAGGTTGAGTGATACAATAATCCCGCCACGCTCCAAGGTGCGTACATCAGGATCAGAACCCACGTTTCCAACAAGGATAACTTTATTGACTGAAGTCATAGTAAGAATAGTATTTTTAATAATTGTCAATGCAAAGATACAAAAAAATCTGCACTTTCGCAATAGGGGAAAGCATATTTTGACGCAGAATGACCAAAAAACGCAATATTTTTACGTATTATGACATAAATCGCCTCGTAAAAACACTCTTTGGGGGTTTACAATTTGTCGGAGGGCATTGACGATTTGTCGGTGTCATCAATATTTCCCGCCTGCTGCTTGCTCCACTCGCTGGGTGAGACACCTGTTTCTTTGGTAAAAATCGATGAGAATACAGTACGTGACGAGAATCCTGCCTGCGTCGCCACATCCACTATCTTCATATTCGGATTCTCTGACATCAACCGCTTTGCTTCGTTGACGCGATAACCGTTCACAAACTGGTAGAACGGGAAGCCGAACTCCGCTTTGATAAACTGGCTGAGATACGTGCGGTTCAATGGCAGCACTTTACGCATATCTGTCAACTGGAAGTTCGGATTCAGGTAGGGCTTATCCTGCTCCATCCATTGCTCAAGGGCGGCACGCTGCGCCGATATATCCTCACGCTGCCCAACTTCACGATCCGGCTGGATGATTTCCGGGGCTGAGATGTAATTCATCGGATCACCGTACTCCTCCGAATCGCCACGCTGCAACTTCTGCCACGGGTCAGGACGAAACAGCACCTGCTCCGTTGTGTACATAAGCATAAAGAACAAGAACCACTGCTGCGTAAACAATCGGTTGGGGATAAAACATGTGCATATAAAATAGAACGACACACCTGCCAGAAAGAGCATAACCAGGTATCGCACTATCCACTGCACATCTATGCTGTCCATCGACGAGAAGTTGTTCTCACACCACTGGCGATACTTGTGTATATGCCGGCAAACAAGGAAAAAGAGTACAACCGGGAACGCCAAAATAATTGGCAGCAGATTGATATCCAACTTGTAATCCAGGTAGCCCAACAAGATCTGCGGCAAAAGGAGTATAATCACTACCCACCACCTGAGCCAACCCGGACGTAACACCTGCGTGGGATAGACAAACAGTAGCCACGCCAGAAAATTGCCTGCCACAACCGACGCATTGAACAACGGATCATCCGGCGTGCCGCCTACAGCCGTTATTCCGTTGATCCGCAGCACAAGCATCAACCCCTCTATCGCAGCCCACGCTAACAACACACCTGCCCACGAACGGCGAAGCACATTCCCGTCCAGGTGACGCAGCATAAGCCAACCGCACCAGAAGCAACCGACTGTCATGCTCAACGTAAAAGCAGGATCAATCATGTACGTGTACATATCCTCAGGGATAAACGTTGCGAGCCAGTAACTGACTAACATTAGCACACATAGCACCAGGCCGAACACAAGTTCAGACCGGTAATCGTAATAAAGTTGGCGAATCTGTTTCGATATAGTATTCATCACTTCTAATGAAAACTTCAATGCAAAGTTACAAAAAATATTTGATATTTGCAAGATATTTTTGCACTTTTTGTTCTATACTTACCCAAAAGTCGCCTGCAGTTTACAATTTTGGCAGGCTTAAGGAACAATTCGTACACAAAAACTGACACAAACGCACAAAACATACACTCTTTTGAATGTTGTGCCGACAAATTTCACACAATCTTCTATCAAAAACACTTTTTATTTGCAAATGTCAAAAAAAAGTCGTAACTTTGCACACGCATTCGGCTAACGGTACTCACCGCTGCCGCACTGCAACCTAAAAAAACAACAAAAATGTCTGTTCATACGCAAAATACCCGTCTGACGACAACAAAGATTCGCCAGATGAAACAACAAGGTGAGAAAATCACAATGCTCACCTCCTACGATTATACCCTCGCCCGGCTGGTGGACGAAGCCGGAGTGGATATGCTCCTTGTTGGCGACAGTGCATCCAACATTGTGTGCGGCAACCAATATACACTGCCTATCACGCTTGACGAGATGATTTTCCTCACCAAAGGCGTCGTGCGCGCTGCGCAACACGCACTGGTGGTCGCAGATATGCCGTTCGGCTCCTACCAGGTGAACGACGATATGGCAGTAGCCAACGCTATCCGCATGCTCAAGGAGAGCGGTGCCGATGCAGTGAAACTCGAGGGCGGACAGGAGATAGCCGACGCCATACGCCGCATGGTAAAAGCCGGTGTGCCGGTCTGCGGCCACCTGGGACTAACGCCGCAAAGCGTCAACCAGTTCGGCGGATATGGTCTGCGTGCCAAGGAGGAGACAGAGGCTGACAAACTGCTCTCTGACGCACGGCTGCTGGATGAAGCCGGCTGCTTCTGTATCGTGCTCGAGAAGATACCTGCCGCACTCGCTGCGCGCGTCACAGCTGCCGTCAGCTGCCCGACTATTGGCATAGGTGCTGGTGCAGGTACTGACGGACAAGTGCTCGTCCTGCACGATATGCTCGGACTCAACCAAGGATTCAAGCCGAAATTCCTGCGTCAGTTCGCACACCTCGCCGAAAATATCCAATCAGCCGTAGGCGACTACATAACGGCCGTCAAAGATTCGTCCTTCCCGTCCGCTGAAGAGAGCTATTGAAAATAATTGACAATAGAATAATATTAATTAACCCTAAAATATCAAACCAATGAACAAGAAATTTATCTGCCCTATCTGTGGATATGTTCACGAGGGCACCGAGGCACCCGAGCGTTGCCCGCAGTGTAAACAAATCGTTGAGTGGAAAGTTGCCGACGAGAGCAAGGCCCTGACCTGGGCATGCGAGCACGTGCTGGGCGTTGCCAAGAACGAGCAGGATCCTATCATCCGCGACGGTCTGCGCGCGCACTTCATGGGCGAGTGCACCGAGGTGGGACAGTATCTGGCAATGGCGCGTCAGGCTGACCGCGAGGGCTATCCCGAGATCGCTGCTGCGTTCCGCCAGTATGCTTACGAGGAGGCTGAGCACGCTTCGAAGTTCGCCGAACTGCTCGGTGAGGTTGTTTGGGACACCAAGACCAACCTCGAGAAACGTATGCTCGCCGAGGCTGGCGCTTGCGAAGACAAACTCGCTATCGCCAAACGTGCCAAGGAACTGAACCTCGATCCCATCCACGACACCGTTCACGAGATGGCTCGCGATGAAGCACGCCACGGAGCCGGCTTCCAAGGCCTGTACAACCGTTACTTTAAGAAATAGTAGTCAATCGCCTAACGGCGATTGACACGCAGTAACGACCAACCGGTGAATAAGAAAAGCGTCCCGCTCGGGACGCTTTTCTGTGATAGGAGGGTATGAGCTGATTAGTTGATCTCAGCGCGTGCGATAGCATCCTTGTAGTACTTCTGGTCGACGAATACGTCTTCCTTGTACGGGTTGATACTGCGTTTCTTGGCTTGAACCATGATATAGGTGAAGGCTACGATGTTCGTAACCAGAGCCAGAGCACTGATTACCAACATAGCTGTCGGGTTGGCAGCAGTAGCACCCTCGGCAACGACTGTGGTGTGAGCAACAACCTCGTCACCCAGACCTGATGCAGCGTAGATAGCGTTGATCGTTTCGATACCATTAACGTACTGCGTAGGCAACACAGCCCATGAGTAGAACTGCTTACCGTTGAAGAACGTCTCTTGGAACAACGGGAACACCTGCGCGAACATACACCAGATTGCCAAAGTATTGGCGCGGTTCTGAATCCAGCCACCACGGTTCCACAACAAGGCTGCTACGGTCGGAGCCAACAGCAGAGCGATACCGCAGTACCAGCTGTGTGTAGGCAGACAGTTGTAGGTGTATGCAAAGTTCCAGATGTCATATACGAGGATATACACCCAGGTCATATCCGCCCAGATCATATCCTTGCGGTCCTTCGACGGGAACACGTTCCACCAAGCAGTCATACAGAAGATGTTGAACAAACCGGCTACACCGTTGAACACGTTGTGCCAGCCGCCATACAACCACACACCTTCACTTGACAGCCACCACTTGTTCCAACCCATGATGGCTGACTCAAAGTCAGAAGCAACGGCAATCAGAATATTGATAGCCACAATGATGAACGGGAAAGGTTTGAACCAATGCTTGGCACCTATACCCCACTCGTACTTGATCATCATAAAGCCGATACAGCCGGTGAGCGCAGCATAGAGTTTGGCGTAATGGAACCAGCCGTTCATATACACGTGCGTTTGGTTGTTAACCGCCCATTCTGCACCCATACGGGCTCCAATGGCAATGGCTACGAAGTATACCGTCAGAGCCAACGGTATAGCAAAGAATGTGATTGCACCGCCCAACTTCGTACGACGGGCAAACTCATTGAACAAGATTAAGCCAACGAGGACTACCAACAGCATTCCCCATTGAGCAAGGGCCTCAGGCCCATAAACTTGAAAAAACATAATTTGTGATTTTAAATATTGATTTTTATGGATCGGAGTCACGAGATCATGAGATCACGGGATCACGATTTTTGTTTATGCCTTGACGGCTTTTTTTTCCACTGCATAGCAATATACCGCCCATACTGCAGTCACAATCACACTCATCGGCACGCCTACGGTCAACATTTCGCTGAGCATCGTTTGCCAGCCACCCTCCGTCTCCAACGCCGTGAAGAACGGGTACATCCATGTCACTTCTCCGTTGATGATATGGTCCACAACCAGCATCAGCGATCCGCCCCACAGCATCTTCTCCAACGATGAGAGATGAGAGGTGAAAGGTGAAAGGCAGCTATCGCTGTTAGTCAACGATTGCTTTTTCTCTACCGATTTGCGATATGCCGTTGTGGCTATCGCTTGAGTCAATGGTACAATAAAACAAGCCATTAGTGAATTAAAAATTAAAAATTATAAATTAAAAATTACAATTCAAAATTAAGAATTCAAAATTATGAATTCAAAATTAATAATTACGGGTTCTCTTGTGGCACAACGATCTCTTTTATCTCCACCTCGTTGCCCTGCTTGAGCCACGTGTTCGGGCTGCCGCAATGCGGGCATATCTTGCCATGCGCCACGGTAGGATAGTCCTTGCCGCAGCCATCGCAATGCGTAATGGCCGGGATGGGTTCAATCTTCAGTTCGCAGCCGCGTAGGATATCCTCCTTGTCAGCAGCCCATCGCCAGCAGTCCGTCAGGTAGTCGGGGATGATGGTGCTCACCTCGCCGATGTTCATCACCACCTGAGCCACCTTCTTGACGCTGTTCTGCTCCGCTGCCGCCTTGACATCACGGATGATATAGAAAACTATTCCCAGTTCGTGCACGAGAGAAATTAAAAATTAAAAATTATGAATTAAAAAATTAACCTTTCTTAAACATAATCTTTCCGGCACGTTTGATCATGTATGGCAGGATGCCGTCGAACTTATTCTCCGATGTGCGCATCACACTGGCTTCGGGGTGTTCACGATGCAGATGGATAGCATCGAAAGCGCATTTGGTGGTACATATACCGCAGCCGATACACCTATTCTCATCCACTACCGATGCGCCGCAACTGAGGCAACGGGCTGTTTCCTTCTTAACCTGCTCCTCGGTGAGCGTACCGTGGTACTCCTCAAACTTCGTCTTTGTCGGAACGACACCCGGCTCTTGACGACTGCCGTTGTCGTACTGCTCAACCAAAATATCCTGTTTGTTGAGTTCGATAAAGTCTCGGCGGTTACGACCGATCGTCATATGGCCGTGCTGCACGTAGCGATGCAGACTCTCAGCCGCCTCCTTACCCGCAGCGATGGCATCGATGGCAAACTTAGGACCGGTAAACACATCACCGCCCACAAAGATATCCGGCTCGGCAGTCTGATAGGTCAGTTTGTCGGCTACAGGATATACGCCGCGGAAGAACTCTACCTTTGTATCCTTGAGCAGATCCTTCAGTACAACGGTTTGCCCAATGGCAAAGATCACCAAATCGGCATCGAGCGTGATTGTCTCGTTCTCATCGAACGTAGGCGTGAACTTATGATCCTTGTCGAACACCGACAGGCACTTCTTGAAAGTGATTCCTTTCACCTTTCCACCTTCACCATTCACTTCCATTGGTCCCCACCCGGGGTTGATAACCACGCCGTCTTCGCGCGCCTCAATGCGCTCCTCAAGCGATGCGGGCATTATATCTTCCGTTTCCAGCGAGAGCATTGTCACCCCGGCTGCCCCGCTTCGTTTGGCTACGCGTGCTGCATCGATAGCCACGTTGCCACCGCCTACGACTACTACTCTTTTATCTTTGAGCAAAGCAGCCTTTTGAGTTTCGACTAATTGACCGCAATTGGCGTTGTGCAGGAAGTCAATCGCCGTGGTTGTACCCTCCAACGTGTCACCCGGGATACCCGGCAAGCGACCACCTTGGCAACCGATGGCTACATAGAAGCCCTTGTACCCCTGCTCGCGCAGTTGCGCAATCGTCACATCTTTGCCGACCTCAACACCGCACTTGATATCCACGCCTATCTCGCGCATGATATCTATCTCGGCTTTGATGACATCCTTATCCAACTTGTAGGACGGAATACCATAGCGCAACATTCCTCCTGGCTCTTCGTTACGCTCAAACACGGTAGGTTTGTATCCCATCGTGGCGAGGTAATATGCACAGCTTAATCCTGCCGGACCGGCACCGATGATGGCAACCTTCTCCTCCCAGCGATCCTGCACATTGGAGCAGATATTCACTTCGGGCACGAATCGCGTCTCGGCATGCAAGTCTTGTTCGGCAATAAACTTCTTGACTGCATCAATGGCAATAGCTCTATCTATTGTACCGCGCGTGCACGCGTCCTCGCACCTGCGATTGCATATACGCCCGCACACAGCAGGTAGCGGGTTCTCACGCTTGATGAGTTCCAGCGCCTCGGTATATTTGCCTTCGGCGGCTTTCTTTAGGTAGCCTTGCACGGCTATATGTGCCGGGCAGGCGGTCTTACAAGGTGCAGTACCTGTAGGATAGCAGTTAATGCGGTTCTTATCGCGGTAATCTTCTGTCCACTTGCCTTCACCCCACTTCGTTGCATCAGGCAGCTCTTGCTTCGGATAGGTCTGCTGCCCATGCTTGGTGCAGAGTTTCTGCCCGAGTTTAACTGCACCGGCAGGGCAATACTCCACGCATCGGCCGCAAGCCACACAGTTCTTCGGCTCCACCTTTGCCACGTATGCGCTACGGCTCATGTTCGGAGTGTTGAACAGTTGCGAGGTACGCAAGGCATTACATATCTTAACGTTGCAGTTGCAAATGGCGAATATCTTACCCTCGCCGTCGATGTTCGTTACCTGATGAACGAAGCCATGGTCCTCGGCTTTCTTGAGGATAGCCATCGCCTCATCGTAGGTAATGTCATGACCACGCCCCGTCTCACGCAGATAATCCGCCATATCGCCTACACCGATACACCAGTCGCGGTAGTCGTCGGCACAGCCCTCGTCGAGTTTCTTACGTCCGTAACGGCACGAGCAGATGCCCACGCCTATGTGTCCTTCATATTTCTTGAGCCAGTAACTAATATGCTCAATATCGACCGATTGGTTTTCCATGGAGATAGCTTTCTCGACGGGTATGACGTGCATACCTATACCGCTACCGCCCATCGGCACCATGGGGGTTATCTTCTCCAACGGCAAGAATGTCATGCGCTCAAAGAACATCGCCAATTCCGGATGACGATCCATCAGGTCGGTGTTCATGTTCGTATATTCTGCACTACCGGGCACGAACATCGGCACCCAGTAGACACGGTCTTCGCGGTTGAACGTTGTACCTTTATCCGGCCCCTGCCCATTGGTATAATGGTCACCATAATCATATTCAAGCATGCCGAAGTACGCGAGTTTGTCGAGCAGGTCATCGAACGACTTGTCGTCGGGCGTGTAGTGCTTCTTGGCGTTCATGGCGTGCAGTTGCGCGTAGGTATGGTGCTTGCGCACCTTGAAGAAGTTGCCGGGCAGCATATCCAGCAACAGATCCAACGATGCCTCACGCGTCACGGCATCCATCTCGTCCTCAAAGATGCATGCCAAGCCCCAATACTCAGGGGCATCGGTGGTCATCTTGATCTTTCCGGGGATACGATCCGTGACATGACGAACGAATTTCAGCAGTTTCGGATTCGGATTTTTGTCCCCCTTGTGCTTGGGAACAAACTTATCTGACATTTGCGGCATAAGACTATTTATAGATTATTGTTTGTTATTATTTCGTGATGACGACATGACGTGATGATGGCGTAATGACGATTATGCTTCTTTCCATTGATTAACCTCGCTGAGCAGCCAATCGGCAAATGCGTCCACTCCCTCACCCGTCTTCGCACAGATGGGGATGATGGTGGCTTTCGGATTGCGCATGTGAATGTACTGCCGGCACTTGTCGAGATCGAAATCAAAGTACGGGAGAACGTCTATCTTATTGATTACCACCACATCGCAGATCGAGAACATCAGCGGATACTTCAGCGGTTTGTCGTGGCCTTCAGGCACGGACAGAATCATTGCATTCTTTACAGCGCCCGTGTCAAACTCTGCCGGGCATACCAAGTTACCGACATTCTCCAAGATGACCAGATCCGGTTGGTCGCCTATCGCTGCCAGCCCCTGCCCGGTCATCTCTGCATCCAAGTGGCACATACCGCCCGTATGCAACTGAATGGACTCCACACCCGTGGCGTCCTTGATCTTGACGGCATCGACATCGCTATCGATGTCGGCCTCCATTACGGCTATTCGGATTTTGTGTTTCAGACGATTGATGGTCTGAATGAGAGTGGTGGTCTTACCGCTGCCCGGAGAGGACATAAGGTTGAGCAGAAATACACCTTTCTTTTTCAACTCGCCGCGCATCGCATCTGCGGCTCGGTCATTATCTTCGAAGACACTCTTCTTAATCTCAATAATTCTTACTTCATCCATTATGATGACTTGTGTTTTATGGTATTTATACGCAGTGCTGATGCACATGCATGGCACGAACGCGATACAAAGTTACTAAAAATTTTTCGAATTTGCAAGTATTTTACTGAAAAAAGTAAAAAATACGGCATATTTTACCGATTTTCAACCGACAAAGCGTAATTTTACCGCATGCGGTTGCCCAGATACTTGCATATCTCGCGTTTCACGGCGTTCAGGCTGTTCAGTTGACCCAGCAGTTGCAGGGATTGCTCGCCGTCGGGGTCTGCTTTCATCTGCTGCTGCACTGCATCTATACGGTCGTTCACCAGACTGAGTCTGAGTTCGCACAACAGTTGCGGCACCAATTCCACCAGCAGGTCATGCTCCGAGCGTTGCTCAACATCCAGAACAACGTTTTCGGATATCGCCACTTTCGAGAATATACTCGACAACTGGTAGCGGTCAGCTATCAGGTCGCACGCCAGCGAGTTGATCTGCTGGTCGGGGTGGAACGTGAAGAACTTCTCCGCCACGAACCCTTCATCGTTCTGGTGCGCCTTGAACTCCTCAAAGATCCGTTTGTCCGTCGGCAAAGTTATATTCACTCCGTCTGTTTCGATTTGCTGAAGTATATAGCCTCCCACGGTGATATTTGTGCCATTGGGGAAGGAATACAAAGCTTTGTCACCGTAGCGCACAAGCAGTTCGGTCAGGTTGCGCAGGTTCTGCTCGGTCTTGGTCATACGCGGGCGGGACGCAACTGTTTCCGTCGGCTCAGCCGGTGCAGCACTGTCGGCAGCAGGTGCCGACGAACTACGCGACGACAATATACCGTTCTGTTCTTGCATCCTACGCTGGGCACGGTACTCCTCCGTAGCTTTGTTGCTCGCCTCAATACGCTGCTGATCAACAGCACGCGTGAGCAGTTCGGGTGCAGTCTGCAGCAGTTGGGCACAATCGCGGATATACTCGTGGCGGGTGATCTCGTCAGGTATAACAGCTATCGAACGCACCAGGTCGTGTGTCAACTCGGAGCGCTGCGACGGATCGTTCTTAGCCTGCTCCCAACTGAACTGAGCCTTGAATCGGATAAAATCCTGCTGGTGCGCGCGTATATATTCCATAAACTCGGACGCGTCATGCGTACGCGCGTAGGAGTCCGGGTCTTCGCCGTCAGGCAGCAACACTACTTTCACAAAGAATCCTTCGGTCAGAAACATGTCTATACCCCTTATCGCCGCATGTATGCCTGCCGCATCTCCGTCGTAGAGCACGGTGATGTTCGTGGTGAAGCGCTTGATAAGCCGCACCTGCTCCTTGGTGAGCGCCGTGCCGCCGGAGGCCACCACGTTACATATACCCGCCTGGTGCATCGACAGCACATCCATCTGTCCCTCAACCAGGTAACACAGGTTCTGGCGAGCGATCTGCTGCTTGGCTTGATACAGTCCGTACAACTCGTTCGTCTTGGAGTAGATTGTCGAGCCGGGCGAGTTGACATACTTGCCGGTTGGGATCTCGTTGCCGTTCTTGTCGTACTTCTTGCGCAGTATGCGTCCGGCAAAAGCAACCGTCTTGCCCGATGAAGTGAAGATCGGAAACATCACCCTGTCACGAAAGCGGTCATACACCTCACCTTTGTCATTCTTGCCGCACACGCCTGTGCCGATACCTGTATCCGGGTCGTTGGTCAGGTACTTGTCGATATACCCCGCCTGGTGCGCTGCATCGGTGAACGCCTTGTGCTTGTCAGGCGAGTAGCCGAGTTGGAAATCCTTGATGGTCGCATCCTGTAATCCGCGCTCGCGGAAATACTTCAGTCCGATAGCCTGTCCCTCCGCTGTGTTCCACAACTGATCCTGAAACCACTTGTTCGCCCACTCGTTGACGGCAAACATTGCCTCACGATTGTCTTGGTGCTGCTGCTCCTCGGGTGTCAGTTCGCGCTCCTCAATCTCAATGTGGTACTTCTTTGCCAAGGTGCGCAATGCATCGGCGTACGAGCAGTTGTCAATCTTCATCACAAACCCCACGGCATTGCCGCTCTCGCCGCAACCGAAGCACTTGAATATACCTTTGCTCGGCGACACGGTGAACGAACCCGTTCGCTCCGAGTGGAACGGACAAAGCCCGATCAGGTTGGCACCGCGCCGCTTCAGCGGCACATAATCCTGCACCACCTCCTCTATCTTGGCGGCACTGAAGATCTTTTCTATGGTCTGCGGAGGAATCATTTTTTAGTCGATAGTCGATAGTCAAAAGTCGATAGTCTGCCTTGTTCTTGCTATGGCTATTCACTCCCCTCCCTATCGGGGTCCCTGCGACCAACGGAAGTGGGGTGAATTTGAGGGAGGGGCAGGGGGTGGGTCTTTAGAACTGCAAGAGATACAAGCCGAGTTTGATCTGCCACTGGTCGAAGCGACCGCGGGTGTATAAGTCGGAATCCACACCCATGGCACGGAACGTGTCGTAGCGGAACGGATTGAACAAACCGAAGTCGTACCCGCCACGCAGGAAGAACTGCCTGTACTGGAATCCTGCTCCCACGCCCCAGGTCACATTCACGCGTTTGTAGTCCTCAAACGCCTCGTTGTCGCGGTACTCGTAGCCGTAGCGTGTCTGGCGCGTTGTTTCATCACCCGAACGAAGATACTGCTGCTCCTTGAGCGAGAGGTGTACCTGGATCGTCGGACCCGTGTAGAGCATTACGTACGTGTCACCCGCTATCTCGAACTTGTACTGCCAGTCGCAGAAGATCTCCAAACCCTGATACGTGTCACGGTAACTGGTTTGAGCGGTGGAGTAACCGCCTTCGCTCACGCTCGACCACTTGGAGTGATACGTGCCGAACGTGTAGTTCAAGCCCAGTGTCGTACCAAAACCTTTGATGATCGTGGCATCGTAACTTAAACCGACTTTCACACCGTTCATAGGGATGGTTTCCAGCGTTTTCGTGGTCGGACTGTTCACGCGCAGCGTAGGCGCGGCAAAACCGATATGGAAGCCCAGACCGCCCATTTCTTCCTGTGCCGACAGACTGACTGCCAGCAGCAGGGCTAAGAGGATTGTTGATAGTTTCTTCATTATTGTTGTGATTATATTTTCATTATGTTCGTTATGCCGTCTTGGGTCTATTTGACCTTCAGGCTGCCGTTCGCCGGTGAGGACTGTTTGTTCTGCTCCGGCTCTTCTTCGCTGGCGGCACTCACAGCTTTCTTTTCGCCCCTGGGCGTACGCGGCACACTGAGCAGCACATCTGCCGGCACACGCGGACGCTCATCCTCCGCCCAGAAGAACACACCCAGATGCATCACTGCGTCACTCACCTGATCCATCGGATACATCGTACCCGTGGTCGCGGTCGTGAACAGCACGTGGTGAACCTCGCGGTTCTCCATAAACACTTTCACAAAACTGCTTTGCGTCCGGTTACAGCCGCTCAAGGTGTTGTCCGCCTTATCCACTGGGAAGAACACGGTCTCCGCATTGCCGTTCACATCCACCTGATACACGTCACCGTCACGCACATGGGCAATGATCTCCTTACCGCTCATCTGGTTGTAGTGCAGCAGGTCGTGCTGCTGGATGCAGATAGCCGAACCCATCCCGTGGGCATAATCGATCTCATCATTGCGGAAATATACATATATGCTGTCCGCCGACACCTGGTTGTTCTCGTTCCAGCATACGGGCGCACCGTACATCTTGCCGATGGAATCGTTGCCTAAATACACTGCCGAGTCACACACGCCCTGCATATCTTCGCGGTAGATTCGTACGTTATGATGCGCACGCACACGGCGGTAGGTGCTGTCCTCGGGCAAGGTGTCTGCCAAGGCTATTTCCTCCGTAAACAACGTGTCCGCATGCATATACGTGTGCAGACTGTCGCCCCAGTGCTCCAGCAGTGCCTCATTGGTGGCAAACCCGTGCGAACCCCAATCGGGACGAGCCGTGGCAGAAGAACCGCTCTCGTACATCTCGCCGTAATGGCCGCGCAGCGTAACCTGCTCCGCCGAGTCAACAACCTCTATATTGCCGTACAGCCGGCCGTAGGACAACTTCTTGTCGTAATAGATCGTGTCACCCGTCAGGTACATCCCGTCGGTATGTATCACCTGCGAGCGGTCAAACAACTGCGACTCCTCGGTCTTGGTGTTGTACAGGCCGTTGGAGGAGTAGATCGTTGTCTCTTGCTCATACAACACCTTGGTCGGACTCACCAGCTGCGCCACGTGCGTCTCGGTGTTGTACAGCAGCGTATCGGTATCCATCGTGAACCGCGGATTGACCAGATGCACGCTGTCGCGGAACGCTGCATGTTTGTTGTACGGCGTGTATTGTCCCCAGCGAGAGGTCAGGATGTTCAGATCATCCACGATCTTTCCGCCGGAGAAGTAATACGCTATATCGTTCGTCCTGTCGTAGTTCAGACTGTCGGTGGTCAGCACCGCCTCGTGGTGGATGAGCCGCACGTTCTGCCGTAGCCGCGCTATCTTCGTATTGCCGCTGTACAGCAGTTTGTCGCCATAACCGGTCAGCGTATCACCCTGTACCATCTTCACGTGCCCGAAAGCCTCCAGCGAGTTGCTGCCTTCGTAGAAGTTCGCACTATCGCAGTACATCAGCGCCTCATCGTGGCGAAACAACACGTTACCCACCACGATCCGTGCATCCGGCAGCTTCTCCTGATCAAACAGCAGATTATCCGCCCGCTCCAGATACACCAACGTCTGACTCATTGACAATTGACAATTGACAACTGACAACAAGCCGACTACCAGCAACACTATTAACTTTTCAACTCTAAACACTCAACTCTAAACGCTCAACACTAAACACTCAACACTCAACACTCAACCTTAATGCACCCAATTCGGAAACTGAAAATCACACCCTGCCCAGCGAGGGTCGATCTGTATGTACGTCTCTTTCTGCTTTTTGATGATCCAGTTATGGATGAACTCCGCCGACTGCTTCTGTATCAGCATCGACTTGACTGCCTGAAAATCGTCCGTCAGGTTGGCGCGGTGCACATCCGTCTTGTGCTTGAGCTTGACAATCGCGCACACCTCTTTGTTCTTCGTCGGATCCATCATTACGAACGGCTCGGATATGTCTCCCTCCTTCATCCCGTAGATCTGCTTGGCTACCTCGGCTGGCAGATCCTGGTACTCGAACTTCGATGCGCCGGTGTTCGGGTTGGTCATCAGTCCCGCGTTCATGGCGGTGTTCTTGTCCTGCGAATATAGGATGATCGCCTGCTCAAACGTCAGACTGTCTGCACGTATGGCTTGGGCTATACTGTCCAGCCGATGGATAGCATTGATCTTGTCGGTAGCCGACACGCGCGGCTTGAGCAGTATATGCCGGCAGTTGATTCGCTCGCCGTGCTTCTCTATCAGCTGGATGATATGGTAGCCGTACTCCGACTCCACAATGCGGCTCACTTTCTTCGGGTCGTTCAGGCTGAACGCCACATCCGCAAACTCCGGCACCAACTGTCCGCGACCTACAAACCCCAACTCACCGCCATGCTTCGCGCTCTCGGTGTCCTCCGAGTAGAACCGCGCTAACATCGAGAAGTCTGCCGAACCGTTCATCACACGCTCCGTGAACTCGCGCAGACGAGACTTGATACGCTCCGTCTCTTCTACCGGCACGGGTGGAACGAAACTCAGTATCTGCACCTCTACCTCCGCTGGCATCATGGGGATAGAGTCTATCGGCAGACTGTTGTAATAACGGCGTATCTCGGCGGGCGTAGGTTTGATGTTTGCCGTCAGCTTCTGCTGCATCTGCTGGATAACCATCTGGTTACGGACGTTCTTCATCATTTCCTCACGGATCTCCGAACTCGTCTTGCGGAAGTACTCCTCCATCTTCTCCTTCGAACCGATCTGCGAGATGTAATAGTTCATACGCATATCCACCTGATGGCTCACCGTGGATTCCGACACCTCTACCGAGTCCAGCTCCGCCTGGTGCAAAAACAGCTTCTGCACAGCCAACTGCTCGGGTATAACGCAATACGGGTCACCGGGGATAGCCTGACCCTCGTACTGCGCACGCAGCCGTTCCTCCTCCACCTCCGATCGCAGGATAGCTTCGTCACCTACGATCCAGATCACTTCGTCAATGATGTTCTCGTCAGCCATGCACGACACGGCGAACATCAGCATACATATATACAGTATCTTCTTCATTCAATATCAAATTTTACTTTTCCGAATTTCACTGCCTCATCGTATAGTTGCTTGCGCTGCTGTTGCAAGAACGCTACCCGCCGCTGCGACAGGATGATCTTGTCTATCGCCTCGCGCGCATAATCCACCGGCATAGGCTCACCCGCCAACCGGCAGTCCGTCACCTGCAGCAGGTACAGCGAGGTCGAGTCCTGCTCCGCATACTGCTTGCCCGCTGCCAAGGTCTTCTGCCAGTTGTTCGTTGGCATACGAATCAGTATCTGGTTGCCCGTGCGCCACTGCTCAGTGAACAACTCGTAACCCGACGCATACTGGTAGGCATACTTCTCTATATACTCCAGGTTCTCTTCGTCTGTCAGATCGGTCAGTCTTTTCTTCAGTTCGGGCTGCAATGGCGCATCTCGGGGAATAACCAGCAGCGCACCGCGTAAGATGTTCTCCTGCAGGATGAACCGGTCGGTGTTGTGCACATAGAACGTGTCCGCCTCCGCATCGCTCACCGTCTTGGGCATACGTTTGTCCACCACGTAACGCTCATACTCCGCCACATACAGACTCCGGCGATAATCCTCCACCAGCGCCTCTATCTCCGGCGTGCTATGGCTCTTGCCCTCCTGGTATTGCAATATATCCGTTGCCCAGCGGCGGATGAACGCCTCCGCGTAACGCGCACTGTCCTCCGGCGTGGTAGCACGCTGCGTCACGGCTGCCAGATCCTCCGCGTACAGGTAGTTGTTGCCCACCTGCACCACAGCACCCTCTTTCGCATCGCGCTGCAGCAGGTTGCAACCGCTCAAACCTATCAGCGCACAACCGGCAAGAATGATATATACTCTTCGTGTTCGTTTCATTAGCATCGTGATTTTCCTGCAAAGATACGCATTTTTTTGCATAAATGCAAATTTATTCGGATTTTTTATTCGTATTCGTGCAAATTGTCAATCGTGTATAGTTTAGCCTCCCCTACCTGCTCGTACGTATCCGGCAGTTCAACCTCGGGTGCCAGCACACCGCTGCCGATCGTCATAGCACCTACCTCAACGTGCATCTCGTCCCATATACCCGTCTGCAGTATATGCCGCAGCAGTGTCGGTCCGCCCTCCACCAGCACCGAGTGTATGCCGCGCTGCGCCAGGTCGCCGAGTACGTACTCCCAGTCCGTGCGCTCGCTATAGACGATCGTCGGTGCATCGCCCGAGAAGATCTTGGCATCTTTTGGTATGCGGTGGTGTCTGTCCAACACCACACGCACGGGGTTGCGCCCGGGCCAACGGGTGGTCAGCAGCGACGGGTTGTCCAGCAGTGCGGTACGCGTTCCTACCATGATAGCCATGTTCTCGGCACGCATCTGGTGCACGATCTGTTTCGTCACCGGCGTGGATATCACCAGCGGCTGACTTTCGGCTTTCGACTCTCTGCTATCCACAAACCCGTCTGCCGTCTGTGCCCACTTCAGTATCACGTACGGGCGGTGCTTCTCGTGCAGACACAGGAACCGCTTGTTCAGCCTCCGGCACGCCGCCTGCTCCACACCAACCGTCACCTCTATGCCCGCGTCGCGTAACTTCTGAACACCTTTGCCCGACACTTGCGGATTAGGATCCAATATGCCCACCACTACACGACGCACACCTTTTTTCACAATCAGGTCGGCGCAAGGCGGTGTCTTGCCGTAGTGCGAACACGGCTCAAGCGACACATACAATGTCAGGCTGCTGTACCGGGCGGCTTTCTCTGCCTCGGTCAGACCTGCCATACGCGCGTCTGCCGCACGAAAACACTCTACCTCGGCATGCGGACCGCCGTACTGCCGGTGCCAGCCTTCGGCTACAACTCGGTCGGTTGCCGGATCAACCAGCAACGCACCTACCATAGGATTAGGCGCAACGTAATACTCCCCGTTGGCAGCCAACTCCAGACAACGTAATATATAATCAGAATCTGTCATACTTTTGTTAGACCGTTTCACTGATAGACCGCTTCGCTGACAGATCGTTTCACTGACAGACCGCTTCACTGACAGACCGTTTCACTGATAGACTTATTCTGTCTATATTCTCTCAGCGAGCTACGCGAGCGGTCTGTCTTCTGTCAGCGTAGCAGTCTGTCTTCTGTCAGCGTAGCGGTCTGTCTTCTGTCAGGCGCAGCCGGTCTATCTTCTTTTTTCAAAAATATTTGCAAATCTCAACTTTTTTTTGTATCTTTGCAGCGTGAAAGCGATTCTCGAACATATTGTCACCCGGCTTACCCCGTTATACGGGCCTCAAGAGGCACGCGAACTGGCGTTCTGGATCATCGAGGAAACAACCGGAATGAACCGTTTTGACGTCAGCATGCACAAAGGTACAAAAAATATACCAGAATTAGAAATAATTTTAAAAAAATTATCCGAGTACGTCCCTGTGCAGTATATTTTCGGTCATACTGAGTGGCTTGGTTTGGATCTGAAGGTCACTCCCGCCACGCTCATTCCCCGTCCCGAAACCGCCGAACTCGTCACCCTCATCTGCAACCAACACTCCCTTCCCTTCAGGGAGGGGCAGGGGGTAGGCTTCTCAACCCTCAACTCTTCTCCCCTTCTGAGAAGGGGTCGGGGGATGTCCCTCAACATATTAGACCTCGGCACCGGCTCCGGCTGCATAGCCCTGGCGCTCAAGCAGCGGCACCCCGAGTGGCAGGTTGCCGGACTCGACAACAGTCGCGAGGCACTCAGCATAGCACGCACCAATGCCACGCGCAACAATCTCGATGTACACTTCTTCTATGCGGATATACTCACCGACGATATCGGACACTACGACCTTATCGTCAGCAATCCGCCATATATACGTCCGTCGGAGCAAGACTCAATGACCGCCAACACCCTCCTGCACGAACCCGCACAAGCTCTGTTCGTGCCCGAGAACGACCCGCTGATCTTCTACCGGCGGATTGCCGAACTGCATGCCGCCGACGAGCTGTGGTTCGAGATCAACGAACATCTCGGCAACGAGATGATCACACTCATGCAACAATCAGGTTACGAGGCACAATGCCTCACAGACAGCTATGGCAAACAACGATTCATTCATGCCCGATTTTCCCGTTGACACCGATGCGCTCCTCTCGCGAGCACAACGTTACTGTGCCACCGCCGAACGATGCACAGCGGATGTGCAACAACTGCTCTCCCGCTTAGGCGCTACCTGCGAACAAACCGACGCAATCATCGACAAACTGCAGCAGCAGTCCTATATCAACGATGCACGCTACTGCCGGGCGTTCGTCCACGATAAAGTGGCTTTTCAGGCGTGGGGACGCATGAAGATTATCATGGGTCTGCGTGCCAAACACCTGCCCGACGAACTCATCAACGACGCTATCGGTAATATCGACACCGATACCTACAACGCCAATATACGCAAGCTTCTCCTGTCCAAGCGCGGACAGGACCGACAGAAGCAACTGCGTTTCATGCTCCAGCGTGGATACACCTACGATGATCTGCAGTTTGTTACACAAACGTTAAATAGTTAAACCCTCAACACTCCCTTCCCTTCAGGGAGGGGCAGGGGGTAGGCTTCTCAAACTCTCAACTCTCAACGCTCAACATTAAACAATCCATAGTACTCGGACTCCGCCGCCACTCTGACAAGATGTCGCTGCTGCACGTCTATACCCGTTCCGAAGGACGGCTGCTGCTGCAGGTCTATGGCGCACATAGCAAACACAAGGTACGCGCTGCCTATCAGCCGCTCTCTATCGTCGAACTCACCTGCTCCACACAGCCCACACGGCAGATCCCTACGCTCGTCAGCATCGACCCTCTCTACCTGCCCGATAACGTCTATACGGATATACGCCGGCAGACTATCGCGCTCTTTTCGACGGAGATGTTACTGCTCACACTCACACATCCGATGCAGGACGAGCAGATGTACGATTTTATCGTTGACTTCGTCCACGAACTCAACGACAATCCTGCACCCGAAAATTTGCATATATCTTTCATGATCCGACTTGCCGAACTGCTCGGTATAGGCACTCCCGAACTGACGGATACACCGTTCGCTGACGGCATAATCGACAACTTTTCATCGGTTGCCCTCTCGCGCCACGCCAGACAGGATATACTCCACCAACTCTGCAACTACTACCTCACGCATATCGAGTCGTTCCACATGCCCAAATCCCTCGATATCCTCACCGAAGTGTTCAACTGAGCAATACCGGAGTCCTTGCTGAAGATTAGCCATTTTTACAATATATATACCGAAATCAATTGTGAAACCATCTACTCAAAAGAGATTATTCGCTGCCGACCGCACGATACGCGGGATAGTGAGAGCAGTAACTGTTCCGGTGTTTGTGCTGCTGCTGTTGGCGGCTGTGAATACGCCGTGGAAGCAGATTTTTGTATGGGCGTTCTTTGCCGTGGGAGCAGTGTGGCTACTACTGATCGTGTGCCGGTTGTGCTTCTATCCGTTCGTGAAGAGCGACGAGGAAGAGGAGATGGAGGAGAAACTGGAGTATTTGCTGAACAAAAACCATGCAGAAGTGCTACGCAATGCGCAAGAGTATTCGCCCCTATGCAATCTGACACCGCTTCAGGAGGCAAAAGTCAAGCAGCGACTGCACGAACTGCCGGCTAACCCGCGAAAGACGGATTATATCTACATGTCCTATATTGCTAACTACCTGACTGCACTGAAGGAGTTGGGCAAAGCCAACCTGAACAATGTGTATGCCCTGCAAGCATGGGTGGAGCAAGTTACAGGCAAGCGGACTCCCGACTACAACCATTTCAACGAAGCGCTGGCAAGCACAACCGAATCAAAGGTAGCCAAGGCGCGCGAGGATATAGAACATCTTCTCCGATAATTCGATTTGTTCGACAATCGCATCGAACTTTTGGACAATTCGTCTGAAAGTCGTATCTTTGTGCCCAAAATCTTACACAACTATGCGACACACATTACTCAGATCAATCATCGGTATTGCTACGCTGCTACTGGCGGCGAGCGCTTCGGCGCAGGACATAATCGTAACAACTGCGGCACAGAAGATTGAGGCGAAGATTACCGAAGTCACCAAATCCGAAGTCCGCTACAAGGAGAAAAATTATCTTGACGGACCGACGTTCGTAATCAGTACAGATGAGATAAGCAGTATCATCTATGCGAACGGCAAGGTGGTGCTATATAATCAGGCAGCTGTACCATCCGAGCCGCAGCCGGAGGAAGAGCCCGCCAAGGTTGTTGCCGACGAGAGCCTGGCGGATATTCTGCTACTGTCCGGGCAGAGCATAACGGCACGCGTGACAGAACTGAAGAGCGACCATGTCACGTATGTTGTCGGCGAGGAGGTACAGACCTTGCAGGCATCGCAAATCAACCGCGTGACGTTCCATAACGGACAAGTGAAGGCGTACAATACGCAAGAACCGCTGATAGCCCGAAAGACAAAGAGTTCAGCCGCTGCTACTCCATCGGCGCCGCGTACGTCCGGACGGATCTATCGGGATAATAAGGAATATATGCACAACGACAAATATATTTCTGCCAAAGAGGTAGCGCGAATCTTGGAGCAGGAGGACAAAGCCGCGTACAAACGCTGGAAGGCGGGTGACGGAATGGTGATTGGCGGTGCTGTTTGTGTAGGAATAGGCGGCGGTTTGGTTGTCGGCGGACTGGTATCGCTGGCATCGGGAGATGTTACTCCTTGCGTTGCGCTGAATTGTGTTGCGCTGGCACCGTTAGGTATAGGATTGGGGCTTTGCCTGGGCGCAAACGCGCAGTACAACAAGGCTATCGACATCTACAACTCCAAGTACGACCATGCAGCAGTGCAACTCAAGTGGCAGGTTGCGCCCAACGGAGTGGGATTGGCGATTGCATTCTAACGAATTAACAGCGAGAATTATGATCGATGCAAAAGCAATCGGCAGTCCCCGAGCATGGGACTTGCATCAGAAGATTATTTTAAAGACTATTGTTAACATGATACCCGAAGTGGAGGAGCATCATGGTTGGGATATACTGCCGGAAGCATTGGTGACGGAAGATCCCAACGACAATTATCCCGATATTATTATCAAAGACGAGCATAAACGGCTGGTATTCAGCATGGAGATCACGCGCCGGAAGTATATCCGCTACGATGTACGGAAGTGCGAGCAGTTGCAACGGCGGTTTCCGGATGCGGAGTTTTATATTTTCAACTATGAGACGGATACACTATATGCCTTAGGCGATGACAGGCAATGGTACAGCAGCCGGGAGTATGAGATCAGCAGCCGCCTGTTTGTGCGACCACTGATGGAGTATATCTACGTGCCGGAGGAGTATTAGAGCCGGTCGGGTGGCGGTCATTCGTTTTTCATTTCCTGATAAATCATAGCGCGGACAAAGTTGTCAAAGCGGTAGTAGCGTTTGCGCTTGCCGTTGCGCTCAAGTGGAGCTTGCGGGTCGGTATGCTTGTGCAACTGCGCCTGAAAACGTTGGCGGTAATCGTCGAGTCGTGCGAGCTGTTCGTCGGTAGGTTCGGTGTCGGATTTGAGTGTGGCAAGTAAAGCAGTAGCGCGTTTGGCTGCCTCGCCAAAGTGCTGCAAATGAGCCAGTTCGGCTCCTGTAGGCGGGTTGCGTTTGTAGTCGCGGGGATTAGCAACGATATATGCCTCGGTAGGACATGTGTGGACCTCAATGCCGGAGGTGTCGTGCAAGTGTTTCTGGCGCTGAATGAACCTGTGGTTGCTGTCAAGCGCGCCTGTCATGTTATCAACAGGGATTTCGTAAAGGATTTTTGCCATACGGGTAAAGTTTTGATTTATATCGTGATACAGATGTTATTGCGAGGTTACGAGGTGGTTGCGTTTTGATTGGGTTAATCATCTACTAATAACCTACTGATCATCTACTATTCACCTACTAATCACCTACTAAAATACCGAAACGGTTTTATAAAAGACACAACAAAAATTGTGCCGGAAAAGCATAACGATACTCCATCAGCAAGCGGTAGTGAGCGCGACTGCCAATTTTACCATGCGAGGCCGAGGGTGATGCCAAGGCCGTGCTGGAGATATTGGTTGAAGGCTTCGTTATTGCTTTTGGGCTTGAACGCCGGAATCTTCAGGTCATTCTTAGTCCACTGCCAATCCATCGCGTAATGAAGTCCCAGGACCAAGTCCACGGAGTTGAACGGGATACGCCAATCGAGCCCTATACGCGTATCCGTGAGAAGGGCAAAACCGCCATATATATTTCCCGTTTTCATCGGTCCGGCTTCGGCACTCTGGGTAATACGCGGAACAAGCATGTATTTTCCCACCTGAATGGGTTTATAACCTAACTTGGTAGCGAAAATCTCGTCCTCGGTCATGGCTTCTTCGATAAGCGCGGTTATCTGCACGCCGGTAGCGATATAACCCAACCAATCATGCCCTACTTGCAGCCCCACCTGCTGGTTCATTCCCAGATAATTGTCATAGACCAACCGCACATAGTTTATATGATCCATATCCGTCACGATATGTGTAGCGGAGCGCTCGAATTTCTTGGCGCCTTTTCCTTTGTTCGTTACCAGACTGTCGCGCACAGCCAGCGTGCGCAAAGCAGGATCGAGCGGCAGGTGCCAGTCCATGTCCCGTATATCTTTCTGAACCGAATCCGGCAACTGGCGGAACACATACAACCAATCTTCGCCGGAGAGAGCACGTAGAGGCTCCATCTCATTGCTTGCATCTGTTTTAGATGCTCCTAATGTGGCGATAAACGCTTGCACATCTTCTTTCCCGATTGCCAATCCCACTCCTTCTCGGTAGAAAGCCTTCCAGGTGTTGATACCCAAGATCTCGTACTTGCCTTCGGCGTTTTTGAGCAAGAGCGGTCCGCCGCTACTACCGGGATCAATAGAAGCCGTATGTTGGATGATACGCGAGGCGCGCTCGTGACTATCGACATCCACGCGTGCGTTGGAGATGCTTCCGCGCGTGAGTTGCCAGGATGGTTTATTTGCCAACTCGGGAAAACCTGCTGCCGCAATAGAGAGATCTTCCTCTATCTCACCGGCATAAAGCGGCAGGGCAATCATCTCACATTCCGAAGGAAGAGCTATCGCCGCCAAGTCCGCTTCGCCGATATTCGTCACTTCGCAATGCTCGTAACGGAGCGTTTTCTCGTGGAGCTGGAAGGTGAGGGTTGCTTTTCCGGCATAGCCGATGACATGGAGGTTGGTGAGCACATATTTCTTACCACCTTGCTCCACTACGACACCCGAACCGAAAGTGCCTTCGCTTTTATAGGCGGTTAACGCCCGCGAAGCACTTCTCATTCCGGCTCTCGCCGTATAGAGGGCGTAGTCGCCCATGAGCAATTTGTCCGCATCGGAATACTCCGGTTCAACGACACAAACACTATGCCGCAAGCCTTGCGCAGAAGCCGGCAGCAGCACACACAGCAGCATAGCTGCCAAATAGAAAATACGTTTCATATCAGAAAAAATTATTCGTCGTCACCCACTACACCATTCGAAACTGAGTCCGTCTTCGTCTCCGGAACAGCTTTTTCTTCCGGCATGGTGTTGTCTTCAGGAATCACTTTTAGCGGCATTTCCGCTTTCTTGTCCCCCGCCATTTCGTCCAAGATATACTGCATATCGGAGCTTTTGAGTTTGCCTTTCTTGATAGCCGTAGCGATCTCTTCATTCTCAGCAAACAGTTTTGCTGCCTCTTTCTTCATCGCCATAAAACTGCCATTCACCATTGCCAATTCAGCCAGTTCCAACTCCGGGCGAACCAGATAATAGAGCGTAGGCGTGTTCGGTCCGTTTCCACCTGTAAACTTCACGAAATACAGGTCGCCTGTCTTCTTGTCTATCTTGTAGTACATCTCGCATCGGAAAATCACCCCCCATGCACTTCCCATCACCGGATTACCCCATTGATGCTCATTATGCATCATCGATTTGCGGGCGTGGACGTAGTACAACACGTGCTTCTTATCCAGGAAATCCTTATGCCAGATCTTGATACCAACGATATTCGCCGCATCTATATCCGTATGACCTTTGTCACCCGCATTCTTTTTGACCCCCAGCTTGCCTTTGCCGACTCGCGGTAACTCCACCTCCGCGTATTCTTCGGAATGTCCGTCCACGAAATACACTTCACCCGGGTAATAATGAGGCGTAAGCAAAGTCATTTGTGCAATAAACTGCGCGTGAAGCGCTACGCTGGCAAAGACTGCTGCCAGAACAAGAAGAAATCTTTTTTTCATAAATTTGAACGTTTTATTAACAATTCGCTGCAAAATTAATGCTTTTTCATGAAATATGCAATAGTTTATAACATTTTTTTACCATAAATACACAAAAAGCGTGCGCTTTCGTTCGCTTCATTTGATTTTCTGAGGTTCTCGACTACCTATATCTATTCAACTAAATGCACGGAAAACTCACGCTACTACGTGAGCGTGCATAAACCGTACTTGAGTTGTAATATGTGGTTTCATATACTTGGTCGGCGTCCATACCCATGTGTGCAAATTTTGCACATGTGATATTTTCATCCAATTCGCCCTCCTTATATATGTTGCGTATATGCCTCGAAATAACCGTTCTATCACGGTCAAACAGCAAGGCTATCTGGTTTACATTGAGCCAAACAGTCTCATCTTTCAGTTGAACTTCCAGCTGAACCTGCTCATTAGGTCTATATAGTACTCTCTCATCTTTCATCGTCAATAAACGTCTTTTATTATATCTTCATCTGTTTAACGTCAGTGAGTGACGGAGAGGTCCTAAACCTTTGTGGGTGCAAAGGTACACAAAAATAATGATATTTGCAAGAGAGTTGCGATTTTTTTTACGATAAGGGGAGAGAAAAATGCAGTTTTGCTGCGGTGGCGGTGTAGCCGAATGTCATTCGGGCGAAAGGAAAGAAGAAAGGGAGAGACGGGAGATCGACCAAGCTTGGTCGATATATGGCGGCTCAGAAGAGCCGATGCCCGAATACAATTCGGGCGAAAGGAAAGAAGAAAGGGAGAGACGGGAGATCGACCAAGCTTGGTCGATATATGGCGGCTCAGAAGATGGTCGATATATGGCGGCTCAGAAGAGCCGATGCCCGAATATAATTCGGGCGAAATGAACGAAGAAAGAGAGAGACGGGGGATCGACCAAGCTTGGTCGATATATGGCGGCTCAGAAGAGCCGATGCCCGAATACAATTCGGGCGAAATGAACGAAGATAAGCGAAATGAACGACAATAAGCGAAATGAACGAAGATAAGGATAGAAAGACAGGAACCGGGAAGACGAAAAGAAAGAGAGACAGGTAAGAGACGGAAAAAGCAAAAATGCAAATGAGAAAAGACAATTTGAGAATATATGAGGTATTATTCAGCTATAATTTGCATAATTCAAAAGTTTTTAGTAATTTTGCACCGAAATAATCGTAACTGAATAAAACTCAGACTTAAACAGACAAATATCAGAATGAATATCCATTTTTCGGCTAAGGACGTTTTCCAACCTAAACTGTTTCATACCCTGCGCCACTATAGCCGGGCGCAATTCGGACAAGATGCACTAGCAGGTATCATTGTAGGCATAGTGGCTATTCCGCTGGCTATCGCTTTCGGCATATCCTCGGGCGTTGGGCCGACGGAAGGACTCGTTACGGCTATCATTGCCGGATTGCTCATATCCGTGTTCGGCGGCAGCAAAGTGCAGATAGGCGGACCGACAGGCGCGTTCATCGTGATCATCTACGGCATAATCCAGCAATACGGATTGACAGGACTGATGATCGCCACAATCATGGCAGGCATACTGCTCGTGCTCATGGGCGTCGCACATCTGGGCTCGGTCATTAAGTTCGTGCCCTATCCCGTGATCGTAGGATTCACGGCAGGTATAGCCCTGACGATCTTCTCCACGCAGATGAACGATTTCTTCGGACTCGGACTGCAGGACGTGCCCGCTAACTTCGTGGACAAGTGGATCTTCTATGCGCAGCACTTCAACGTCAACTGGTGGACACTGGGCATAGGATTGTTCTCGCTCGCCGTGTGCATCGGTATGCCGCTGCTCACCAAACGTGTACCCGGCAGCCTGGCGGCAATCATCCTCGCTACACTCGCCGTATGGCTGCTCAAGCGGTTCGCACCCGAGTCATGGGGCGTTGGCAGTCTGCTGACGATCAGCAATCTGTACGAACTGCCGCACGGCATACCCGCACCGCACATGCCTACACTACAGTTGGCGGAAGGTGAGTCGGTCTTTACGCTCATCCAGAAGCTGTTTCCCTCCGCGTTCACCATTGCGATGTTAGGCGCTATTGAGTCGCTGCTCTCCGCGATGGTTGCCGATGGCGTGATTGGCGACAAACATAACTCCAACACCGAACTCATCGCCCAGGGCGTGGCGAACATCGTTGTGCCGTTCTTCGGAGGCATACCCGCTACAGGTGCCATTGCACGTACAATGACGAACATCAACAACGGCGGACGCACGCCCGTAGCAGGTATCATCCACGCCGTAGTGCTGCTGCTCGTGCTGCTTTTTCTCGGGCAGTTCGTCGGACTCATACCCATGTCCTGCCTCGCTGCCGTGCTGATTATGGTCGCCTACTCGATGTCCGGATGGAAAACGATTGCCGGACTGATCAAACACCCCACACGCGACCTCTGGGTGCTGCTTATCACGTTCTTCCTGACCGTGATCTTCGACCTGACCGTTGCTATCGAGGTGGGTATATTGCTCGCACTGGTGCTCTTCCTTATGCGTACGAACGAGCAGACACATATCCGCACGTTCAACAAGGAGATCGACCCCAACGAAGATACAGATATCCAGCTTAACCTCGAGCACCTGACTATCCCCGATGGCGTGGAGGTATATGAGATCGACGGACCGTACTTCTTCGGCATAGCCAACCGCTTTGACGATATCATGAGCCACGTGTCCGGCGAGAAGTGCCCCATACGTATCATCCGTATGCGCAAAGTGCCGTTCGTGGACTCAACCGCCATGCATAACCTCTCTATTCTCATCGAACGCTCGCACCGCGAGGGTATGACGATCATCCTCTCCGGTGTCAAGACACACGTGCTGCACCAACTGCAGACCTATGGCATCGAGCAGGAGATGAATCCCGAGAACATCTGCCCGAACATCCACGTGGCACTCAAGCGCGCACGCATGCTACTCGAGAACACGCAACGCTAAACGTTAAACGCTAAACGCTAAACTCTAAACACTCAACTCTAAACACTCAACATAAAAAAATGCACATCTTTGTAATTTTTCTGCGGAAAAGTTTGCAAATGTGCATTTTTTTTATTACCTTTGTAGGCTTTTTGTGTGCGCACAGGTGTTCGCGCACGCTCGTACAACGCATTTGCATAATGAAAATAGCTCTTATCGGATATGGCAAAATGGGACGGATGATCGAATCCGTCGCCCTCTCGCGCGGGCACGAGATCGTTTGCGTCATTGATCCGTTGACCTCCCCGCAAACTTTTGACAGCCCCGCATTCCGCAGCGCGGATGTGGCGATCGAGTTCACTCGCCCCGAGGCTGCCGAACAGAACGTCCGTGCTGCCCTCGCACAAGGCGTGCCGGTCGTCAGCGGCACTACCGGCTGGGATGTCGAAGGATTGAAAGCAACACTCAACACTCAACGCTCAACACTCAACGAGCTCCCCGGCGTGATCTGGAGCAGCAACTACAGCATTGGCGTGAACATATTATTTGCCGTCAACAAGTATCTGGCACAGTTATTGCATAACACAGGTGGGTACCAACCCTCTATCACCGAGGTGCATCATATCCACAAACTCGACGCGCCCTCGGGCACAGCCAAGACTTTGGCGGAAAACATCTCCCCGACCCTCTTCTCAAAAGAGGGAGACAATACCCGTCTCAACGGGGAGTGTGTGGGAAATGTACCCATCACGTCAATACGTGAAGGCGAAGTGCCCGGCATACATGAGGTGCGATGGGAGAGCGAGGCGGATATACTCACCCTGCGCCACGAAGCCAAATCACGACAGGGATTCGCGCTCGGCGCAGTGCTCGCTGCCGAGTGGCTACGCGGCAAAACAGGCTGGCACAGCATGAATGAGGTGCTCGGGTTGGAAGGTTTGAAAGTTTGAGAGTTCAACACTAAACACTAAACACTCAACGCTAAACTAAAAAAACAGAATGAAATCATTTAACGAACGAATACGTGAAGTAACAACCGGAGGATGGGTGCGTGCAGGTATATGGTGCACGCTGTATATAGCATTTGTCATTTGGGTAGCATGGGGCGACTGGAAAAGTCTGTGGTGGCTGCTACTGCTGCCGCTGATAGCCGATATGTTCACCACCAAATATATCCCCTGGAGCTGGTGGAAGAAGTACAAACCGGAGGAGTCGAAAGACGATAGTCGAAAGTCGAAAGCCGGGAACGCATTGCTGTACACTATCTTCTCGTGGATAGATGCTATCGTGTTTGCACTGGTGGCGGTGTATTTTATCAACATCTATATCTTCCAGAACTACCAGATTCCGTCCTCCTCGCTCGAAAAAACGCTCCGCGTGGGCGACTTCCTCTATGTCTCCAAGATGGGCTACGGTGCACGCGTGCCGCAGACTCCTCTCTCAATGCCCCTCGTGCAACATACGTTCCCCCAGTGGCTCGGTGGTGGCAAGAGTTACTTCGATAACCCGCATTGGGAATACAAACGTCTCGCCGGATGGAAAACACCCCAGAAAGGCGATATAGTCGTGTTCAACTTCCCCGCCGGCGATACCGTCTGCACGAAGATCCAGAACCCCGACTATTACACGCTATGCTACTATCAGGGAAGAAACGTTGTGCACAACCGCAAGGATATATTCGGCGATATAGTTGTGCGTCCCGTTGACCGCCGCGAGAACTATGTCAAGCGCTGCGTAGGCACACCCGGCGACAGCCTGAAGATCGTGGATAACGTGATTTATACGAAGTTGAGCGCTGAGAGTTTAGAGTTGAGAGAAACAGAGCGTTCAGAAGTGAAAAGTAGCGGGTGGATACAGGAGCCGACACATGAGTTTGCGCAACTCAACTATTTCGTTCGGACCGACGGACACGTGCTCACCAAATCCTATCTCGACAAGGTGGGCATCAGTATGGACGACCGTATCATGGTCGAAGCAGGTATCTATCATTTTCCGCTGACCAAAGCGATGAAAGAGCAACTGGAGAAGAACCCGCACGTAACCGAAATCATTCTTGAACCTTCGCAGAACGGCGGTGCAGTCTATCCGCTCGGGCATAACGAGTGGACACGCGACAACTACGGACCGATCTATATCCCGCGCAAGGGCGACCGGGTGATGATCACCGAGCAGAACTACTGGATATACAAGCGCATAGCCGACGCCTACGAGTTCCAGCCCATACGTATAGGCGAGGAATATACGTTCAAAATGGATTACTATTGGATGCAGGGCGACAACCGCCATAACAGCGCCGATAGCCGCTACTGGGGATTTGTGCCCGAAGATCATATTGTCGGCCAGCCGATCTTCGTGTGGCTCAGTATAGATAAAGATACGCATTCTATCCGCTTTTCCCGCCTTGGAAAGCACGATATGCGGTAGAATGAATTAAAAATTAAAAATCAAACATCAAACATTGATTCTTCCTACAGCATATATGGCTCCTGAGGCGTGGTACGAAGCATTCTTCGCTGCCAGGCGCGCCAACGAACAGGTGCTGATTGAGGTGCAGGAGTCGTTTGTCAAGCAGACGTACAGAAACAGGTGTCTCATTCACGACGCACAAGGGCACGAGGTGATACTCACTGTACCTGTATTGAAGGTGGAACACAAGCAGTTGACACGTGACGTGCAGATCAGTTATCAGCAACACTGGCAGCACCAACACTGGATGGCACTGAAGAGTGCCTACGGCAAGTCACCGTACTGGGACTACTACGCTGACTATTTCGCACCGTTCTATGAACGGGAAACAAAATGGCTCATCGATCTCAACGACGGATTGCACGAGGTGATAGTCAGCCTGCTGGAGAACAAGAGACCCCAAGGACACCCCTCCGACTCCCCTCTCAGAGGAGAGGGTTCGGAACAAGGAATCGGATACACGGAGCAGTTTATGCAGGCAGACTTGGAGCCATACTGGGGCAACGGAACAAGCATTCTGGACGCGCTCATGGATCGCGGACCGGAAACATATAATATATAACACTTAACATAACACCATTCACTCCCTCCCCTGCGAGGGGAGGGCTGGGGAAGGGTCTTGATATGAAAGATATTGATTGGACACACCTGACATTTTCGTACACGCCTACGGATTATATTGTCAGAAGTCATTATGCAAACGGCAGTTGGAGCAAACCCTACGCGACAACTGACCCCACTATCCCTTTGCACGCAGCCGCAGCAGCGTTGCAGTACGCCCAACAGGCGTTTGAGGGACTGAAAGCGTATCGCACCGTGGACGGCAAGGTGAGTATTTTCCGTCCGGAGATGAACGCACACCGCATGCAGCAGTCGGCGGAAGCAATGTACATGGCACCCGTGCCGACCGAACTGTTCATCGAAGCCTGCGAACTCGCAGTGCGTAAGAACATCGACTATCTGCCACCGTACGAGACCGGCGCGACACTCTACATCCGCCCTATCCTGTTCGGCACAACACCTAAGGTAGGAGTGAGCCCTGCGCACGAGTTTGAGTTCTGCGTGGTGGTGACGCCTATAGGACCGTACTTCCCCGCAGGATTCGGCACAACGCCGTTTATCATCAACCGGCATGTCGATCGTGCTGCACCGTTAGGTACAGGTCAGTGGAAAGTAGGCGGCAACTACGCTTCTTCCTTCCGCGCCACCGAACCTGCGCACGAGCAAGGCATGGGCGTGCTATTCCTCGACAGCGAGGAGCACAAGTACCTCGACGAGTGCGGCGGAGCGAATATCTTCCTTGTGAAGAACAACACATACGTCACGCCCGCCTCACGGTCTATCCTGCCGAGTATCATCAACGACAGCCTGATGATCCTGTGCGGCGACCTGGGCATACAGGTTGAGCGCAGAAAGATACCGGTGGAAGAACTCGGCGAGTTTAAGGAAGCCGCCTCCTGCGGTACAGGCGCGGCTATATCGCCTATCTCACGGATCATCGACCCGGATAGCGGCAAGATATACGAGTACGGTGAACAAGCCGGACCGGTTTGCGAGCGGCTCTACCAAGCCATCCGCGACGTGCAATATGCACGCGTGCCGGATATACACCATTGGCGGCATTATGTAGATTTATGATTTCTCTTGGCATCTTTGCGTTTTTCGTTCGGTCATTATGAACCACATAACTCCCTCATAAGAAAACACAAATCTGCTCAAGACAAATCAGTAAATCAAGATAAAATGGGTAAGAAAAATAAAATTAAAAATTACATAGTATGTTTGACAATCAACCCAAAGGGCTCTTTGCCCTGGCATTAGCCAACACAGGCGAGCGGTTCGGTTACTACACCATGCTCGCAGTATTTGCACTCTTCCTGCGTGCTAACTTCGGTCTGTCGGCAGAAGCTGCCGGATACATCTACTCCGGCTTTCTGGCGTTCGTGTATTTCCTGCCGCTGATTGGCGGTATAGTGGCTGACAAGATCGGCTACGGCAAGTGCGTGACGATCGGTATTCTGATCATGTTCCTCGGCTACGTACTGTTAGCTATACCTCTCGGTGGCGTGGAGAGCGGCAATGTGGGCGTAGCCATGACCGCTATGCTGGCAGCGTTGCTGTTCATCTCGCTGGGCACAGGTCTGTTCAAAGGCAACCTGCAAGTGATGGTAGGCAACCTGTACGACGATCCGAAGTACGCCGACCGCCGCGATGCAGCATTCTCGCTGTTCTATATGGCAATCAACATCGGTGCAATGTTCGCCCCGACAGCAGCCGTGAAGATCATGGCGTGGGCACAACAGTCGCTGGGGTACAGCGTGAACGACAGTTATCACTTCGCATTCATGGTGGCTTGCGCCTCGCTGGTACTGAGTATAATCATCTACTACGCTTGCCGCCCGTGGTTCAAGCACGTGGAGAACACTGCCAAGCAGCAGGCTGCTGCCGGCGGTGCACAGGTGGAGCCGCTCAGCCCCGAGCAGACAAAGAAACGTATGATCGCGCTGTTCATGGTGTTTGCCGTGGTGATCTTCTTCTGGATGGCTTTCCACCAGAACGGCTTAACGCTCACATATTTTGCCAATGAGTTCGTCACCCCGACCGTAACCGGCGTACAGACCATGGCATTCGATATCATCAATCTGGTGCTCGTAGCTATTCTGGTATATGCTCTGTTCGGCGTGTTCGGCAAGAACACCCAAAAAGCCAAGACGATCTGGGGTTGCGTAGGCGTAGCCGTGATCGGTGCACTGGCATACAAGTACTTCCACCACCCTGCAGAGATCGGTATATCCGCTCCTATCTTCCAGCAGTTCAACCCGTTCTATGTGGTAGCACTGACACCTATCTCTATGGCAGTGTTCGGCGCACTGGCAGCCAAAGGCAAAGAGCCCAGCGCTCCGCGTAAGATTGCTTACGGCATGGTGGTGGCAGCACTGGCGTACGTATTCATCGCCGCCTGCTCGCTCAACCTCAACTCACCTGCCGTACAGGCTACGCTCGGTTTGGACGAGCGCACACTCGTCAACCCGAACGTGCTGATCTTCACCTATCTGATTCTTACCTTTGCCGAACTGCTGCTCAGCCCGATGGGTATATCGTTCGTCAGCAAGGTTGCACCGCCGCAGTACAAAGGTATGCTGATGGGCTTCTGGTTTGTGGCTACAGCCGTGGGTAACTTCCTCGTATCGGTTGGTTCGTCACTTTGGGAGAAGTTGCCGCTCTGGGGCACGTGGTCGGTATTCATCGGCGTATGCGCCGTGTCGGCACTGTTCATGTTTGCTATGATGCGCAAACTGGAAGAAGCAACGAAGTAGTTGAGTGTTGAGAGTTTAGTGTTTAGAGTTTAATGATTATGAACGAACTGATTCAATATTTCCAAGCCCTGGAGGCACGTCTGGCTGCCCAGGACGCAAAGATCGCAGCCTTGGAGCAACGCTTGGCTGAAAAAGACCAGCGTCTGGCTGACATGAACGATAATCTTAACTCCGTACTGCAGGTTCTGCCTGCACTGAGCGAGAACATAGAATCGATCAAACAGATGCTGAAAGAAGGTGTACAAGTTACAGCCGAACCGGATGTGGAGGTAGAACTCGTTTATCCCGAGGATGAAGAAGCAACGGTTGAACTGCCGCAGGAGACACCTGCCGCAGAGCCCGAACCGGCACCACAGCCGGAGCCTGTTGCCGAACCCGAGCCGCAGCCCGAGCAAGTAGTAGAACAACCTGCTCCCGAACCGGTGGTTGAGCAGCCACAGCCCGAACCTGCTGCAGAGCAGCCCAAGGTTGAACAGCCTGTGGCAGAGCAACCCAAACCCGAAGCACCGCATGCACCGCTGCAGACCTCGCTGTTTGGCACACCCGTGACGGACATCCGTCAGGCGGTATCCATAGGCGACAGGTTCCTGTTCCAGCGCGAACTGTTCGGAGGCAATGCAGAGAAACTGCAGCAGACACTCACCGAACTCAACAACCTGCACTCCCTTGATGAGGCGGTAGCACTGGTTGACAAGTTCGGCTGGGATAAGCAGTCGCCTACCTACGAGTTGTTCCTGAACGTGCTGCGCCGCAGATTCCAGTGATTAGACCGCTAACGCTGACAGAGCACAGACCGCTTCGCTGACAGAAGACAGACCGCTAACGCTGATAGAAGATAGAAGATATGCTGTATGTAGTACCGACACCGGTCGGAAATATGGAGGATATTACCATGCGCGCCCTGCGGGTGTTGCGTGAGGTGAGTGTGATCTACGCGGAAGATACGCGTACTACCTCCGTGCTGCTCAAGCACTACGATATCCATACGCCGCTGCGTGCGCACCACAAGTTCAACGAGCACGAGACCTGCGAACGTATAGCCGATCAGATTGCTGCCGGCGAACAGGCGGCACTGGTCAGCGATGCAGGTACGCCGGGAATAAGCGACCCGGGATTCATGCTTGTCAGAGCGTGTGTGGCACGAGGCGTGGAGGTGCAATGCCTGCCGGGTGCTACGGCGTTCGTGCCGGCACTGGTGGATTCGGGCCTGCCGTGCGAACGGTTCTATTTCGAGGGGTTCCTGCCGCAGAAGAAAGGTAGGCAGACACGCCTGCAACTGCTGGCGGAGCAGGATCATACAATGATCATCTATGAGTCACCTTTCCGCCTCGTGAAAACGCTGGAGCAACTGGCTGAAGTGTTAGGCGCCGAGCGCCAGGCATCCGTCAGCCGCGAGATAAGCAAGATGTTCGAGCAAACCGTGCGAGGCACACTCGCCGAACTTGCCGAACACTTCAAGCAACAACCGCCCAAAGGAGAGATAGTTATTATAGTTGAAGGTCGAAAGTCGAAAGTCGAAAGATATGAGTGAGATGAAATCCTTGGCGAAGGACACCGCCATATACGGAATAAGCAGTATAGTAGGTAAGTTTCTGAACTACCTGCTTGTGCCGCTCTATACTTACGTACTCAAGCAGACTGCTGATTATGGTATAGTAACGAACCTCTATGCCTGGACAGCCCTGCTGCTGGTGATTCTTACGTATGGCATGGAGACAGGCTTCTTCCGCTTTGCCAACCGCGAGGATCAGGATGCACCTACGGTGTATAAGACGGCTTTTCTCTGCCTGCTGACCTCCAGCGCAGTGTTTGTGGCACTGGTGGTGCTGCTAAGGCAGCCTATAGCCGGATTGTTGGGCTACGCCGACCATGCAGAGTTCGTGGCAATGATGTTTGTCACGGTGGCTATTGATGCGTTTGCATGTATCCCGTTTGCGTATCTGAGGCAACAGAAACGCTCGCTGCTGTTCGCCGGACTCAAACTGCTGTTCGTGCTGCTGAACATAGCGTTCAACCTGCTGTTTCTGGTGGTGCTGGGTAAGAACGACGTGTTCTACGTCTTTCTGAGCAACATACTTGCCACCACCATTCAGACACTCGTGTTACTGCCGTTCACGCTGCCCAAGGGCGGTCGGTTCGACGGCAGTGTGCTCAGGCAGATGCTTAGATACTCCTTGCCGCTGCTTGTATTGGGCGTAGCGGGAATAATGAACCAAACGCTCGACCGGATACTCTTCCCCTACCTCTATACCGGCGCAGATGCGCAGGCGCAACTCGGCATCTACGGTGCGTGCTTCAAGGTGGCTATGGTAATGATGATATTCACCCAGGCGTTCCGCTATGCCTACGAGCCGTTCGTGTTCAGCAAGCATAAGGACAGACAATCGGTCGAGGCATACGCCGATGCAATGAAGTATTACATCATATTCTCGTACCTGATCCTGTTGGGTGTGATCTTCTATCTGGATATCTTCCGCTATATCGTGTCCAGTGCTTACTGGGAGGGACTGAAGATCGTGCCCGTTGTGCTTTGGACGTATGTGTTCCAAGGTATCTATTTCAACCTGTCGTTCTGGTACAAACTGACGGATGAAACCAAGTGGGGTGCCTACTTCTCGCTGATAGGCTTGGTGATCACGCTGGTGCTGCAGGTAGTGTTTGTGCCGGTTATCGGGTACTGGGCAAGTTGTGGCAGCAGTCTCGTTTGTTACTTTGTGATCATGCAGCTCTCGTTCTTTATCGGACAAAAGAAAGCACCTATCCCGTACGACCTGAAGAGTATAGGTCTGTACACAATGCTGACTATCGGTCTGCTGGCAGTGTATTACGCCCTGCGGCTGTATTATATCCATAATATGTGGCTTATGATGGGTGTAGGCACACTGCTGCTTGTGTTCTATCTGGTTGTACTGGTGCGTAAGGATTTTCCGCTCAGCGGCCTGCCCGTGATAGGCAAATACTTCAAAAAATAGACAAATCACAAATCACAAATCGTAAATAATTTTATGTTTTCCGGAATAGTAGAAGCAATGGCTCAGGTCGTTCGTATCGACCAGGAGCAAACCAACAAACATTTCACACTTCGCAACCCGTTCGGTGACGCGTTCAGCATCGATCAGTCGATCGCCCATAACGGTGTATGTCTGACTGTTGTGTCTTCAGACAAAGACACCTATACCGTCACCGCTATGCAGGAGACACTGCGTCTGACTAACCTTGACGCATTGAAGGTAGGCGATTTTGTCAATCTGGAGCGCGCCATGACCTTGGACAAGGCTCTGGACGGACATATCGTACAAGGGCACGTGGATCAGAAAGCCACCTGCGTGGAACGGCGCGAGACGGATGGCTCGTGGTACTTCCGCTTTGCTTATCACTCCACGCCGGAGATGATCAAGCGCGGATACTTCTGTGTGGACAAAGGATCAGTGACGATCAACGGCGTGAGCCTCACCGTATGCGAGCCCGACGTACAGGGCGATACCGGATACGTGTCGGTTTGTATTATTCCGTACACCTACGAGAACACAAACTTCAAGTTCATCGAACCGGGTACGGAGGTAAACATCGAGTTCGATATCATCGGCAAATATCTCTCCCGCTACCTCGAATTAAAAGGTGAAAACTGAAAATTGAAAGAAACAAAAACAATTATAGGATATGTTAGACAAAATTTCTTATGGATTAGGCCTCTCGTTAGGTCAGCAATTGAAGTCAAGCGGCGTAAAAGAACTTGCTTACGCCGAACTGGCAGCCGGCATACAGGATATGCTGGAAGGCAACCAACCCAAAGTAAGTTTCCAGGAAGCCCAGCAGGCTATCAACAAGTTCTTCGCCGAACTGGAGGAAAAAGCCTCCGTAGCCGCGAAGGCCGCAGGCGAAGCGTTCCTGGCAGAAAATGCCAAACGTCCGGGAGTGAAAGTAACGGCTTCAGGCTTGCAGTATGAGGTACTGGACGCCACTATCGGCCAGAAACCCAAGGCAACCGACACCGTTCGCGTACATTATGAAGGCACATTGCCCGATGGAACAGTGTTCGACAGCAGTTACAAACGCGGTGAGCCTATCTCGTTCCCGCTGAACGGCGTTATAGCCGGATGGACAGAAGGTTTGCAACTGATGTCTGTGGGCTCGAAGTACAAACTGTATATACCCTATCACCTCGGCTACGGCGAGCGCGGCGCAGGGGCTTCTATCCCGCCGTACTCCGCACTGGTATTCACGGTCGAACTCTTAGGTATTGAATAACTCGATTTATCGATTTATCGATATTTCGAAATATCGAAATTTAACGATTAACAATCAACAATAATGAAAAAATTATCTTTTATTATCCTTGCCGCTATGGCAATGGTATCGTGCGGCAACACGTACACCGCACAAAAGGCAGAGTTGGCAAGCATGAACGACTCTATCAACTTTGCATTAGGTATCGCTAACGGAACACAAATCAAGTCTTACTATCTGCGCAACGACAGTTCGGCAGAGACGATCGCTGAGTTTATCGACGCTCTGCAGGCGGGTTACGACGGTTCGGTACCCGAACTGAGCGAAGAAGCACGTATCGGCAAGAATATCGGCTCAAGCATTGCACAGAGCGAGAAGAACGGCCTGGCTGACAATCCTGCCTGGACACTCAACGAGAAACTGTTCTTCCAGGGATTGGTGAACGGCATAGCTCACGACACCACCGTGATGGACGCAGCCGCTGCACGTCAGTTCTTCCAGAACCAGTACGCTGCTTCGCAGGGCTCGACCGAGAAAGCCGGTAAACCTATCAAAGGCACTTGCCCGAGCAAGGTAAAAACGGTTACCCTCAAGACACTGAACGACTCGCTGAACTACGCGTTCGGACTGATGAACGGCAACGATATTTCTCTGTACGTTCTGCTGGACGACACGCTGGGTGCGAAGAAGTCCAACCTGATCAAGCATATTAACAAAGGTCTGAAAGAAAACGTTCGTAACCCGCAACTCAAGAACATGGGTGAGCAGATCGGCAAGAACATCAAGGAGCAGGAAGCCAACGGCCTGATTGGCGAGCCTTCGCTGGTTACTGACTTCGCACTGATCAAGCAGGGCTTTATCAATGGCATGATGGGTGACGAAAGCCAGTTTGACGGAAAGTCGGCAGGCGAGTATATCCAGGCGACACTCAATCATATCAAGTACGGTGATACGAAGGAGCAGGGCGAGAAGTTCCTGGCTGAGAACAAACTCAAGGAGGGTGTGATTGTTACCGAGAGCGGTCTGCAGTACGAGGTACTGAAGATGGGTAAGGGTAAGAAACCTGCTGCTACCGATCGTGTCAAAGTGCACTACCACGGTACGCTGATCGATGGTACGGTATTCGACAGCAGCGTAGATCGCGGTGAGCCTATCGTATTCGGACTGAACCAGGTTATTGCCGGTTGGACCGAGGGTGTACAACTGATGCCTGTCGGCTCGAAGTTCCGCTTCTATATCCCGCAGAATCTCGGCTACGGCGAGCGTGCTGCAGGCAGTATTCCTCCGTACTCAACCCTGATCTTCGAGGTTGAACTGCTCGGTATCGAGAAATAATCTGTCAGCATAGCGGTCTGTCAGCATAGCGGTCTAACTATGGGCATCATAGCAAAACAAAGTATCAAAGGCACTATCGTCACGTATCTTGGCGTGGCGGTAGGCTTTGTTACGACGTTCTTTGTTATCACGCGATTTCTGTCGGCAGAGGATATCGGCTTGGCGCGCGTGATGATCGATGCCGCTACGCTGTTCATCGGCTTGGCGCAACTCGGCACGAGTGCTTCTATAATGCGTTTCTACCCGTATTTTGCTGAGCCATCCGAAGTCAGAGGTCAGAAACCGGAAGAACACGGATTCTTCTTTTGGACCATAGTTGTGCCGATGGTAGGTTTCCTGCTGGTGGCACTGCTGTTCATGGTTTGTTACGCACCGCTCAGCGAGTGGTTCGGCGAGAAAAGTCCGCAGTTCGTCAACTACTACTATCTGGTTCTGCCGCTGGCGTTCTTCATGCTCTACCAAACGGTGTTTGAGACGAACGCCAATGTTCGCATGCGCATCGTTTTTCCGCGTGCTGTACGCGAACTGCTGACGCGTGTGGGGCTGCTGGCGGTATATCTGCTCTACGCCTTCGACGTAGTGACTACCGACGGTTTTGTATGGTCGCTGGTGGGCGTATATGCCGTAGCGGCGTTGTGCAACACAGTATATCTGTTCTCGCTGGGCGGAGTGAGCCTCAAGCCGGATTTCGCCTACCTGAGGCAGAACCCGGGCATTGTGCGCAAGTACCTGCTATATACAGCTTTTCTGGTGCTGTCCGCCGTGGTGTCGGTGCTGGCGCCTACGCTCTCGTCGTTCTTTATCACGGCACAGATGGGACTCAGTTACACGGGAATCTTTGCTATTGCCACGTACATGGCCATGATGGTCAGTATCCCGTACCGTTCGCTTACGGCTATAGCGGCACCGCAACTGTCGCTTGCCATCAAACACGACGATCGCGAACAGATCAGCCACCAACTGACGCAGGTTAGCGGCAACCTGCTGCTCATTGGCGGACTGATTCTTGCCCTGATGTGGGTGAACATCGACCTTATCTTTGCTATCCTGCCCAATGGCGCAACGTATGCCGTAGCACGGCGCACGGTGCTGCTGTTAGGTATAGGTCAGTTGTGCGTGGCTACGTTCCAGTTCACGGTCACGGCGCTGAGCTACTCGCGTTACTACCCGTTCACGCTGCTGTTCTCGCTGGTGCTGACCGTTTTAGCCCTGCTGCTTAATAATCTGTTTATTCCCCGCTGGGGCATTGACGGAGCAGCCCTCGCCACGCTGACAGCACAGGTGTCGTACTACCTGATAGCTCTCATTACGGTCCGGCTGGCACTGGGCAGTCGAATCTTCACACGCCGGCACCTGCTCACTATCTTGCTGCTGGTGCTGCTGTTTGCCGCCAACGCGCTCTGCCTGAGGTATATACCTGTCGGCACTATCTGGCTGAGCAGCCTGCTGCGCACGCTATTGGTGGTAGCAGTAGCCGCTTTGGCATATCAGTGGCGTATCAGTCCTGAAATCAACGAATATATCCATGCGCTATTTCATCGAATTCGCCTATAAGGGAACGTATTACCACGGTTCGCAGTTTCAGCCCAACGGTGTTACTGTACAAGGGGTAATGGAGGATGCTTTTCTTACCATCCTTCGGCAACATGTCGGGTTGGTTTTTGCCGGACGGACAGATGCCGGCGTACATGCCATGCAGATGTTTGCGCACTTTGATCTGGATGTCACGCCGCCTACACCCGAACGCCTGAACAGACTGCTGCCTACGGATATAGCCGTGTACCGTATCTTTCCCGTAGAGGCGGATAAGCACGCGCGGTTCTCTGCCACCAGCCGCACATACGAGTACCGCATCAATACCCACAAATCGCCGTTTACGCGCGACACGCGCACGTACATTACTAATGCATTGGACTTCGACGCAATGAACGCCGCGGCGGAGTATCTGCTCGGCACACACGATTTTGCCTCGTTCTGCAAGGCGCATACTGACAGCAAAACCACGATCTGCTCCGTTACGGAAGCCTATTGGCGGGCAGATGCCGAGGGAGCAGTGTTCACGATCACTGCCAACCGTTTTCTGCGGAACATGGTGCGCGCCGTGGTAGGCACGCTGCTCGATGTAGGCAGACAAAAACTATCGCCCCAAGAGTTTGAGGCGATAATCCTTTCCCAATCACGTCAGGCGGCAGGGCAGTCGGCTCCTTCAGAGGGACTGTTTCTCACACACGTACGATATTAGGCAACAAAATAGCCACCCGCAATCGGGTGGCTATTTGTTTGTTAGCGTTTAGCGCACGCTTGTCAGGCGGCGGATATGCTCGTTGAAGGCGTCCTTCTTGAGCAGATCCTCAATCGTGATATGCATACGGTAGTTCCAGAAGTGTCGGGGGTTAGCGGGCACATTGATTCGCTCGGCGTGTGCGTCGGGCAAACGAACCTCGCCGTCCACAGCCAGCCAATCCTGCAGGGGCAGAATGACCCACATTGCCGGGCTGTACATGTGCTGCTTGACGATAAAGTCGGCAATCTCGGGTGTCATGACTTGCGGCGCGTCACCCCACCAGCCCATCTGGTCGTTGTAGAACTTCTGCGTCACCTCACGGTCCTCTTCCCACCATGCGCGCAGCGGGTTGGTGTCGTGTGTGCCGGTGGTGCATACGCTCAGGTACGGTGCGTCGGCGGGGTGTGCAAACGTGCGCTTCGGATCTTTCGGCATACGCTGGATCTCCAGGCTGAGGATCTGCAGTTCGTGCATTACTTGCGGAACGCAGTCGGGCACCATGCCTAAGTCTTCACCGCAGCAGAGCATTCCTGTCGATGAGATGAGTGTAGGCAGTTTGCGCATAGCGCTCTGGCGCCAGAACTCGGTGTGGCGGCGGTAGAAATAATCGTTGTAGATGTTCATCAGGATGCGCTTCTGGTCGTCGTAGAGCTCGTTGTAGGAGTGCGACTGATAGATGCTGATACGCGGGTGAAGCATCTCGGGGTTCTTCTGGTCGCGTACGAACAGCACTTCGCAATGCAAATAGAGCAGTCCCTCGCGCAGGTTGATAGCCTGGTCTTTGTTCATGAAGCCTGCTTCGTGCAACTTGTCGTCACTCCCCAGTACGGCATCGAAGTAGTCCTGCACTTTCATCTGGGTGTCAAACTCGTCTTTGAACCAGAAGATGTATCCGTCATTCGTGTTCAAGAAGCGCTGTTTGGCTGTTTCTGTATCGTAGCCGAACACGTCGCCAAGGAAGTTCGAGCGGATATAGGGTTTGGTCATTCGGTCGATATCCAGACAAACGCCCATGTTCCACAGGTCTTGCGGCGAGTACGGCAGTGCGGGCGAGAAGTGTCCGCACAGTCCCCACACATCGGTCTTGCGCATCTGCCAGATGCGGAAGAAGCCGAGTATATGGTCGATACGGTAGGCGTCGAAGTAATCCTGCATCTTCGTGAAGCGGCGGCGCCACCAGTCGTAACCGTCCTTAGCCATCTCGTCCCAGTTATAGGTCGGGAATCCCCAGTTCTGACCGCTGATGCTGAAGTCATCGGGCGGTGCACCGGCAGATGCGTCGAGGTTGAACAGGTTGGGCTCAACGGCTGCGTCCACCGAGTCGGGACTGATGCCGATAGGTATATCGCCCTTCATCGCCACGCCTATCGAGTGTGCGTAGGCTACAGCGTCGCTGAGTTGCTTGTCGGCATGGAATTGCAGGAAGTAGTACAAGCCTTTCTGCTTTTTGTCGCGCTTGGCGAGGAAGGCGGCGTACGGCTCCAGCCAGCCTTTGTTCTTCTCGAAGAACGCCTTGTACTCGGCACTGGCGAAACAGACGTCGCAGTCGGACTGATAGAGCGCCTCGAAGTAGATCATCTTCTCGTCATATACGCACTGGTAGTCGGCTATCGTCTTGGCGTTGAACTTCTTTTTGGTAGCCTCGTACTTCTTCTTCATAGCGGGTGAGAGGCGACCCATCTTTTCGATATTGATGTATATGGGGTGCAACGCAAACACCGAAACGGCGTTGTAGGGATAGGAGTCGCGGTTGGTGTGGGTGAGTGTGGTGTCGTTGATCGGCAGGGTCTGGATCATCTTCTGCCCGGTCAGTGCCGCCCAATCCGCCAGTTTCTTCAGATCCTGGAACTCGCCTATACCGAATCCGTCCTCCGTACGCAGGCTGAACACCGGCACGGCTACACCTGCACCGCGGAAACGTGGCATTGTGCGGCGGAAGGAGCGGTCGTTCACGCGCAGACGCGAACCTTTCTCGGGCAGTCCCCAGGCGTGGCGGTTCTCACCCCACTCCATGTCGCACACGTTGCCGGTAGCCAGATCGTAGATCACATATTTGTACTCGAACGCCTCCACGCCGCTGACCTCTATGTCGGCTTTCCATATGGGGAAATCTGCATCGCTCATGGGCAGTTTCTTATCCACGTTCCAGTCGCCGAGTTGCTTTATACCGCCTACTATAGCCACGCCCTGCGAGGGCAGTATCTGCGGCAGATCGATGGTGAAGGTTACGTTGCCTGTCTTGGCTTTCGGCTTCTTTGCGATTTCGGGCGCAGCAGAACGTTTGAACAGCGACTTGAGGAAAGCGGTGGAGTAGAATGCTTTCTCGTAATCGACAGTCTGCCAGAAGTCGCGCATCACAACCTGCTTGTCGGTAGCTCGGATGGTGAGTTTGCGGTCGAGTCCCGCCTCGTAGATGTAGCCGCCTTCCTGCAGACGGATAGCGTACTTGTACACGATTGTTCCTTTGGCGGCAAGTTCGACGGTTGTTGTCCAGAAGTCCTCACCCTGGCAGTCCAGCACCAGCGGGTTGGCTTCCGTCCAGCCGGCTACTTGGGAACCGGTCTCCACGATGCACAACTCTTGTCCGTACACCGTGCGGTAATTGATTTGAAATGTCAGATTCATAGGTATATAGATGATAGATTTATGTTCGGTTAAGAAATTTCACTACAAAGGTACAAAAAAATTATGACATTTGCAAGTGTTCGGTGAAAATTTCTGCAAATTTCAGTAAATTTGCTTCATTTTAGACGTGCGATCCGGTTTTTTTACGCGAACACGGAGTCTCACGGAACTTCACGGAATTTTATTCATCTGCATCCGTGTAATCCGTGTGATCCGTAGGCTGTTTTGTTCTGTACGGATCTTACGGATTTTACGGATATTTTTACTCATCTGCCTCCGTGTGTTTCCGTGTGTTCAGTGTAGTTTGTTTTATTCGAACACGGATTTTCACGGAATTTCACGGAGTTTATTCATCTGCATCCGTGTAATCCGTGTGATCCGTACAGTTCTCTCCGTTCATCTGCATCCGTCTAATCCGTGCAATCCGTACAGATTTTTTCGTACATTTAGTAGGTGATTAGTAGGTGATCAGTAGGTAATCAGTAGGTGATTAGTATATGATTAATCCAATAAAAACGCAACTACCTCGTTACGTCACTATACCGTCCTCCTACCGTTCTCATTCGATTTTTTTGTGGCAGTACACATTTTTCTCCACTGCAAGCGTATAGTTCCTGACTACAGCCTCATAAAAATCCACACAAAAAAAGGAGAAAAACCGTTTCCGATTTTTCTCCGTAAAGCAAGTGTGCGCAGGATGAGACTCGAACTCACACGATCTTGCGACCACTACCCCCTCAAAGTAGCGTGTATACCAATTTCACCACCTGCGCGGTGAGTGCCCAGAACAGGACTCGAACCTGCACGCCTCGCGACATACGCACCTGAAACGTACGCGTCTACCAATTCCGCCACCTGGGCATTTTAGAAAAATATAGCAGAACAAACGTTCTGCTCTTTTTCTGAGCGGCAAACGAGACTCGAACTCGCGACCCCGACCTTGGCAAGGTCGTGCTCTACCAACTGAGCTATTGCCGCAAACTACTAAACCATTTGTTAGAACGCCTTTCGGACTTCTGTCAAACTTCAGCCCAAAAGCGGATGCAAAAGTACAACAAATTTTTCAAAATTCCAAATATTCCGCCTTTTTACACCCAATTTTGCTTGTTTTTATGCACGCTTTGCTATTTCCGCTTTGCAAACAACCGCTCTCTATGTCTTCCTTCACCTCAAATGCTCTGTCCTTTACATGTTTTATATTTCGTCAACCATTATCAACCATTGTCAACAATTCTTTTTCCGTGTAATCCGTAGAATCAGTACAGAACAAAACACCCCACGGATTACACAGATTAAACGGATGCAGATGAATAAAATTCCGTGAAAATCCGTGAAAATCCGTGTTCGAATAAAACAAACTACACGGATCACACGGAAAAACACGGATACTGATGAATAAAATTCCGTGAAATTCCGTGAAAATCCGTGTTCGAGCAAAAATATCCGTATTATCCGTTAAATCCGTACAGGACAATAAAACGAACACGGAACTACACGGAACTACACAGAGGCAGATGAACAGAGATTCCGTGACACTCCGTGAAAATCCGTGTTCGAGCAAAAATATCCGTAGTATCCGTAGTATCCGTACAGGACAATAAAAGAGAAACTACACGGAACACACATTTCGGACAGAAGGAGAGCGAACAGGAAACACACTAAAATAGAATATATTTTTGTGCAGCAAAGAGGTGAGTTATGTCATTCTGCGTAAATTTTTGCATGATTTTGGTCATTCTGCGTAAATTTTTGCATGCGCGTATTGCATATATGGAGAATTATTTGTACCTTTGCACGCTAATTGTGAAGTGCAGCGAAATGACAATGTTTTGCGCAGTATAGTCAACTGCACGTGACATTTAGTTACTTTTGCAGCAGTTTTGGTGCAATTGTTAAGAAAAAACTTGTTATTTATAGCAATTTTTAGTAACTTTGCATGCTTTATGTAATAAATTACATATAGAAAAAAGTCCCCGCCTAAACTACAGGGCAAGAGAAAAGTCCCCGCCTAAGCTACAGGGCAAAAGAAAGGTATTATTGTTCGTAAAATCAAAATGAGGTATGAAATATATGAGTAGGTTATTTTTCAAGCATTCATCCATTATTCGGATTCTTACAGTTAGCATGGCGTTGTTTACTGCGCCGCGTATGTTCGGTGCAGTTTATGATTTCACTCCGACCGATGGTGGTCTGGTGGTTAACCTGAAGCCGGGTCAACGTATATTGTTGTCCACGATGGTGAACGGGCAGGAGTATTTCGTGTGCCACATGCCAAGTTATACCGGAGGATATTTCGGTTACACGAACTGGGATAGCAAAAAAGGTAATTTCCTTAAGTTGATTCCGCAGGATCCGGGGGCAACCGAGCCTGGTGCGGTTTCTATTTGGACGATTGATGATCCTGTGACGTTCTTAAAGAGCGGAAAAAATTACCCATTGGACGGTATAGCCTATACGATGTGGAGTAGCAACCCCGGCGGCGATTCCTACACCCTGCGTACGTCTGACGGTAACTCGTTTAGGTTCCAAGGCGATTTGACCAGAGAGACTAATCATGCTAACATCTGCAACGCGATCTTTGTTGTGCCTACCAACCGTTCAACGGTTACTACGTTCGACCCGAACAGAAAATTAACAGAACTTGAAGGTAGAACGGATCAAGATGCTCAAGGCCGATTCAACGGTGAAAAGGGCTATGGCTTCTTAGGCATGCCATACCGCGAAGTGTATTGGCTCGATATCCCCCGAGGCAACGAACCGATGTCTTATACCAATGCCTCGTTGGTTGGTTTCAACAAAACACTGAGTACCATACAATACAGTAACAAGGAGGCATCAGCCCGACCTGGTCAGGCATTGTACGCTTTTGGTAACAAAGATAAACACCATAAAACTCCGCGTACGATTTTCCGTCTGTACGTGCTGGACGAGCCGGTTACTTCAACCTGCGCGGATTCGTATTATTTTGCGTACGACGAGCAGGATTTTAAACAGTACAACACAAACTTTGCCGTAACGCCTGCAAAGTACACCACAAAGAAGAAGATCTACACCATTGACCGTCTGCAATGTATGGAGCGGCTGGGTGACACCAAGTACTACCTTACCGATTATATGTTTGTTCCTGAGCCGGACAGTACGTATTATTACGTAGGTTATCGGAACAACTATTGCCATACGGACAGAGGTGACGCATTCAACTCGCAGTTCAAGAATATCGACTCATTGAAGATTCACTATCTGGGTCTTCCTGCTCCTCGCGGTGCGTACGGACAAATGATGATCGATACGACTCAAACCGGCAAACAGAACCTGGGTGTGGAGTTCCAGCCCGGTGGCTACTTCCTGCGTACAAACACAGGACGTAACATCCGTTTGATTCCGAATGCCGACTACACGACCTGGACGAGTGAGGAGATGTGGCATATCACCGCGGAGTGGGCTGCCCTGACCATCAAAGCCACGATGTTCACCGGCTCGGAGTTCAGCGAGTCTGACCCGGGCGCAGATATTCCCGGCTGGAGTAAAATGATACGCGGTACAGACGTGCCTGTCGTAGGCGGCAGAAGTATTATTGACTGCGACGGTTGGGCACGTATCCACGTTAACAGTACCGATTCGAATGGCCACTTGGAGTTTGTGCCCGCCAACCCTGACCGGCATATTCACTACAACAACAACGGCTGTGTAGGTGACACCGTTGCCGACCAGTACCCGATGCACGGTGAGACTTCCGTGACCATTCGCGAAGCGCGTCTGGTGAAAGGTTTTACTTTCCATGGCTGGACTACAAATGCAAACGGAACGGGTACATTGTACACTCCGGGTCAAGTAGTTAACCTGCCCACCGGCACTACCACGCTGTACGCCAAAGCGACGTACACCGGTACGATCCACGTGGCGCTCTCGTTCGTGAAGAACGACGGCAAACGCTATTTCCTTACTCACCCGGGTACGGCTGCGCCGCGTTTCTCGCGTGCCCGCTACATTGCCGAATGGACAAACGCCTGGCAAGGTATGGCTAACGCCGAGAATGCCGACAACAATTATATCAACACCTTCATGGTTCTCACCCATCCCGATCCGTGCGCGGAGTGTGCTGCGGATGAGGTAGTGCTTGACCCGCGCCGTGAGATGCGTTACGGAGTCAAGGACTCGCTGCTATTCTACGAGCACTTCGCTCCGGAGAACGAGGAGTACCTTGGTTTGTACTACACCGCCCCGAATACGGTGCTTGCCAACAACAGTTGGGCAGGTCTGTTCAAATCAACCGGCGCAACAGGTCGCAACGGCTGGCCGGATTACACCGTAGCGGATGTGAAGAACGCCAAACTGTCCTCCACCCACTATTTAGGCAGAGACGGCGGAGGAAACATTGTACGTCTTGAGCGCAGCAACAGCAGTGCTCCGTGGATTGCATACAACGCAGCCGCCAACCAGTTTGACGGAGTAGCAAATGAGGCGAATGCAACCGTCTTCCAGATCTCCCGTGTACGTGTGGCGGATGAGCACTATGTAGTTATACCCGACACGACCGACGAATGGACGGACGAGATCGTATTTGCCTACCACCATGACGAGCAGACAGTCCGCGAAGTGCAGTCGAAACTGATAGGCAAGCAGTTGAAGGCTGTCACAATGATTGACGACCAAGCTATCTATTTCCACCCGGACAACAACAAGATTCTGACGAATGCGAGTCAGTTGCGTCTGGATCCGAACTACCGTCTGGTGGAGGACTTTGAATACATCCGCGATTCGCGCGTGGATTTAGCAAGTGTAGAAGAGGAGGATCTTCCGCACATGAGCGGCAGCAACTTCGGCAGAACCATCACCAGCGGCTTGACCAGCCCGATGGACATTATGTATAACGGCGAGTATATTGATATCGTGGATACATTGCGTATCACGCTGCGCACCTTGGGTCCTGTTAAGATCAAGGAATACTACGGTCGCTGGCGCGACGGTGCGCCGGGACTGCATATCCGTCCTGACGGTTCGCGCTACCGCGACATTATCATCCGCACCAAGACCACGCACTACGGCGAGGACATAGTTCATCTGGCTATAACGCCTGAGTACCCGATGTACAACTTCTACCCGCTGGCGGGCGTAAGCAAACGGCTGACTTTCACGATGGCGAAGATCACCGCTCACCAGTTGCTGGATACCGACGGCAACGTATTCGGCGAAGAGATTCTGAGCAGTGTGGATGTAACCTCCTCGTTGCATTTGGCCGGAGGTCATTGCTCATTTAGCAGCGGCGGTGCATACTTCGATGTGGATGCCGGGAACACGCTGAACGACCATGTCACCCTTGTGACGAAAGCAGAGAACAGCAGCGGCATTAACGAGGATACGCTGAAGATCAATTCGAACGCTACGGTAGATGCAGTGACATATCCTGTTACGGGTCGTGTGCCCTTGCAGCAATCTGCATTGAGTAGCAGCGAGCTGATCTGGTCGGCAGTAGCCGGCGGACAGCGCTACTACATTATGGCAGGTAGCGGAGGACTGATCTTCCGGCGGTATGCACTCATAAACAACACACTCTACAAGAAGGAAGACAGCAAGACCCAACTGATCAAAGGCTCCTACGATGCGGCGAACAGTCGAACAGAATACATCACTCCGTGGCTATATACGTATGTCAATCAGGCTGAGCAGCAGCTGTTGTTGAGAACAGAGTATGGCGTTAACATGGATTTTGTCATCGACGGTTCATCCAATCCTGCAGTAGCAAGCAGCGGTGCGGCTACGCTGACGTACGAATATGTGCACGAGTACGTCAACGACAATGCGAACTTTGAGGAGCAGGTTAAACTCAAGTATGGTGCCGACAAGTGGCTGAAGTTTGCTATAGTAAGCAGTACACCCCAACTGAGCCTGACCGAGAACGAGGAAGAAGCTACAGTGTTCTCCTGGAGTTATCTGCAACCCGAGTACTATATACACGAAAAAAATTCCTACCCGAGTGTCAATCAACTGGAGTTCGGCTACAACAGCACCGTCGGCTCATCCGTACAGACGCGTTACAAGGCGTACCGCATCTATTCCATGATGCTGGACAGCATTGTTACCTACTGCGGTCGTGTTGATGAGGAAGATATAGCAGACCTTATCTCAGGCGGCAACGACTGGAAGACGAACTACGCTATCAACCTCATTAGCGACAGCCGTTTCAGCGCAGGTGCCAGCGGATTGAGCATATCGACGAACACCACTACACTGACCACCACCGTTACTCCTTCAGGCACCAGCCCGAGAGATATACGTTATCCGGCAGGTACAGGACCGTTCGTGAACATAGTGGATACACTGGATGTAGTCATTTCGCTGCAAGGCGGTGCACCGGATTACCGCTTTGCGAGCAAATGGATCAGTTTCAGTTCGTTAGAGGATGCTCACCTGAAGATTCCGCTTATCCGCAAGACCTACCACACAGTGCCTCACGACTCGATCATCTGTACCGTGGAGCGCGATGAGTACAACTATGTCTTCCCGGCAGAAGTGGGCGGAGGCACGACGCATACTTTTACCCTGCACACCGACCACCGTACCGGTACGAGTATTATGGACATTGACAACCATGTGGCAGCCTACACCAGCGAAAGCCACGACCATACATCGGCAATGGACTTCACCAATCCGGCACTGACCGAGATCCGCCTGATTGACGAGTACGGTAACACGCCCACGTGGTGCAATATCAGTGCCAAAGGCAGCAATACGATTACGGTGAGTTGCACGCAGGACGGTATCCGTTCACCGCGCTCGGCTTACGTGTATATAGCCTATACGATGAACGTCAATGGACGCTGGCGCTATATCAACTTCCGTCTCGGCGTGACTCAGTTGAGCAAATTCCAGTATGCCAACAACCAGGTGCTCATTCACTCCAGAGGTGCATCGGGTGACACGCTTGCAGATGGTGTACAACAGGTGCATGAGAACAGGAATATCATCTACTACTACAACCCGTCGAACGCAGCGCGATCAACAGATCAGCGTGTCGAGTTGCCGGTACGCGAGCGTAACTTCTACGGCTGGTGGCGCTGGTACTCGCTGAATGCAGGCGAAGAGGATACGGATATTCCTGCCGATAAATGGGAGACCGCACCGACTAATACCGGCAAATGGGAATACCCGTTCCGTATCATCGGTGACTCGGTATGGATTGATGAGAAAAACCACGCCTTGGGCAAGAAACTTGCAACCCAGGGACGATATACCGTATTCCAAAATCCTTCACAGGACTATAATGCCCGTAAAGACCCGCCAGCCAAGGCTCCGATGGTTTATCCGCCACAAGGCAAGGCTGTCGTTACCTATGCGCTGGACAAGAGTGTGTACTACGATAATCTGCCGCTGAAAATGAGCGGACAGATAGATACCGCCAAACTGGATACGATGCGACAAATCATCGAGCCGACCTTGTCGCTGCGCGAGATATACGAGTTGCACCCCTGGACCGAAATGGCGGAGAGGATGGAGAGCTACAAATATGCATCAACCGCTCCGTATGCAAGTCAGCGCTATCTGGAGGATCACGTTGTACGCGCACCGCTGGACGCACGCTTGCTGCTCAGCACCGAACAACGTTACAATTACGATAACTTAAAGAAAGGCGGGCACTCCGAGTCCATGTTGGGCTACTATATGCGAGACGACAACTGGTCATCCATGAGTTCGACACCTGATGGAGAAGGTGTTACTCGTCAGGATACGATGATCTGGTGCGGCGGATGGGATGCGCCATGCCAATGGTACACCTACAACCCATCAACTGGTACATACACCGAGTGTGCATACACTGTTACGGAGGGTAACGACTTCCTGAGCGTACCGAAGAAAACAAGTATCCCCGCCGGAAAAGAGGTGGATACAGTTATATATTGCTTACGCGCACGAAGCATTATATCACCGGTAAATGCTCCTGATCCGGCAAAACCTGTGTTCGGCAGCAACATGTTCAATATCTGTCGCTATGTGGTAATTTACCACCGTACAAACAAGTATGGTCCGAAGTTGGAGGATAAAGGTGCAGCCATTATCACCAACGACGAGATTGAGCAGCACTTTGAGGTGTTGGAGCGCTTGAACTTCGACTACAACAAGCCAGGTACCGATTACACCGTTTATCCTCACCCGCTGCCGTGGGCGGATGCATCGTACGGCTTTGCTTATCCCCGAACGGCTATGCTGCCCGACAACCGTCCGCACAACAAGAACGGTCTGACGAACTTGGCGAACATGGGTGAGTACAACCTGATCAACCGCATTCCGTCGTTCGGTTCGTACTGGCACAAGATGGAGCAGCACGGCGGCGCCGCCAACGGCTACATGATCTTCTGCGACGGTATGTCCTCCGCCGGACAGGTGGCTGCCATATCGCTGCACAAGAAGTTGTGCGAGGGACAGAAGATGTACTTCTCCGCCTACGTGGGCAACCCGGGCAATGAGACCGGAAAGACCTGCCCGAACTTCCTGTTCAGTGTGCAGGGATCCTTGGATAATTCCTCGTGGGAAGATATTACCTCGTACATGACCGGCGACCTTGCGCAGTCCAATAAGTGGTATCAGATTTACTTCCCGATTGAGCAGAAGAAAGATTACGAATACTTCCGCGTGCGCGTATATAATATGGCAGCGAACGATGACGGTAACGACTTTATCATCGACGACATGTGCATCTTCGCCACCAAGCCGCCGCTCATTGCGTACCAGGCGAACACCACCTGTATGAAAGCGGGCGAGACCGACGAGATAACGCACGTAGTGCTCCGCGTGGACTACAAGGGATTCCACGACAAGGGATACAACGATCACGACGTATATTATACCATCGAGCATGTGGAAGATGGTGTGGAAACAGAATTCATTGCCCCGATAGACCACTTCATAAACGAAGTGACCCGAACAGCCGAACTACCTGCTACGAAAGATACAATATACGGTTGGGTTCACATGCCTACCGAGGCTTATGAGCCCGGCAGTGAACTGACCTTCCCCAATGTAGGCGAGCTTGTTGATAAGTTTGAAGACTCGCTGGGTAAAGGTGGCGAACCGTTCCGCATAGGTTATATCTACGAGTGGCTTGACGGTGCACTCCGACCCGTAATGTATATGGTTCACAAGGCAACGATGCTACCGCGCAACAAGTACCGCGTCCGTATGTCGCTGGCGTTCAAAGAGCTGACGAGCAGTATCTGCGCCATGACGAGTAACCTGAAGATCAGCAACCGAATGATGCTGGAACTCAACGGCGAGGAGCAAGCAGAAAAGATCGTATCCGGCATGTGCGCCAACTCGACCTACGATGTAAGTCTGCGTGTCCGCGGCTCGCTGATGCATGATCACGCTGCTCCGGAGGATATCAACGGCTCGTGCTACAACGACTGGCTGCTGTACGGCGATTCGACCTCTACCAGCGAAGCACTCTACGGATACAAGTACGAGGATATCGAGAAGGTTATTAAGGATATTCTCCGCTGCCAGCCGGCCGGACCGGTTACACACAACACCAACCGGTTTGCGCACAACCTGTCGGAAGTAAGCCGCAACGAGATGGGGAACGTAATGGAACAAGGAGGCATCACCCTGAAGAGCAAAGCGCATCCGTACGATATTCTTGCACATCTGGTGAACGGAGGATTCCTGACCATGTATCACTCCAACCTGACAATTACAACGGTTAAGGACGACTCGGTTCAGTACATGATCTTCCCGATAGTAGGCACCGGCTCCGATGCAATGCTTGATATGGAGGTTGACGTATGCCCGACACCGGTGTTCATCAAACTCAAATCTACCAAAGGCGGTGATGTACCTATGGCGCTTGGAGGATTCAACCCCGACGCCGAGCCTACGGTTGAACCTCCTGTAATCCTGCTGACCAAGGCGGATGCCAACACAAAGATTGTTATACCAATAGACTATATCCAGGCTCTTGTGGCACTGGATACAGTAGCGTTCCTCTCGACCAACGACCCGGACTATCGTGAGGGTGTCCACAAGTTACACCTGGTGCCTGACAGAGTATATGACTTCAGTTCGGGTAGTGACAACTCAGGCTACTACAAGAGCGGTGAAAACCTTATACTGAGCCCCGCACCCGACTACAACTATCAGATGCGCGCAGGCTACCGCTATACGTTCGGTATCACGATGCAGACGCATACAGGTTCGCCCACTCTGCCGGAGAGCGACTGCCGCGTAGGTACAGTGCCGTTCACAATAGCCGTTCTGCCGAGTGCCGTACAATGGGATCCGAAGACAGAAGGCAACGACAGTTGGAACAACCCGAACAACTGGATCGGTCTCGACCTCGAACACCGCCCCATACACTCCGATGCACACTTTGCACCGACAAAAGTAACGAACGTAATCATTCCTGCTATGGAGGACGGCCTGCCCTATCCTACTATACCGAGCAGCATCAGCCGGGAGGATTCGATCAAGCAGACCGGATTCGAGTACAACAGGTGTAACGCCGTACGCTTCCTGCCGGGTGGAGCTATGGGACAGCAGCAGAACCTGAACTACAGCAAGGCTATTGTAGATATGAGCCTGCCGCAGAACAAGTGGGCACTGCGTGCAGCACCCGTAACGGGTATGCTTAGCGGTGATGTATTCATGTCTGACGCCGACCTGAATAACGTAACATCGCCTTGGGAGGTAGGCGAGTTCGATGCCGACGGCCGTAATGCCTCCACAGGCAATGCCTCGTTCTGGCTGTCGCTCTTCAGCCGCGAAACGACTCACTATGGCGTGGGGCAAAAAGATTCAACAGCAACCGCCACTGCGGAGTGGTCGAAGGTAACGAACGGATTGACGCTCTCGCTGCCGCCGGCAATGGGATGGGCGGTCTATACGCGTACTGCATCCGGCAACGACGCGGCTGTACGACTGCCCAAGAACGATGACATCTACTACTATTACACCATCTATGGCGAAAAGGTATATGATGCCTACGAGTCCGGTCTGCGTACGAAGCGTGGTGATGCGGCGGCAGGTAAGTTGGCGTTCGCCCCAACCAGCACATCGCAGAATTACACGCTCAGCAACGAGGTGGCAGCCAATCAGTTCGTGTTCGGTAACCCGTCGATGGGATATATCGACATCTGGGGCTTCATAGCCGACAACCCGACAGCTAATCTCAAGGATGAGTTTGACTATATCGACGCGAGTGGCAAGTACACCACTATCACTAAAGATGCTGCCGACAAGACGGCAAATGTCATCACTACGCAAGAGCGCTACTTGCCGCCGATGCACGCGATAGTAGTCAAACTGAATTCTCCCGCCACCGCTACCTCACTCGCCGTGACGCTCAACGCGAGCCGCGTCGTTACTTCGCCTGTTACTCCTGCGGCACCGGCACCGGCGCGCAGCAAGGGTAGCGGGGTGAGCAAGGGAATAATGACGGTAACCGCTATCAACCCCGTATCCAACCGATGCACATCGCGACTGCTGATAGGGCAAGGCTACAGCGATGACGTGATCAGCGGAGAGGATGCGGTTCTCACCACGGTGAACATCGACAACTTCTCGATGACCAACGCGCCTTCCACACCGTTCAATATCTACGCAACGGAAGGCAGTTACGGCTTGAGCATCGATCTGCGGGGCGAGGTGCTGAACGTGCCGGTATCGTTCTACATGAGCGAACTGCCGTACGACCCCATTACGCAACTGTGGTTCACGGGTGTGAACAATATCGACGGACAATTAGTGCTGTACGACGCGCTGACGGACAGCGAGCGGCTGATCATAGACGGTATCCGGTTGGATATACCTACGCCTGACGCCAGCCACGAAAAGCGCTACTACATCCGCCGCCGAGGCTTCGACCCGAGCGAACCGAGCAATCCGGTAGCAACAACCGTAGAACCTGCTGAAACGGAAAGCGATCCCGCAAACAAGATCATCCATAACGGACACGTCTATATCCTGCGCAACGGACATGTCTATACGATGTTCGGACAAAAACTGAGATAACAACATGAGAAAGATTTGTAACATATATATCCGGCTTGTAGCAGTGCTGCTTGTTTGCACTGCTGCCACTGCTCATGCCCAGGTTGCGCAGCCTGCGGCGTGGAGCAGCAAGCCAATGATGAGCGAAGATGTGAATACGGACTATCAGTTCCGCTCCACATCGACCTGTACCCCGATTGTAGGCAGCACACCATATATTTCCGACGGTGGCACAACCACAGCCGGCGCACCGCAACGCGGACCGCGCCGCGGGCCGTGGGATGGTTGGAACGAATCCGACGCAGATCCGATCGGCGTATATGCCAATACACCGGTAGGCGAACCATTGGTATTGCTCGTACTGGCTTTGCTCTACATCGTGTTCAGGAAAAAGCCTACCCCCGACCCCTCCCTGAAAAGAAGGGAGATATAGAGGATTTTGCACGGCGAAGCAAATCGTTCGTGCAAAGCGGGATAAGAAAATTGAAACTTGAAATTCTAAATCAACGAGAATCCTTTAATGGTTCAAGGTGAATGTTGATAAGCGTTCCCTGTCCGAACCTCTCACGAAGGCGCCGCTCCAGCTCGATGCTGTGGCGGTGCGCTTCGTACAAAGAGGTATCGCCCGGCATACGCAAGTGCATCTCAATGGAGCACACGCTGCCCACACGCCTTGTACGCAGGTGGTGAAGCCCGGTCAACTCGTTGTCGGCCGCCACAATCTCGCGAATCTGCTGCTCAATATCCGCAGGCAGACTCTGCTCCAGCAGTTCCTGCAGTGCGCGGTGTAGTATCTGTGCGGCAGTAATCAGGATAAACACGCTCACCAGCACGGCTGCTATCGGATCGAGTATCGCCCACGTGCCTCCGAACAGCAGCGCACCGCCTATACCTACAGCCGCAGCCACCGATGATAGTGCGTCCGTGCGGTGGTGCCAGGCGTTGGCAGCCAACACAGGCGAATCGACCTTGCGGCTCACGCGGATAGTAAGGCGGTAGATCAGCTCCTTAGCTGCCACACTGAGCAGTGCCGCCCACAGGGCTATGCTGCCGGGTACATCCAAATGTCCGCCACGCACAACGGCAACGATCTTGCTCACGCCCTGACCAGCCAGCACTCCGCCGGCTGCCAGCAGCACAATAGCCACGATGGCGGAAGCCAACGTCTCGTACTTGCCATGACCATACGGGTGGTCGCTGTCCGCCGGACGGCTGCTGATGCGAACAAACAGCAGCACGACAACATCGGTCAGCAAATCGCTGAGCGAATGCACCGCATCAGCAATCATTGCTGCCGAGCAGCCCAAGATACCGGCTACAAACTTGAACGCCGTAAGACTGATATTCACCACGCTGCCCCACAGGGTGACGCGATAGATCTCTTTTTCTCTGTTCATGACGAGTGACGAATGGACAATTTATGTATCAGATCAGGCAGAAAGCCGCCATTTGCGGCACATACTTGCCGAAACTGATTGCAAAGATACAATAATTCTTGCAAATATGCAAACAATCATTCGAAAAATTTGCATTATTCAGAAAAATTTTGTATCTTTGTAGGCTTTTTATGCGCAAACACAAAAATCACTATGAATATAATCGAATTTATCACCAAACTATTCGGCAACAAAGCGCAGAAAGATATGCGCGAGATTCAGCCGTACGTAGATCAGGTCAAAGCCGTCTATCCTGAGATTGACGCGCTGAGCAACGATGCGCTCCGCGCCCGTTCACAAGCGTTGATGGACAAGATTGCCGCGACCGTAGCCCCCAAGAAAACAAAGATTGCCGAGCTGCGCGCCTCGATAGAGGCACTGGAGATAGACAAACGCGAAAAAGTCTATCAGCAGATTGACGATCTGGAGAAAGAGATCAAGGAGCAGTACAAAGTCATCCTGATGGAGTTGCTGCCGGAGGCGTTTGCAATAGTAAAATCCACCGCACGTCGTTTTGCGGAGAGCGAGTCGATAGAAGTGACCGCCACCCAGCGCGATCGCGACATGGCAGCCGATGCACGCTACGACTTCATTGAGATAGACGGCGAGAAAGCCATCTATCACAATCACTGGATGGCAGGCGGCAACGAGGTGACATGGGATATGGTACATTACGACGTCCAGCTGTTCGGCGGTGTGGTACTGCATCAGGGCAAGATAGCCGAGATGGCAACGGGTGAAGGAAAAACCTTAGTAGCCACCCTACCCGTGTTCCTGAACGCGCTGACGCACGAGGGCGTACACGTTGTAACCGTGAACGACTACCTCGCCAAGCGTGACTCGGAGTGGATGGGACCGCTGTACATGTTCCACGGCTTGACCGTTGATTGCATCGACAAGCACAAGCCCAACAGCGACGCCCGCCGGCAGGCTTACGCCTGCGATATAACCTTCGGTACGAACAACGAGTTCGGCTTCGATTACCTGCGCGACAACATGGCTACCAGCCCGATGGACCTCGTGCAGCGCGGACATAACTTCGCCATTGTGGATGAGGTGGACTCCGTATTGATAGACGACGCCCGTACGCCGTTGATCATCAGCGGTCCTGTACCGAAGGGCGACGACCAGATGTTCGACGAATACAAGCACCGCGTGGAACTGCTCGTGCGCACCCAGACACAACTCACCACCCAACTGCTGACCGAAGCCAAGCAGAAGATGGGCTCGACCGACGAGAAAGTGCGCGAGGAAGGCGAGTTGGCACTGTTCCGCTCGTTCAAAGGCATGCCTAAGAACAAGGCACTGATCAAGTACCTGAGCGAGCAGGGCGTGAAAGTCCGCCTGCAAAAGACCGAAGAGTTCTACCTGCAGGAGAATGAGAAGAACATGCATGTCGCAACCGACGTACTATACTTCGTGATCGACGAGAAGAACAAGACCATCGAGCTGACCGACAAAGGTATAGACACTCTGACAGGCAACATGGACGATCCGCTGTTCTTCGTGCTGCCGGACGTAGGTTCGGAAATGGCGGAGCTGGAGCACGAGACGCTCACGCCGGAAGAGAAGCAGGCAAAGAAAGACGCTATTCTGACCAACTACAGTATCAAATCCGAGCGCGTACACACGGTCAACCAGCTGCTGAAAGCCTACACGCTGTTTGAGAAAGATGTTGATTATATCATCGACAACAACGAGGTAAAGATCGTTGACGAGCAGACCGGCCGTATCATGGAAGGTCGCCGCTGGAGTGACGGTCTGCACCAGGCTGTGGAAGCCAAGGAGAACGTGAAGGTAGAGGCTGCTACGCAGACGTTTGCAACAATCACGCTGCAGAACTACTTCCGTATGTACACCAAGCTCGCCGGTATGACCGGTACTGCCGAGACAGAGGCAGGCGAGTTCTGGAACATTTACAAGCTCGACGTCGTCGTTATCCCCACCAACAAACCGATTGCGCGTGTGGATATGAACGACCGTATCTACAAAACCAAACGCGAGAAGTACAACGCCGTGATTGACGAGATCACCGCTCTGGTGGCACAAGGCCGACCGGTACTGGTAGGTACAACCAGCGTGGAGATATCCGAGCTCCTGTCGCGTATGCTGTCGCTCAGAAAGATCCCGCACAACGTGCTGAACGCCAAGTTGCACCAGCAGGAGGCAATGGTGGTGGCACAAGCCGGACGACCGGGTGTAGTCACCATCGCTACGAACATGGCAGGTCGTGGTACGGATATCAAACTTACGCCTGAGGTCAAGGCTGCCGGCGGTTTGGCAATCGTAGGCACTGAGCGCCACGAGAGCCGCCGTGTCGATCGCCAGTTACGCGGTCGTGCCGGACGTCAGGGAGACCCGGGTAGCTCCGTATTCTTTGTCAGTCTGGAGGACGACCTGATGCGTATGTTCGGCTCGGAGCGTATAGCCGCTGTGATGGACAGACTGGGTATGCAGGAGGGCGAGATGATTGAACACTCAATGGTCAGCAAGTCGATCGAAAACGCGCAGAAGAAAGTTGAGGAGAACAACTTCGGTATCCGTAAGCGCCTGATTGAGTACGACGACGTAATGAACCAGCAGCGAAACGTGATTTATGCCAAGCGCCGCCACGCCTTGATGGGTGAGCGTATCGGTGTGGATATAACGAACATGATCTACGACACCGCCGAGGCCGTTGTAGCCAACTTCCGCCCGATGCTCGACTACGAAGGATTCAAGGAAGACGTTCTGCAGGTATTTGCTATGGAAGCACCGTTCGACGAAGATACGTTCCGCAGCAAGAAGGAGGCAGTGCTTGCCGATGAACTGGCACAGGCAGCACTCGACATGTTCAAGCGCAAGATGGATCGCCTGGCTCAGATAGCCAACCCCGTAATCAAGCAGGTATATGAGACCAAAGGACAGATGTACGAGAACATACTTGTACCGATCACTGACGGTCGCCACGTATATAACGTAAGCTGCAACCTGAAGCGTGCTGCCGAGACCGACAGCAAGGAGGTGATCCGCGAGTTTGAGAAGCGTACCCTGCTCTACGTGATTGACGATGAGTGGAAGGAGCACCTGCGCGCCCTGGACGACCTCAAGCGCAGCGTACAGAACGCCAGCTACGAGCAGAAAGACCCGCTCTTGATCTACAAACTCGAGTCGTTCAATATCTTCCGAGGTATGCTCGACAACTTCAACCGTCGCGCCATAGCTATCCTGCTGCGCGGACAGATCCGCACCGAGGCGCCGGAGAACGTACGTCAGGGTCAGGCTCCGCAACGCCAGGATTACAGCCGCTACCGCACCCAGAAGGACGCAGCCGAGCAGGCAGCACAACGCAGCGGACAAGCCGCAGCTGCCGGACGTGATACACGCGAGCAGCAACGACCGATGCCGTTGCACGTGGATAAGAAACCGCGTCCAAACGATCCATGCCCCTGCGGCAGTGGCAAGAAGTACAAGCAGTGCCACGGGAGGTTGGATGTTTAGGGACATCCCCCAGCCCCTTCTCAGAAGGGGAGAAGAGTTGAGAGTTGAGCGTTTAGAGTTGAGAGTGAAGAGTGAAGGCAAAGAAATTATACATAGTAATTTGTCTGCTGATAGGCTGCAACACTGCGTGGGCGTTTACGCCTACCGGTGTTGCGCCTGCATTCTTCGGTCCGAACGCACTGCCCATACCTGACATGTCGGACGGACAGACCTACGACAAGTTGCGCGTCGAACTGGCAGCAGACGGCTATTTCGGCTACGACGGCAGCCGCACGGCTGACCTGTTTGCGCGCGTACAGGTGCCGTTGTTCACACGCTGGGCGAACGTGAGTATATGGATGCCGGTTTGCGAGTGGTACAAGCAGTACGACGGCACCGGTCACGGTGCAGGTGACGTATATCTGAGCACCGACGTTCAGGTGCTGCACAACAGTTGGTTCAAGGGCGAAAACGCACAATGGATTCCGCAGATCGTTATCCGCCTGGGTATGAAAACCGCCAGCGGCGAGCAGTTCGAGCGGCGCAGGCACTTTGATGATCCCGGGTACTTCTTCGACGCAGCCATTGGCGAGACTATACCTATGGGACCCGTAGAACTGAGGCTGAGCGGCTCGGCAGGATTCCTGTGTTGGCAGACAGCCGACGCACGGCAGAACGACGCAGTAATGTACGGACTGCAGGCGCAACTCAGGCACACCTACGCCTCGCTGCAAGCCACATGGGGAGGCTACGTAGGATGGGAGGAGTACGGCGACCGGCCTATGTCGCTCAAACTGCGCGCGGCAGGACATATACAGGGGTTCGAGCCGTACGTGCAGTATCAGTGGGGAATAAAAGACTATCCGTTCCACCAGTTGCGCATAGGAATGGTGTACAACATACACATACTGAAAGCGAATAGTGAAAGATGAAAGGTGCAAGGATATATCGTAAGCGGTTGACAGGATGGATAGTCCTGTCATTGTTTACTATTCATTCTTCACTGCTCCCGGCTCTGGAAGTCAGTCACACCGCTATGGACGGCAGCGACAGCGTGCCGGCGGAGTACTTTCGCAAGTGGTATCACCGCAGCGACCTGATATACTATCTGGAGGCACTCAACGACCACACTATCGTCGAGACACCCGCCACCGGACAATGGTGGCAACCCGACAGGCTGAACATAGCCATAGCCGGACTGCCGTGTACGATGAGCAGTTATACGATCGACGGACTGCGCGTGGACGACCGTTTTGCCCCCGGGCACAGCGTGTTCGTGCCCAATATGCAGCAGTACAACCTGCTCATCGACAACCATAGCGGACAGTTGCAGTTCACCCGCGACACTACGGCACGCAACTATGTGCAGGTGCAATACAACTTCGGTCAGGTTGGCAACGGCGAGCCTGCTGCAGGTACGGCAGCCGTGGTGAACATCACACACCGAACCGCCATGCAGAGTGCAGAAACGTTCAAGCATATCAACGCTCGTCGGCATTTGCGCGGAGCAGGAAACATGGACGCAGCATATACCTTCCGCGACCATGAGGGCAACGCCTACCGCCAGCACCTGTACGCCGCCTTCGGGCAACGGCTTATCACCCGCGAGAACGAGCGCGGACTGATTACCGATGATCCGCTGTATGCCGCCAACTACTACAAGGTACAAGCCGACGGACATCTGCCCATGAAGCCGAACAGCGCGTTCACGCATCTGGGCTACCGGCTGAACTTCTCCGGCAAAGAGGACGGAGGCAGCGAATACTTGTACAACTACAACGAGGTGTTTGACCTCAAGAACTACACCGCACAACTATACGCCAAGAGGCAGTATCTGACCACCGGCGTGACCTGGGCGACCAACGTGGTGCACCACCGCGACATAAGTTTCCGCAAGAACATTCTGGATATCGACGGTGAGAGTTTCAGTCCCTGGGTGGCGGACGGCCGCACGCACGAACTGAGTTGGACGGTCAACTATGCACAACCTGTTCTGCCATGGCTCAGTGCACATGTTCGCTCGTATAACTCACTGATCATCTTCCGCCCCGAGCAGCAGCGGTTCAGCAATGAGGTGTATTTCCGCTCACCTGTTGCTACCGCCGACACGGCACTCTACCGCTACGAGTGGAGCAGTAAGGCATTTACCGGCGGAATATTGGAGAACACCTTCGGGCTGAACGCCGACTACAGTATCTGTCGCCAACTGGACCTGCACGCACACTTGGATCTGACGCTCGACGGATTGCTTCTTGGTAACGGCAAGAGCAAGGTTTCGCCGAACATTGAGGCAGGCGTGAGTCTGGATCTGCACCCGTGCCGGTGGTTTGAGATGGGCGTGAGCGCAGCGCACAAACGCGTGCCGTACAACACCGACTACCTGCGGTACTTCTCCGCCGACTACATGAATGCCGACATCTATCTGGCAGGCACCAACACACTATTCGCCACCACAGGCGGCAAGTATCACCACTATAGCAAGCATCTGCCACAGACCTCGTACGTAGAACTGCATATACCTATCCGGTTCATGTTCCGCTCCACGCACGGGCAACATGAGATTGTGCTGCAGAACGCCTACCGCAAGTTCTTCAATGTATGGCACACCGGTTACGCCGGAGGCGCGGATGCCAACGGTACCTATGCATCACTGAACGGGGTGGACGTATATCTTACGCACTCGGGCGAGAAGCAGTACGAGGTAGGTACAACACCTGCGTTCGGAACCAACGGACTGATGAACTCGCCCTACTACTTCTCCCAACTCACGCGTTACACCTACACAGGTCAAAAGGTGACAGTCAGCCTCAGCTGGCAATCCATGCAGGCAGCGGGCTACACGGGATTGGGCAACGGCGCGAACAGCAACACCATAGGCGTACTGGCGGAGAGTACCGCCAATCCGAACACGACCCGCGTTATCGACAACATCAAAGGTCCGCACCCGGGCGTAGGACGCATGGATCTGGACAAAGGCTACGTGGCGCGGTTCTACCTGGGCTACAACATCTGCCAGTGGCTGCAGGCAGGCCTGACAGTCAAATGGACGGACGGCAAGCCTGTAACGGCGTACCGGTACTACTACGACCGCACATCGGCACAAATGGCTATACTGACCACCTGCTCACGCGGCACCAATCCTACTGACGGAAACTTCGGCACACGGCACGGAGCTATCTATAACATCGACCTGCACCTGCAGGGCACATGGGAGGTACGCGGCGTACCTATGCGGCTGAACGTGGAGTGCTACAACCTGTGGGACTTCTGCAGCGACCTGGCTGAACTGTCGTTTGCACAAGACACGCCGAATGCCTTCCGCGCATCAATAATCATGGGCGTACCTACGGGTATAATTGCCACTTATACGATTGACTTATGATACGTGCTTTCGCCAAATATTACGTGTACTGGCTTGTGTTCTTTCTGATTCAGAAGCCACTGTTCATGCTCGTCAACCTGCCGCTGACAGGTGATATAACGTGGCTGGATTGGCTGTTGGTGCCGGTGCACGCCTTCCCGCTGGATCTGAGCGTGGCATCCTATCTTATGGTGTTCTTCGGACTGCTGCTGACAGTGATGTCAGTAGTGCGCATTCGTCAGGCAGCACGCATATTGGATCTCTACACCGGACTTCTGCTGTTCGTATGCCTGTGCGCATTCATAGGCGACTGCGGAGTTTTTCCCGCCTGGGGCTTTCATCTTGACAAAACCATATTCATCTACCTGAGTTCGCCCAAGGAGGCACTCGCCTGCGCCGAGTGGTGGGTGTGGCTGGCTGGGCTCGCAGCACTCGTCGTGCTGTGGGGCGGATGTTTTTGGGCATATCGCCTGTGGATGCAAGGCTGGGAGCAATCATTGCGGTACTGCGACACAACACGTACACGCTGGCTACAGGCGGGCGGACGGCTGCTAATGACCGCACTGCTGTTCCTGCCCATCCGCGGCAGCGTAACCACATCCACGATGAACACTGGGCGCGTATATTTCTCCGACAACCAGATGCTCAACCTTGCTGCCGTCAATCCGCTGTTCAATATCATTGAGTCGCTCGGCGAGAATACGTTTGATACCGACAAATATACCTATATGCCTTCGGCTGAGGCACAACAGTTACTCTGCGAGTTGCTGCCCTCAGAGCCGCACAACGCCACTCAGCAGGTGCTCAAGACGCAGCGGCCGGACATCATTCTGTTTATACTGGAGAGTTTCTCCTTCAACGCTTGGGAAGCAATGCCGGCTATGCAGCGTTTAGCAAGTGAAGGAATATTCTTTGCCAACGCATACGCCTCTTCTTATCGTACTGACCGGGGCGTAGTGGCAACGATGAGCGCCTTCCCGGGGCAGCCTACATCCTCGCTGATGACCGTACCCTACAAGTCGCAACACTTGCCGCAACTCAGCAAGAGCCTGTCGCCACACGGCTACAACCTGAAGTTCTGGTACGGAGGCGATGAAGATTTTACAAACATGCGTTCATACCTGATCAACGGCGGGTTTGCCGAACGCGTAAACGACCACTCGTTCCCTGTCAGCGAACGGTTGTCAAAATGGGGAGTACACGACCACCTGCTCTTTAGCCGTGCTGTTCGGGAGATAAGCAACCGACGGGATTCGGCTCCACACTTGGATATTATTCTGAGCCTTAGCAGTCACGAGCCGTTTGAGGTGCCCGCCTCGCAGCGGTTTGACAACATCTATCTCAACTCGATTGCATATACCGACAGTTGTCTGGGCGCGTTCATCGACTCCCTGCGCTGTTGTCCGCGGTGGGACAGCACGCTGGTTGTACTGGTGGCCGATCACGGCTATCCCTACCCTGCCACGCTGCAGAACTTCGAGCCTAAACGTTACCGCATACCCGTTATCTTCTGTGGCGGTGCAGTGACTGCACCGATGCGCATTGACCGCGTATGCTCGCAGACAGATGTCGTGCCGACCCTGCTAGCACAGATGGGAATAGACCATTCGGAATACTTGTTCGGCAAGAATGCCCTGGACAGCCTCGGCACACCTTTTGCGTTCTACAGTTTCAACGACGGTTTCGGGCTGATTACTGCCACCGACACAGTGGTTGTTGATGCCAAATCCGACCGCCTGCTACTGGGCAGTCATTCGAACACCGAGCAACAGGCACGCGCGTTTGTACAACGTGTGATGGAGACGATTGACGGCTTATAGCCTCAGTCACTATGCGCCTCTGACTGCAAGACAATAATCAGCAGCCCCACAGCCCACAAGGCTATCCCGCAGAAGCGACCGAACATACAATCGGTGAGCATGTTCATCATAAAGATAGTGGTGAACAGCAGCGAGGTGAGTATGCCTTGCCGGCGCGCACACAAAGGAATAGATACCCACGCCAGAATAAACAGCAACAATCCCGGCAGACCTATCTCCATTAGTTCCTCCAGATACTGATTGTGTGCATTATACTGTTTGTTGGCGTAATAACCGAATTTTGCCTCTTTGTATTTCTCAATCATATACGGCGTGCTCTGTCCCGCACCGAGTCCGTGAGCCAGATAGTCCGACGGCTGTTGCAAAGCCACACCCCAGATATTGAGCCTGGCATTATGATCGCTGCTCACTTCGCGTATCTCTGTCAGGTCGGTGTAATCAAAGTTCTGCATCCGCGGGTGCAGGTTCAGCACACCGAATCCCAACACGATACCTACCAGCAATATACCTATCCCGTAGCGCAGACGGTATCTGCCGGGCAGTTCGTACACCATCGTTACCGCTATCAGTCCCGCTGCTGTCAGTACGGATTGCCGTGAGCCGGTCAACGGGATAGACGACAGCATAACTATCAGAGCCGGCAAAAGTATAGCCGGACGCTTACGCCATAACTTATAAGCGATTGCCACGCCGAACAACTCCACACTGCACAGGAACAAACGGTGTTTCAAAAAGGATATATTCTCCTCAAAGTACCCGAACCAACCGGATATAGCCTTCCACTCACCACCCAAATGCAACTTCCCGATCCACTCGGGGTGGTAGTAGAAGAATGTCATTATCACTATATATACAGGCACGGCAGCCACACAACTGCCCACCAGCACTTTGCCGGCTACACGCCAATCGTAGTGTTTGTTTACGCCCCACACGGCAACCGGCACAATCAGTCCGAATGTCAGGTAGCGCTCGGTCTGCCACGACCAGATAGCGTGATCCGCTGCCCAGAACCACGATACAATACGCCATAGATACCACAACCCGAACAATAGAAACGGAATAAGCATCCGATTGTCGCGTATCGGTTTGGGACGCTTGAGCCAACGCCCCTCCAGCAGCCAGCACACAAACCATGTCACAAATGCGTAACGAAGAAGCAACTGGTCGAAAGGAAGCAGTGCTACGATGGCAAGAAACAGTCCGTAGTTGAGCTTGCCGATTATTTCCCGGTATTGATTCATAGGTTGGTTATACCTTGTTTGACATGTTTGTACCAACGGTGCGCTATAACAAACTCCGCATCCTTGGCAGGATCATCGCCCATAGCAGCGGCGTATGCCTCAACTATCGTGCGCAACGCGTCACGGTCAATATTCAGCCGCTCGAAGTTCAGCAGGCGTTGTTCGCGACTCAAGCGGCTGCAGAAGCGGATACGATTGAGGTCTATCACTTCCACACGGCTGCCGTCAGCGGTGAACAATATATTGCCGCCCGAATAGTCGCCGTGCAATATACCGCGCCGGTGCAGCGTTGCCGTGAATCGGCCTATAGCCTTCAGTATATCTGTTCGGTTCGGATATCCGGGTTGCCCGATCAGTTCGTTGAAGGTGTGCTTGCACTCCGACTTGCGGCAGGCGTACCAACTCTCGCGCAACACGCCCAATATGCGCACTTCGCGGTACGCAACAGGCGCCGGTGTCAGACCATTCATCCGCAGCGCATACTCGTAACTGCGGCGTGCCTTACTCCTGCCAAACAGTCCGTACCACAACCCGCGCAGCAGGTTAGGCACAGCAAACTGCTTGACTACCATGTCACCTGTCAGCCGCAACGTATTGCGCCGGCTGAAGATAACTTCGCCCTCGTGCCAGCGGTCAAAATCGCCGACCTGCTTAACCGAACGGAAGCTGTTCAGCCACTTTGACCACGAGCGGTGGTAATGCAGCGGACCGCCCAAGTACCGCTCCATATATGCCGGGTGCCGGCGGTTGACAGCATCCACGATAGCGCGCTTCTGCTGCTTGGCTCTTGCACGCCGGGACACGGCTTGTACCCTGTAGTATAACCCTACTTCGTTCAGACGCACGTATGTGCCGCCCAGCTCCATCAGACTGAGCCAGAAGTCCCAATCCTCGCGATAGATATCCTGTTCGCAGAATCCGCCTGCACGCTGCCAGTCGGCTCGGCGGAACAGACTGCTCACGTGTATCATATTCTTGCGCGCAAGCAGTTCGGGCGTGTAGTCGGGAAGTCGCCACTCGCCTTGTTTGGCTCCGAAATATTCCGCACGGCAACCCACAACGCGCACCTGATCGGCAAACGCCGCAACAGCATGTTCGATATATGTGGCACCTATCTTGTCATCGGCATCTACGGGCAGTATATATTCGCCTTTCGCCTCGCGGATAGCATGGTTGCGTGCCGCACTTACACCGCTGTTCGGCTGACTGAGCACTTTCACCTCTTTATGCTCACCGGCAAAAGCCTGCGCCACACGCAGACTGTCGTCCGTACTGCCGTCATTCACCACGATTACTTCAATCGGGCGGTACGTCGATGCCACAATGCTCTCCAGCGCCTCGCCTATATACGGCGCTGCGTTGTATAGTGGTACTATGACAGATACGAGCGGTTGCATTCTCCTTCCGATTTTTTACCTTGTTATATCTTATCCAATCCTTTTGTCAGTTTGCGCCAATAATACAGCAGCGGATTGGTATATTTGAGTTGCTTCCACGGGCGCGAGGAGTGCGGCTTGTGCAGCACGGGATTGCTGACCTGCAATATGTTGTCAAATCCTAACTTCTGCGCCATGTGACTTATATGCACATCGTACCAGTTCTTGTTCGGGTCGAGCAGGTTAAAGTCGTAGGCTTGCAGAAACTCGTTGGTCAGCAGCGTGCAGCAGAACGAGAACCGCTTGCGGCAAACTCCGTCCTCACGAATGCCTCGCGCATACTCGTATGGGAAGTTTATCGTGCCGTTTTCGGAGGTAGTTACGGCCGCTATCAGGCCAATCCTAGACCTTATATTTTTTTTTAGCGTGCTAATGGTTGATTTACTGACTATTACATCGCTTTCTACGATGATCAAATTTTCGCCGTTTTTCAGGCATTCGCGCTGTGCATCTATCAGCACCCAGCGATAGTTAGGTGACGGATGATCGGTGTGCTCACTTATATGAATGACACGAATACCTGTCTCTGCAGCCAGTATATCCAACTTGGCAGCATTCTCGGCTGTCGAGTTGTCGTCATACACGGTCAGCGTGTACCCGCTCGACACTATGGCGCGAATAGCCTCTTCTGCGGTCGGCAGAGAGTCCTTGACAGGCATTATGATATGTACGATTTGGTCATTTACCATTTACTATTTACCATTTACCATTTACTGTTTGGCTATTTACTGTTTTTTTACCATTGCGTTATTATTCCCCGTTTGCTGACGGTTAGTTGTGCGCCGAACTGATTTCCCCATTGCGTACCGAAGTCTGCTGCCAGCCGCAGCCCGAAATCCAATCCCCAGGCTTGCTCTACGTGCTTCTGCACCTCCAGCAGCAGAGCCGTGTTCTTGCTTTGCAGAGCGCGCCGTGTGACATCGTTGCCGTAGTTACGCGCGTAACTGGCAAGCACGCGATACCGATAACCGTAAATATCGCCCCGCACACCCAAATGGTGAACCATCACACGGCTGTTGAGGGTGTAGATCGTCCCGTCGGCGTTATACAGAGGCGAGGTAATGAACGGCGTACCCATTGAGCGATACCAATAGTTCCAGCCGTTGACGAATACGGAATTTCGATAATACGTATCATTACCGCCATAGCACAAGCCGTCTCTGTCATGCCACGGCCCTGACTGGTCGGTCGTATTCAGGAACTCGTATGTCACTCCTTCCACAAACCGCCAACGCGTCTGCTTGAGGCTTATGCCCCACAAGCCGTCGGTAATGTTCTGTCCGTCACCCAGAAAAGCAAAGTTATCTTCAAAGAAGTTCTGCCAGTATGCTGTTACCTGCCAGCCGTCGCCTTTGCCTGTCACAGTCAGTTGCTGACTGCCGACATGGTTGCCTTGGGCGTTCAGTTTGTCATTACTCATCACACCTCCCGAACGTGCCAGCAGCACGTTGGCAAACGAACGGAAGTCATTACCTATATCGCCATACACAGGACTGTAACCTCCCCATTGAGCTGCGTGGTGAAACTCATAACTCACATTTACCGGCAACCGTCCGCCAAGACGAAAAGCCACAAACTTATGGTGCAGATAACTGCCCTTCATATATACGTTATCCACCAGCCACGCATGCGTCAGTCCGCCCTTCAGTTCGAAGTAACCGTAGCACCCGGGGAAAGGTATATAGCGGTCTATACCTATTGTCACACGCGGCAATGGTTGGCTGTTACCCGACAGAACCATACTGCCCATACTTAGTGCCGTGTCCTGCGTCTCGTAGATCATCGGTTTGATACCTGCCGTTAGATCGAACACGTACAACCGCAGGTGAGCATACAGGCGGTTGAAGTACCCTGTTGCCACACGCCGCTGCACATCGAACGGACTGCCGGCTATCGGCTTCTGCACACGACCAGTCAACTCGACCGCAAAATCATAATCCCACCAGCGCTCGTCGTGCACGGCATCCTTGTATATGCCGGCACGCAGATTGCCGCTGTACGGACTGCTGCTAATGTCGCCATTCGTATTGCTCTGCAACCAGAACGGCGCATACTTGCCGCTGGAGGCTACGGCACTCACGCCTAATGTATAACGCAAGGTATCGGCTCCGGCAGGTACATCCGCCTGAATGCCGGTAGGCCACCAGCGCCAACTCAGCTCACGCGCCTGCGTGCCTGCACACAACGCGCACGCGAACAATAGTATTATGTCCAGTCTGTTCCTCAATGCAGTACAGTCTATTCCTCAATACAATACAGTTTGTTGCTTACCTGCAAGTCTTCGTTCTCTCCCAGTCCCCAATACACTTTTCCGCCGATAGCGAAACATACGTGGTTGATCAAACCCTGCGGCATAACTGCCACCCATTGCCAACTGTCGGTATCGGGATCATAGCGCCTGACATCCTTCAGCACTTCGCCGTCGGTATTCATACCTCCGTAGTGGATTCCGCCACACAGGTAGATATACTTGCCGGTTGCAGCCGACGCAGCCAGTGTACGCGTGCGACCGGGTACATCGGTTCGGCGCTCCCAACGGGTACCGCCCACCAGTTCTCCCCACCAGTTCAAACTGTTGCGGTAATATCCCGTACCCATAAAATGCCGTCCGCCGCATGTACAACCTGTACCGCCGAACGAGCGCTGGGGGAAGCCGTGAAACGCAGCACCTACGTCAATCGAATCCCAACGATCTTCTGCTATCGTATAGCGGAACATATCGCGGCGGTATTTCCAGCAGAAGCCGTAACCTACATACAACTCGCCGTCACCGCCAAACGCTGTAGCACAATCCGTATATTCGTTGGGATAGTCTGCCAATGCTTGCCAACTATCAGTTTCCGGCGTATATTCCCACCAGTCGCGCAAGTAACAGGAGTCCACACCATATCTGCCTCTGAACCCCAAACCGATATATACTCTGTCGCCGCTCACGCATGCAGCAGCATTCACGCGAGGCGAGAGAGGTGTCTCGCCGAGGTTCTGCCAACTGTCGGTCGTTGGCGTGTATGCCCATAGGTCGCTATGCAGTACGCCCGCGCTGTCCCGACCGGCAAACACATACGCTTTACCTCCAGCCACAAACGCCGTGGCACACGCCCGCTCAACAGGCATAGAGGCACACTCGCGCACAGCCTTCTCCATATCCGGACGACTGCAGCCGCATAGCACGGCACAACAGATGGCTATATATACAACGTTCTTCATTCTACTGTCAGTTCGTCGTTCACCATGCGGTGGATATACTGCTGGATATACGCCTTCAGATAGTTTACCATTGGGGCTATACGCTGCTCGGGCACCTGTGCGGCTATGTTCGTATGCAAACAGCGGTCAGCGCGATAGTCATACACGCTCACCACCCGTTCGCCGTCAAACTGCACAAGCAGACTGTCGGAAAAGATCTGATACACCGGCGCATTGTAGCACACAGCGTACGGGTGCTGCTTGCCTGAGGTAAGAGCATCCTCGCCAAAGGCGAAATACGATTCGTTGTAGCCAAGGTAATTCAACACCGAAGGCATAATATCCGTCTGGCTTATCACTTGCTCAAGCCTCTCAGCCGGCAGTCCCGGATGATAGAAAGCTACAGGCACCTCATACAACCCGCGGGCGTTGGTATATTCGGGCAGTGTCAGCTCGTTAGTATGGTCGGCAGTTATGACGAACAGCGTTCGCTCAAACCACGGCTGCCTACAGGCTGTAGCAAAGAATTGCCGCAACGCATAATCCGCGTAGCCTACAGCCTCATGCAGCGGAAGCGTACCTTGCGGAAAAACGCCCTGATACTTGTCAGGCACCTTATACGGGTGGTGGCTGGAAGCAGTAAACACGGCAGTCATAAACGGCTCTTGCATCGCGTTCATCGTTTGGGCATAGAACTGCAAGAACGGCTCGTCCCAGATTGCCCACGTTCCATCAAACTCGCTGTTGTCGCCAAACTCGTTCATCCCATAGTACGCATCGAAGCCTGCACTTCGCGCATACGCCTGAAAGCCCATACTGCCATTGGGCGCACCGTGGAAGAAAGCGGTTGTGTAACCTTTCCGCTTCAGGCAGTCGGCAATCGACGAAACAGCGTTGGTGGAATACGGCGTAACGATATACGGCTCGATGAGCATCGGTATAGACGAGAGCACGGACGGCATAGCGTCAATGCTCTTCCTGCCGGAAGCATAGGAATACTCGTAGGTCACCGATTGCTCCAACAGGGAATCAAGAAACGGCGTATAGCCGCTGTAACCCTCTATATCGCGGTTATAGAAACCTATATACTCCTTGCTGAACGACTCCAGGATAAGAACGACTACATTCTCGGTACGCACTACGCGCGAACTGTCCGCCTGGTGGACAGGAGACATCTGTTCCGGCAGTTCATCGGCAGAGAAGTACGCCGGTTCAACGTAGGTGGTGTTTTCCAGCGATTTCATCAGTGAGAACGGCGTATTCAGCACCAGTGCACTCTCACGCGGCGTGTTGGTATATTGCAGCGCGTTGCTCAATGTGATAGGGCGCGTGTACTTGCCGAATCCGCCACGTATGCCGATCACTACAAAGTACGCCGTGACAAGCATGATCAGCGTTTCGCACACATAATAGAAAACAGGAGAGACAGCAGGCAGGCTATAGGTCTTGCGCGAGCAAACAATCAGCACAGCAATAACCGCCACGCCAACGAGCGTCACATACCAGAACTGGCATACGCCTTGGGCAAAGATACCGAACAGATTGTCGTCATTGGCAAACTCGGTGAAGAACGTACACGTTGTACGGCGGTCGGAGAAACGGATATATACGATATCTATTGTATTGACTATAAGGCCCAAGATGTTCGGCACAAGCAACGCCCACACCGAAATACGCTGACAGACCTTGCTCTCGCGCCAACGAGCAGGCAAGGGCAGCAACATAAGCAGAATATACAACGAACTGAGATAAAGGACTGCCGTCAGGTCAAAGCGCACACCTCCGGCAAGTATCTCACGCAGATGTTCACCGTCCATATTCGGGAACATTGCACCGTTAACCCAATAGCACACAATACGCAGCAGACTGTACAAGGCTAATACCAGCACTATATTACAGGCTGCCACTACCCATGGATGTCTCCACACGTTTTTCATCCGTATTGCTTAGTCTGTTACTTTGGTCTTACGCTTCAACTCAAAATCGCGACCGAGATAGTTGTTGCGCACAATAGGATTAGCGGCTAACTCCTCCGGCGTGCCGTGGAAAAGGATCTTACCTTCAAACAACAAGTACGCACGGTCGGTTATGGACAGTGTCTCGTCCACGTTGTGGTCGGTGATAAGGATGCCTATGTTCTTATCCTTGAGCCGCCACACCACATCCTGGATCTCCTGTACGGCAATAGGGTCAACACCGGCAAACGGTTCGTCCAGCATGACGAACTTCGGTTCGATAGCCAGACAACGGGCAATCTCCGTACGGCGGCGCTCGCCACCGGATAGACGGTCACCGAGGTTCGTGCGAACATGCTCGAGGTTGAACTCTTTGATCAGTTGCTCCAGTTTCTCACGCTGGTAATCCCTGCTGAAATCAGTCATCTCAAGCACGGAGAGGATATTATCCTCCACGGTCATCTTCCTGAACACCGATGCCTCCTGCGGCAAGTAACCTATACCGAGTTGTGCACGTTTGTACATCGGATAAGAGGTTATATCCGTGTTATCAAGAAAGATCTTGCCGCTGTTGGCTGTCACAAGGCCTGTAGTCATGTAGAACGTAGTTGTTTTGCCGGCACCGTTCGGACCGAGCAGACCTACTATCTCACCTTGCTCAAGGTGGATACTTACATCGTTAACTACGGTACGTTTGCCGTACTTCTTATACAAATGTTCTGTACGTAGCGTTTGCATAGAACGTTAATTTTCTGCTATCAGTTTTCAATCTCGAGCGATACAGGGCAATGGTCGCTGTGTACTGCGTCGCTGTAAATACGTGCATCGCGCAAGCGTCCGCGCAATGGTTCGCTTACCCAGAAGTAGTCAATACGCCAGCCGGCGTTGTGCGCACGTGCTCCGGCGCGGTACGACCACCAACTGTACATCTCAGGCGCCTGGCAGAACACGCGGAACGTATCAATGAGTCCCGACTCCTGCCAACGATCCATCCACTCGCGCTCTTCAGGCAGGAAACCGCTGACACCAATCTGTCGCTCAGGGTGATTGATATCAATAGGCTTGTGGCAGATGTTGAAGTCGCCGCAGATGATTACATTCTCACGCTCCTTACGCAGTTCGTTCAGCCACTTGAGGAACACTTCCAGAAAATCCATCTTGAACTCCTGACGTATATCTCCTGTTGTACCGCTGGGCACATATACGCAGACCACAGTCAGTTCGCCGAAGTCGGCACGTAGCACACGTCCCTCGCGGTCGTAACGGTCACTGCCCATACCTGCCACCACCTTGTCGGCAGGTTGCTTGCTGAAGATACACACGCCCGAATAACCTTTCTTCTCCGCCGAGTTGATATAACTTGTGTAACCGAGTTCGGCAAAAGCGGTTGTATCAATCTGCTCGGGTTGCGCCTTGCTCTCCTGAATACAGAAAACATCGGGGTTGGCGGTCTGCAACCAGTCCAACAGTCCTTTGCTCAGTGCCGAACGAATGCCGTTGACATTATACGAGATCAGTTTCATTGCTCACTATCAGTATAAGGTTATAACTTTTGTTTGTTCCTACCATATCACTTGTGCTTGTTGCCTAACATATCGTAATATACTCCGTTGTGCAGTAGCAACACTCTGCCGTCACGGATAACTTTTTGCATACAAGCATCGGTCTGCCGGAAGACCGGTTCGACGTCAAGACGTATTGTTTTGCCTCCGCCTTTGACCTGGAAGTATATCAGCATATTCTGCTCGAATATATTCGTCACAGGGTAATCAGTCAAATCGGTAAAGGAATCGGAGCCTGAGGGATAAGCATCCGTTGTTTTGCCCAGATATCCTGAATAATTACTGTCCGGAGCACTGCCGTCAGCCTCAATCAGGTCAACGCCCATTACCCGTTCGCTGTTATTCACCGAGTTGTACATCCACTTGTTGGCATCGTAACGGATCCTGGTGACCAGCAATCCGTGGCCCGGGAGATACTGATCCCAACCTTGCTTTTGCCTGTTCTCAAGCATATAGAACGAGGTAGGGCTCGGGTTTAGTCCGCTCATGTTATGTACACCGGTGGTAGTCAATAGCACGGCGCAGTTGGCTTCATTCAGGTCGGGCAGTTCGACATCACAAGCGGTATTGATCAGTGTCGGCGTGAGCCACCCCATAAAGAAACGCTCGTAAGACGAGTATGCCGGAGGAGTATTGCCGTCGTTGTTATACGGACCATAATCGAGGATATCCCACGAACCCATCGTTTTATGTCCCGCCTGATTGGTAGTATAGAGATCCGGCAAGCCTAACACGTGCGAGAACTCGTGACAGAACGAACCTATACCGTCGTGCTGCCTGCTGCTGTAATCCAGTTCGTTGGAGCAGGCATAATTATCCACCACCAATCCGTCCACTACACAACTGACACCGGTGTAGGATAGGGCGTAGTTGTGCGGCCAGATATAATCGGAGCCTGCGCCATCCGACTCGCCATAGCCGGCATAGAACACGTACACAAAATCCACGCGTCCGTCGTTGTTGTTGTCGTACAACGTGAAGTCCACCTGATCATCAACAGCCTCACACGCCTCTTTGATCATCATATCAACATTGGAGTCGCTGTCCTGAGAATCGTTCTTGCCGTAATACTGATAGTTCTTCGACAGCGTAACCGGTCCTACTACGTCGAACACGGGGTTATACTGCCCGAACGAGCTGTCATGGAAATATTGCTTTGCACTGCCTTCGGATTTAATTATCGTACGCCTACCTTGGGCGTTGTATCCCGTATATTGGCGGGTATAGTTTTGTCCGTTGAGCATCGAATCCATCTCTGCCACGGGCGTGGTGAACTCCTTATTGGCAAAACTAACCAGAATAACCAATCCGCGTGGTGCGAGATTGATTTCCGTGCCGAGCATCTTCTGGCGGTGTGCGTATCTCGGGTTATTCATTCGGAGTTCTTGCAGTTCATCGGCAGAAGGCATAGGCGCGGGGTTATAAAAGCCCGAGTTGTCACGCTCAAGCATGGCGCCTTCGGTATCGGTGTAATAGTGAAAGAACGCGTCACCGTGCAGGTACGCCGTTATCTGTGTACCATCGGGTTGAGTCAGAGTGATAGCATCTCTGCGTGCCGGTTTGGCGGACAGAGACAAGGGAAGCAGGCAAAGTGCCAATAGAGTATAAATATATGGTTTCACGGGTTATGATAGATTAGTTGTCTTGTTTCACTCCATACACGGAGTAGATGTGCCCATTGCTGTGAATGAGCAGTTGTCCGTTGGTGAGCGTCTTGTACACAGGTTGTTCTGAGACAACGGAAGAAACGCCCGTCGGAGGATCGACTTTTTTGCCGCCACGGTACACAAAACGTATAATACCATCGGTCATCGTGATATCCGTGATTGCGTGGTCGGTAATAGCGGTGTACTCGGTAGCACCGGCAGGAAACAGATCTCCGGGTTTGCCGATATATCCGTCTTCGTGGTCCGTGGTAGGTGTCAGTCCGTCCGCCTCAATCAGGTCAATGCCCAGATCAGCTGGGTCGTTGTTCACCTTGTTGCCGCTCCACAGCGATGAGCGGTAGTGAATACGCGTGAGCATCAGTCCGCTACCCGGTACGCCTATGTCCCAGCCTGTGCGCTGTTTGTTCTCCAGCAGGTAGAACGTTTCGGGATCGGGCTGTAAGCCGTTCAAGTTGTGGGTATCGCTTTCGCAAATGAGATACGCCTTGTTGGTTTCGGCTATGTTCTCCAGGGTCAACGTATCGCCTTTGGTGATCAGTTCGGGTGTCAGCCAACCCATATAGAACCGTTCGTAAGCGGATAGCGAGGGGGGAGTATGTGCATCGTTGTTGTAGGGACCATAGCACATAATGTCCCAAGTTCCAAGCTGCTTGTGTGTCGCTTGGTTGGTGGCATATAAGTCCGGCAATCCCAGTCCGTGACAAAACTCATGACATGGCACTCCTATACCGGCAATAACCATCTTGTTAACATTGGAGAGATAGCCATCCAACTCGTTGCTGTATTCGCATGCATAAATAGTTTTGCCGTCGAACACACGTTTGTTACTGCCGTATCCAGCACTAACGACATTCCAGTAAGCAGGCCAAATAAGCGAGTCTGTATTCGCCACAAGTTCTTTTGGGATGTATGTTTCATCGTTTTGTCCGAATCCTGCGTATAAAACATATATTAGATCTACCTTTCCGTCGTTATCGTCGTCATAGATAGTGAAATCCACCTGCTCATCTACCAGCGCACACGCTTCTGTGACCATGTATCCTACGCTACCTTTGCCTACACTGCTATAATAACCGCATGTATGTGACAGCGTTACAGGTCCTACTATATCAAACTGCGGGTTGTACTGTCCCATCGACTGATCGTAGAAGTATTGGCGTACACTGCCTGTTGCTCCGTCTTTGGTCCAATTGACAGCGTTGAACATCGAGTCAACGTCTGCAGACGAAGAAACCAGTTCGTAATCGGTGAAGTTAGCCATGATCACCAATATACGCGGAATAATCGTACGCTGCTCTACCGCCTGCTCAGCGGCAGGCATTCTGGCTATACCGCTACGATTTCTTAATTGCTCCTGCCACTCCGCGCGGCGTGAAGGATCACGCGGCGGAACGAGTGCCAGTGCTGACACCGAGCAACACAACAACAATACAGGCAGAATACGTTTCATAACAAAAGGGGAATTGGGGAGTTAGTCTTTTTTGATCTTCTGTATGCCATGTTTCTCCAGCCAACGCTGCTCACATTTGCTGCGTTTGCTTGCGTCATGAGCAGTACGGCAGGTGCGTGCAGGCAGAGCGCGCATGCCTTCGCCATGAATCTTGCGTTGCTTGAGTTTGCAGTAGCATATTTTGCCCTTCTTATCCTCCATAACTTGCCATCCATCGACAGTCATCATGAAGTGGTGGCGTTCGTCACCGCGCAGGAAGACATGCAATGTGTCGCCGTTAGGCTGAACACGTTCGATCACTCCCGGACGTGCGGGCACACGCGCCGGCTGCTGTGCGCAAACGTTGAGCGTGAACGCCACACAAGCAAAAAGTATAAACGCTATTTTTTTCATCTTACAGAAATGTTTGTTGTTAGTATGTTTCAAACTTCGATTTACTACCGACAAAACCCCGAGTATTGTCTAGGATCACCCCGATAAAGTATCGATATCCCCTCGATAAAACCCCGATCGAACGGAACGTTTTTGTTACTTGTGCACTTTTCGTATCTCTTGATACAACTGCGAGGCAAAGACAAAATTGTTGAGTGCTTCGTTGTCAGCGTGGAAGATCTCGTTGCGCGAACCTTCCCACTCCTTCTTGCCGCCTTTAAGGAAGATAATGTTGTCGCCCACCTCCATGATGGAGTTCATGTCATGGGTGTTGACAATGGTGCAGATGTTATACTCCTGCGTAATGTCCTGAATCAGTTTGTCGATCACGAGTGAAGTTTGCGGATCGAGTCCCGAGTTCGGTTCATCGCAGAACAGGTATTTCGGGTTGAGTGCAATGGCACGGGCGATAGCGACGCGCTTCTGCATACCTCCGGAGATCTCGGACGGCATAAGTTCCAGAGCATGTTCGGCTATCTGCACACGTTTGAGGCAGAAGCGTGCCCGTTCCTCCATTTCGCCTTGCGACATCTTACCGAACATCCGCAGCGGGAAGAGTACGTTCTCCAGAACGGTCATTGAGTCGAACAACGCCGCCCCCTGAAACAGTACACCTACCTCGCGGTGCAGCATACGGACCTCGTTTTCCTTCATATCCGGCAGGTTACGTCCGTCGTACTCAATCCGTCCGGAAGTGATCGTGTGAATACCGATGAGCGACTTGAGCAGGACTGTTTTGCCGCTACCCGACTGCCCGATGATCATGTTTACCTTGCCGTCCTCGAAGGTTGCATCCACGTGGTTGAGGACAGTTATGCCGTCCTCAAACGTCTTTACTATATCTATAGCACGAATCAATTTACTTTTTACCTTTCAATTAATGGTTGGTGAGTTCGGTTTACAACAGTAACCTTGAGAGGACAAGGTCTAACAAGAGGATAATGATGTTAGAGTTCACCACGGCGTTTGTCGAGGCTTTGCCGACCTCCAATGCGCCGCCGCGGACCATATAACCGTAGTACGCCGACAGCGAGGTTATAACATACGCAAAGAAGAGCGACTTGATAATACCGTACCAGACAAAGTACGGATTGAAGGCGTACTGCACACCCACCAGATAGTCCGCCACGGTGATTATATCCGTGAACGCTCCTACCGCCCATCCGCCGACCAGGCCGATGGCTGTTGACAAGATAACCAGCATAGGCATCATTGTCATGAACGCCAGGATCTTAGGCAGGATAAGGTAGTTGGCAGAGTTCACGCCCATGATCTCCATTGCATCGATCTGTTCGGTGATACGCATGGAGCCAATCTCCGAGGCAATGTTCGAACCGACCTTACCTGCCAAAATAAGACAAAGAATGGTGGAGGAGAACTCCAGCAGCAATGTCTCGCGGGTAAGCAGGCCTACAATATACTTGGGAAGAAACGGATTCTCGGTGTTCGTCTTCGCCTGAATAGTCAGGATAGCACCGATGAACAGGGAGATAACAATCACGATCGGCAGCGACTGCAGTCCCTGCTTCTCCAGTTCGCGGCTATATTGCTGCCAGAACATCCTCGAGCGATCAGGCAAGCGGAACACGCGAGCCATCAATACCCAATATTCTCCGAAATGCTTAATTATGTTCATTGTTCAATAGATGTCAGAGATCAGAGGTCAGTTATCCGTTTTGCTTGAACAGCATACGTACCGCGTCAGTAACACGTGCGACCTCTACGACTTCAATACCTTTTACAGTCTGATGTTTTTGTCCGGCAGGGATCAGGATACGCGAGAATCCGAGTTTGCGTGCCTCGCCTATACGCTGGTCGATGCGGTTGACAGGACGAATCTCGCCCGCCAAGCCGACCTCGCCTGTCATGCAACAATCGGTAGGCAGCGAGATATCCATTGAGGAGGACAATACAGCCACCAGCACCGCCAGATCGATAGCCGGGTCGTTGACTTTCAGTCCGCCGGCGATGTTGAGGAACACATCTTTTGTCAGGAGTTTGAAACCTATACGTTTCTCCAGGACGGCAAGCAACATGTTCAGCCGTCGTGAGTCAAACCCTGTGGACGAGCGTTGCGGCGTGCCGTAGGCGGCAGAGGAAGTGAGTGCCTGCACCTCGATGAGCAAGGGACGTACGCCTTCCACGGCTACGGCTATCGAGATACCCGAGAGGCCGTCTCTGTTCGAACTGAGCAGCAACTCCGAGGGATTCGTTACCTCGCGCAGGCCGTCCTGCTGCATCTCGAATATACCGATCTCCGAAGTTGAGCCGAAGCGGTTCTTCTGCGCACGCAGCACGCGGTACATGTAATGCTGGTCGCCCTCGAACTGCAGAACGGTGTCCACAATGTGCTCCAGCACTTTCGGTCCGGCGAGCGAACCTTCCTTGGTTATGTGCCCGACAATGATAAACGGCGTGTTGGTCTCCTTGGCAAACTGCAGGATACGTGCGGCGCACTCCCGCACTTGCGAGAGCGAGCCGATGGTTGCCTCTATTGCCTCCGTGCCGATGGTCTGGATCGAATCCACAACGACGATATCGGGTTTTAGTTGCTTGGCGTGCTCCAGGATCTTCTCCAGCGATGTTTCTGCCACGATGTAGAGGTTCTCGGGGTTACCGGCTATACGTTCGGAGCGCAGTTTGATTTGCTTGACCGACTCCTCGCCGCTGGCGTAGAGCGTTACGGCCGAGCCCATCTGCATCAGGACTTGTAATGCGAGCGTTGATTTGCCTATACCCGGTTCGCCGCCCAAGAGCACGAGTGAGCCGGGCACCAGACCGCCGCCGAGAACGCGGTTGAGTTCGATACTGCGCATATCTATCCGGCGATCCTCCTGTACGCTCACGTCCTGCAGTTTCTGCAGTGTTGAGCCGCTGCGCTGGCGTACACCTTTAGCCGGTGCGCCGCTCTGCACCACCTCTTCAACCATTGTACCCCACTCGCCGCAGACAGGGCAACGACCTAACATCTGCGAGGCTTTGGCGCCGCAGTTGGAACAAACGTATGTAACTGTTGCTTTCATGTTTGAGAGAAACGGTCTTTGCTCATTCAGCGTAGCAGTCTAAACCGCATAGGTGTGGCACTCCTGCGCCATAACGGTGTTGTCGAAGACTGCTTTTGCCTCATTGAGGAACTCCTGATGATCGTCCACGCGAGCCGAGTAATGCCCGATGATAAGTTGTCCGACATGTGCCTTCAGCGCAATCATCGCAGCCTCAGCGGCAGTGGAGTGCATAGTGCTCTTGCAGCGGTCGGCATACTGCTCGATGTACGTTGACTCGTGGTACAGGGTCTGTACTCCATCGATGATAGGGATAACGGTTTCGGTGTAGCGGGTGTCAGAGCAATAGGCGTAACGCTTCACAGGCTCCTTGTCGCGGTGATGCTCGGTGAACAGGAATCCGCATGTAGGCACTTTGTGCTTGAGCGGGATCGTGGTGACGCTGACTGTACGGTCTTCGTAGATCACCTCGCACTTCCGGGGATTGATTGTATGGAAGATCACCTCGTACGACATTCCTTCGCAGTGGTAGTCGAGCCAAGGTTGCAACAGGCGCTCGAGATCAGCCGGAGCATAGATGTGTAGCGGCTGTGTGCGCCCCATCATAGCGAAAGTAGAGATCAGACCGATCAGTCCGAAGCAGTGGTCGCCGTGCAGATGGGAGATAAAGATGTTATACAGCCGTGCGGTCTTCAGCGCCATGCGGCGGAACCATATCTGACTTCCTTCACCACAATCGATCATGAACGACTTGTCACACAACTCCAGCACCTGACATGCAGGTGAGTTCTGGAACGTAGGCAGAGCACTGCCGCAGCCTAATATGTGCAATTCGTTATTCATAAAACGCAAAAAGATCAAGATAAATCACCAAAAATCAATTGCCCTTCTTCAGTCGTTGCTGGAGTTTGATGTTTGCAATTACGTTCTTTGTTGTTTGCGGGAAATCGCCGTTCATGATCCATCCGTAGTAGCCTAAATCCTTGACGAGCACTTCGCTGACCGGCACATCTTTGTACTTGCCGAAAGCAAAGACCACCTCGCCTTTGGCGTTGTATGACAGTTTACCTGCCAGATCGGCGAAACGTTGTGAGGGAGCGGAGTATTGCGCCAGCCCTTCGACTGTTTGCGGGAGGTCTTCGTAGCGTTCGGCCTGCGCCAGCAGCACCTCATAAGTAGCCATGGTGTCGGCGTTAGCGGAGTGTGCGTCCGTCAGATCTTTGCCGCAGTAGAAAGCGTAAGCTGCGCTGAGCGTGCGCTGCTCCTTGCGGGTGAAGATAGTGAAGACGTCAATCATGTTGCGGTCGGCTATGTCGAACGCCAGTCCGGCACGCAGGAACTCCTCACCCAACAAGGGCACATCGAAATGGTTGGAGTTGTACCCTGCTATATCTGCTCCCTCGAACACGGATGCCACCTCCTGTGCGATCTGAATGAAAGTCGGGCAGTCCTTGACGTCTTCGTCGTAGATACCGTGCACGGCAGACGCCTGCTCGGGGATATGCATCGTGGTTTCGAGTCCCAAAGCGTCAATTATAGTAGGACGTACGCGGTAGGTTTTGCCCTCCTTGGTGCCGTTGGGAAAAACCTTGTAGTACGAGAGTTCGACTATTCTGTCCTTGGCAATGTTGACGCCCGTTGTCTCCAGATCAAAGAAGACAAGCGGGCGGGTTAATTGTATCTTCATACGACACGATTAATCGTTCAACAACATAGGCATAAGCAACATGAGCAGTTCCTCGTTCTCCTCGTTCTCGGTAGGCAGGATCAGTCCTGCGCGTGCGGGATCGGCGAGTTCGAGTTGTACCTCCTCGGACTCGATAGCACCGAGGATCTCGCACAAGAACGGAGCCTTGAATCCGATAGCCATCGGCGTGCCGGCGTACGAGCAAACAAGTTTCTCCTCGGCTGCAGTAGAGAAGTCGATATCCTGCGAGGAGATTGTCACGCTATTCTCAGCGAGTGCCAGACGGATCAGTGCAGTGCTGGTGTTGGCGAAAACAGCCACACGTTTGCACGCCGAGAGGAGCGTGAGGCGGTCGATAGTCATGATATTGGTGTTGTTCTGCGGGATAACAGCGTTGTAGTTCGGGTAGCGTCCCTCAATCAGTCGGCAGATGATAGCTGTATTGCCGAAGGTGAACAGCACGTTGCGTGCGCCGAAGCGTACATCGACTTCCTCGTCGCCCTTGAGCAGAACGTTCTTGAGGAGCGTAGCAGGTTTCTTGGGAAGAATGAAACTTGCGGGCTCATCGACGTGTACGGAAGTGTTGGTGTAACGCACCAGTCGGTGAGCATCGGTTGCGACGAGTGTAGCCTTCTCGGGCGTGAGGTCGAAGAAGATACCGTTCATAACGGGTCGCAGTTCGTCCTCGGCGGTGCAGAAGATCGTTTTAGAGATAGCCGCGAGCAGCAGATCGCTTGACATTTTGAAGGCGTGGCTGTCCTGCTCAGCCTCAAAGGGGATTTCCGGGTACTCGGTTCCGTTGACGCCAACAACGGAGTATTCACCGTTGGGCGAACTGATTGTCATGCCGAAGTTCTGCTCGTCGATCTTGAACTGCAGTGGTACTTCGGGAAACTGCTTGAAGGTCTCAATGAGGATCTTGGCTCCGAAAGCTACGGTGCCTGCGCCCTCAGCGTTTTCAACCTCGAGGCGAGTACGGATAGTGGTTTCGCCATCAGAAGCTGTCAGCGACAACTGGTTGCCCTCCAGGCTGAACAAAACATCATCCAGGATAGGAAGACTGTTCTTGCTGCCAATCACACGGCTGACTGCTTGCAGCTGATTGAACAGCCGTGTACTCGATACTTGAAATTTCATACTTGTATAATTTATTTAATTTGTTTTCACTTTCTCCATTTACTTTTCCCATTAACTGTACATTTTCTTATATTTTAAGAAAAGCCTACAAAGTTACGAAAAAAATATCAAATTTGCAAATTTTTGCGGATAAAAATGTCAATACGTCTCAAAATACATGTATTTTGGGCCAAAAATGAGCATTTGAGAGCTTTCGATACAAATTTTTGCGTAAGATTTGCTTATTGTGCTCGGCGATGAGATTCGCGCATCCGGTGGGACAAATGCCAGTGCGCGAAGGATATTGCCAATCATCTCGGGTGTGGCGGGCGAATAGTGATGGTATTGTGACGATAGGCGATGAGAGCGATGAGGTTGGGATTATCATCTACTAATCACCTACTGATCACCTATTATTCACCTACTAATCACCTACTAAATGATCGACAAACTCCATAGATCAGATCAGTTATCACCTAACCGATCCAGACAGGCGGGAAAATAAGCCAAAATGGCATTTGGGCGGATATGAACAGATGCCGGAGAGGTAAGAAAGAGGTGGCGGAAAAGTGGCAAAGATGTGAAAGAGATGCAACAGAGATAGGGCAAAAAGATGAAAATGCAAATAAATGCTATAAAAATTTGGAAAATTGCATTTTTTTTTGTACCTTTGCAGGCGAAATGCATTATGCACAAGTGCCAAGACACAATAATCAGCAGCAAAAACACAAGGAGCGACAGCTGAAAATATAAGTAGCGATAGCTGAATAAGCAATGATTGGTATATTTGATAGCGGATATGGGGGACTGACGATCTTGAAAGAGATTCGTGAGCAATTGCCGGAGTATGATTATATCTACCTCGGTGACAATGCTCGTGCGCCATACGGGACACGTTCGTTCGAGTGTATCTACCACTATACGCTGGAGGCAGTGAACTATCTGCAGCAGCAAGGTTGCACGCTGATCATCCTTGCGTGCAACACCGCTTCAGCCAAAGCCTTGCGTACTATTCAGCAGCACGACATAGATCCGGAAAAGGTGCGTGTGCTTGGTGTCATTCGTCCGACTGTAGAAGTAGTGCCGCAACTGACGCGGAGCGGTCATGTGGGCGTATTGGCTACGCCGGGAACGGTGGCGTCGGAGAGTTATCTGATTGAGTTGGAGAAGCAAGACTCGTTGCAGCGGAGTCAAGGTGCACTACAGTACGAGCAGTTGGTAGTCAGCCAACTGGCGTGCCCGATGTGGGTGCCGCTGATCGAGGCAGGCGAGCACGAGTCAGAAGGAGCGCGGTACTTCATCCGCAAGTATGTGCGGGAGATAATTGGTCGCGACCCGCAGATTGACACGTTGCTGCTCGGTTGTACACATTATCCGCTTATTCAGTCAGCGATAGACGCTGAGTTGGCTGCAGCCGGTCACAGCACATGCAAGACCATTGCCCAAGGCGAGATAGTGGCGCAGAGTCTGAAAGATTATCTACGACGCCATCCGGAGATTGAACAACGGCTACAAAAAGGTGGTGAGTGTACGTATCTCACCACCGATGATTCCGACAAGTTCGCGGATTCGGCGACACTGTTCCTCGGCTCACCTGTAGGCGCCAAACATGTCGAGTATTGATTCAAAAATGCGGCTTACTGAACCGTAGATCCGGTTATTTGCCGGTCTGCATACCTCCGCCACCTCCGAGACGTCCGGCTTCGTCCATCTCACCGACCTTACGCTGCTTGTGCTGCTGGTACTGACCGAACATCCACGCTACAGACAGCGTGACACGCTGCTGGCGGATCGTATTGCTATACCAACTGCTGTAGCCGGGTTGTTGCCCCATGTTGGTTGACGAGAACCGCATGGAACGTGCGAGATCCTGGACATTGAGGTTGAAAATCAAACCTTTCTCCATCCACATTTTTCTTACTCCGAAATTCATGTAGAACGTGCTCCCCTGCCGGTCGTAGCCCGTGGTCATTGGCGACGACCAGTTGCCGTCGAGGGTGATAATCCAGTTCTTGGGCAGATAGGCGGAGAGTGTGCCTCCGGCATATCCGTAGTGGCTGCCAAGTTGATAGACCGGCGTGCCGTCAGCCTGCTTCTCGTAGGAGCGGTTGAGGAAATGGTAGTAGCCGGCATTGACGGTCAGAGCGAGCCAGGCACCAGTCAATTGACGATTTTGGCATTTACCGTTTACCATTTGGCTTTCTTCGCATTTCTCAAATTTTGGAACGATAGGCAGTTCGGTGAGTGATATATTGCCGCCGTGAGTGGTGCATGTGCCGAAGTTCGTCCACTGGGTGTAACCTGTGCCGTTGGGCAACAGAGTGGTTTTCTGCGAGAACATATCCTGCGTATGCGCGAAGTTGAACGTCATGTTCAGGTACTGCGTCCAGGAGAAGTTGACTTCCACGTCGTTGTTGAACTCCGGCGTGAGATTGGTGTTACCCATCTGCGAGGAGTAGGCATCGACGTAGGTGACGAACGGGTTGAGCATCCAGTAGTTAGGTCGCTTTATTCGGCGCGTATACGAGAGGCTGACGCTAATCGGTTGGGCAATCTTCCCCAGCGGGCTGCTGGTATATCCGACGTAGGCTGTGGGGAACGGGTCGAAGTACGACTTGCGCGTGACCGAGTCAGCGCTGAGCCAGTTGCCGTAACTGTAGGTATATTCGCCACGCAAACCGACTTTGACCGACCAGTGTTCGCCAAACTGCTTGCCGGCGCTGATATAGGCAGCGGCAACGTGCTCGTCGTAGCGGAAGTTAGAAGGTGTCTGACTCAGGTGTGAACCGTTGAGCAGGGAGTCAGTAGTCATATTGTTGTCAGTGGTGGAAAGTGCGTACTTCACGCCGCACTCCAGCATACCTGTCTCCCAGAACTTCGTCTGGAAGTCGAGTTTGCCGCTGTAGATATCCGCCACCTGCCCGGTGTTGATATCCAAACCTACGGTGCGCACGCCTATATAATCCGTCTGCTGGAAGTTGTGCGAGCGTGTGCGGTAACGGTTGTAATCGACGTTCACGGTCAGTTCGCGCTCCAGAGCCTCGTTGAAGGTGTGGGTGAAGTTGAGGTTAGCGGTGTGTTGCGGCGCGCGCATCGTGTTCTGCGAGGCGGTGGTGCTGCGCGTGGTGTCAGTGCCGGCAATGGTGTAGGCGTAGTTGCGGCCATCGATGATGCGCTGGTCGGCAGCCATGAACGGCACTTGGAGGATAAATCCGAAGGTGTTCAGCGAGTCGATGTACCAGTCGTTGCCGAGTTTGAGCATGTAGTATTGAAACTTCAGGTCGTAGCCTGAGAGCGAGTAGTTCTCGATAGCCGGGTTGGTGGCAGTGGCAGGCAGCGTGCGTCCGGACTCAAAGTCGATGTCATTCTCGGCAAAAACCTGTGTTAGTTGGCCGAAGGTGTACGTTTTCTCGCCGCGGTAGTTGAGGTTGAGCGACACCATATCCATCTGCAGCCAGCGTTTGACATCGCTGAAGTACATGCCTCCGTAACCGGCACTGAGCATGCCGTTCAGTCCGCGCATCATGTTCCGCTTGGTTTTTATATTGATTATACCTCCCTGTCCGCTGGCGTCGTACTTGGCGGATGGGTTGCTGATGATCTCAATCTTCTCTATTGTATTGCCATCCGTACCGTCGAGCATGGCTTTTAGTTGTTGTCCGCTCAGGTAGGAAGGTTTGCCGTCCACATACACCTCCACGCCTTTGCCGTTGACGGTTATGTTGCCGTCCTTGTCAATGCGCACTCCCGGTGCACGGCGAAGTATGTCGTTGCCGTTGGAGCCGGCGGATAGCGGCGACTGACTGACGTTCAGCACCAGTTTGTCCATCTGGCGCTCAATGAGCGGTCGCTTGGCTTTCACCTCTACTTCAGCGAGATGCTCGGTTTCCTCACGCAACACGAAGTTCGGTCCACCGCAGGCTGTCTGATAGCCAACGTACGAAGCCTGGATGATATAAGGTTGAGAGTTGAGAGTTGAGCGTTGAGAGTTTGAAGGCGGCAGTTGGATGTTGTACTTGCCTTGCTCGTCGGTGATTGTGCCGGTGATAAGGGCAGAGTCCTGCGTGAGTACAGAGATTGTTACAAACGGCATAGCATCGCCGCGTGAGTCGGTTACGGTACCTGTGATGGTCTGCTGAGCCGCAGCACTGACAGCAATGAAAAGCAGCAAACTAAGTATGATCTTTCGCATAGTGATAAGTTGAATTGATTAAAAAACGGTGCAAAGGTACAGCTTTTTTTGTATATTTGAAAGGAAAAATCGGACATTTTTTAAGATGAAAGGTGAAAAACGAAAGGTTTCAGGCAAAGAACACCGAGAAGTCCTCTGTCAGCGGTATTCCCAACATCCTGAACTGACTTGGCGAAACACATCCCATCTGCTGAAACTCCGCTGCCATGTGACTCAGGTCGTAATATCCGTGCGCAAGTGCAATGCCTAACAAGTCAACTGACGATTTGCTGCCCGCCGACTGCATATCCTGCAGTGCACGGTGAAAACGTCTGAGTCGCACAAACTGCTTGGGCGGGACACCTACGTACTGCCTGAACACGCGCAAGAACTGCCGCTCGCTCAGGCAGGCTACGGCAGCCATCTGTGCCGCGGTGATGTTGCCCTTGGCTGCATCGCAGGCTGCTACCACCTTCCTAAGCCGCAGATAGTTCACATCCTCGTTGTGCGGCAGATGTCCAAGCAGGAACGCATCTACCAGAGCGGCTATCTGCGAGGGTTCGGGTGTTGACTTGAACAGGCGGTCCAACTCCTGCAGCCCTGTGTCGCCTGAGACTTCAGCGGTCAGCACTTTGCCTGCCAACTGCTGCAGATCAACGCCTAACAACGCGTGCATTCCACCCGGCTCAAAGTCCAGCAACATCCCTTCAAACCAGCCGCTAAGGGTAGTCAGACCAATAGTGCGCTGATTGGCACCCAGCATAACCAAACCCCGGCAACGCGTGCCACCAAGATCAGCCTCCACGTTGCGCATGAAGATCAGACTGCCGTAGTTGGGCAGCAAAGGCTGAACATGTTTGCCGTTAACGAAACGCAGATCATCCGCCGGCGGTGACATGGTGTCCGTCGAACCGTCGGCACGCACAAACACGTACCTGCAAACATACGGGCGCAAAGCCTCGGTTGGGTAAATAATCCGGTGTTGCATATCTGTAACGTCAAACTCGGACACAAAGATACAAAAATATTCTTACATTTGCAAATTTATGCATGTTTGAGGGCTACAAATTTGCATTTTTCAATTATTTTTTGTACCTTTGCGTTCGTTACATCAATTATCCGTCAATATGCGTCAGTCATTCTTTTGCAATTATCTCTCATTTTTCCTCTTTGCGCTGTGCATTGCAGCACTTACCTCCTGTGGCGACAAGACCGGCAAACCCAAATCCATCAGTCTGCAAGAGGGTTATTACGTGTGCACGGACACCACCTTTGCGATGGTTTTTCCCGAAGGTCAGCATGACGGTCAGTACGTCACCACGCTGGTGATGCGTGATTCGGTGCTGATTGCCGCCCGACCGGAGGTTGTGGCGGAGTATATTGACTCTACGGGCACGGGCGTGGTGTATATGGGTGACAGCGTAGTTTGGCTGCGCACCAACGGGCGCGACTCGCTGTGGCTGGGAGGCAGTACGGATACAATGGTGTATATCCGTCAGCCGGAAGTCAAGCACGCACCTAAATCGCTGAAAGGTGAGTGGAAACTGCTGTACCACATTGACGAGATCATTTCTATTCGCCTGTTGGACGCCGTGATTGACGACCAACTGGCGTGCACCATGACGTTCAATATCCCCGACTCCGCACTACTTGCTGAAATGCTTGAGACGATTGCCGCCGCACAGCAAGACACTGCCGGCAGCGAGGGCGACAGTACGGGTTGGGCGGATATGCTGCCCGAAGATATGGCGTGGGGAGAAATGCTTGCCAACCTGCCTACTACAGGTACGGCGGATATATGGTATAGTTTGTACGCAGGCAGAGGCGTGCTTGTGCCAGACACAAAAGACCTGAACATCGATCTCGGACTGCCGTTCACTACGCCCAACGGCAACACGATGCGTTTCAGCATCGGGTCTGTCAATCTGGATATGACGAGAAAGAAATAAGACTTACCCCGCCCAGCGTGCTTTCATTATTCAGCGCGGTTAGAGCGTATATACGAAACTAACGTGCCACTGCCACTCCGCCATGCGGTCCTTGCTATAGACGGGTGTGCGGATCAGGTTGTTCAGTCCAAAGTCGTAGCCTGCCTCCAGGCGGTAACGGTCCCAAGTGAAACCTCCGCCCACACCGAGCATGAAATTGGTGCGGAAAAGTTCTTTGGCTATGTACTTGTCGTAGGTATCAAGATGTTTGCCTTGTGCGAGCAGCCATTCACGGGTGTCGGGGCTGACCTGCGCATCGACATAATCGGTCTGAGCTAAACCGACCATCAGTTGCGGTCCGCCATACAGGTGCATGCTCAGTTGTTTCCACAGCGGTATATTATATTGTACGCGCACGGGTATAGTGAGCGCGTGCTCGACTATATGGTTGTTCACCACCTCCGCCTGCACCTGTTCGCTGCTGACAGAGTGATAGTGCTGTCGGCTCACGCCGTATAACACGCTGTACAGCAGACCGATGTTCAGCGACAAGTGCTTGGGCAGAAACAACTCTATCTGCCCTCCGACACGTGCACCGTGCAGAAACAAGACACTGATTGTATCGCTGGTCATTCGCTGATGATCCTGAGCATAACCGCCCTCAACATGATAGGCGATGCCGAACGAATAGTTCTCCTCAACCTTGTCGGTGCGGGTCGGGTCGAAAAAGTCGTGCTGCTCAAGACCTGCATCCTTGATGGATTTCTCCTGCGCATGCACGGGGCGTACAACGCCTAACATGCACACACATAATATACTTACGATGGTAAACTTGCTGTTCATTTGCGTATAAAAGTCATATTTTGACATGCAAAGATACAAAAAATAAATCAAATGTGCAAATAAGCAGGCAAAAATCTATTTTTTTTATAATAAAATTTGCATAATTGAAAATAAATTTGTACTTTTGCACCCGCTTTCGGCTTCAACGCACTGATTTGAGGTACACAACTTACCCTGTTCGTTAGCGTAATATCCGAACGCAATGGTCCATTCGTCTATCGGTTAGGACGAGAGATTTTCATTCTCTAAAGAGCAGTTCGACTCTGCTATGGACTACCACTTTCCTCTCTTAAGAATCTTGTTGGCTAAGGTTTTAGCAAGATCGTGTAAATGTAAACATTTAACACTAACAAACAAAAATCAGAGGGTTGCATACCCTCATTACAAAGATGGCAAACCACAAATCATCACTGAAACGTATTCGTCAGACCGCGACCCGCAAGGCTCGCAACCATTACTATGCAAAGACCGCCCGCAACGCCGTTCGCGATCTGCGCGCCACGAGCGACAAGGCTGCTGCCGCAGCTATGCTGCCCAAGGTAAGTTCGATGCTCGACAAGCTGGCGAAGCGTAACATCATTCATGACAACAAAGCAGCCAACCTCAAATCGAAATTGGCTCGTTATATCAACAAACTCGCCTAAGCGGGTTCCTTGTCAGGTGATACAACAAGGCTGCCAGCATTGGCGGCCTTTGTTGTCTTAGACACCCCTCCGGCTCCCCTCACAGAGGGGAGAGAGTTGAGGGTTGAGGGGGGAGAGAATTTGAAAACTTGAATAAATTACAACGAATATGAACGATTTCCTTAAATTCGCTACCGCCCAGGGCATGAATAGCATGCACGTGGAGCAAGTTATGCACGACTCTATGGCTGCGCAGCCCAGAGCGAACTATATCAGTCCGTCTATTCTCGAAGAGCGACAGTTGAACGTGACACAGATGGATGTGTTCTCGCGACTAATGATGGACCGAATCATTTTCCTCGGCACGGAGATTAACGATTATACCGCCAATGTAATAGAGGCACAACTGTTGTACCTCAACTCCAGTGACCCGGATAGAGATATCCACCTCTACCTGAACACTCCCGGCGGCTCGGTGTATGCCGGATTGGGTATATACGATACGATGCAGTTCGTGTCGTCGAAGGTAAGCACTATGTGTACGGGGATGGCTGCCTCGATGGGTGCCGTGTTGCTTGTTGCGGGCGAGGCTGGTATGCGTAGCGCACTACCCCACTCACGCGTCATGATCCACCAGCCGATGGGTGGCATACAGGGGCAGGCCAGCGACATTGAGATTACCGCACGCGAGATACTCAAACTCAAGGACGAGCTCTACCAGATCATAGCCGACCACTCGCACCAGACCATCGACAAGATCCGTCAGGACGCTGACCGCGACTACTGGATGACAGCACAAGAGGCACTCAACTACGGAATGATCGACCGCGTATATACGAAGGCGGAGAGATAAGGAGGCTGAAGATCATGAGTAAGAAGGACAAAGGCCGTTGTTCGTTTTGCGGCAACGAGTTGCCGTACGAGCAGTTGTTTCAAGGCGTGGACGGACGGTTCATCTGCTTTGAGTGTATCGAGAGTGCTCACGCCATACTCGCCGAGCAGTTTCCCGAGGCACTGAAGGGCAACAACCCGCAGGAGAGCAAGCAACGCAAGGAGAAGAACCGCGCCGAGGCAGCCGAGGCGGGTATAGTGAACGACGGCAAACTGGATATGCAAACGCTGCCGCGCCCAACGCAGATCAAGGCGTTTCTCGACCAGTATGTGATTGGTCAGGACGAAGCGAAGAAGCACCTCGCCGTAGCGGTATATAACCACTACAAACGTCTGCTGCAACCCGAGACTGCCGATGGCGTGGAGATTGAGAAGTCGAATATCATCCTTGTCGGTTCGACCGGCACAGGCAAGACGCTCATGGCGCGCACGATAGCCAAAATGCTCGCCGTGCCGTTCACGATCGTCGATGCCACGGTGCTGACCGAGGCAGGATATGTGGGCGAGGATGTGGAGTCGCTGCTCGTCAGGCTGCTGCAGGAGGCAGATTATGACCTGGCAAAAACCGAACGCGGCATAGTGTTCATCGACGAGATAGACAAGATCGCCCGCAAGTCGGACAACCCCTCGATCACGCGCGACGTGTCGGGCGAGGGTGTACAGCAGGGACTGCTGAAGTTGCTGGAAGGATCGATAGTGAACGTGCCACCCAAGGGCGGACGCAAGCACCCCGAACAGGAGTTCATACACGTCAACACGCAGAACATTCTGTTCATCTGCGGCGGAGCGTTCGACGGGATAGAGAAGAAGATCGCCCAGCGCCTGAACACGCAGGTTGTAGGGTTTGAGTCGCAGAACAAAACCAAACGTATCGACAAGGACGACCTGCTGCAGTACATTGCTCCGCAGGATCTGAAGGCGTTCGGACTCATACCCGAGATTATCGGACGACTGCCGATCATCACGTATCTGGAGCCCTTGGACCGAGCAGCCCTCAAGCGTATCCTGACCGAACCCAAGAACGCCATCACCAAGCAGTACGAGAAACTGATGCAGATGGACGGTATACGTCTGACGTTCGACGAAGGTGCGCTCGACTATATAGTGGACAAAGCCGTTGAGTTCAAACTGGGCGCACGCGGATTACGCAGCCTGACCGAGACGATTATGATGGATATCATGTTCGACATACCCGACAAAGATTGTGTTATCACGCGCGAGCTGGCGGAGCAGAAACTGGCGAAGATCGATGCCAACCGTCTAGTCGGCTAAACCGCAGCTGTCACGGGCTGCCCAATGATAAACGATATTATGGATACAGCACTACCATTCATCCTCTTGTCGGCAGGCATTGCTTTGGGTGCGCTGGTCGTTTGGCTGGTGATGCGCAAGCAGTGGGAGCAGGCACGTGCCTTGTACGATCAGGGTGCAGCGGATACGGCTGCCTTGCGCGACAAGGTGACCTCACTCACCGCCGATCTGGCGGCTGCCGAAGCCGACAAACGACACCTGCAGCAACTGCTGGACAAACAACTCGGCGAGGCACAAGCCGAGCAACAGAAGCACAAGCAGGAGATAGACGAGATGCAGAAGCGCCTTACCACGGAGTTTGAGAACATTGCCAACCGTGTGCTGCACCAGCGGCAGGAGGATCTGGCACAGCAAAGCCGCAAGCAGATTGGCGATATGTTGCTGCCACTGAGCGAGCGGCTGAAGGATTTTCGCGAGCAGGTGAATAACGCCTTCAGTCAGGAGACCCGCGAAAAAGCCTCGCTGCAAGCCGAACTCAAGCAACTCATCGAACTCAACCGCACGCTCTCGAAGGACGCCACCAACCTCACGCAGGCATTGAAAGGTGACGTGAAGAAGCAGGGCAACTGGGGCGAGTTCATCCTGGAGAAAGTGCTGGAGGCGTCGGGACTGAGGAAAGGTGTCGAGTACGACCGCGAGGTGGTGGTGCACGGCACAGAAGGCGAGACGCTGCGTCCGGATGTGATCATCCGCATGCCGGACAACAAACATATCATTGTCGATTCGAAGGTATCGCTTGTAGCGTACGAGCAATTGCAGCACGCAGAGACAGATGAGCAGTACAAGATGCTGCTCAAGGCGCATGTCGAGTCGCTCAAACAGCATGTCAAGGAGTTGTACGACAAGCAGTACCAGCGCGCAACAGGACTGAACACGCCGGACTTTGTACTGATGTTCGTGCCGATAGAGGCTTCCTACAGCGTCGCTATTCAGGCAGACAACACCCTGTACGACTATGCGCTCGAACGGAAGATAGTGATTGTCAGCCCTACCACACTGCTTGCCACGCTGCACACCATCAGTTATGTATGGAAACAAGAGAACCAGAACCGCAACGCGCAGGAGATAGCGCGTCTTGCCGGTGCGATGTACGACAAACTGTGTGGCATGACCGAGGATTTTCAGAAGGTACAGAAGAGCCTTGACGCGGCACAGAAAGCGTACAGCGAGGCGTTCAAGAAACTCTCGGAGGGCAACGGCAACGTCCTGCGCACGGCTGACCGCATCCGCGAACTGGGTGCCAAGACCAGCAAATCGCTCCCGGAAAACACCGAGGTGTGAAAGTTGGAAGGTTTGAGGGTTTGAAAGTTGGAAGCATAACAAAAACGGCACTGCAGAAGCGGTGCCGTTTTTTGTTGTGCGGCAATGCTGGAATGAATTTTCATGTGTAGTGAGCAAAAATGAAAAAAGGCGGACATCAATAGCAGAAAATGACACTGATTTGCGAAAACGATTTGCATATTTCTAAAAAATAATGTAAATTTGCTGCTGTTTTTTGAATTTAATCCGATTAAAAACAAAAATCAGCGTCATTTGCTTAAACATACACTAATATATCCTATCCAATATGAGCAATATTCGATTTGAGGCCATCAAGCTTAGTATGAATCACCGCGCGCCCGGCGTTCAGGAGTCAGCAACGCTGTGCAGTGAAGAGAAGGTAAAAGACTACTTTGCACGCGACGTATTCACCCGCGAGCGGATGAAGGAGTATATAGCCCAAGATGTACTGGAGCAGTTGTTCGACGACGTAGATAACGGTCGCACGATTCACCGTGAGATTGCAGGCATAGTAGCCATCGGCATTCGCAAATGGGCTATGGATCATGGTGCAACACACTTCACGCACTGGTTTCAGCCGTTGACAGGCGGCACAGCGGAGAAGCACGACGCATTCTTCACGCTGAAAGACGGTACGCTGATCGAGGAGTTCAGCGGTGAAGCGTTGTACCAGCAGGAGCCGGATGCTTCTTCGTTTCCGAGCGGAGGCATACGCAACACGTTTGAGGCACGCGGTTACTCGGCGTGGGATCCCTCGTCGCCTGTGTTCCTGATAGGCGACACATTGTGTATCCCGACTGTGTTTGTGGCATATACGGGTGAGGCGTTGGACTACAAGACGCCACTGATCCGCTCGACCGCCGCACTATGCCACGCCGCGAGAGAGGTGTGCGCATATTTCGACAAGCAGGTGAAGCACGTTCATGCCAACCTGGGTTGGGAGCAAGAGTATTTTCTTGTGGATGAAGCGTTATACAACGCCCGTCCGGATCTGGTGCTGACAGGCAGGACACTGATGGGTCACCTGAGTGCCAAGAACCAGCAGTTGGGCGACCACTATTTCGGCGCTATACCTGCCAGGGTGCTGGCGTTTATGCGCGAACTGGAATATGAAGCCTTGCGTGCAGGCGTGCCTGTTCGTACGCGCCATAACGAAGTAGCACCGAACCAGTTCGAGATGGCACCGGTATATGAGAATGTCAATCTTGCCAACGACCACAACCTGCTCGTTATGTCCATCATGGAGCGTGTGGCGCAACGCCACCATTTCCGTGTACTGCTGCACGAGAAACCTTTTGCCGGAGTGAACGGCAGCGGCAAGCATTGCAACTGGTCGATAGGAACGAACACAGGTATCAATCTGCTCGCACCCGGCAAGAACCCGTACCAGAACCTGCAGTTTATCACGTTCCTGGTGAATGTACTGATGGCGGTGTATAAATACAACGGCTTGCTGAAAGCATCTATTGCCTCCGCGACCAACGAGCACCGTTTGGGAGCGAACGAGGCACCGCCTGCTATCATCAGCGTGTTTCTCGGCAAGCAGATAAGTGCCGTATTGGACAAACTGGAGCACGCGTCTGCCGACGAAGCTATTGTCATCAACGCCAAGAAAGAGATGAAACTCGGCGTGGCAAATATCCCCGAGATCCTGCTCGACAACACCGACCGCAACCGCACGTCACCGTTTGCGTTCACGGGCAACAGGTTTGAGTTCCGTGCCGTGGGCTCGAGTGCCAACTGCGGTGCAGCAATGTTAGCGCTTAACGCCGCCGTAGCAGAGCAACTGCTTCTATTCAAGCAGGAGGTTGATACGCGCATTGAGCAAGGGCAGCCGAAAGAGCGGGCACTGTTTGAGGTGATACGGCAATATATCGTGTCATGCAAACCTATACGCTTTGACGGCAACGGTTACTCTGAAGAGTGGAAAGCCGAAGCAGCCAAGCGCGGACTGAACTGTGAGACGAGTGTACCGGTGATCTTCGACCAATATCTGCTGCCGGAAACAGTGAAGATGTTCGAAGCAACAGGTGTACTGAGCGAGGCGGAGTTACACAGCCGCTGCGAAGTGAAATGGAGTACATACAACAAAAAACTGCAAATAGAGAGCCGCGTGCTGGGCGACCTCGTTCTGAACCACGTGTTGCCTGCAGCCAAACGTTACCAAACAATGCTATTGCAAAACGTACTGGCAGTAAAACAGGTGTTCGCTGCCGAAGAGGTTGCTTCACTCAACGCACGCGACTATGATATCATCCGCCAAATAGAGAATCACTCCTGTGCCATACTCGAGGGTGTAGATGCTATGACCGAAGCGCGTCATAAAGCCAACCGCCAGACTGACGAACGAAGCAAAGCCGTGGCGTACCACGATTGCGTTCTGCCACTAATGGCACAGATACGCGAACATGCAGACGCACTCGAACTCATTGTGGATGACGAGATGTGGACACTGCCCAAGTACAGAGAACTGCTATTTACACACTAAACATCAACTGTTTATTCACTCAACCAAGACCTATGGCAAATCTTCCGTTCATCAAGATGCACGGGCTGAGCAATGACTACGTGTACATCGATTGTTTTGAAGAGGATACAGCCGCCCTCATCGCCCACGCCGACATACCGGCACTGGCTCGCCGGATAAGCGACAGACATACCGGTGCGGGTTCGGACGGACTGGTGCTGATGTTGCCGGACAACGAAGCTGATGCACGTATGCGCATCTTCAATGCCGACGGCTCGGAGGCGCAGATGTGCGGTAACGCTATCCGGTGTGTAGGCAAATATCTGTACGAGAGTTATCTGTGCCGCAGGAGGCAACTGACTATTGCAACCCAAGCAGGTATCCGCGAACTGGCGTTACAGGTTACTGACGGATTGGTGAAGAATGTGAAGGTCAATATGGGTATACCGGTTATAGCAGCCGAAGCACCCATACTGGACACTCTTCCTCAAACTTTTACGCAGGTGAACATGGGTAACCCTCACGCTGTGTTCTTCAGTGAATATGAGATTTCCTCAGAGCAGTTACACCGGTTAGGCAGGCAAATTGCCACGCATCCGCATTTTTCAGAGGGTACGAACGTGGAGTTTGCATGCGTACGTAACCGCAGCGAGATCGACCTGCGTGTGTGGGAACGCGGTTCAGGAGAGACGCAAGCCTGCGGAACGGGCGCTTGTGCCGCGGTAGCCGCAGCTATACGACTGGGATACACCGGCAGAGATGTGACGGTACACCTGCCCGGAGGTGAGTTGCGAATACAATGGGCGGGTGACAACGAATCCATATTCATGAGCGGCACCGCAACCATCGTTTACCGTGGCGAATATTATCTGTAATTGCTATGAAGATCAACTCAAACTTCCGAAACCTGCAAGGGCAATATCTGTTTAAGGATATCACCGACCGCACCAAGGCGTATTCGGCTTCCCATCCGGGGCAAAGAGTATTACAGTTAGGTGTGGGCGATGTGACTCGTCCGTTGCCGCAGGTGATTGTACAAGCCATGCAGCAGGCTGCCGACGAGTTGGCGCATCAGGATACGTTCCGCGGATACGGACCGGAAGCCGGCTATCACTGGCTGCGGCAGGCGATCATCGACAACGATTATGCACCACGCAACATACAATTGGATTTGGACGAGGTGTTTGTCAGCGATGGAGCGGGCAGTGATCTGGGTAACCTGAGCGAATTGTTTGCAAGGGACAACAGCGTAGCCATACTTGATCCGTCGTATCCAGCATACGCAGATACAACGATTATGGCAGGGAGACAGATACTGAACATTCCCTGTCTGGCAGAAAACGGATTCGTGCCCGACCTGCCTACAGGAAAAGCGGATATCATCTATCTGTGTTATCCGAACAACCCGACCGGTATTGTGCTCACATACGACCAACTCAAGCAGTGGGTAGATTATGCGCTGGCTAACAAAAGTATCATTATCTACGACGGAGCCTACGAGGCATTTATTACGCAGCCGGATATACCGCACAGCATCTATGAGATAGCCGGAGCGAAGCAGGTGGCAATCGAAGTGCGCAGTTTCAGCAAAAGTGCCGGATTCACCTCTCTACGCTGCGGTTACACCATTGTACCAAAAGCCACCGGTTTGAATGACTTATGGCTGCGCAGACAGACCACAAAGTACAACGGCACCTCGTACGTATCGCAACGCGCTGCCATGGCAACATACACGGCTGAAGGGCAGGAAGACTGCAGGGCGAACATCAATCACTACCTGACAACAGCACAACTTATAAGAACCGGATTGAGTGAGATGGGGTTTCAGGTGTATGGCGGAGAAAATGCACCGTATATATGGTGCAAAGCACCGTACGGATGGAACTCATGGCAATTCTTCGACCATCTGCTGGAACAATGCCAGGTGGTATGTACACCCGGCGTAGGATTCGGACAGTCGGGTGAAGGATATGTACGCTTCTCGGGATTCTCAAGACGCGAGGATTGTATGGAAGCACTCGAGCGAATAAAAAATGACCAAATCATACATCGTAAATCGGAAATCCCAAATCATAAATAATAAAATCTTATATAACTTTATGTGTGGAATAGTTGGATATATCGGCAAGCGCAAGGCGTATCCGATACTGATTAAAGGTTTGCACCGTTTGGAGTACCGCGGTTACGATAGTGCAGGTGTAGCACTGATCAATCCGCAAGGGCAACTGAACATCTACAAAGCCAAGGGCAAAGTGGCGGAACTGGAGACGTATGCTGCTGACAAGGATACCGACGGTTGCATAGGCATAGCCCATACGCGTTGGGCGACACACGGCGAGCCGAACACCGTGAACGCTCATCCGCATTACTCCGAAAGCGAGCGGCTGGCAATTATCCACAACGGTATAATAGAGAACTATGCCGTGCTCAAAGCCGGACTGCAACAAGAGGGGTACACCTTCAAATCAGACACGGATACGGAGGTGCTGGTGCAACTGATCGAATATACGCAACTCAACCGGCATGTCGATCTGAAGACCGCCGTGCAACTGGCGTTGCAGCAGGTAGTGGGTGCATACGCTATTGCCGTACTTGACAAGGATCATCCTGACACACTCGTTGCCGCTCGCAAGGGCTCACCGCTGGTAGTGGGTATAGGTCAGGACGAATATTTCCTGGCTTCGGACGCCACACCTATCGTTGAGTACACCGACAAGGTGATATATATTGAAGACGAGGAGGTGGTGACTATAAAGTTGAGCGTTGAGAGTTTAGAGTTGAGAGAAAGTGATGAGTTGAAAGAGGCGGGCGAGCCGAAAGAAGAAAGTAATATAGATATCACCACAATCAACAATGTACAGAAGACACCTGAGATCAAGCGCCTTGAGATGTCGCTCTCACAACTGGAGAAAGGCGGTTATCCACACTTCATGCTCAAGGAGATCTTCGAGCAACCGCGTACACTGACCGACTCGATGCGCGGACGTGTGAACGTGCGTCAGGACAACATAGCCCTTTCTGGATTCATTGACAACAAACAGCGTTTTCTGGACGCCAAGCGGATCATTATCACCGCTTGCGGCACAAGCTGGCATGCAGGACTGATTGCGATGTATGCCATCGAGGAGTTTGCACAGATACCCGTGGAGGTGGAATACTCCAGCGAGTTCCGCTACCGTAAGCCTGTGATTAACAAGGATGATATTGTGGTTGCGATCTCGCAATCCGGCGAAACGGCGGACACACTGGCTGCTATCCAACTGGCTAAATCCAAGGGAGCGTTTATCTTCTCCATCTGCAATGTGGTCGGAGCTTCTATCCCGCGACTGAGCGACAGCGGTTGTTATACGCATGTCGGTCCGGAGATCGGCGTAGCCAGTACCAAGGCATTCACGGCACAAGTCACTGCACTGACTATGCTGGCGTTGTGTATAGGGCGCGAGAAAGGGACGCTGAGCCAAGAGCAGTATCTGGCTATCGTACGCGAACTCGGGCAGATACCCGACAAGATTGAACGCGTACTCGGCCAGAACAAACGCATAGCCGATTTCGCCAGAACATTCACGTATGCGCAAAACTTCATTTACCTCGGCAGAGGTTACAATTTCCCCGTGGCACTCGAGGGTGCACTCAAACTCAAGGAGATAAGTTACATTCATGCCGAGGGTTATCCTGCCGCCGAGATGAAACATGGTCCGATAGCCCTCATATCGCAGGAGATGCCGGTAGTGGTTGTTGCACCGCACTGCGGGACGTATGAGAAGGTGGTCAGCAATATCCAGGAGATCAAAGCCCGCAAAGGTCGCGTGATAGCCGTTGTTACCGAGGGCGACGAACTTGTCAGCCGGATAGCGGATTATACCATTGAGATACCTGCTACCGAAGAGTGCCTCACTCCGCTGCTGACCGTCATACCGCTGCAACTGCTCGCCTATCACATTGCCGTGATCAAGGGCTGCGACGTCGATCAGCCGCGCAACCTCGCCAAATCTGTCACGGTAGAGTAACTCTTCAACAACTCTACGCTCAACACTAAACGCTAAACATTCAACACTAAACAAGAAACAGCGTACCAACCGGCACGCTGTTTTCTTTGCAAAGGCAGGCGATTACTCGTCCTCCTTCTGGCTCTCCTGGTAAGCTTTGAGCAGTTTGTCCTGCACATCGCCCGGAACAAGCTCGTAATCCTTGAACTTCATCGTGAACGTTGCACGTCCGCCGGTGAGCGAGGAGAGCGTGGTGGAGTACGACGCCATCTCAGCCAGAGGCACTTGTGCGCTCAGACGTGTGAAGTTCTTCTCGGTGTGCATACCGAGCACCATGCCGCGACGACCGGTGATATCGGACATCACATCGCCCATCATATCTGACGGAACGAATACCTCTACATCATAGATCGGCTCCAGTACTTTCGGGTTAGCGTTGCGGAACGCTTCGGCAAACGCGTTACGTCCGGCGAGGCGGAAGGATATTTCGTTTGAGTCAACCGGGTGCATCTTACCATCATATATAATGACGCGCACGTCACGCGCATACGAGCCCGTGAGCGGTCCTTGCTCCATACGATCCATCAAGCCTTTGAGGATAGCCGGGATGAAACGTGCATCGATAGCACCTCCGACGATAGAGTTGATGAGCACAAGCTTGCCGCCCCACTCCAGAGGTATCTCCTGCGTATCCTTGACACTGATGCGGTACTCCTGGTTGCCGAACTTGTAAACCTCCTTAACAGGTACGCCTTCCTCGTACGGCTCAACGATCAGATGCACCTCACCGAACTGACCCGAACCACCGGACTGCTTCTTGTGGCGATAATCGGCACGTGCAGCCTTGGTGATTGTCTCGCGATACGGGATCTTCGGCTCCTCGAAGGTAACCATCATCTTGTCGTTGTTCTCCAGACGCCACTTGAGTGTACGCAGGTGGAACTCGCCCTGACCGCTGACGATAGTCTGCTTGAGTTCCTTGCTCTGCTCAACGAGCCATGTCGGATCTTCCTCATGCATACGTGTGAGCAGTGCGCTCAGTTTCTCGGCTTCCTGCTCGTTGTTCGGACGAATAGCACGGCGGTACTTCGGGTCGGGATAGCTGACGGGTTCGTACTGCAGTTCGCAATCCTTGGCGTTGAGCGTGTTGCCGGTGCGGGTATCTTTTAGTTTAACGGTAGCAGCGATGTCACCTGCGCAAACCTCATCTACCGGCACGCGGATGCTGCCGTCCACGGCATACAACTGCGAGATACGCTCCTTCGATCCGCGGTCCATGTTCACAAGGTCGTCGGCAGCGTGTACCGTACCCTGCATAACCTTGAAGTAGTTGACATCACCGATATGCGGCTCAACCGAGGTCTTGAAGATGAACATCGAAACGGGAGCTTTGTCGTCGGGAGCGACCTCCACACCCTCGGTGCTCAACGGCTTGGGTGCATCGGCTACTGCGGGTGCCATCTCACCGAGGAACTCCATGAGTCGGCGTACGCCCATGTCGCGTGTACCTGAAGCGCATATAACGGGATAGATACCTCCCTCTTTGAAGGTGTTACGGATGCCTTCGATGGTCTCCTCGATGGTTAGTTCGCCCTGGTCGAAGAACTTCTCCATCAGCGCTTCGTCGTAGGAAGCGGCTATCTCCATGACATTAGCCAGCATCTCTTCGGCTTTGGCTTGTTCGTCAGCAGGTATATCTTTGAGTTCGGGAGCACCTCCTTCGGCTTTCCAAACGAGCATCTTGCGTTTGAGGACATCGATAGCCGAGTTGAATCCTGCGCCCGGGTTAACAGGGTACTGGAGTACAACAACCTTGTTGCCGAAGTTCTCCTTGAGTCCCTCGAGTGTACGGTCGATATTGGCGTTTTCGTGGTCGCACTTATTGACGAGGAACACTACAGGCTTCTTCGCATTTTCAGCCATGCGGAAGTTGTTCTGCGTACCGACCTCTACTCCGCCGTTGGCGGTAAGGGTGATGATCGCCGTATCGCATACGTGCAGTGCAGATATTGCACCTCCGCAGAAGTCATCTGAACCCGGGCAGTCGATGATGTTCAACTTCTTGCCGGCATATTCAATGTTACATACGGTTGAGAATACCGAATAGCCGTATTCTTTTTCTACAGGGAAATAGTCGCATACGGTGGATTGAGCCTCAACCGTGCCGCGACGTTTGATCACTCCGCTCTCGAAGAGCATAGCCTCCATGAGCGTGGTTTTACCTGAACCGCTACCTCCCATCAAGGCGATGTTCTTGATTTCATTTGCATGATAAACTTTAGCCATAAGTTTTAGATTAAATGGTTAATTATTGTTGTTATTTGTTTTTCTTTTCGAGTTTTTGCAAGTATTGCTTCATATAGTCGAACCGCTGCCATCTTGCGGCTGCCTGTCGTGCTTTCGCGAGCGCTTTGTCCTTGAGTCCGAGTTTGTCGTAGCACTGCACGAGGCTGACGGTCTGCGCCATGTATGTCCAATCGAGTTCATGATCATGTGCGTGCAGTTCGAACAAACTGTCTGCCCGTTCGTATTCCCGCATAGCCAGTTGTTTGTTTCCGCCCATCAGTCGCGGAGCATAGAAGTGCACGTTAGCCTGTATGCCCCATGCGAGCGGGTGAGTGGAGTCCGCCTGAACTGCCTGCTCGGCATGCAGGAGAATCTGGTCGCAGTGCATCTTTATATGCCGGGCATAGACCGCCAGGTCGTATGTATGGAAGGCTACTGTATATACGTGCAGCAGCACTGGCGGGAGGTCGTTTTTGAGCACCTCAATATGTTCGCCGAACTGCCGGATATACGGTCGTGCGGCTCGTTTGTCGATATCCAGGAGTGCGGCAGCATATCCGTACTCATAGTACACGCGTCGCGTCTGCTCCTGTGTAGTGAGAGAGTCGAAGCATGCGTGGTCGATATACTCTTTCCATGTTTGCATGTCCCCTGCCTGATAGGCGGCGTACAACTGCTCGTCGGAGTACGGCGCATCCTGATGGGGTTGCGCCTGTACTCCTATCGGCAGCAGCATGGTGAGAACCAATGCCGGCAGTATGACTACGCTCTTGTGCAGCATTACTTGCGTGGGTATTTACTTGCCGGACTGCTCGAGGATGAGCGTGTGTGTCGGTTGGTCGCATACCTCCGTCGGACCGTAGTACTGGATCGGTCCCGGATAGATGTAACTGGTGTTGGCGTCAGCCCACTCGGCACGGTGAGCAGCGAAGAACTTGAACGGTGCACCGTTGAGGTCCACCAGTGCTTTCTGGATAACGGGTTTCATCTTGCCGTTACGTTTCTCCATGTTCATCATCATGGTGATAGGCACACCGCCTGCTATCCACTCTGCAGCGGGCTTGGTGAGGTTACGCACGAGCGACATGTATCCTGTCTTGCCTGCAGCGATGAGATGCGTAGCCGTCATGCCGATAGAGTAGCAGTAGTCGGCATCGAAGTTCGAAGGTATAGCGCAGCGACCCTCGTAGCCGAAGAAGTGGTTCAGGGCGGAGAACTTACCTTTGTACGTACCGGCAGCCTTGAGTTGTGCCAGACGTTTGCCCACCATCTCGATAAGGAGTTTCTCGGTCTCGATCTGGCTAACCATGACGTTACCGTGAGGATCGCGGTCGAGCGTCAACTGACGTGCAATACCCTTCGGCAGCGAGCGATAGAGTTCGCACGAAGCAGGTGACAGCATCGACTTGACGTACTCGCGCTTGGCGTCATCGCCCTCGAGCGAAGCAAACTCCTCGTTCTGCGCAAGCAGATCATTGAGTTCCTGGATAAGGATACGCATGGCAGGTATGAACTCTATCAGTCCTTCAGGAATGAGGATAGTACCAAAGTTCAGTCCGGCATTGGCGCGATCAACGATCACCTCCACGATCTGCTCCACGATATCGTTGAGCGTCATGTTCTTGGCTTCCACCTCCTCAGAGATGAGGCAGATGTTCGGTTGCGACTGCAGTGCGCACTCGAGTGCTATATGGCTGGCGCTGCGTCCCATGAGGCGGATGAAGTGCCAGTATTTCTTTGCCGAGTTGGCGTCGCGCTGGATGTTTCCGATCAGCTCCGAGTAAACCTTGCAGGCGGTATCGAAGCCGAAGGAGGTCTCGATCATCTCGTTCTTGAGGTCACCGTCGATGGTTTTCGGGCAGCCGATAACCTGTATGCCGCACTTCTTCTGCAGGTAGTACTCTGCCAGCACGCATGCGTTGGTGTTCGAGTCGTCACCGCCGATGATCACAACAGCCTTGATGCCCAGTTTCTTGCACACCTCAATGCCGTTGTCGAACTGCCAGGTCTCTTCAAGTTTGGTACGTCCCGAACCGATGATATCGAATCCGCCGGTGTTGCGGTACTCGTCGATGATCTCTTTGGTCAGTTCCTGATACTTGCCTTCGATCAGTCCTGAAGGTCCGCCCAGGAAACCGTAGAGCTTGTTGGCAGGATTAAGTTTCTTCAGACCGTCAAACAGTCCGCTTATCACGTTGTGTCCGCCGGGAGCCTGTCCGCCGGACAGGATAACGCCTACGTTCATTGCAGGCAACGCTGCGGGAGCCTCAGCACTGGGTTCCATAGTGATGACAGGCAGGCCGTAGGTGTTTGGGAAGAGTTTCTTTATCTCTTCCTGATCAGCAACACTCTGCGTTGCAGCCCCTTCGGACAGACGTACATGGCCGGACAGTGCTACCGGCATTTTCGGTTGATAATTGCTTCTGGCAATTTGTAATGGAGATTTTTGCATGGTTGTATATTTTTTAATTGTTAGTCGATACATTTGTGGTGAGCAGTCCGCTTTTCGCCACAATTAGCGTACAAAGATACATAAAATTTCCGAAATTTGCAAATATGAATGATTTTTTTTATGATTTTTGGTCAAAAATTTGCAAAATTCAATAAAATATCGTATCTTTGCACCGTTTTTGCTGCCGCGATGGTGGAATCGGTAGACACGAAGGACTTAAAATCCTTTGGCCCGAAACGGCTGTGTGGGTTCAAGTCCCACTCGCGGTACTGAGAAACAAAAAGGAGAGCACCTGCAAGTTTACTTGTGAGGTGTTTTCTTTTTGGTTATTGCAAGTGCTGCGTGGGACTTACGCAGGAAGTCCCACTCGCGGGACTGAGAAACAAATATCAGCGGGTTACAGTTCAGGATGTTGGATGGTTATCTGCTGTCCGGGTTCAGAGTAGTAGAACATAACCAGCACAACGGGTTTGTTGCCGCGGTTCTCTCCGCGATGCACCGTGCCGATCACCTCGACGAGTGCCTCGCCTTCGCGGAAAGTGCGTTCTGTACCGTCCTGGCAGACGATAGTCAGGTCGCCCTGCTGTACTATACCGTAATTAACCACCGTATGGTGGTGCCAGCCTGTTTTGGCACCTACGGGAAAATCCAGCCGCAGCACGCGCAGTTCGGGTGTTCCTTGCGGAAAATCCGGAAGCAGGGCACCGTCCCAGCTCCGGGATGTACGAATCAGTTCAGTTGTTTGGATAGCCATAGTCTTATTCGTTTTGCGGTGCAAAAGTACGAAAAAAAATCGACATTTCCAAATGAATGCCGATTTTTTTGTGCTACAATCGTTTCGAGGCGTCGTACGATTCGATGGTCTTACTCTGAATGATCACGGTTGTGTCACCGCGTTTGACGCTGCTGGAGGTCGTGGTGACGGTGCGGGTGACGTTGCAACTCGTCAGCATCACCGTTAAGCCTATCGCCAGGGCGGTTAACAGAGTCAGCAGGATTTGTTTGATGTACTTCTTCATTGTGCTGAAAATTTAGTGGTTTTTGTTCTGTACGGATACTACGGATGTCACGGATATTTTTGCTCGAACACGGATTTTCACGGAGTGTCACGGAATCTCTGTTCATCTGCATCCGTGTAATCCGTCCGATCCGTACAGTTCACTCATCTGCCTCAGTGTAATCCGTGCTATCCGTACAGAACCATCAGAACCTCCGTTTAGCCGTCAATCTCGGCTGCACAGATGTGCCAGAGGTACTGGTAGAAGGTCTTGTAACCGGTGTCCTTTTGAGCATTGAATGCCTCAAGGTCGGCGGCAATGGTTGAG
>ONHW01000004.1 GCA_900317745.1 uncultured Bacteroidales bacterium | reverse complement strand
CGTACGCGGAACGGTCCGCCGCCGGGTTCGCCGGTGTTACGCACTACGCCGCACACGCGGATAGGACGGTTCAGCCGCTCACGCTCCTCAGCGCTCAAGCCCGGCTGACGCAGCGCCTCAAACACGCGTTTCTGCTCCATAACCAGCACACCTGCCAGCAGTTGTTTGAACTCAACCGTTGAGCCTTTCAGGCGGTCGGGTACGACATTATCGATGTTCTTGATAAACACGATATCGGCGTCTTGCTCGTTCAGGTTCTCGATGAGTGCGCCGTGACCGCCCGGACGGAACAGCAGTTTGCCGTCTGCCGTACGGAACGGCGTGCCGTCAGGATTGGCTGCCAAGGTGTCAGTAGAAGGTTTCTGCTCGGAGAAGGAGATGTTGAACTTAACCCCGTACTTCGCCTCGAGTTTCTGCAGATTGTCGGCAATATGCTTGCGGAACAGAGGCAGATGGTCGTGCGAAACGGTGAAGTGGATGTTTACCTCGCCATTGGAGGCAGCATATAGCGCACCTTCGACCATGTGCTCCAGTGCCGGTGTGCGTGCACCATCGCGATAGGAGTGGAACAGCAGCAGACCTTTGGGCAGATTGCCGTAGTTCATATCCTTGAGCAGGAAGCGCACTGCCTCCTGACCTTCCTTGCCGGCAAGTTGCTTGCCGAAGGCGAACTTCGATATATTGTCCAGAAACTCGCGGATGAACGGAGTCTCTACCCCATTGTCGAGGTACTCAAACAGATTCTTGAACATACGCGAAGCCGCACCCGATGCAGGAACGAACTTCAGCACTTTGTGCCCCTCAGCCAGATACTGCTGCCAGGCAGCAATATATTCCTTACGCTCAGCCACCGAGGGGCTGATAACGCCCTTATGCAAGGCTGCCGGTTCTACTATATCCAACACGGGGAAGCCCGTTTGGAAACATTTCAACTGCTCTTCCGCTTTCTGTACGGAGATTCCGCGAGCACTCAGTTGCTCGAGATCTTGTTGGGTAAAGTTCATGGTAGTGATATTTTGTTGTTAATATGGTTTTTCTACGAAAAACGTTAAGTAGTTAAAATGGTCGCTTAACTCCTCACCGCATTAATCGCCGAAGCGATAGCGGGTTTGTCGGCTTCTTTCATGCAGCCTCGCAGAGTGACTACAGGCTCAACTACTTCGACATTGGTCATCTGCTCAAGCATGCTGCGCATCACCTTGGCGGCAGCGGGTGCCCATGAGCCGTTCTCTACGAGTGCCACGCGGCGGTTCTTGTAGCCCTTGAGTTGCAACTTGTGCAGGAACGTATGCATCGGCGGAAACAGGTCGGCATCATAGGTGCAGGCGCAGAGGATCATCTTGCCGTAGCGGAACGCATCCTCGACAGCCTCTGCCATATCGTCACGAGTGAGGTCGGTAAAGGCTACTTTCAGCCCCTGCTTGCGCAGTTCGTCGGCAATATATTCGGCAGCCTGCAAGGTATTGCCGTGTATCGAAGCCGAAACGACAAACACGCCCTCGGTCTCCACGCCGTACGCGCTCCATATAGCATACAGGCGCAACGCCTCAGCCATCTTCTCGCCCTCCAGCACCGGTCCGTGCAACGGAGCGATACTGCTGATACTGAGCGGTGCAACCTTCTTGAGCACAGCCTGTACCTGCACGCCGTACTTACCTACTATATTGAAGTAGTATCGCCTTGCCTCGCATGCCCAGTCGTCGGCATCGGCATCATATACGCCGAACTTGCCGAACGCGTCGGCGGAGAACAGCACTTTCTCCTCCGGACAATAACTCATCAGCACCTCGGGCCAGTGCACCATAGGCGCAGCGATGAACTGCAGCGTCAGGCCGCCCAAGTCAAGCACGTCGCCTTCTTTAACCACGCGGATATTGTTATGCTCCACGCCGAACTGGCGCAACATGTTCTCGGCAATCTTCGAGCACACGAGTTGCACCTGCGGATAGGTCTGCACAAACCGCTTGATTGACCCCGAGTGATCCGGCTCCATGTGATGGACTACCAGATAGTCCGGCGTGCGACCGAGCAGGGCTTTCTCGGTCTTGTTCAGCCACTCATCGGTACAACGTTTGTCAATCGTATCCAGTATGGCTACCTTGTCGGCACATAGCAGATAGGAGTTGTAGCACATTCCGTCAGGCAGGGCATACTGCCCCTCAAACAGGTCTAAAGTCTGGTCATCACAACCGATATAGGAGATAGATTTCATAGAATTTATGATTTCACAATTTGCTATTTACAATTTATGGGTGCAAAGATACAAAAATTATCGCAAAAAAGCAAGTATTCTGCCGAAAAAATTTGCACATTTGGAAAATTATCCGTACTTTTGTACGAAAATCGTTGACTACAGTTAATTTTTTTACACATTAACAGCATAACACCACATGTTATCCACCACCGACCAACAAGAGATACTTCGTCGCCGCACGTTTGCCATCATTTCGCACCCGGATGCCGGTAAGACCACATTGACCGAGAAACTTCTGCTCTACGGCGGCGCTATCCACGTAGCCGGAGCCGTCAAGAGCAACAAGATCCGCAAGACCGCCACATCCGACTGGATGGAGATCGAGAAGCAGCGTGGTATCAGCGTTGCTACCTCTGTCATGGGATTCGATTATACCCCAACCTACCGCAACAAAGCCGGTACAACCTATCATATCAATATTCTTGACACACCGGGTCACCAGGACTTTGCCGAGGATACGTTCCGCACGCTCACAGCCGTTGACTCAGTTATCATCGTGATCGATGCAGCCAAAGGTGTCGAGACGCAGACACGCCGGCTGATGCAGGTCTGCCGTATGCGCAAGACGCCTGTCATGGTGTTTATCAACAAGATGGACCGCGAGGGCAAAGACCCATTCGACCTGCTCGACGAGGTGGAAGCCGAACTCGGCATCAAGGTGCGTCCGCTGAGTTGGCCGATCAATAGCGGACAACGTTTCAAAGGTGTGTATAACATCTTCCAGCAGACGCTCGATCTCTATCAGCCTGACAAGACGCACGTGACGGAATCCATTCAGTTTGAGGACGTTACCGACCCGCAGATTGCTACGCTCGTAGGCGACAGCGATGCCGCTAAACTGCAGGAAGACCTGGAGATGATCGAGGGCGTGTATGACCCGTTCAGCATCGATTCGTACCTGGCGGGCGAGTTGGCACCTGTCTTTTTCGGATCGGCGCTGAACACGTTCGGCGTCAAGGAGTTGCTGGAGTGCTTCGTACATATCGCTCCATCGCCGCGACCTGTGGTTGCCGAGGAGCGTGAGGTGAAACCTATGGAGGACAAGTTCACGGGGTTCTGCTTCAAGATTCACGCCAACATGGATCCCAACCACCGCTCGTGCATTGCGTTCTTCAAGATCTGCTCCGGCAAGTTTGAGCGTAATACCTATTATACGCACGTGCGTAAAGGACAGCAGATGCGATTCAGTTCGCCTACCTGTTTCATGGCACAGCGCAAAGAGACCGTGGACGAAGCGTTTGCAGGCGATATAGTCGGTCTGCCGGATACGGGTAACTTCAAGATCGGCGACACGCTCACCTCGGGTGAGAATCTGCACTTCAAAGGTCTGCCCAGTTTCTCGCCGGAGATGTTCAAGTACATCGAGAACGCCGACCCGATGAAGCAGAAGCAACTCGACAAAGGTATCAGCCAACTGATGGACGAAGGTGTGGCGCAACTGTTTGTCAGCCAACTCAACGGACGCAAGATCATCGGTACGGTCGGTCAGTTGCAGTTCGAGGTTATTCAGTACCGCCTGGAGCATGAGTATCAGGCTAAGTGCCGCTGGGAGCCGCTGCAGATGTACAAAGCCTGCTGGATAGAGAGCGACGACGATGCCGAACTCGAGATGTTCAAGCGCCGCAAACCACAATACATGGCGCTGGACAAAGACGGCCGCGACGTGTTCATGGCGGACAGCGCCTACGTCCTGCAGATGGCGCAACAGGACTACAAACACATCACCTTCCACTTCACCTCGGAATTTTAACAACGCAACAGCTTAACAACTTAACAACTTAACCGCTTAACCGCATAACAACATTTATGGAAATAAGTGTACGAGCACAATCGATGCCTGAGTCGCCTATCCGCAAACTGGCGAAGTATGCCGACGATGCCAAGCGCGCAGGCATACATGTCTATCACCTGAACATCGGTCAGCCGGATATTGCCACTCCGCCGCAAGCACTGGAGGCAGTCAAGAACTTCCAACAGGATGTTCTGTCCTACTCTCCTTCGCAAGGGCTGAAATCCCTGCGCACGAAGATGGTCAGTTACTATGCCGACTACGGCATCGACCTCTCGCCCGACGAGATTATCATCACCTCCGGCGGTTCGGAGGCGATCATGTTTGCATACATGTCGTGCCTCAACCCGGGCGAAGAGATCATCGTTACCGACCCGAGTTATGCCAACTACATGGCGTTCGCTATCTCCTGCGGTGCGGTAGTCAAGTCCGTCAAGACGCATATAGAGAACGGCTTCAAACTGCCGTCGGTGGAGGAGTTTGAGAAGCAGATCACGCCCAAGACACGTGCCATACTCATCTGTAACCCCAACAACCCGACCGGCTACCTGTACACCAAACAGGAGATGCGCCAGATTCGCGACCTGGTGAAGAAGTATAACCTCTACCTCATCTCCGACGAGGTCTATCGCGAGTTTATCTACACCAAATCGCCCTACATCTCCGCCTGCCACCTGGAAGGTATAGAGCAGAACGTTATCCTTGTGGACAGCGTGTCGAAGCGATACTCGGAGTGCGGCATACGTATCGGCGCACTCATCACCAAGAACAAAGCCGTACGCGAGGCAGTAATGAAGTTCTGCCAGGCACGACTCTCGCCACCGCTGTTCGGACAGATCGTAGCCGAGGCGTCGCTGTCCACACCGGAGGAATATATGCTCGAGGTCTATGACGAGTACCTGAGTCGCCGTAACTTCCTGATCGACCAACTCAACCAGATTCCCGGCGTGTTTGCTCCGGCACCTACCGGTGCGTTCTACGTCATGGTACAACTGCCTGTTGATGATGTCGAGAAGTTCTGCAAGTGGTGTCTGACGGATTTCTCCTTCGAGGGCGCAACCGTCATGATGGCTCCCGGTACAGGTTTCTACACCAATCCGGAGGACGGCCGCAAGCAGGTGCGCATGGCGTATGTGCTGAACAAGGACGACCTGGGCAAAGCGATGATCGTGCTGCGTAAGGCGCTGGAGACATACAACGCACAATAGTCATTCCGCCATAACCGAATCGGGCTAACGTCAGCAGCGTTAGCCCGATTTAGTATGTATAACGATTGGATAATGCTCGTGCATGCAGGTTTCTACGTCACGTGTGATATAGCCCTAAACAGACGAAGCGCTTCGTTAATTTTTCCGAATAGTATTCGGAGAAAGAGCATCGCAAATCTCCTCCGCCATGCCGTTCATCGCTACGCATTCGTCACGGCTTACGCGCTTCTTGCTTGGATCATACGACCATGGGGAGAGGATGAGAAGGCGACCCTCTGCGACTGCATCGAACAAGGCATCAGATGGTTTGAAATATCGCCCGAAACCATTATCGGCGATATAGATAATGCCGTGTTGCTCCTTAAGGAGCACATCTAACACGGCTTTCTCATGTTCGCTGATAAACGGCGAGACCATAACCGTTCCCTCTCGGGCTGCAAGAACGCAGCCGTTCTTGTAGTCTCTGAGGGGCTGAATATTTCCATTCTGTTCGGCATCCTTCACCCACATGCTCCGCACATGCACGGGAGAATATTTCTGAGCATGCAGCAGTTGGATATTGCCTACGGCACTATAAACGCGAGCACCTATTTCCACATTCTCTTGCACATAGAAATAACCGGGTTTGAGACGCTTGGTAGCAAGGCGCTGAGGATTCATCTGCACATAGCGGATCATGGATTGCAGTTGCCCTTTGCGCGACATAGGGCGGATGAAGGGTTTCTCGGTAAAGATGGGATTCCATTTCGGCTGGTCACTCCGAATAGTATTCGGAAAAACTGACGAAGCATATACATTGCCGGCTTTCTTGGCACCTTGCCAGAACCCGCGCACAACAGATGCGATGCCTTTTTTCATCTCACGTTTTACGCGCAAGATAAAATGAATATGATCCGGCATCAAGCAGAACTGAATAATCTCTACTTCCGGGTGATAATCCGGTATCATGAACATCAACTTGAGAATAGCCTCGCCCAACTCTTTGCGCGCTATATACGCTTGTCCGGGATCATCATCAGGGATAACCAAATCACCAAACAAAGGCATGCGACTTGGTACAACCATCGTCACATGGTATATACCAACCCCGCGCCATATACGCCCTGTTTGCCAATGCCACTTATCTTCGCTCATTACCGTTTGCTGATTTGCGCTGCAAAGGTACGAAAAATATTTGAAATTTGCAACTATTCCCCATCCTTTTTCGTAAGCAGTGTGTTTTTTTCGGTTCAGGCACAAAAAAGCAGCCCCGTGTGGGCTGCTTGGGTGAGAAATTTAGTGTGCAAATAGTGTTACCAGTGCCTCGTTCGGCTGACCTGTTTCGGTCTTGAACGCGCCCATGTCGTACGCACCCCAGCCTAACGGGATATACTCCTGCGGACGCCAACCGGCAAACACCTGCGGCTCCCAGTAGAATATTCCTCCGAAATACGGCAACGTATCCAGTTTGCTGCGCACATCGGCAATCACCTGTTGCGAGGTCTGCGGGTCGTGCTCCATCGTGCCTATCTCGGACAGCATAACCGGACAGCCGAATGCCTCATGCAGGGCGATAATGTTACGGCGCGCCCGCTCGTTCATCTCCTGCCAGGGTATGCCGCCGCTCCACGCGCCCATCATCGGGTAATGGCTCAGACCAATCATATCCCACTTGCCGCCGTCTGCCTGCAGTTGCTCGTAGAACCACACGTTGTCCATATACGCGTTGTCGATATGGTTGATCACTATCACATCGGGGAAGACCTCATGGCACGCCTCGTAGCCTGCGGTAACGAACTTCGCATAGTTGCTCCATCCTTCGCCGTTACGCACTGCCACATAATCCTCGTCAGTCGTACGGCCGTAGGGCCACAACGTGCCATAGCGCGTCTCGTTGCCTACCTGCACCCATTCGGGCGTTATACCTTCCGCCTTGAGCGCCTGCAGCACAGACTTCGTGTGCGCATACACGCACTCCGTCAGGTGGCTGATTGTATCGGCATAGGTCCGTTCGTTTCCGTCGGGGTTGTCCCACGTGAGCCACTCTGCCGGCACGTCCTGACGATGCGGATCGGCAAAGAAGTCCGAGTAGTGGAAGTCAATCATCAGCCGTAGCCCGAGGCTGTCGGCACGGCGTGCTTTCACCAGCATATCCGGCAGATTGCACCAGCCTGTAGTATGATTCACCCACACGCGCAACCGCACGCTGTTCATTCCTATTCCTTGCAGCAGGTGCATGCACTCGTCGCTCTGTCCGTTCAGGTTGTAGAACACCACTCCGTCACGCTCCTGCTCCGTCAGCCAACTCAGGTCGGCGCCGTAGGCATAACCCGATTCTTTCGCTGCCGGACGCGTACACGACGCCAACAGCACAATAGCCGTCAGGACTATTGCCGGATAGATATATCGTTTCTTCGCTCTCATGATTATTCAGTCTTACGTCCGTCCACCGTATATCGCTCGCCGTCACGCATGATGTACAACGTGCCGTTCTCCAGCACCTTCGTCGCGGGCGATTGTACTTGCACGTCCTCCACACCGGTGCCATACGCGGTATAGATATCAAAGTTGTCGCCGGTATATGCATGTTCATATCCTGCCGGCTCCGACATGTCGCGCGCCGAACCCATACGCAGAATAACCTTACCGTGATGACCGGTTATGGTGGCCGAATATTTGTTCGTACCTGCCACCTCGTCCGTTACCTCTGACTCCGAATGGATACCCATACGTTTGCGGATGGCTATCAGTTTGTTGATATCACTTTTGAAGGTGTACCAGTGCGGCCAGAACACACACGGCACGCCCGGCATCATCAGCAGATAAGCGTTTGCCTCAAGGATCTGCGGCTTCTTGCCGTTCAGGTTCGTGTTATAGCCCAGGAACTCGCCACTCTGGTTATCCGAGCGGTGGAACGTGTCGTGGTTGTCGATGAACGTTACCGCGTTTCTCGTCAAGCCCAATGCACGCATACCCGGATTCTTCAGGTTGCTGTATGCCGAACCGCCTTTCCACGAGTTGAACTTGTACTTTGTCGGGAAGTCAAACGCCAACGTGTTGTAGCTGGCAGCCTCCAGATGCGCTTTGATCGTGTTCACATCGCTCCAGCACTCCGATACCGAGAAGAACGGCTTCGAGGCAAGGTTGTACATCGACAGGTACTTGCCGTGATAACCTAACGTCATATCGTAGCGGAAACCATCGAAACCTATCGTGTTGATCATCCATTGTGTGTATGCCTTGCACATGTTCTGCACGTACGTGCTTGTATGATCCAGGTCACGACAACCGCCGTCATTCGTACCCGTGTCCGCTGCACCGTGAGGCAGACTCTTGCTGTCAGACGATGAACTGGTAAATGCCTCATCGCCCGCACAGATATGCTCCGACGTGATCTGATAGGTTCCGTAGTTGCCAAAATTGTTCGTCATAAACGATTTAGCCCATCCCGAAGAACTCTGCGTATGATTGATCACTATATCCGCCAGCACCTTGCAGCCCTTGGCGTGCAGACGCTCAAGCACCTCCTGCAGCTTGGCTTTAGTACCCCAGTCACTTTCCAGATTGGAGTACTGACGAGTATAGTAACCTACTCCGCCACCCATTCCCGAAGGTGGCATCCATACCAGGTCAAAGTTCGTGCCCATCTCGTCCACCAGACCGCTGTTCAGCAGATCGACATACTTCATTCGGGAGTAATCTGTCAGTTTCTGTGCTTCCCAGTAGAACGCCTGCAGCATCACACCTTCATACTCTGCCGGCACACCTACCGCCCAGTATTTCGACGGGTCGGGAGCATCGTTGCCTATGGTGCCGTTCACGCAGATCTTCGTGCCGTTGTACGTGATCGTTATGTCCTGCGGCTCACTGATCGAGAACACGATGTTCTGGTCGCCGCCCGACGAGGTCGCATAGATGTTCGAACCGTCTGACGAATACTTGTCGAAGCCCATCCACGTGCTCGAACCGTTGGTGACCTTGAACTGATAATCGCCGCCTACCGGCACATTCGCGAACGTGACTGACCACAATCCGCCGCCCATGTCTGTCATAGCACTTCCGTTGACTTGCCACGACTTGCCGTCGCACCACGGGTTTCCTGCCGAACCGTTGCCGGCTACATAGTACGCTGCCATCATCTGCATCGACAGCACGCATACCGCTACAATCATTACAATCTTTCTCATAATCTTATAAGGTTAATAATTTTAATTTTCAACGTATTCACCCTTCCCTTTAGGGAGGGGATGGGGGTAGGCCCCTTTCAACATTTCCACTCCCGCTTTCCCGATAGAGTACAGCCACGGCTTGGCTACATACAGCCATCGTCCGTGCTCCACCAGCGTGCCGCCGAACTCGGCTTTGAAGTCCCGCACGCCGTACGGCACGCCCGGCACACCCGCACCCATCATGTCGTAACGTGCACAACCTTGCTCATGCGCATACTGCATGCCTGCCCATGTTGCCATCACCGACGGATACTGCTCTTTGTACGCCGCATTCATCCCGCACTCGTACCACTCATATACTACTCCGTTCTCCCCGATGTTCTCCATTGTATTCTCCCCTCCTTTTAGGGAGGGGTTGGGGGTAGGCTTTCTTACCACCATACTGCCGCCGATGATCTTTCCCTCATGCCTTATCAGCAGGAAATGTCCGACGCCTTGCTTGTAAGCCTGCACAAAGAACTCCACCGGCCATAGCGGCGTCTTGACTTTCGTCCTGTACAACTCCTGCAATATGCCGTACCACTCCCTTACATCCAGCTCAGATACATCCCTTCCATCCTTCTCCCCTCCTTTCAGATGGAGAATTGCCTCGGCTTGGCAATTCGAACGGGAAGAGCAGCGGGGAGCGTCGCTCTGACCCAGATATGGGCTGGGGGTAGGCATTCCCCTTTTTATCTGCCTCTTCCTGTTATCGCTCAGCCGTTCCCACATCATCTGTTTGTCCGTACAATCCACGTGGAAGTTCAGGTGCGGCTGATACGCAAAACCTGCCGCCTCAAACGCTCCGCGCCAACGGCTGAAATCGTTGAAGTTACGTATCTCGATGTAGATAGGAGTGTTGAGAGTTGAGCGTTGAGCGTGGAGTGTTGAGAGAAGCGCTGTCACCTCCTCGTCCGTCGCGTCTTCAGCCAGACACGGTCCGCCCAGGATGATTGCCCGCCGCGTAAAGAACTGCCTCAGCCTACTCTTTTCCTTCGTCACATATCCCACACATACACCCCGCAATGTTTCTTTGTTTATTAGTCCCGAATCCGATTCGGGCTTGCTCACTACGCCAAAGGCGAAAGGAGTAAACATCTCCGGCAGCGAAGCAAACAGCTCATACGCCTCCGGGCTCTGAAACCACGTCCCTGTCCGGCTCGTCTGCACCAGCCTGCTCCACGCCTCGCGGTCTATTTCCGTATATGTCAGGATCGTACTATCAGACATACATTTCTTACAAAATCTGCTCCGAATGATTCTTCGTGTCCACTTTCTCTATGATTCGCGCCACTCTGCCCTCTTCGTCAAATACAAACGTCTTCCTCAGCGTGCCCATCGTCACCTTGCCGTAGTTCTTCTTCTCACCCCATGCTCCGAACGCCTGCAGCATCGCGGTTGTCGGGTCGCTCAGCAGCGGAAACGGCAGGTCATACTTCTCTTTGAACTTGACATGCGACGCCTGACTGTCCTTGCTCACGCCGTACACCTGATAGCCTTGCGCCAGAAACGCATGGTAGTTGTCGCGTATGTTGCATGCCTCGGCGGTACAACCCGGCGTCGAGTCTTTCGGATAGAAATAGATAACGGTCTTTTTGCCGGTCATATCATTGTTCGTCACCACGCGTCCCTGCTCATCCGCCACGCTGAACGCCGGCATCATGTCTCCTACTTGTAACATAGTGTATAGTTATTTTGTTTTTGTGTAATTGTTTGCCCATGCAAAGAAGTAAAAAAGATTGCTTACCACCCAATCAGATCGAACGTCATGGCACTTAGCAGGAAGTACATTCCCGAATCCAGGTGCGTTCCTGTGAGCGATGTTGTGTCGAGCACTGCGTGCTGCACACCTTTGCTCACCAGCCACTGATACATCATCTGCGAGTTCTCGGGTGCCACTATATCGTCGTTGAGCGAGTGATAGATTTTCACATCGGTATCGGCATCGGGCGTCCAATCATCGGTGAAACGCATCCTGTCCACATAACTGAGTACACGCACCATTTCTGCCGTTGTCGAATCGCAGTACGCCGGTTGCATAAACTTCGCTATGCTGTCTGTTCCCAGCAGTTGTTTGAACTCTTCCTGATTGAATTTTTTCGATACGATCCAGCTCTTCATGTTCGACGCCAGCGGCTCGAGGAACGCCTCTTTGTCCTTTATCCCGAGGTGATACATCTCGTTGAGTGCGGCTATGGTCAGCGGCAGCACACCGGGCATGCCTATCCTCTTCCACTCGAGGAACTTGCAGAAGGTGAGCCGCAGGTCATATGGTCCGGCGCCGGCTATCGTTTTGGTGAAATGCACTCGTCCGCGGTACTCGGTCTGCGACAACTTGAGTGCCGCCATCGCTGTTTGTCCGCCTTGCGAATAGCCGTAGTTCAGGATCGAGTCGCCCACTGTATATCCCTGCTCTACCAGCCATTGGCGTGCCGCCAGCAGCGCGTCGATTGACACACGTGCATTCGCCTCCGCAAAGCAGTACGCCTGCACACGGTCACCCGTCACGCCAAATCCCTCGAGGTCGGGACTCACCACAGCCATACCTTTGCTCAACCCGACAAGCTGCAGATCCATCAACTCACCGACACTCGGCGCCTCGTTCGAACGCAGAATCGTATAATGGTTGTACAGCGCCATCTTGCCTATACGCCGGCTGGCTTTCTCGTTGGAGTGCAACGACAACACTGCCGACATCACACACGGCTTACCCGCATGATCGACGGTCGGATACGTAAACCTGTAGTCGACATACGAGGAGTTGTTCGCGCTGTCATACACCTGCAAACCCATATCCGGCTTGACAAACGTGATACTGTCCGGATCTTCAATCAGCGCATGACCGTTCTTCCACACGTAGGTCTGCGCACTTGCACTTATCGCTGCACACAGCAGCACTATGGTCATTATCTTTTTCATATTCTCTCTAATTCTCTCACTCTCTCATTTCCTCATTCCCTCACTCTCTCATTCCTTCACTCTCTCACTCCCTCACTCTCTCATTCCCTCACTCTCATCCCCCAGATTGTATATACCCGGTTATCCAATCGGATCAGCAGTTGTCCGTCGCGTATGAACTTCTCGCCACGCGTCGGTTGTTCCTCGCCGGCAGCCTGTACCTCCGTCGGCAAACGGCTTTCGTCGAACCGGATGCTCCGGTAGTCATACTTGTACACCGGCTCAGCCTCTCCGTCTAATGCGGAGATGAGCACCACGCTGTCGCGGGTAAACACCACTTTCTGCAAACTGTTCACAGCCACTTCGCTTTCTGCTCCGTCTATCGGCACAAACCGCATAACGCGGATCGTCTCAGCATGCAGACCGATCACCGTGAGCCAACTCACGATCCATATCAATAGTTTTCTGTTCATTCGTTTTTTGTTATTACATTTCCGTCATTATACATTCCCTATCGCCTTGCTGCGTATATGCGACATGCAGCACCGCCGGCTTCAAATCTCCTATTTGAACTTATTGTTCAATTCTAATCCTTTCCGCATGCAAAGATACGAAAAAAAATGCACATTTGCAAATCTCCCCGAAGAAAAATTGCAAGGATGTGCATTTTTTTAGTAGCATAGTGCCGGACTATGCTTGCATAAGGCTGGTGCTATGCTACTAAAAAAAGGTAATCGCGTAGCGATATTTTTCTTCGGGGAGTGGGTGCAAGCGCAGCGGTGTCCTGTTTTAGGCGGTATTCCGCCGCCCTTGAGTTATGCTTTTTTTGCATGTAGCTTTGCGTGCGGGCTTTGCGTGCTTTGCTTATATGTTCGTTTATGTGTGGCTTGGTACGTTTTTGGTCAGTCTTATTCAAAAAAGTACCAAGCCATATCGGGGTCAGATGGTGTTTTTTGAGTTATGTCTTTTTAACCCATCATGCTCAAGAGCAATTATTCCTTACGGAGGCATCGGGGCTTTTGTTGTGAAAGTTCGTTTTATTCTCTTACCAATTTGTAAACAGCCAATGTCGGCAGTACGACCAAAAGAAATAGCATGATCTCTACCAGGGCGTACGAACCGAAATAGTCAACCAATGCTTGAAATCCTATGATGCCGTCCACCAACAAAACCAGAAAGCCGAACCAGCATAGAAAAAAGATACCTGCAAATTTGATTTTTCTTTTCTTCAGTTTCATAAACTCTCTGATTGTTTTCATAGTGCCTTATGCGTTGCAAAGTTACTAAAAATTTTTGACAAATGCAAATTTATTTGTATTTTTTCAGCATTATTGCACTTTTCTATTCTTTTGGTCAGGCAACAATGGGAAGGTTGTCGGTCAACCATTATCAACAATTAACAACAATTATTTTTGGGGTCAACCATTATCAACAATTACCAACAATTATCGAGAGCAAGCAGAGGGTGTGGAATTGCCACACCCTCTGCTTGTAGATATGTCCGACAACGGACGTTACCTGGTAAGGCGAAGGCCGGTGACGTCGTAACGCTCGCCATTGCGGATGATTACGACATGACCGTTGTCAAGGAGTTTGTACACGTCAACAGCCGCATCTGCCCCACTCTGCCCATTCAGAGAAGGAGTGAGAAGTACCGGAGACTCGAGCGTGCCGTAGTGAGCATCAGGGTTATTTACGATTTCTTTTCTCCCTTCGGTCGAACGATCTGCTTCGCTGTATGGGTTATTTATTTGTACGTTGAGCCATTGGCCTTCGGCGGTGCGGAACGTGAGCGGTGCACCGATTTGGTCGGACTGGATGGTGAGGAAGTACAAGGCGTTCCCTGATGAGTTGAGTGTTGAGTGTTGAGTGTTGAGCGGTTCAGAAACGGATATCGGAGATGCGACACCGACCAGTTCGCCTGCAGCGTAAACGAAGATAGAAGACAGACCGCTGGCGCTGACAGAAGACAGACCGGCTTCGCCTGACAGACCGCCGGCGCTGACAGAGGCGAGCGTGGCGATGATGGTCATGTTGGCGGTAGCGTTCGGGTTGGAGAACTCGGGAGCGCTGAGGGTTGAGGGCTGAGTGCTGAGTGTAGAGTGTTGAGCGCTGTTAGGCGAGGGGTTGATGAAACGGACAGTGACAGCACCCTGTGCTTGACGGTAGAGCAGATAGCCCTGACCGGGTCGCATCGTGTTGAGCGAGCCTTCCCAACGTTTGTTCTCGGTGAAGACAGCGAACTGCGTCTTGGACTTGATGAGATCGCCAACGGTAGCATGATCGTAATAGTCCGCCAAGGCGTCACGCACGTTCTGCGGTTCGCTATACAGGAAAGCGAGACTGTTCCAACCACGGTTGAGTGTGACGGTACGTTGTGCATCGGTGAGTGCCTTACCCTCGATGTTAAGCGTGAACGCCTGCGAGGCGCGTACGTTGTACATCCGTCGGTGATCGAGCGTAGTGAGCGTACCGCTCCAGCGGCTCTCGGTATCGTTGAGCAGGAACTGTGCAAAGCGTCTGTCGGCAGCGGACTTAACTATATCTCCGTCACGGAAGCCCTGTTCGGCAGTGAACAGTGCGTTGGGTGTGGATGTAGCGGGCAGCAGGTTCCATGACAGCCAGTTCCAGCCCTGCTGTAGTTCAATGGGCAGCGTTGCACCGGCTGTGGTGGATAGTCGTACGGGTTCGTCGGGCGAGACGCCTCGCATGGTGTTGGTGCGATAGCGTTGCGTAGCCGATGGACGCAGGTTGTAGATCTTACCTGTAGCGGCCCGCCAGAGTTTGAATGCGAGCACGTGGTTGGTTATAGCGGCGTTGCCGTAGATAGTGAGATAGACGTACGATTGTGCGGAAGTCGCGGCAAAGGTGTTGTTAGCCTTGCCAACGAGTTCGCCGTCGCAGAAGACGGCAACGACATCGTCGGTAGAGGTGTCGAAATGTCCGCCTTCGTGCTCATCGTCGAAAAAGATCTGTGCGCGCATGGACATCGACTGGTCGAACTTCGTTTGGTTGACCTGCATATCCTGCCAGGGGCATTCAGCCTCGACAGTCATCTCGACGCGCAGCGGTTCGGACAGTCCGTTTTCGTCGGTTAGATAGACGAGGTCGGAATAGACGCCAACGGATCGTTCGATATCGAATGTGAACGTGACGGTCTTATCCTCGGTAGGTTGCAGCGATCCGTATGAGCGATCAACGCTGAGCCATTCTGGCAGCGACTCGATGGTATATTGGTGCCGCTTGCCGGAGTTGTTGATGATCTTGATATCTCGTCGGTTGTAGGCGTCGTTCTGCTCGCCATAGGCAGCGTTAATTGTCAGTTCGCGTTCGCCCCACTTGAGCGTATTACGATCGACATAAGCGGTCCACATCACGGGTGATGGCATAGGATTGCCGTTGAGATCCTCGACATCGCGAACGGTGATGAAGACGGACTGCTTGTTGATCTCTCGGTCGGGCATACGCAGGTGTATGAGCAGTTCGTCGTTGTTGAACGCCCAGTCGAAGTTGAGGTTGGTAAGTTCGCCCAGATTGCTGATCGGCGCGTGGTTGGTACGATCTGCCATCTGCTCAACAGGCAAGGACTGCTGATCGGTGAGGATGAGCGGCACGACCTTGTTGACGATGTTCCCTGCTGCGTCGCGGAAGATACGCTGGTCGTTCGGACTGAAGACGAGTTCGAGTACGCCGTTAGGATTACGCCATTGCTGCTGGAAGGGCAGATACGCCATCAGTCCCATCTCGTCGCCAACGGGTGCGTGAGCGGCGAACTGCTCGATGAGCGCTTTGGGCAGCGCCTGCTCGAAGAGTGCGAACTCGTCGATGTTTCCGTTCATACCTGCGCCACCGAAGAACATATCTCCGCTGACGACAGGCAGAGCGAGTGCCTGTCCGACGGTGATCAGTTCGGTATCGAGATAGACAGACAGTGTGTTGTATGTTCGGTTGATGACGATGGCGATGTGGTGCCATGCGTTGTCGTTGACCGTCGGTCCGGCGAGCAAGGTATCGGCAATATGCATCGCCAGGTTACCGTTGTCCACGGCGATGAGCAGTCCGCTCTTGCGCTCGGCGTTGTCTATCCGTCCGGCGGAGAAGAGATGTCCGTCGGAAGTGGCTCGGAACCAGAACATATACGTTGCATCGTACGCTCCGGAGCGTGACAGGAGGTTGGCGTTGAGCGGTACGGGCTGCGCGGGTCGGAGTGCGAGGGATATACCTTGCGGCACGATCCATGATGTGCCGGTGAGAGTGAGCGTAGCGCCGTTGGCACGATCGGTGACGGTGTTGCCGTTGCCCTCGTTCATGCGGTAATAGGCGAGCAGTTCCTGCTCATAGCCTGTGAGGTAGCGCATGTGTGTGGCGGCTATCTCCTCCTGTGTGAGTGCTTTGACCCATAGTCGCGCCTCGAGCATGTTGCCGTCCATGCCCTGTCCGAAGCAGAGCGGTGCAGAGACATCGTGGCGGATGAACTCGTCGAGATGGGTGTTGTCGGGATCGGTGACATCGCCGGTGCCGGCATAGAACCGCACGGTGTGTTGCGTGCGGTCATAGACCACACAAACGCGCGTAAAATCGAGGACAGGATCGAGCTTGCGCGAGGTGAGGACATAATCATCGGCAAACTTGGCATAGAGTTGTCTGTCGGCGTTCATACCGAACTCGAAGACATTGTCGGCATCGCTATGCGAGAAGAACACGGCCTGTTTGCCCTGCGCGGGTCGCACGAGCATATCAACGGTGAACGACTGATTGCTCAGGCTGCGGTTGATGCTGCTGACAGCAGCCGAGGTGACCGTGCCATCGAAATGCAGCGATGTAGCGGCGGTTATACCTGTAGCGTTGGTTACGCCCTTGATCTGGAAGTTGTTGTCAGCATCAAGGTAATTGCCTGCTATGGATTCGTTGAACCTGAGCAGCAGGTTATCGCCCACGCCGAGTATAGCGTTGACCGGTTCGGGTTCGCCGAACACGCGTGGCGGCCGTGTATCTTTGACACCCGTGATGACGGGCGAAGCTTTGCTGACGAAGCCTGAGCCGTAGCGGCAGAAACTAACCGCGCGCAGGTCGTAGCGTTGCTCAACTGGATCGCGATCGCCATAGAAACGGAACGGTTCGATGCGTCCGTTGCGTATGAGTGCTTTATTGCCGGAAGCGGCGTTGTAGAGAGAATCTTCGGCATAGAACGAGCAGAGCGTAACCCACATATCGTCGGACTGCGTGTTGAGTTTGTACTGGAACTCGATGTGGTCGAAGTTCTTCTGGTTGAGGTTGAATCCTCCAATCTCAATGGGCAGATAGTACCCCGCCGAGTCGTGCGGCGAGAGGGTGTTCATCACCCAGTTTTGTCCCGGTGAAGTGATCTGCACAGGACTGGACTGCGGCATATAATGAACAGAGAAGTTCATATCCGAGAAGTTCTTCGGGCAGCTTGCCACATACAGGCGGAGTTTGAGGTCGTTGTAGTCATCCACCGTACCGCGCATGATCTTGAGCGTTTTGTACACAGTCTGTCCGGGCAGGATAAGCACAGGAATAGGTGCAGCAAGAGAGTTGCCATCGGCATAAACCTCCAGTCCGTCGGCATTGCTGGCATTGACCATGCCGAGTTCGAAGTTCCGGAAGTCAGACAGACGTCCCTCTCCCTGTTGGCCGTTGTTCTTCAGTTCGACGCGCAAATAGGCGGGTTGGTCGGGCTGGACATGAGTAATCTCGTAGGTGTTGGCAGTTATCTCGGGTTCTGCGATGGGCACGGTAGCATTGTTGAGCAATGTGCCTGGGTTGTAGAACGCAGTACGCGTCTCGCCTTCGTACGGGCAGAACGTAGATCCCGCCTCGGTAATGAACACGTAGGAGCCGTATAGCAGCGAGTCGTTGTGGCTGGTTATGCCCAGAGCGCTGCGGATAGCATTGGAGTCGTCACCCCAAACCTTGTCGATAGGTGCACGATAGACGGACACGGTGATATCGCCATAGGCATCCGGCACAAGCGAGAAGCCGCAGCTCTTGTGGAGCGTCTTGTCGTTGGAGCGGCGCAGGTCGGCATTGAAGTTGAAGATAGGCGTGAACGTATAGGTGAGTTTGGACTTGTTGTCCTTGACACCCAGTTCCTCAAATCCCTTGGGTTGATCGGTACGCTCCTTGATTACATCACCATTGGCATTCACCACATCGCGGGTCTTGTAGAAGTCAGCCAATGCCTCCTCGGCAGTCTTACCAATCTTGGAACTAAACATGCCTGATATGAATCCCCATATATTCTGGTGATTCTTGATGAGCGAGGCTCCGATTTGCGAGCCGGAGTTGATTCCCTCAAATGCCAATATACTGCCATCTGGCACAGCATTCTCGCCCGCTATCGCCGTATAGTTGTCGGTACGGGTATAGACATTGCCAAACGAGACGGAATATGTGCCCTCGTAGCGTCCCATCATACGGGCAATGACCTTTGTTTTCTCGTTCTGAACGAGGATGTTCGACCACTGGGTAAGCATCACATCGAGGGATGCCACTTCGTCGGGATAACTCTCGGTATTGTCGGTAGGGAAGACCATCTTATAATAGTTCTTCGGCATTGTGTCCTGCATACTGACATGTGAGGTATCGGTCAGCCAATATACAGGTCGCTTCAGCCTGTCGGCAGCCTGCTGTGCAGCCTCCTCGCTGGGGAAATGCATAAGCAGGTTCTGTCGTTCCATAGCCAAACGCGGCATAACCGTGTAGAGGATATAGAACTGCGAATAAACGAAAGTGTGATTGAGTTGTGAGCCCATCACAACTTTTTCGGCATTAACGAGATAGTAGTGTTTGCCATTCGCATCCACGCCATCGGCAATCACACGCATCGTACCCGCCTTGAACGCAGGTTGCTTGAGTTGGTACACGCTATCGTTGATGAGTGCGATGGTTTTAGCCTTTCCGGACAGCATGCTGACCGTAGTGCCGACAAACACGTCCGCCATACCACCCACACCATAGCCTACACCGGCGGAAGCGTCCGCCAAACCACCGTAGTTATATACCGAACCGGTGGAAGCTGTGGATATACGCTCGGTGGTAGTAAATGTATAATCGTACTGGTATCCCCAATCGTGTTTGTGTGTGAAGGGCAGCGGCACCTCCAACTGCCGGCTGGTGGAATACGTGGAGCCGGTATAGTTGCCCGGTGCGCCGGTCAGGATACCTACATCGGCGGATATGTCAACGCCCCACTTCAGATTCAGATTGATGCCGGCTTCCCACTTGTAGCCCTCCTTGTAGGAGTAGTGGTAGGTAGTGCCGGACTCAATCCACGAGTTACTGCCCGTACCGCCCGGGTTACGTACGACATCGAGCAGAAGGACATTGGACTCGGTGGAACGCAGGGAGTTCTCAAGAACTTTCTCACCGGTAATGAATCCGCGAATAACCTCAGTCTCCACGACATTACCTTCCTGCTCAAGCGCAGCTGTGACGGTACGGAGTGCCATGTTGCTTGCGTAGGTTACATCCAGGTTATCCACAGGCAGCACAAACCGGCACTTGCCCTGCCTATCCAGATCATACGTTATGCTGCGTCCAGTGTTTTGCAAGCCGTTATGAATCAGCACCTTGCCACCGCGCACAGGCACGCGGTCGCGCGCGCCTAATGTAACATTATTATTATAGTAATAATCCTCGTAGGCAGCCGCAGTAAACTCGTAGTTGTGCTTATTGAGGAACAGAGGATAACCTAACAGGTAGTGGACGTCCACATTGCCGTTGCTGTGCACGGTAGGTGTGTACAACGGTACTAACTCACCATCGTTCGTCATCGTGCTGACCTGCATGGTTGGTTCGCCCAATCCCTGCTGTGGCATGCCATACACCAATTGGGTGAGATGTACTTGCACAGGATTGTGATAAATGCGGTCGTAGATGGCGTTGCAGGTAACGCTCTGCCGGTCGCGCAAGGTGCCACGCGGTGCACCGACAGGAATAGACGTGTTGCTAATCACCTCGCCGTTGCGCAGATGACTGATGAGCACAGAATCTTTTTCGGCAAAATATACGGCATCGATTGTATCGAGAGGTGCCGTGGTGAGATCGAACGTCTCACTACCCTGCCCCGGTGCGAACAACGTAGCATAACCGGTGGCTGTAGCCTGTACAACCTTATACTTGACAGGGAACAAATCGACGGCATACTCACCGGTCTGAGGATCAGGATGGATAGTGATACGCTTCTTGGCAAACAGCGTGCCGGTGTTACCTATTTGCTGCATCATTGTGTCGCGCGTCAGATCATCGGGATCATGCACCAATTGTGCAGTATTGTCACCCTCGAGTTGGAGGACGAGTTGCAGGTTATCACCGAGGTTGTTCGTACCCAAGCCAAAGCCTTCGGGCAGGTCGCGTTGGTCGTTGCCACCTGCTACGCGGCCAATGAGACGAACTTTCGTCATGTCGTAGAACCGAACGCCGTCCAGCGCCTTGTCAAGAGCAAAGATGGAACTGCCGGTCTGCACCTCCAGAACGCCATTGCCCTCAAACGTGTGTCCCTGCTTGAACACCTGCAGGCTATACGGTTGCCGCTCGATGAGCGTGAGTTCGAAACTACCGTCAATACCCGTAGTGAGCGGTGCGCTGCCACGGCGCAATGTATCACCGTTAAGCAGGAACATGGCTCCGGCAACGGGGATAGTGGTGCCTTTGTACAGCACTCGTCCCGTCAGGCGAACAGGATTGGTACTTTGGAAATTGATATCCGTAGCCAACGGGTTCTGCGTCGTTAGTCGGACTGTGGCGGAAGGTGTGGAAGTGTAGTTGAAACCGAACCTGCCGTACTGCGAGGTCGGGACGATAGCATAGTCTGTTCCGTTCAGGAAGTCGTAAGTCAGGCTATCGAATCGGAATACGCCATCGGCTTTGGTGATGACAGAACGCACGGTGGTCCCATTCGTCTGCAAAGCCACCTCCACGCCTGCTACACCGCTATTGTCGGTCATAAGAATCGAACCACGGATCTCACCAAACGGTGTGCGCCAGCCTTCAGTGGTAGCACTGTTGGCGGTACGCTTGGAGTTACACTGGTAGATAGCCGTAACGGTGTACTCGTAGTGAACCTCCGGCACAGCCGTGCGGTCGAGGTAGGTATTGGCGATACCTGTGTAGAGAGTGTCAGGCACCTTGTCGCTATTCTTCGGCAGACGAAGCAGGCAATACTCATCAACATTGGCAGAAGAGGCAGTCCAGTTGAGCAGAACGCCCTGCTTGAGATAATCGGTAGTCAAGCCCCGCGTAGCCGTGAAGCGATCAATGGTTGCACCTTCGTCGTAATAGAGTTCGGGACCAGTGATAGGAACGGGTTTGAGTTGCTCATCGGGGTTGTAGAGTCGCAGGTCGGATGTAGATTGGTCGATACGCGCTGCGTAGCGGTAATGGGTACAAGCGCTAACCGGCACATCGGTGAACGAAGCAATCCATGAGCCGTCAGCCTGCCTGCGGATACTGTCAGAAGGGATGATAAGTTCAAGCGTCTGGCCAGTCTCCTCCGCTGTACGAAGCAGCGTCAGACGTGCAGACTGATCCCACATACACCTACCCAACTGCGAGCCGGCAGCGATGATGTTAGCCGACACCTCGGCATACAAGCTGTCGCGCAGGTGATTATATACGCGATTGAAAGCCTCCTGTAGCACCTCCAAGGTCGGGCCATCGGCATTGTAACTACAACTGCCCGAGGTGTGCCATGGTCCCTCCTCCTTGTTGATAGTCAAGGTGGAGCTGTGGAACACGTCGAAAGACTCGTTGTTCCACTTATAGACAGACGATCCTACCGTATATGACGGATACTTGAGGGTGACACGACTGCCGGATTGGACAGAAAACGTGTGTGTGCCCTCGTTAAGCGTACGAGTAGGAGTGGTGATTGTGCCGTTGTCGATATCTGCAACGGTGATCTGCGTTTGCGGATAAGGATTGACCACGGTGAGCAATACCTGTTGATTGTCCTCTACGGGTTGCTTGACATTGCTATACGACAGGTTGAATTCTTCTTTAGCCGGAACAGTGAACTGCGAGACCTCGGCATTGTCGAGTTTGATACGGAAATACACCTTATGATTGTTGGCATAATCAGCATCAAGAGTATATGGCGCCTGGGTAGCAGCCAAAGGTGCAAGGAAATTATGCTTGTTCATCACAATCGAGCGCATGAACTCATGTCCCTCCCAACCCCATACGGCAGACGATGCACGACGCACGCGGTAATAAACAGGTACGGCAGGTTGCAGCACCATATTGGTGAAGAAGTCCACATCGACGGTGCATAAAGGCTTGTTATCAGCAGTGCGGAGCAGGTACGTCTTGACTGTGAGTCCAACCTTGTCCTCCGGTACGGTGTCGGAGTGGATAGTAGCATTACCCGTCCAGGTTTCGCGACTCATGTCGGTATAGGAGTACGTGCCGTTGTCATCCATGCGGCGCATAGGAATGACACTCAGCGTCTGTGCGTCCGAGAAGTCACTCTTCAGAGCGCGCTGCAGTTCAAAGTAATCGCCATCCACCAGGTCCTTGAGTTGAGGATTTCTGATGGTCCACTCCAGCTTGTTGTTGCCGGTATAGGTGCCGGTCTGATCCTGTTCCTCGGTAGCTTGGAAATCGTAAATACGGTGGTAAGGCGGTATATCCACAGCCGTACTCTTCTGAATAACCGTATCACCGGCAGCATTATACTTGACATTGAAGTTAGCGGAGAACTGCTCAATTACCGTGTCGGAAGTCATGACAAACAGATTGCCGGAGCGTTCGGAATTGCCGAGACTGATGATATTGGAACTGAGAGAAGTAGTATAGTTCTTCGGCTCATAATAGAGCGCGTAAGGCACACCGGCATTACCGTATCCGGTTACGCCATTCTCGTTGAGCGCATACAGGAACGGCGCAAACAGTTGCGGAGTCATGAGCGTATTGCCCGGATCGAACAAACCGAAATCCCAGGTGTAGCGGTATTTCTCTTCACCGGATTTCGACCTGTTGATACGCACATCCATCTTGATCGTTATATTCCCTTTTCCGAACAGCGATGCGGGCGGATACCAATCGAACTCGAGGAAAGTGACCTGCGGACAGTCGTCGTCCTCGCGCTGGACGACAATGAGTTGTGGCGTCCACGCGCCGTTGTCGCTAACGTAGTACGGAGCGCCATTCGCCATCGAGGTGACGGTGGCACTACCTTGACCATGCTCGAGGCGGAAATAGGCAGTACCTTTATCGGTATCTTTCTCATTCTCGTCGTAGCGGTCGGACTGCACGTTGGCGATGAGCGTCTCGTTGCCATTCTTGACATAGAAGATACGTGTAGCGCCATCGAGGTAGTAGTCGTAGGCGCGTCCGTACGCCCAGACGGGCACTTTGAAATGGATATGGTCGGCACCGGCAGAATAAACCATATAATGTTTCTGCCTTTCGAGATAATCATTAGCGTACATCTGCTGTCCGATTACACAGATCAGCCCGATCAATACAACGGTCAGCAATCTGCTGCCGGAGAGATAAAGATTCTTCATATCAGTTGAATATATTATGCATACCAACAATAGCCAACAGACAGTAGTAACTGTCACGTTGACAGCAAGTCATGCCGTAACGAGCACTCGGCCATGTACGCTACACGCGTACTGACCGACAAACGCTTGACAAAACGCACCGGCATCAAGACCGGAGTATGTTTATCTGTGACCGAGGACGCATGGTCCCCGGTCACAGATATTAGTTAGTGGCACCGCCGAGTGCGACATAGAGGTCGATGAGGCTGATGAGTCCGTTGTATCGGTTGGTGACGTCGGCGAGTTGTGCTTTGAGGAGGTTCTCCTGTGCGGTGAGAACCTCGAGGTAGGACGCCTTACCTTTCTTCATCAGTTCGCACGTACCGTCATACGCTTCCTGTTGTGTAGAGAGCATACGTTGGTAGAGTTCGCCCTGTTCCTGTGCATTGCGGCATCGGAAGATTGCATCGTTGACCTCGCTACCGGCTCGGAGCATAGTCTGCACGTATCGGTTAGCGGCTTCCTGCTGTTGCAGTCTGGCGATCTGGAGGTTAGCCTTGAGTTTGCCACCTGCGAAGATCGGTTGTGCGAGTCCGAGGACGGCATTCATGAGCAGTTGTCCGGGGTTAGCGACTATGCCTCCGTTGTTCGTCCATCCGATGAGTCCGGATAGCGACAGTGCGGGGCAGAAAGCGGCTTTAGCGATGTTTGTCTGATAGAACGCAGCGGCTACGTTTCGTTCGGCTGCCCGCACATCGGCTCGGTTGCTGAGTTGTGCAGCGGGTATGGGGTTGATGGTCCATGTATCGAACGTATAACTGACCCAAGGAGAGCGTGCAATGTTGTGCGGTTCTTGGTTGAGCAGTTGACATAGTGTGAGTTCGAGCGCGTGTATCTGCTGAAGGAGTTGTTTGCGTTGGATACGTACATTGATGAGCGATGCTTCCATCTGTCCGACGGATGGCGAGTATGCCTGTCCGTTCTTGACGAGTACGCGTTGTATCTCAAGGACCTGTTGCCAGATCATTTCTGTAGAATCGATGATCTGTGCCTCGAAGTCGAGCAGTTGGAGTTGCGTATAAAGTCTTGCGACCGTAGCGACGAGGTTAGCGTGTGCTGCGGCACGGTTATCTTCCGCCTGTTCGCGTAGGACCTGAGCCTGTCGTTTGCGGTTAGTGATTGTACCGAATCCTTCTCCACCCCAGTTGAGTGCGAGCGGCACCTGATAACTGAGCATGGCAGGTGACGCGCCGCTTCCCGGTGTGACTGTGCCTGAGACGCCGATGTTAGCGGTGCTGATGGCGAGAGTTGGCAGGAAGCCGAGTTTAGCCGCACGTAGTTGTGCGTCTGCCTCTTGTACGGCGAGTTGTCGTGTGCGATAATCGACGTTGTTGGCGAGAGCCGTGTCGATGAGGTTACGCAGAACGGGGTCTTCGATGTACGTTTTCCACCCGGCATTACTAACGGCAGTGACCAGACTATCCTGTTCGGGTTGTTCGGCAGGTGTATAATGCTTGAACACGCCGCAGGAGGAGAGGGAGAGTGCTACAATGCAGACCGCTAACGCTGACAGACCGGCTTCGCCTGACAGACCGCCGGCGCTGACAGAGGGTTGATCGTTGTTGCCTTGGAAACGTTCGTGCAGTGATTGGAAGATGATATAGAACGCCGGAACGACGAAGACGAGTGCGAGTGTGCCGACCGCCATACCTCCTGTGACGCCGATAGCCAGTGCCCGGTTGCCGTTGGCACCCGCACCGCCCTCGATGATAAGCGGGATCATACCTGCGATCATCGTGACGACGGTCATGAGGATAGGACGTAGTCGGTCCTCACATGCGCTGAGAGCAGCCTGAATGATCGGCATGCCTTGTTTGCGTTTCTCGACGGCGAACTCGGTGATGAGGATAGCCGTTTTGGCAAGCAATCCGATGAGCATGATCACGCCGGTCTGGAGGTAGATATTATTCTGCTGTCCGCATAGCCATGACAGAGCGAACGCTCCCATCAGTCCGAAAGGCACTGAGAGCAGGACAGCAAGCGGAATGAAGAACGACTCGTAGAGTGACGCAAGGATCATATAGATGAGCAATACACAGACGAGATAGATCAATCCGGTGAGATTCGATTTGCTGTTTGCTTCCAGCTCACGGCTCATGCCTCCGTATTCGTAACTATAACCGGTGGGCAGATGCTCCTTGGCGACCTCGGCGATAACGCGTTGTACATCGCCTTCGCTAAATCCGGCGTTAGGCTGAACAGAGCATGCGATGGACTGATAGAGGTTGAAGCGCTTCTGGGTAGCCGATCCGACGGAAGGTGTGAGAGTCACGAACTGTGCTATGGGAGCCATCTCATCCCCTACGCGCACAAAGATATTGTTCAGAGAATTCGGGTCGAGGCGATATTCGGGTGCGGCTCCAGCCATCACACGATAGACCTTGCCGTACTGGTTGAAGTTGCTGACATACGCACTACCGCAGTAGGCTCCGAGTGTGTTAAGCACGACGTCGGGCGATATACCTGCCCGGTCGCATTGTGTAGCGTTGACGTCCACCTTATATTTGGGGAAAGACTCGGAGTAGAGCGACATTGCCATCTGCACCTCCGGGTGCTTCTGCAGTTCGGCAAGGAAGGTATTGACGACCTCGTTGAACTTCGACATATCGCCGCCTTGCAGATCTTCCATCTGCAGATCGATAGCGTTACTATTGCCATATCCCGGGATCTGCGGCATCTGGAAGGGGATGATCTGTGCATCTTTGATATCCTCGCAGGAGTAATACAACTTAGCCATGACCATGTCGATGTAGTGTTCGAGTCCCTCTCGTTGGTCCCAGGGTTTGAGTCGTACGACGAGTGTACCGTAACTTACTCCTGTACCGGAGAGCAATCCGAATCCGGATATCTTGGCGTAACTCTCGACCTCCTCGAGTCGCAGCACATGTTCCTCGACCTGCGCCATTATCTTGTCGGTTTCGACGAGCGGTGATCCGGCGGGTGCGGTAACATCGACCAAGATCACGCCCTGGTCCTCCTGCGGCACGAGTCCAGCAGGCAGTGCTCGCATTGCGAAGACCATAGCGATGACGGCTGCGAAGAGCCATAGCCATGCGCGTCGGGGTTTTTGCAGGAACTTGGCAACGCCGTTCTTGTACTTACCGAGAATAGCATTGTATCCAGCTTCGTACGCCTGTTTGACATATTGGCTGAAAGATTTTTTGCTGTTCGGATCTTCGTTTTTCGGTCGGAACATTACGGCAGTAAGAGCGGGACAGAGTGTAAGGGCTGATATACAACTCAGTCCGACGGACGATGCGATGGTTATACCGAACTGTGTGAAGAACGTGCCGCTGGTTCCCGGCATGAACGTGACGGGTATGAACACCGCCATGAACACGAGTGTACAACTGATGACGGCAACGGTGACTTCGCTCATTGCATCTTTGGTTGCCTGGTAAGCCGAGGTGTATCCGCTCTCCATCTTCGCCATGACCGCCTCGACGACGACTATTGCGTCATCGACGACGGTACCGATAGCGAGGACGAGCGCAAAGAGCGTAAGGATGTTCAGGGAGAACCCAGCGACCTTAACCACCGCAAACGTGCCGAGTAGTGAGACGATGATCGAGATAGACGGTATAAGGGTAGCCTTGAAGTCTTGCAGGAAGAAATATACGACCAGTATGACCAAGAGGATGGCGATGATGAGCGTCTCAACGACATTATGTATAGCAGCGTAAAGGAAATCGTCGCTGGTCTGTAGGATGGTGAACTCCAATCCTGCAGGCATGGTTCGCTTGAGTTGTTCGTACAACTCGTTGATAGAGGCATTGACCTGCGTGGCGTTGGCACCCGGTGCCTGGTTGATGATAAACGCCACCCCGGGCTGTCCGTCCACGCGTGAAGAGAAGCTGTAACTGAGTGCTCCCAGTTCCACATCCGCCACATCTCGCAGGTGCAGCACGTTTCCTCCTGCGCTACGCAGAACGATGGACTCAAACTCCTCGATAGACTGCAATCGTCCTTTGTACTCGAGGTTATACTGGTAGGTGTTTCCGCTCTGTTCTCCGAGCGATCCTGTGGCCGCCACCATGTTCTGGTTGCCGATAGCGGCAAAGATATCATCGGGCATCAATCCGTATTGCGCCATGACGTCAGGTTTCATCCATATACGTAGCGAATAGGTATTTCCCAAGTTCTGCACCGCTCCCACTCCAGTGACTCGTAGCAAGCGCGGTTTAACGTTGATATCGATGTAGTTGGCAATAAAATCGTTGTCAAACTTACCATCTCTGCTGACGAGAGCAGCGATCTGCAGGATATTGTTTTGCCTTTTCTCCACTTTCACGCCGACGCGCGTTACCTCTTGTGGAAGCAGTCCCAATGCAGCCGACACGCGGTTCTGTACGTTGACCGCCGCCATATCGGGATCAGTGCCCTGCTTGAAATAGACATTGATACTCACATCACCGGTAGCGGACGCCTCGGAGGTCATGTACGCCATGTTCTCCACACCGTTGACCGCCTCCTCGATAGGCATCACGACAGATTTCATAACCGTATTGGCATCGGCGCCGGAGTATGATGTGGTGATCATCACCGTCGGCGGTGCTATATCGGGGTACTGCTCAATAGGTAAAGTCTTCAGGCAAATAAAGCCAATCAAAGCGATGAGCAGTGAGATACAGACTGCCATCACTTTACGATCTACGAAAATGTTTCCTTTAGCCATAGTATTACCAAATTACGCGGTCGTTATCATGTACATTAGCAGCCCCTTTGGCAACGATAGTCTCGCCCACTTCAGCGCCAGATAGTATTGCGGCACGTTCGCCGTCTCCCAGTTCCTCAATCTCGACTATAGCACTGGTAGCCAGGCTGTCCGCGCCTACCTTATAGACCAATGCTTTGTCCTGAATACGCACGATCGCTGTAAGCGGCACGAGCATCACATCCTCCCACTCGATGGGCATAACGATGGTACCTTGCATACCCGAGAACAGTTCTCCTTTGGGGTTGGGGAAGGTGACATAGCAGGTTACGCTACCCGTACGCTGGTCAACCATACCTGAGAAACTGGTTATTCGTCCTTTCTCGGAATACTCCGTACCGTCCTTGAAGCGCAGTGTGAGCGGCGGCGCAATCTTGATGACTTGCTCGAGCGAACCTAACTCGCTGACAATCGCATGTATCTGGCTCTCGGTAAGCGAGAAACTCACCTCCATCTCGCTTACGCCTGCTACGCGCGTGAGTACCATACCTTCAGATATCACGTCGCCAACGTGCGGTGCCACATTGCCGATCAATCCGTCCACGGGGCTTTTGACAGTACAATAATCGAGTCGGAGTTCGGCATCTCTCACGGCAGCACGTGCCTGTGCGACCTGTGCCTCGGCAGACTGGAGGCTGTTCAGGCTCTTGCGCAGAAGATAATCGCTGATTATGCCTTGTTCAGCCAGTTCCTTGTTACTCTCCGCCTCAAGTTGTGCATTGTCTCGGTTGGCGATGGCGGTCTGGAGGTCAGCCTGTGCATGCACGAGTGCGTTTTGGGCGCTACGGCTGTCGATGAGGAAGAGCACGTCGCCGTTCTTGACACGTTGTCCGTCCTTGACAAGGATGCGGTTGAGCGTGCCGGTGCATCGCGAGACGATCGACACATCGCCCGTACCGCGAATAGCGGCACTCCATGTGAGTGGAGCGGTGACGGTCTGACGGGTGAGGGTGATCGTTTCATAACTCGTGTGTTGCTCTTCCGGCATCTTGACACAGCCGGTCAGCAACGACACCAACGCCATGGCTGGCAGTAGGTTTCTGAGATACAGATTTTTCATACAATTTTTCATTGTTTTAGTAAATTAAAGTAATTTCTATTGGGTTCACAAATTAAGCAGATATTTTTGGGGGTCATTATACTTGCATGAACTGTGCGCCCAGTGCATGTGCGAGCATGCCGTCGGTATCCTGTCGGTCGCCGATGAATAGCGCGTGCTGCCAGGGGAAAGGGTCAGGCATATCGCATGCCGGGTACAAGTGCCTGAGAAGCATGTCCCCAAGGCTCGGGTCGGGTTTGATAGTACCCAGATCGCCGGTGGAGAGGATACAATCGAAGTCTGTGGGGTTGAGGCGGAGTACACGCAGTTTGTCCACAGCGGCCTCATAATCAGACAGCAGTGCGACTTTTATGCCACGTGTATGGCAGTCGTCGAGCAGCGGTTGTACCCAAGGTTCGGCTTTGTAGTGTCGTGCAATGACACGTACCATAGCGGGAAGATAACTTTCGTTATACCACTTGTCGGAAAACTCCCGTGTCACGGTCTTAGCGGATGTGTTGGCCGTGTTAAGCGCCAGGCGGCGTCGCAGTAGTCGTCGGTAGCGTCGTTCGGCAGCCAACGACGGCAGATGGCGCCACTGGCTGCGTATCATATACCACGCCATACGCGGTTTGCGGTAGAGCGTCCCGTCGAGGTCAAGCACAACGAGGGAAACGTCCTTGGGTATGGAAATAGAGGTTAACATCCCTACTCTTGCTTTGGTTCGGTGTTGGCGTTGGTGTCGGTTGTGTTGTCAGCCTTGCTGCCTTGTCGTCGTTCGGCACGCTCCCTGCGTCGCATCTCACGTCGTTCGGTACGTTCCGCACGTCGTTGTGTACGTCGAGCCCGGTTCTGCTTGATACGCTCGTCCCACTCGTTGGCTTTCTCGATGATAGCCTGGCTGAGTGAGCCGTCCTGCAGTTTCTCGATAAAGGTGAACTTACGCCGGCGGAACTCATCCTGCATGAGCAGGTTGAACTTGAACTGTCCGTCGCGGAAGCCATCCTTGAGGCAAGCGGTTTTGAATCGTGCGTAGGCGTTGGATTGCAGGATATGTACCTGCGGGTCGTGCAAGCGGAAAGAGGCGCGTTTGGCTTCGTACTCAATATTGATCTTCTGCAGGTGTTCATCAACGACCTTGCCGAAAGCATCCGCCTGCTCCTGGCGTATATCCTCGTTAACGAACTCGAAGTAGAAATGGTAGAGGCTCTGCTGTATATCAGCAAAACCGACAAAGAACTTCGTTTTGATCTTCGTTTCCTTCTCCGCCTCGTGTACAGCCTGTATGAACTGCGGTTCGTAGAGTTTCTCGCCGGTCATGGATACTATACCGTTGACCTTGGATATCATGTGCACGGTAGGCGTCTTGCGGTAGAATCCTCCGACCTCAACGAGGTCGTTCATGTTATAGCGGTACAGGCCGGAATAGGTGGTTACGTAGGCACAGTAGCGTTTGCCGAGTTCGAGTTCGTCGATCTGGAGGAAGTGCTTGTTGGGCTTGTCGATTTCATCTTCCGCCACAAACTCGTAGTAATGGAAATGCGGGAAGAGCACGCTCTCGTTCGTATCGTCAAGCGAGAAGCCGAAGCGGCACTCGGTAGCTATATATCCGAGTTCCTGATAGAATGTCTGATCCCAGTCGAAAGCATCCATGTACTTATCCATATAGATCTTGGTATTGCCGCACTTCCATGTAGAGAGGTACTGCAGCCAAGGCCAATAGTCTTTGGGCAGCAGTCGTCCGTTCTGCTGCAACAGTTGCTTAAGTTCCTGTGCTCGTTCGGGTTTGGAGAACACGTATGGTTTGAGCGTCTCGCGTATATCGTCAGGGATGTCGAACTTGTCGCTGAGTGTGCCGTGGGCTATATCCATTATGAGTTCGTCGGCATGCTCGTCCACGGTACGCATGAGTTCGAGAATGGTGGACGGGTTGGCAGTAGCCCAGAGCGTCACGTCGCGGTGCTGTATAGCCAGTCGCATGAGGGCATAGTTACGCGCAGCATAATCAGGTATAGACATCACGGCAGCCGGGGCGACATAATGTTTCTTGATAATAGGCGGTATATCGCGTACGAGCACACCGCTGACACTGCCGTACAGTGTACCGTCAGGCGCGTATCCCTCGACCTCCTTACCCACAATCGGGAAGATATGTCCGCCGAAGATACGGCTGCGGTGCTTGACAAAGTTCCATGTCCAGACGTGCGACATTTTGCCATAAACCGCCTTGAGGTACTTGTGTGTCATAGGCACCCACTTCGGTTCGCTGGTGGTGCCTGAGGTGGTAGCGTACATATCCGGCTTACCGGGGAAGAGAATATCGGGCTCACCGTTCTTGTGGCGCTCGATGTACGGGCGGAGCGTTTCGAAACTCTCGTTGACCGGCACGAACTGCTGGTAGAGGAGGAAAAAATCCTTGGTGGACGTAGCGTGTAGGATCGTGTCGAAATGATGCTCCTTGCCGTACACGGTATCCTTGGCGAGGGAAAGGATGTTCCTCAGAACGTTCTCAGCCGAGTGCCGCGGGTGTCGGCTCTTAATCTTGAGACGCAAGGTCTGAGTGCCGCCAACAAGGCATAGCATAGCATTGATTAGCCACGGGTAAGGTAACGGCTCGCCGTTATTGTCCTCGTAAACATGTTTTCTTGACATATATAAATGTTTAATATTGATTTTCTGTTATTTGTTGTGCTATATGTGAACGAACTATATCTGATACACGAACAGGAGCGTTGCCACCCGTACCGCCGACAATATACTCGGGTGAGAACTGGATAGCCTGCGGACCGCCGTCGGGCAACTGGATAAAGAACGCCTGGAAAGGTTGGAGCGTATATTCGTCAATACCGGGTGTGTAGGTGCTATAGCCTGTGCCGTTCCAGACGGTGATGGGCGTTTCTATACCTTGCGCCAGCAGAGCGGCGGAGATGTTGTATTCATAAGGATAAGGGTTGCCGAGGAAGTTCCAGTTGGCGTTCTGCGGATGTGCTGCCGCTTGATAGGTGAGCGGCAACGCAGCGCCCGCCGGCTCGCGTGCCTGGTCGGGTATATGTATGGTGAGTGTAGCGTTGGCATCGGCAGCACGCACGATGAACGCTTTCGTTCCGCTAAAGCCTGTTGCTGCACTATAGATCTCCCAACCGGAGAGTCCCGCAGCACGCCGCTCGGCGTTGTAAGTTGCCCAAACGACCTCACCGTCGGTAACTATATCGTCAGCACTCAATCCGAACACGCCCGGGAGCGTGATGAACTGCCAGTCGGTGGTGAGTGTGTAGGTTAGTTCGGTAGGCGTATTCATATCGTCAGGGCAGATAATCTTGCTGAAGTTCTGCCAGAATTGTGCTTGTTGGTACAGCGTTTTCGCCTCGCAAGGAACGAGCAGAGTGTCCTGGAGACTGAAAGCATCGGAAGCGGCGATTGTCGGCGGCGTAGGGGCATTCGAAGTGACGCGTGTCAGGCTGTTGCAATCGCGGAAGGCCTGTGAAGCAATACTCGTCACTCCCGAGCCGATAACCACCGATCGAAGATTTGTACAGCCGCTGAAAGCATTACCTCCTATCGATGTCACATTAGCGGGGATCTCTATCGATTGCAGGTGCTCGAGATAACCAAATCCCCACGCAGAGATAGTGGTCAGTCCTTGCGGCAGCACAATCGTGCGAAGAGAATCATCGCCCTGGTTATAAAACGCATACTTACCAATCGTCAGCACGCTGTCGCCAAGGATATATTTTCGAACTTGCGTACCGAAGATATACATTAGGTTGTTGCTGGAAGAAGTTATATTCAGCATGAGTGCCTCGGAGTTGAGTTCTACCGTTTGTATCGGGCACTGCCAGAACTGATTGTTCGACAAGGTAGATATCGAACTCGGGATAGAGACATGCGTAAGCGATTTGTAATTAGCAGAGCTACCCGAGTTGTAGAATGCGTATGGACTGAGGCTCGTTACGCCATGTTCGATCACAACGCTCTTGATAGCAGCAGCATTTGCCAACCAGGGTGTAGTATTGCTATTGTAGGTTGCCATCGCACCCGTACCTGATATGGTGAGCACACTGTCGCAACCAAGTTCCCACCTTATATTATCGCCGTCCGCACCGCACGTGCCGGATACAGGGCATGTGTTACCGGCAGACTGGTCAAGAGCCAGGTACGTACTGAATGTACTCCAGCCATCGGCTGCGAGATAGGTCTCGATGGATTCTCCGGGAACATACACCGTTGTCCCCTCAGGCACACCTGCGAAGGTTGAGCCGTTAGCAGAGGGAGGTGTCGTGGCACGACAGATGATGGAATCGACAGCACTGCACTCGGCAAAGCAGTACGAACCGAGAGATGCCAACGTGGACGGCAGGTCAATACCCTTGAGTGCGATACAACCGGAGAACGCATATTGCCCAAGATCAATGATTCCATCGGGGAGAATAACCGACATGAGAGACGTACAATTCTCGAAGGTCGAACTGCCAAGCAGGTTAGTAACAGTATTTGGCAGAGCTACTGCCGTGAGTTGGCTACAATCTCTAAAAGCCTGTGAGGCTACCATGATAGTACCGTCTGCGACTGCAAATTCGCCGGAATAGTCCTGTGGCAGACTGACAAACACGCGGCTGTTATATACGGCGGAGTTCATTTTGGTGGTACCACCGAACGGTGTGTTCTCGCTAAGAACAGTCACACTTTCGGGGAGCGTGAGGGAGTGCAGAGCAGGACAATTATAGAACGAGTAATTACCCAACTGAGTAACAGTGCTCGCGAGCTCAACGTAGCGCAGGTTCGGACTCTCACGGAAAGCCAGATTACCTACATTGGTTACGCCGTCTGCTATATAAACGGAGTTGTAAGCGTCCTTGTACTGATACCACGGTGCAATGTTCGTCTGTTCATCGTAATCAGCCATACGTCCGTTGCCGCCGATGGTAAGAATACTGTCGGTGCTGAGCAGCCAGGTAACATTTGAACTGCCATCTTCAGCGCAATCACCGGAAGCCACGATACCAGGTGCACCGGACGAGCCGTTGTTGCCGTAGATAATGATGTCGGTCAGATAGATATTGGTATTGGTGCTATTGCCCAGAGGCACCCATCGGAGCCAAACGTTCTCCATATATACATATACCTCCTTCTCTTCCGCCTGATACGATGTAGCGCAGCCGGTCTCATTGTCATTGAACGCATACCAGTCGACACCGTCGCTACTGCTCTGCAACTGCCAGCCGCCGCCTGATATAGCGGAAGCGTGCGTATATATTACCCTCTCCACATACGCGAGCCGATCGGTGTACACGTAAGCCGACGAGACGTTGGTAGGCTGGATGTATCCTACGCTGCTGCCGGATACCGATGTAGGCTGCTGGTTAGGAACGACCTTCACGCGGTTAAGGGTAAAGATTATGTTGGACGATGCCCAAGTCTGTTCTGACGAATAGGTCTGGCTCGGCCAATCCTCAAACGAAGTGCTGAACAGTACATCGCCACCGGTGTTACCTCCGCTCGGGTCGCCCTGGTTAGGGCAGTCATAGCCCTCGCCGATATACACCACATCGGACGACTGACCGTAATGAATCTTGATATATATATCATAGCAGCCTGCCACGTTACAAATCAGGTTATTGTCGCCTATTTCGAAGTTGCCGGATAGTCCGCCATCCTCTATTTCGGGACGCCAGGCGCTATTGTCGCCGTGGAAGAGGTTGATGATTTGCAGTTGGTCACCCTGCTGGAGATAGGTTGTAGCCTTGAACTGACCGATGTACGACCCTTCGGGTACGCGACCGGTGAACGTACCATCAACGATAGTGCTGCCATTGATGAGCAGTCCGTATTCGCCCGGCGAGAAGATTGCTGTGATAGTCGTATCTTGTGTCAGGGTGATGGTACGCGGGTTGCCCCAACTATTGTCGTCCGACCAGCGATCGAACATCCATCCGCCGGTAGCAATACTGGCTGACAGTTCAACCGATGAACCGATGGAATAATTTCCACTTGACGGCGAGATGTAACCTGCACCTTCGGGCGATACGCCTGTTGTGAGCCGTACCTGATCGGTGTTGTTAACAAAATTACCCGTTACACAAAGTTGACCATTCTGTACAGCCACGGTAAGCGTACCGGCTTGCGCAAGTACGACATTGACATTACCGTCCTCATCACTGCGGACATTATACGATGAGCAATTGAAGTCCAGATTGGCATATCCTAATGCTATATCCCAACTCCGTCCCTCAACGACCTTGAACTTATACTCACCCTCCTGCAGATCCAATGTTATGGTGCCATCGGTCAGAAGCAAAGCATTCTCCAGCGACCACTCGCCCATATCAGCAGAGTTACCTACGAGATAATACTCTACCTGCGTGCCTTCACCGCCGGCGGAAGGATTATACTCCACGCCCTCGGAACATCCGTCAGTGCCCGCACCTATATACAATTGGTCGCTCTGATACTTGAGTTTGATATAGCAGTCGTAGCATCCGGCTGTCATACATACCATGTAGCCCAACGTGGCACTTCCCTCAAACCCGCTGACACTGGCGGCATCCAAATCAACCATCCACGTGGCGTTGTTGTTACTTGTGTCAATCAACCGGATGGTATCCAGTACGTTCAACTGCACACGCGCAAGATACTGCGTATGACCATCAACCGATTCGCCTGCCTCTTCAGCAGCAACGAGTCGGTTGCTGTTGATCAAAATTCCATACGTGGAAGCAGCACGGACAGAACAAGTAAGGCTGAGAAGCAGTACCGTGCAAGCAAATGAAAAGAGTGAGCGTTTCATATCTAAGGAGGATTAGATTACTGATTATTGTTGGATATACTCAGGCGTCAACTGGATATCACGGTCTTCAGTTACCTGAATGAAGAACGGTTCGAACGGCTGTAATACATAGCTGTCAATACCCGGAGTGTATGTTGTATAACCCGTTCCGTTCCACACGGCGATGGGCGACTCAATGCCCATCTTGGACAACTGACCGAGTATATCGTATTTGGCATTATACGGATTGCCGACAAAATTCCAGTTGGCGTTCTGCTGATGCGCTGCAGGATATGCGCGCAGACGCAATGTACCTTCACTATTGTTGAAAGATTCAGGCAGATTGATGGTCAGATTAACATCACCGTTCACGGCACGCACGATATGTCCCCAATCCTTATAGTAAGAAACGTCAAAGTTATCCACAAGTTCCCATCCGGATTGATTGGCTGCACGTTTCTCACCGTTGTAACGTCCCCATATCAGGTCACCATCGGCTACTATATCGTCAGCTGTAATCATACCGCCCAAAGCACTGGGAAGCATAACGAACGTCCATGCAGTGTCGTTGAGAGTGAGGGATATAGTCTGCGCCTGCGATCCACCACCCTCGACGGAGAAATTAATGGAATAGGTCGCCATATCTATGCCGCCTACTGCCACGTTAACGTACGCTTTGCCGTTGGTGGATGTTGCCTGCTGGATAGTAACGACCTGGTCGGCATTGGCTGGCTTATAGGTGACTTCGGGTACTGCTTCCGTGCCTTCCGGCAACGTAATATTGTAGTTATACAGATTCGGGTCGAACCCGCTGATTATAGTGCCGTTGACGTAGATGGCGGACAATTGATAGTTCTCATAGTGCGGATCATCGTCATATCCGAGACAGGTCTGACTCCAGTACGGATGGTTCTCAAAGGCGGAAAAGGCGCTTTCGTAGCAATAAACATATACACAACCCTGAACATTGGCAAATGTGTTCTCGGTGATACCCGGCGGTGTCATGTTCTGGACGTGGAACTGAATCGGCGAGTTATTGCCTGTGAATAGATTATCACCAATAGAGTCAACTGTGAAAGCAACTGTCACGCTTGTTATATTCTCGCAATAAGCAAACGCACCGTTACAAACGTACGTAACACCTACTCCAACCTTAACCTGAGTGATTGCATCCAGATACTCGCCCCATGGTGCCATCGACTGAATCCAATCGGGCATAGCTCCATTGCCATAGATGGTCAGCAATCCCTCGGAAGAATTGAACGACCAGTAGAGGTTCTCATAAATAAGTCCGCTAACCTCCTCCTGCTGATTATTGAGCGGAGACTTCTGCATATCTGCCCACACGCCATCCTGATAACTCTCCATGATCTCCTCCATCATTGACACGGTAATATTGGAAGTAGTAACACCACTAAAGGCATTGGCATCAGCACTGACAACGATCTCACTCGCAATTGTGATCTGTACCAGATTCGTACAATTGGCAAAAGCATACATACCTATCGAATCCAGACTCTCACCCTGAACAAAGATCTCGTTCAACTCCGTACACTCCGCCAAGGCATAACTGCCAATCACCGTAACCTGGTCGGATATATGCAGTTTGTATATTTGGTCACGGTAATTTGCCCACGGCTGCTCGGCTGCTGATCCAAACGCCACTTCTCCTTCACCATACAGGCGCAGTTGGCCATCCTTCAGTTCCCAGAACACACTACCAATCTCTCCGTTGTGGACCTCGCCGGTTGGGTTGCCACCGCCGTCCATGGAAACGACCTGAAACTCATACCAGAACATGACACCTTGGTACGTCTCAACCATATCTGACGGAACGGCTATTGTTAGGCTCGATCTGTCGAAGTTATAACCGAACGCCAATTCGGATGAGGAAATTACATCGTTCGCGGGAATAACAATGCGCGACAGATTCATGCATTCACTGAAGGAAAAGTCACCAATAGTAATTGTTGAAGTAGATAGATATACGGTATTCAATCCGTCACATTGAGCAAACGCATAATTACCGACATTGCCTATCGCTCCGGTCATACTCACCTCGTATATCATACTTCTCATATTGCTCCAAGGTTGAACACTGGCATCTTCATAGTCGGGCATCATTCCGGAGCCTTCTAACGTCAGCTGACCCGATTTGTATAGTTGCCAATGGATTGCATCACCATCACCGATATAGCCTTCCGAAAGAACATCTTCACCGCCTGTACCGGGATTGATGTCGTATTCCGGATTGATCTCCACTGTCATCTGGCTCCAATACTGCGCCTCCATATAAGCATCTTCAGCATCGGGAGGTACAAGCACGGTTATTCGGCTTATAAGGCTGCTGTAGAACGTGTTCGCTTCCAATGTAGGAGGAACAACAATATCGGTAATGATCTTCGTAATACTCTTACACGTATTGAATGTATATTTGCCAATCGCTGTTATATTACCGGACAAATTTACTACGGTGATTGCCGTCGCATTGCTGTACCATGGTACTGCGGATGACGTAGTAAAGGCGGGAATCTCACCATCACCACTGATGGTCAATGTAGTGCCCTCAAGTTCCCACGTTATGTTTGTTCCATCAATCACACCACCGGTCTGCGCCATACTTGCAGCAAGCGGAATCAGAACACTGACTAATAAAACAATTACACGTTTCATATCACAATCAATTTTGAATTGAATTATGAGCACTTCAAAAAAGTGCCCTTATCCGCTATCTACTTTTCTGCGAGCGACGCCATAACGCCAGCAGCCACTCTTTCACTCCGCTTACCAGACGCCAGATTGCTGACGGCTGCGGTATATCGGTGAGCAGGAAGTCCTGCCCCTCGGTGCGCGTACTCTGCTCGGGATAAAGCAATAGTGTACTGTAGTTGCCAAAGAACTCCTGGAGCATACGCGGCACTTGTGTGAACAAGGGGTTGTAACTGGCTGTTGAACGTCGCGACTGCACGAGCACAAGCAGGTCATCTTTCTCTATCTGTTTGGCTATCTGCAACACGTCTTCCCAATCCGTCAGTTCGCGGTACGAAGCACGCAAGTATTTGCCCGGGCGTGCACACAGTGCCTGCAGTGGACGTTTGGTATCACCGTTGCAGTAGAAGAGTACCTTCGCACCAATCTGGCTGCTCAAACGGCGTATCTGACCAAAGCAAGAGATAAAGTCGCGCTCTTTCTCTGCATAGCGTGGTACAGCTACCACCAGGCGGTTGATCGTGTTCAGCGGCTGCTGCTCGTGGTAGATAACTACCGATTTGCCCGAGCGCTCCACAAACTGCTCTGCCTCTTGCCAATCAACTGCCGACACAAACTCGGGTTCGGGCAACTGACTGAGAGTCGATATACCGTGTAGCGCTTTGTCGTTCTGCTCCGCCACCTGCATCACGAGCCACTGGTCTTCCGTTCGTTCGCTCTCCAGACGAGCTTCCTCAAGCAGAGCAAGTTGCTTGGCGGCATGCTCGGTAACGAACGAGGCTGTGGTGCACAACACAAGAATCATAACTACCGTGGCATTAAGGATCGTGGTATCGAACAGCCCGACCGAATAGCCGATAGTTACGATTGCCAGCGTGCCGGCAGCGGTAGCATGCGTCAGACCGAACATCAACTCCCTATCCCAACCCGATAGGCGGAACGAGCGTTGTGCAGCCCACGCAGCGAGCCACTTGCTCGCCAGTTTGGTAATAATCATCGCCAGTGCCATGAGGGCCGTGCCCCAGCCTACGAACAGCAGTCGGACATCGATCATCATGCCTACGCCCAACAGGAACAGCGGTACGAAGATCGTGTTGCCCACAAAGTTGATTCTACCCATCAACGGCGAGAGATTGGGCACCCATCTGTTCAGCGCCACACCGCATAGGAATGCGCCCAATATGCCTTCCAGCCCCGCCCACTCTGCCAGCCATGCACTGCCTACGAGCATCAGCATAACCATTGCAAAACCCGCTGCTGTACCTTGACGGTGACGGAAGAACCACTTGGCTATCATCGGGAACACACCAAATACCATCACTCCCAACAATGTCGTTTTCCCCGCCAGCGTCCACCAGTACACCCAGCCGTCACCCGCCAGCAGTTTGCTCTTGAGCACAGCCAGCACAAGTAGCGAAAGTGTTATGGCTAACATCGTTGCGCCGACAGTCATGTTCACCGCAGCCGACTGCTGCACGCCGTAGCGGCTGACTATAGGATAGGTCATAAGCGTATGGCTGCCGAACATAGCACCGAGCAGAGCGCTCGTCTCCCACGACAAACCAATCGCGCGCGCGATAAAGAGCCCAAAAGTAAAGGGAATTACGAACGTGAACAAACCGAACACCACCGCACCGAAGCGGTACTGGCGGAAGTCGTTCATGTCAATCTCTATACCTGCTTGGAGCATGATATACAGCATGCCCATCTTTCCTAACACATCTATCGTGGCGTTCTTTCCTATCAGCCCCAAACCGTGTTCACCGATAAGGATACCTACCAGAATAAAACCGACAAGTGCCGGCACGTGAATCCTGCGGCACGCCATAGGCACAAGCCAAATGATGGCAAGTACAAGCGTTAATATGGCAAGGCTGTTGGTAATCATCAGTCAAACAATGTCGGACTATCCTGGTCAAACTTCCTAAGTATCGTTTTCATCAATGTCTGCCGCACCATTTCCGAGCGGTTGCTGAACTTATACCGTTCGCAATAGCGCGTGATCGTTCGCATCTCGCTATCGTTGAGCAGAACCGTTACTTTGTGGTTGCGCGGCTGCTTCTTAAACTTGCCGGAGGAACTGTTCTTTTTCATCAATCCTTCTATTCACCTGCTCATCCGTCAAAACAACACTCCGAACGTCAGCAATCCCATAACCGCCGTTCGCCTGCCGGTGGAGAGAAATGATTGCAACGATTCATCCGGAACACCTACCGTGTGGCTGGCGGCAGCAAGTTGTTGCACCTCGGCTTCCACACCTATGTGCAGCGAGCCTGTACGCGAGAAGTGGTAGCGATATGCCAGGGTCAGTCCGGCATTCACGCCACCGCGTATGCCGCCCACACCTATGCCGTAACCTATGTTGACACCGATCATCGGAGCGTGTGCACCTGTTATAACAGGCAACTCCATCACTGCATCAACGGGAATAATCGATAGCGTCTTTCCTTCAGCCATCAAGGCGCGGTAGCCTACTTGGCCGCCCAAAAAGATATGTTTGCCACCGAGGTTATTCGCACCCAGACGAAAATCCGCAGCAATAGCTCCGCCCAAGGTCGCCTTGCCTGCGTCTGTCACCGAACCGTCCAGACACGCTACACCGCCTGCCACACGCACTCCCAACGAGGTACGCTTGACGTTGGTCACCGAGCGCGATTGCGGGTCTTCCTTCGGTTTCTGATCGGGCTCTTCTTCCTTTAGTTCGGTTATCTCTACGATATCTGACATAGGGAACTGGAATCGCGTGCCGTAACCGTCCTTGATGATCACCACGTCTTCATTACGCAGCACAATCTCACCGGTCACCACCCTACCCGAGCGGAACACAAGTTTATGTTGTACGGCTTGCTCGGCAAACACCATCAGAGGCAGAGCAAGCAGCAGAACCAACAGTCGGAAGCGAGTAGATATATTCATGAATCTTGTTTTATTTTCGTTAGGCTTCTGCGCACACACGGCACACAAAGTACGCGCGCACACAATAAATCGCTACAAAGGTACAAAAAAAATCCCACATTTGCAAATTTTCCGGCAGAAAAAATGCATTTTGTGGGATTTTTCTTGTCAGCGCAACTAAAAGTTGCTACTGAGAGACAAAATCAAACGAAAAATTTAGATAATGCCCTGCTCCAACATAGCCGTTGCTACTTTCATAAAGCCGGCAATGTTGGCACCCTTGACATAATCAATCGTTCCGTCTTTCTGCGTACCGAACTTCACGCACTGCTCGTGGATCGACTCCATGATATGGTGCAGACGTTCGTCCACCTCCTCGGCTTTCCAGCTCAGGTGCTCGGCGTTCTGGGTCATTTCCAGACCTGAGGTAGCCACGCCACCGGCATTGACAGCCTTACCCGGAGCAAACAGTACACCGTTGTGCTGGAAGTAGTGGATAGCACCGGGTTGGCAACCCATGTTACTTACCTCGCAGCAGCACCAGCAGCCGTTGGCTTTCAACTCCTTGGCATCTTCCTCGCTCAACTCGTTCTGGAACGCGCACGGCAGAGCTATATCGCACTTGATCGACCAGGCTTTCTTGCCTTCGGTAAAGTGAACCTTGCCCGGGAACTTCGTTGCCATATCTTCCACCTTGTTGCGGTTCGATGCACGCATAACGAGCATGTAATCAATCATCTCGTCGGTTATACCGTCAGGTATCTCTACAACGCCGTCTGGACCGCTGATGGCTACAACCTTGGCACCGAGTTGTTTGGCTTTCGTTGCAGCACCCCAAGCTACGTTGCCGAAGCCCGAGATAGCGACACGCTTGCCTTCAATCGATTTGCCGGCGGTGTGCAGCAGGTGCTGGGTGAAGTACAGTGCACCGAAACCTGTTGCCTCAGGACGCAAAATCGAACCGCCCCAAGTCATACCTTTGCCGGTCAGCACGCCGGTGTGGTACTCACGGGCGAGTTTCTGATACATTCCGTTCAGAAAGCCGATCTCACGACCTCCGACACCTACGTCACCGGCAGGTATATCCTGGTCGGGACCGATGCAACGCCAAAGCTCGAGCATGAATGCCTGGCAGAAGCGCATGATCTCATCGTCTGACTTGCCTACAGGATCGAAGTCCGAACCGCCCTTTGCACCGCCCATAGGCAGGGTTGTCAGAGCATTCTTGAATGTCTGCTCAAAGCCTAAAAACTTAAGCATCGAAGGCGTTACAGCCTTGTGGAAACGCAATCCGCCTTTGTACGGACCGATAGCGCTGTTGAACTGTACGCGGTAGCCAAGGTTGGTCTGCACCTTACCTTCGTCGTCCACCCATGTTACACGGAACGTAAAGATCCGATCGGGCTCAACCATACGCTCGATGATCTGCGCACGTTCGAACTCAGGGTGTTGGTTGTAGGTCTCTTCGATGGACTCCAACACTTCCTGTACAGCTTGTAAGTACTCGGCTTCGCCCGGGTGCTTGGCAGCGAGTCGCTGCATAATTTCTTGTGTTTTCATTTGTTTGATTGTTTGGATTGAAAATGATTATAGTTTTTTGAAATATACATAAAATGTTGTCCCCTTCGCCGAGGTGTCAAATGTGATAACACCCTCGCTGCCATCCACAATATTCTTGGTGATGGCTAACCCCAAACCCATGCCTGTGGATTTGGTGGTGAAGTTAGGCATAAATATCTTATCTTGAATATTTTGCGGTATTCCCGGACCATTGTCTGATATGCTTATCTCCACCCATGCGTAGGTAGCCGGCAACCGGCGTTGCACCATTGTTTCCGGAGCAGCCTGTTTGAGCATAACAATGATATCGGAATCCTTGTGTCCGTGTAGTGCCTGCAGGGCGTTCTTGATGATATTCGTGAACACGTGCGCCACCTGCTCGGCATCAGCGTATGCCATCACTCCGCTTTCCGGACCGACATATCGGATTGGTATATCCGGGTCACTCACGCGCATGAGCGTAACAGCCGAGAACAGTTTCTCCGCCACGTCCACCTCCGAGGGTTTGACCTCTGGCATCTTCGCGAAATCGGAGAAGGTGGTGGCTATGCGTCCCAGATCATCGAACTGCTCGAGTAGCAGGCGTGAGGCGCGGTCGAAACGCTCGTCGAAATATTCTGTTCCCTTGATACGCTGCAACTGCTGTACAGATAGTTTCATCGGGGTCAGCGAGTTGTTGATCTCATGGGCAATCTGCCGTGCCATGGTTCGCCAAGCCGACTCGCGTTCCGATTGTGCAAGTTTCGTCGTGGACTGCTCTAACTGCTTAACCATCAGGTTGTACTGCCCGATCAGCTCGCCCAACTCGTCATTGCCCTCATAGCGGATATAGTTATCCTTGCCGAGTTGAAAGCGGTGCATGGTATCCGCCATGTTTCGCATGTTGCGCGTCAAACGCTGCGTGACAAACACGGCTATTACGAACGCCAGCACAAGCAGGAAGATGTACGGAGGCAGAAACCGGCCTAAATATTCCGCAACCTCCTGCTCCACCTGCGCCGAGGATACGTAGCACGGCACGGCTATGTATCCTATAGCCACCTGATTGCCGTTGTAGAACGTGGTGTAAGCTGTCAGGTAGGGCACCGAGCCTATCTGCTCGTAGCATATTCGGTCCACGCTGTCGGTAAAAAACGGTTCGGGCGCAATAACGGGCGATATCAATCCTGACTCCAGCAACTGCGGCACAGATGAACCTACCAGCCTGCCGCGGGTGTCATATACAAGTATATCCGTCTCGTAGGTATAACTCAGGTCGCGAAGATCGGTGTTCAGACCGCGGGTGTTCAGGGCGGAGAGGTTGATATCCCAGTAATACAGGTCCTCCAGCACGGCTTGTATGTACCTCGCCTTGGCTTGCTGCATTGCCTGCTGGCGTTGCTCATAATGCGTGCGCACGTAGGACGTGGACATAAAGAACACGTACACGAACCCTGCCAGCACCAGTGCCACCACCAGGTACTGCACCTTGGTGTACATTTTCATGTTACGTATGCCGTGACTGCGCCATAGGTTGATCACAAACGCCGTGATCACAATCAGGCAGATCAGCAGCACGATACCTATCATCAGATGGTAGCGCGACAATCCGCGATGCGGTTCGGTGAATAGTGTACCATATGAGAAACTATCCGGCGACAAGGCAGGCAAAGGCTCCTCCTGCTCCATTTCCGGCGGCACGAGCGAGAACAGATACGTTCCGTCATCCGCCATGATTGCATAGCAGCCCTCGTTCACGCGCTGCCGGCGAATGAGCCAGCGGTTGTCGGCGTCAAACGGCGGAATAAAGTCGTTGGGCAGGCGTTCGCTGTACTGCGCAAACTGGAACTTGAGCGGAATAATCGTGCACACCGAGTAATCACCGCATTTTGTCCAGCGGCCTACGCCTATGGCATTATCGAACCGCCCCAACCACCACTCGTCGTAACGCACACGATACAGACCGTTGGCTACCAGCCAGTTGTGCGACCAGAACAGCAGGTCGTTGTTGTCATATACATAGAATACGATTGCCGGGTACGCGTGCGAGAGCGGCAGCAGCGAATCCAACTTGTGCTGCTCCAGCAACGGTTGGAGTTGTGCAAGCAGGGTCTGTACCTCCGCCTGGCGGCTCAAAAGGGTCTTCTGAACCCTGTTGCCGTCAGCCGACAGACTGTGACATGCGCAAAAAAGCACACTCAACACGCCAATCAGCACAACAAAACGTACTATTTTTAGCAGTTTTTTCATTTCCGCTTGCAAAGTTACAAAAAAAATCGTAACTTTGCAAGCAAAATCGAATAAATATTTCAATTTTCGTCGCTAAACATTCAACATTCAACATTTAACTTATATATGGCTGCTATTTTTACTGCCTTACTATTAGGATTACTTACTATACTTGACCCATGCACCCTGTTCACGAGTATCACGGCTATCAGTTATATCGACCGTGAGTTGGCTAACCGGCGCAAGGTTTTGCTCAACGGATTGATGTTCGTGCTGGGCAAACTGGCAACCTACGTGCTACTGTCTGTGCCGTTTATCATGGGCGCACAGACGGAAGGCATACAACATATTCTCGAGCACTACAGCGAACCTATACTGGGCGTGTTTATGATTATCTGCGGCGGCGTGCTGCTGTATAGCGGCCATCACCACCACAACCACGACCACGGTATGAGCAAGTGGCTGCAGAGCGTGGGCAGCGAGAGCAGTTGGATATGGTCGTTCATGCTGGGTATATTCTTCGCCATTGCGTTCTGCCCGCACCGATTGGTATATTTTATCACGATGATTGAAATCACCGTTTCCTTGCCGGCTTCATGGAACTGGGTTCTGCCTGTTGTCTTCGGTTTGGGCACCGGTCTGCCTATCATGCTCATTGCCTGGCTCGTAAGTTACAGCGCGGTCAGCATAGGCAGTCTGACGAACAAACTGCACACCTTCGAGAAGTGGTTCAGGTATATCTGTGCCGTTCTGTTCCTCGCCTTGGGTATATTTTTATGCTTCCACACCTTCCACCACCATGATCACGACCATGAGCACGGGATTTCAGTTCAAGCAGTTCTTCGTTAGGCACGATCGTTGTGCTATGAAGGTCGGCACCGATGGCGTGCTTCTCGGCGCGTGGGCGCCGGTACCTGCCGTCAGCACTCAACCATCTGCATGCAGGATTCTTGACATCGGTACGGGCTCGGGACTGATTGCACTCATGCTGGCGCAGCGATGCCCCGAAGCACAGATTGACGCAATAGACATCGACCAACAAGCCTGCGAACAGGCAGCGGCAAACTTCGCCGCCTCACCGTGGGCAGAACGTCTCCACGCCACGCATTGTCCGCTACAACAGTTAGCAAACAATAGTCTGTCTGCTGAAGGCGGACTCTCTTCTGTCAGCGCAGCGGTCAATCAGCCGAAGGCGGTCTATAATCTCATACTGAGCAATCCGCCATACTTCGTTGACAGCCTCAAGAACCCTGACGCAGCGCGTTGCACGGCCCGGCACAACGACACACTGCCGTTCGGCGAACTCATCGCATGCAGCACACGCTTGTTAGCGCCCAACGGCATACTGGCGCTCATCGTACCTGCTGAGGCGGAACCCGAACTGCAAGCCCTCGCCATGCAACACGGCTTATCATGTACGCACCGTTGCTACGTCCACCCCAAGCCCGGCAGACCAGCCAAACGCGTACTACTTGCCTGGCAACATTGCATCCGTGACATCCGTGACATCCGCACAGATCACCTCACCCTCGAGAGCACAGACGCTCCGCGTAGCCCCGAATACCAACAACTCACTCGCGACTTCTACCTCTAAATAGCCAAATCGTAAATCGCAAATCGTAAATCGTAAATGATTAAATCGTAAATATCATGTTATTGTACCCCAACTGCAAGATTAACATTGGCCTGCGCGTAATCAGCAAGCGCGCCGACGGCTACCACGACCTGGAAACAATCTTCTACCCCGTGAAAGGTCTGTCGGATATCCTGGAGGTTATACCTTCCAAACAGTTCCGCATCACGCAATCAGGTTTGGTGGTTGACTGCCCGACGGACGACAACCTGATTATCAAGTGTTTCCGCCGCATGCAGGCGCACTACCCGCAGATCGGCAATGTGGATATCCGCTTCACCAAACGTATCCCGTTCGGTGCAGGTCTGGGTGGCGGCTCAAGCGACGCGGCACACATGGCTATCGCGCTCAACGAGTTGTTTGAGTTGGGGTTGACGCAGCAGCAACTGGCTGCCGAGGTGGCACCGCTGGGTGCGGATTGTGCGTTCTTCATCTACAACACACCCTGTCTGGCAGAGGGCATTGGCGAACGGCTTACACCTGTCCCGTTCTCACTCGGAGGTTTTCGTCTGATCATGCTCAAGCCCGACGTTCATATCAGCACACGCGAGGCGTACGCAGGTATCCGCCTCTCCGCCGACCAACCCTCGTTGGCTGCCCTCGTACGAAGCGGTATTGCACCTATCGATCTAGTGCGCCATGCGGATATTATCTTCAACGACTTTGAGCGAACCGTTTTCCCCTTACACCCCGAGTTGGAGGCTATCAAACAGAGCCTGCTGAACGCCGGTGCCGTGTATGCCGCCATGAGTGGCAGTGGTTCAACCGTTTATGGTCTGTTCGAATCTGACCCTCAGGATTCCTGCGAGCCTGCGCAGTGGGATGAATTCGACCGCACCACTCTTGCCGGTTACGGCTTGACCGCTCCCGCCTTGGCAGACATGCTCATCTTCAACGCCATTCTCCCCTAACCCACTGCCCGCAGCCCACTGCCCGCACCTTAACCTCGCAACAGTTGCCCCTCCGCACCCCGCCAAGTTAAGCGCAGCGGTGTTCTGTTCTCGGCGGTATTCCGCCGAGTTTAGTGTCCTGTGTCCGGCGCTTTCAACGCCGGATTTTTGGTCAGTCGTTTAGCGCTCGGCGCTGTTCCGCCGCCCTTGGGGTCCCCGACGTAACCGCAGGTTGCGGTGGGGAGAGCGGAGGCAGGCGTCGCCTTTATGGCGCAAAGCGCCATCTGATGCGACCGCCTTGCCGAACGCGCCAGTGCGCCCCATGCCGCCAAGCGGCATCAGTAGCGCCTATCTGCCGAACGCGTGGTGTCATGTGCTCGCGATTTCATGAGCGAGTTTAGCGCAGCGGTGTTCTGTTCTCGGCGGTATTCCGCCGAGTTTGGTGTCCTGTGTCCGGCGCTTTCAACGCCGGGTTTCCTCATATCCGCCACCCCTACCTCTGCTCATTTTTTTCTCATTGCTCCCACACGATTGTACTATATACTACGTATATAGTAGTATTCTTTCCTACAAAAAATCCTCTTTTTTCTTGCAAAATCCAAAAATTTTTCGTATCTTTGCACAAAATTTAGTGCGTGATAAGTCTGTGGTTAGCGCGAGGTTAGTCTGTGCTTAGTCCGTTATTCATGCGTGATTTTCGGTCCAATATACGGCCAAACAAATTGTTAACGTCTCAATAAACTACTTTATGGCAGAAGTTTTTCACAATCCCCAGTTTGACAAAATCATTGGCGCCCACTCCGGTATAGTTGAGCGCCAAAAGGTCTTCCGCGACTACGACGGCAACATAACCAAGATCGGCAAAAAAGAGGGCTATACGCCCCACAAACGAAACTACGTCGCCCACCCCGTTGTTCTCGGGGAGCGTGACAACCAGCAAGCCTTCGGCAATGTCTCACACTTGGCGCAGGAGTTCATCGATGCTTGGAAGAACAACACGCCTCTTCCCGATAGCAAACAGTCGTTCCTCGATCAGGTCAAATCTCGTTTCTACAAACAGCTCAAGGGCAAGCACGATCCCATTGCGCCCAAAGACAAGTTCGGCAACTACACCATCTACGCCCGTCCCGACAATTTCATCCGCGCCGTTCTCCGCAAGGAGCACCCCGTTTTCGACTGATTCCGCCTTTGACTAATTTGGGATTGGGGTGAAACGAAGGTAAAATTCTAAGGTAGTACAGGCCGCACAGATCGCCCGTAGCCGCGGATGCTGCCGTAGTGACCGCGGCGGCCCGAACTGAAGCGCAAGTCCCACGCGTAGTCCGAGTAGCCCTCACCGCGCGAAGACGACCAATAGCCGCCGCTGGAGCCCACATAGCGGAGGTCGCTGTCGTAGCGGCTGCCCGCCGCAGGAAGAAAAATAAACCTGTCCGTGTAGCCCTCTTTATTACTCGTGACCTTGTACCCGTTTATCCCGTTCTGCGTAGTCCACGTCCAGGTGCAGTTGTCAATGAGTTCCTGCCATTCTGCCTTGGTCGGCATACGCCAACTACCGCCCCAATGCACATGAGCGGCATCGTCTCCAGGGTCAAGAACAGTTTTGCCTCCTTCATTATTGTACTTCGTAAATGTATCACCACCATCGTTGGTGTCAAAATAGGTACTCCAATCATAGGTATCTTTAGTAGAGGTTTCTCCCCAAGCAAAGTAATCTCCATAGCCTTCAGGAGTAGTAGCACCTACATTCATAGTTGCCCATTTGACACTGAGGCCAAGGTCCACATACTTATGTCCATTCGTAGAACTGCCACCTTCCGGTTCGTTTGGGTTAGACTTGCATCCAACTAAGACTAATGCTGCACTAAATACAAACACAGAAACAAAAATTGATTTCTTCATAACTTAAACTTTTGGAACTGTTATTTGTTAATTATTTTCATCCTTTACGGAATGGAAACTCTTTATTTAAATATTCTTTTATCTGTTCTATCAGCTTATGAATGAGCGGACGCATGGATTGCAAATCTTCTTCACCTACCTCAAACAAGACATTATAGTCAGCCTTATCACGCAACTGTTCCATACGTGCAACCAATGACCCATATTTAGGATCAAACACACCGGTTTTGACAAAATGAAGGCTAAATAGCACATTCATTCCTTCATGGGAACGGGTATACAACTCATTAACTACAAACAACGCATGTATAGCATGAAAACATGCATAATAATACCTGTTGGCTGCGGTATAAAAGTCACATTGTGCATAATAAGCATCCGCCTTTTGCAAGAATAACTCACTTCGCTCCATGTGCAGCTTGCACATCGCTTGACGGTCTTGTTCAGATAAGCTCATAACAATACGATTTTATCATGTTGAACATTATGATAGAAAGGAGTGAAACTATATGATTCCCATTCGCGTTTGGTGTACATAACAGGATTAACAATCTCACCTATATCGCAACTGAGCATAGTAAACGGATAGGAAATGTGATCATAATCTTCATCGCGTAGTTTGTCCTGATCAAGCAATACAAGCAAGTCCCAATCAGAAGTCGGGTGCGCATCGCCGCGAGCACGCGAACCGTAAAGCCACAAGTGACCGCCGGGAGGTAAAACGTCCTTCCCTACCTGAGTTATTTTATGTATAACATCCGTTGGAGTCATAATATTTTCCTTTCCGACCGCAAAGTTACAAAAAATATTCGACAAATGCAAATGATTGTCGAATATTTTTACAGAAAAGTGTATTTTGCAAGTCACCGTCTAACAGCCAATAGGCGGTCTATCGTCCATCAGCGCACCGAAGTACCACCCTGAACGTAGTTCCCTTGCCGACCACCGACTGATGAACAAAGATTTTCCCGCGGTGATACTCCTCAACTATACGTTTGCACAGACTCAGTCCCAACCCCCAGCCTCGCGACTTCGTCGTGTACCCGGGACGAAAAACTTGGGTGTAACGCTTGCGTTCTATACCTTTGCCAGTGTCTGTCACATCCAGAATAACCGTCTCTCCCTCGCGCAGCAGGTGCAAACCTATCCACCCGCGACCGTTCATTGCATCCACGGCGTTCTTGATCAGGTTCTCAACCACCCACGCCATTAGCGGAGCGTCTGCCTGCACTATCGTTTCGCCACTCTCAACTGGAAGATCAATCTTCAGTTCCATCTCTACCTTGTTGGATATGCGCGTACGCATATACGCGTAGGTCTGCTCCACCACCTGCCGCATATCCGTCGGTTGCAATGTCGGCGCACTGCCGATACGCGAGAACCGCTCGGCTACGAGTTGCAGACGGTTGATATCCGTAGCCACATCCGGTAGCAGATCATCCTCCGGGTATCGCGTTCGCAGCAGTTCAAGCCAGCCGTTGAGCGAAGATATAGGTGTGCCCAACTGGTGGGCTGTCTCTTTGGTCAGACCAACCCACACACGGTTCTGCTCGTTGCGATACGAAGTGATGATATACGTCACCAGCAGGGCTATAAAACTCAGCACAACGAGCATCTGCACCCACGGGAAGAACCGCAACTGGCGGAGAAGACTCGACTCCTCGTAGAAGATATACTGTGTCACTCCCGGTGACACGTGCACCTCGATTGGCGTCTGCGACTCGCGCAGGTGCTCTATCTTGTCTTGATAGAACGCCTCTACATCCTTTTTCGGCTCAGGCACGTTACGGGTCAGAATGACATGAAAATCGGCATCGGTCATATAGACCGGTATAGTGGTATTTGCCTCAATGATGGACGAGTAAAGGGATATATCCGTGTTCTCGTCAGCAATCACGAGTTGCCGCGTTGCTTCCGCCCACACCTCCATACGTTGTTTCTCAATCTCTGCAAACTGACGCGACAAGCGCTGTGTAAACCAGACAGATGTGCCGACAAACAGCAGCGCAAATACCAGTATAATCCAACTTATTGTACGATTACGCATTGATACTTTGAAAGTTGAAAGTTGAAATTTGAAACACTAAATCCTTAATTTGAAACACTAAATCCTAAATCACTACTTCACTCCCATCTTCTTTTTGATATCCTTGGGTAGCGCGTCTTTGTGAACCAGAATATCGTTGGTCTTGTAGCGCATAAACGCCTCACTTACATACCATATACCCTTGTAGTCAGAGCGCGCCGTTCCCCAAGAGTTCTTCACCATGTAATATTTCTTGCCGTTCTGGTCGTGTGCAATGCCGAAGATCTGCATGCCGTGGTCGTCGGTTGTCTCCCAGCGGTCGTAAGCATCCTGGCGCATCTGTTGTGTCACTTCCACCTCCGGCAAAGGCCGTTTGGTCAGTTCGTCCTTGCGCTGGTCGGCTTTCAGTCCGAGCCAATGTGCCATATCGCTGCCGGTGATCTCCGCACCGTTGTCTGCATCGGGCATAACGCCTATACCCTTGCGCGTAAATCCGTCCTCGCTCACATCCGCACCCCAGGCTAACGTATAACCTTTGGCTATAGCGTTGTCTATCACCGCTATCAGTTCGTCGATAGGGATATTGTACATCTGATCCATACGCCAGTTGTCGGGCACCTCCAGTGCAAACCGCTCATAGAACGGGTGGTGCGTATAACTGGTTATACTCACATAATCATCCTCCTTCAGCCCCAGACTCTCCGCAAAACTCTTCGGTGTATATTTCTTGCCTTTATAAGTAAACTCCTCGGGGCACGCGCCCAGATACGTGTCGTAAATTGCCTGCAGACCTTCCTTCCACACCGGTGTCAGTTTCTTGAGTTTTCCGCTGGTCAGCGCCTTCAGATACCCGCCGGCTACTGCGTCCAACTCGCTATGCACCGGCAGCGTGTCGCCTTTGGCTGCGCCGTAACGGATACCCGGCATAGCCTCCTGGGGCACCAGCCCGTAGTGCGACATACAATAGATTACGTCATACGCACTGCCGCCAGGCGCAAAACTGCTACCGTCGCCATACTGACGTACAAAGTACGTGGCACGATCCATCATTGTCTTGCTCACCACAAACATCTCACTCAGGTCATACTCGCCCTTACCCATACGCAGCAACTCGCTCTCCAGGAATCCGATGGTCGAAAATGCCCAGCAGGTGCTGGAGCGGTTCTGATCCTTCACAGGTGTGATAGCCACACTGTCCACCATTGTGAACCGGAAACCGTCAACACTGTCCTTTACTGCCGTTGTATCGGACGGCTGATCCACAACAACCAAACCTGTCGTCTGAGCCGACAGACACATGCAGGCAAACAGACCTGCAATAATCAATACTTTCTTCATATATCTTTGTTCACTTTTATTTCGCACAAACAGCACACCTGTTGCATCGAATTGACCGCTGACGCGAAAAAAACCGCAAAAATCGTACCGCAAATAAAAAAAGTGCCCGTAGTATTTGCAAATGTCAAATATTTTTTGTAACTTTGTGTGCTTTTTAGGAAAATCAGGCAGCACAGTGCCGGTTTTCCCGATTTTTGGCAAACAATGAAGCTCTCCGACATACAAAAGTACATTGCCGATCATCCGTGGTTGCGCAAATGGGTACTGAACAAGTACACAATCACTGTACTCATATTCGGTGTGTTCTTTTTGTTCATCGGTGACCAGTGCCTGATCCGGCAGATCAAGCGTGCCCACCAGGCGCGACACCTCGAGCGACAGATAGAGGAGAGCCGCACCAACATTGCCAACTACCAGCGCCAACTGGACGCACTGGCTAACCCCGACAGCCTCGAGCGTTTCGCGCGCGAGCAATATCACATGCACGCGCCCAACGAGGAGGTCTATGTAGTGGAATAAACCGCTGCACTCACCTTATAATACAGCAGCACATTGGGCTGCAAAATACAACAGCCAAACTTGGCTGTTCAAAAAACAACCATCATGAAAACAGGCAAGATACTACTGATAATAGGACTGATCACGGTAGCAGTGGGAGCTGTGCTCTCCACGCAGGATATCGAACCGTACGCCGACTATACCTTGGTCGCAGGTGCTGTTTTGGTAGTGCTGTCCGGCTCATTCAGAATGCGGGGGAAGTAAGATGCAAGACAAACTCGTAAACGAACATTGTATCCTCGGCATCGACCCGGGTACATTGTTCATGGGCTACGCTATTCTGCACACCGTGGGACAGAAAGCCGAGATACGCGAGTTCAGCACACTCGATGTACACAAACTCGACGACCAGTATGCACGCCTGCAACAGGAGTTCTTCTTCATTCAGCAACTGATCGACAAGCACCACCCTACTTGTTTGGCGATTGAGACGCAGTTTGTTGACAAGAACCCGCAAACGATGATCAAGATCGTGCACGCACAGGGCGTAGCCATAGCCGCAGCACTCTCACGCGATGTGCCGATATACGAATATTCGCCGATGAAAATCAAGATGGCTATCACCGGCAACGGACACTCCACCAAGCAGCAGGTGGCAGATATGCTGCAGCGGTTTCTGCATATACCCGACGAGCAGATGCCTAAGAAACTTGACGCAACCGACGCCTTGGGTATAGCCTACTGCCATTTCCTGCAACTCGGGTTGCCTGTCAATACCGCCAAGGGTGCAAAGAACTGGACTACGTTCGCCAAGCAGCACGGGCTCGCTGACACCGCTGCCACCACACCGAACCAGAAACTCCTCGCTGCCCTGCGTGGTCACAAATAACGGCAGCCAAACTTGGCTGCCCATAGACACCAACATTCGACCGACAAAACAACAAACAACAAAATAAAAACAATTATGGCTTACAAAATTTCTAACGACTGCATTGCATGCGGTACATGTAAAGACGAGTGCCCGATGGGCGCAATTTCCGAGGGTGAGCACTACTCAATCGACCCCGAGATCTGTGTTGATTGCGGCACGTGCGCTGACGTCTGCCCGAGCGGCGCTATTGCTCCCGAAGCATAAGCACGTTCAATTGACTGCACATCTGCAAGTTACGTGCTTGTAGATGTGCATTTTGACGAAAAATCATTCTACTCTACTATATAATGAAAAAAGATAATATTGTTGTTCGGTTTTGCGGAGACTCGGGCGATGGTATGCAGTTGACAGGCGGATTGTTCTCGTCACTGTCAGCCATTCTGGGTAACGAGATCAGTACCCTGCCTGACTTCCCTGCCGAGATTCGTGCGCCGCAAGGTACATTAGGCGGCGTGAGCGGCTTCCAGGTCAATGTGGGCAAAGGTGTGTTCACACCGGGTGACAAAGCCGATGTGATTGTGGCAATGAACGCAGCGGCACTCAAGGTTTGTGCCCTGGGCTCGAAGTTCAGCAAGCAAGGCGCTACCTTCAACGAGGCGGACGCACTGTTCAAGAAAGATGCCGTGGTCATAGTCGATACCGACTCGTTCACCGATGCCGACCTCCAGAAAGCCCTGTACACCACCGACAACCCGTTCACCGAACTCGGTTTACCCGAATCCGTACAGGTTGTACCTGTCGCACTGACCAATCTGACCAAAGAGGCGCTGAAAGACTCAGGCATGGACAACAAAGCCATGCTCAAGTCGCGAAACATGTTCGCCTTAGGCATCGTATGCTGGCTGTTCGACCGCCCTATTGACAAGGCTATCCACTTCCTGGAAGGCAAGTTCGCCAAGAAACCCGCACTCATCGCTCCGAACGTCAAGGTGCTGACCGACGGCTTCAACTACGGTCAGAACCTCGCACTGTCCGTCAACCAGATCCGTCTCACTCCTGCTACTGAACAGGAGCACGGCACTTATACCTCCATTGCCGGCAACAAAGCCACGGCATGGGGACTGATTGCCGCTGCCGAGAAAGCCGGCAAACGACTGTTCTTGGGTTCGTACCCTATCACTCCGGCTACGGATATCATGCACGAACTCGCCGGACGCAAGGATATGAACGTCATGGTTGTACAAGCCGAGGATGAGATAGCCGGCGTGTGCACGGCTATCGGCGCATCATTCGCCGGTGACCTGGCGTGCACCTCGACCTCCGGTCCCGGTCTGTCGCTCAAGTCCGAAGGCATAGGTCTGGCTGTGATGGCAGAGTTACCGCTCGTGGTGATTGACGTACAACGCGGTGGTCCGAGTACAGGTCTGCCTACCAAGACCGAGCAGACTGACCTGCTGCAAGCCATCTACGGCCGTAACGGCGAATGCCCGGCTGTTGTCATTGCTGCATCTACTCCGGCTAACTGCTTCCAATATGCCTACGAGGCGTGCAAGATTGCACTGGAGAACATGACTCCGGTAATCTTGCTCACCGACACCTATCTCGCCAACGGCAGCAGCCTGTGGCGTATTCCCCAACTGGCTGAACTGCCTGCAATCAAACCGCAAGGCGTACCCGAAGAGTTGAAAGGCAAGTACAACCCCGCCCTTCGCGACGAGAACGGCGTGCGCTACATGGCTATCCCGGGAATGGAAGGCTTCCAGTACCGTAACATGGGTCTGGAGCGCGATGCAGAGAAGGGCTCCATCTCCACTAACCCCGAGAATCACCAGCGCATGATCCTCGCCCGACAGGCAAAAGTGGATCAGGTTGCCGACCGTATTCCCGAAGCAGAGGTTTGGGGCAATGCTGACAGCGATACCCTGCTCGTAGGCTTCGGCTCGACCGAAGGTCACCTGCGTGCCGCAGCAAAGGAACTCAACTGCGCACTGCTGCAACTGAACTACATCTGCCCGCTGCAACGCAACGTAGGCGACATTATCCGTTCGTACAAACGAGTGATTGTCTGCGAGCTGAACTCCGGTCAACTGGCTGCCTACCTGCGTTCGCAAGTACCGAACGTAACGCTGTTGCAATACAACCAAATGACAGCTCAACCGTTCCAGGTAGAACAAATCGTGGATTACGTAAAAGAATTGTAAATGGTAAACACCAAATCGTAAATGGTAAATAACCAAATAGTAAATGTTATGCTTCCTCAAGATTATAAATCCGATCAATATGTTCGTTTCTGCCCGGGTTGCGGCGACCACGCCATCTGCATGGCTCTACAGAAAGCCATGGCGCAGATAGGTATTCCGCCTCACCGGATAGCAGTAATCTCGGGTATCGGCTGCTCCAGCCGTATGCCGCACTATCTGAACACCTACGGCTTCAACACCATCCACGGCCGTGGCGGTGCAGTGGCTACAGGTGTAAAAACCTCACACCCCGAACTGAGCGTATGGCAGATGTCCGGCGACGGAGACTGTCTCGCCATAGGCGGCAACCACTTTATCCATGAGATTCGCCGAAACGTAGATCTGAACATCTGTATGTTCAACAACCGCATCTACGGTCTGACCAAAGGTCAGTACTCGCCTACCTCGCCCAAGGGCTTCGTGAGCAAATCGTCGCCCTTCGGTACTGTTGAGCGTCCGTTCATACCTGCCGAACTGGTGCTGGGCGCACGCGGCACGTTCTTTGCCCGCACGTTGGATGTGGATATGCCTACCACCGTTGATTGTATGGTTCAGGCGCACGCGCACAAAGGCGCCTCAGTCATTGAGTGTCTGGTGAACTGCGTGATCTTCAACAACGGCACCCACGAGTGGATAGCCAACCGCGAACAACGTGCCGAGCACTCTATCGTGCTCAAGCATGGCGAAAAGATGATCTTCGGTGCCAACCAAGACAAAGGTCTGGCTATCGAGATTGACCCGCAGACGTTTATCCCGCGTATCATAGTTGTGCCTGCTGATGATGAGCGCGTACTCGTTCACGATGCACACCAGCAAGATCCTACTCTGCACCGCCTGCTCGCACTTATGGGTCAAGAGCGGTTTACCGACGTAGCAGATGCCAACGTTGAGAGCGCATTGCCGGTTGCCTTAGGTGTGATCCGCAACGTAGAGGCCGAGACCTACGATGAAGCGGTCAACCGACAGATCAACGAGGTACGCGAAAAAGCGAAGGCTCACACCTTTGACGAACTGACGCAATCGCTGGAGCGGTGGGAAATGTAAGCAATTATTAGAATTGCCATAAATAATGGATGATTAACATTAACCATAAATTAGAATAGTATGAAAACAAAGCTTCAACTTATCTTCTTCAACTTCCTGGAGTTTGCCGTCTGGGGCGCCTACCTGACGTCTATGGGACGCTATCTGGCTAATGTCGGTTTGGCAACGCACATCGGCTGGTTCTATTCGGTACAAGGTATAGTCAGTCTGCTTATGCCTACGCTGATGGGTATAGTAGCCGACCGCTGGATAGAGGCACAGAAACTGCAAAGCCTCTGCCACCTTTTGGCAGGAACGTTCATGGTAGCCGCCGGCTGGTACGCTATCGGTGCAGGCGACGCAGTGCAGTTCGGTACACTGTTCACGCTGTACACCGTGAGTGTGGCATTCTTTATGCCGACTATTGCGCTGACGAACTCCGTAGCCTTCAACGCACTGATTAAGAACGGCATGGATACCGTTAAGGACTTCCCGCCTATCCGTGTGTTCGGTACGGTAGGATTCATTGTATCTATGTGGTGCGTGAGCCTGCTTCATTGGGAGGCTACACCTAATCAGTTCTTGCTCTCCGGTGGATTGAGCCTTGTGATGGCAGCCTACTCGCTGACCTTGCCGCGCTGCGAACTGAAGAGTGGCGCAGAGCGCGAGTCGATTGTTGATGCGCTGGGACTGAAAGCGTTCGCGCTGTTCAAGCAGAAGAAGATGGCGTTGTTCTTTATTTTCTCTATGCTGCTTGGTTTCAGTCTGCAGATCACCAACGGTTACGCCAACCCGTTCCTCGGCAGTTTTGAATACTTCAAAGATTGGTCGAACTCGTTCGGCGTACAGTACTCGAATATTCTGATCAGTATATCGCAGATCTGCGAGGCACTGTGTATTCTGACTATCCCGTTCTTCCTGAAGAGGTTCGGAATAAAAAACGTTATGCTTATGGCAATGTTTGCCTGGGTGTTCCGTTTCGCCTTCTTCGGCATGGGTAACCCGGGTACGGGTGTCTGGCTGTTTGTAGTGAGTTGTATTGTGTATGGATTTGCGTTCGACTTCTTCAACATCAGCGGTGCGCTATATGTTGACCGCGAGACTGACACATCGATGCGCTCGAGTGCACAAGGTCTGTTTATGATGATGACCAACGGTTTTGGTGCTACTATCGGTACACTGACTGCACAAGCCGTGTTCAACAAGGTTGTGCCGCAGTTCGACTTCAACGCACTGGGTATCGTCCGCGATGAGGCCGGCAAGATTGCATGGGATCAGATCATTGACGTGCAGACACTTCAAGCCATACATAGCGCAGCTGTTGATCAATGGACCGGATGGCAAACATTCTGGTACATCTTCGCAGGCTACGCACTGGTTGTGGCAATCCTGTTCTGGCTGTTCTTCCCCCAAACGCCTGTCAACCCGAATGAGGAGGTTAAGCACTAACATGGTATCAGCCAATTGGCTGATCGAATATAACATGATATCAGCCAAGTTTGGCTGATAGAATACGATGTTCAGGAAAGAACTCTCATATTATTTCTCAACCCCGATAGCGTATATCGTGCTGGCGTTGTTTGTGCTGGGTATCAGTCTGTTCCTGTGGGTTATACCCGGTGAGTGGAACATTATTGATGCAGGCTATGCCAACGTGGACGGCTTGTTTGCTATCGCGCCGTGGCTGCTTATCCTGGTGTGCCCGGCTCTGACCATGAGGCTGTTTGCCGAGGAGCGTCAGAGCGGCACCTGGGATGTGCTGCGCTCATTGCCGACCAGCATCGGACGTATCGTTTGGGCGAAATACGCCGCAGCACTCACCGTGATGGTTTGTGCGTTGCTGCCCTGCGTGGTACACCTGTTCATCGTGTATGCCATAGCCGAACCTGTCGGCAATGTGGATACCGGCGCTTTTGCCGGCTCGATGGTAGGACTGCTGTTGCTCGCTGCCGCAATGCTCGGCGTAAGCCTGCTGTGCGCGGCAAGCACCACGAACCAGATTGTAGCGTTCATCCTCGGTGCAGTGGTTAACTTTGCTTTGTACTGGCTGCTAATGCAAGAGCACTTCCAGAGCCTCGCCCGCGGCGTGATTGACGTCCGCGATGTGTTCTTCTTTGCTTGTACCGCTATCATCAGCGTGCTGCTGACTATTCCTCTTATACGCTATTTAACCAGATTATGACCAAGATAGGCTTACTAAGCGATACCCACGGATTGCTGGACAAGCGGGTGTTCGAACACTTTGAGCCGTGCGACGAGATCTGGCACGCCGGAGATATAGGTTCGGCAGAAGTGTTGCGCGCCTTGCGCGAGTTCCGTCCTACGCGTGCCGTGTTCGGCAACATAGACGGAGGAGAGGTACGCTACAGCCTGTCGGAGTTCTACCGCTTCCGCGTGGAGGAAGTAAACGTACTAATGACTCATATTGGCGGCTATCCGGGTAAATACAATCCTTGGCTTATTCCGTGGTTCGAGAAAAGCCTGAAAGCCAAACAGGCGGTCAATAGTTCAGCCGAAGACAATTCGTTTAATCGGGACGACATTGACTTGTTTGTGTGCGGACATAGCCATATTCTGAAGGTGCAGTACGACAAACACTATCAGTTTCTCACACTCAATCCCGGTGCAGCAGGCAAGAGCGGCTGGCAAACCGTACAAACCCTACTCCGCTTCACGATTGACGGACAGAAAATCGACAATCTGGAAGTTATCGAACTGGAGCGACATTGACAGGCAAGTTATCGTTCCGCATGACGAAAACGAAAAGGTGGTGCATCACGGATGCACCACCTTTGTTACTCAGGTTCTTTCGCACTTACAAACATTGTAAGGCTTGGAACCATTCATTCAGGGATTTAGCGGATCTCTGTTCCAAGCATATTGTAGCGTACACCGTCACGGAGAATGATGATCTGTCCGTTTTCAATAGTCTTGAGCGACTTGGCGTCGTTGTTGACATTGATCACAGCCGATTCGCCTGCAAACTTAAGCGAACCACCGGCAACTGTTTCAGCCAGATCAATCTCATCAAGAGTTTCCGTAGCAGCCTTATAGTAACGCTGCAAAGCCGCCGTAACAGTTACCTTAACGCCCAAAACAATCTTCTCTGCCTGTTGAGGAGTAACAGATACGCGATATGCCTCAAAGTCATAAGTGGGAGCGTCCATATTATCCGTCATGAAGAACGAGATATTGCCATAGCCTTCGTCGTAAGGAGTAGCAATCGAATCAACAAATCCGGTTACAGCATAACGGTCGTCTGTTTTTGCGCCCTTCTCCAAAGCCATAACTGCAGCAACAGCCTCGGAAACAGTAGCCTCGATAATTACTTCTTCCTGTCCGCTCTTCTCGATAAGTTCTACCGTACCGTTGGAGATCTCGATTACACCACCGTAGTTGTACAACTTGCCGGTTACCTTCACCGAGTCACCCTTGCCAAGTTCCAGACCCTCAGCACCATTGCAGTTGTAGGGTTTGAAAATCTCGTCACCGCAAGCCATCTCAAAGGTGTGCTGGCCATTGTTGTTGACAGCATCAGTACCTTTGAGGCGACCGAATACGCGGAATACGTCATCCGAATAGTCCTTGTCATTCAGCGAACTACCTTCTTCCAGCGCCTCGCAAACAGATACTTCAATTGTATCTATCTTTACAGTTGCACGCTCGAGGATAACAACGTCACCGTTCTTAATCTCCGGAGTGTTGTTGTAGTTGAGAATCTTACCGGTAAGAGTAATCTTGTCGCCTACGTTAAGCGGGTGATTCGCTTCTACCTCTTCAGTTGGCAGGTTACACCAGTAGCCTTGCAAGGTCTTCTGGGAGCCCTTCACATCATCCATGTAGAAGGTCTGCTGTCCCTTGCTGATTGTACCGTTGGTGTTGGTAATGTAACCGGTAACGATGTACACGTCAGCAGTTTCGTCACCTGACTGAGCCGGCATAGCGGCAGCAGCCTCAGCACATGTCACAGGAATAGGCTCCTGGGCGTTGATTGACACCGCAGCAATCAACATTGCTGCAAAAGTAAAGAACTTTTTCATTTTAGTTAGTTTTTGGGTTAAAAAACGTTTAATTTTATTATCTTAATTTTGGCTTGTTTCGTGTTGATTTCCAGAGCCTTATAAGCTTAGTCAAAGTTATAAGGTCTAGGATTGACCCGATAACGGTCCGACAATGGGTCGAAAATGGACCTATTCATTCTCGGCTGGCTCGGCAAGGAGGAGGTTCTGAATCTCCCAAGTAGGAGCAGAAGGGACCTCAATGCCATCGAAATCCGTCTTGTAGCGGAAGCCTAAAACGATAGTTTTGCCGTTGTATTCGCTCAGGTCAAACACGCCCGATGATTGGAAGATCCAGTTGCTGCCATCAGGCAGTTCGGCTTGCCACTCGAGTTGTTTCCACTCGGTTGTGGTTACATCACCGGTAAAGTTGTCAGTTACCATTACGTTGAGCCACTTCGGGTTGTCGTTGACATTGCCGTAGCGTACCGCCTGATCAAAGGTCAGTTGCGGTTGAACGCTCTTCTTGAGTCGGATATTGGGCGATAAGAGCCAATCTTCCAGACGATGGTTCGTGCCACCGACGTACGCCGAGGCGGTCATACCATACGCAGCCTGATAGCGCCAAGCGTAGTTCAAGCCATCGAGATTAACGTGCTGGATAGTGAACTTGCCGGGACCTTCGCCTACAAATTTAGCCTGCAGGTAGGTAGAGATATTGGCTACCCACTGGTTGTTCTTCACCTCGAATGACATTGTTTCGGTGATATATCCTGTTGTGAGCACGAACTCCGTGCCATTGACCACCCATTCGTCAGCCGTAGCACCGTTCTTACCCATATAGGCAACGAGATAAATCTCTTTGTCCGCCGCATACGGATAGACAGCCTGGAGGTACTTGAGGATGATATCTGGATCTGTGATTGCCGTCACTCCTGCAGACTGATAGACGCTTTGCGGCAGCGCAATAGCCTGCTTGAGTTGGTCGTTCTGATAAGGTTGCCATCCTTCGGCAGTAAGTTGGTAAAGTGCATTGATCACCTCGAGTTTGCGAGCCATTGGTGCGCGACGCGGAGCCGGGTTGGCAGGCGTGTGGCTGACATAGATACCATCGAGAATCTGCGGTTCGCCACTCTCCTCGGAATATCTGCCGATGATCGTGATCGCATCGCCCTGCTGAATGCCTTTGTCCTTCCAAACCTTGTTGCCATCCTCATCGGTAAGGCCATAAACGTAAATGCTGTAATCGCCGTCAATCATGTAGAATCTGCCTGAAATAGACGACTTGACTTCTCCTACATAACCGGAGATCTGGTGTCTTTTCTCATCGGGGAACGCGAGCAACTCGGCGAGTGTCAGTTCGTATGGCAGGAAGTCGGACAGTTCAGAGGGATCAGGCTCATCATCGCTGTAGTTATAGGTAATCAGCGCGATCTGTCCTTGCTTGGCGTTCGCCAGTTTGCCAGCGAGGAAAGCCGGCACATCCGGCAGCGTAGCCGGTGTGAGGTAGTCGGCTCCGCGCTTCTGCCAGATAGTCTCATAATCGTCGATGGTGAGAGCAAATCCCTGTGCTCCGTCAAACTCCTTAACACGGTTCGACTTGCCTTCGCGCATGGTGTACAGCACGTCGCATGTAGTGCCGTTGTCCAGGTAGGGGAACTTATCTGTCATCAAAGCGGGAACATACATATCGGCGGAGGCTGTTTCGGTGAACGATTTTTCCGAGGCGATAGCCTTCAGTTCCGCCAAACCGGTAGAATCAACGGGATCAAGTGCGAGCGCCTTGGCGATATTGGCCTGGTAATTAGCCACTTGCTTGTAATCGTCATCGGTGAGTTCGTACGTCATACCTGTACGCACATCGGTAACCTGCGGGTCTTTGTTATCCAACATGTGCTCGTCGAAGAAGTCGGTACACGCCGACAACATGAGCGCACTGCAAGTGAGAATATATATTGACTTTTTCATATCTGCCATAGTTTAGAAGTTCAACTTAAGACGTATATTCCACTGCCTACCTTTGTTGTAGAAGAAGTAGATGTTATCCTTGGTGTTCTCGGCAATCGTCTGTGTGACGGTAGATGCAGACCAGGCCTTCTCAATATGGTGCTGGTTGAGCACGTTGGTTACGTTCGCCGCGAGTGTAGCCCGCACGCTTCCGAAGTCAAACGAGTAACTTACGCGTGCGTCGAGTGTGCCGCCTATCGGGCAGCGATAGGGTTCAACTATATGCACCGTTTTGCCTGTAACGAGGTTGGAGCCGGAGAAGGAGTAATACGAGTAGTTGCGGTCGTACAAGGTATATTCGCCACCTATACGGAAGCCCTTGAACGGCTTGAACATCACACCGAGGTTGGCAGTAGTCTGCGCCTGTCCGCCTACGCGGATATTCTCCACATCAATCTTCGCCCAAGCGTGTTCCTTGCCTTCATCGGTGCAATACGGTGTAGTCTGCACGCCATCAGCAGTAACAGCGTTGCCACGCTCGTCGAAGATGTAACCGATAACATCTTTACCTTTCCATCTCCAATCACCGAGCGAGAGCATAGCATTGAGTTCCAGCCACTGTGTGGGTCGCGCCTTGAGTTCCAGCTCCAAGCCCATGTGCTGCGCTCCTACTCCGTTCATATTGATATATCCGTTCGACTGATCAGCCAAAGTAGTTGAGCGGCTCATCGTCTTGTCGAGCCAACGGGTATAGTAGCCGTTGAGCATGATATTGACAAACTCGTTGTGGAATCCGTAGCCAATCTCCACGGAAGCGATCTTCTCGTTCTTGGCATTGCGGTTGAAGGCGTGCGAGGTATTGGATGTCATAAACGCTCCGTTGAACTTCGGCGCACGGGAGATGAAACCTGCGTTCAGGAAGAGGTTGTTGAAGCGATTGATGTTGCAGTTGATACCACCTTTGATTGTTCCGCCGAAGAAGCCGATAACATCCGACTTCTGATGCGCTTCATCGTAATAGAAGCGGTCAACACGCCAATAATCGGTGTAACAGAGCGAACCGTTGACGAAGGCGGAGAGTGCATCTTTGACATACTCGAGTGTGCCGAACACACCTTCCTGCATCACATGGCCGGTGTAGTCACGATAAACAATGTCGCCTACGTTCATCTTCTGATACGTCCAGGCCGGATCATTTCGGTGACTGTTGTTTGCCGCTGAAACCGAGTTTACGCGGGTTGCATCGATAAAGTAATCACCTGACAGCAAGTCAGAGATAACCGCCGAGTGAATGCCCTGGTAGTAACGCAGGTCAACACCAGCCGTCAGTTCGAGCGTCTCGTCAAGGAACTTGCTGTTGTAGGTTGATACCAAGCCGTACCAGTTATGGTAGTTGCGGTTCTCAGCAATGATCAGTTGCGAACCTGATTGAGAGGAGGCATTGATTGCCTCCACTGCCGAGTAGTCAAACGAACCATCCTCACGGCGGAAGGTTGTGGTCAGCACGCCATTGTACGCGCCGCGCGTCAGATCGGAATAGGCGTATTGCGAATACGGGCTCGCCTCGGCGGTGTTACCGAAACCGCGACCTATGGATGTATATAAGGCTGTGGAAAGCGAAGACTTGTAGTCAATCTGCCAAACGTGGTTGAGAGAGATCTGAGGTTTGTGGTAACTGTTATAGTTCGTACCTTTCTGCTTTCCCTTGCTGTCATAGCCGTACAAAGGGTTGTATCTGCGGAAATCCACGCCATCGGTCATATATTTGCGCACATTGTTCCACTCCGCCAACGTGAGCGCGCCCGATGAACCGGCAGGTCGCTGCCAGTGCCACTGCGGAGCGCCAAAACCACTGAGTGACAACTGATGGCGGTCGTTGATTCGTTTGGATATATTGGCAAAGTAACTGTAGCCGCTATAGCCTGTTCCTTGTATGTATCCGTCGCCCCACGACTTGGAGAAAAGCACCGTAATCGCCCAACCGCTCTTCATCAATCCTGTAGAAACAGAGAATGCTATCTTGTTGGCATTGTCATTACCCATCGAGTAACTGATCATTCCTCCCCGCTTGGCATCTATGCCTCGGGTTACGATGTTGATTGTACCTCCCACAGATGGCGTTGACAGTTTGGCAGCACCCATACCGCGCTGCGTTTGCATCACGGATGTTACGTCCGACAATCCCTGCCAGTTCGACCAATAGACCGTACCGCCCTCCATATCGTTCATCGGCACACCGTTGATCATCGTGGCAACATTCGTATTGTCAAATCCACGCATCCATATCTCCGAGTCTCCCCAACCGCCACCTTGACCGTTGGCGTGCACACCCGGGGTGTTCTTCAGCACTTCAGGGAACTCCTGTCCGCCCAAGCGTTCCTCAATTTCCAGTGCTGCTATCTGACTGATGGCCACCGGCGTTTTCTGCTGGCGGGCAATCTGACCGACAATAGTCACGTCTTGCAACACAACGACCTCGGGCTTGAGGAGGATGTTACCCATGTTCGCTTTGGCTGCAAGTGTTTGCGTAGTATAACCAACGTACGACAATTGCAACGTTGCGCCTTGCTGCACTTCAATCACGAAATTACCGTCAATGTCGGTAATCATGCCATTAGCCGTGCCTTCCTCGAGGATTGACACGCCAATAAGCGGCTCGGATGTCTGTTCGTCAAGCACTGTACCGACCACGCGCATGGTTTGGGCGTAAGCCAGACAGGGAACAAGCAGACAAAGAAGAAATAGTGAGACTTGTTTCATTATAGATTGATTTATTTACGAATAATCTTACTCAGCAGATTGCACTATCGGAATACTATGTAATATTGTTTGCGCACATGTGTGCGCGCGTGTAAAGAGAACAGACCAACATAGTATTGCAACTAATCGAAACAATGGCACAAAGATACAAAAAAAATCGGATATTTCCAAATTTATAGCAAATAATTTTACACACAAATACTATTTTGCAATGTTAATTTATGGGCGTTCTGTTCCTGATATACCCCTGCCCAAAAGAGCAAGAATGACGCTTACACGCTCTTTTAACATAGATTTTTGAAACAATACAGCCTTTTTATGCTATTAAACATATTTTAGGTATTGCAAAATTGAAAAAATTGTCGTACCTTTGCATCGTCTAAAGAAAAATACCAATCTTTAATACCTTAAAGACTAATACCTGAAAAAAAAAGAGTCATCGGGAGATGTCTCTTTTTGTTTTTTCGCTAATACTTCAGCCAACGGATGAACTCTTCGGGATCGGTAGTGAACGCCATGGGTTCAGTCACCTGCTTGCCACGGGCATCCAGTTGCACAAAGAACGGTTGAGCATTCGAGCCGAACTGCTCGCGCTGGATCCGGCTGTTCTCTGTTCCTTCACTCTCGCCATCGTTATCGGTATCCAAACGATGATCGACAAACAGTTCGATGAACACGTAGTTCTGCAAGCGGGCTTTGACGCTATCGTTATCCAGCACATAAGTCTCCATCTTCCGGCAGTTGACGCAACCGTAACCCGTAAAGTCTATGATCACGGGTTTGCCGGTCTGGCGGGCGTACGCCATGCCTTCTTCGTAATCGTTGAACACCTCGCGGCCCTCAATCTCCATTGGCGGCGCAAAAGCGCTGATAGCCTTCACCGGTGCGCCCCATAAGCCAGGTACAAGGTAGCAGGCAAAGGCAACTGAAGGAACAATAACAATAGTTCGGATGATCTTGCGCGTCAAATTCACGTTGCGGATATTCCACAGCAAATAAACGGCTATGCCCAGGAAGCAGGCTATCCAGATGGCAATAAACAGCCAACGCGGCAATATACCCCAGCCGTAAGCCATATCCGCCACGCTGAGGAACTTGAGCGACAATGCGAGTTCGATGAATGCGAGCACAACCTTGAATGCTGTCATCCAATCGCCGGACTTGGGCGCCTGCTTGAGCCACTGCGGGAACAAGGCAAACAGCGAGAACGGCAAAGCCAAGGCGATAGCAAAGCCCAACATTCCGATAGCCGGTGCCAGCAGACTGCGTCCGGCAGCCTCTACCAGCAACGTGCCGATGATAGGCCCTGTACAACTGAACGAGACGATAACCAGCGTGAATGCCATGAGCAGGATACTCAGGAATCCGCCCGTGCTGCGAGCCTTGCTATCCAGAGCTGTGGACCAAGAGTCTGGCAGTGTGATCTCGAACAACCCGAAGAACGACAGCGCAAACACTACCAGAATCAGGAAGAACACAATGTTGACTACAGCATTGGTACTCAGGTCGTTCAGTGCCGACGCGCCGAAAGCAATGGTAACCAACAATCCCAATCCCACGTACAGAATAATGATACTCAGCCCGTAGAGAATAGCGTTTTGCAGACCTTTGTCGGTGCGCTTGAGGAAGAAACTGACCGTCATAGGTATGATCGGCCACACGCAGGGCGTGAATATAGCCAGCAAGCCGCCCAACAACCCGAGGAAGAAGATCACCCACAATGAGCGAGAACCGTTGTTTCCACTCACCCTCTCTTGAGGAGAGGGCTGGGGAGAGGCTTCATAACTATATATCTCCGGTGCGGTACACATCTGGTCGTTGCAGCTGTTGTACCGGATGGGCACAACCTCGTTTGCCGCAAACGTGAGGGTGAACGGGCTGTCGTAGATTTCCTCGCCGATCTCCTCTTCGCCTACATTGATCAGCGTCATGTGCCAACCTTCCTGAATGGTGGCTGTCAGCCGCACGCTATCCACTGCGCCGGCGGCGGCAGCAGGAATCACTTCCCCGCTCCACTTGACCGCCTCTACGATCTGCGCCGAAGCCATCAGCGGCAAGCAGATAATTGCAATAAGTAATAGTATTCGTTTCATTGTGTTGTGATAAGTTGCCATATTCTTTGTATTATGTTTCAGTTGGGATCACGAGGGCAGCGGAGGCGTTGAAACCATTGTGCAGGTATTCGCCATGGGAGATGTATCCTAACTGATTAGATAAAATGAGTGTGTTACCTATCTGTGCTTTGATATTACGATGTGAATGCCCGTAAATCCAATAGTCAATGCCCGAATCAGCGATATATTCGCCCAGTTCAACCGTAAATGCACCGTTAATTGTACTTCCCACGAACTCAGCAGCTGTGCATAATTGCGTTGGCACATGGTGCGTGAGGACAATTTTTGTTTTTGCTTTACTCTCTGTTACAGCTCGTTTGATGAATGCCAAGCAGCGCGCATGCTCCGCATTGAAATCATCGGCTGTCAACTTATGCCCGTTGTATTTGATGCGGTAGAAATCACTTACATTGCGCTCGGTCAAATAGGCGTTGTATGGTTCTATATGCGCCCAAAGTGTGGATACAATTATATCCGTATCGGCGAGGTGCACAACATTATTGTAATATGCATGCACATTGGGACGAATGGTCTTGCAATAACCGTCCGGCATAGTGGCTATGTCGTAGTAGCCATAGAAATCATGGTTGCCAAAGCAAACAATCACTTGCCGATAGTTACGCGATGTCCAATCCCAGAAATCGAACATCGAATAGCTATCTTTACCCGACTCCGGCAAATCCAGATACGCCGTATCCCCGGCAATGAGTAGTATATCGCCTGTGACCTCAAGCGGATGCGCTGCAAGCCAAGCCCTGTTCTCGGGAAACTCCAGGTGCAAGTCGCTGACAAATTGGATGCGCAAAGATTGTGGCTTATACTGCACACATGTTTTTAGTATATCAAGAATCAAGTCTGTACGCTCAACTTCATCGGGTGCAATAGCGCATTCAATCTCTTCTGTGATATTCGGGCGTTGCAGCATATCGGCAAACTGCTCTGCTACAAAGGATTTAACCTGCTCATCTTCTGCATTGAATCTGTCAACAAACTCGGTGCAATAGTTAAGCACATATATGATATCTTCGAAATCTTTCGCTCCTCGCCAATCACCGCCGCCGCGCGAACGTAACGCCTCAATCTTCGTTGCGATGTAATATGTGACAGGCAAACGGTAGATGAGTTGCCCGGATGGCAAAGCGAAGGACTCGCGATGCTCAAAACCGATGCGATACCACCTGTTGCCAAACGTTAGGCTCTGCTCGTTCATTGACATCACATCAACCTTCTCGCCGTTATATACCCAGCGGCAGATAACAGGTGGCTCGGAATCTATGTCGTTTTGAAAATGTTTGGCTCTCAGCAGTTCTTCAAATGCAGCATGCTCGCTGTAAGAGTGCGAATCAACCACGCAATCTACATCTGTTGTTGTGCGAGGTGCTGTTGCTATCGGATCAGTTGCGTATCCACCTGCCATCGCTCCGCCCACGTACACGATGCGCGCGTTCAGTTCCTGCATCGCCTCAGCAATCTCTTGCAGGCGCTCGTTATTCGTTTTCGACATAGCGGTTAATTCTTACTGCTAACTCCTGAATAGCAATTTCTCTTTCACGTGCTCTGCCCATGCGGAGAGTATCAACGATGACCAATAGTTGGTATAGTTCAGGGTCTCGCAGTGCAGCTTCGGGCACAGATGGATAGAGCGGCTCTATCTGTTGACCACGGGCATTTCCTTTCAGATAGTGCCACACATAACTCTCCGCGTTGCCAGCCAGTTGCTCTTGAATCGGCGATGCGCTGACATAAGTTGCCACGCCTCTACCTACTCGCCCCGCCTCAGCGGGAAACACGTACTGAATACCATGGACCAGAAACTCTTGCAATGCAAGTGTATTAACACGCTTCTTGCTGCGATCCACTAACTGCGCCGCCTTGCAGCGTTCAAGACTTTCACCCACGCTTGACGCACTTATTCCAATTTCTTCCGCCAATTTATATGCGGTCAGGCTCTTTCCTTGTGATGTTATTTTTTTCAACAACACAAGAAAATCTTGTGGCTTTAGTACTATCATACACAACAATTTAAAGAATTTTTTTCGCAATTCGCGAAATGCAAAAATTTATAACTGCTGCAAAGATACAAAAAATAAATGAATTAAGCAAATAAATCTGCAAAATTATTGTATTTTTCTTTTTACTCCTATGGGTTGTGACTTATACAATTTATATCACACTATCGCTCCAACACAAATTACAAGCATTCTATCTTTGGCTAAAAGATCGTGCGCCATTGCCTACAGGCATACTGCGATATTTATAGTAAAAATTGGCGATAAGGCGACTTTCAAACTCTTTAGCGCTCTGTGTTCCTTTACAATAGAATACATCCACTTTTGCCCCTAAATAGTACATATATTGATACTTATCCTGCATCATGCTAATTAGACTGCCTCGCAAACCATATTCCGGATTATCCAGCAATTTCTTTAGGTTGTCACGGTAATGATCATGTTTTAATCTTGTCAACAAATGTTTGGAAAGCCCGATATACAAGATAGGGCTCTTGCCCTTCGGATACTCGATATTCTTTTCGATAGCGGAAATCACATAACATCCGACTACATTTTCTACAGGTCGGAAATCCGGTTCTGAAAATTTAGTCAGGATAAAATGAGCATTCACTCCTTCAACAGCGCGAAATTCATCACCCATAAATGTTCGTATGTATTTGGGTACTTTCATTTACATATGTATTATTATCCAGTGATTTTGAAATCACAGCTTTTTATCCCTGATTTTGCTCTATCATGCGCTTGATTTCTTTGTCAAAATCAGAGGTTATCGGTTGGGTGCGATTGAAGATGTCATATTCCGCTTCGGCCTTTTCGTCGGCTTGTGATTTGGAGATGCGGCCTTTGTCAGGCAATATGTTGTAGCGGCGGAAAGAAAGGAACTCATTCACACTGGACGCAAACTGCTGCATATTGAACGTGTTCTCGCGCTCGATCAGATCCTCAATATAATCGAAGTAGCCGGTTACAGCGCGCTCCAATTGGCGAATCTGCTTCTCATCAAGATAGTTCTTGGCAACCGTCACGTCCGACTTGAGTATGCGTCCGTCGGGCGCATTACGCCAGGTATGCAGTCCCATATTCGGCTGAGCATGGTCGGCACGCGTGTAAATAATCTCTGCAGCCGTGTGCCCTGTGATAGCGTAGTGAAAGCGATTCTGAACCATGGAATAAAAGTCACGGGTAGTAGGAGCGTTGCGGTCGTAATCAATACTGCACTCGGCATAGATATCCGTAATCTGCTGCCATATACGGCGTTCGCTGGCACGAATGGAACGTACGCGCTCCAAGAGTTCGCGAAAATAATCCTTACCGAACACCGCCTTTCCCTGCTTGAGCCGGTCATCGTCCAACACAAAGCCCTTGCGGATATATTCATTGAGGATCTTGGTAGCCCATTGACGGAAACGCGTTGCACGTGCGGAATTAACCCGATAACCGACAGAAATGATTGCATCGAGGTTGTAGAAATTTGTCTCTATATTCTGCATTTTCCCTGCAATTGCACCATGTTGAGTGGCTATTTCCATTTTGGAAACAACCACATTCTCATCCAGTTCTCCGCTCTCAAAGATATTCTTGAGATGCTTGCTTATCGCTGGCACATTGACATCAAACAACGCAGCCATCGCTTTCTGGGTCATCCAGATGGTTTCATCTCGCACAACGACCTGTACCTTGGCATTATTGTCAGGAGTGTCGTATAAGAGGAAAAATGCCTGTTTATCCAAAGGGGTCATAATTATTCTGTCACTTGCTTTTCACTCATTTTCACTCATTGCTCATCCTTCGCGCAGGGCGTAGATGGACGGGAGGTTGCGGGCGAATTCGTTGATATCGAAACCATAGCCGATAACAAACTTCTTCGGAATCTCTCTGCCGACATAGTCCGGCTTGGCATCCGCGAACTGCAACTCGGAAGGCTTGCTCAGCAGCGATGCCACTTTCAGCGAACGAGGTTGGCGCTCGAGCAGGTTCTGCTTGAAGTAGTGCATCGTTATGCCCGAATCAACTATATCCTCTACCACAATCACATCCTTGTCGCGGATATCCGCCTGCAGAGGCACGGATTCGATCACTCGCCCAGTAGAGTTGGTTCCCTCGTACGACTGCAAGCGGACGGTTGTCACGCTACACTCGATTGGCAGCGCGCGCATCAGATCGGTCAGAAAGAGCATTGCGCCGTGCAATACGCACACGAGCACAGGCTGCTTGCCGGCATAATCGTGGGCAATCTGCTGCGCCACATTCTGAACAAGTTGCGCTATCTCCTGCGCAGAGATATATTCGTCGAAGGTCATGCCTTCGTAGGAAACAGAGTTATTTACCATTTGGTCATTTACGATTTGGTCATTTATCATTTATCGTTCAGCGTTTCATCTTGAGTTAATCCTCACGGGTTATATGTGCCCCGATGGCGTTCAGGCGGTGCTCTATGTCCTCGTAGCCGCGGTCGATCTGGTCGATATGGTCGATCTTGCTCGTTCCTTCGGCACTCATGGCAGCAATCAGCATGGCTATACCGGCACGTATATCCGGGCTTGTCATGTTGTTGTGCTTGAGTTGGCGCGTGTGATCGTGCCCGATAACAACCGCCCGGTGCGGGTCACAAAGGATAATCTGTGCGCCCATGTCAATCAGTTTGTCCACGAAGAACAGTCGACTCTCAAACATCTTTTGATGGATAAGCACCGATCCTCGCGCCTGGGTAGCCACCACAAGTATGACGGACAACAAGTCAGGCGTCAGTCCCGGCCAGGGCGCATCGGCTACGGTGAGGATAGAGCCGTCGAGGAACGACTCGATCTGATAATGCTCCTGTGCAGGAATAACGATATCGTCGCCATCCACCTCGATAACTATACCGAGCCTGCGGAACGCGTCAGGGATGATTCCCAAGTCGCGGTAGCCGACCTTGCATATACGCAGTTCAGAGCCCGTGATAGCCGCCATTCCGATGAACGAGCCTACCTCGATCATATCCGGCAGCAGGCGGTGCTGTGCGCCGTGCAGTTCGCGCACGCCTTCGATGGTCAGCAGGTTACTGCCTACTCCGCTGATGCGCGCACCCATGTTGTTCAGCATGCGGCAGAGCTGCTGCAGATACGGTTCGCAGGCTGCATTGTAGATGGTGGTTGTACCTTCCGCCATGACGGAAGCCATAACGATGTTCGCCGTGCCGGTGACGGACGCTTCGTCCAGCAGCATATAACTGCCTTTGAGATGCTTGCCGGAGAAGCGGTAGGCGAGCAGGTTTTGGTCGTACTCGAACGTAGCACCGAGGTTAACCATTCCCTGGAAATGCGTATCCAATCGCCTGCGGCCGATCTTGTCGCCGCCAGGCTTGGCGTAGGTCACTTCGCCCAGACGCGCCAGCAGCGGACCAATGAGCATAACAGAACCGCGCAGTTTGTTGCACTTCTTCAGGAAATCCGCACTACGCAGATAATCGGTATCCAGGTCGCGCGCCGTGAAGGCAAACCTGCCTTTAGCCTGCTTCTCGACCTTGACGCCCATGGAGCCGAGCAGGTCAATGAGGTTATTGACGTCGAGTATGTCGGGAAGATTGTCGATGATTACCGTTTCTTTGGTTAAGAGCACGGCGCAGAGCACCTGCAATGCCTCGTTTTTGGCTCCTTGCGGAGTGATAGCCCCGTGCAGTTTATGTCCGCCTTCTACAATGAAACTTGCCATGAGATATTTACGATTTAGTTATTTACGATTTACGATTTAGTTATTGACGATTTACGATTTAGTTATTGACGATTTGTTCATTTAGCATCTGCGCTAAATATAGTTCACCTCGGGAGAGATGGTTATGCCGAATTTGTCGTGCACGCTATCGCAGATGTTCTGCGCAAGAGTAATGACGTCTTGGGGTGTGGCGTTGCCGGTGTTGACGAGCACGAGCGGCTGCTTGGCATAACACTGCGCGCCGCCAAGTGTCTTGCCTTTCCATCCGCACTGCTCGATGAGCCACGCAGCAGGGATCTTCACGCCGCCGTCCTGGTCGAAGTGCGGCACGCGCTCATACTGTGCGGCTATGGCTTCGTACTGTTCGCGCGGCACGATAGGGTTCTTGAAGAACGAGCCTGCCGACCCCAGTTCGCTGACCTCGGGCAGTTTCTGCCTGCGGATGCGGATCACCGCCTCGCGCACATCCATCGGTGTGGGGTTAGCACCTACCTCACCGCGCAGGTTACCATAATCGAGTTTGGGTACGAACTGCTTGTCAAGACGATAGGTGACACCGGTGATGATATACTGCCCACGCAGGTCATTCTTGAATATACTGTCGCGGTAGCCGTAGCGGCACTCGGCATTGGTGAACGTGCGCTCGCTGCCATCAGCGATGGCAAGTGCACGCACCTCGGTGATCACATCCTTGGCTTCCACGCCGTACGCACCCACGTTCTGCACAGCCGACGCGCCGACCTCGCCGGGTATGTAACTCAGGTTCTCCATACCCGACAATCCCATATCACACAGTTGTGCAATCAGATCGTCGAGCACAAGTCCGTTCTCCGCCTCGATGAAGACGTGATTGTCGTCTTCCCGGGTAGCACGTGCGCGCCGCATGGCTGAGTGCAGCACAACGCCGTTGAAGTCGCCGGTAAACAGCAGATTACTGCCCACGCCTACATGCAACAGCCGTTCTCCGCGGTACTGCTGCAGAAGTTCGCGCAGTTCGTCCACCGAACGGTATTCGGCATAAATCTTTGCCCGCACATCCATGCGAAACGTATTAGGAATATTTACCATTTGTTCATTTACGATTTGATCAATTACGATATATTTTGCAGTCTATGAGGCGAAGCCGGTCTAATTTATATCTCATTCACATCGCTGGGCATGCGCAGGTCGCCGCGCGGTGAAAGGCTGACGCTTACCACCTTCGGTCCATCGGGCAGACACGAGCGTTTGAACTGCTGCTGGAAGAACCGTCGCATGAAGACGTCAAGCCACTTCTTGATCGTTTCTTCATCGTAACGTTGCTCAAACGCATAACGCGCCATGTAAGCGATCTTCTCGCGCGTGAATCCGTAGCGCAGGAAGTAATACACGAAGAAGTCGTGCAACTCGTAGGGTCCCACGTTATCCTCGGTGACCTGTGCTATCTCGCCGTTCTCCTTGGCGGGCAGCAGTTCGGGCGAGACGGGTGTGTTGATCACGTCCTCGAGTATCGAACGTACACGTTCGCCGAACAGGTTACGTGCTGCATAACCTACCATATACCGGACGAGCGTCTTGGGTATACCGGCATTCACGCCGTACATCGATATATGGTCGCCGGCGTAGGTTGCCCAGCCGAGTGCCAGTTCCGATAGGTCGCCTGTGCCGACCACCAGACCGTTGTACTTGTTCGCCATATCCATCAGGATGAGTGTACGCACACGTGCCTGGGCGTTCTCGTAGGTTATGTCGTGGTTAGCCATATCGTGGTCGATGTCGTGCAGGTGCTGTGTCACCACGTCGCGGATAGGTATCTCGTGGATAGACACGCCCAGTTCGTTCATCAGATCAATGGCGTTGCGGTAGGTGCGGTTAGTTGTGCCGAAACCCGGCATAGTTATGCCCAGCACACGGTTACGCGCATAGCCGAGCATATCAGCCGTCTGCACCGCCACGATGAGCGCCAATGTAGAATCCAAGCCGCCGCTTATACCTATGACGAGCGATTGCGCATGCGTATGCTCCCAACGGCGTGCTAACGCAGAGGTCTGAATAGACAGCACATCCATACAATAGGCATCCTCGTTGTCCTTGTCCGGCAGGAACGGCGTAGGATTGAACGTACGGTGCACAGGTTCGGCGTAGCCCTCGGCGTTCTCGATAGGTGCGACATTGATCTTGCGGAAGTGCCCTACCCTGTCGAGCGTGAAGTTGGTGTTGCGCTCACGGTCGGTGCGCAGACGCTCGACATCAATCTCGCTGATGGTCAACGACGACTCGCGCTGGAACCGTTCGCCCTCGGCAATCAGTTTGCCGTTCTCGGCAATGTATGTAGAGCCGGAGAACACCACATCGGTCGTACTCTCGCCCACGCCGGAGGAAGTATAGACGTAGCCGCAATGCACGCGCTGACTCTGCTGCGCAAGCATCTGCCGGCGGAAGGCGTGCTTGCCTACCACGCAGTTCGAACTGGAGAGGTTGAAAATCAGTTCCGCACCCTGTATTGCCAGTTGCGTTGAGGGCGGCATAGGACTCCATAGGTCTTCGCAGATCTCTATGCCGAACGAGTAGTTTCGCGTCAGGAACAGCAGATCGATACCGAACGGCACGTCGCCTTGCCACAGTTCGACAGTAGGTATACGAGGATGAATACCGTCGGGCAGTTGCTCGGCGGTCTCTCTGCCGGAGGCAAACCAGCGTTTCTCGTAGAACTCGCCGGTGTTCGGCAGGTTCGTTTTCGGCACAACGCCTACCACCTCGCCGTCGGTGATCACAAACGCACAGTTGTACAGGTCGTTGTCCGCCTTGAGCGGTGCGCCTACAAGAACGATAATCGACTTGCCGCGGGTGAACTCGCACACGTCCTGCAGTGCCGCCATGGCTTTCTGCTGCAATGTGTTGGTGAAGAACAGGTCGGCACAGGTGTAGCCTGTCAGTCCGAGTTCGGGGAAGCAGACTATCTCCACTCCTTCGCTGATTGCTTCGGTGATAAGTTGTTTGGTCTGTTGCGCATTGAACGCGCAATCGCCTACGCGCAGTACGGGCACTGCTGCCGCCACACGCACAAATCCAAGATTCGTATCCATAGTGAAATTATTTTGCTGATTGATGATTGCTGTTTGCGCCCGTGCGCCGCTATGCAGGCACGCGCACACATATTCGGCATACAAAGGTACAAAAAAAATTGCACATTTGCAAATCTTCCTGCAGAAAAATGTACACAAAGGTGAATTTTTTTAGCATGGACATAATCCGTTAGCGCGCTTTATGTTGCAGCGCAACATCCGTTAGCGCGGTTTACCGATGGCTATTTGTAAGGTGAAAATTATAAAAAAAGCAAAAAATAGCGGGTTTATTACGTAATTTACGGTGAATATTTGCAAACATGAAATAATTATTGTACCTTTGCATCCGCTTTGGTCAAATGACCGAGTAAACTAACGGTGCTATCGTCTAGCGGTTAGGACAAAAGATTCTCAATCTTTAAACCGGGGTTCGATTCCCCGTAGCACTACTAAAAAGAGCCTTTCGAGGCTCTTTTTTTGCTACATTGGGGATCGCACCAGAGGGTCTTATCTCGCTTCGTTTGGAACTACCGCTTACGCTCCTGCTGGCGCGACTTGCGAACAAACTCCTTTTGCGCTTTCTTGAGTTGCTTGAGGTAGGCTTGGCTGGTGTGCAACCGGGCAAACGCCGCACTGGTTACCACGCGCGCAGCATCTACATCGCTCTGCCAGTGGAAACCTGCTATCACTCGGCTCTGACCGTACTCAAACCCCTCCTTAAGAATAGCGTCCTGCTTGGCAGGATTGATCTCGCACAGGATCAGTGCCGTTGACCACCCAAGGGTCGTATGTCCGGAGGGGTACGAGCCGTTGTGGCGCAGCTCCTCTTCATCTTCGGGCACGAGTGTCGGTTCGTTGTACACCATGTACGGACGCGGACGCATGTAGGTTATCTTCGCGCTGTCGCATGCCTCGCTGGTAGTGGCAGTGGCATCCGTGAGCAGTTTCCACAGTTGCGGGGTGTTAGCAGGACTGATCTCTATCCCCATCACAGGCGAGAAGATCGCTGCCATACGATGGATGCTGAACTCGGCATCTTTGCGGGCTTTCTCGCCGCGTGCGGTAGGACGCATGCGTTTGCCCCACTGGTACTGGGCGCTGTCGTAAGCAAAACGCATATCCGAGCGTGCCGGAGGACCGGGCATATATCGCAAGGCGTTGGGCATCTCTGTGGTGCAGAAATACGGATCGGAAGCCGAAACGGGCGAGGTTACTGCTGCTACTACGAGCAGGATCAATGCATAGATGGCGATTCGTTTAATTTTCATAGGACGTTGAATGATTTGTGATTCGTGGTGCAAAGGTACGAAAAAAAATGCACATTTGCAAACATTCCTGCGGAAAAATTGTAAAGTTGTGCATTTTTTAGCAGCATAGTGCCGGACTATGCTTGCATAAGCACCGGGCGAAGAGCTTGTATCGAATACGCAATGCCTGCCTCTTGGGTACGTTTTAGGTCCGATAATGCCTAACGAATGTCTAAGAACATATAAGAACAACTAACGCCACTTTTTTGAACATAGCGTTCGAAAAATTCTTTAATAATTTGCACCGGCATAGTTGGCACAGTTGGCACAAATTTGCGTTTTGTGCCAACTGTGCTACTTGTGCCATGTTAAAAATCAAATATGAGAAGAAAAGACGTCGTTGGGCATCAGGTTCTTAATACAAGAACCCGAAAAGCCAGAGCGGGATCTTGTTTCCCAATGTGTACTCTATGTTATCCGCGGCAATGAAGGCGTTTGGGACATCGGCAATCTGCTTTCCGTCTTTTGATTGCCCGCCTACCTCAATCGTATATTCCCCATCAATCAGGAAGTCGCCATGACGCGCATATTCCAATTGATGCCGGTAGGATAGTTGGTTGACGAAAAACGTTTCACGCTCTGTACCTGTTTCGACATGCGTAAGCGACAGGGCGTGCAGCAGATTGCAGTTCTCCATATAAATCTTATCCGGTTTCTGCATGCGTTTGATGTTCTGCAAGTCGCTATATAACAGATTGATCAACTTGGCCCGACTCAGGTGTGCCAGATAACTGACGATGGTGTTTCTATTCAGTTCGGCTATCTGCGCCATCTTACTGATATCAACAGCAAATGGAACTCCTGTGCTGATAACAGACAGCAGGCTTCGCAACTTACGGACATTAGCAATATCTACGTTACCTAATTGCGGTAGTTCGATCTCAAGAATCAGACTAACCACCTTCTGTACCTGTGTGATATAATCGATGTTCTGCTCCAAAAAGAAGGGGTAATATCCTTCTTTCAGGTAAAGGTCGAAGTGTTGCAAGGGTTTGCATACAGCAAGTACACATTGTGCAGCGTCTAACGGGTGAGTCAGGAGTTCGCCTAAGGAAATAGCAGGCAGCACAATGTTCTGCTTGAATAGCAAGTATTCCCGAAATGAAAGCCCTTGCATATCATAGCTGACACATCGGCGCGACAGATCAGCTTCGGCATTCAAGATGTTCAGTAGTGACGAACCCGTGAAGATGATTTGTAGATCCGGAAATCCGTCATAGATATTTTTAATCTCCCTGCTCCATCCTTCGTATTTATGCACCTCATCCAGGTACAGGGCTTTGCCCCCTTTCTTGTGAAACTCTTCCGCTAGTTCAAGCAAACTATGTCTAGCAAAATACAGATGATCCAAACTGGCATACAAGGCAACAGTAGGGTCTGTGCCATAGGTTTGCTTGATGTGCTGCAGGAGCATGGTTGTTTTACCCACACCGCGTGCTCCGCGTATTCCGATGAGGCGCGAAGACCAGTTTATCCGATGCATCAAACTGCGTTGATGTTCCATCTCTACGTGCGCCAAAAGCCGCATGTGCTGTGCTTGTAATTGCTCCATAGCTGTTATATTTTTAGTCGTACTTTTGCTTTCTTTATCCTGTATGTTTGTTTTGGGTGTGCAAAGATACAAAAAAATGCTTAATATAACAAGCAGTAGTTGCGAGAATCTGCTTATTCTATTAAGCATTTTAGTATTTGCAAAACGATGTTTGCAAATTGCGCTGTTTTAGACGATTTATCTAATTTCCTGCCCTTGCGTCGTACAGGTTTTCTCCCCGCGAAGGATGAAAATTTTTGAGGCAGTTGTGTCTTTTTTTCAGTACAAGACAGCCGCGAACACAAGACACCAATCATACTCGCTCATAGAAATCGCGAGCACAAGACACTGCTCCGGCGTTAGAAGCGCCGGACACGGGACACACAGGCGGCTCGAAGAGCCGTGCCAGAATCAAATTCCGGCGCAATGAACGAAGCATGGGCGACGGAATACCGCTGCGCTTAATGGTAGTTTTTTGCATGACCAAGTTGACCAAGTTGACCAACTACCGGAACTTGGTCAAGTTGGTCAAGTTGGTCACATGAAATTTTTGAGGCAGTTGTAATGCAAATGACATTGCACTACTTGCACTTTGGAGGCACGAAAGTGCAGAAAGTGCAATTACATGGGAGTGTTTATGAACACATGTTTATTCCATCGGTTTGATCATCTTTTCGAAGAAGGCTATTTCAGCATTTAATATACCTATTTCATCGTGAGAACTTTCGTGCTTTCTTCGCCGAACTGGGAAACGACACGTACTGCTATTTGTCGTCCTTGGCGATATGGGATAGGCTCACTATGGAAAGTGTATAAGGTATCCCATAACTCATCGGCAAACTCAATATGCAGCGTGCGTTCTGCTTTCTTCTTAGTGGAGAGAGAAGCCAATTGGTTCAAACCTTTCTTCCATTGCTCAAACTCTTTCTTGTCTCCTCCGCAGAAATGCAGACTACGGCAGATAAACTGTTCTCCATCGTAATCATCATCCATCTCCCAGTACGCAATATCTTCTACCGAACGTGCTTTCACATCGTCACGTATCGGGTCATAGATATCCAAACCGCGAATCTCGATATGGCAATTATCTCCCTCACGCAACAACTCTATATCCGGTTCGCCTATGGTGATAAACGAACCTGCTCCACGGTCTTTCTTTAAGAGACCGTCTTGCATCAGATCGTCGTGCATACGCACTTTGGAGACTTGGTATGTACCGAGGTTATAATCTTTCTCATTGATATTATCCTCGAATGAGAAACCCAATATAACGAGCCATGAAGCACCTTCGGTTTGGTTCTTAGAACGGAACTCCCTCAAAGCCATCGTAACCGCTTGTTTGGACACAGTTCCAAATTTCGGTCCTATATGGAAATACGTAAGTCGTTCTTCTCCATTAGCATCCTTGTAATAACCATGCGCATGGAGATACGGACCAGCTTCTGTTTCCAGTCCGTGGAAGATTGCCTGCTGCGTGCGGTCGCCATTACGAATACCATTTGCCTGCAAGTGGTCAAAGATACGCTGTGTAAAGAGACGGTTTTCTTCTGATTCGTCTTGGTGTTGCTCCAATGCTTCCGGTGGTGTTATCTTAAAGTTCTGCAAGGTCTCAACCGTGAATGGGCCACTAACGCGCATGCGTGTCTTATCCTCATTGGGTTGGTCATAGAGGATTTCTGTTTCTGCCGGCTCATTATTAGCTAAAGATTTGAGTGTTATATGCGGCACTTGCTTATATACAAACCCTTGACGGATGTTTTTGGTCTCTTTGTCAAAGAGTTCATAATAGGGATATACCGCCATAGACAAACGTTTCTTGGCTATATTGAGTGCAATGCGCGAGGTGTCCATGGTAATCCAACGTCGTCCCCATTGTTCCGCTACGTATGCCGTTGTGCCACTTCCGCAAGTCGGGTCAAGTACCAAATCTCCCGGATCGGTCGTCATCAATAGGCAGCGTTGGATTGCTTTTGTTGCAGATTGTACTACATATACTTTAGGTTCTAAAAAACTTCCAGTTGTCGTATCTGTCCACAAGCTATTCATCTCAGTATAGGGAAAATCATCAAAATAAGTAACAAAACGTGGAGAATTTCTGGCTGTTGTTATCCTATTTAATTGTATAAGTCGCATCATTCCTTCATAACTTGTACGCCATCCTCTTGTTCCTGGAACTTGATATACTTTCCCCTCAAACTCAAGAGGATATCTGATCGACTCTGACCCTGTTTGAGAAGTTAAATCACTTTTTCTGTATAATTTTGAACCCTTAGGACGTGTGTTATATGCGAACTTGATTCCGGTTTTTGTTTCCCACTCGCTGATTGACATTCTTGATCCATCTTCTAGTTCTATACAATTATATGATGTATTAGATTCTTCGAATAGGAGTGGTTTAAATAGTTTTCTAACTTTAACTTGCTCAATATCTCTTGCATACCATATTATAAAATCAGTTACACTACCTAAAGTATTAGACGTTGCTCCTGAAGTTTTCGTATAAATAATCTGACTTACGAAGTTTTCGCTACCAAAGACCTCATCCATGATATTACGCACAAGGTGGACGTTCTCGTCCGATATTTGCACGAAGACAGAACCTGATTGCGTGAGCAGTTCACGCGCAAGGACGAGACGGTCACGCAGATAGCTGAGATAGGAATGAATACCTAACTCCCATGTATCACGGAAGGCTTTAATCATTTCCGGTTCGCCGGAGACATTCTCATCGCTATCTTTGACGTCTCTTGAATTGAGACGCATTTGCCAGTTAGAGCCATACTTGATTCCATACGGCGGATCCATATAGATACATTGTACCTTTCCCGCCATGCCTTCGCGTTTAAGAAGCGAGTTCATAACCAGAAGCGAATCGCCTTGTATAAGTCGGTTCTTCCAGTTCATATCATGACGATAGTATTCCGCCACTCGTTCCAGTTCATCTTCGACCACCGTGCGCATATCTTCAGAGCCGAACAACTCCGTTTGCCCTCGTAGTCCTTCACTTTTTTCCTCGCGCAGACAATAGAGCCGATTGATAAGCATCTCCGGCTGTATATCCTCATGCACATAGAGCGAACGAATATCTACGCGCAAGTCTGCGCGTTCGGTTTCTTCGTCATCATTCTGGTATTTATTCAGCCAATAGAGTTCGGGATCCCTTCCACGTGTGAAATCATGGCGGAACTGATCATATTGAGCCTGCTTGGGTTCTGCGGCTACTACACATGCTTCTTCACCTGCCCGTTCGGTGGTAGGGATGTTGGCACGGCGTTCAGAATCATGTTTAATGGCATCTACCGGTGTGGTTTTCATAACTGTTGTATTTTGTCTTTCAGTATTTTCTTAATATTATCTATATCATCTATCTCTATAAAGTCCCAGCGACCATATTTGGCAAGGTTGTTCGCTGCCGGCAACCAATACCCCGATACATATTGGCGTTTGGCATCTTTGCTACCCTCAATATCGTCTGAGAAGCCGGAAATCTCGATAATCAGGTTAATCGCCTCGCCCTTCGGTGTCACAATGCGGGCTATGAAATCGGGTATATATTGGTGTTCCTTACCGTTGAGCAAATAGGGAATGCGGAAATCCAAGAAGTGGTTCTTGACATAACACTCCACTTCGGGTATTTCCTCTAATGTCTTTGCCGCAATTTGTTCCCAAGAATGCGTATCTGCAACCACATAATTGATATGCGATTTGAAGGTTTCGTACACCGGTTTCGAAGTTACTCCGTGTACATACGCAGTAGAACCTGCGGGATTATGATAGTTGAGGATAGCCGTGATTCGTTCCGATTTCTCCCGGTTGGCTTCCCGTATTCCTTCATAGATGCTCTCTACCACCTCTTTTTGATTCCAGAATAGAACCAACCGCCGTAACTCATTGGAGCCATCTCCACCGAATATTTGCAGTTGCGATTCGTACCAAAGTGTCACAATACGTTTCAATACAGCAAAGAGTTGGAACTGGCGTCCTTTTTCGCGATCCGTATATTTATGATCAATCACCCAACGCGTCAGATTATAGATGATTTCTTGGTCGCGCAGGTTACGATATTCGCTTTTGAGAACCACTTGTTCCTCTCCAACAGCGGTACGCAATGTAGTTTGCGTAGGAATCTGATTGAAATCCAACCTGAATGGCGGTACGTTGGTATAATCGGCTTCTATCACGGCTTGTTCATTCTCGCTCCGATAGCCAACAATGTTCGGGAAAGTAATTTCAAATTGACTACGTGGCGGCAAGGCTCGAATAACTGTCTTGGGTTTGGGAGGTCTTGGAGGAGGTGTTGTACCTCCCTTGAATGACTTGAACGGAATACCGATAATATGTGCGTATTCCGGTAAGAATTTATAGGTTATATTCTCCGCCTTGTATCTACGCATGTTTTGCGGTTCTATTTCTTCGCCGGTACGTGCATCGTACGCTTGCAGTTCATAGGATCGGCGACGCAAAGCACGTCCGGCTACTTGCTCGCATAATAACTGTGAACCAAAAGCACGCACACCCATTACATGCGTTACCGTATTGGCATCCCATCCTTCTGTGAGCATGGAGACTGATACAATGCAGCGGATATGATGTCCCAACATACCATGCTTGCCCACCGTATTAACCACTTCACGAAGAATATCTCCATCCGTCAGTTTGTCAGCACTTCCTGCTCCGTGCAATACCGCATAGTCGCGTTTGAATTGCTCTATCTCCGTATGGAAGGTATGCTTGAACTCATCCGAGATCGTTGCTCCCGCTTCATCTATAGCAGTAGAGTCGATAAGAAGTGTTGGAGCTTTTGATTTGGCTATGCCATCCTTGTAATTGGAGAAAAGAGGAAAAGCACCGTCTATATAAAGCGGTTCGCCTTGTTCGTTTAATGTTTCATATCCGGCAATATAACGATAGACCTCACGACTAACGGTAGTATTGTTGCATACAACGATAAACACCGGAGGCGTAGTAAACAGGTTTGCTTTTGCCTCTGTTGCCTCACGCATACCTCGGTCGTAGTCCTCGTAATCCTTTACAAACTGCTGCAAAGCGACAGTAAGAAGAGATGGTAAAATTGGCGGTTGCTCCACGATCGTTTCTCCGCTCTCTTTCGCCGCTTTGCGGACTGCTTTCTGACCTTTCTTCGGCAACTCTCGACGGATAGGCTCATATATATTTCTTAGTACCGGTTCTGTCAGATTGTGGCTATCATCTATGGCTGGTAAGAATGGTATTTTTACCAAACCGGATTCGATAGCATCCACCAAGCCAAAATCACTTACCACCCACGGGAAAAGACTATATTCCGGATAACCGGATCCCTTTAGGTAGTAAGGTGTGGCACTTAGATCATATACCTGTTGTACGCGATAACCGCAAAGCCTCATTTGGCGCAATCCCTCGAACCAAACCATCGCCTTTTGATTCTCCTCTTCTGTCTCTCGCTCCTCATCATCTTTGGCTTTCTGCGCAGATTTAGGCAGGTAACAATGGTGTGCTTCATCGTTGACAACAAGAATACGTTTGCCACGCATATTACGTCCGAGCAGACGCGATAAAACGGAAAAGTATTCTTCTTTATCGGATTGTTTCTCCAGTTGGCGTGTATCCTTGTTATATACGAGTTTACCATCCATCGGAGAAGCTTTCTTTCCAGTAAACACTTTGGGTTCAAACTGGTGGTAATTAGTTATCGTAATTGCCGCATTCAGTCCTCCCAATATATTCTCGTATTGTTCGGGTATAAGTCCCCGTTGATGGTAATAGTCATTTTTATCGTAGTTATTATGCAACTTCCGCTCATCTATATAAAGAACAGAAAGACGGTCACGAATGGTTATTCCCGGTGCCACTAAAAGGAAATGGTCCGCAAAGCGTGTATCTGCATGATATTCGTGCTTGTTGATATAGTTATATAGAATCAGCATAGCCATGACAACCGTTTTACCGGTTCCGGTCGCCATTTTGAAAGCCGTACGGGGAAGGATATCATCCGAATTAAGCGATATGGTTTCCCTACGCTCTTGCAACTCATGCAGCAAAGCACGTCCTTTATTTGGGTCACGGTCGGCAACTTCGTTGAGATAAATAGCTGTCTCTACAGCTTCCCGTTGACAGAAAAACAAAGATTGCTCCGGCTGACGCTCCGAATTACAGAACCAAAAATGCAGCAATTCTTTTGTAACACGCGTTGTGTTGGGATAGTCCGCTTCTCGCCATTTCTTTACTTCTTCGCGGATAGCATTGATAAATCGCGCATTGGGGTCGGACTCTTCGAAATCACTTCCGCTAAACATACTACGCTCCTGAGCTGTATGCGGCGTGATATTGATTTGCGAGGTATAAGGACGGCGACCATTGCATATACGCGTGTAATCAAGATTACCGCTTGCATCGGTGTCATAATAGAACCTCGGTTCCTCGTAAGGATTGTTCAGAATAGGGTTATCTGTCATAATGGCTTTGTTTACTGTCCAAAGCGTTATTTTAACAGAATCCGCACAAAAAAGCGCAGGACCTGCATTTTTGCTTGTCCTGCGACTTTGAGGCTCTGCTACAAGCCCTGTTATGCCAGATACAAGCAACACAGAGCCTACGCCGCATAAGTATATAGTACACCCATAGCAGGTGCGGTTATATACCCAACGCAGACATCTATTGTTGCATTGTTTTGAACATAACAATATTAGAATGTAGCAGATTCCAAAGTCGTCAAAACAAGCGTCAATAAACGCCTTTTATGTAAATTGTCAGTCCCTTTCGGGAAAGACGCTACAAAGATACGAAAAATATATGACTTTTGCAAATGAAATCCTAAAAATACATAAAATATATGCAAGAAAATACAAATTTTAACGGAAAGCTAGGGGAGAGCATATAGATATGCCAGGCATAGACGCGATTATCGGCGGCACTTACAGAGCCGCTGTTCGGATATTATCCGAACGTAATGAACGCTGCTAAGGACGGCAAAGCCGATGCCTGCATCAAATGCAGGCGCAATAAACGAAGTAACTTAAACAAAATGGCGTAAACAAAGTGACGGAACAAAGTGATGTAAACAAAGTGACAAACGGGCGTAAATATACGCCCGAAGGGGAAAATGTACGAAAGTACGAAATTTAGCGGAAAGCGCAATATAGGAAGAAGCCTGCCGCAAAAATGCGGCAGGCAGAATAACTCGCATGACATGCTAAGTCAGGGGAGAAGGATTGAATCAGGATGACAGGGTTTCGCCCTACTTATGCAGGATCATTGCGGATTGTGGAGCAACGACTGCAGTCTTTTCGCAACGGAACAAACCCTCGGCATTCACTACTCCGTTTGCCACAACGGCAGTATAGGGTTCCTCATCGGGGAGTTCAACTTTTACCGCTTCGCGCTTGGCATTGGCGATAACGACAATATCCTTCCACGCGTCACCGCCGGCATTGTCCTTCAGGCGGAAAGCAACGGTGCACTCCGGAGTGTCGATGAACTCCAGGTGTTGGCGTACCAATTCGGCATCGCCAAGGCGGAACGCCGGGTGCGCCTTGCGCAACGCAATCAAGCCGGCATAATAGTCGCACAAGCGTTGGTTGCGGGCTTTCAGGTTCCAATCGACAGCATTGATCGAGTCCGGGCTGCAATAGCTGTTGTGTACACCTTTCTTATCGCGCATCAGTTCCTCACCGTTCCACAGGAACGGCAGTCCCTGCGAGGTGAGCACTACCGTCTGAGCCAACATATCCAGGCGCATCAGTTCGTCGTCGCAGATTGTCTTTTGACTTTCGACTTTCGACTTTCGACTTCCTTCCGGCTTGACGCTGGCGCGCAGGCGGTCGGTTAGCATCATATCGTCGTGACACGACACATACGAGATCATCTGCGTCGGCTGCAACGCCCATGGCTGCTGCGAGTAATTAACCTTGGTCATATCCACCTGCGGATGCTCGATGGCTCCCACTATGCCAAAGCGGATAGACTGTTCGTTGCCCGGCAGTCCAGCCAGGAAAGCGCCCTGATGATCATCATAGAACGGTCCGCGCAGCGCATCTCGCAGTTCGTCGCTGAACGCACCTATGCCCGGCATAGCCGCGATATTGGCTTTGATCGGACGCAACGGTTCCTCGAGCAGCGGAGTCTCGGCTGCCCAGCCCTCGCCGTACAAGAGGATAGTAGGATCGATCTCATCCAGCATGGCACGGATAGCATTCATAGTAGGTATATCGTGGATAGCCATCAGATCGAAGCGGAAACCGTCGATATGGTACTCCTCGACCCACCAGCGTACAGACTCAAGCATGAACTTGCGGACCATCGGCCGTTCGCTGGCAGTCTCGTTGCCGCAGCCGGAAGCATTACCGAGCGAACCATCCTCACGCGTGCGGTAGAAGTAACCCGGAACGGTCTGCGTGAAGTTGCTGTGCGCGACATCGTACGTATGGTTGTACACCACATCCAGTATGACGCGAATACCTGCCTCGTGCAACGACTGAACCATCTGCTTGAACTCGCGGATACGTGACGCAGGGTCGTACGGATCGGTGGAATAACTGCCCTCGGGCACATTGTAGTTGATCGGGTCGTAGCCCCAGTTGTAGCGGTTATCAGCCAGACGCGTCTCGTCGATAGAGCCGTAGTCGTACGACGGCAAAATCTGCACATGCGTCACGCCCATCTGCTTGAGATGGTCGATACCCGTAGCTAATCCCTGCGGCGAAAGCGTACCGTGCTCTGTCAGAGCGAGGAACTTACCCCTATGCTCCACGCCGGAGGACGGATCAATCGAATAGTCGCGGTGATGCAACTCGTAGATCACGGCATCCGCCACCCGGCTCATAGCCGGACGGCTGTCGCTACTCCACCCTTCGGGATCGGTGCTGCGCATATCGATGATAGCACCGCGACGGCCGTTCACACCCACTGCTGTGGCGAAGATACCCGGGGTCTCCTCCTGCTCGTACTGCAGCAGCGGATCCCATACGCGGAACGCATAGAACTGACCCAGGAGGTCACCTTTGACCGCAGCCTGCCACGAGCCGTCCTTTTGACGTTTGAGCCACTGCCGGCATATCGGTGCGGCGGACTCGGCGGACTCATAGATACTTAACTGTACGGAATCGGCATTCGGACTCCATAACGAGAACTGTGTGGAAGCAGGACTGTAGGTCACCTCTTGAACGCTACCGGACTTAACCGGATAATCCATTACAGATTCGTAGTTCGGCTTGCTGACTTGGCAACCGAAGAGGGCCACTGTTGCTGCCATGAGCGTGGTAAATTTTTGCATATCATTAGTTGTTATATTGATAACATCCTGCATCAACGCGAGCGGCGCGGCTGTTGCCCTCACGGTCCTCGGGATAAGCAGCTGCAGCAGACGCATCACCTATACCTATCGCCGGCGAGACGGAATCCAAGTGGAAATCGAAGTAACGGTACTGCTTGTACAGATAATAGTTGTTGACAAACACAGTGTCACTATCCGTGGCATACACATTCGCTTCAAACTGCGGCAAGGCAAACGTATCCGCCTTGATATAGTTGCCGCGGAACGCACCGATATAGTGCTCCGGAAGCGGTGCGGCAAGTACCAGATTGTTCGTACGCGCGCCCGTGATTATATTATTGTACATGTACGTCTGCATGGGAGCCATCAGTTTGCTCAGGTTGTTGATGAACACGGCAGCCACATCCTCGCGCGGTGTGCTGTGGATATTCAGGTTGGTATATGGATAACCGAAGAACGCTGCCACCGTGTTATGCACCAGCGTATGCGTGCCGCCCTGCAGATAAACGCCGTAGGATGCACAGTTGGATATCTCGCTGTTGGCTATCGTGGCATCGGTATTGAGGCAAACAAGCCCGTACACCGACATATTGTGAATCCTGCATCCGTCAACCGTCAACTGCGGCAGCGGTGCAGTACGGTTCTCCGACTGACAGAACAAGCCCACATTGCCGCTTAACACATCCACATAACGGAACGCATACGTCCGCGCATCCGTGCCCGTATGGAGCATATAGAAGCCGTTCCACTGACCGGATGCATAGGCGTATGGCACGGAATCAAACAGGTTGTCGGTACGGTAACCGCGGATGATAATCGGCTTATCAGGCGTGCCTTGGGCAGACACGTTGCCCAGAGCAAAGATCGTTGCCTGGTTGTGCATATACAGCGTGGCGCCCGGTTCGATAGTCAGGTCCTTGCGGAAGATTAGCGTATCAAGCACCAGATAAGGCTTTTGCGCCTTTAGGACATACTCTGCCTGAAAATCCGACTTCTTCAGCACCGTTACATCCTGACCGATGGCAGAGAGCAGCAACGATGTACGGTTGCCGTTATAGGCGAACTGCAACTCATCGTTGATAATAAGCGGGTTGTTCTGCCCCAGCGGATCAATATACGCACGGATAAAGATGAACGCACTATCTTTGCCACGGATAATCATCTGCTGCCACTGCCGGCTATCCGCCTCTCCGTCCACATTCACGCTGAAGAACCGTCCGTCAAGCAGCCGCACGCTATCAATAGTCAGCGCATTGGCGTTAGGGTTGTACAGGGTCACACGCCGTGTACTCGTACCAAAACCGGTGAACACGGTATCGAACGCCAACGAATCGACCGACAGAGTGAGTCGTAACGAGGGATCATAACTGACCTGCTCCTCGCGACACGAGGTGAAAGACAACAGACAATAGACAATAGTCGATAGTCGAAAGACAATAGTCGATAGTCGAAAGACCGCACGCCGCATACCTACTCAAAATTAAAGATGATAACGATAGCCTGATTGCGCAGATGAGACAGCGCGTTGGTATAGAAATAGTCGGGTTCGGACAACTCGGGACGCTCGGACACGGGCGTGAGCATATTGTTGAATCCCAACTGATAGCGAATCTCGGGGCAGAACTTGAACCAACTCATGTAGAAGTCACAGCCTATGCCGAACACCAGAAAATAATCAAACGGGCGGTGAAGCAGAGGGCGCTCCTTGTCGTTGGTAAAGTCGTAACTGATACCCATACCGCCTGTCAGATACGGACGGTAGTTGCCCTCACGCAGTGCTGTCCACTTGAGGGTGACAGGAATCTCTATCGGCAACGACAGCATGCTCTGCTCCGGCAGACGGCCGTACGGCAGCGGATTGCCGCTCTCGTTCTTGAACGTCAGTGTGCGCGACGAGAACTGCAACGTTGGCGTGATACGCAGATCAAGATACTTAGCCAGACGTATATCGGTGATGAATCCTACAGCAAACCCCGGCAACAGACTGCTGACGCGGGCGTGGTACATCTCACCATCCTGCGGAACGAGCGACTCGGTAACTATGTAACTCATCATGTTCACGCCAAGCGAGAAGCCGAAATGCACAAGTTTCTCGTCGTAATACGGATTATTCATGCCGGTTGTGCGACGCCCTTGCGCACACAACGAACAGACAATCGCCTGTAGCAACAGTATAGTAAATAAACGTCTTTTCAATTTTCAGTTTTAAATTTTCAATTTACTCATCACCTCCACCAAAATCATCACCTCCGCCTGAATCGTCCGAACGAGCGGACTTCTTCTTCGTCTGCTGGTTGCCGAAGTTATACGTGATACTCAGGCTGACCTGCCGGCTATTCCAGCGATTCTCCTGGAACTGCCAGAAACCGTCGCCGTACGTAGTATTGCGCCGGGCACGGGAGTTGAAGATATCCCGCACGTTGAACGCAAGAATAAGTTTCTTGTCGAAGAAGGTCTTACGCAAGCCTGCATCAATCGAATAGGAGTGCGTGGTCATACCTTGTGCCAGCACATGCGGCGAACGGTAACGGGCAGACAGCGAGCCGGAGAAAGTCTTGGTGAACATAAACTGCGCATTCACGCTCACATTGGCTGCAAACACGTCGCGCTTGGGTATAACCACCGAGAAGTCCGTGCCGTACAAGTCCGAAGTAAATGTTCCACCGGCTGAGCCGTTGTAGTACATCTGGACGGATGTTGTCAGGTTGATTATCTCGCCGAACAGTTTGTTCTTAGCCACCAGCTCTATACCTACCTCATGGCGCGTCTTGAAGTTGACGAACGTGTTCTTCATCGTGCCGCTGTCCATGAACTTGATATTCTGGATCACGCCCTCGCGGAAACGCCAGAAGAATCCCGCTGACAGCACATGTCTGTCCCAGTTCTTCAGATAACTCAACTCCACACTGGACGAGTATGACGGCAGCAATGCCGGATTACCGAAACTGATGTTCGTGGAGTCGGAGAAGTCCATGCGCGGGTTGATCTGCCTGCCGCGCGGACGCTCAACACGGCGCGTATAGTTGATCTGCAACTCATGACCACCGCCAAAGTCGTAACTGGCGAACACCGACGGATACAACTGGAAGTACAGAGTGTCAGAAACAATAGAAGTCAAGTGCCCCGGCGAATCGTAATATTCCGTTGTCAGGTCGCGACGGAAGATCTCACCTCGCAGACCCGCCATAACCGACAGGCGCTCGGCTATCGTATAACCGTAGGTCAGATAGAACGCGTGGTTCTGCTCGTTGTTGACAAAGTTGTTGTAATAGTTCTCCAGGTGCGTTGCACGATTCGGTCCATCCCAGGCATCGGAGCTGGCTGATCGCCATGCTAACGTGGTCTGCCAGCCGGCACCGAGACGCATATCCGACGCGAGCTTGAACTCATAATCCGCCTTCAACTGCAAAGACTGGTTACGGGTGTCGGAGTACTGCTCCTGCACCTGCTTGTCGTCCGGCGTTTGCGTCTCAAACTGCGTATAGAACTGATCCTGGATAAACCTATTGTTGTCATACTGCGCACTCATCGACAAGTTGTGCATTTTGCTGATCTCAAACTGCCAGCTGAGCATGGCGTTGTATGTCGGGTGAGTCATTACGCCGCTCTGGTCACGGTGGTAGGAGCGCAGCAGAGTTTCCGTATTGTCGGCGCTCTGCGGATTGACATACTTGTTCACATCATACAATTCATACAACACCGGTGCGTTGCGGAAGCCTGAGAAGAAATTACCCTTACCTATCGTAGGCTCGTTGGGTTGCGATACCACAGTGAATCCCGACAAGCCGATTGTGGAGCGGTCGGTGACATGCACATCAACTCCCGCACGCAGGAACATACCTCCGCCACCGCGGTTCTGACCTTCGCCGGACTTGATCAGACGCGTTGTATCGGTCGGCATAAAATTGTACCGGTCGGAGTTCGACGCGCCGTTGGAGTTGCGGTAATTGTAGCCGACATTCATATAGGCGTCCACTATGCCTTTGTTGAAATTGATGTTGAATCCGAGTTTGCCGCTCGGCAGTGTGGTCCATGGCTTGGCGAGCGCGTAATCGATGCCTACGTTCACCGAGCCGTAATACCCTGCCTTACGATCCTTCTTGAGCACCAGATTGATAATACCAGCCGTACCTTCGGGGCTGAACTTGGCGGACGGATTAGTGATCAGTTCTATCTCCTTGACTGCATCGGCAGGCATCTGTTGCAGGATCTCCGCCCTGTTTTCGGCGGTCAGACCTGCAGGCTTGCCGTTGATCCATATCTCCACATCCTCGGAGTTACGCAGACTGATCGTACCCTCCTGATCCACTTCCACCGAGGGGATATTCTCCAGCACCTCGCTCACGCTCGCGCCGGCGGACGATATACTTTGATCCACAGTGAACACTTTCTTATCCAACTCAAACCGCATTGTACTACCCTGCCCTACAACCTCAACCTCCTTCAGAGCCCGCGTATTTTCCTCCAGATAAATCTTACCCAGACTAACCTCCTTACCCGACAGGTGGACACTGAATACCTGGTCGATATATCCCATGAAACTGACCGTAACCTTGTAATTGCCGGCCTTAACCTTGCGGTAGAGCCAGAACATACCATCCTCATCGGTCGTCGTTCCATCCAGCGGAACGTCTTCCCCTTCACGATACACAACCACGTTGGCATAATCCAGCGGTTGCTCCGAACCGGCATCGAACACCGTACCCGTAATCAGGTTCTGCGCCTTTACTACCCCGGTAAGGACAGTTATGAATACTAAGAAGGTTAACAGGCGTTTCATACTATTGGTTTTTAAGGTTATCTAACAGCCATTGTACAGCCTCGGCATAACCTGCTGTACCATGACCAATGATCGAATGTGCACACACATCCGTCAGCAGCGATACGCGGCGAAAGGCTTCGCGATGCGATATATCCGTTATATGCAATTCCACCACCGGCACGGGACACATTGCCACTGCGTCACGCAGTGCCACACTGGTATGGGTATAGCCGCCGGCATTGAGCACCACACCCGTGACGGGCTCCAATCCGCGCGAGACTTGCTCCAACGGCTCTTGCAGCCTGTCAATCAGGTCACCTTCATGGTTAGACTGGTAGTACGTGAAGTACACGTCCGGGTACGACCGTTGCAAATCAAGCATAACCTGCTCCATCGACTGTGTACCGTACATCGCCGCTTCACGTCTGCCTAACCAATTAAGGTTCGGACCGTTCAATATAACTATACGTCCATTCACCATTTATCTTGCTCCGTTCACTGCCAGCAGGAACTCATCATTATCGCGTGTACGCTCCATGAACGTGCGCAACTTCTCCATTGCCTCTACACCATTCATCTCCGACAACTGCTTGCGGATCACCCACATACGGCTCAATACATCAGCCGGCAGCAGCAGGTCGTCGCGACGCGTGGAAGAGGCAGGTATATCTACCGAAGGGAAAATACGTTTGTTGGACAACTTGCGGTCTAACTGCAACTCCATGTTACCTGTACCCTTGAACTCCTCAAAGATCAGATCATCCATCTTCGAGCCTGTGTCTGTCAGGGCAGTGGCAATGATCGTGAGCGAACCGCCGAACTCAATGTTTCGTGCCGCGCCGAAGAAACGTTTGGGCTTATGCAGCGCCTGCGCCTCTACACCACCTGACAGCACCTTGCCGCTGGCTGGTGCCACCGTGTTGTAGGCTCGAGCCAGACGGGTGATAGAGTCCAGCAGAATCACTACATCATGACCGCACTCCACCAGACGCTTGGCTTTTTCGTGCACTATATTCGCTACACGAACGTGGTTCTCTGCAGGCTCATCAAAGGTTGAAGCAATCACTTCGGCGTTCACCGAACGTGCCATATCCGTCACCTCCTCCGGGCGCTCGTCAATCAGCAGGACGATCATATACACCTCCGGGTGATTGGCAGAGATAGCGTTGGCTATCTCCTTGAGCAGCATGGTCTTACCTGTCTTTGGCTGCGCTACGATCAGTCCGCGCTGACCTTTACCTATCGGCGCAAACAGGTCAATGATTCGGCAGGATAACGGATCCTTGCCGTCACCGCGGCACAGGGTAAACTTATGGTCGGGGAAGAGCGGTGTCAGATTCTCAAACGCCACACGTTCAGCCGCCTGCTCGGGCAGCAATCCATTGACGCGGATAACCTGCGCCATGGGGAAGAAACGCTCATTGTCCTTAGGCGAACGCATGGTGCACTCCACCGTGTCACCGGGCTTGAGTGCATACTTGCGGATCTGCTGCTGGGTGACATATATATCGTCAGGCGAAGACAGGTAGTTATAATCCGCCGAACGGAGGAAACCATACCCCTCGGGCAGGATCTCCAATGTTCCTGTTGCCGTGATGGTACCCTCGATCTCAAATCCTGCACGCGTCGGCAGCGCGTTAGCCGGCTGCTCTTGCTCCGGCACTTCAGCCTCAGCCTCGGGTTCGTATTGCGGCACGATCTCCGGCTCTTCGGGTATCTCTATCGACTGCTGCGTATCCACCTCGGGCTCTACAACCTTGCGCTTGCGGCCTCTCTTCTTCACCACCGGTTCCTCGGCAACAGGTTGTGCCTCGGCAGGCTGCACGTCCGCCTCAGGCTGGATAAGCTCGGGTTCGTCAACAGGATTGAGCACTTCGTTTTGCTGGATGAATTGCTCCATTGCCTTTTGTGCTTTGCGCACACCAACGGGCAACGGCTGCTGGGATTGCGCCTCTTGCATCTCAGTCATTGTCTGCAGTTCACTACCTACGGTAGCCAGGACACGTTCGCCCTTCATGTGCTTCGTTTCAACACGCTGTGCAGCCGGCGACGACAGCACGACACGCGTACGCCGCTTGGGCTGAAGAGCATCCTCACGAGCCTGATAAGCACCCAGCGCCTGATCGGCCTGCGCGCCTACTATTGTATTGACCAATGCCTGCGTATCCAACGCCTGAGCATCAGCAATGCCGAACTCTGCGGCTACAGCCAGCAGTTCGTCGGATGTCATCTGTAATAATTTCTGCTTGTTATAACGCATAAATTCTATAGGTGATATTTTATTGTTTCAAATGAATTGACCTTTGCCGGGTCATAAGGGGCAGTCACTTTAATGTAGTTTTCGGTAAACCCCGCCATCTGCCCTTTGGCGTTACGGCTCTCCCACAAGACGGTCAGTTGCTGACCTGCATTGCGGCTGTAGAATGCCTTTGTTTTCTGTTCGGACAGGCGGTGCAGGATATCGCTCCGGCGTTTGCGTTCGGCGGGAGGTACAACCTCCAGATCCATCTCCACCATACGCGTACGCGCGCGTTCCGAATAAGTAAATACGTGTAGCTGGCTTACATCCAACTGCTCTACAAACTGCAGGTAATCCTCAAAACACTCCTTCGTCTCGCCCCGAACACCTACCATACAATCCACCCCGATAAACGCCAATGGCAACTTACTGCGTATATACGCCACACGCTCGGCAAACAACTCGCGCGTATAATGGCGCTTCATAATCTGCAGTACCTCATTGCTACCCGACTGCAACGGGATATGAAAATGCGGTGCTATATGTCTGCTGCCGGCTACAAAATCTATTATCTCCGTTGTCAGCAGATTAGGTTCGCAACTGCCTATACGTAATCTGTAATCTCCGCTCAGGTTGTCCAGAGCCTGTAGCAACTGCAGGAAGGTCTCCCCCGTTGATCGGCCGAAATCGGCAATGTTCACTCCGGTGAGCACAATCTCCCTGGCTCCATCCTGCACTGCCTGCTGCGCATCGCGGACCAGTTCGGTTATCTGCGGATTGCGCGACTTGCCTCTGGCGTAAGGTATAGTGCAGTACGTACAGAAATAGTTACATCCGTCTTGCACTTTCAGAAAGCAGCGTGTTCGTTGTGTACGGTCGGTGATGGATATACGCTGTTCGTCGCCCTCCTCGCTGTCCGTGTGCGAAAACGACAGTGCACCGTGAAAACTTTCAACCTCCCTGATGGGTGTGGACAGCACCACCTGCTTGCCTGCTGTTGACTGCCGGCTGCTGATCCGCTCAACCAGTTCAGGGATAGCAAACTTCGCATCGTTGCCGAGGATATAATCCGCGTCCTCCCAACTTTTCTGTACTGCCATGCTCTGCTCCTTGCCGGTTGACTGCTGATTACCGAGCTTGTCGGCTGTAAGTTGCGCGTAGCAGCCTGTAACGACTATCACTGCCTCGGGGTTCTCACGCCGCAAACGGCTCAGCGCCTGCCGGCACTTGTGGTCGGCTGCATCCGTCACCGTGCAGGTGTTCAGCACGCATACATCCGCTTGCTCACCGTCCTCTGCACGGGTGTGCCCTCCCTGAAGGAGAGCCCTACCCAATGCACTGGACTCGGCAAAATTCAACTTGCACCCTAAGGTAACGAACCGTACTTTCATTCGCGGCACACACCATTAAGGACAAACGATGAGAGTACGGTGATATACGCTGCCGTCACGATCCGTGATCTCAACAAAGTATGTTCCGGCGGATGCAGGTGCTACAAACGTACCCGTTACGGCTACTGCGGTTCTCTCCGGGTTACCGTAAATATCCACGATGGACATGGTTGCCTGAGATGTCAGACCGGTTACCGTCACCGTAGCATTAGCATGTGCTACGTTCGGCTGGAGCTGTACAGGCGAGGTAACCTCTGCCACCATAGTACGGGCCCATACGCCGCAATCGTCAACCTCTGCCTCCAGCTTGCCCTTGATGATAGCGTAGTAGTCACCGCTCTGCATCGAGGTGAGGTAATAGCCCCACTTCTGCAGCGGCATATCCTTCGGATCAGTAGGATCAGGATGCGAGAGGTTATCAATGGCACCTATACGCTCGTACCACTCTACATCCTCTTGCTTGATCTCAACGCCGTTCGTCCAACCGAACTTCTCGCATACGGCATCGATATCCACCATGAGCAATGTACCGTTGTACTTGGAGATAACCGGCAACAGGTCATACTCGGTGAACGTCTCCCACGTAGCACGCGTGCCTACACTGACTACCGCCTGCTCGCTAACCGTACTACACTCGGTTTTTACCTCGCACATCACTTCTATCGACGATACATTGCCACTCAAGGCAGGTGCATAATCGTCTATAGTCTGCCATGAGCCGTTCGGCTCGCGGTACTTCCACGTGATGTTTTCGATGGCTGCATGCTTGGGATCGTTGTCCGCATATTCGTCAAGCATCAACGTAGCCGCCTCAACATTCACTGCCAGACCGCACGATGCAACTACTGCGCTGAACAGATCCTGCGGGAACGATTCATCGAACACTTCGATATAGAAATGAGTTATCGAATCAACACGTACCCCATCAGGTCTCGTAATCTCAGTAGTAACGCTCCACTCCGTGTACGCATTGATCACATGATCGCTATCGTAAACCGTTCCGGCACAAACCGTGTCGTATTTAGTAGCATCCACTGTCTGTACATCCTTAACGATCAAAGTCAGCGTATGTACTATACTGTCACAACCCGAGGCTATATATTGAGGTATATACTCGTACGTGCCCGCTGCGCTGTAAGTCTCACCGCTGCGATCCCACGTAAACGTCTGGTCGGTATAGATCGTTGCTGTCGTATCCACGCCAACCGTCAACGGTTGCATCTTCAGGTGCAGCGTTGCTGCTACAAGATCACAACCTTGAGCCGAGCGGAGAGTATCTTTGTATTCACCGGATACAGAATATGTCTTGCCGTTGAAGTCCCAGGTGAACTCTCCTGCGCTACCGCAAATATATACCGTGGTATCCAGATACTGCTTCGGCGGTTGCTGATCCAGTATGAGGATGTAGTAAACACTGTCACAACCACCCTGCGACTTAACGATCTCGCTGCGGTAGATACCCGTCTGGTCGTATGTCAATCCTGTACGAGACCATGTGTATGACTCACCGTTGCAGATATACTGCGGTTCGTCAAATACCGAGTCAAGCACGATCTCCTCCAGATGGAGATTGACGGTCACACTGTCGCAACTGCTTCTTCTGGTGTACGGTATAGTTGTGGAGTACGTACCAGGTGCGGTATATTCCTCACCCGACAACTCCCAGTAGTACGAACCGCCGTGGCACATTACTACCGTCGTATCACGATCGGCTTCTTTCTCCAGTACGGTTACTACATACTTGGTGTAAGAGTTTACGCACTGGGTGTTCGGATAATAGGTCGAATCCAGATACGTACGGCTCTCGTCTGTATGGATCACTACATTGCCGATCTTCTCTTCCGGTTCACCTTTGCAACGGAGCAGACTGATGGTCGTAGTGTCAGTCGGACGAGTGTAGTAGTGCAACTGCAGACGGCAGGTTATACTGTCACAATCCGTGTTAGCATATTTGATCGTATGGAAGTACGGACCATCAGCGTTATACGTCTGTCCGTACCACTCCATCTCATCCGAGTAGCAGAGCGTTGTGTCGGTAACCAGTGTATCCAGTTTCTCCGGATCGTTCGGGTTGAGCATTGCACGGAAGACATACAGATTCAATGTATAGTATGCGCTGTCGCACTCATATCCCTTGCCGGTCGGCAGATAGCGAACCGTATCCTTACGCTCCACGATGAACTTGCCTTGACGTGCACGCTCTTCGGCTGTCAGAACGATATGTTTAACCCTGTTACCGTCCTCGGCTATTGTCCATTCGTATTCAGTCGGAACATTGCCGTCAGAAGCACACAGGCTGTCTGTCGTAACGAAGTTCCTTCCTTCCGTGCGGCGTACAAACACGTTCATCGTGTATCGTACACTGTCGCAGTCGGTCGTGCCGGCGTAACGTACCGAGTCGGTGAACGTGTACCACTTGGACTCTATATCCGACGTAGGTATCTGGCAGGTCGTGTCACGCCAGCTCCTCCATGTGTATGTCGGGTGCTCGGGATCGTAGCAGATCGTATCGTTCATCGTTGTATCTTTCATCGTACGGATAATCAGCACCAGTTCGTGGAAGACGCTGTCGCAACCCTCCAATCCGAGACTCTCCTGATACATCGTAGGCTCGTAATGAGTCTGGCAGGTATAATGTCCCGGAGTCTTCAGATACGTTGTCTTGGCTTCTGTCAGCGGATCGTACCACAGCAGCGAATCACCGTTGCACAGGATAACCTGCTCGAGCTCGGCTACCGAATCCTTTTGTACAACCACGCGCAATACGTAGCGCAGACTGTCGTTGCCTGACGGATAGCGCAGCGTGTCATAGTACGCACCGCTCTCGTAGATCTGCTGGCAACGCCAAAGCAACGTGTCACCGCGGCACAAGGTATCAGCCAGCACAACCGAATCAACTACATCCACATGCAGGTTCAGCGTGAAGACCGTATCAATACACTCCGATTCGTCGGGATAATAATGATTCTCGATATAGGTTGTATCCACACTCAGACTTGCACCCCAACGCTCCTCGCCGCGCCACAGGTAAGGCAGTGCCTCGTTGCTGATCGTGTCGTTCAATACACTGTCAACGGCTGCTGCATGGAAATCGAAATTCAGAATGTAATACTCCTTGTCATACTCCTCGTACGGTTCGAAGATACTTACGGCGCGAACCGTGTCACGCACTACCGTATCACGGTCAAACACGCGCTCACGCCACTCGTAGGTCTCACCGTTGCAGTTGCTTACAAACGTACTGTCAAACAGCACGATACGCAACCTGTGCAGAACGCTGTCACAACCGCTCTCGTATTGCGATTGATAGAGGTGCTCACCGGCTTCCTTGTAGGTGGCAAGACTGCCGTCCTCCGCAAACCAGATAACCGAGTCACCCGGCACAAGCGTCTCTACCAGCAGCGGTGCTACCGAATCCATGTTCACCGTCAGGTTCAGCGTGAAGCGGATGCTATCGTTGCCCGAAGGCTCATAGAACAATGTATCGGTGTACTCGCCTGTCGCATAAACCTGCTGGCAACGCCACAGCAGCGTGTCGCCGTTGCACAACGTAACCTCCTCCAGACTGTCCTTCGCCAACTCGATCTTCAGGTTCAGCGTGAACAGACTGTCGATACAACTGCTGTTGTCGCCTGGCACCGTATAAACCGTATCACGGTACGTGCCGTTCTCCTCCAGACTCTGACCACGCCACAGGTAAGGTATAGCCGTTGCAATCTCGTCCTTCACACTGTCAACAGGCTCGCCGTGGAACGTGAAGTTCAAGATATACAACTCTTTGACATATTCTCCATCGCTGAACATACTTGCCTCGCGAACCGTATCGCGGTAGATCTTCGTCTCGTATGCCTCGAAGCAACGCCACAGTACCGTATCACCATCGCACGAGGTCAACGCTGTGCTGTCGTACTTAACTACCTGCAAGCGGAACAAGATACTGTCGCAACCGCTCTCATAATGTGTCTGATATGCATACTCGCCCGCTGCGGCATACGTGTTACCGTCTTTCCATTCATACGACTCACCAGGAGCAAGATACTTAACCTCAACCGGAGCAACCGAGTCCTTCAGAACAGTCAGGTTCAGCGTGAAGCGGATACTGTCGTTGCCCGAAGGCTCATAGAACAATGTATCGGTGTACTCGCCCGCTGCATATACCTGCTGGCAACGCCACAGCAGCGTGTCACCGTTGCACATTGTTACTTCCTCCAGGCTGTCCTTCGCCAACTCGATCTTCAGGTTCAGCGTGAACAGACTGTCGATACAACTGCTGTTGTCGCCAGGCACCGTATAAACCGTGTCACGGTACGTGCCGTTCTCCTCTATATTCTGACCACGCCACAGGTAAGGTATAGCCGTTGCAATCTCATTCTTAACACTGTCAACAGGCTCGCCGTGGAACGTGAAGTTCAAGACATACAACTCTTTGACATATTCTCCATCACCGAAGATACTTGCCTCGCGAACCGTATCGCGGTAGATCTTCGTCTCGTATGCCTCAAAGCAACGCCACAGTACCGTATCACCGTCGCAAGACGTCAATGCCGTGCTGTCGTACTTAACTACCTGCAAGCGGAACAAGATACTGTCGCAACCGCTCTCGTAATGTGTCTGATATGCATACTCGCCCGCTGCGTCATACGTGTTACCGTCTATCCAATCATACGACTCTCCCGGAGCAAGGTACTTAACCTCAACCGGAGCAACCGAGTCCTTTAGAACAGTCAGGTTCAGCGTGAAGCGGATACTGTCGTTGCCCGAAGGCTCGTAGAACAATGTATCGGTGTACTCGCCTGTCGCATATACCTGCTGGCAACGCCACAGCAACGTGTCACCGTTGCACAGTGTTACTTCCTCCAGGCTGTCCTTCGCCAACTCGATCTTCAGGTTCAGCGTGAACAGACTGTCGATACAACTGCTGTTGTCGCCCGGCACCGTATAAACCGTGTCACGATACGTGCCGTTCTCCTCCAGACTCTGACCACGCCACAGGTAAGGTATAGCCGTAGCAATCTCATTCTTCACACTGTCAACAGGCTCGCCGTGGAACGTGAAGTTCAAGACATACAACTCTTTGACATATTCTCCATCGCCGAAGATACTTGCCTCGCGAACCGTGTCGCGGTAGATCTTCGTCTCGTAGGCCTCAAAGCAACGCCACAGCACCGTATCGCCATCGCACGAGGTCAACGCTGTGCTGTCGTACTTGACCACCTGCAAGCGGTACAAGATACTGTCACAACCGCTCTCATAATGTGTCTGATATGCATACTCACCCGCTGCGTCATACGTGTTACCGTCTTTCCATTCATACGACTCTCCCGGAGCAAGATACTTAACCTCAACCGGAGCTATCGAATCCTTCTGCATGGTCAGGTTCAGCGTATAATGCACGCTGTCGTATGCCGGATACAGCATACTCTTGAGCGTGTCGTGATACGTGCCGGTCTCATACAGCAACTGGCAACGCCACAGCAGCGTGTCGGCAGCGCATATTACCAGATCCGACTCTACCTCTTCTGCCTCGAACTCATTGACCTTAAGATTCAGCTGATACACCTCATCCGGACACGATCCTTCATACGTCGTATCTTTGTACACGGACTCGCCAACGGCATTGCACTCAATCATCTTGCAGCGCCACAACAGGGTCTCACCCAGGATCATGGTTATGTTCTCCGCCGGGTTCACGGTCGGCTCTTTCAGACTCAGGTGCAACTCGTAGTACGCACTATCGCAACTCGGGCACAGCAGGCTCTTTACCGTATCTTTGTACGTTCCCGCCTTATACAGTTTCTGACAGCGCCATAGCAGTGTATCGCCCTCGCAAATCGTCTGATTCTCAACAGGATTGGTGATCGCCTCCACCACCTGCAGATTCAGCCTGTGGTAGGTCTTCGCCATGGTCGGAAACTCTTCGTACCAAGTGGTATCCTTGTACTCGCCGGCTGTCCATAACCGCATACAATTCCACAACAGTGTGTCACCTTTGCAGATAGCAAGAGACCGGTTCTCGGAGGTTGGCAGATCCAGCACACTGAAATGCATTGTGTACAACGGACCATCGGTGTACGTTCCTGTCTCGCCCAGCAACTGGCAACGCCAGATCAGACTGTCACCCTCATACACCGCCTGCTTCTGCACATCAGCATGCACGGTACGGGGTAGCACACACGCCACCACACACAACAATGCCGCACTGCGCAGCACACCACTTACAACCTTTCTTGCTTCTGATAATAAGGATTGATGAAAAAATTGCATTGCTTTTCTTATCATCTCTATTAAATATTTTCGCTTGGATATTAACTACTTAGCACCGATTTTGTCCCTTTTGTACGCATAGGCGATGCATACGCGCGTAGGTACATACACAAAAAATCGCTACAAAGGTACGAAAAAAAAACGACATTTGCAAATAAATTGACGAAAAAATAACAAAAAAAAGCAACTTACCGGTTTTTGTACTGTCTCTACCGTTATTTTCCCTTCTTTTGTTGCTCTTTTTTGCCAACATAACAAAATCCCACAGTATTATATACTTTGTATATAATACCAATCAAAAGTTTAGTGCGTGATAACTGCGTGGTAACTGCGTGGTAACTGGGAGATAAGTCCGACATTTTCGGTCCGTTTTGCATACCTTCTTCACACTACCCACTTCACATTCACACCCTACCCACTTCACATTCACATCCTACCCACTTCACATTCACGCACAAAAAAAGGCTCTCGTTCGAGAACCTTTTCTTCGTACCCAGAGCCGGGGTCGAACCGGCACGGATTGCTCCACTGGTGTTTGAGACCAGCGCGTCTACCGATTCCGCCATCTGGGCAACTCAAAAATAAATAGGGAACTTATCTTATCCCTACCAACGCTTGCGCGTCTCGCGGAGAGAGGGGGATTCGAACCCCCGGTACGGTTACCCGTACGACAGTTTAGCAAACTGTTGGTTTCAGCCACTCACCCATCTCTCCGTTTAGCTGAATTTGCTCGCAGCGCTCACTCCGAACGCGCAAAAGCGGATGCAAAGGTACAACAATTATTCCTTATTTGCAAAATACACACGCCCTGCCGCGTTTGTTTTGGCGCAAAAAACTGCAATTTGTATTCTCGACTTGCTAACTGCACGCTATTTTTTCAGGATCAACATTCGCCACTCACCCTTGGCACGCGTAGCCGAATGGCGCAGACCGTACCCGCCGGCTGCCTCTGTCAATGCAGGTATATCCGCCTCATAGAACCCCGACAGCCATAGCTCACCGCCCGACACCAGCGTACGCGCATAATCGCACATCTGCGCGAGCAGAATATTCCTGTGGATATTCGCCATGATCAGTCCGTACTTCCCATCCGGCACCTCGCAGGCTTGCAGCACCTGTATCTGCACGCCGTTGGCAAGAGCGTTTTCCTGCGCGTTGCTTACACTGTTCTCGTCTATATCCACAGCCAGCACCTGACCTGCACCGATCTTGGCTGCCATGATTGCCAGCACGCCCGTGCCCGTGCCCATATCCAGCACATGTACTGACCGGATATCGGACTCTGACCTGTCAGCACCGAAACTCAGCAACTGCTCAACCATCATTGCTGTCGTCTCGTGATGTCCCGCACCGAACGCGCAATGGGGAGTAATACGTACCCCCAGAGGCAGTTCTTCCGTCTCATGTTCCGACTCCCAAACAGCGTTCCAGTTCTCGTCGGCACACGCCTCAAACGATTCAAGCGCGGCACCGCTCTCTGCTATCATCTCCTCTAACCTACCGGTCACTGACTCCTGACCGCTGATTGCTGGCAACTGACTACTGGGAATATATGCACGCACATACTCTCCGTCCTGCTCAAACGAATCAAAACCTATATCTGCCAGGCTCTGCGTCAGCAGATCCACCTGCCATAGTTCAACATCCGCGCAGCGGATTGTAGCTATATTGTACTTCATTTCTAATTACTGATTTCTCTCTTCTCTCAGGCGCAGCCGGTCTGTCAGGCGCAGCCGGTCTCTCTTCTGTCAGCGCAGCGGTCTTTCTTCTTATACAAACATCGCACGCTCCGCACAGCGGCGCGTCCTGTTCGCCAAAGTACCCGAGCATGAGTTGCGAACGGCAGTAGTGGTCGTTCTGCGCATACTCAAGCATTGCTTGCAGTTTGTGCTCGAAGTTCTCGCGGCGGTTCTGATAGACCGTTGCCGACAGGTTAACCTCGTTCTGGCGCGGCACAACAAAATGTACCGTACTGATCCGCTGCGCAGGTATATAACGAATGATATGTTGTTTGGATAGTGCAATAAGCGAACTGTTCACCGCAAACTCCGAGGAGCCTGTATCCTCCGCCAGACGGTCGAGGTGAATGAACTGCGGATCGGTAAAGATTCCCGTGTACCTGCGCATCAGCGCACTCAGCAGCCGTTCCTGGAAAGGCGACTCGCTGATATTATACAGTTCTTCTTTGTCAACACTGATCCGCACTCGCGGCTGCAGGTCCTGCTCGTCGTTATATACGATATAGCCTGCCTGCGTCAGCAGTTGCAGGGCGGAATAGGTTGTCAGAAACGGCAGATGCATATCCGTGCAGAACTGCTCGACATCTATGCCGAACACTGCATCCCTACCCGACCCGAGGCCTATTGTCAGATAGTCGCACAGCAGTTGATAGACCCGTTCTACTTCTTCTGCCGGAGGGTAATTGTTTGCCACACGGCGTTTGACAGTCTGCTCGTCTTTGGGCGCAAACAGCAGCACGCACCACGCCTGTTCTCCGTCGCGACCGGCACGACCTGCCTCCTGAAAATATGCTTCTATACTGTCCGGCAGGTCGTAATGAATAACCAGCCGCACGTCGGGCTTATCTATACCCATGCCAAAAGCGTTGGTACACACGATCACGCGCGTCTTGCCTTCTTTCCACGCCTGCTGCTTGGCGTTACGTTCGCCCGACGGCAACCCGGCATGGTAATAATCCGCCACCTGCTGCCCGCCGACCGCAGCCTGCTGCCCGCTGACCGCTGATAACTGCTGATTGATCAGTTCTGCCAACTCTCGTGTGCGCTTGCGGTTGCGTACATACACGATAGCCGTGCCCGGCACGCGCTGGAGGATATGCAGCAGTTGTGCCTGTTTGTCGTCAGTGTGGCGGACCACGTAGTGCAGATTAGGGCGGGCGAAACTGGTGCGGAACACGTTCGGTGTCGCGAATCCTAATTGCCGCTGTATATCTTCCACCACCTCGGGTGTGGCGGTGGCGGTGAGTGCCAGCACCGGTACATCCAGCACCTCGCGGATCTGCGCTATACGCAGGTACGACGGACGGAAGTCATAGCCCCATTGCGAGATACAATGCGCCTCATCCACGGCAATCAGACAGATCGGCAACTGCACTACACGCTTCATAAACTCCTCACTCTCCAGCCGCTCGGGCGAGACGTATAGGAACCTGTACGGACCGTACATACAGTTGTCAAACACCACGCGCTGTTCTTCGTGCGACAGACCCGTATAGATAGCCGCTGCCAGTATCCCGCGTTCGCGAAGATTGGCTACCTGGTCTTTCATCAGTGCAATCAGCGGTGTGACAACCAGACACAACCCTTCTCCATCTCTGTCGTTATCCGCCATGACGAGCGTCGGCACCTGAAAACACAATGATTTACCGCCACCCGTAGGCAGCAGCGCAAGTGTATCTTTGCCTGCCAGCACCGACTCGATGATCTCCCGCTGCATAGGGCGGAAATCATCATAACCGAAGTAAGTATGTAATGCTTCAAGAGCGGTCATTTTTTGTTGAGTGTTGAGCGTTGAGTGTTCTTATCTCGGCAAGCCTCGAACGATCGGCTAAAGCCGTATGGAGTGTTGAGCGTTGAGGGTTGAGTGTTTCACCACCTCTTCGGGTGCAGCAGTCCGCTGACGAGTGCTACCAGGGCGTAGTACGGATAGACCACAGCCAGCAGCAGTACCTCCCATACAGAAAAACCTTTGCCCCGAATCAGACTGCACTCCCACGGCAGGTACAGCAGCACCACCGGCGGGCATAGCAGTTGCAGCAGTACAGCCAGCACCACGGCTGCACCTGCGCGGCGTATATCCGGGTCGGTGTAATATGGTGCTTTACCCGCCCAGCGTGCGCGTTGGCGCAGCAGGGCCCGGAGTGTCGGTTGGGCGGTCACGGTGGCAGTCATATTGTCAGCCTCGCTCATGGCTATCGTGCGCCCCGTACGTTTGCAGTACTCCAGCAGGTACATATCATCACCGCTCGGCATCTCCGGATGCAGGTGCGGTTCAGCGTCCAGCCACACCTGCCGGCGCACTATCAGGTTAGCACCGCTGCACAGTATAGCCCTGCCGCGCTGTGCGGCACGGACAGTCAGCCGCTGCAGTGCCGTATATTCGATCACCTGCAAGCGTTGCAGCAGGCTGTCCTGCGTGGTGCGCATGCGTAGCGGCAAGATCAGCAGGTCCGCCTCACCGAGTTGTGCCAGTGCCTCACGGTCACCGGCTGCCGGACGAACGATATCATTGTCGTGCAGCCACAGCACCTCGGCATCCGTGGCATGAATGAGCAGGTGCAACGCATGTTTCTTACCCCTACCTTCGTCGTTCACGCCCCGTATAGGTGTGATATGTGCTAACGTGCCGTTCACTGTCAATATGGTGGTCAGCAGTCGGTGATCAGTTTGGCGTCACGCCAGGCGGCAATCGTCTTGCCTGCATCCTCGCGTGCCTGCTCGGGCGACACTTCGTACTCCGCCAGCAGCAGGTCAACCAGTGTCTGCTCGTCGAAACACTCCAACTCAGCCACGTTCCGCCACAGGTAGGCGGCACTCTCGTTGAGCGTGATCATCGCGTTGAAATTAACGAGGTTCACACTTTCGGCAATCAGCAGATACTCGTTGCCCAGAGGGCGTAATGCAAATCCGGAAATAACTTTCATATACATGTATGTCTATAGATTTTCAATGCTATTCTGCGCAATGGCATCGTGTGTCTCCACAGCCAGGCACGCGTCAGCGGTTTGGCTCTGCCCTTGGGCGAGCGGATAGCGCTGACCTTGGCGAGCACGTTGCTGCGTGTGCAGTGCTCGTTGCCTTGCAGGTTGCCGTCGCCCATCAGCGTTACTGCGTCGCCCTGCATGGCATAGATCCGGTGCAGTACGTAATGCTTCGGTGCCACCTCTGCCAAAACGATATTGCCTACCTGCAAATCATCCGGACGCACAAGCGTCACGCTGTCCACTCCGCCCTCGATATACGGACGCATGCTCACGCCCGTAGGGGTGAACACCACCTGCTTGCCTTCGGCTACCAGCCGGGCGATCTCAGGAATAAATATCTCGTTAGGCAGTTGCATATATCAGCAGTCTCTCTTCTGTCAGGCGCAGCCGGTCTCTCTTCTCTCAGCGCAGCCGGTCTCTCTTCTGTCAGCGTTAGCGGTCTCTCTTCTGTCAGCGCAGCGGTCTCTCTTCTGTCAGCGTTAGCGGTCTCTCTTCTCTCAGCGCAGCGGTCTCTACTTCGTTGCTTCGCAACACAGTTGTGCGGCAGCTTTGTCGGGCAGGCAGCGCAGTTTGAACATCGGCACGCCCAGAACAACGGCACTGATCGTACTGTGCAATCCGTCCATCGCCTCGTGCAGCACTTTCAGACCGGAGCATGACGACAACATATACGCATACGCATGCGAGGGCGACAGCGGCTCGATACTGTTCTGCGGTGCCTGCTCCAGCTGAACGATAGCGGCTACAGGCACGCGCTCGTTGCGGTAACAAGGTGTCTTGCCGCTCCAGGGCGAACCGTACACCCACACTTTGCCGTCAGTATCCACCTGCAGCACGGGATTGTCGTCGTTGAGCAGGTAGGCGGTGTGGTACTGCGCCAGCCACTGACGCGCATGCGTGGACTTACCGGTACCCGAATGCCCGAGGAACAGACGTGCTTTGCCCTCGTGCACAACCACGGCAGCGTGCATCTCCAGCAGACTGCAGTGGGCTGTAGCAAAGGCGTACAGGAGCATGACAGCATTATCGATAGCAAAACGCTGCGTGTGCACAGGCGCTCCCTCTTGTAAGGTCAGTACGGCACGGCGAAAATCCTTGCTCATCCTTATCTCGCAGCACACGGGCGCGTCTGCCACCTGCGCTACACGAAACAGCCACTCGTCGGCGGAGCGGTAGATCTCTATACGGGGCATATCCGCCTCGCTGTTGTCGGTGAAGAACGGCTCCACCCCTTCGGGTTCAGCCAGCGCCGCCACCGTTCGGATCGATACATCGAAACGCAGGTCGGCGTCTGCACAACTATCATCCGGCACACGAAACGGTGCCATGTTGGGCGCAGCCATCAGCAGACGCTCGTCGCCACGCAGACGGAACAACTGCCCCGCCACCCGATACGTATATGTCACTTCCTTAGGCATCATATCTCCTTTCAACACTAAACTCTAAACACTCAACTCTTATAGTGCGCCACCTGATTCGGGTCCTGCTTGTCGCGTTGCAGTTGCTCCTCGATGCGCCGCTTGCCGCCGCGGAAAAGCAGGTAGCAGAACACGTAGAATGTCAGCACCAGAATAACCGTCAGCGCCGTGCCCATGCTTGCCATGAACAGCAGTCCGTCGTACATAGCATGCAGCGTAACCGGCACCCAGAAGATTCGCGAACGCTCGCGCCACGACATATCGCCGAAGTACAGCATGGAGTAGAAGTAGCCCATAGCCACAGCGAACATAAAGTGTCCGGGCACAGCGAAGATCGCACGCTGAACGGCTACTGTTTCCCAATTGTCGATATTGCCGAGCAGGTAGAGGATGTTTTCCGTCCCCGCAAAACCCATCCCCACGCAGCAGGCATACACTATGCCGTCGAAGCGCTCGTCGAAGTACGGGTTGTTGCGCAGCAGCAGCCACAGCATCAGCAGTTTGACAAACTCCTCGGGTATAGCGGCACCGATCAGTGCGTTCCATATAGCGCCGAGAAAGAAGCGCGGCTCACCTATCAAGCCCAAAGCACCGATGAGCGACTCCAGCCAGTAAGCCAGGCCTGCGGAGATAACACCGTACGCCACGCCGCGCAGTATGTAACGCAGCGGCTCGCGCTGATACTTGTCCTTCAGCCATATATACAGCACCAGCAGAAACGCCGGCAGCACGGCTGCAAAAATTACAATGTACAGGTTTCTATCCATGTCTTTATTCAGTTAAGCATTTATAAGTTACTTGCGTCCGAAGTCGGCTGGTATCTCTCCCCACCTCTCTGTATCCCACTTATATATTCGCGTGGTGTAGGTGTTCGCGCGCAGCCATGCTTCCGCCTTGGCTACCATCTGAAACAGCGGCTCGTTCTCGGGCGTGCGCGGCAGTTTGGTTTTGCACTTGCGCTGCCTGAGCCACGCCAAGGCGGTCACCGAGTCGGTGTAGATATTCCACGTCAGGTTATGCTGCTTGAGGTAAGCCAGACCGAGCACCAGTGCCAGAAACTCGCCGATATTGTTTGTGCCTTGCGGAAACGGTCCGCGGTGAAAAACCTCCGTGCCGGTGTCGGCTATCACTCCGCGAAACTCCATCACGCCCGGGTTACCCGAGCACGCCGCATCCACCGCCAGTGCCGGCAGCAACGGATAAGCCGATGTATTTATCTCACTTGCCATATTTAGTAATAAGAACTCTCTATTCTAAACCCTCAACACTCAACACTAAACACTCAACTCTAAACACTCAACTCTCAACTACCCTCAACATTAAACATTAAACATTAAACATTACAACATCCTGCTCAAGTTATCGTAGTAGTTCGGCGACACGGGTATACTGCGTGCCTCGGGTATATCCAGTTCGGCTACTATCAGTCCCTCTTTGTCTTTACGCAGTACGGTTACGTGCCTGGGGTTGACAAAGAACGAGCGCTGGCAGCGGATTATACCATGCTTGAGCAGTACGGGCTCAAGGGTTTTCATGGTGTTGCGCAACTGGTAGTTCTTCACGCGGTCGCCCTCGGTGTACTTGACACTGACGTAGTTCGTATCCGCCTCTACGTACACGATAGCCGGTGCAGCCACCACGAGTTTGAGTTGTTGCGTTGCGTCGTACAGGCGCACCAGTTCGTCCTCGGCAGCCGTTTCTTCGGGGCTCTCGAGCAACGTGAACAGCGAGTCGAGCAGCAAGTACGGATAGACCACTATGCTGCCCACGAGTGCCGCCGACCATCCGAGCATGGCGAAGTACGATCTGCCGCCCGTAGGATCCCACTGGCGGGACACCAGAGTCAGATACAGCGCCACAAACGCCGACATGACAGCCACCTCAGCCATGCACCACAAGATATACCTCAGCCATGTGAAGTTACTAAGATGTTTGCGCACGCTCGTGACAGGTATGCGCGACGCGCACAACACGCCCAGCACGATACACATGCACATCAGCAGGTTGAACGTGTGCTTGCCTGCCTGCATATCCAACATATCCACTATCCATCCGGGGCTGTACAGCAGCACAAAGAACAGCAGGAACGCCGGGATAGCCAGCACATGCGCCAGCAGCGAGGGAACACTCAGCAGTTTTTTGGGGATAAGTATCATCTGTGCAGTATATTTTTTCACTGGGACGAAATCCGAAAATCATGTTTTTCGTCCCTATATTTCCGATTTAGTCATCAAACATCGGTATTTCATCAAAAATCGTGCCATATCATCCCACTAACTTGCATAAGTGCGAAATATGTAGTAATTTTGCATCGTTTTTCGAAGGCAAGTTCGCAAAATCAGGGCTCAAGCCTGCATGCAACTGACGCCGATACAACAAACAATCAAGCAAAAAACCAAACTAAATCAACAATTATGAATACGCTAAAGAAGATTGTCGCTTTGGGCGACTCGATTACCAAAGGAGTGATTTATGACGGAGAGAGTTACAAGATTCTGCCTGCGGGTTTTGTCAGTCAGTGTGCCGACAACTTACAAGCAGATATCGACAATTACGGTCGCATGGGCTGCACGGTGACGCGCGGCACGCAGATAGCCGAGCAGCACGCCGAAGCCATAGCCGGCAGCGATGTTACGCTGGTGGAGTTCGGAGGCAACGATTCGGACTTCTGCTGGACGGATATTGCTTCGGCACCTGCCGACGCCCATTACCCTATGACCGAACTGCCCACGTTCCGCAGCATATACCGCAACCTGATCGAGCGGATCAGGAAGTTGGGCAGCAAGCCTGTACTGATGACCCTGCCGCTGATTGACGACAAGCGGTTCTACAACTTTGTTACGCGTAACATGGGCGAGCACGACCGTAACAACGTGCTGGCATGGCTCGGCGGTCAGCAGGAGCGCATACGCAACTACCACGACATGTACAGCCTGGCGGTGTATCAGATCGGCTACCAGGAGCGCGTGCCGGTGCTGGATATAACATCACCGTTCCTGCACAACCGCGACTATCTGCCCTACCTCTGCTGCGACGGCATACACCCCTCGCAGGAGGGACACAACCTGATTGCCGAGAGCGTGACAGCACAACTGTACAAGATACTGCCGCAGCTATAAGAGACATCCCCCGACCCCTTCTCAGAAGGGGAGGTGGAAGCCTACCCCCAGCCCCTCCCTGAAGGGAAGGGAGAGTGAGGTGAGGGTTTAGCGCAGCGGTCTGTCAGCCGAAGGCGGTCTCTCTTCTGTCAGCGCAGCGGTCTCTCAGCAGGCTCTGCCTGCGGTCTGTCTTCTGTCAGCGCAGCGGTCTCTCTTCTGTCAGCGTCAGCGGTCTGTCAGGCGTAGCCGGTCTGTCTTCTGTCAGCGTAGCGGTCTGTCAGCCGAAGGCGGTCAAAAAAAACACTGATTGAAAAAAAAATCTCACATATATTTGCAAATGTGGGATTTTTTTTGTACCTTTGCGGCGGATTACAGAAACACACGGATTATGAGTCACATCTTTTCAATTGTTCGCACATCAGGAATCCGTCTTTTGGCGGCAGCTGTCATGCTGTTCGGTTTGGGTGAGTTGCAGCCTGCGTTCGGTCAGAGCAACAACGAGGTTCGCTCGGGCCGTATAGGTATGGAGTACGGCAAGACGCGTACGGGTCGCCGCGGTTCGCAGTACAAGAGCCGCCGTAACTTCATCATGGAGAACAACAGCAAGATGGGTTTCTGGTCGGTAGGCGTGATTGGCGGCGGCAGTATGAACTGGCAGACGCGCGAGGCGGGTTATGCCTACGACATGAGTTTCAGCGGCGGCTGGGGCGGTTATGCGGGCGTGAGTGCCACGTATATGTTGTACAACTGGATGAGCGTGCGTGCCGACCTGATGTTTGTGCAGAAGAACCACTCCATGCAGCGTATGACACCCTACCTGAAGACGAACGATGTTCACTCCGATTACACCAACCATTATATCCAGTTGCCCGTGATGGCTGATTGGACGTTCGGTGATGTGGTGCGCTGCCATATACTCACCGGTGCGTATGCAGGCTTCTGGGCGGGCGGCGAGGTCAAGCGCACTACCCTGCTGACACCTGATCCGCGCAAGGCGCCCTACGAGTTCACGCCCGACGACAACCGCTACGACGGAGGTCTGGTAGGCGGCGTGGGCGTGTCGTGGGACCCCTGGCAGTTCTTGCGCCTGGGCGTGGAGACCATACTGTACTACAGCATGAGCAACACGATCCGGCGGCAGCCGCTGATGTACGACCACCGCTACCACAACACCGTGGTGTTCGGAGTGTCGGCGAGGTACGTGTTCTAAATTGAAAATTTGAAAATTTGAAGATTTGAAAATTTGAAAATTTGGAGATTTGAAGATCATGAGAATACAGAATTTTACATACAGGATCGCAGTTGTTGCGTGTTTGGCAGTTGCCGTAGCAGGCTGCCGTCCGAAGGGTGATGTATATTTCGACCCGAGCGATCCGCTGAACATGGCATATACGACCTACGCGGGTCAGTTTGAGGCGGTATGGAAAGGTCTGAACACCCAGTACGTGTTCTGGAGCGTTGATACCACCGATTGGGATGAGGTTTATTACCGCATGCACCCGAAGTTTGAGGAGCTGGATCAGAACTACAAGACCAACGGTATCCTACCCGACTCCGCCACGCTGGCAGGCTTGTATGTCGAGGCTACATCCTCGCTCATCGACCACCACATGCAGGTCATGGTGCGCGACATCCACACCGGCACGGAGTGCACGTTCATGCCGGGAATGGCGGAGGTCAAACGCCGCGAATATACCGCCGGGCAGTCGTACACGATCGAGGACATCAAGAATGCGGTCAACGGTTATGTCAGCAGCGGACTGCTGGACGGAGGCAACTGGGGCAAGTTCGGCGAGTACGAGAACTATTTCGGCACGCGCGACGTGGACGGCAAGAAGATTGCCTACCTCTGGCTCAGCTCCTACCATATCAGCGAACTGATCAACGAGACAGGTGAGACCGACGAGGAGAAGCAGTACGTGAGCAACCTGAGAGGTTGGCTGGATATGTGCCTGAACGACTCCAACCTGCTGGGTATCATTCTGGACAACCGCTGCAACAAAGGCGGCAATGTGAATGACCTGAATATTGTGGTCGGTTCGTTCATCAGCGAGCCGATGCATTACGCCGACGTGCGCTACAAGGAGGGTTTGGGTCGCTACGAATATACGGAGTGGATCCCTGCGATGGTTGACACGAGCGCTATCCCCAACCGGCGCGATCTGGCTAAGGCGAATATCCCGTATGTGGTACTTGCCAATGCGTTCAGTATCAGCATGGCGGAACTCTCTGCCGAGGCGATCAAGATGTTGCCCACGGGCCGTATGATCGGCGAGCGCACGTTCGGCGCGCATGGTCAGTCGGTGCCGTATCCTACTATCTTCCACGACGGCGAGTTCGGCAGTATCAACGGCAACCATTACGTCTTTACCTCGAGTATGCAGACGCGGTTTGTAGGCGAGCAGCGTGTGCTGGAGGGCGAGGGCGTATCTCCCACCAAAACCATCACGCAGGCAGAGGCAGGCTACGAGGGCGCAATGGAGAAAGCCATCGATTACATCAAGGCATACTAACCGCCATATACGTTTGCCTACAGATACAAACATAGCAGCCGGGTCTCACGACTCGGCTGCTTTTTTGCTTTTCCCTCAACACTCAACTCTCAACACTCACTCCACTCTCCCTTCCCTTCAGGGAGGGGCTGGGGGTAGGCTCTATCTCACGCATATACGTATAACTATGAGGAGCACCAAGGCTATACAGACGTACAGGGCTACGCGGTAGAGCCAAGGGACGTAACGTTCGGGTGGAAGTTGCACAAGCACCTCTTTGTCCTTATAGACGGTGTCGGTGGTTGCAACTGTTCTATCGCGCCATAAGTTATGCCACCTATCTATGAAGACGGTATCATTCTTTAGGCGCACAAATATGCTGTCGCGGACA
>ONHW01000005.1:150443-150867 GCA_900317745.1 uncultured Bacteroidales bacterium | reverse complement strand
GTTCAGCGCCGATTGGAGGCAGTTGAACTCCTCGTTCTCATAGACGACCGACTTGCTCAGTCCGTAGGAGTTCAGGGGTTTACCTCGCAGGGAGAACACTGCCTGCGTACGCACATCGCGGCTCTTGGTAATACTACCGGAGGCAGACAGACCCTCGGTGATAAAGATACACGTCTCGTCGCGCAGATCGTCCTCTGCATCCTTGGCGGAGCGTACGGGTTTAGCATCGTTGAAGTGCACCTGGCAGTCGCGGAGTTTGGGGTTATTGAGCAGGTTCTTTTTCGATCGTTCGCGTGCTGCTTTAGTTACGCCGGCAATGGCTTTGCGCTCGCGTTCCGAGTCCTGAATCTTCTTGAGCATGACTTCCGTCACCTCAGGGTGCTTGTGCAGGTAGTTGTCGAGTTGCAGGCCGACAAAGTCGTTG
>ONHW01000005.1:0-150432 GCA_900317745.1 uncultured Bacteroidales bacterium | reverse complement strand
ACGCCGCCTGTAGGGCTCATATCTTTCGAGCCGAGTTTGACTTTCGTCTGGCTCTCGAACACGGGTTCTTCGACATTGATGGCAATAGCGCCTACTATGCCGTTGCGGATGTCGGAGAGTTCCTGATTCTTGCCGTAGAACTCCTTGATCGTTCTGCCGATAGCCTCGCGGAAGGCAGCCTGGTGTGTACCGCCCTGTATGGTGTGCTGACCGTTGACGAACGAGTGATACTCCTCACCTGTCTGGTCGGTGTGTGTGAGGGCTATCTCTATATCTTCGCCCACGATGTGAATGATCGGATAGAGTGGATCGACTGTCATTGTTTCGGACAGCAAGTCGAGCAGACCGTTCTTGGAGAGAAACTTCCGCCCGTTGTAGTTCAGCGTCAGGCCGGTGTTCAGATACGCGTAGTTGCGCATCATTGTTTCGATATAATCATCACGGAACTGGTAGTTCTCAAACAGTCCTTTCGAATCGTCGGGCACGAACTCGATGCGCGTGCCGCGTTTCATTGTGTCGGGCGCGTCAATGATATCGGTATCGCTGATCAGATGTCCCTGTCTGAACGTGACACGTCGCACCTTACCTTCGCGCACGGACTCCACGATGAACTCTTTCGACAGAGCGTTAACGGCTTTGGTACCCACGCCGTTCAGACCGACAGATTTCTTGAACGCCTTGCTGTCGTACTTACCGCCTGTGTTCAGAATGGAAACAGCGTCCACCATCTTACCCAGAGGTATACCTCGGCCGTAATCCCGGACGGTTACGCGTCCGTCTGCCACGGTCACTTCGATCACCTTGCCTTCGCCCATGCGGAACTCGTCGATGGAGTTATCGATGGTTTCCTTGATGAGCACATATATACCATCATCTGAGTGACTGCCGTCACCGAGTTTACCAATGTACATACCCGGTCGGCGACGGATATGTTCGCGGTCGTCAAGATGAATAATGTTGTCGTCGTTATAATTTTCAGCCATAGTAACGCAATTTGGTGCAAAGATACAAAAAAAAATGCACATTTGCAAATCTTCCGAAGAAAAATATGCATGTAGGTGCATTTTTTTAGCAGCAAAGGTCGCATACAGGCTTGCGTGAATATGCGGCGTGGTTACCAAACAACAACGGTGTACCGCAGTGGTACACCGTTGAAAGTATTTGAATTATCACCTTGTCCCGCTTAGGGCATTGGCTTGGTATCCGAGCCTGCCATGGGAAAATCTTGCATCAGTTTTTCGTTTGCGCCAAGGCAGAACACCTCGGTAGAAGGTTGGATATATTGCTTGGTTGTTTTCATTATTTTACACATTTAGGGTGTTATTGAATAGCAGTTACTTTCTTGCCTTGTGCGTCATAGAGATTGCCGTCACGCAAGATGAACAGTTGTCCGTTCACAATCATTTTCTCCACAAAATCCGTGCCGCGTTGTGCGTCGTTGCTTAATTGTTCGGCACCGGTGGCAACATTTTGTGTGCGGCGGATAACCTGCAGAGCGTAGGAGTTGTCTGTTCCCTGCTCGAGGGTGAAGTTGAAGTCGCTCATGTTCATATCCCAGATGATCACGCCGTTGCGAGTGAGGTAAATATCCTCTTCGGTATTGCGATCGATAGAGAGGGTATATTCGCCCTGTTCGGGAGCAAAGAACTGCAAGGGTATAATAGCCTCATTGGCATTGTATGGTGCGTAAACGGCGCAGAGGTCTTTGCCCTTGGTGTTCGTCCAGAGGCGTGCCACCTTGGCAGCGGTGAGTTCGCCCAACTTCTGCACATCGAAGCCGCGGGTATAGGTGTCGGTAGCGCTCTCGCTGCATGTGACGAACAGGTTGTCGCGCGTCAGTCCGTTCTGCGACAAGGTGAGTGTCAGCGGCTCGCTGTACTCCTCTTGTTCGCGCTGCGGAGCACGCAGGATAGAGGTGGCGTTGTAGGCTGCGTCCATTGTCAGTTCGCTCAGTGCGTCAGAGCGCTGTACGAAGTAGGCAGAACCTACTGCAAAAGCCTGTGAAGCAGATGAAGTAGCGTTGTATGCATTTTCTGCATGGTTGTACATCTGTACGACCGGTGCTTCACGCAAGGTGATATAACTCATTGTACCGTTACCTACTCCGTTCCAGCCAGCATCCTCGCTGCTGTTGGTAGATTGCAGGGCCTGCGTGGTAGCGGTGTTGAATGCGCCGTTGGTAACCATCTCGAAGCGGTACTTGTTGATTCGCGAGTCGATGGTCATGGTGTATGCCACACCCGGTTGCAGTATTCCGCGGTACTTCTTCCATGCGTACTGCCCTTGTGCGCGCAGATCCTCGTGGAAATCCATGATTGCGTAGTTGCGTTCGTTGACAATTGTGTTCCAGGTCTCTCCGTCTGCCGAGCGGGTTATGCCTGTCAGGGCGTTTACGGGGAACGGAACAGTGAAGTCGTACCAACCGGCACTGGCGTTTCCAGCCGGATCGAGGTCGATAATGAAGTACGCGTACCCGTGCTTATTGAGCGTTGCGGCACCGCTAACTTGACCTGATTTGGGGTTACCTGCCTCGTAGGTTGAGTACAGGGTGAAGTCGTTGACCTCTACGTTGCCTTCGTTGAGCAGGAGTTGTCCGCCGGCCTCAACGATAATGTTGCCGTAGGTGGTGCGCGATTTTGAATCTTCGCCGCCAACCGTCAAAGTAGCGCCATCTTTTATGGTAACTGTACTACCGTCATTGATTGTTATTCCATCTACAATGATTGCCTCTGCGATTTCAACATCTGCACTAATTGTTACGTGAACATCTGCAGCAGGAACCTCTCCGTTAGACCAGTTCTCTGCATCATTCCAATTCTTGTCTCCTTTTGCGTTGACAAATTCATTGAGGGCATTGATGCGCACATTTTTTTCAATATATTCAGCAGTATAATTGCCGGTTTCTGCTATTGATGCGCGGACTATAAATTCACCTGCTCCAAGAATGGTCAACGCTCCTGTATTGCTGTCGATTGTAGCAAAGCTTTCACCAGATGTGATAGAATAATTTATCGCGCCCGCAGATTGTTCGGAGGCAGCAGCAAAAGTGATGTTTTGAGCATCTACCGCTATTGAAGAAACGGCTGTCGTCCAAGTTAACTCAGGTGAAATGGCATTTACTATTAGTGTAACCATTCCGTCCAATTCGGTGTAGTTACTATTTGCCGGCGTAAAGTGTACTGCTAAATCTGTATATTCACCTGCATTTAATATATCATTCTTCCTTCCGTCAGTCCAAGTCCATGCACCTGCAGTACCGCTATTCGACAGAATAGACGCGTTAACAGCATAGCCATAATCAATTGCTTCGGCAGATGGAACAGCAACAGACGTTGCTTTAGCTACATTGATAGGCACATTTATGGATGCCGACTCATACCATGCGACATTAGCAGCCGGTGTAAATACAACACTGAATTCTTGTGCATTTCCAGCATCGGGCGTTGTTTCGCCAGCCTGCCATGAGAATGTACCCGGGACAATGTTGTTCTTGCTGTCTTTAGCGAAGCCACCCGACAATTCTGAGTCGTTTAGAGAGTTCTCGTATGTAATGGCACTTGCTGTCGGAGCTGTCAGCGTTAATGTTTCGGCAGAAATTGTAAATTCTTTCTCCACTGGTGTAGCTGCTGCAAAATTAGCTGTACCATCTTGTGTTGCTGTAATTTTGACAGTACCCGGCTTCAGAATGGTGGCGATTCCATTGCTGATGGTCACTACTGAATTGTCATTTGACGTGTATGTAATACTATTTTGTTTTCCGTTTTCAATACCATTTGTTGTACCATTGAGTGGCAAAGTCTCAGTTGCAAGCAATGAAGTAGTCGGATTCCATGTTATAATCTGCTCAGCCTTCTGCACATTGGCGTGGACGCTGATTGTGCAATTCAGATTTGCAATATTGTCACGGATAATTACGTTTCCATTGAACTCGCCTGCTGATTTAGGGTTAAATGCCAGTCGTAGAGTAGCAGAACCATTGTCGCCGCATTCGACATCAACCTGATCAGCAATGGTAAAATCGTTACCAGGGCTTGTGATGCGCAAGATGTCTTTTACATCAGAATAGTTGATTGTGAATTCCCTATATTCTGCGTCATTTACTTTGATTGACGATCCAAAATCAATAGAGGTAGTTGAAGTTGTCAAGTATTGCTTCTTTGTTACTTGTACGTTACGTATGTAGTGATGCCCTTCTCCTCCTTTTGGTCTTACAAAACGGATGTGTGTCGCATTTTCGTTTAGAGGTAGATTCTCGCAAGCATTCCAACGGCTGATTGTTGGTAGAATATCCGAACCGGGGATTGTACTCCACGAGCCATTAACCTTTTGCTCTGCATGTATATTACCGCTATACCAATTACCCATAAAACCAAGCACTTTATAATACTCTCCCTTATGTTCAAAAGATAGTGAGCCTGGTTTCTTGCCGTTTGACCTATCTATAGTGTACTCGCTGGATATTAATTCCGGTTTAGCGGCATCTAATTTGTACAATTCATATAAATAATCATTTGAACCATCATTTTCTAAATCTGCAAGAAGTTCCGTTTCGCATCCTTCAGATGGAATGCGTACTTTTACCGGCATAGTTACGCTTGCTTCTTCATATGTTTCTGAACCCGATACACTTGCGGTTAAGGTGGTTGAACCTTTTCCATTGATAGTCAACGTTGTACCACTTATCGCCACAACGTTTGAATTCAGTGACGAATAGGTTAATAGAGCCGTGCGCTCTGCGCTATATGTACGTGCGCCCGTGCTGGGGTTCTCTAAATAGACTTGAGCGTTAAGGTTAACAGATGCATCTTCTGTTGTTAAGCGATTGAAACGCTGATTCCATACAATCACCTGAATTGTTTTAACCGATGTCTTGAATGTCTTGCTAGCACTTGCTGCTCCATAGTGAGTTGTAGCGCCATGGCTTGCAGTAATCGTCGCTTCACCCTCAGCTACAGCTGTAAAGGTTGTCTTATCTTCACTAACCGCTATAACACTTGGATTCGATGTGGAATAAGTAATCGTAGCTTCCGGATTGGTTGATATTGCTGCGCCGACAATCTCTTTTCCTACGGCAATTGTCGGTTTATCAGCAGAATATGCACTCGTCCATGATATGGTTGATGCAGAGCGAACAAATACGTTTGCAGTGGTAGTAACTGTTTGGTATGTATTTTGGTCTGTTGGGGTGAAAGTAAGGTGTACCTCTTTATACGTGCCACCACTAACAGAAACAATTTCACCGGCTTCGCTCATTGTCCATGTACCTGAAACCACTGTTCCTGCTGCGCCTATTACATCAGCCTTAACTACTCCGTTAGCGCCAATTTGGCTATTGCTCAGTTTTTCACCATAAGTTATAGATTCCATTGTCGGAATCGTAGTCACGTATGTTGGAATCTTATTTGTGTGCCCTTTAATAGTAATCGTTTTGCTACCTACTTTTAAGGTCGCAGAATGGTCGCCGGGAGCAGTATGCTTATACTTAATCACTATGCTCATTGCACCATAATTGTTATTAGTAGGCGTATTTGATTTGGTTCCAATCTCAAAATACTTCGCATAAGTTCCGGTTAATGTGCAGGTCGGTTGGGTTGTTGTATGACTCCAATCAACCTTTGCTGTTCCAGAGGTGTAATTTGCCGAACTCTGAGTGTAATTATAATCTGCAGAACCGCAGTCAAGATTGTTGTCATACAGGAGATAATCATTAGACGAATAACGAGTTACACAAATTTTTTGAACTGTTTTATATAACGTGGCACCTGTTTCGGTATAAAATTTAATTTTCGTTGCACGAGGGTCTAAATCTACTGAATAAGAAGCAAAGTTATAACCAGTTGTTATACCCCACCTATTCTTTGTAGCAGTCCCAGGATTTTTTGACCATAGGGAACTACTCCATGAGCCATTAACGTATTGGGCGACTTTCATATTACCAGCTCCCAATACTGTATGCTTTGCTTCAAACGTTACTTTTTGGCCAGGACCTGCCAAATTAATTTCTTCTGAATCAATAGTGTTTAGTTCCAGAGATGCATCATAAACTACATATCCTGATTGATTACACGTTCCAGAATACGTTGGCCACGTTCCCCATGCATTGCTGCTCATCGCGAGCAGGGCGAATGCTATAAGAAGAGGTTTGTGAATAAATGAATTTAATGTAGTAAAAATATGTTTCATTTTTGTCTTTTTAATTAGTTTCATAATAATTTTATGTTGTGCAGCATATTTGCGGAGATTGCGGGGAAATGTACGATTTTTAAGATTAATCGCAATCATTGGCAATAAATCACTGCAAAAACGGGTACAAAGTTAAGAATAATCTTTGAAATATGCAAATTTTTTTGCATTAAAGTAGTGTGATGTGAAACATTTTATAGTCAATTCGTAAATTCCGTACTATGTGCAAAGAGCGGTTAGCAACAAAAAGCGGCAAATTGACATACGCAGTTACCAAAAATTCACGTTCTAATCGGGCGCTACAGACAAATCTTCGCTGGTGCTCTTTGAAAGAAGAAAAGAAAGGTCAGTAATGTATTAAAAATAAACAAAAACCCACAAAACCCTTTGCGTGCTTTAGGAGCCGTTGCTTCGCGTTCGGCAAACTGCGCTAACAGATGTCGCTCAGCGACATAAAGCGCACAGTTGCCTTCGCTCTCCCCAAAGCAAACAGCCTTCGGCTTCGGTTTACTTTTGGGGCCCCAGGTAAATTGCCACTAAAACCTGCTTGTAAGCAAGCTTCCAGACAGCTTTTACTGTCAATTAGTACAACTCTACGAGTACAAAGCACACAAAGACATAAACCCAAAAAACATTTTCAAATCAAATCCGTTCGCACATAATGTCAGTATAATTAACTTAATATCGATTATTTATAGCACATTTGCGATATTTTAATGGGACAGTAGTGATACTCAGACTATATGAAGACTATATGAAGACTATACTAAAACATCGTATATCTAACGTATATCTATCGTATATGTATCGAACTTAACTGCGGAATTAATGCAGTCTTGTGGCGGGATAGCGCCGAGAGCTGAACACCGCTGCGCTAATAATCAGCAGGAGGACAATAGAAATCGCTCATGGAAATAGCGAGCATGGGAGGACAAACAGACTAATCCTGCCGCAAATATGCGGCAGAAGGGGAAAATGAGAGGAAAAATGCATAACGAGGGAAAGAATCATGCGGGAGGCAACACGGGCTCATGGAAATCGCCCGCATGTGACACCAACTCGGTGGGACAGCACCGAGCACTAAACGACTGACAAAAAATCTGGCGTTGAAAGCGCCGGACACAGGACACAACACGCGGCGGAATACCGCCGAGAACTGAACACCGCTGCGCTAATAATCAGCAGGAGGACAATATAACTCACTCATGGAAATAGCGAGCATGGGAGAACAAACAGACTAATCCTGCCGCAAATATGCGGCAGAAGGGGAAAATGAGGAGAAGAATACATAATGAGAGAGAAGGCATAAAGAGGAAGGAAGCACGGGCTCATGGAAATTGCCCGCACAGGACACTTAGGTTAGGCAGAGAAAAAAAGCCTACCCCCGCCCCCTCCCTAAAAGGAGGGGAGATAGGAGGTAGGAGGGGAGAGAGGAGGGGGATGGGAGATGGGAGGGGAACGCGGCGGAATACCGCCGAGAACTGAACACCGCTGCGCTAATAATCAGCAGGAGGACAATAGAAATCGCTCATGGAAATAGCGAGCATGGATTAGGGAAGATGAGTGCCGTGCAGGGTGTATGTGCCGGAAGCAGTGCGGATGAACAACACGCCTTCACGCATAAAGACCCGAGCGTCGGGCTGCGAGGATGTGTTATCCGTTGCATCGTGAAGATCGGGATAAGGCTCCTGGCTAACGATATACAGGGTTACGAGATCATGGTCGTAACTGACAATCACGTAGGCGCGGGTGTAACAGTCGGTGTCGAAAGAGGGGAGTTTGAACTTGTTCGACACAGCATACTCCTTGCCACGATAGGTGAGTGAAGTCCAGCTTGTGACGTACGCCGAGTCAAGCACCATATAGCGGCATACGTCGGTGGAGTCGATTGTCTCCCCTGCCTGTTCGGGCATTACCTCGGTGTTCTGACCGACCTTAAACTGCTCTGAAGGCGAGATCTCGGGCACTCCGAAGTAATTGATGAACCTGCCCGTTACGCCGGAGAGTTGGTCGCCCGCCTTGAGGTCAGCTCCGTAGCGTTTGCCTGTCTCACCATCACCGCGGTCGAAGAGCAGCATAGAGCCTGTGTTATCGCGGACGTAGATATAATTGTCGTACTTCTTGGTGACCTGTACGGGGTTGAGATAGACCTCGGCGTGATCGTCGGAGCGTACTGCCTGTTCGACAGTTAGCGGCCGGAGCAGGTGCAGGAGTACGATAGCCTCGGCACGCACGTTGCCGGAGGTGAACACGAGCGTATCGGCATAGATACCCGCCTGCGGCTCAGCTTGAGCACTGAGGTCGTAGGTGACCGTGAGGTTATCTCCATCGCGGTCGAGCAGGTCGGCAGAGAGGCTGAAAACCTCGGGGTTGGTGTGGGTGACGGATATATCTTGGGTGAGTCGGTTGGCGTTGATCTGGATCGTTTGTGCGCCGGAGGTCTCGATGGTTGTGCCGAAGTTGACGAACGGAGCCACGATAGCCTCTATATCTCCCATGGCAGGCACGCAGCGGTAGAGGCAGACAGGCGTTTGCGAGCGATCCTGATAGCATGCGAAGAGCGTAGGGTTGTTGGCAGCGTTGTACTGGATGATCTTAGCCAGGCTGTTGCCGAGGTTGGTGATCACCGCCTCGCCGCCTTGCTCGATCTGTATATCCCAGAAGCCGTAGTTGCCGTACGTATCGGGGTCCACGACATCCGTCCATAGCGCGAGGCGGTTCTTGGTCTTGCCGCCGGAAGCCACGAGATACGCCTGCTCGTAGCGCAGTTCGTCCTGGAAAACGTAGGCTGTTCGTCCGCCGATCTCGGCTATACGCAGGGTATAGATAGCCCGTTCGTCGGGATCGACCTGCATACGGTCGGCAGAGTAATGCGCCTTGATAGCATGGATATTGTTGACGCTTTCCCACTCGTCGTAGTAGCCCATGACATAGTTCACTCCGGGCTTGTGCACGCCGAAGATAACCTGGTCAGAGTCCCGGAGTTGGCTGATATCGGTGACGAGTTGGTAGGTATCCATAGTGAACACCGAACTGCCGCCGGTAGCGGAGCGGATAGTAAGGCTGTTGATGTAAATGCCGTTTTCGGTACAATCGACCCAGAACTTGATTTTGCCTGTCTGGGGCGTGTCGAACGTGAGCACCGAGTCACGGTTATAGACCCCCTGACCGCTCTGTGCAGGTTTGTTGACGGTAAGGTCGAGCGGCTCGTTGTTGCCGACCTGGATGTGAATCGTGCCGCGTCCCTTGCTGCTGTTCTGGCAGAAGTTAACGGTCACTCGTCGCACCTGCTCAAACTCGAGGACGGATGTACAGCCTGCGCCTGTTGTGCCGGTCTTGACACCCACGCCCTGCGAGTAGAGGTTTCCCTGTGCGTCCAGGCGACCGGTGGCGTACTCCGAACCCGCCCGGTCGCATATCCAGCCGTCGGTTGTACCATCACAGACCGTAGCACCAACCTTGCTGCCCCAGGTGGCAGAGGTAAACGTATATGTTGTAACACCTGCCAACAGATACGCCGGCAGCATAAGCAACGAAAAGAAAAATATAGTAAAACGCTTCATGATATATTAAATTTTTGGATAGTTTGCACCAAAGAAACGTACAAAAGTACGAAAAATTTCTGATATATGCAAACCTACAGCAAAAAAAAGTGCATATATTTGCAAAATTGAATATTTTTTCGTAACTTTGCAGGCGGAAAAGGAAGACAGACCGCTGCGCTGACAGAGTACAGACCGCCTACGGCTGACAGAATATAGAAATAAGAATTTGATATGACAAACAAAGAACAATACGCATTATTTTGCCAACGTAACCCGCTAATGCCGGTAACGATGCAACCGTGGTGGCTGGACGCGGTGTGTGCAGGCAAGCAATGGGACGTGCTGCTGATCATGCGCAGCGAGTTGCAATCGTCGAGTTGGTGGCAGCGTAAGAAAGAACAGCCTGCGGAGACGGAAGACGAGATAGTGGCAGCCCTACCCTACCTGCTGAGCAAGCGGCTATGGTACAAGTTCGTTGTTATGCCGCAAATGACTATCTCAGGCGGCTTATGGCTAAGCGACGAGTTGCAGGCGGCACCCGACATGCAAGAGACCCTCGCCAAGGTGCTCGCCAAGAAACTGCGCGAGCTGAAGATTGCGTACTACTATCAGCAATATCCCGTAGGTAACCCTATGCCTCACTGGCTCGCCAAGCAAGGTCTGACAGTTGAGCAGCGCGTAACGTACCGGCTGAGCAACGTGACGGACATAGAGGCGGTAGAAGATGCCTACTCGAAGAACAAGAAACGCCAGATCGAACACGCTGCAGACCTCAGCGTAGATACAGAAATGAGCGCCGAGGAGTTCTACCGTTTTCATACGCAATGTATGGCAGAGCGCGGGCACAAGTTGTCGTACTCGCGCGAGTTTCTGCTGGTGCTGGAGCGCAAGAGTGCCCGTGAGAAAGCCTCGCAGTTCATACGTATCCGTCAGGGCGAGACGACCGTAGCCGCAGCGTTTGTTGTGTGGGACAGACGATATATGTACTACCTTATCCCCGCCTATCTGCCGTCGGAAGCCAAGACAGGAGCCTCGGCACGATTGGCGGATGAAGCGATACGTCTGGCGCAACAGAAAGGCTTACAGTTCGATTTTGAGGGCGGGAACAACGATGAAGGTATGTCAAACCACTACCGTCAGTTCGGCGCTCAACCCGCCACGTACAGCAGTGTGAGTAAACTCTACCGTCCGTCGTTCGCCATCTTGCTATGGGCGAACAAGTTACGGGAGAAGTGGAAAAGATATTAACCCCTACCCGTTTGTGCAATGAAAGTGCTCTTTCTCACCCCGTGGTACCCAACCGAGCAGGACGCAATGGCGGGTCTGTTCGTGCAGAAACATGCTCAAGCTGTCCGTGCTCAGGGTGTAGACGTACGCGTGTTGCACTCGCAGACCTGGAGCGAACTGCTTCGCGGCTGGCGACGGTTGCGGCGTGAGTGGGGACTACCGGACGTAGTGCAACTGAATGTGATACAGAAGCAAGGTCTGCTGGCGCTGCACCTCAAGCAGCGGTACAAGATTCCGTATATCATTGTAGAACACTGGAGCGGCTACCTGCCTGAGAATGGGCAGTACATGCGTATGAGTGCCTACAAACGCCGTTTGTACGCACGCATAGCACGCCACGCGAGTGCGCTGCTGTGCGTGAGCAACCGGCTGGCAGAAGCCATGCGGCAGTGCGGAGTAACGAACGCTGACACACGCAAGATAAACAATGTGGTGGAGGATTTCTTCTACGATAAAGTCGAGTCGAAAGTCGAAAGTCAAAAGTCGAAAGTCGAAAGTCAAAAGGTTTTTCTGCACGTGAGTTGCTTTGACGAGCGTGCGAAGAATGTGAAAGGTCTGTTGCGTGCCGCCAAGGCGTTAGCAGATCAGCGGCAAGATTGGCAGTTGGTGCTGGTAGGAACAGGCGTTGATTACAAAGAGGTTCGCGCGTACGCTGATGAGTTGAAGTTTCCCGAAGGACTGCTGCGCTGGACAGGTGAACTGGCACCACGGCAGGTGGCAGAAGAACTGGCGCAGGCTGATGTGTTCGTTCTGCCCTCGAACTACGAAAACGCACCTGTCGTCATATCCGAGAGCCTCGCCGAAGGTGTGCCGGTTATATCCACACGCGCGGGAGGAATACCCGAGATGATCAGCAGCGAATGCGGCATACTCGTGCCGCCACGTGACGACCGCGCGCTGACCGAAGCCATGGCAACAATGCTCGACCACTGCCACGAATACGACCGCGACACGATTCGCCAAGCCGGACAGCAATACTCCTATCAGGCTGTAGGCTCACAACTGGCAAACATCTACAGGGAAGTATGCACTACGCTGTAATCACAATACTGACGCTTATTCGCTTAGTTATCTTTGCATCGATGCTTGACTTACCTATCTTAGAAGCAAGCCCGTATAGCGTAAGGTTGTGGTGCAACTATCTGGCATCAGCATTATTGTTGTGGTGTCCGCTACTGCTCACCGAGAGGCGGCGATGGACTTACGTAGTATCGTTGCTGTTAGATATATGGCTGATTGGTAACCTGATCTATTTCCGCAGTTATGGTGACCTGCTGAACCGCTGGTGTCTGCTGAACGTTGGAAATATGGATGGCATCTGGGAATCCGTATTTCCTTTCGTACGTACAAATGATCAGGTATTTCTCATATTTACACTATTCTGGATTCTGTTATGCGAGAATATGCCGCATATCAATCGCCCGACTCTACCACGGCGACTGACAGTCGGCATAGCGTGCCTGAGTATCTGCTGTGCTCCTCAGGCGACAGTATGCATGAAGTCAGAGTTACCACTATCGCCTTTTGCCGCCTACTATGCCGATGTAAGTATGGGGCGCATGTGGTATGTGCACACTTACGGCGCAATAACTCATCTGGCGAACGAGATAGTGCAGCTGCTGCGCCACAACGAACCTGAAGCAGAAGAGGTTATGCCCTCGGAAGTGGAAGCATACATGCAGGACACCGGTCAAGTTGGCGAACAAGGTAATCTGTTACTAATCATCGTTGAGAGTTTAGAGGACCGCGTTGTAGGGCTGCGTATTGACGGGCAAGAAGTCACACCGCATATCAACCGACTGGCAGAGCATAGGATGAGCGGTCGTTATGCCGTACAGGCGCAAGTGAAAGAGGGCAAATCGTCGGACGCACAGTTGATTATCTTCAACGGTTTGCTCCCGCTATACAACGGCGCTGCATCCATGCGTTACTCTACGAACACTTACCCCTCGCTACTACATTATACATCAGACGGCAGCCGACTACTGCTCGCCGCATATCCGGAGCACATGTGGAACCAACGGGCGAATGCACTGGCATACGGTTTTGATTCAATCTATGCCACCGAGATGTCAGACAACCGGCTGATGCAATTGTCCACCGAGGCAATTCTGCACGCCAAGCAGCCATTTGTAATAACCGCAGTAACCATGGCTTCGCACTCACCGTTCAACGCGTATGCAGATAGTGCCGACATTCGCATAACGAACGCCAAATATAGTGCGGAAGAGGCGCGATATATGCAGTGCCTGCACTACACAGACCACGCTGTCGGCACACTGTTAGACACGTTGTTTGCCCATTCAGAATTAGCCCGTACGACGCGCATTGTGATAACAGGAGATCACCCGATCTTCGATATGCGGACCCCCGTTCCGCTGGTGATCTACGATCCGTTTATGCCTCCTACGGAAGCCAGTCGCACACTCTACCAAGCGGATATCTACACCACCCTGATTGAACGGATGCAGCTGCCCACACCTTGGCACGGATTAGGGCGAGACATCGCAGATACGACAGCATACACGCCATCTGAGCAGATGTACCGCCTATCGGACAGAATGATCCGAACGAATTACTTCAGCCATTGAACAACTAAGCATATATACAATCAAAATGCAGGCCATTGAGCCTGCATTTTGACTATATTAGCGTTATCGCTACAGATTAGAAGTCACGGTCGCGATCGCGCATCGGCGAGGCGGGTTCGTATTCCTGCGCGAGGCGTGCAGCCTGCATAGCTGCGTACTCAGCCGAGTTATGTACCACCAGCTTGCTGAACTCGCGCAGACCAGTACCTGCCGGGATAAGGTTACCGCAGATAACGTTCTCCTTCATACCCTCCAAGTAATCGATCTTGCCTTGGATAGCCGACTCGTTGAGCACCTTGGTTGTCTCCTGGAAGGAAGCAGCCGAGATGAACGACTTCGTACCCAAAGCGGCGCGGGTGATACCCAGCAGAATCTGCTTGGCGGTAGCACTCTTGGCGTCACGCACTTGAACAAGTTTCTTATCCTTACGGCGTAGCGTCGAGTTCTCGTCGTGCAGACGGCGAGCAGTGATGATCTGTCCCTCGCGGAGCGTCTCACTGTCACCGGCACTCTCTACCACCTTCTTACCCCAGATGCGGTCGTTCTCCTCCATGAAGTCACGCTTGTCAACCACCTGATTATCCAGGAAGCGCGTGTCACCTGCGTCGATAATCTCGACCTTGCGCATCATTTGGCGAACGATGATCTCGAAGTGCTTGTCGTTGATCTCCACACCCTGCATACGATAAACGTTCTGTGCCTCGTTGACGATATAATCCTGTACAGCCGTCGGACCCTTGATAGCCAGAATATCCTCAGGTGTGATCGAACCATCAGACAGAGGTACACCGGCGCGTACGTAATCGCCCTCCTGTACCAGGATCTGCTTCGACAACGGAATCAGGTACGACTTCGTTTCACCGAGTTTGCTGGTGATTGTCAGTTCGCGTTGGCCACGTTTGATCTTGCCGAAGCTGATCTCACCATCGATCTCAGCCACGATAGCCGGGTTAGACGGGTTACGTGCCTCAAAGAGCTCCGTTACACGCGGCAGACCACCGGTGATATCACCTGCCGTACCGAACGAACGTGTGTTGGTGAACAACAGGTCGCCGACCTTAACCTCCTCGCCATCGTTGTGTACGAGCACAGCCTTGACAGGCAGGTTGTACGAACGGAGGATATTACCCTCCTTGTCAACGATATTGGCGGTAGGCATCTTGGTCTTATCCTTGGTATCGGTGATGCTGACCTCACGCATACCTGTCTGCTCGTCGGTTTCGCTCTTGCAAGTTACACCTTCGATCACATCCTGGTAGCGCAATGTACCAGCCTGCTCGATAACCAACGAAGCCTTGTACGGATCCCACTCGCAGACGAGTGTACCCTTGTCGTACTTCTGCCCCGGAGTGATGAACAGCTTGGAAGCGTACGGGATGTTGAACGTATTGAGCACGACACCTGTCTTCTCGTCCTTGAGCTGAAGCTCGTTCAGACGGCTGACAACGATCACGTCACCGGCATCGGTGGTGATAGTACGCAGGTCCTCAATATCCACAATACCCGTGTGCGGCAGAGAGTAAGAGTTCTCAGCCGTAGCGCCACCAGCCAAACCACCGGAGTGGAAGGTTCGCAGTGTAAGCTGTGTACCCGGCTCACCGATAGCTTGCGCAGCAATAACGCCGACAGCCTCGCCCTTCTGGACCATGAGTCGTGTAGCCAGGTTTCGTCCGTAGCACTTGGCGCACAAGCCATGTTTAGCCTCACAGGTGAGGACAGAACGAATCTCAACCTCCTCAATACCTGCGCGCTCAATAGCGTCGCAAGCACCCTCACGTATCTCCTCACCGGCAGCAACGATCAGTACACCATCCTCATCGAAGATATCGTGCACACTAACTCGACCGAGTATGCGCTGCGAGAGCGTAGCTACTACGGTGTCGTTCTGCTTGATAGCGCGAGCTACCAGACCACGCAACGTACCGCAGTCCTCCTCGGTGATGATCATATCGTGCGATACATCAACCAGACGACGCGTCAGGTAACCGGCATCGGCCGTCTTCAGAGCGGTATCTGCCAGACCCTTACGTGCACCGTGGGTAGAGATGAAGTACTCTTGTACAGACATACCTTCCTTGAAGTTAGCCAACACAGGGTTCTCGATAGACGTACGTGTGTCGGTCGAACCGGCTTTCTGAGGTTTACCCATCAAGCCACGGATACCGGCCAGCTGCTTGATCTGCTGTTTGTTACCACGGGCACCGGAGTCCATCATCATATATACGGAGTTGAAGCCTTGGTCAGCCTCCTGCATGTGCTTCATCAGCACTTCGGTAACCTCGTTGTCGATACGTCCCCAAGTGTCAACGACCTTGTTGTAACGCTCATCGTCAGACATCAAACCGAAGTTATAACTCTCGGTGATTGCCTCCACCTCGGCATTGCCCTTGGCGATAAGGTCGGCACGCTCCTCAGGAATAAGGATATCGTTGAGGTTGAAGCTCAAGCCACCCTTGAATGCCATGTAGTAACCGAGATCCTTGATATCGTCGAGGAACTTAGCCGTACGAGCCACACCGCAGGTCTTGATAACCTTGGAGATGATATTCTTGACAGCACCTTTCTTCAATACCGTGTTCTGGAATCCGATCTCCTTCGGCATATACTGGTTAACCATTACACGACCGGGAGTGGTCTCAATGATATGTTGGGTCAGTTGACCGTCGATCATCTCCTTGATACGTACGCGCACCTTGGCGTGGATATCCACGCGGCCCTCGTTCAGGGCAATAGTGCACTCCTCCTCGTTGTAGAAGGTCAGCCCTTCGCCCTTCACACCGGCACGTTCCTTGGTGATGTAATACAGACCAAGAATCATATCCTGCGAAGGCACTGTGATAGGATTACCGTTAGCCGGATCAAGGATGTTATGCGAGCCGAGCATCAGCAGTTGTGCCTCGAGGATAGCCTCGTTGCTCAACGGGAGGTGCACAGCCATCTGGTCACCGTCGAAGTCGGCGTTGAAACCGGCACAGGCTAGCGGGTGCAGCTGGATAGCCTTACCCTCGATCATCTTCGGCTGGAAAGCCAATATACCATGGCGGTGCAATGTCGGCGCACGGTTAAGCAGTACAGGATGTCCCTCCATCACGTGCTCCAGAATCTCAAAGATCACAGGATCACGGCGGTCGATGATCTTCTTGGCGGACTTAACCGTCTTAACTATACCGCGCTCGATGAGCTTGCGGATGATGAATGGTTTGTACAGCTCGGCAGCCATCTCCTTAGGCAGACCGCACTCGTGCATCTTCAGCTCAGGACCGACCACGATAACCGAACGTGCAGAGAAGTCCACACGCTTACCCAGCAAGTTCTGACGGAAACGTCCCTGCTTGCCTTTCAGCGAGTCGCTCAACGATTTCAGCGGACGGTTAGCCTCGCTCTTGATAGCGGTAGTCTTGCGGCTGTTGTCGAACAAGCTGTCCACAGCCTCCTGAAGCATACGTTTCTCGTTGCGGAGAATAACGTCCGGAGCCTTGATCTCAATCAGTCGGCGAAGACGGTTGTTACGGATGATCACACGACGATAGAGGTCGTTGAGGTCAGAGGTAGCAAATCGTCCACCGTCCAGCGGAACGAGCGGACGGAGCTCCGGCGGAGTAACAGGAATAACCTTCAGAATCATCCACTCCGGGTGGTTCCTGCCCTGTGAAGCACGGAACGCCTCAACGATCTGCAGGCGCTTCAGAGCCTCCTGCTTGCGTTGGTTCGAACTGTCGGTATCTGCACGGTGACGGAGTTCGTCAGCCAGTGCGTCCAGATCAATCTTAGCCAGCAGGTCGTAGATAGCGTCGGCACCCATCTTGGCAATGAACTTCTGGGGATCGGTATCCTCCAGCTCGCGGTTGCCTTCGGGCAGACGGCTGTTGATGGCCATCAAATCTTCCTCGTCCAGCAGGATCTTATCCTCAATCAGGTCGTGGTCGCTACCGAACTCCTCGCCTGCCATCACACCGGCTTGTACAACAATGTACTTCTCGTAGTAGATGACCGACTCCAGTTTCTTGGTCGGTACGCCGAGCAAAGCTGCGATCTTCGAGGGCAGCGAACGAAGATACCAGATATGAGCAACAGGTACACACAACTTGATATGTCCCATACGCTCACGGCGAACCTTCTTCTCTGTTACCTCTACGCCGCAACGCTCGCACACGATACCTTTGTAACGAATACGTTTGTACTTTCCGCAGTTACACTCGTAATCCTTTGTAGGACCGAAAATACGCTCGCAGAACAGACCATCACGCTCCGGCTTGTAGGTGCGGTAGTTGATAGTCTCGGGCTTGAGCACCTCACCACTGGAGATGTTCATAATCTCTTCCGGCGAAGCCAAACCAATAGTGATCTTGGTGAAACCGGATTTCTTATTTTCTTGTCTTAAAGCCATAATTCGTCTAAATTTTATTCAAGTGTAATTGATAGAGCCAAACCTTGCAACTCGTGCAGCAATACGTTGAGTGACTCAGGTATACCCGGTGTCGGGAAGTTCTCGCCCTTGACAATAGCCTCGTAGGTACGTGCACGACCCATAACATCATCTGACTTGACAGTCAAGATCTCCTGCAGTGTGTGAGCGGCGCCGTGTGCTTCGAGCGCCCAAACCTCCATCTCACCGAAACGCTGGCCACCGAACTGGGCTTTACCGCCCAACGGCTGTTGCGTGATCAGGCTGTACGGACCAATCGAACGTGCGTGCATCTTGTCGTCAACCATGTGACCGAGCTTCATAAAGTACGTTACACCTACGGTAGCCATCTGGTCGAACGGCTCGCCCGTCTCGCCATCGTAGAGTTGCGTCTTGCCAGCGCGAGGCAGACCGGCTTTGTCAGTCCACTCGTCGAGCTGTTGCAACGTACAGCCGTCGAAGATAGGAGTAGCGAACTTAACGCCCAACTCGCGACCCGCCCAACCGAGCACAGCCTCGAAGATCTGACCGATGTTCATACGTGAAGGCACACCCATCGGGTTCAGAACGATATCTACCGGCGTACCGTCTGCCAGGAACGGCATATCCTCTACGCGCACGATCTTACTAACAATACCTTTGTTACCGTGACGACCGGCCATCTTATCACCCACGCGGATCTTACGACGCTTGGCGATATAGACTTTGGCTTGCTGGATAATACCTGTCGGTAGTTCGTCGCCGATAGTCAGGTTGAAGCGCTCGCGCTTGAGCTCGGCTTCCATCTCCTTGTACTTAGCCAGGTAGTTGAGGATGCAGCGGCGAACCAAATCGTTCTTGTGCTCGTCGGGAGTCCAGTTGTCCAGCAGGACGGTAGCGTAATCAATTCCTTCCAGCACTTCACGGGTGAAGTCCTGACCCTTGGGTACGAGGTCGGTATCTACTATATCCTTTACGCCGTTGCTCTTCTGCATCTTGAGCAGCAGCGACAGTTTGTCAACCAGGATAGTCTTCAACTCTTCAGCTTGTGCCTCGAACTTAGCGTCCATCTTGGCAAGTTGCTCTTTGTCGGCAAGTTTGGCTTTGCGGTCCTTCTGCGCACGCATATAGAGTTTCTTGTCGATCACTATACCGTCCAGCGAAGGCGAAGCCTTAAGCGAAGCGTCCTTAACGTCACCGGCTTTGTCACCGAAGATAGCCTTCAGCAACTTCTCCTCCGGCGAAGGATCGCTCTCACCCTTCGGGGTAATCTTACCGATGATGATATCACCCGGCTGAATGGTAGCACCGATACGAACTATACCGTTCTCGTCGAGGTCCTTGGTCGTGTCGTCGCTTACGTTAGGAATATCGGCAGTGAACTCCTCCAGACCGCGCTTGGTCTCACGTACGTCAAGCAACTGCTCTACCACGTGTACAGAGGTGAACATATCCTCGCGAACCATACGCTCGCTCAGCACGATAGCATCCTCGTAGTTGTAACCTTTCCAGGGGATATATGCTACCATCAGGTTCTTACCCAGAGCCAACTCACCGCCTTCGGTTGCATAACCCTCGGTCAGCAACTGCCCCTTCGTCACATGGTCGCCCTTGCGGACAACAGGACGGAGGTCGATAGTGGTGTTCTGGTTGGTCTTCTCGAACTTAGGCAGTTTGTACTCTTTCTCCGAAGAAACGAAGCTGATGAACTCCTCTTCCTCCGAGCGGTCGTAATGCACCTTGATAACGCTGGCGTCAACGTAGGTTACTACGCCCTCGCCTTCGGCTACGATCTGCGTACGGCTGTCGTTAGCCAGCTGCTCTTCGATACCCGTACCTACGATAGGAGCCTCGTTGCGCAGCAGAGGTACTGCCTGACGCATCATGTTCGATCCCATCAACGCACGGTGAGCATCATCGTGCTCCAGGAACGGAATCAATGCAGCGGCAATAGAAGCAATCTGGCACGGAGCAACGTCCATTAGGTTGATCTGCTCAGGCGGAACAACGGGGAAGTCGTCCAAGTGACGAGCTTTAACTTTCTTGCGGATGAAGTGACCCGTCTCGTCCAGCGGTGCGTTACCCTGTGCTACGTAGTTCGACTCCTCGTCCTCGGCACTGAGATATACCACGTGGTCGTTGTTCAGATCCACCACGCCATCCTTAGCCTTGCGGTAAGGTGTCTCGATGAATCCGAGATCGTTGATCTTCGCGTAGATACACAACGACGAGATCAGACCGATATTCGGACCTTCAGGCGTCTCGATAGGACAGAGACGACCGTAGTGCGTATAGTGAACGTCACGAACCTCGAAACCTGCACGCTCACGGCTCAAACCGCCGGGACCCAGGGCAGACATACGACGCTTGTGGGTGATCTCGGCCAGCGGGTTCTGCTGATCCATGAACTGGCTCAGTGCGTTCGTACCGAAGTACGAGTTGATAACGCTGGAGATAGCCTTGGCGTTGATCAGGTCTGTCGGGGTGAACAGCTCCGTATCGCGAACGTTCATACGCTCACGGATAGTACGAGCCATACGTGCCAGACCTATACCGAACTGGTTGTAGATCTGCTCGCCTACGGTACGTACACGGCGGTTCGACAAGTGGTCGATATCGTCCACCTCAGCGTTGGAGTTGATGAGCTGAACCAGGAACTTGATAATCTCGATCATATCTTCCTTGGTCAGCACACGCGTCTCCATCGGGATATTCATGTTCAACTTGTGGTTGATACGATAGCGACCGACCTCCCCAAGGTCGTAGCGCTTGTCAGAGAAGAACAGGTTCATGATCGTCTCGCGAGCCGTTGCATCATCGGCAGGCTCGGCGTTACGGATCTGGCGGTAGATAAACAGCACTGCCTCTTTCTCGGTACGTGCAGGGTCTTTCTGCAGGGTGTTGAACAAGATAGAGTAATCACCCTCGTTGTTCTCCTCCTTGTGCAGCAGCACGTTCTTCGTGCCGGACTCTACGATACGCTCGTAAACCTCCTCGGTGATCTCCGTCTCACGCTCGAGTACAACCTCGTTACGCTCGATGGTTACTACCTCGGCGGTATCCTCATCCACGAAATCCTCGGTCCAGGACTTCATCACGTTACCCGCCAGACGGCGACCGATCATCGCCTCTTTGTTGGACGGAGTAACCTTCATCTCCTCGGCGAGGTTGAAGCAGTTCAAAATATCCTTGTCGCTCTCGAAACCGATAGCACGTAACAGGGTGGTTACGGGCAATTTCTTCTTACGGTCGATGTAAGCGTACATCACATTGTTGATATCCGTGGCGAACTCGATCCACGAACCACGGAACGGGATAATACGTGCCGAGTAGAGTTTCGTACCGTTGCTGTGCATACTCGTGCCAAAGAAAACGCCCGGCGAGCGGTGCAACTGGCTTACAACAACGCGCTCGGCGCCGTTGATAACGAACGTACCCTTCTCAGTCATGTAAGGGATCGTACCCAGATAAACATCTTGCACTACCGCATCAAACTCCTCATGATCGGGATCGGTGCAAGTCAGGCTCAACTTAGCCTTCAGGGGTACACTGTAAGTCAAGCCGCGCTTGATGCACTCCTGCTCGGAGTAACGTGGCGGATCAACATAATAGTCCAAAAATTCGAGTGTGAAGTTGTTACGAGTGTCAGTGATGGGGAAGTTCTCCTGGAACACACGGAACAGACCCTCCTTCCGGCGCTGCTCAGGTGTCGAGTTCATCTGAACAAAGTCATGGAAGGACTTCAATTGTATGTCAAGAAAGTCAGGAAAAGGCATCTGCTGCTGCAGTGCCGAAAAGTTGACCCTCTTTGTTGTGTTGGTTGATGCCATTTTATGGATGGTTTATGTTTTTAACAGAATTTAACATTCTATTGATTTTTGTTGCTGAAATTAATGTATTTTTACAATACTCCTTTTTCAGCAGAAAAGGTTTAGTCCCCCGCGAGGGACTAAACCTACCTAATTGTGTTAGGCGGTGTATTACTTGAGTTCTACCTCAGCACCTACCTCCTCGAGAGCCTTCTTCAGAGCCTCAGCGGTAGCTTTGTCTACACCTTCCTTAACGGTTGCAGGAGCAGCGTCAACGATGTCCTTAGCCTCTTTCAGACCCAGACCGGTTTGCTCTTTAACAGCCTTAACCACCTGGAGCTTCTGAGCACCTGCACTCTTCAGTACTACATCAAACGATGTCTTCTCCTCAGCTGCGGGAGCGTCACCGCCGGCAGCGGGGGCAGCAACTGCAACTGCAGCAGCAGCGGGTTCAATACCATACTCGTCCTTCAGAATTTGAGCGAGCTCGTTAACTTCCTTAACCGTCAGGTTAACCAATTGTTCAGCAAAAGCTTTCAGATCTGCCATTGTTGTAAATATTTAATGTGTTATTTTTTTAATGTTAATTGATTTTTGTTCGTCGGAGTCCGGGTTGAACGTTCTAATTTAACTTCTAACTTTATACTGTAGAACGGCTCTCAACGCCAACTCTCAACGCTAAACTGATTCTTACTCAGCTCGCTCGCCGAGGGTCTTGAGTACACCGTGAAGTGTACCAGCACCACTCTGCAGGGCGGAAACAACGTTCTTAGCAGGCGACTGCAACAGAGCAACGAGGTCTGCGATAAGTTCGTTCTTCGACTTGATTGTGGACAGGAACTCAAGGTTCTGTGCGCCTACATATACAGTCTCTTCTACGTATGCGGCCTTCAGATAAGGCTTCGGGCACTCGCTCTTGTCACCCTTGGTAAACTCCTTGATCAGTTTGGCAGGAGCGTTACCGGTTGCGGTAAGCATAAGTGCGGTGTTACCCTTCAGAGCCTCGAAAATCTGTGCATCGATGCCCTTGTTCTCAAGAGCCTTCTGCAGCAGCGTGTTCTTGGCTACTACGAGTTTGATGTCTTTCTTGAAGCACTGGCGACGAAGGTCGCTCGTCTTCTCAGCATTCAGTCCCTCGATATTCGTGATATAGAAGTGAGGGAATTGAGCCAACTGCTCCTCCAATGAGGCGATAACGAGGTTTTTATCTTCTTTCTTCATACCTTTCGATGTTTAATAGTTAGAATGATTTCGGATCAACCTTGATACCTTGACTCATAGTGCTGGAGAGATAAATGCTCTTGATGTACTCGCCCTTGGCAACTGCAGGTTTGAGCTTGATAACGGTGTCGATAAACTCGCGTGCGTTCTCGGCTATCTGATCAGCCGTGAAGCTAACCTTACCGATACTGGTGTGCAGGATACCGAACTTGTCAACCTTGAAGTCGATCTTACCTTGCTTTACTTCCTTAACTGCCTTGGCTACATCCATCGTTACCGTACCGCTCTTGGGGTTTGGCATCAAACCACGCGGACCGAGGATACGGCCCAGGGCACCAATCTTACCCATGATCTGCGGCATAGTGATGATAACATCAATGTCTGTCCATCCACCTTTGATCTTCTCGATGTACTCATCCAGGCCTACATAGTCTGCACCGGCCTCTTTGGCAGCTGCCTCCTGATCGGCTGTACACAGAGCAAGCACGCGAACTACCTTACCCGTTCCGTTGGGAAGACTTACTACGCCACGTACCATCTGATTGGCCTTACGGGGGTCAACGCCCAAACGAACGTCGATATCTACCGAAGCGTCAAACTTTGTAGTTGTGATCTCTTTTACCAATGCGGAGGCTTCCGCGATCGTATAGACTTTACCTGCTTCAATCTTCTCAGCAGCAAGTCTTTGATTTTTTGTCAATTTTGCCATAATGATTGAAGTTTTAATTATTTAACGGTAATACCCATACTACGCGCTGTTCCGCGTACCATCTTCTCAGCACTCTCTACGGTGAAGCAGTTCAGGTCAACCATCTTGTCCTCTGCGATCTGACGGCATTGCTCGGCAGTGATAGAGGCTACTTTCTGACGGTTAGGCTGAGCCGATCCGCTCTTCACCTTGGCGGCCTCAAGCAACTGTACAGCTACAGGAGGAGTCTTAACGATGAAGTCGAACGACTTGTCTGCATACACAGTGATTACAACAGGCAATACCTTACCTGCCTTGTCCTGAGTTCTGGCATTGAATTGTTTGCAAAACTCCATGATGTTCACACCCTTCGAACCCAGTGCAGGGCCTACCGGAGGTGCAGGGTTGGCTGCGCCACCCTTAATCTGAAGTTTAATAAATCCGGCAATTTCTTTAGCCATAATTGTTGTTGTGTTAATAGTTTTTGCAATACGGGCGGATGCCAAGGCATCCTCTTGCGGTGTTAATAATAAACTATTGAGTAGTCAAGCGGCCCGTAACAATGCCTTCTACTCTATCTCTACCTGATTGAATCCCAACTCAAGCGGCGTCTGACGGTCAAAGATCGTCACAATCACCTTGAGCTTGTGCTTGTCTTGCATCACCTCGCTGATCACACCGTTGAATCCGTTGAACGGTCCGTCGGTTACCTTAACCTTCTCACCAACGATAAAGGTCTCGTTCATCTCGGCAGCAATAGCTTCGTCATTAATCTCGCCGACAATCGCGTTGATCTCCTCCTGGGATACTGGCTTCGGTTTCATACTCGCGGGCTCGCTCAGGAATCCGAGGACGTTCGGGATATTGCGCAGCAACGGATAGCACTCGTCGGTCAGATTGCACTCTACCAGCACGTAGCCCGGCAGTTTGTTGCGCTCCTTCACGGTACGCTTGCCATTCTTCTGGCTCACCACTTTCTCGGTGGGCAAAAGCACTTGAGACACGTACTCCTTAAACAGACTCGAGGTGACCAAGGCGCCTTCGATATACTCTTTCACCTTGTTCTCCTTGCCGCCTATCGCGCGAAGCACGTACCATTTGTAATTTGATTCTGCCATCTCTTCTTATTTAAACTTTTAACTTTAAACTTTAGAACTTCTCTAAACTCTAAACACTAAACGCTAAACTCAAAAAGATCAGAACAGACCGTAAATCAGGGTCATCAACTCCTCGAAGCACCAATCCATTGCCCACACTACAAGTGCAAGGATAATGGAAGCAACCAGCACCAAGGCGGCACTCTGGGTCAGTTCTTTGTAGGATGGCCAACTTACCTTGTGAACCATCTCGTTGTACGACTCTTTTACGTTATCAATTAGACTCATATCTGTAGATTTTTTATTTCTCTATTTTGCGCACCAATATTCCGACCTCAGCCGTAGCTAAAGCCAGAATTTGGAAGCTATGTCATGTAACAGCACGGAAGGCAGGAATCGAACCCACATTGACGGTTTTGGAGACCGCTCTCCTACCATTGGAGGACTTCCGTAAATCTGCTCGGGGCTCGTCACCCCGAGCATTTTTCCCATTTTGGGGTCCCCAGCGTAAACCAAGCCGTAGGCTGTTTGCGATGGGGGGGGGGAGCGAAGGCACGCGTCGCTTTTATTGCGCCATGCGCAATCTGTGCGACCGCGTTGCCGAACGCGAATTAGTCGATAAGTTTGGTAATCTGACCCGAACCTACGGTACGACCACCCTCACGGATAGCGAAACGCAGACCCTCTGAGCAAGCAACCGGATAGATCAGCTTAACCTGGATCTCGAGGTTGTCACCCGGCATTACCATCTCAGTTCCCTCCGGCAGAGTGATCTCACCGGTAACGTCCATTGTACGGATGTAGAACTGAGGACGATAGTGGTTGTGGAACGGAGTGTGACGGCCACCTTCTTCCTTCTTCAGGATATATACAGAAGCCTTGAACTCGCTGTAAGGTTTAACTACACCCGGGTGGGTAAGTACCATACCACGACGAACTTCGTCTTTGTCAATACCACGGAGCAGCAGACCTACGTTATCGCCAGCCTCACCTTGGTCGAGCAACTTACGGAACATCTCAACACCGGTAACAACAGACTTGCGTCCTTCGCTACCCAGACCGATGAGCTGAACCTCGTCACCTACCTTAACAACGCCGGTCTCGATACGACCTGTAGCAACAGTACCACGACCGGTGATCGAGAATACGTCCTCAACAGGCATCAGGAACGGTTTGTCAACGGCGCGAACCGGAAGTTGGATCCAGTTGTCGCAAGCATCCATGAGCTCCATAATCTTCTCTTCCCACTCGGGTACACCGTTCAGTGCGCCAAGAGCAGAACCGCGGATTACAGGAGTGTTGTCGCCGTCGAAATCATAGAACGACAGAAGCTCACGCATCTCCATCTCTACGAGGTCGAGCATCTCGGGATCGTCCACGAGGTCGCACTTGTTCATAAATACAACCAGACGCGGAACGTTTACTTGGCGAGCCAACAGGATGTGCTCACGAGTCTGAGGCATCGGACCGTCAGTTGCAGCTACTACGATGATTGCACCGTCCATCTGGGCAGCACCCGTTACCATGTTCTTTACATAGTCGGCGTGACCCGGGCAGTCTACGTGAGCATAGTGACGGTTAGCCGTCTGATACTCTACGTGAGCGGTGTTAATAGTGATACCACGCTCTTTCTCCTCAGGAGCGTTATCAATCTGATCGAAGCTCTTAACCTCAGAGAGGCCCTTCTTCGAAAGAACCAACGTAATAGCAGCCGTCAGGGTTGTTTTTCCGTGGTCAACGTGACCGATTGTACCGATGTTAACGTGCGGTTTCGAACGGTCAAATTTTTCTTTTGCCATAGTAATTACTTTTTATTAACGTTAATAATTGTTATTGGTTTTCTTTCACAAAAAATAAAGGACTCAAGGCATGCGCCCCTTTTGTCCTTTTGAGCTGATGGCGGGAGTTGAACCCGCGACCTCATCCTTACCAAGGATGCGCTCTACCACTGAGCTACATTAGCAACGCTTTAGCTATCGGGGCCTCAGCAATGGAGCGGAAAACGGGACTCAAACCCGCGACCCCCAGCTTGGAAGGCTAGTGCTCTATCGACTGAGCTATTTCCGCAATTCCGCGAAACGCGAGACCTTCACATCTCCTCCGCGTTAGCGGTGTCTTTGTGTGGGTGCGGATGGATTCGAACCACCGAAGCTGAAAAGCAGCAGATTTACAGTCTGCCCCATTTGGCCACTCTGGAACACACCCAATTTCAATTTATCAATGTTCACTCCTGCCGAGCGCGAAGAGCCTCTTGTCGGACTCGAACCAACGACCGCTTGATTACAAATCGAGTGCTCTACCAACTGAGCTAAAGAGGCGATTGTTTCAGCAGCCAGATCGACGTTTGGCGCGAAAGCGGATGCAAAGGTACAACATTTTTTTCATTCACGCAAATTATTTCCGCAAAAACCGCCTGACGATTTGCAAATTTGGCAAATCTGCTATCTTGTGCTTACATTTTTGCACAACGCAACCAATTTATTGCACCCGACACCCATAATCTTCACCGCTGATACTCTATTATACGCGCGCGCATTTATACATTAAATAATGATCGTGCAGAATATAAAAAACGTGCAGTTCAATCGGGGTTTTATCGAGGGATTATCGATCCATTATCGGGGTAATCATAGTCTGTCCCAGCATATCATAACTCCTGCCGTCAGGCAAAAGAATATACAATCTGCCGTCGCGAACCAGCTTGCGGCACTCCGTAGTACCCGCAGGCTGAACAATCTCCTGCACTCCGGTCAAAGACTCGCATAGTTCCGTTACTGCTTCACTTGCTTTTATACTGCCTTTGTTCGCGCCTGAATAGAGGTATTGGTCCTTATACACCAGATCCTGTGTCTGGTTGCCACTGCCGTCGTTCCAGATGATCATCCACGAGTTGTCAGGCTCACCGGCTGATTCGGGAATAGCGAACTTATAGTTGTCGTCACCTAACGTCTGCGCCTTTTGTCCCGGCCAGCCGCCGCATACCTGCACAGTCTTGCCGGTGCCTGTATGCCAGATGTAGCAGTAAATAGTCGCACCGAAGTCACTTGACTTATGCAGGAACGCCGCATGCTCATCCGCATTACTTAGACACGGCGCTATTGGCTCAATCGGTGTCGAACCGCCGCCACTCGGATCATCCGTCAACTCCATCTCCGTGCCGTCCCAGACCGGCGTAGGAATAGACGCTGCCGTGGTGGAATAGATATACTTGCCGTCCTTGCCAATCTTGCCGGGAGCAGGCGTCTTGTCGGTCGTCAGCACATACACGCGCAGATTACCCTTGCCGCTGCAGCTCACATTCAGCTTGCCGTCCGTCACCACTTTCGTATCACCTGTCACACAGTCGGTATAGGTGCCGTTGAGTATGCCGGTGAACGTGCCGTTGCCGGATATACATACCAAGGCATAACTGTCAGTCGTCGCATCGGTATAACGGCGCTTGAACGCAAACGAACCCGAACAGCCTTCAACCGAATATTGCCCTTTACGTAATGCCGGCACAGCCATACGTATCAAACTCAGCCGCTGGATATGTTGCGCCAGCGGATGCGACAGAGAGACGGCCATGTTCCCCGTGGCAGAGTTATACTCCGCAAAATCCGTCGTGCATATGTCACCTTTGATATATCCGCCGAAATAGGCGCGACCCGACTCCTGCAAAGCAATGTTCGTTCCCTGATCAATCAATTTTCCCTTCTGGAACTCTACTTCCGAGCCATAATATACACAAGGTATTCCGCGGTGGGTGAACATCAGACTCAGGTTCTCCGCCCACGTGTCTTGTGATCCGCTGAAGCGTTTCTCCTGCGGAGCATGATCCGGCGCGTAGTCGTGCGAATCGACATACACAACGTTCCAACTGGCATCGTTGTAATACTTGTCGTTCGACGGTTTGGCTATACGCCACGCTTCTTCGGCGGTGGTGAAGTTCCAGTGTTCGGTAAAATCAATCACATGCAACCCGGACGCTTGCGAGTAGTCCGGCGTATGATAACTGTTGCCGTTGAGCAAAGCGTTTTGCGAGGTGCGTTGTGTACTCAGCCCGCCGCTATCGTCCTGACCTTGTTGCCAGCACGATGCCCAGTTGGCGTGCGAGGTGCACACCGAACCTTCCATCTCCACCAGATTATCCCAACTCGACGCTCCGCTGTCCCAGGCATAGTCGCGGTTCTCAGCCCATGTGTAGTAGAACGGACTCAGACAAGACTGACCGCGGTAAAGAATATCGCTGTAACGCGCACAAACCTCCGCAAACATATAGAACGGCGTGCCGCCGCGTTTGTCTGCAGCTTCTGCTCCGGCGGCTGCAAAAGCAGGAACAAAAGCCTTGTTGAACGTCAGGCGGGGTATATGTCCGCCGGTATCAATGCGGAAACCGTCCACTCCCATCCGGATGAACGTCGAGTAGCATTGTATAAGGTAGTTATATACGGCCGGATTCTCGGTATTCAGATCCACACAGTCGCCGGCTATCTGCGCAAACCAGCGGTTGGGTTCATCCCAGTTGAAGTTGCCATAGTGGTGCCAGTAGTTGTGCGAATCGTAGTTTTTCTTTTGTCCGTTCTCGTCCGACGAGTTTTTCATCTTCGACAGTCGTGCCGCGTATTGACGTCCACCGTCCAGATCGGCATAGTTGTCCGGCAGCAAACCGCCTTTCGAAACCGTCTGCGGAATCATACATTCGTCCAACGCACTTTGGTCGGCACTATTGTCGCGCTCAAACAACTTGCACAGGTTAGCCTCGCCGAAGTTACCCGTGTGGTTGAGCACAATATCCAGAATGATCTTCATTCCGCGCTTGTGTATCTCGTCAATCAATGTCTGAAACTGCACGTCTTCCGACTCGTAGCGATGATCCACTTGCGAAAAATCCATGGCGTGGTAACCGTGATAATCGTATCCTGAAGCGTTCTGCACCACAGGCGTTATCCATATAGCCGTGAATCCCAATGCCTTGATATAATCGAGTTTCTCTATCAGACCCTTGAAGTCGCCGCGCCATGCAGGATCGCCTGCGTTCTTCGCCTGGTTATCCCAGCACTGGGTATTGTTCGTCGGATCGCCGTCATAGAAACGCGTGGTGATAACGAAATAGATCTGCTCGTCGCGAAAATCTGTACGCGACGGAAACAACGTGGCTGCCATTGCCGGCAACACTGCCAGCAGACAAAGGAGTATGAGTGTCGTGTTTTTCATATCAAAGCATGTTGTGATTGCTTATCAGGGCAACGGAGTGAGCGGATAAACGATATTCGTTATCAGCAGGTTAGCCGCCAGAATAATCAGATTCATCCAAATTCCTATACGCAGAAAATCGCTGAACCTGTACCCGCCCGGAGCATAAACCATCATGTGTGTAGGCGAACCGATAGGTGTTGCAAAACTGCTGCTCACGCTTATCATCAGGGCTATCAGAAACGTCTTCGGATCATAACCTAATTGCACAGCTGCCTGATACATGATCGGGAAGAACATTGCGCCGGCTGCCGTGTTCGAGATAAACTCCGTGATGAACGTAGCCACCAGGCAAACGGCTGTCATCACAACGATCGGATTTGTGCCGCACACGTTCAACAGACCTGTAGCCAGACGCTCGGCTATACCGGTCTTCTCGATTGCCACGCCTAACACTACCGATGCCGCAAAAATCACCAGTATATTCCACTCTATCGATTTCATGGCCTGGTTAGGCGTACAGCAGCGCGCAATCAGCATGAGTAGAGCCGCTATACAGGCGCACTTGAGTAGTGGCAGTATTCCCAATGCCGACACCACAATCATCGCCAACATAATCAGCGACGAGATGATCGTTTTCACACCCACATTGATCACCTCCTCACCGGGCACCAGACCGTGCGTCTTGGCAAGTTCCATGATATCTTTGATCTGCCCCGCAAACACCATCTTGTCGCCACCCATGATGAATTCGTTCTCATCGATCGGCACCGGCACATTGTCAAAGTGGTGCATCTTTATCAGTTTGCCGCCTTTCACGTTCAGCAGACCGGCGTAGCCCAAGGTCTCGCCTATGAACTTGTTGTTCGAGGGCACAGTCATCTCAACCGTATATTCCGTCGTGTCATCAAACTGCTCTTTCGGTGCTTCCCGCTCCGGCAGCAACCTGCGCATGGCGATGATTGACAGCACACCCACGCCCAGACAGAACAGACCCGGGATTGTTGTCGCCAGCACGTTCATGTGCACACCTGTCTGCTCGGCGTACAGACCGCTGATAATCAGGTTCGGCGGCGTACCGATCAACGTACATACACCACCCATACCCGCGGCATAACTGAGCGGTATAAGCAGTTTGGACGGAGTAATGCCCAACTTCTTCGACCACATTTTCACTATGCCTATGAACAACGCCACAACCGTCGTGTTGCTCAGAAACGAGCTCAGCACAGCTACCGGCAGCATAAGCCTGACTACCGCCTGATGCCAACCTTTCGGCTGACCTAACAGGTTCTTGACTATCCATTGCAGCACGCCCGTATAAGTCAGACCTGCCACCACAATGAACAGCACGCCTATCACCACTACCGACGACTGACTCAGACCCGAGAATGCCTCTTTAGCGTCCAGCACACCCGTTATGTACAATACGAATATTGCACCGAGAAACACGATATCCGTACGTAACTTCGTGAACAGCAGGATAGCGAACATCGCCAGCACAACGGCAATGGTTATCCATGCGTTCATTCCGAAACCAAGAAACTCAAATCCCTCCATCTTACAGAATAAGTTTTATTCGGAAACCGCGCGTAGTCGGTTCTTCTATCAGTTCGGCAACTTGCGTCTTCAGTTTCTTGCGTGCCTCTTCCGCAAGCGGTGATGCGGTCATGTTCTCCACCATATAGTCCATAGCCGTCTCGCCGGACAACTCTGCGTGAGTCATCCTGACGGTCAGCGGACGTATGTCGCGCATGTACTCAAACAACATCTGTTTGGTCAGCGAGTACGCCAGATCCTGTTTGTCGGTAATGTTGTATTTGATGCAGAAGCGGTTGATACCCGTGTGAATCTGCAGGTAGTCGAACTCGTCGGAGTCGATCTCGTACACCAGTTTCTGTATCCGGTTGACAAACGCCTTTGTGGCACTGTGCACGGGGTGCTCGAATATCTGCTCGGGCGTACCGTCCTCATAGATCACTCCTTCGTTCATGAAAAATATCCTACTGCTCACGTCGCGCGCAAAACGCATCTCATGCGTAACGATGAGCATGGTCAGTCCGCTCTTCGCCAACTGGCGGATCACCGACAGCACCTCGCCTACCATCGTTGGATCGAGTGCGGAGGTCGGCTCATCGAACAGAATAACCTGCGGGTGCATAGCCAGCGAACGGGCTATCGCCACACGCTGCTTCTGACCGCCCGAGAGCGACGCAGGATAAACATCAGCCTTCTGAGCCATTCCTACTTTCTTCAGCAGCTCCATTGCTTCCGCTACGGCTTGCTCACGACTCAGATGCAGCAGTTCGGTGGGAGCATAGATGATATTCTCCAGCACTGTCATGTGCTCGAACAGGTTGAACGACTGAAACACCATACCCATCTTCTGACGGAGTTTGTGGAGCGGATAACCCGGCGCAGTAATGTTTTCGCCGTCCACAAGTATCTCACCCGAGGTCGGTGGCTCCAGCATATTCAGGGCGCGGAGGAACGTACTCTTGCCGGTGCCCGAAGGACCGATAATACTGATCACCTCGCCTTTTTGTATATCACAATTCACATCTTTCAGCACGGTCAGCAGGCTGCCGTCCGGATCCTGAAACGTTTTGCTTAGATGTCTGATGCGTATCATTGATTAGGAATAATTGACAAATTACAAATCTCAAATCACAAATAACAAATCACAAATCACAAATAGTATGCTCACTGCTTCTTGGTTACCAGCAACGACAGTGTCTTGCTCAGCAGCCACGCCAGCAGGAAGTACAGTATCGTAACTATCAGCAGCGGGATCAGCGCATCGAACGTACGGCTGCGGATCAGGTCGCTGGCACGCGTCAGGTCGGCTATGGAGATATATCCGACAATCGACGTACTCTTCAGCAGCGACACGCACTCGCCTATATACAGCGGCAGACCTTTCTGCAACGCCTGCGGGAACACAATGCCGGTAAACGTCTTCAAGGGTGTAAAGCCAAGACTCAGTCCTGCCTCCGTCTGACCGATGGGTACTGACGAAATAGCACTGTCGAAGATATTGCCCGTAGAAGATGCCAAGCACAGGGCGAAAGTTATGATTGCTACTACGGTGGCACTCAGTCCGGAGGACGCCAGCACGACATAGAACATGATCAGCAGCAACACCAGCGTAGGTATTCCGTTGATAAAGTCGCTATACACATCAGCAAACTTCCTTAGCCACTTGCGCTTACTGCGGCGGCAGGCACATACTCCTGCGCCCAATGCCGTGCCCAGCAGAATGGAGAATATAGTTATGATGATCGTCTCCACCAGACCGTCGGTTATCAGTCGCCAGCGGTTCTCTGTCAGCAGGTTCATCTTCCAGCGTTCGATTTGCGACATAGCGCCCGAACTGCTTTTATCCGCAACGAAGTATCCCGGGTGGCACCGGTAGTATGGCATAGTAAAGTCCATGGATTTCTTACGCTCATCCGTTACGAACAGGAATCCCGAGAGCACATCCGCCAGACCTGTCTGGATAGCGATTACGCCGGCGCTCACCTCCTGAAAATTCATCTCGAACGGTCGTCCTTGCGAGTGGGCAAAACGGCGTAACACATCCGCATCTATTCCCTGCCACTCGCTGCCGTCGCCCATGAAGCATACAGGTGACAGATTGACGCAACATACGCAGCGTAGCGGCTTCGCACCGGGTTTGATCACGTATGGCGGTTCAGCCACAGCCGGACCACCGTGTATCCAATGCTCGGTTATGCTGTCCAGCGGCAACGATGCGATAAACGCATTCATCTGCCGAGCCAGTTCATTGTTGCCTTTCTTTATCACAAACGCTACATCAAAGCACTCGTCGCCGCGGAACGCCTGACGCATACCCAAACGCTGCTGATCGGCGGCGGTTAGCATTACCTCGTCGCTCACATACACATCCGCCAAACCCTGACGGACAGCCTGCACAGCGTCGCTCTCCGAGTTGGTAAGGAACATCTTTACATCGCCTCTTTGTTCGAACTTGGCTTGGTAATACGAACCGGCTGTGGTGGATAGTGTCAATCCGGCTAAATCGTCCTCCGAATGGATGTCAAGACCTTTGTCCCCTCCGCCCGAACAGGCTGAGAGGATAAGCAGAGGTAGGAATAAAAGTATCTTTTTCATTGTTGTCATATTCTTATTTCGACCGTGGGTGAGCGGCTTTGTATGCTTGCTGGATCTGCTCAAACGTGGTGTGGGTATAGACCTGCGTAGCCGAGAGGCTGGCGTGCCCGAGCAGGGTCTGAATAGTGCGTATATCCGCGCCGTTGTTGAGCATTGTGGTGGCGAACGTGTGGCGCAGCACGTGCGGCGAGTGTTTCTTCAGCGTGGATACCTCACCCATCCTGCGTCTGACCATCCTGTACACGGCGTGTGCGTCCATCGCACCTGTACTGCCGTCGCGGTGTATGGCGGTCAGCAGCCGGTGGTCGGGCGACTCAAAACCCTGCCTGACCTCCATGTACGCCTTGATCTCGTCAATCAGCCGCGCGCCTATGGGTACTATTCGTTCTTTCCGCCGCTTGCCGAACACACGTATCTGACCTGCTGCAAGGTCAACATCTCCGTCTGTCAACCCGACCAGTTCCGCTCGACGCATGCCTGTCTGGTACAGCAGCGAGATGATCAGGTTGTCGCGCGTCAGTTCATACACCTCGCGCGGCGAAGCCTCGCCGTCAGGCTGATGCATCAACTCGTCCAACTCGCGTTCGCCAATGGCTTGCTCGCGCTCCATCTCGCTCTCGCGGAAGAACACAGGCAACGGCTGGTCGGTCTTCGGTGCTATCACGCCTTGGGTTATATCCCGCTTCACCAATCCTTGCCGGAGCAGATACTTATAGAATGAGCGAAGCGCCGACAACCGGCGCTTGACTGTACGTGGCGACAGATCGTTGTCCAGCATATCAACCATCCAAGTCTTGACATCCGTGGTATCTGCCCGCGAGGGATCGAACTTATCCTCACCACCCAGCATTTCGGCAAACGCACGCAAGTCGTCGCCATACTCGCTCACCGTGCGAAGCGAGTAACGGCGTTCGTACTGCAGATAGTCGAGAAAACGCTGGATCATATATCTTTGCCCTGGGTGTCAGCAGGCTCAAAGGGGAACAGACCGAACAGTTCGGCATCTATGCGGTCAACCACTTGCTGGAAGTCGGCGGGGTTGTCGCCGAACTTGATCTTGTCACCGTCCACAATCAGCAGTTTGCCCTTGTAGTCCTTTATCCAATCTTCGTACAGGTCGTTCAGACCTTGCAGATAATCGATTCGGATACTTGCCTCGTACCGGCGGCCGCGTTTCTGAATCTGCTGAACGAGTGTCGGCACCGAGGCACGTACATAGATCATCAGATCCGGGTTGCGGATCAGCGAGGTCATAAGGTTGAACAGGTCGGTGTAGTTGTCAAAATCCCTGTCGGACATGAATCCCTGCTTGTGCAGGTTGGGCGCAAAGATACGCGCATCTTCGTAGATCGTACGGTCCTGAATGACGTACTTGTCGGAGTTGAGAATATCCACTACATCCTTGAAACGCTTGTTCAGGAAGTATATCTGCAGATTGAACGACCACCTCGCCATATCGGCATAGAAGTCTGCCAGATACGGGTTATACTCCACGCTCTCGAAGCGCGGTTCCCAACCGTAATGTTTCGCCAACATGCTTGTCAGCGTTGTTTTTCCGCAACCGATGTTGCCTGCTACTGCTATATGCATTCGCGTTCGCCAATGGGTCGCACGGGCTGAGCGTTTCGCTCATCGGGGCTCCCCATGCCTTCGCTCTTCGGTCCACAAATTCCGTTTTGCGTCCCGAGAGGGAAGAACCCTCCATGACGATTAGGAGGTTTTAAGTTTATTCTATCGTTACCATTGTTGCTCCGAGAACAACCCGAACAGTTGCGCATCAATCTTGTTGACGATCGACCGGAAGTCCTCGGGATTGTTCTCAAAGTCCATATTATCGCTCTCAATCACCAGCACCCTACCCTCGTACTGCTTGAAGATAAACTCCTCGTAGCGCTCGTTCAGGTCTTTCAGGTAGTCGAGCTGCATGCCCTGCTCATAATCTCTGCCGCGCTTCTGGATCTGCGCTATCAGCGTGGGCACGGATTTGCGCAGATAGATCATCAGGTCGGGCAGTTTCATCAGCCGTTTCATGTGCTCGAACAGCTCCATGTACGTCGTGTAGTCGCGGTCGCTCAAGTCGCCGCGGCGGTAGTTGTTCGCCACAAACACGTACACGCCCTCAAATATACTCCGGTCCTGAACGATCGTATGCGTCGAGGCGTTCACAGCCAGCATATCCTTGAAGCGCTCCTTCAGGAAGTACGTCTCCAGGCAGAACGACCAGCGCTTAATATCCTTGTAGTAGTCCTCCAGATACGGATTGAACCCCACGCTCTCAAAGCGCGGTTCCCAGCCGTAATACTTTGCCAACATCTTTGTCAGCGTGGTCTTGCCTGCACCAATATTGCCTGCTATTGCTATGTACATTGTATTGCTTGTCTCTTAATCTTCCTATTTGACATAACTCTCGTAAAAACGTTCCGTTCGATCGGGGGTTTATCGAGGGAATATCGATCCGTTATCGAAGCATTCTCGTGTGTGAGTTTGCCTTACGGCCTTTGCGTTGCAGCGCGGTGAGCAACCTGCTGCACGATCCGCCTCTCCTCTGCCGTCATTCCTTCGGGCATGAACGTGCAGCCCACGGCACTCTGCCCGGTCAGCACCTCCAGCCACAGACACGCCATCAGGTATCTGCCGCAGGTGTAACTCAGGTGATATCCGTCGCGGCAGAACGTGTCGCCCAACTTCGTGGCGCGTGCCTGCTGAACGGCTATGCCGCCGGGTATGAAACCGTCGAACGGATGGTTAGCCAGCACCTGACGGTTGCAGCCGAGTATCTCGTCGTACATATACGCCTGACTGCCGTTGTAGTTCGGCACGAACGCCGGATGCTTGGCGTCCTGCTGATACGCCCAGGTCATGTACCAGTAGATCTTCGTTTTGTCCTGTATATGCAGCCGCACGCTGTCTATCAGTTCGCTCAGCCACGGCTCGTAGGTGAACCATTGCCCGCTGTAGTGACTCGCCTGCTGCATGGTTACCACATCCCACTCGTCGCTCGCCAGAGCCCAAAGGATCGATACGCTGTCCGTCACTATCCGCTCGCAGGTCATATCCTGCACATCAGGGCAATCGCTCTCTCCCTTTTGAGGGGAGAGCCGGAGAGGGTTCCTCATCAGGCGGTAGGAATATACCGCCGAGTCGCCGCGCATGTTCATCGCGTGACGCTCCAGCGAACAACCGCCTATGTACAGGTTGCCTACCGTGAGGTCTATGCCGCGCTCCGCTGCCAGTTCCACAAGGTTGTTCTCCACCGCATCGATGGAAAAGCTGTTGCCTATACACAGCACCTTCATCTCACGCGGCACGTTGTGCGCAGGCTGACGAACTGCCACTAACAGCACCTCTGCCACGGCGAGCAGAAGAACAATCAGAATATAGTGAATCTTTCTCATTGAACGGTATTTTTCAGTCTGAAGGTTGAATGTCAGGAGTGTTTACAAAAATCGGCACAAAGATACAAAAAAAATCTCAATTATGCAAATATTTCGTGAGATTTTTTTCTTTTCTCCGTCTATACTCCCTTATTGAACTCCCTTACCTATCTTATGCGTTTCGTTCTGCAAACTTGCAATGCATCAATAGCCTCAGCCAAATATTTCTTGCAGTTTCTCCACTTCGGCATATAGTTTGGCGGGATTCTGTTTCTTGAGTTTGGCAAGATTGAGCAGTTTCCATTGGACAGAAGGGTAGTTTTGGAAATACTCAAACTCATAGTTCTCCCACAATGGTTCTACGGCTTCAAAACTCAAGAGAAACTGTTTGTCGGCGTCTGTCATCAACGAACGTACATCCGCTATCAATTTAGCGCGTGTTTGCTCAAAATCCTCATAAGAGAACTGAAAATCCGTCATACCATCAAACTGGTTCGACATCGTATCTCGTTGGTCAATCAAAGTGGGAGCAAACGACTCATGAATAGGACGGTCGCTACCTAAAAGGCAAAAGATGAGTCCTTCTCGAACTTCAGATAAAGGCACATCCATATACTTGACATCAAACAAGTCTCGCGGGTGTTGGCGCGATAGAGCTGCTGCTATCTTGCCGCCATAGAGAAGTGTCAAAGGAACGATTTGTGCCTTGCAAGAAAGTCTAAACTCTGTCTTAGCGTTATTACACAAAGGCAGTGTCAATATATTTCCTCCAACAATACCACGTTTGGTTTGATTTACCTCAACTTTTATTTGAAATCCATGATATTCACAAAGAAGTTTGCACGTTGCCAATTTGGGTACGATATGTAGTCCGGGTATGCCTTTCTTCGCTTCTTCGGCTATGTGGAGGAGGTGGTTGTTATATATCGTTGAGACTCTCCTCACGACCGGCTAATGGCATGTAAGTCAAGTCTATATCCACCGAATATCGCGGCATGTCTTTGACAAAAAGATTGATTGCGCTACCTCCATGAACCGCAAACACGCCTTCGTTCATCACATAAGGCATGAGACGGATTAGTAACCCCACTTTGTTTTGGTACACATCATTCATATTCTGCTAAACCGGTTGGAATAGTCATGTCATATTGCTTGATATATTTGCCTTTGGGCACTATCATTCGGCGTCCGCTTCCGAAATCTATTTTTGTCTTGTCTATATCATCTACCCACGTAAAGCCGGTTTTTTCAGCCATGTACATAAACAAGCGTTTCGCCTTGACAGAAGTACATCGCTCCAATAACTGTTGTACTAAGTCCGAACGCAAGGTGGCTAACATCTCCATAACATAATACACGTCGAGTAGCGAAGAATTGATACTCGGCATGTTTAGCCATTCAAGCATTGCCCTTTCCGGTGATGAAACCAACAATGGGCGACTATCCACCATCTGCGTTTCTACACCAAGCAGATCCTCGCCCAGAAATGAGGTGGTCTGGTAACGGACTGTCATGTCCCATTGACCAAGTAGTAACCATTCTGGCAGTTTGTGGGTATTGTCCGTAAAAAGAAATGCGACAGGCTTACCCATTGGAACATAATGGCTGTAACCTCGTAGTTCGATAGCACTTCTTGCACCCACAATACATTGTTTGTTCAACTGCGTGTTGTAGCAAGAAATGGCACTATAGAGCGTCGGATGGCTTCCAGCAAACTTATACACGCCGCGTGCTATCCGCTCCAACCAACCGCTTTGGACGTATTCAAGCTGCCGTTTACTATCTATTCCTTGCTGGTTCATCCAGCTTCCGAACAATAGACCATCCAAGCCTGTCTGCTCTGTTATTTGCTTAATTTTTGTCGCCATAGTAGTGAAAATCACCGCAAATTTTCGAAAATCTACGCAAAGATACAACATTTTCTTCAATTATGCAAATATTTACGAACATTTTTGCAAGAAAAGTGTCTTTTCGTTGAAATTGCCTAATTCTACATGATGATTCCCACCCGCTTGAGTGCACCCCAGCTCCCTACTTGGCTATGCAGTATTTCTTTTCGAGCACTTATACACTCTGGGTGAATGATCATGTTCAAGCAGGGAATGATTGACGGAGTGCAGTCGCACATAAATGAAAGACGCAAAACGCTAACATAAGCACAGGGCGATAAGCAGATAGACGTACAGCGCCACTTCACCGAGGGCGAGAAGGGTAGTTAAAATCTCTTGCATGGTTGTGTGATTTTGAGTGTTCAACATCAGTCATTCGTTAGCGTCCGATCGAGCGGACACAGCACGATTTCGACCACAAAGATACAACAAGAAAGTGCTATATCTTGTCACAAGCTCAAAAAAAATGCACCTTTTGCGTATTTTTTTGCAAAAGGTGCAAGGTGGTGGTGGAAAATATACAAGACAAGCATACCGCAAATGATATGCTAATAATGTTAGGCTATTTAGCAATCGTCAAAAAGCTCACGTTCAGCGACAGTGCTACGGCTTGCATGGTCTTTTCTATCCTTTCATGGGATAGCTCGCATTGCCAAAGGACAATCACTTGCCAACCATTTTGGAGAAGTATGTAGTAGTTCCGCTTGTCGCGTTGACGATTGTTCTCTATTTTGTTTTGCCAAAATGCTGTGTTTGTTTTCGGCATTATGAAATATTTGCATCCTTCATGTCCGTGCCAGAAACAGCCATTGACGAAGATTGCCGTTCTGTACTTGCGCATCACTATGTCCGGCTTACCAGGTACACTCTTTACGTTCAACCTGTATCTGTACCCGTGCGCCCACAGCCATTTCCGAACCAGTATCTCCGGCTTGGTTGCCTTGCTGCGAATATGCGACATGCAGCGGTGGCGTTGTTGTGGGGTGAGTACATCGGGCATATTTTTATATAATCAAATCACTATATTTAATAAAATGTGGGGCGGAAGTAAGAGCACCACGTTTGGGTACGAGGATTTCGGTTGCGCACGGAGTCTTTGATTTGAGATCAAAAATGAGGTAATAATCGTGCGATAGTTCACTCGGATCAATGGCGAGTTTGTTGCTCAACTCTGCTTTAGGTGCAATACGCACACCGGTATCTTTCAGTTCGAACAAGTCTCCCTTTGTGCCATTGTGCAGCAATGCATATCTGGTTGTTTCGTATCCCGGAACAAGCCGCAATGAACCCTTTTCAAAAGCAGCAGGTGCATAGCAGATTTGTTGGTCAACCATACGCGTGCGCTTGAGTTCTTTCGCTTGGTTGACAATAACCAATTCCGTTTGATTATGGATAGCATGGTTATATTGCAAACCTTTCTGCGGGATCGAATCTTTGATTTGCTCGTAAGCCGTGTTGTTAAGTAAGATGTCCTGCAAGTGTTTCTCCAAGAGGTCGCACTGTATTAAACCATCAACACCTTCCTCTGCCGGTAGCAATGGGAACGCACCAATGTTTACTTGTGCGATTGACTTATAGAAATACCGATTCTCAATTGCATCACCAAAGGTGCGCCCGGGGAAGAGAATATAACCACCGATGATCTCTTTGGCTTCCGGTCGTTCTTCGGCTTTTATACTATAGTAGATGGCGTCGCGATAGCGGTGCATTTGGTTGATCGCGTCTGGTAACGGGAAGTCGGCGATGTCAATATCCATGTCTTCCTCTTGACTCTTCTTGTCGTCTTGCACTCTGTACTTGGCGTCATAGAGATAGGTCAAGACAAATCCATCTGGTTTGGTGATGGTGATTTGGATGTCTGGACGTTGTTCGGTGGTGACCGTCTTTGTTTCAGTGGAACGACGATTATAGGTGTGTTGGTATTCCAACCGCACTATATCTCCATTGGGAGCATCGAATTCCACGATATGGTTCACATCGCTTTGCGCCAATGATACGAGCATTTCCGATTTATCTTCTCGGATACGCGGATGTTCGTCAGCAGGTTTAGCAAGCTCGGCATCGATGTCAATAGAAAGGGTCTTGGCGATGAGTCGTTTCATTATGAGGAAACACCAAATCTCGTAGAGTTCCCATATCTTCTTCATTCCGATTTCGGTCTTGCCTTCCACCAAATCAAGCGAATTGCGTAACATCAGCCAGGCCTTATATATCTGGCTATAGCCGGTTCGTTGTTGCAGGATAGCGCTCTCTTGCCGGAATCCCTCGAACGCGCCTACTTGACGGAAGAACGGAGCGGACTCCAGATTGGCAAAGATTCGGCTATAGTTCTCAAATGCAGCTATCTCCTCAGAATCCATTTCAGAATATAGGCTGCGCACTTCCTTGAACACTTGGCGGTATTTCTTGCCTAAGACGTGGAGCGAGTATTTGACGAAACGATTCTCCTTGGTGTCTGCCGTATTTTCCGTTTGCTCGTATCGGAAGAAGTGCTTATCAGCATCAGCGCCAAGGTTCTTAAACCGTTCTTCTTCCTGTTGATTCCATCTGCGGATACGTTCCGGTCGCGACACGTATGTCCTGCGGATTGGTTTGTTGTTCGGCTTGGGCATAATGTACCGTACGTTCCGAAAATACAGATTCACAACTGACTTGAATATGCTGAGCCAAATGATTTGGTTATTGCGTTCCGCGCGTTGGAGGTTGTAGCTGGAGAACGTGAGCGTCAGATAGTCAAAGACATAGTTTTCGTACTCCCGATTGATGAGAGCGGTAATCTTCTTTAGATCGTTCTTGGTATCTAACTTCGGCGATGCCACATATAGTTCAAACCATTGCTCGCATAATTGTCCTTCCAAGTCGTAGTATTCAAAGGCAAAGCGGAACTTACCCGGTGAGTTAAGGAAATCAATTGAGCCAACAAGGAAACCACTATCGGAGCCGCTTTGATAGAACTTGAAGGAATCCACTACTGATTTGAGCGGGTGACGCACGTGTGGGGTGTGCTTTTCGTTCCCATCAAGCGTCAGCGAGTTATGGAACTCAACAGCAAACTGGTACTCATTGGTTTCAAAGAGGACGGGATGTTTCTCTTTCCACTCCGTAGCCTCATTGTTTGATACCGGTTGCAGAGTAAAATGCGCCTTGGGATGACTAAGCGACAACTTGCTTGCGTAGGACGAGGCATAGTCGCAGTAACGCAACGCCTCATTTCCGACGCGACGTTCGAACCGTTCCCATGCTGACCCGCTTGTAGCGGTGGAGATGGTTATCGTATATTGATCATTATGTAACCGAAGAACCTCCATGCTTTAATTCCAGAATGAAGTAAATCCACTCTTGTCAGGTCCAAATCGGCGCTCCATAAACGCTAATTTGTCAATGCTGCGTTTCCATTCGGAATCTTTGGCGCGTCTACTTAGGTTTTCGATAGCGGTATGACACTTGTCATAATCGCCTTCAATACGCGGCAGAATCTTTTGCATCAGGATATCGTCGAATATGTCATTCAAGTCAAGCGAGAATTCAACACCTAATTCAAACCCGCTACCAATAATGTGGTCTATCTCTTTCTTAGACCGATAGAGTAAGATAGTTTCGTTGAGAATGCGGTAACTGATTTGGAACGGAGTACCATCAAGATCTTTATTGATATTGTTGATGAAGTCAATGATTTGCTTTTTCTCCTTATCGTTCAAATAATTGCTATCCAAATCCGTTGCACGCACTTCATCGGAAATATATAACTCGCCTTTTGAAGGTTTCTGGCAGTATTCCATAAGAATACCTGAACCATCAGCAAAATAATCATCGACATCAAACTCACCAACTACGGTCTCAAATGTCATGGCGCGGTCAATCACCTTACGGCTGAAACTATTGGTGGTGTCGTCCATATTGACCGTGCCGATAACGATCAAGTTCTGCGGAATAGTCATGCCGTGTTCCTTAAGTTCATCTACAAGCCATTGTTCTTGATAGAACGCCTCTTCCTCACTTGCTTTTAATTGGGCATTGAATTCCGTGAGATCATTTACTTCAATCGTTGGATGAATTCCAAGTTCAAGGAAAATGTTGAAGTCATCCGCATAATTGGAATCGTTAAATACGCTCTTTGAAATCAATGCGTCGGTGACGATTCTACCATCTTGTCTCTTTGTGCGGCTTTCGATAACGCTGAGGAAGTCTGCAAAATATTCCTCTACCGGTGCCAAGTTCATCTCATCCAAACAAACGAAGAAAGGCACATTTTGATCTTCGTACATTTTAGCCTTAATCACGAACTTCATATAATCCGTGACGTAGTAGTTATGGTTAACTGACGAACGGAATCCGGTTATCTCAGTTGCATCGTGCCAATTGGGTTTTACGGATAACAAGAGATAGTTCCCCGGAGTTGTTTCAGATGCGTTCAAATATCCATCGCATGGGCAAGTGGCAAACGCGAGCGACTTAACCGCAATACTCTTACCTGTGCCGGAGAAACCGCCAAGAATCAAAAATGGTTTAGTCTTGATGGCTGCCATGTATTGATAGTCTTGCGATGTCATTGCAGGCACTTCGACTATGGGAGTTATCTGCTTTTTATTCTGTAACTTAATTAGCTTGAAGTTATCTTCTTCAATGACTACTTTATAGCGATCTGCATATACATCATTAACAGCTTTGGCAAATTTCTTAACATCCAATATTCCGCCATCAACTCGGAAATTATCATTTAGGAATTCGTCATCATACATGCCAATGGTATCACCATCTGTTCCATCTGGTGTAGTGCAAGCCACATAACAATCATTGATAAGAATGTAATTGTTATACCAACGTTTCTTCCATTTTGAGTCAAATAGTTCTCTAAATACACCTTCTTTGTGCAAAGCCTTCACAGATCCCCATACAAAGTCCTTTGCATTGTTGGATTGGAAGAGAATAGTGTTTGCCATGGACGTAAGGACATCCTCGCCATTCATTAATTTTAAGGCACGAGATAAACTATCTCTAATGTTGCCTTCAATGGTTTCCTTATTCATAGTAGTTGTCAATTAATTCGATAAAATCAAACATACCCTCGTTCAATAGAGAGTGATTAACTTCGATGTCACGGAGGATACCGGCTTCTTCGAGAAAAGCATGCGTGTACGAGTAAGAAGTACCTGCTATAGGCTTGTTATCTGAATTATAGTATTCGTACTCTACATTCTTTAATCTATTCGCTTTAACCTCTTTTGCGGCATCTTTGATAGACATATGCTTGTCTTTACACAGATGCAGGAAGAATAAAAACTCAGACCAATATATTTCCTGCTCCTGTTTTAAGATAGCAAGAGCGAGCCAAATGCCATGTTGTTTAAATTCTTCTTGGCTATTCATGTACAAGAGGCCATATCTTTGGATAGTTGTTAAGCAATGGTTTATTTCATCAATCAGTCGCTTGTTTTGAGGATGAAGATCTTCCGCATAAAGCAAAGATTTGAAAGTTTCCATAAACACTTTTCCTGTCTTTGTGAATAGTTCACATGCAGGGAAAGTATCTTTGTAATCAACGAACCCCAATTTTCCTAATAGTGGGAAGAAAGTTCGGATGGCACTATCAGATATGCCGTAATCTTCATCTGCCACTCTCTCTTGTAGGGATTTGTATGTTAATGGCTCGTTGCCTAAAGTATTGACAAAATCGTATATAGATAGAATCTGTTTACGTCTATCATTGGTTAAACTAGATCCATCAGCAATCCCCTTGTATGTATTATTTGGAATTACTACTCTCATACTTATTCTAGGATTTGTTTGATATTCTGTGCAATAACATAAGCCAACATAGGCGGTACTGCATTTCCGACTTGTTTATACTGACTACCACGAGTACCTAACACTTCAAAGGAATCTGGGAAACTCTGTAATCGGGCAGACTCCCTCAATGTGGGGATACGTGGTTCTGCATAGTGGAAATAATTTCTATGGCCCGTATCTATTGTATTAGATGGCTTGAAAGTTCCCATCCTTTCAAATGCCTTATTATACTTTCGTACTTCCCAATACTCACGGGGTAAACTCCGAATGTTACCGCCATCAGGAATTTTACTGATAATATCAATAGTTTGTTGGCTATGGTCTGTGTAATCTTGATTGATTGGATGCGTCATGTTTCCGCGCATTGCTCTCTGGAAATCATTTACAGGTTCAGAGCCGTAGTATTCGTTCGTAGAGTGCAACAAGTCACTAATACCATCTTTAGCGGTTAATTGATATCCAAATGGTTCAGGGAAAACAAACTTTTTGTTTTTTATTCCGACATAGAATACACGGTATCTATTTTGAGGAACACCATAGTCTGCTGCGTTCACTAATTGATAAGAAATAGTATATCCTAACCCTTTCTCGCCATCAACACCTTCTTTGCCAAAGCGAGCTAACAAATCTTTCACAAATGCACCTTTGTTCAATGTTAACATGCCCTTTACGTTCTCGATGACAAAGAAGTCAGGTTTAGCCAACTTAACGGCCTTATAGAACTCAAGGTACATTTTATTACGAGGATCATCTACCACACGACGACCTACAGTTGAGAAACCTTGACAAGGGGGACCTCCAATAATACCGGTAATATGTCCTTGATGTGCAAGAACGGTTGGTAATACGAGGTCGTTGTAGTCCTCGACAGAAATAACCTGAGCCACTTTCTGCTCCCGATTGTGGTTATATGTCTTAACGGCATCTTCCCACATGTCCACAGCGGAAACAACTTCAAAACCGGCTTGTTCAAAACCGAGACTCAAACCTCCGATTCCACAAAATAAATCTATTATCTTCATGACTTCAAAATTTCCATAATAGCATCCGCGATTGCTTTTGCAAGTAGCGGTGGTACTGCATTTCCTACTTGTTTATACTGACTACCGCGCGATCCCATAAATTCAAATCTATCTGAGAACGATTGCAAACGAGCAGATTCCCTGACACTCGGAATACGATTAAACAGGGGATGGAAGTAGTTGCTATGTGCATTTCCAGTATCAATCGTGCACGATTGTGTGTTCGGATCTAAACGTTTGTAGGCTGACGAATGTCGGTTCTGACGGTTGTTCTTCCATAACTCTGCAGGAACATCTTCCCAGTTTCCTCCTTGCGGAACAAAACTGATACGGCGTTGCACGATATCCGCGGGATAACGCACATCGTGCGATAATACTTCATTATCGGTCGCTCTTAGATATTTCCGGTATTGAGTAGATGGCTTCTCAGTAAGGATTTTGTTTTCAGGATTCTCTTGTTCAAACTGATACAATTCTCCTATCGCATCTTCAACGGTAACCTTGGGTTTCTTTTTGAGTTTCGCAAAATCAAAAAGCATGTCCTTGTAATCGTTACGAACACCCACGATAATGGCGCGTTTTCGATTTTGAGGTACACCATACTCAGAGGCATCAAGCACTTGCATGTTTAAAGAATACCCTTCTTCTCCAAGAATGGTAGTAATACGCTCTTTTGCATAGCCATTGTTGCGCGTCAATATACCACGGACGTTCTCTATGAGAATAATCTTGGGACGCAATAATTTAACAAATCGAATATACTCAAAGAATAACTTATTACGAGGATCATCCTCTTCTTTTTGCCATCTATTAGCGGTAGAGAATCCTTGACAGGGAGGTCCGCCTACTATTACATCAACACCTCCATAATCTCTCAGGACTTCGTCATCGGTTACTTTTTCTATGTAACCATGACGAACCTTCGCGTCCTTAAAATTGTGTTTGAATGTTTTGGTGGCATCTTCATTGAAATCGATACCACCTATGATTTTGAACCCAGCAAGCTCAAAACCATAACTAATTCCACCACAACCACAGAATAGATCTAATACTGTATATTTTTTCATTCTTCAAAAATCAAAAAAAACCGGATAGCGTGTACTATCCGGTTGATCTCTGATGAGAAAAAAGCACAGTCGGCAAACTTGAAAACAATACCCCGCTTCCCCATGCAACACACGGATAGCAGGGACATATATCTCCTTGTTTTCAGTTTTGTTTTGCCGACTTGCTGCTCAAGGTATATGCCTATTTGACTATGCGAATTTTATATGTTAGTTAATCAATTTCTGTTTCTTATATTTCAATCTAAAAATATCCAACTATTAGCTACATCGCTAATCTTATCAATATCAGGCTCTTTCTTGCCATCATCACCCATGCGGATGAGTTCCGGAATCGGATAAATGCCTTCATCTTCTGTGCCTTGCAATCCGTCTTCGGCGGCAGCCTTGTAGGTCATGTCGTCATGATCCAGATAGACGTTCAGCACAGGCATAGCATAAGCCTCCTGATTATTCAGAAACTCCTCTACTTGCTCGTAGATTCGTTCTTCTAATGCTCGTATGTCTTGCCAATTAGCCATGATTTACTTCGTATAGGTACATACACAAAAAGCGCAGGACCTGTAATTTTGCTTGTCCTGCGGTTAGAGGCCTTCGCATTGCCTATCTCAGTCAGATACAAGCAACACAGAGCCTACGCTGCATAAGTATATAGTACCCCCTAACAGGTGCAGTTATATACCCAACGCAGACATCTATTGTTGCATTGTTTTGAACTGAGTTTTTGAAAGTTGCGAAGTTTCTAACCGCCAAAACAAGCGTCAATAAACGCCTTTTATGTCATTTGTCAGTCCCCTCTCTGGAAAGACGCTACAAAGGTACGAAAAAAATATCAAAAAAGCAAATCTTATGAGAAGAAATGTGAGAGAAAGTGCATTTTTATGTCCAAGCCGCAAAAAAACGAGCACCGGAATGCTCGTGGGGATGGGGTGCAGATTTATCGTACGTGCTTCAGTATATCTTCCGCATCGATGGATAACAAAGATACTGCACATAGTTTTTGCCCCATATCTTTGAGCGAATGACCGCAGTGATAAACTGTATCATCAATGATTAGCCACCTATCGTGCGACGCATTTTTCCAAATGTGCGTATCAATCGGTTCAAGACCGGAAGAACGTAGGGTGTCGCAAATTTTGCGTCAGTTGGATTCTATAAAACTATTTCGTCTTTCATGTGATCAGCGTGAATCGGTGTGTAAGTAGTCCTGTGAACAAGTCTATGAATCTTTCGATGGACTAATCTATCGTTTAGCTCTATATTGCTGTTTAGGATGAGTGGGCGAGTCATACTTGCGTTCCAAAACATCAAACATCTGAGGAATAACCTCGCCACGAAGATACTGACGACTGCGTTGTACATGTTCGGCAATCTCACTCAAAGAACGCCATTGAGCACAAAAATCAGTTATCTGACTCATCAAGCTTGTAAGGTTGTTAGCTTGAATGGTTGTAAGGTTGTCTCCCTTATTTTTCAACGGGTTACCGCATGAGCTTGTAAGGTTGTAAGGTTGTAAGGTTATATCACTTGTACCGCTTGTACCATTAACATCTGATGTCTGCGGCAAACCGGCACGGAAAAAGCGGACAGACAAACCGCCCATTTCGGTTTGGATAACAGGCGCCGACATTCCTTTTGTGTTTCCGGCATTGCGTATCTTTTCAATACCTCGGCCCCACGATTCAATAAATCCCGCGCGGAAAAAAGCATTGGCTATTTTGGGGTTGCGCGGACGTGATGAATGCGGAATCAATAATGTCTCAACCGTGTAGCTCTCCGGCAAATTGCCATTATTCCATAACCACAAAGAATCGGCATAAACTTTCATTTGGATGTCCACTCCACGCATGTAGTCCTTGTGGATAATAGCATTGAAGATTGCCTCTCGCAGAGAATCTTCAGGAATCTCCAGTGGTTCAATTCGTTGCAAACCTTGATAATGAATAGGAGAATAGAGGTACTTGGCTTTGAGAATATCCATTACTTTGTCTGCCATCTCAATCAGATTACCCGAAACCATATCTTGCACAATGATGTCGGACTCGCTATTACCCAAACGACAAATACGAAAATCAATACCGGAGAAGAACCGGCTTGGACGCTTGCCAAAGAGTAAAACAGCTGCGTTCTTCAGTTCTCCGGTAGAGGTTAGCAAATCCAAATTGTCAAGAACAATCTCTGTAGAGTCACTTGGCGATAGCCCCGGCATACGACCGTAATCCGCTGACTTGCGCAAGAAATAATCAATAGCGTGGCGGTCAATATCTTCCATTGTTGCTCCTTCGCAAACAATATCATCCCAACTCTTACCCATCTTTACCAATAGGAACTGTTGTAGGGCTGTTCCTTTCAGTTCTTGCTTGGTTGCACCCGAACGGACATAGTAGATACCCTTGTAAGAAATAGGTACATTGCTTGGCAGGACGCTAATCTCCAGATATGTTTTACCGAACTCCTCTTGGGTGTTAATTTCACATACGATACCAAGGTTCTGCACAATCTTGTTAGGTATGTCTTCTTGCCATTTATGAACATTATCGAGCCCCAGCACTTGACCATCGTCGTCAATACCAATATACATCATACCACCTTGCGAGTTGGCAAAAGCGCAGACGGATTTCAGATTATCATCTTGCCATATCCGTTTGTATTCAATATTTTGATTCTCGTTATTCATTGTGGTTGCTCGAATGATTCTACTTTTTAGTTTCGTGTCGCACGCTAATTTCGTGCAAAGTTTGTTTCAGTCGTACAAAAGTACGACGGTCACGCATCTACCAGAGCGTTTATTGCAAAGCAACTTATTGCACTGCTAAGCCGATCGACAGGACAAACGCCTTTTATGTAATTTGTCCATCCCATTCGGGAAAGACGCTACAAAGATACGAAAAAAATATCAAAAAAGCAAATCATATGAGAAGAAATGTGAGAGAAAGTGAGTTTTTGAATGGAAATTAGTACTGGTGCGTAAAAAAATAAACAAAAACCCATAAAACCCTTTGAGTGCTTTAGAAGCCTTACTTCCTGCACAAATTGCTACTAAAACCTGCTTATAAGCAAGCTTACAGACAGTTTTTACCACCAATTTGTACAACTCTGCGAGTATAAAGCACTCAAAGACACAAACACAAAAACATGGTTAGATCGAATCCGTTCGCTCTATATGTTTTAATAATATGCTTAAATACAATCGTTTACAATGAAGTAATAAAAATTTATTGGGGCGCGAGTGGAAAAGTCAAATGAATAGAAATATTCACATTTTCACATTTCCACACATCTGTGTGGGTTGGGAAATATGGATAATAATTATAATATATAATATTATATTATTATATAAAAAAATGAAGATACAGCGATGCGTGGAAATGTGAAAATGTGAATTTTGTGGTGCATTTCTCTTTGCATTTTTTTGCATTTTTTGCGAAAAAAAATTTGCAAAACACAATTTGTTCATCGTATCTTTGCAGTCGCGTTCGGTAATCGGGTCGCACAGATGACGGTCACGTACGCGATGGTCGCGAGATGGTCGCGTCGCGCTTTCGACAACGGTGCTACATGAACTGAGACGCCAAGCACGGAAGTATAAGACTGACAACGGTTGCAAATATGCAACCGAAAAGGAAAATGAGAAAAAGAAAATGATAGCAGAACTGATCACACCGATAGAGACGCTGAGAGGACAACTGCGGAAAGACGGGTACTACTTCAGGATGTACAAAGGCAAGCAGATTGTGCAGCGGTGCCCGAACCGAAAAGGACATGTGAAGACCGAAGCGGAGCAGGCGAACCAGGAGCGGTTCGTGGAACGGTACAGGAAGAAGAAGGTGGGTCAACCATTATCGACAATTACCGACAATTAGGATGCCGGCATCGCATGAGGGAACTGTACGGATCACGCGGATTAAACGGAGGCAGATGAACATAGATTCCGGGAGATCCGAAAGATCTGTACAGAATTAAACACCCCACGGATCGCACGGATTAAACGGAGGCAGAGGGACAAAGATTCCGTAAGATCCGAAAGATCCGTACAGAATTAAACAACCCACGGAACACACGGAAAAACACGGAGGCAGGTGGACAGAGATTCCGTGACACTCCGTGAAGATCCGTGTTCGAATGTAGGTCAGCGGCAATGCGATTGGATGAACGAGAGTACAGCCTGGTCGATCTGCTCGCGGTCGGCAAACTGGCGCAGGTATCCCCAGCCGTGACCGCCCGTAGGCACGACTACGAGTGTAGCCGGCACATGGTTGGCGGTTAGTGCCTCGAACATCCGCAGCGAGTTGGCAACCTTCACCGTCCGGTCGTCCTGACAAGCCACGATCACACACGGCGGCGTATCGGCAGTCACCTGTCGATCAGCCGACCAGCGTTCGCGTTGTTCCGCTGTGGGGTTCTGCCCCAGCAACTCGCGGCACGAGCCCCGGTGCGTCAGTTCGTCAGCCATCGATATGACGGGATAGATGAGCACTCCGTAGTCGGGGCGCGACTTGGCATCGGCAAATTTCGTCACCAGACTGGCAGCCAGATGTCCGCCGGCAGAGAAACCCATCACACCTATATGCTGCGCCTTGAGGTGCCACGCGTCGGCACTGTCGCGTAACAGATGCATAGCCTGCATCGCATCGGCGAGAGGGATAGTCTCGTGTCCGTTAGGCATACGGTACTTAAGCACGGCTATCGCTATGTTGCGAGGTAAGAAGTAGTTGGCAACATCTATGCCCTCGTTGCCGGTGGATGTAAAACTGTACCCACCGCCCGGGCACACCAGCAACACCGGACACGGCGACTGAGCCGTGGCAGACGCAGGCACATACAGATCCAGACGCGGCACAGAGGTGCGGAAGAACTTCGTTCCTTCCTTGACATACTCATCCTCAGGCGCATAACCGTTGCTGTCCGGCGCACCGTTCGGGTAAAGCAAAACTGTTCGTACAGGCGTGACGGCTTGCATCACCGCACAGATACTCATGACCAATAAGATGGATAGATAGCGCATAATTCGAATTTATAATTTCAAATTTATGATTTCAAATTTCTAATTTCTAATTTATCTTCAGCAGTTGCATCTGCGTGTCGCGGCTGTTGCAGCCAACCATCACCTCTACCTCTCCGGGTTCGAGCGTCCATGTGAGGTCGTAAGGCTCGTAGTATCCCATCAGGTCGGCATCGAGTGTGAACACCACCTCGCGGCTCTCGCCGGGTTGCAGCATGAGTCGCTCAAAGCCCCGCAGTTCTTTGTAGGGCCGCACACCTTTCGCCACGCGGTCGCCGATGTACAGTTGCACGATCTCTGCACCGGTGCGGTCGCCTGTGTTCGTAACGGTGATATGTGCCTCCACCTTACCGTCAAGCGGCATGATACTGTCGGTGAGGTAGAAGTTCGAGTACGCAAACTGCGTGTAACTCAGTCCGTAGCCAAACGGATACAGTGGATGGCTGCTGACATCGGCATAGCAGGTACTGAACTTGCCGAATCCTCCGCCGGTGTTCGGGCGCGAGGTGCGGTACTGGCGGTACGAGAACGGATATTGCCCCACGTGCCGCGGCAGTTGTACAACAAGCTTGCCGGACGGATTAACATCGCCGAACAGCACGTCGGCTATGGCGTCGGCACTCTCGCTGCCGCAGAACCAGCTCTCGAGGATGGCGGGCAGATGGTCGGTCTCCCAGTTCAGCACAGTGGGCCGACCGGCAAAGTGCACGAGCACTATAGGCTTGCCAAGTTTGGCAAGCTCGAGAAGCAGGTCGTGCTGCGCATCGGGCATCTCGATGTTCACACGCGAGGAGCACTCGCCGCTCATCTCGCTGGCTTCGCCCATAGCGGCAATAATGATATCCGCCTGACGAGCAATGCTCAACGCCTCGGCACGCATTACTTCGGCACTACGCGGGTCGCGCATCTCACGGCCGAACATCGTACCGATAGCCTCCGCCTGCGCGTCGTACATCAGGTTCGATCCTTTGGCATACAGCAGCCGTGCACCCGTGCCGCGCAAGGCGTCCTGCAGTCCCTCACGAACGGTTTTGTACCGCTCGGGTACAGCCGCCACAGCCCATGTGCCCGACATGTTCGGACGCGTATCCGCCAGCGGACCGATCAGTGCTATCGTGCCGCGTTTGCTGAGTGGGAGGAGTCGGTTGTCATTCTTGAGCAGCACCATACTCTCGCCGGCTATGCGTCGTGCCACGGCGCGGTGCGTATCGCTGAGAATGACCGACTCGCGCAACGTGGTGTCGCAGTAGCGGTACGGGTCGTCGAACAGCCCGAGTTTGTACTTCGCCTCAAGCATTCTTCGGCAGGCAGCGTCCACCTGCTGCATGCTGCAGCGTCCGGCGCGTACGGCATCAGCCAACGACACCAGCCCGTTGGACACCATATCCATATCCAACCCTGCATCCAAGCATTGGATAGCGCTCTGCTCGAGCGACGAGCATACGCCGTTCTCCTGTAACTCCTCCACGGCTGTATAGTCCGACACCACGAATCCGCGGAATCCCCACTGCCCACGCAGCAGGTCGGTCAGCAGCCAACGGTTGCCTGTAGCGGGAATACCGTGTACGGTGTTGAACGCCGCCATTACAGAGCCTGCACCGGCATCGATAGCGGCTTTGTAGGGACGCATATATTCGTTGAAAGCATGAAAATCGTCGGGATAGACATTGTTGTACTCTCGTCCGGCTTCCACCAGTCCGTACAGTGCAAAGTGCTTGACGCACGCCATCATCGTTGCCGAGTCGGCCAGCGAGGCGCCCTGATAGCCGTGCACCATAGCTTCGGCTATGCGGCTGCCCAGATACGGGTCTTCACCGCTGCCCTCACTGATACGTCCCCAGCGACCGTCATGACAGACGTCCACCATCGGCGAGAACGTCCAGCATATACCATCGGCTGTCGCCTCACGGGCAGCGATTCGCGCCGATTGCTCAACGGCGTCCATATCCCACGAGCAGGCGAGTGCCAATGGGATAGGAAAGACGGTCTCGTAGCCGTGAATAACATCCATACCGAACAGCAGAGGAATACCAAGTCGGCTCTCCTCGACGGCTATGCGCTGCACCTCGCGTATAGGTTTGGCCCCCTTGAGGTTGAACAGACCGCCTACCCTGCCCTGACGTATATCTTCCGCCACGTTACTCTCGCGGGCAGCACCGGTCACGATGTTGCCGGTTACAGGCAGGTTGAGTTGCCCAAGTTTCTCCTCGAGGGTCATCTGTGCCATTAGTTTGTCAACAAACACGCGCATCTGCGCATCTTCGCAGGCAGTGTTCTCATGCCGGCAACCTGACAACACAACCGTTACTGCCAAACAGGCAAACGCTACAACGAAAAAAGATTTCTTCATTTCAAAATATCTATATCAATTATCTACAGTCAATTATACTCTATCTCCAGCACCTGCAGTCCTTGCTGAATCTCCGGGCAGGACATGAACAGTCTCCAGAGCAGTCCTGTCCGATAGTTCTCAATCATCGGTGCGATGGTCAGCTGGTCGATAGCCAGGTATCGGCGCGGGTACCACTTGGCAGTGGCGCTATAGCCGTCGTAGAAGCCATAATCGCCCCAAAGCAGGTTCTTGCGGTTATACCAGTACCGTGCAGCCGCCATTGCCTCTGCCGGAGCGTAGGGGAAACTGGACAGTGCTGCCGTAGGTGTGATCACGCCGAGGTCATTGTTCGGCGCGTGTGCCTCATAGCCGTTGATAGAGTAACCGGCTGTCAGTCCCCAGCAACTGTCCGAATAGTTGATGTACCCTTTGGGGTTATCCACGCAATAGGCATAGTCGCTTAGCACGTGCGCTTTCATTGCTTCGCCATAATCGGCATACCGGTCGCTCAGCCCGATCGGGCACAAACCGAACCAGCTGTAGTGCGCCCAGAACAGCGGTCCGCCGGTAGCCTCAGCGCCGTTGTGGCAGAGTTGCAACGGATAGCCGCGATACACGGCATCGCTGCGGATATTGCCGTTGCGCGCCCAGCCCTTGTGGTAACAGGAGGCAGGACACGGATGTGTGGGTGAAGAGGCTGCCAGGATATACACGATCATGCACTCGTTGTACCCCTGAATGGGCAAGTTCATCTCCCAGCCATAATCCGGCGACCAGTGCCAGTAGAGCACGTCCTGTCCGCCACGGCGATACCAGTCGAACTCCATCTCCTGCCACAGGGTGTTGATACCGTCAATCACCCGTTTTTCCGCCTCAACCTCAGGGTTCATATACTGCCTTGCGCACAGCAAGCCCTCCATCAGGAACGAGCTCTCCACCAGATCACCGCCATTATCCTTCTGGCCGAACGGTGCTACCCTGCCGGACGGATAGAGCCAGTGCGGCCACACGCCGTGAAAACGTTTGGCGCGTGTGAGGAACGTGACAATCTTCTGCAGCCTTGCAACGCCCTCTTCACGCGTGATGAACTCTCGATCCATTGCCACTATTATACCGGCTATACCGAAGCCCGAACCTCCGGTGGTGATGATGGTCGGGTCGTCGTAACCATAGTCGCCATCAATATGGATACGCTCATACGCCATGCCTGTAGAAGGATCGGCACCGTTCCACATATAATTGAAGTGCGCGCGCTGCAAGGTATCCATCAACGCCTCATCGGTCAGCACCTGAGGTGTGACGGGCTTGGATGGCGTGACGGACGGCTGCGGGCTGCATGCACTCAGCAGCGCACCTGTCAATGTCAGAACACAGATAAACTTGGCAGACATCTTCCTAAGATTTCTAATTTATGATTTCTAATTTATAAATTATTCCGGTTCTTTGCCCAGGTCAGGCAAGTTAAGCAGTTGCAAGCCGGGCACAGGCCAGTAGGCTTTGGCGGGTGTCCACTCGCCGTTAGCCTGGTCGCGCACAAGCGTCGGTTGGTTCAGTACCTCGGCTGCCAGCCCGGTACGTACAAGGTCGGTGTAACGCAATCCCCACTCGGAGCAAAGCTCCATACGCCGTTCGTCGAGTATCTGCTCCAGCGTAACGCCGGTTATGGTTGACATGGCAGCACGCGTGCGCACCTCGTTGAACGGTTCATCACCGCTCTTGCCATTACGTACTTTCGCCTCGGCGTTCATCAATAGCACCTCAGCATAACGGAGCAAGCGGACGTTGTTGTTGCGTCCCCAGTCGGTAGTGCCCGGTGTCATCTGGTTGTAAGGCAGATAGGCTTTGCCGTTGAAGATAGCCGAGCCCTCTACCAGAAATCCCTCGCGCGTCTTGCTGCCGCCCTCCAGACAGGACGTCTCCAGACGGATCGTCTCGCCGCGGGCTTTGCACCAGTCAACGAACTGCCGGTTGTATTGCATAAAGTTCCAACCTGAGATGGATACAGGATTACCGTCCACCGTACCGCTCATTGTGGCACCCATGGATACGTACCACTGGTCGATACCTAAATAGTCGCCTGTAGCCAAACCGAAATCGGTCACCTGCACCTCCATCAGGCTCTCGTTGCACAGTTTGCCTGGAATCTTGAACAGGTTGTAGTAGTCGCTGTACAGTTCGAACCCGCCGTTGTCGATGATATCCTGCGTGAGCGTTTCCACCTTCGGATAATCCTCCAGCAGCAACGCGAAGCGTGCCGCCAGTGCTTCGGCGGAGAACGCCGTGAACGCACCCGGATACTCCATCTGGTTAGGACGCATACGCTGCATGTCGGGTATCACTTTTTCCAATTGTTCGAGCGCGTACTGACACACATGCTCGCGTGTGGAGCGCACGAAGCGCGACTGGTTGTTATCCGTCAGCAGCACACACGCGCCGAAGGAGGTGCTCATCATGTAGTACGCCCACATGCTGATTGTTACGGTCTCGCCGCGGTAACTGAGGTACTTCTTGTAGTCGGCAGAACCTTGAGGGATATGCTCGGCATACTTATCCAATGCCTCCAAAGTCGAGTTGCAAGCACGGATAATCTCGTAGGCATTGATCCAGGCGTTGTTCAGTCCCCAGTACGAGTTCGGGTTCTGGTAGCCGCCACGATAGCCGTAACGGAGCAGGTCCTGCTGGTCGTTGTCACGGCCGGAAGTCATATCATCGTCACGACCTGTCCACATCAGGTTGTCCACCCAGTGCATGCCGGGCCAGCGAAGCTTGGAGTATGCGCCTACCACCGGCTGATACATCTCGGAAGTCTTGGTGTAATCAACCTCCGAACTGGCGATCTTGTTCTCGGTATCTATCTCCAGAAACGAGCAACCTGTCAGCACTGCTGCAAAGGTTATAACCAAAATATGTTTTGCTTTCATATTCATCTTCATTTATTTTGCCTTTATCTTGAGTAGAAACCACTATTTAGAACTTCAGTTGTACAGCAAACGACCATGTCGATGTCAGCGGATACACCTCTGTATCCCATCCTTCGGGATCGCTGATCTCCGGTGTGAGTGCATGTGCCGTGTAGGTTGTGAACGGCTTCTCTGCACTCAGGCTGAGGCGTATGCTCGGCATCTTGTACGAACCGGCACCTACGTTGGTGAACGTGTACCCCAGAGTGATGTTCTGAATACGGAAGTAGTCAGCACTCTCCACGAAGTAACTGGCGTTCTGACTGTCGCCGATGTTCCAGCTCTTCATCAGTCCGGCAGCCGAGGGATCGGTGTTTGACGTGCCCTCGCCGTGCCAGCGGCGCGTGTATTGGTCGAGGTCGAAGTTATACGTGTTGCTGGCGTAGCGCAGTGCACGTTTTCTGTTCCAGATCTGTCCGCCGGCTTTGCCGGTGAACACGATGTTCAGATCCAGACCTTTGTATCGGAAGCCCATGTTAATGCCGTACGTCCAGTCGGGGATGTACGAACCGAGGATCTGCTTGTCGCTGTCATCAATGACGTTATCTTTGTTGACATCCTCGTACTTGAAGTCGCCGGGCACCAGTCCGTTGGCTACGGCTATCGGGTCGGTAGCGCACTCCTCGTCGGTCTGATAGACACCTATTACCTTGAAGCCATAGTAACTGTTCATCTTCTGCCCTACCATCTGCACCGTTTTGCCGCCCTTGATGATATTCACGCCTTCGCGCAGGCTCATCACGCGGTTACGCAGCCAGCTGACATTGCCGCCTACGAAGTACGTAAAGTCCTTGCCGATGCGTTGCTCCCAGTTGAGGTTGATATCCACGCCCATATTCAGTATCTCGCCCCAGTTGCCGGCTATCGACTGCTCCTGCATAGGCAGCATAGGCGACACAACGGCGTTCTGCGTGAGGCGGTAGTACCAGTCGATGTCACCGGTCAGGCGGTTGCCGAAGAACGCAAAGTTCGTACCTACGTTCGTCTCGTTGACCACCTCCCAACTCAGCCAACTGAAGTTTGAGGAATTGACGTACCCGCTTACGGCTGTGTTTGTGCCGAACACGGCACGTGCCAGGTCGCTGCTGGTGGTGCCGAACGAAGCGCCGATCTTATCGTTACCCAGCAGTCCCCAACTGGCGCGGAGCTTGAGGTAATCCACACCTTCCACGCCCTTGAGCCACTCCTCGTTCGTCAGCACCCACGCCGCACCTACCGAGGGGAAAGTGCCCCACTTCTCGTTATACTTGCTCGAGCCGTCACGGCGGATAGTGAACATGAGCATATACCGGTCGTCGTAGTTGTAGTTCAGTCGTCCGAAGTACGAGAATCCGCGGTAGCGGTTGCCGTCATCGCCGGTAACACGCCCTTCGGTGTTGCCCAGACTGATGTACTTGTAACTGTCCTTGCCGGCGGGCACATCTTGAGCCACAGCCCAGAGGTTACGGTAGCGCTCCTCGCGCAAACTCAGACCGAGCATGGCTTTGAAGCCGTGCTTACCCCATTGATTGCTGTAGGTCAGGGTGTTATCCCATATCCAGTTGTTGAACGATGTGGTGCTCTTTGTCAGGTTACTCGTCTCGTTCTTCTGATTGTTGCTGATGTAGTATTCGGGTATGAACGTTGTAGCCTCCATGCCCGTGTAGTCGTAGTTGTACGAGGTACGCAGGTTGAGTTTGTCCGGCAGGATATTGAACTGCGCGTACGCCGATGCCATCATCTGATTGGTGGTATTGCGGCTGTCGTAATACTTGGCAGTGGCTACGGGGTTGTAGAAGTTGTTCGTCAGTTGCAATGTCATAGGCGAAGCAAAACCGTCGGTATAGAGTTCGGCGGTTGTCGGGTCATATACGGGGAAGATACCCGGCATGTTGTACGCCTGCTGCCATGCAGCGTTGTTCGGGAACTGCTGCTTGCTCTGCACGAATATGCCGTTGAATCCGACTGTCAGCCACTTGAACGGTTTGTACTCGAGGTTACCGCGCAGGTTCATACGGTTGTAACTGTTCGGGGTGTTCATTATACCATTCTGATACAAGTAACTCATACCCACGCCGTAGGTAGCTTTTTCGCTACCGCCGTTGATGGTCAGGCTGTGGTTGGTCATCACCGCCGGACGCAACAGTTGCTTGTACCAGTTGGTGTTTTGATCGAGGTGGAACACACCTGCCTCGGCATCGTACGTGCCACCGTACATGGTCATTGAATTACGGAACATGCGCGTGTACGAGCGTTTGTTCACCTCCAGCAGCATCTCGGCATACTGATCCGACGAGCACATATCTATCAGGTTGCTCACGGTCTGCACGCCCACGTAACCGTCGTAGGTCACGTCCGGACGCTGGTTGTGTTTGCCGCGTTTGGTGGTGATGATTACCACGCCGTTGGCGGCACGCACACCGTAGATAGCGGCGGCTGACGCGTCTTTCATGATCGACATATCCTCGATATCGCCGTTGTTCAGGAAGTTGATGTTGTCGTAGAACATACCATCCACGACAAACAGCGGAGTATTGTTGGAGAACGACCCTATGCCTCGAATCTGCACGGTCGGTCCTGATCCGGGCACACCGGAGTTGACGATATTCACGCCGGCGACCTTACCTTGCAGAGCGGACATCGGCGACGAGGTCGGCACGGCTGTCAGTTCCTCGCCTTTCACCACATCAATCGGGGATGTCAAGTCTTTGATTTTCGCTGCACCGTAGCCCACTACTATCACATCCTCGAGCCGCTGCACATCTTCCTGCAGCACGACGCGCATGTCGGAGGCGGCTTTCAGCTGCTGCGGCAAGTAGCCCATGTACGACACTTCGACTATAGCGTCATCAGCCACATCCGATATACTGAACAGACCGTCAAAGTCTGTAATTGTTCCGGCAGTTGTCCCCTGCACTCGCACGGTGGCACCTATCAGCGGTTCACCGCTATCGTCCACCACTCTTCCGCTGACTGTACGTTGTGCACACACTAGCAACGGAAGTAACAATACGGGCAACAACAGGTGTAATCTTTTCATGTTCATGGTATTGAATCTAATGAGTAACCAACAAAGCCCTACGCCACGGCATAGGGCTCTGTCAGTCAAATTATTGGCGAATTAGAATTGCACACCTTGTGCATTGAATTGCTTGCCATTAGCCTCAATCATCAGTTGTCCGTCCACAATACGCTTAACGGCAACTTTCTCGATGCTGATGTTGTCAACCGGGGTCATCGTGTTCCAGAAATAAACATTGGCGATAGCCAGCGGAGTACCTTCTGCCGACGAACCGTCTTCACTCTTAACGAAGCCTTCCAGAATCATGTAACGCAGATCTTTGAAGTCAAAGCTGTCATACGGAGCGTTCAGCAAATCAACCTCAACCTTGTTCCACTGGTTGGCTTTCAGTTCAACAAGACCGCCGTTCTTCCAACCGCTACCGCCGTCGCCTGCGCCCAGAGCCTCATACGTAATTTTCATCTTCGAGTCAACGGTTACATAGATGTCAGCATGCATCATGTCGTAGTCATTCAGGTCATAGCTAGTGGCATCCCAGTTGGTAAAGCCGTCCCAGTTGAAATGCTCCGAGAACCATATGTGCTGACCATTTTCATACTCATAGTCCACCCATTGTGAACCCCAGCTGACAGGTGCGAAATTGAATGTACGCTCCTGATAGGTTGTAGAGAACAATGCCTGGATATTTTTCTCGGCCATGGTCGGCGCTGCAGGAGCCTGTTCGGGTATGCCTTGCGGAGCCGGAGTGTTCCACCAATACAGGTTAGCAAATGCAAATGGGCTGCCTTCAGCAGAAGTCTCGCCGTCCTCTTGCTTGTAGCCTTCGAAGGCGATGTACCGCACGTCCTTCCAATCATAGGGTTTTTCCTCGGTAATCCACCAAGCGGGGTCACAATCAACAGTGTTCCACCCCTCGTTGAGTTTGAAATTAATGCTATTCTGCCAACCGCTACCGCCGTCGCCTGCACTCAGAGCCTCAAACTTAACCTTTATGTTGCATGCAAACGGAGCCCAGATGTCGAAGTGGAACTTCTCGTAGCCACTGAAGTCATACGATGATTTATCCCAGTTCGTCAGAATCTCCCACTTCATATCCTGGCAATAGAGCACTTTTGTTTTCTCTTCGCCCAGTTCCAGAGTTTCCCAAGTCAGTACACCGCCCCAACCCAGTACATTGAAGTTCAGGTTGTTGGTCTGATAATGGTTGCAATACAACGCCATGACGTTCTCCTCGGGCAGAGTCGGAACGGCTGGTGCAGTCTCAGGCTTAGCCACTGATGGTTTGTCAGGCACCTCAACGGTCGTTGTTGTGCTCCAGAAGTAAACATTGGCGAACGCAAACGGATTGCCCTCAAAGCTTTGTGTACCATCTTTGGTATAGCCTTCAAAAATAACACACTTCAGGTCTTTCCAGTCATAGGGGCCCCACCAAGCCGTATCGGCGTCGATGGTGTTCCAACCCTGATTTAGATTGAAATCAACGGGTTTCTTGTAACCATTGAGAGCTTCGATGGTGAACTTAACATGTGCAGCCTCAGGCACCCAAAGGTCGAAGTGCAGTTTCTCATAACCACTCAAGTCGTTGGAGTCTTCTGCACCTTTTACAGCATCCCATGCCATACTGGAAGCATAAAGCACTTTAGTTCCTTCAATAGTCAGAGTTTCCCATTGTGTTCCCCAGCCTTGTGCTGCGAAATTAAGCGTATTGCCCTCATAATGATTGCAATACAGAGCCATCACATGCTCCTCTGCCATTGTCGGAGCAGCAGGAGCAGTCGTGGGTTTGGCTGGTTCCTGAGCAAACAAGTTAATTGAAAAAATTGTTGCCAATGCAACGAATAGTAAATGTTTTTTCATGGATACTAATGTTTTATGGTTAATAAGATTGGTTGTTAACGCATCTATCCGGTCAAATCTGACCATTTTCTCCACAAAGATACAAAGTTTTTTTTGAATATGCAAACTCTTACCAACTTTTTTTCATTTTTTTGACAAAAAAATTCATTTTTCACCCAAATTCGCCAAAAACGTGCAGGATAATCGGGGTTTTATCGTACTTTTATCGACCCTTTACCGACTTTTTGTTATTGACTATCTTGATAAACGAAGTAGAATTTAGGCTACCGTTTTCCTGTCACGCCACATGGCGGTGATCTGTTCGAGGGTTTTACCTTTCGTTTCCGGCTTCTTCTTTTTCGTCGTTATTCTCTTTATCCTCTTTGCCTTCCACGCCTTCGCGGAACGAGCGCATACCCTTGCCTATTCCTTTCATAAGTTCGGGAATCTTCTTACCACCGAAAATGAGAAGAACAGCCAGCGCTATCAATATGATTTCCCATGTACCTAACATAAAACTATTTACGATTTGGTTATTTACGATGTACCATTTGGTTATTTACGATTTTTCATTTATTTCCCCCGGGCTTTGCGCCACACGACACATACCAACAGGACAGAGAGTGTGGCAGCAACGATCCAGAAGATAAGTGCAGGTGTGAAGTTGTAGGTATATTGCTCTACTCCGTCAGTGACAGAGACGAGCGTTTTGTTGCCGTCAATGAGCAGTCCGGAAGCGATGTCCTGCAGTCCTGCAGCAGCATAGGATGCAATGCCGACAACTCCGAGAGCCGCACCTGCCGCCTCACGCGGAACGATATCTACAGCCATCAGTCCGCCCAAGAAACAGATGAGAACACCTATAGCTATCCCGAACAGTACCATAGCCAGAATATTCACCCAAGCGCTATTGCCGCCGAATGCAAAGAGGATGAGCGAGAGCACCTCAAGCACACCTGCCGCGACTGCGGGAATATACCGATTGCCCTTGAAAGCCACATCGCTAAGCCAGCCGGAGAACACGGTACCGATGATTCCGAGCAGCGCATTGACGGATATGATCTGCGTAGCAGTGGCAAGGGTGAACCCTTTGGTCTCCTGCAGGAAAAGTACCCCCCAGCCATTGACTGCATAACGCGACACGTACATAAAAGCAGAGGCAAAAGCAAGCACCCAGACGTATGGATTACGCAGCACGGCACGCTGCGAGAGTCCGATGGACCCGGGCTTATCATCAGAAGGTAGCTCCTCGCCCGCCATGACCGCCACGGAAGGCATACCTTCCGCTTCCGGCGAATCGTGCAGCAGAAAAACAATCAACAGGAATCCTATGGATCCTGCAATTGCCGCGCCGACAAACCCGTATTGCCAACCGAAAAGGCTGACAAGTCCGCCCACGAGCAGAAACGAGAAGAACTCGCCGAGATTATGCGATGCCGAGAAGAACCCGTAGAACGTACCTCTATTGGAGAGCGGATACCAGCGTGAGAGTGCGACAATCGACGGCGGTGCGCCCATGGATTGTGTCCAGCCGTTAACAGCCCACAATACAGCAAAGACGGTGTAGAACGCTACTTGGGATATAGCCATCTGCGAGACGGTGATCAGTCCGAGCAATCCGACAACTATATTTGCGACCGTAGAGATGAGCAAACCTGTTGCCATGAACCGGCGAATGTTGGAGTGATCCGCCAGAAAGCCGTTGACGAACTTACCGATAGCGTAGGTGAAGAGTAATGCGGAAGAGATAACACCGAGTTGCCTTGCATCAAGGATGCCGGCATCCATGATGGGTTTCTTTACCACATTGAGCGATGTGCGGCAAACGTAGTACATGCTATAACCAAGGGTTATGGCAAAGAACGAAGCCCACTGCATGCGTTTGAAGCGCGTGCTGCGTTGCTCCTCAGATTCGTCACGTAGAGGGGCGGCGGGTGATTTGGAAAAGAAACTCATCGTCTGTGCTTTGATTTGAGGTAACTGATCAGATACTCCGGGCGGTCAGTCTGGATGATACGGAACCCGAGGGAATCGATAAGATAGCCGTAATGAGCATCGGGATCTTTCATTGCCTGATCATCTTCGTGTCCGCCGCAGAGGGTATCCCAGAGGCAGTTCGCCCACAGGAGCGATTTGCCTTGGGCGAGCGCAGAAGCCTGACGGACATACTCGTCACTGCCACGCCAGCATAGTTCGAAGGCGCAAGGATGGCTCTGCATGTGCGCGCGAAACGCCTCGACGGAGGCAGAGTCGTTCATATCCACGATAGGCATGTAGATAACATCCGCGAGATACTTGCCGTATAGTTGTTGTACCTCATTGGCGGGTTTCCTGCCTTTCATAATGATCTGGCGTGTAGTGCCTGTTTCCTCAAGCACAGGTACGACAAGATCGAAGTAACGGTCAGCCTTGTCGAGGTTGATGAGTACGCGGTCCTTGCAGAGGAGGAGCGCATCACGGAGAGTGGGTATCTCGTGGCGGGTCTTGATGGAGACGCCGTTCTTGAGGCGGAAGGTGCGTATGGAGTCGAGAGTCAGTTCGGCAATTACGCCTTTGCCGGTCGTTGTCCGGTTGAGTTTGGGATCATGCATGATAATGAGTTGGCTGTCAGCGGTGCACTGGAGGTCAAGTTCTACGACATCCACGCCCATATTGATAGCGGACTCAATGGCAGGCAGAGAGTTCTCGGGCCATCCACGCCAATCTGCCCTGTGGGAAACGACAAGCACGCGCTGATTATTCGGGTTAAGCAGGTCGGCACGGATCTGCTCTGCACGGGTGATATCCTGCTTGGGTGTGCATGACGTAAAGCCCAGCAGCAGTGCGACGGCAAAAAGAACGGTGTAATGTTTCATGACTGCAACAGTTTACATATTCACTATTTTTGATTTGAGTCGTGCTTCCTCGGCACGGAAGCCCATGACGTGGGATTCGACCGATACATCGATGGTGGAGCTGAGATACTTCTCGTCCTGATGCGCTACGGCGAGCACAAAATCTTTGACTATGCCCCAATCACCACCGGCATGTCCTTCATAGCCCGGGAGTTGGCTGATATCCTCATCCCAGACATACTTCTTGCCGGTAAGAAAATCGGTGAGAGTAAAGGTCTGCATATCGCCGACTATGTCGCCTTTTGTTCCCATGATACGCGTTTTGCGTCCGCCGTAGGAGGTGAGCGCCTCCACTTGCAGTGAGGCGGTAGAGTGAGCCGTACCGTCCGGTCCGTCGAACTCGAGGTTGCAGACATAATGGTCGCACTGGTCGTTCTGACAGCGGAAGACGCAACGCCCGTAATCAGTGGTGCGCAGGTACTCGGCAATCTTTGCATCCTTGGCGGCACGATCCTTGGGCAGAGCGTCAAACACATACAGGTATCTGTGCTCACGGATATAGATCTTCAGTGCAGAGAACGGGCATTGCTTCTCAGCCGCGCAATCAAAGCATCGGTCAGCAGCCCCTTGGGGTTCGTTTTTGCGCGTGAAGAACGACAACGATCCGAAAGCGGACACGCGCTTGCATGGTTTGCCGAGCAACCAGCGGACGATATCCAGATCGTGACACGCCTTAGCGATGATGATAGGCGTGGTCTGCTTGGATGAGTGCCAGTTGCCGCGCACGTAGGAGTGTGCCATGTGGTGGAAGCGAACGGGTTCGAGGTGCTGTATGCTGACGATGTCGCCTACTCTGCCCTCGTCAATCACGCGCTTGAGGGCCCGGAAGTACGGTGCATACCGCAGTACGTGGCACACGCCGACCAGCCGTCCGTACTTGCGTGCCTGCCGGAGGATGTCGGTACACTCTTTGGCTGTTTGGGCGATAGGTTTCTCCAGGAGCACATCGTATCCTGCCGCCAAAGCCTGCATACAAGGTTTGTAATGCAGATTGTCGGGCGTAGCGATGATCACCGCATCGGCAAACTTAGGCAGACGGAACACCTCCGCCCAATCGCTGAACCGGTGCTCGGGTGGTATGTTGTACTCTTGAGCCATCTGTTCGCGACGAACGGGATTGATGTCGGCTACGCCTACTATCTTCAGCGATGCCGGATACTGCCCGCTATACGAAGCATAGACCGAGCCGCGCGAGCCTGCACCAATGACGATGGCAGTAACAGGTCGCAACACTTTTGCCTCCTGATCAGGCAGACCAAACGCGAGCCGCTCGGTATTTTTCGGGAGCGGTTTGTCGGGTGTAGCAGCCTCAGCTGCCTGCACGAGCGAGACTCCGGGCAGATTGCTGACAGCTAATGTAGCAGCACCGATGCCAAGAGTTTGAAGAAATTCTTTACGTGTCACGATATATTTACGATTTGGTTATTTACGATTTACGATTGGGTCATTTGGTGAGGCGGATATCTTTCTGCCCTTTGCGTCGTATGGTGAGTGCGGTCCACTCGTCCGGCAAGACAGGTTTGTATGTTTGCTTGAGTCCTTTGTCGGTTATATCGAGTCCTGCAAAGCCGAATAGCAGGGCTTGTAGTGTCCCGCCTGCACCTGTTATGAAGTACGGGTTCGTACCGCCGTTAAATTCTGCCACTACGCGGAACGGCGGATTGAGGTTAGGCAGGTAGGAGTCGCGCCACCAGTACAGGGCTTTGTCCGGCATATCGAGCCGGGCGTATAGCGTGGCGTAGATAGATTTGGACATAGCGGGAGTTTTCTGCTCCGGCACCGTAGCGATGTAATACTCCAGATTATGCAGGATAGCCTGTTTATCCGTAATCATCTGCAGCGGATAAGCGAGCAAGGCGACGGATGCCTGTTTGGTAACCTCACCATGATAGCCGTCATGCGAAGCAATGATGTCGCCGTCAATATTCTTCAGCCGGAGTTTGTCGGCAGTAGTTTGCCATGCGGCATCGGCTTGTTCGCCGAGTGCCTTGGCAGCTTTTGTTGCGTATTGGAGGTTCGTTTTCGCCACACCGATGGTGAATGCATCATTATTCACCTGTTTACCGCCGAAAGAATTGCTATTCCACTCGTCAGCGCCGGTAACACAAATGATATCGCCGTTATCTTCGATACGGCTCACCCAGAAGTCAGCCGTACTGCGCAATATAGGGTAGCCTATATCATGCAACCATTGTTTATCCTGGGTGAGTTGGTAGTATTGCCAGCACGCGATGGCTATATCGCCCGATACGTGTTGTTCGAGCGACGGATACATCGCATGTGGGCTTGTCTCTTCCTGTCCGGAGTCGGCACTTTCCCACGGAAACATGGCACCTTTGTATCCGTGCATGTATGCGTTGTTCATAGCCATAGGCAGGCGCTCGGAACGATACTGCAACATCTCCCGTGCGAGATCGGGCTGCATGAGCAGCAGAACGGGGAACATCCATGTTTCGCTATCCCAGAACACATGTCCTGCGTAGCCCAAGCCCGACAGTCCCATAGGCGAGCAGCCGAAGGGATTACCCTCGCGGAAGAAAGCGTAGAGGTGGTAGAGCATGGAGTGGATATCCTGTTGTGCCTGCGCATCGCCCTCAATGATGATATCCGATTGCCAGAGTTCGTCCCAAGCCTTGTTGTGTCGGCTGAGGATCCGTTCGTATCCCTCCAGCAGTTGATAGACGGTGAGTCGCTCCGCCTCGTTGCGTGTATCCGGCACGACATTGGAAGCGATGATAGACCCCACAAGACAGAAATGCAGCGTATCGCCAGCCGCCATGTTGCGGGCGAACTCCATGGTATGCCTGCCCACACCCCGATTGTCGCGGTGGATGATCGGGTACGGTGTGCCGACAGCCTCCTCACCGGGGAACATAAACGCCGTGGTGGCAGCCAACTGATGTCTTCCTCCCGGGGACAGAGCCGTGGTAGTCATCAGGCAGTAAGATGGATACTGCTCGGTGAAAGGGTTGGCTTTGTTGTCGATGTATGAGATATAGCCTTGCGGATCACACAGTGCTTCCGGTGCCCGGTGCTGATTGAGCACCTGCAGTTGGCAGTCTGCTTTAGCAACAACCGTCACATCGGTCATAAACCCGTAGGGCATATGACGGAGCGCCATGGTCGAGTACGTAACAGACACCTTATCGGCGTAATCAAAAGTCCCGCTGAAAACAGCGTTCCTGAAGTTCATCTGCTGGGTGTAGGCAGATATATTGCTTTTGCCTATTTTCTCACCGTCAACGCGCAGCTCAATGTCCAGCGGATTGATGTTCGGGAAGTAGTTGTTGACGCGCACCGTACCGTAGATGTCGTACAATCCGCCGATAACCACCTTATCCACTTGCAGGGGATTACGGCTGCTGAGCAAACCTATTTGTCCGTTGGCAGAAGTGATGCCATAGTAGTTTCCTTGCAGGGGTTGATCGGTCCTAACTATCCACGGGTCTTGCGCCGACAGTGAGCATGATACAATGCATAGCGAGCAGAGGAAAGCCCATCGTACGTGTTTCATATCATTGTATTATTTTTTGTCCGTTCACGATATATATACCATGCGGAAGGGTATGGATGTCGGTTCCCATATATTGTCCGGTAACGGAGTAAATGGCTCCATCGGTGATGGTTGGGCGGACAAACAGATTGTCGGTTGCTGCCGGGTGGTCATTGCCGGTAAATTCGACCGCCCCGATACAGGATTGTATGCCCCGTTGCCGATTCAGCATATCACGTGTGACCGAGCCGCTTATACTGCCATCGCCGTTGAGATCGTAGATGAATGCTGACTCGCAGAGCCGTTGATTGGCGGGCAGGCAAGCGATGGAGTACGTGCCGAGCGATTTTTGATAGATAGGATAACTGCCGTCATCCTTGACCTGCGGAGAATATTGCCCGGCGTTGAGCGTTCCGCCGAAGGTGGCGGTTATTGTGTTCTCCCAACCATCAATCTCAGCCGACGCAGAATACAGATTATAGGTATCCCGCCACACATTGGCATCGTTGGTTACCGTGTAAAGATCATTCCATGCAGGGGCATCAGAGCCAATCTTCCGGTCGTTGGCAAGAATAAGATTATCCATCAGGCAAACCTTGCCTTTGTATATAGCCACGGCAGCGCCGCCGAAGTTCGCGTCTGTGCCATCAAAGGTCAGATGGTTACCCATGAACGTACAAAGTCCGATATTCAGCGGTATGGTTGTTTCGGTCATATCCGCCCATAGTGCGGCACCGCCGTAGCGCTTGGTCACGGTTGCCAGTCCCTTCTTGGCATTGAGTGTGTTACCCAGAAACGAGCAGTTGAGGATATTGGCGGACTGCGGTGTCGCAGCGGGCGATATATCCAACGCGCCGCGTGTCGTAGCACTATTGCCGACGAAGGCACAGCGCTGCACATCAAGGATGGTGAATCCCAAAGCCTCGACAGCGCCGCCGGCAGAGTTGGCACTGTTCGACATAAAACGGCTGTCATGAACAGTCAGTTTATCTCTGTTCTGGCACCACACGGCACCGCCTGTAGATGCACTGTTCTGCTCAAACAGGCAGCCGCTAACCGTCAGTTGCTCGCCCTTGTGCACAACGGCACCGCCTGTACCTGACGCCGAGTTGTTATGAATATAACAATCCGTAAGGCTCATGTTCGGTCCGTACGAATAGATTGCTCCGCCACCGGTGAGCGACGTGTTGTTGCCGCCCGACAACTCGATATGATCCAACGCAAGATTATAATAATGAGGGATATTGATGATTGCCGCAGTCAAGTCGTTTGCACGGAAATGAGTCCTGCCGGTTTGTTGCGTGAACGAGCTATTCCACCCGCCGCTCAATGTGAGCGAGCACTCAGGCGAAATTGATGCAGTGACATCGCAGGTGCCCTCAACCATATAGACGGTGTCTTCAGGGGTGGCAGACGCCAGTGCTGTCAGAAATGTCGCTTTATCGGTAGCGTAATATGCCGTCGGGTGCTCAGCCGTACCTAAACGGAAACGGCCCAGCACCGGATAGTGATCCGAAGGATTGACCGTACGTCCGGACTCAGGATAATACTCCGTGATGATATGTCGCGACAAGGGTTGCATGTGATCGTAGAAGATATAGTCGTACTCACTACCCGTCTGCTTCTGCACCGCCGGCGTCCACTCGGTGGTGGTAGCCGTAATCTGCGGTCCATCGGTAGGCAGGCACTGGTTGACCGGTGCTGTCAGCGCAAGATCGTAGAAGTGCGCAGCATAGCCGCGATACGCCTCTTCGTGGGCGGAACGCGACATGTTGAAGTCGCCCACCAGCACCATCGGGGTCTGCCCGACCAATGCACGAATACGATTGCCGATAAGCTTGCCGGATTGTATGCCGCACTCGGTAGCACCGTAGTTGACATGCGTGCACACGAAATAGAAATCCTGCCCGGAAGCTTTGTCCTTCAGGTGCAGCCAAATACAGGTTCGTGCAATAGACTCGCCCCAGTCTGCCCCCGGCGTATCCGGATGCGAGTTGACATAGAAGAATCCTTTGTCCAACACCGTGTATTTGGCGGTCTTGTAGAAGATCGAATTATAGGAATAACTCTTTCCCTCACGCTCTACCGAATAATCTGCGTAGCCTGTGAGCATATCTCTCAGGTCTTGCAGTTGTGACTTGCCGGTGGAAGCATCCTTGTTGTTACCAGTTACCTCCTCCATGCCAACGATGTCGAAGTCGTAGCCTGTAATGTTCTTCACCACATACGTCCGTCGGTTTGCCCAGAGTTTCTCACCCGTATCTCCGTTAGATGCATTGACATAACGGATGTTATAGTTGGCAAACCGGTGCACACCGGCTTCTTCGGCGTGTAATGTTATTGCCATCAGCAACGGCAGAATAAATAGAATCCGTTTCATCACTTATTGTTACTTAAGAGTTCGAATATACATTCGTCGATCGAAGCGAACGTTCGCCATCCCATGGCCTCACCCGCCTTGCGGTTACGTTCGGCATCGTCGATATAAATGATCTCCTGTCCTTGCGGTACAGTACGGCACACCTCGTCGAAGATCGGTCTCTCGGGTTTGTGTAGATGCAAGCGGAAGGATAGGAATACATGGTCGAAATGATCAGCCAAGGTATAGCCGTCGTAGCAGAACATCGGTTCGATAAACTGCCAATGCATATCATTGGTGTTGGATAGCAGGCAAACAGTGTGTCCCTGTTGACGCAAATGACGGAGCAGCACTTTTCTGCTTTCTTGTATAGGTGCCAGCTCGGACAGCCATACTTGTCGTATCTGCTCGTCGGTTATCTCCGGGCGGCAGAACGCGTGGAAGTGTTGCAGCGCCTCTGCCGACGTGATATTACCCAACTCGTACTCATGCAGGAACGAGTCACCGCCACCAGCCAGGAGTACATCAGGGTCAAGCCCCGCATGCCCGCCTTCGGGCATCAGACGGTGCAGACGGTTGAGAAACCCTTGCACGTCGATGTCCGAAAGCACGCCGCCGAGGTCAAATACGAAGACCATAGGTTTTTACTTGACAACCTTTTTGCCGTCGATGATATAAACACCAGCGGGCAGTGCGGTAGCATCTTCACCCAGATAGTTGCCGAGCAGCGAGTACACACCCGTACGGGCAGCATTGCCGTAAACATTCTCAACAGCCTCCTCAACCGGATCATCTTTCCATTCAGGAGCGACGCCATTGGGATCATACGAGCCGGCGACAGATGTAGCAGCACGCGTGTATCCGCGCTGGTCCTTATCGAGATCCATCACCTTAGCCATCTCATCAATCGGCCATGTGTTGACAGTAGCTTTGACAGCAGCGATGTCGATAGGCGCAGCATCAGCCAACGGAGCAATGACGTCGCTCACACCGCCTTGGTTGGCGATAGCATTTGTGCCAAATACCTTCTCGATAGTATTGACAGTTTCCAGCGAGGTCGGAACCTTATCGGTAGCCGCGAAGCCGCTGTTCTCCACTGTGCTGTTGTTCATTACCGTACCTAATACATTGTAGCCTGCGCTATATACAGCCGTACCGGCAGTCTGGATGAAGACCACAGCATCGGATGGGGTAAAGTCATCGTTGGCAGCGTATTCAACCATGATGTTGCCGGCGAAATAGTTCTTTGAGTCTGTACCGGCAGAGACAGCCGATCCGTTGTTCGATCCCCGGCTGCTGCGTTGGCGGCAGGGGTTGTTGTAGAAGGTGCTGTTGATGAAATACGCCGTGTTGTTGCCGCCTACACGAATTCCTACGCCACGATACCAGCATTTGGCATCTGCTATAAGGCAGTTGACGAAGTACACTGCACCTCCGTTGTCGGCTACGGAGCAGTTGCCGCCATAGGTGCCCCACTTCTCGTTCCCTGGTTCGCTCGTCAGCGTGCTGTATGCAATGTTGTTGCGGAACTCGCAACGCTCGAAGTAGGCGATAGCATTGTCTTCCGGTCCGTGAGCGGATGAGTTCGACTGACGGGCACGTACCTGGAAGGCGGCACCTGACCCCTTGGCGGTAATATTGTCGCGGAAGATGCAGTCGAAGCATCGAACAGCACTACCCCAGATTTCGATAGCACCGTTCGAACCATTTGCATCATCATTGGTTTGCGAATCATTGTTCAGGAAACGGCAGAAGTGGAAGTCCACCTGTGCGGACTGCACGAATACCATATTTCCCCAATACTTGCTGTTCAGACGCATGCCATCGCGGAAGGTGATACCCCAGATTTCGGTTTTCTGCCAATCCTTGTAGTAGGCTTCGCTTTTTTCCGTAGCGGGTCCCTCGCCTATATATACGAATGCATAGTCGGTGTTATCGCCCTTGCCGTCGCCATCGAGGTCGGCAGAGAAGACGGATTGTCCGCCAAGTGCGTAATTGTACGATGTCTTGGTGCCTTTCATCGTGGAAGGATAACCGCCTTTGAGCACCACACCTTGCGGGATAACCCACTTATTGGTGTTGATGTCCGGAGCATAGTTGCCTTCCATGAGGTAGAATTCCATACCGGGTTCAGCTCCTGCGAGCGTTGCGCCAAGGTACTCTGCAGCCGCAGCGTTTTCCCATGACGAGCCATCTTCCTCACCTTGTCCGGTGGGAGCGAAGAAGTAACGGACCACCTCTTCATCAGCGAAGAGACAGGTGCTCAATGCCAGGCTGAGCACAAGAAAGAGAGTTTTTTTCATAATAGTAATTGTTTATTGGTTAAACATTATATGTTTGCATTTTTACATGATTAATACTGCACACCATCAATCCATCCGGGGTTCTGCGTGAGTGCGCCCATGGTCATGGTGCGGTCGGTGATAGGAACGGGATAGAGATAATCCTTGTCCTCATTCCACTGCATAATCATATCTTTGTAAGCAACCATATTGCCGGATGTGCCGTTGGAGAGGAAGATGTCCTGGTCAAAAACAAGACATGTCACTCCGATACCTCCGCTTTTCTTGGTGGGTGACAGGAGGATGTTTGCCTTGCCGTCGCCTGTCAGGTCGTACTTGCCTTCGCGCGGGAAGAACAGTCCGAGACGCGGCAGAGTGAACAGGTGTCCCTCTCTCCAGCGGATTATATCCCAGTAATGCAGTCCTTCGAGAGGCGTCTCGACGAGTCGTTCGCGTCGGATCTCGAGTATTACGCCTTTGTTGTCGGATGCGAGTAGTACGGGTGAAGAGAATCCGTATCCGCTCTGGGAAGTCATGTAATCATCGGGATGTGCGTTGGCGTCACTCAGGTTAAGGTGTGCCACTCCAGCCCTGTCACGCAAGCGGTTGACCGAGATGTCGAGGTCAGCCTGTGTGAGCGATCCCAGTTCGGCTTTGGCCTCGGCATAATTGAGATAGACCTCAGCGAGTCGTATGACAGGTATAGCACAAACGCTTCCTCCCCATGTATTGTAGGTGGACTCCATGATGTACTTGATGTACTTGTATCCTGTGAGGCTCATCTGCAGGTTGACGGCATAGGATTTGTCTGCGCCCATCTGGATATATCCCGGAGCGTGAATCGTCTGTGCCATACGGCGGTCTCTGCCGTTGAACACCTCGATGTACGACAAAGTGTCGAATCGCGTCTTGGCTGTGAACGGCGTCCCGTCCTGCATGAGATAGAGGTCGGCGAAGCGCTTGGTGAATCCTGTAGCGCGAGCAACCGACCAGGCTTGTGCGTTGTGCTTGATATCAAGGTCCTTGCTATATGCTCGTGCCCAGATGACCTCCTCCGTTTGTGGTGTGAGTGTAGCGAAAAGCGTGCGATATGGTTCGGAGCCGGTGGTATAGAGCGAGTACCCGCCATCCTTCATCAGGGTGAGCGAGGCATCGGCACTAAGCCGGAGCAGGTTTTCCCAAGGGAGCGTTTCGCTGTAGATAGCACTTCCGCCGTTGAACGTCGTGCCGGCGTGGTACTTGCGGAACGTGCCTTCGAAGAGACAGACGCGCGACTTGAGTGCCAGAGCTGTCCAGCGGTTGACCTCATAGGGCGTGCGTGTGGCCGGGAGTTCGTCAATGGCTTGATCCAGGTCGCTGATAATATTGTCAATCACCACATCTCGCGAGTCACGCGGACGGTTGAGCGCTTCGGTATCATCGGCATTGATAACGTGGTCGTACCAAGGTACAGCGCCGAAATGCCGGAGCATATCGAAGTAGAAGTACGCGCGGAAGAAATGCGCCACGCCCACATAGTGGTTGCGCGCCTCGATGTCCGCACACTGGTCGGCGTTCTCCAACAGATAGTTAATCTTGCGGAGAGTCTTCCATGTGTCTTTTTTCCAATATGCCTCACCACTATGTATATCCCGTATGCCGCGCATCTCATCGTTTGGCACAGGAGCCACAAAGTGTTCACCCTCCTCAGCGTACATCGTCTCAGGGTCAGGCAGCAGGCGGTAGAAATAATTACTATATTCCTGCAGGGCTGTCCCTGACGTGAAGTATGTAGCTGTGGACAGTTGGTCCTCGGGATAGAGATCCATGTTGCAGCTACTGAGAGCAAAGACCGCTATCGCTGTAAGAGCAAAGACCGTTGCACTGAAAGATTTATAGTTTTTCATACTTATAGGGCATTAGAATGTTGCTGTTAGACCAAACGTAAACGAACGCGCAAAGCCGTAAGTGATAGCCTGCGAGCTGACCACAGCCTGCTCGGGGTCAATACTGCGGCAATACTTCTGCAGGGCGCTCCAACACCATGGGTTCTCAGCCGAGAAGTAGAGACGGAAATCGGAGAACACATTCTTCCAGCACGGCAGGGTGTAACCGATTGTCACGTTCTTCAGTCGCAGATAGCCAACGTTGAGCGTGTAGCGGGTATTGGTCGGTCCGAGCGAGTTAGCCGAGCCGAGTGCCTCGTATGCACGATAACGCGGGAAGTAGGCATCAGGGTTGTCCTCACTCCATACGTTCTGCATGAAGTCCTTTGCCATGAATCCTTGATACGGGCGCGAATACGGTCCCCAGAAGGTTGTCGCCTCGGTCATCGGATACCAGTCGCGACGGCCTATTCCTTGGAAGTAGATACTCAGATCCACTCCATACCACTCGGCACTAAGGTGGAAGTTGTAGTTATACTTAGGCAGGGTGTTGCCAATAATCTTTCGGTCGCCCGGATTATCGACAGTGTTGTTGCCGGATGTGATTACTCCATCGCCATTGAGATCGACATAGCGGACATCGCCCGGATGCAGTCCCGGTGCTTTGGAGTCGAGCACACCAACGATGTCGGTATAAACCATTGAATTGACAGGATCCACCTTGGTCAGATAGTCATCCACCTCCTGTTGGTCGGCAAACAAGCCGTCGATCTCATATCCCCAGAGTTCTCCAAGTTCCTGTCCTTCGTAGTAAGTGGAAAGCAATTTCTCGGGGTTGTTATACTTGGTGATAAACGTTTTGTAGTTACCAACACCACCGCTAATCTCGTAACTGAGGTCCTTTCCGGCCACACGATGTTTGTCACGCCATGTGATAGCGAACTCCCAGCCCTTAGTGGACATATTTGCGGAGTTCTGCTTGGGGTCGGCTGCACCATAGACAGAAGGCAATGCCGTACCTGTATTGAGCATTCCCTCGGTGTTGCGGATATACAGGTCACCGGTGAATGACAGGCGGTTTCCCAGAAAAGCGAGGTCCAGACCTGCATCGTAGGTGGTCATCTTCTCCCAAGTCAGCGTTCCGGCATTGGGGTCAGATTCGGTAGCATACGACAGGACGGTAGCACCGTCAAGGGTGATAGCCTGCGTGAACATACCATCGGCATCAACCGACTGGATATAATCGTAGTATCCGGTCATCTGGTTGGCAAGTTGTCCGGCAGAGAGGCGCAGTTTGGCGTTGTCCCACCAGTCGTGTATCGGTTCCCAGAACGGTTCTTCGGACATACGCCAACCTATACTTCCTCCGGGTGTTACAGCCCAGCGATACCCCGGAGCGAATCGAGACGATGCATCTGCCCTCACGCTGAGTTCGAAGAGATAGCGTCCGTTCCAGTCGTAGTTCAGACGGCCGAAGAAGCCGTTGGTGGCGACTGTCTTGATGCTTTCGCTGAGGTCAGTAACCTCTCCTTTGGCGAAGTTAAAAGACGAGAGATCTTCAGTCATCAGATCCATACGCTCCGCTTCCAATGAATGGTAACGATACATCTCACCGTTGTAACCGGCAGTGAGGGTCAGATGGTGCTTATCCCATGTGGGTGACCAACGGAAATAGACATTATAGTTGTGGGTCATGTAGCGTGCCAACTGCTGATGATAGGAGTTAACTGAGCGGAAGTTCTCAATCAGGTCGGTTGTTCCTTCCTTGGCGCTGTAAGGCACCTTGACCGAGCGGTTGCTTATCTCCTTCATGCGCCATGTGAGTGAGTAGTCGGCATTGAGGGTGAGATTCTTGGCAAGGTCGAACGTCAGCATGTGTTGCATCACCATTTCGCGGTTGATGTTCAAGTTCTTGTGCTTGCCATAAAGGAGCAAAGCGTTCACACCATCGCCCACTGTACCTTGACCGGAGTATATCCATGGGTTGAGGTACACAGCCGAGCCGTCGGGGTTCGTGGCAGGGATATACGCCATGGCATGTAATGAGCCAACACGGAAAATCTCTCGCGATGAGGTAGTGCCCGGATAGGTGTATCTTGATGAGAAGAACGAGAAGTTCACACCATAATGCATCCAAGGTTGGATGTTGACATTCACCTTGGCACGTGTGGAAATCTGATGCCATTTATCGTTGTCGATACGAATCATACCATCCTCGGTGTAGTAACGTGCACTGACGAAGTAGTTTACCTTTTCGTTGCCACCTTTGAGACTGACGTTGTAGTCCTGCATTGGACGGATGGTCTTGTAATAATGGTCATACCAGTCGAAGTTTGCATAATACTTGTATGAGCCATCGTTCTGGACCACTGTCCATGGCCGCTCGGGATTCTCGGTGACGTCATTGAGTCGCATCCAGAGTTCCGCATAATCGGCATCGGAATAAGTGGTCATAGCCGTTTTTGTATGCTGCATCATAAAGATGTCGCTTATGTACGCCGACCAGAATCCTTGTGTGATAAAGTCATGCTCCGTAGTCGAAGACTTCCAACCGGCCTTGGCATCGATGGTCACTTGCGGAGCCTTGCCTTCACTGCCAGACTTGGTAGTGACAAGAATGACACCTGCCGCAGCCTTTGAGCCGTAGATAGCGGATGCGGAAGCGTCCTTGAGGATACTGACGGATTCGATGTCATTACTATTGACTCGCGACAGGTCCATCTCCACGCCATCGACAAGCACAAGCGGTTTGGTGGTTGAGGAGTTGTTGATGGAAGCGAGGCCACGGATGTTGTAGTTGTATGAGGCACCCGGCCCACCTCCAGACATGGTGATGTTCAGTGCCGGGTCAGCACCCTGCAAGGCTGTGACCATGTTTGGCGTCGGGCGGCCGACAATATCTTTCTGGTCCACAACACTGACGGCACCGGTGAGGTTCACCTTTTTCTGTGCGCCATAGCCGACCACCACCACCTCATCCAATTCGGCGGTCGACTCGACCATAAAAACCTTGTACGAGTCGGAGTTGACAGTTACTCGGATGTCCTGTGTCTCGTAGCCGAGGTAGGCGCATTCGATATACTGGCCGGTGGCAACATTGTCCAGGATGAACTGTCCGTTGTAGTCGGTGATTGTTCCCTGTGTGGTACCTCGTATGATGACAGATGCGCCAATAACCGGTTCGTTGGTAGCCTTGTCCAGCACGGTTCCACTGATTTGCCGAGTGGTGCTTTTCTTTTCTTCTGCCGTTAGCACAATGACGTGGTTGTCAGTTATCCGGTACGTTATTCCGGTACCGCTGAACAGTTGCCTGAGTGCTTGCTCAATAGGCGTGCTGTTCAGGCTGACAGTCACCCGACTGTCCAACCCCGCGAGACTGCTATTGTAAAAGAAGTGATAGTCAGACTGCTGTTCTACCATCGGCAGCACATCACGCAACGGCATGTCGGTCACATTCAGCGACACAGTCTGCGCATGCATCGTCGCCAACAGAAACAAGATGGCTACTATGGTTGTAAATATGCGTTTCATAACAATGTCAATTATCAATTACTTTTAGGCTTACAGGAATCTGTATCGGTTGGAAATCCCAATTAGGGTACTCCAGCCTTCCCCAGAAGTAAATTCTCACCTCTCCCTTAGCGGCCAATTCAATCTTAGATGAAGTGAAACGCGTAACGCCGTCGATTGTTTCGGGCGTTTGGAAGTCGGCGGTAAGATTCGGGTCGCTGCCCCACCACGAGGTGTAGAACCAGTACGTTGCAGCCTTCAATGATGGGTCACCTGACGTAAGCATGTCTATGGTGCATACCACTGAATCGCCGACATGATAGACCGTCTGCTCAGGACTGACCTTTATCGCACTGAACGTGGGCAAGGTCACGCCCGTCTTGTCGGTGCAGGCGCAAAACAGCACCGGCACCAACAAGAGAAGTATAAATAGTTGCTTTTGCATAACGAGCGTGTTTGCGGTTTACTTAACGACTTGTCCTTGAGCATTGAAGGTTGCCTCGTTGCGGATGATGAGCAGTTGCCCGTCACGCAGCACCTTACGGCTCACGGCTTGCTGTTGGCCGTTGATGATAGCGGTTACCTCGTTTTTCTCAACAGTAATGGTAATTGTGACATCAGCCTTCAGCGCAGGAATAGTATAAACACCTTCCACCGGCACGAGTTCGTCTTCACCGAGCTTCACGCTCTTGATGGTGTAGCCTTCGTCAGCCACGAGGGTTGCGGTTGTGGTATAGCCGTAGGGCACGGGGTATGTGCCGGCTACCGTTACTCCAACGCCTTCTACAGTTAGCGTAGCGTGTTCGAAGGCGGCAACGGTCAGGTTAACCATGATCTGCTCCACCTCTATTGTAAGTGTAGCGTCTGCCTTGATTGCAGGCAACGTATAAACGCCCTCAACAGCAACGAGTTCCTCAGCACCGAGTTTAACGGATTTGATATTCCAGCCTTCGTCAGCTGCCAGGGTCGCTGTAGTTGTATAGCCATAAGGAACGGGGTAAGTGCCTGCGGGCAACACACCTTGGCCTGTTACGGTGAGCGTAGCGTGCTCGAAAGCGGCAATCGTCAGATTAACCATGATCTGCTCCACAGTGATGGTCAGAGTAACGTCAGCGGTCAGTGCCGGCAGGGTATAAACGCCCTCAACGGGTTCGAGCGTGGCATCGCCGAGTTTCACACTCTTGATGCTATAGCCCTCGTCAGCCACAATAGTTGCAGTGGTTGTATAGCCTTGCGGTAACTCGTATGCGCCTGCTGTCAGCGGGTCGGTACCGGCGGTCAGCGTAGCGTGCTCAAAGGCCGCAATGGTTAATTTATAATACGGTAACTCATAGCATCCGAGGTCAACGGCAGGACCTGCCTTACGGGCTTTGCCGTCAAGATCGGTCTCGCCTTTTGCCTGGCTGTCATCGCCTTTGTTTATCAGAGCGGAGGTGTACAGCAAATGGAAGTCGCTGTGCGAAGCATCCACGAACCCCGGGTCAGCCTCTTTAGCCAAAAGGATGGTATTTACACCGACTTCTGAGCCGAATACAATGGCATTGTTTTTGAACACACGTGCTGCACGCTCTGACTGATACGTGGCATGGAGCTCTAACTGTGCGGCTTGTATCTCGCCGTTAGCCATATTTCCGCAAACAATATTGTTGTAGAAAGGCGCATCTGCGTTCACATTGATACGTACTCCGCAACGACCGGTACTGTTTGTGCTTTTCTGATTGTTGCCAACGATTGTGCAGTTATATATATTCTGTAATCCGCCTTCTACCGATACACCGCCGATAGTACCTGTTGCTGTGTTACCCACGATTAGGCAGTTGGCCACTGTGCAAGCTTTTGTTCCGGTCAGGCGTACGCCACCGGTATCCTTGCCAGTGTTCCCACGAACGATGCAGTTGTACATCGCACCGCCATAGTGCAGTTGCACGCCTCCGCACGCGTTGATGGTTGTGGTGTTGTTCTCAATGATGGAGTTCTGAATAACACCGCAGATACGTACACCGCCACCGTGTGATGCTGTGTTGCCTCGAATGATGCAATCGTCCACAAGGACAGATGTCGTGTAGCCGTTTTCGTACACACCTCCACCGCTGGCTTCACCCGAGGTGGCATCGAACAGGTTGTTCTGGATCAGGCAGTGTTTTACTTGCCCTTTGTCGCAGAGGAACACACCCGAACCGGCTTTGTCGGTCTGCTGTGCTGTGAACTTGCCATTCTGAATGGTCAGGTTACTCCAAACAGTCAACGTGGTGAACGCTGCTGCCTGATGCAACACGCGACCATTGGCTTTGGCATCAAGGATAGTGGCGTAGTCGGTTTGTGCGGTGAAACCTTCGTTCCAACCTCCACTGACGTTCACGCCTTCCTTCATTGTGAAGTTGCCGAAGTACGTACCGGCTTGCACATACACGGTTGTACCTGCTTCCGCTGCATCAATGGCAGCCTGCAGTTCCGTACCAGACTTGTCTGCAGTTACCTGCACTTGGGCGAATAGCCCTGCACTTGCCAACAGGCTTAGTGCAAAAAGGAAAATCTTTTTCATACGTAATAAATTTTTGAGGTTATATGTATTTTGTTATCAATCTTCTAATCACCGCCGCCGGGATAGGACGGGTTAGCCGGGGTTTGCGACACGCCCAAATTGCCACTACCTCCTAACAGGCGGCACGCATTGAGCACAATTTCTTGCTCCGTACACGGAGCTATATACATAGTCTTTTTCATGATGCTTACGAGTTAGAATCCTAATACATTATATGTCTTACCGTCACGAATGATGAGGAGTTGTCCATCACGGAGGACCTTATCAGCCAAATGTGGCTGATGCATAGCGTCTTCTACGCCAGTTGCGGTGTTTTCAGTCTGCTGAATAGTAATCACGCGACGAATCGGTGAAGGAGCAGCCTCCTCATAGTCCGGCACCTCGGAGAACTTCAAGTATGCACGGTTGGCCGCCAATGTTATATCACCAGCCGTTACAGGACAAAGCAGATTGTTCTGCAATACGTAGTTGCCTTCGCCATTTTCTACGGTAACTCCGGCTATAGTGCCATGCAAGCCGTTCTCTCTGCCAGCGGTTGCGGCATCGCCTGTAGCAAGATAGGCAAATACAACCTTGTCTGCTTCCGAAGAGAAGAAATAGGGTTTGCCTGCAGTCATAGCGTTGACCTGCTCAAGTAGCAAGCCTGCCTTTGCATCACTGGCAAACGATATGACCTTATATACTTTTGCGCCGACAATGGCATCAGCCGGCACATCATACGGGAGGCAGATCGTTCCGAACCGTCCTTCTGTAACCTCACGGCTATACGCAGCCTGCTCATAGCAGCCACGGTCAATCGTTCCTTGCTTGCGCGTGTTGCCTGCAAGATCTGTTGTGCCATGGAAGTAACCGCCGTGACCGGAGTCAATCAAGCCGGAACCGGCAGTAGGCGTGTAATCACCATTGGCAGCATCCTTGAACGGATCTTCGGTTAGGAAGATAGTGCTCGGGACCACGAAATCATTGCCATCAGAGAGTTTACCACTCCAAACCAATGCGTTGTTAACAAAGTTGTTGGCTTGTGCGGCATAGGATGCCAAAACAAGTATCTGGCTGGCTTGTACCACACCGTTTGCCTTATTGCCCCAAACGATGTTGTTGCAGAATTGCAGCGAACCACCGACATTCAGGCGCACGCCGCACCAGTCGGGATTAGTTGTCAAGTTCTGATTGTTACATACAATCGTATTGCCAAACACAAAATGCGGTCCACCTTCCAACGACAAACCTCCAATTTTCTGGGCAGCATTGTTTCCTACTATGAGGCAATTGGCCAATGTGCAAGATTTGTCGTTATTATAAGTCATTCGAACGCCTCCCGTGTTCTCACCGCTAATGTTGTCGCGGACAATACTATTATACATCGCAGCACCGACCTGTAGCATAACACCACCGGTGTTACTTGTTGTAGTAGTATTGTTTTCTATCACACAATTTTCCACTAAGCCACCATACGCCCTGATGCCTCCGGCAGATACAGCAGTATTGTTGCGAACGATACAATTGATTGCCGTAGCAGATTGCAAGTGTATACCTCCACCAGAATCGGTAATTGTATTGTCTTCTATTGTTGAATTTTGAATTGTACCTCTTATTCGAGCACCACCGCCTTGATTTGCTGAATTACCGGAGATAACGCAATCATCTATAATCACTCCGGCATTTCCATCGTCACAATACACACCACCTCCTTGAGTTGTGCAAGTATTATCCCTCACAATGCAATGGTTCAACTTGCCGTTCTTGCATAGCATAACGCCACCACCTGCTCCTGTCACATTTCCGTGTTGGATGGTAAGATTCTCCCATACTGTATTGTTCGCAAATGCTGCTGATTGTGTGACTACTCGTCCACTATTGTTTGCATCAAGGATAGTGGAGAAATCGGTTTGAGCAGTGAAATCTTCGTTCCAACCGCCACTGACATTCACACCGTCCTTCATGGTGAAGTTACCATAGTACGTACCAGCTTGCACATAAACAGTTGTGCCTGCTGATGTAGCGTCAATGGCTTCTTGCAGATCCTCGTCGGGGTGAACATAGTTGTCAGCCAAAACAGGATATTGGTATTCATAGCAGCCTATATCAACCGTTGTGCCGGAGATACGAGCATTGCCTGCAAGATCCTCTATGCCTTGTGCTTTGGTATTCTCTCCTGCATCTACCAATGATGATGTTTCAAGCAGTGTAAAATCAGCGCTTGCTGCATTCGTAAAGCCAGGGTCAGCACTTGACAAGGCGATAGTGTTCGTTCCTACGCTTGCATGAACCACTGCGTTGTTGAGGAAATATGTGGCAGCTCTGTCAGAAGCGTAGGTTGCATTAATCTCCATCTGGTCAGCCTGCACTTCGCCATTGGCTTTATTGCCCCAGACGACGTTATTGGCAAATACGAGATTAGAATTGACATTCAAACGTACGCCGCAACGCGAAGTATTAGATGAGGAAACCTGATTATTGTTGACAATGGTATTGTTGTACACATAGTGTACTCCAGACTCCAATGACATGCCACCAATACTGCCTTTGGCCAAATTTCCGACAATGAGGCAGTTGGCAACTGTGCATGCTTTATTTCCTGTCAAACGTACACCACCGGTATCCTTACCTGTGTTGTTGCGGACGATGCAATTGTACATCGCACCGCCATAGTGCAGTTGCACACCGCCGCATGCATTGATACTCGTGGTATTGTTCTCTATGATGGAGTTCTGCATCACACCACATATTCGCACACCTCCACCATGAGAGGCTGAATTGCCACGGATGATGCAATCATCTATCAAGACTGACGTGGTGTATGCATTTTCATACACACCGCCACCGCTCGCCTCGCCCGAAGCTGCATCGAAAAGGTTGTTCTGAATAAGGCAGTGTTTGACTTGTCCTTTGTCGCACAAGAACACACCCGAGCCGGCTTTGTCGGTTTGTTGTGCCGTATATTTGCCATTCTGGATCGTCAGGTTGCTCCAAACAGTCAGTGTGCTGAACGCAGCAGCCTGATGGAGTACACGTCCGCTGGCATTTGCGTCAAGAATGGTTGCGTAGTCGGTTTGTGCAGTGAAACCTGCGTTCCAACCTCCACTGACGTTTACGCCCTCTTTCATTGTGAAGTTGCCGATGTACGTACCGGCTTGCACCTTTAATTCGTCACCAGATGAAGCGGCATTGATAGCTGCTTGTAAGGCTGTGCCGTTCTCAGCGGCAGTTTTGCCTGCATCATACGCAAGCGTTCTTGTTGCAGCTTGAGCGAACGTTATACACAGCAAGCCTGCAAATAAGGGTAACAAATAGTTTTTCATAAGATTATAGATTATGTTAGTTAGTGCTCGATAGATAGTATTATGAAAGTTCTATCCGTTTACGACTCGTTTACATGTCGTTTACGTGTCGTTTACGTGTTTAGCCCGATACAAGAAGTATAAAACATGCAAAAACAGGCTACTTACGTCGCGGATAGACGTACACCATTGTGTCGTTGTCAACATAGTAGCTTACATCCGATGCGAGGCACAACACATCCAAGATATTACGCAACGAAGCACGGCCGAGGTATCCGGTGAAACGCTCATGCTTGAGTTCATCGCTGGTGATAACCATTGAAATGTTATAGTTACGCGACAGTTCAGCGGCTATATCTTCGAGAGTCTGATTGTTGTACTTCACCTCACCGTTGAGCCATGCGGTATAGTCGGAAGCATTGACCGTATGCTTCGACAATGCCAGCGTCTGTCTGTCCATCACCACACGGCTGTCAGGCTCCATCGTGACATCAGCCTCACGCGCGCTCACGCGAACCTTACCATTATTCAGAACCACTGACACATTGCCCTCGTCTGCATAGTTACGCACGTTGAACGCTGTGCCCAAGCAGGTGATATCAGCTTCCGACGCCTGCACGACAAACGGATGCTTCTCGTCGCGCGCTACCTCAAAGTACGCCTCACCGTCAACCTGCGCATGGCGTTTGTCCCCTTGCGTGTTGTACCGAACCGTAGTCAGCGCGTTCAACGTAAGCGCAGTGCCGTCGGGAAGAGTGACACGGCTATGCTCGCCCATGCCGGTGCTGACAACAATATCTCCGGACGCTATCGGCTGCTCAGGCGACTGCTGCTTACGAACGCCGACCATCCATGTGACAGCCACAGACAATGCCACAAGCACCGTAACAACAGCAGCCACACTCCACCGGCGGTTCTTGACAACTAACGCAGGTGACGGCTTAGACGCCTGCGCGTATATATTGCTTAACACGCGCTCGCGCATGGGGGACGACATCGCACCGTCACTATACTCAAGTTCGGCACGCAGCCAACCGGCAATCTGCTCGTCGTTGCGAATGAAACGCAACAACCGCTCACGATCTTCGGCAGACGCACGGTTGGAAAGGTATTGCTCAAATAATGCTTTCATACTTATAATCTTTGGATTTACGACACGCCGATTATTCGGCTGTCTATTAGTAAGACAGACGAAACAAGGGTATCCCCTAAACAGAAAGAAAAAAAATGGTAAATATTTTAGTCACTCAGGTGTGCACGAAGTTCGCGCAAGGCGAGGGTGATATGCACCTCCACAGTCTTTTCGCTGATGCCTAATGTTGCCGCAATCTCCTTGTTCGACTTGTGCTCATAACGACTCATCATAAACACTTTTTGCCGCACGGGTGGCATGTTATCCACTATCTGACGCAGATATGCCTCCAGCGAACGCGCGTCTTGACTGCTCTCGGACTCACCGGTCAATTCAGAATCATGCTGAAGCACATACTCCTCATACACGTACTTCACCATCTCATGCTCACAATAGTTCAGGAAGATATGTTTCGCCGTGGAGAAAAGATACCCCAGCGCCGCCTGGCGGTCACTCAATCCATCCCAATGCTCCCACAAACGAATAAACGACTCCTGTACAATCTCTTCCGCCAGAAACGTGTCACCGTCCGAAATACGCAAAGCGAAGCCGTATATGCGACGACTGTACGTGTCGTATATCTGCTCAAAATCCCGCTTACGCACTGCGGCTATATGACTACTGAATAGTCCCATGATTGCTATACATTATTAGGACAGCCCAAAACGACTTATCCCCTAATCGGACAGTAAAAAAAATCTACTACACAAAAAAAAATGCCAACGGCTAATTACGCTTTGCAAGCTAAAAAGAGAGCCCAAGGAAATCCTTGAGCTCTCGGGATTACAGGAAATAACGGAGATTACTCCTGGTTGAGCGTGACGCGACGGAAGTCGGTGATGGTAACGTTCTGCTTCTTGAGCACGTCCTTCACGAGCTCCTTGCTCTCGCTCATGATATATGCCTGCTCGACGAGGGTGTTCTCCTTGAGGAACTTACCGAGACGGCCTTGAGCGATCATCTCGATCTTCTTCATATTGAGGTTAGCCTCAGCCTCAGCGGGAACGTTGGCGCGAATGTCGCGTGCGACCTGTGCCTGCTCCTCGGTGAGCCAGCCCTTGGCGGTGTTGGAAGCGATATGATCGTCGCTATCGCAGTGAGCAGGGTTCAAGCCGGCTTTGCGCAGAGCGTTCTCAACAGCCTTGTTGATCTCGTCCTGTTTGGTTTTTTCGATAGCAACAGCCAGTTCTTTCTCCTTAACCTCGGCAGCTACATGATCAGCGTCGAGTGCGATAGGAGCCATAGCGGCAACCTGCATCGATATACCGTGAACGGTCTCGTGGTCGGCACCTGCGTTGGCAGCTACGAGCGAAGAGAGTTTGTTACCGAGGTGGTTGTAAGCGTCCACTACGTCTCCCTGAAGGAAGGTGTAGTCGCTCAGTTCCATCTTCTCACCGGTAACGCCCGAGCGCTCGGTAACGAGATCCTGAGCAGTGAAGTCACCGATCTTGAGAGCCTTGAGCGCCTCGAGGTCAGCGGGACGGTTGGTGAAAGCTGCGTCGAGGATGAGTTTGACCATACCTACGAAGTCAGCGTTCTTGGCAACGAAGTCGGTCTCGCACTTCACGCCAACGATGCAGCCGAAGCCGCCTTCCGCCTTGGCGAATACGCAACCCTCGGAAGCCTCGCGCTCCGAACGTTTGGCAGCGATAGCCTGTCCGCGCTTGCGGAGCAGGTCCTTGGCTACCTCGAAGTCGCCGTTAGCCTCTTCGAGGGCTTTCTTGACGTCCATCATACCGGCACCGGTGATGTCACGCAGTTTCTTGATATCAGCTAATGTTACAGCCATAGTAATTTACGATTTACAAATTTACAATTGACAATTGATTGACAATTATTGTTTATTGACTATTTACTCAGCAGTTTCTTCTGCGGGAGCTTCGGCTTTGGCTTCGGCTACCTTCTCAGCCTCTTCGGTTTTGGCAGCGGCCTTGCGTACACGTGTACGGCGCTCGCGTGGTGCGGGAGCCTCGGCGTTGGATTGAGCCTGTGCAGCTTCTTCGTCAGCCTTCTCAACCTTGCGCTCCTCGAGACCCTCCTTGATAGCGTCGCAAACGGCGCCTACGATAACCTCGATAGACTTCTGAGCGTCGTCGTTGGCAGGGATAACGTAGTCGATAGGATTGGGATCAGAGTTGGTATCAACGATGCCGAATACGGGAATACCCAGACGGTTAGCCTCAGCAACAGCGATGTGCTCCTTCATAACGTCAACAACGAACAGAGCGCTCGGCAGACGAGTGAGGTCGGCGATAGAACCGAGGTTCTTCTCAAGTTTCTCACGCTGACGTGTGATCTGCAGTTTCTCACGTTTGGAAACGTTGTCGAGTGTGCCGTCGGTCATCATTTTGTCGATCTGGCCCATCTTCTTAACAGCCTTGCGGATAGTGGGGAAGTTGGTGAGCATACCGCCCGCCCAACGCTCGGTGATGTACGGCATGCCGATCTCCTGAGCCTTGGCAGCGATGATCTCCTGTCCTTGTTTCTTGGTGCTGACGAACAGGATCTTGCGTCCTGAGCGTGCGATGTTTTTCAGCGCCTCTGCAGCCTCTTCGATCTTGACAACGGTCTTGTTGAGGTCGATAATGTGAATACCATTGCGCTCCATATAGATGTACGGCGCCATGGCGGGGTTCCATTTGCGCTTGAGGTGACCGAAGTGGCAACCTGCCTCAAGCAGCTGGTCAAAGTTTGTTCTCATTTGAGTTAGATAAATTTTGAATAATGTGTTATTATTAGTCCGTAAACTGCACCTCGCAGAGAAAAAGCGTTATGCAGCAATCTTCGGGTAACTGCGGTAGCAGGTCCCGAAGATTTGGATATTAACGTTTACTGAACTGGAAGTGACGGCGAGCCTTGGGCTGACCGGGTTTCTTACGCTCCACCTCACGTGCGTCACGAGTCATGAAGCCTTCAGCCTTGAGAGCGGTCTTGTCCTCGGGATTGATCTTGACGAGAGCGCGTGCTATAGCGAGACGCAGCGCCTCAGCCTGGCCCTTGAATCCGCCACCGTCGAGGTTAGCCTTGATGTCATATTTCTCGGTTACACCCAGTTTCTCCAGCGGTTGTTTAACCACGTATTGGAGGATCGAAGATGGGAAATAAACGTTGAAGTCACGACCGTTGATCGTGATATTACCGGCACCTTCCTTAACATATACGCGTGCCACAGCGGCCTTACGACGGCCTAATGCATTGATTACTTCCATTGCTTCGATTATTTAAGGGTATTAATGTCAATTTGGATAGGTTGTTGAGCCTGCTTGTCGTGCTCAGCACCAGCGAACACGTAGAGGTTGCCAATCAGTTTGTCGCCGAGGCGGTTCTTAGGCAGCATACCTTTCACTACTTTGCGAATGAGTTTGTCAACGCCTTTGTTCTTGAGGTCCTGGGGTGTGAACTCGCGCTGTCCGCCCGGGAAACCTGTGTAGCGAACATAGGTACGGTCGGTCCACTTGTTGCCGGTCATACGAACGTCGTCAGCATTGATGATAATCACATTGTCACCGCAATCCACATTAGGAGTGAACTGGGGTTTGTACTTGCCACGGAGGAGGTTAGCCACCTTCGTGCACATACGACCAAGGATCTGGTCCTTCGCGTCGATTACGACCCAACGTTTGAGGTCACGAGCAGCTTCTTTGCTCACCGACACGGTTTTGTAATTGTTGTATTCCATTTGTTTTTGTTAGTTTTGGCCGAACCGACAGACATCATTTACGATTTACCATTGGGTCATTCACCATTTACCATTTAGGATTTGGTAATTTAGAAGGTAAATGACGGTAAATCCACTGCCCAGTTCGACGGATTATTACCAGGAAGAGTGCTCAATCACTCTCCACCTCTCCGGCATGCGCCGAAAAAGCGTACAAAGGTATAAAAAAGTTTTGAATAATGCAAATAATTTTGCAGATTTTCGTTCGTTACCTGCAAATCGTATTCTTTATGTGGCATTTAGCCCCTATTTGCGAATAGGAGTGCCATCAGAACAGCGAGCCTTGTGAGTCGCGTGAGAGAGGTGAGCGATGCAGGTGGCGGTAAGCGAGTTCGGTGACCTCACGACCACGCGGTGTGCGCTTGATGAAACCCTCCTTGATCAGGTAAGGCTCATACACATCCTCTATCGTTCCGGCATCCTCGCCCATGGCGGTAGCGATGGTGTTCAGTCCAACGGGTCCGCCCTTGAACTTGTCGATGATAGTGGTGAGCAGTTTGTTGTCGATCTCATCGAGTCCGAAGGTATCGATATTCAGAGCTTCGAGCGCGTATTGTGCTATATCGAGATCGACTCTACCATCGCCTTTGACCTGCGCAAAATCGCGCACACGTCGCAGCAAGGCGTTGGCTATACGCGGCGTACCGCGGCTGCGGCGCGCTATCTCTGCCGCTGCGTGGCTGTCGATATCCACGCCGAGCAATCCGGCGCTACGCGCCACGATAGCCGAGAGCACATCGGCATCGTAATACTCGAGGTGGCAATTGATGCCGAAGCGTGCGCGCAAAGGCGATGTGAGCAGTCCGCTACGGGTAGTGGCGCCAATGAGTGTGAAACGGTTGAGGTCGATCTGTATCGTACGAGCCGAAGGACCTTTGTCGATCATGATATCGATGCGGTAATCCTCCATAGCGGAGTACAGATACTCCTCCACAACAGGGCTAAGGCGGTGAATCTCGTCGATAAAGAGGACATCGTTCGGCTCGAGCGAGGTAAGCAGTCCGGCGAGATCGCCGGGTTTGTCGAGTACAGGACCGGAAGTGACCTTGAAGCCGACACCCAGTTCGTTGGCGATAATATTACTCAGGGTCGTCTTGCCGAGTCCCGGAGGTCCGAACAGCAGCACATGATCCAGACTCTCGCCGCGAAGCTTGGCAGCCTCGACGAAGATCTTAAGGTTGCTGACGATCTTCGCCTGTCCGGCAAAGTCGGCAAAACGCAAAGGGCGCAGGGCATTGTCCTGCTCCTTCTCACTCATCTGTTGGCGGATATCAAAATCACTCATTGTTTAAAGATAAAAGACCGTTTCTCTGATAGAATATAGACCGCTACGCTGATAGAATATAGACCGTTTCACTGAAAGATTATAGACCGTTCACTGCGTTCACTGATAGATTATAGACCGCTACGCTGATAGAATATAGACCGCTGTGCTTATAGATTATAGACTGCTGCGCTGATAGATTATAGACTAATTGGTGGCGGAGCGGAAGGCTGCTTCGAGGTCAGGGATAGCAGTAAGGGGTTGATCCAGGCGGACCTGACCTTGGCTGATGATAATCACGCGGTTGCAGATGGCAGAAACCTCCTGCAAGATATGCGTGGACAGGATAACAGTGTGCTGCTTACCCAGTTCGCGGATGAGCGCACGTATATCCTCCAGCTGGTTGGGATCGAGCCCTGTAGTCGGTTCGTCAAGGATAAGAATCTCCGGATCACCGATCATTGCTGCTGCGAGTCCGACACGTTGCTTGTAGCCTTTGCTGAGCGTGCGGATACGTTTGTCAGCCTGCGGCGTCAGTCCGACGCGGTCTATAAGATGTTCGACCGCTGCGCTGTTTGACCGCTGCAAAGCACCCCATGCGAACGAGTTCTTTGGGGACCCCACAGCTGTTTGACCGGCTGCGCCTGTTAGACCTCGCATGCGCGCGATAAACATAAGGTACTCGCGCACGTACATATCCGCGTATAGGGGGTTCTGCTCGGGCAGGTAACCTATATGCGCATGCACCTCGTCGGGCTTAGCCGGCACATCGATGCCGCAGACGTTCACCACGCCGCTATCGGCTTTCCACAAGCCGGTGAGCACCTTCATCAGCGTGGATTTGCCGGCACCGTTCGGACCAAGCAATCCGACAACCTCCCCCTCGCGGATGTGCAGTGACACATCGTTGAGGATGGAGGTTGAGCCGATTGACTTATATAAGTGCTCTACAGCGATCATCCGATGCAATTAGAGCCAGCGAACGTAGCAGAAGTCCATACGGTGCGGCAGCAGGTCGTTCTTGGGGAACATACGCAAGCCGAACTTCAGTGCACCGGCGTAGTTGGCGGTGTATGTAGTCTCGAAATGCAGGATAGAGCCGACAGCCTTCTTGAGGTCGAACTCCTGAACGTGGTAGAGTTTGTCGTTGTTGTGGAGCGACGAGCGTACGACAACGAGTTCGACACCTATGCCCTTGTCGCCCAGGGACTTCGTATCCAGGATAGCCTCAAGTTTGTACTGTTCACCCACGGTAACGCCGGCGCTGAGCACCTCTTCCACATTGCTGCTTACGAGGCTGATCTCGTCCCAGTGCGCTACCATGTTCTCCTTCCATGCCACGATCTGCTTTGCCAGCTCGTAGTTGTTTGCGCTCAGCGTAGCATGACGCTTAGCCAGCTTGCAGTAGAAGCGGTCGAAATAGTCGTCCATCATACGCTTGGTTGTGAAGCGGGGAGTAATCTCGGTTACGCTCTTCTTGATAGCCTGTACCCAAGCCGGTGAGAAACCTTGTGCATTGCGAGCGTAATACATCGGGATGATCTCGCTCTCCAGCATCTGATAGATTGTAGCGGCATCCAACTGATCCTGGTGAGCCTGGTTCTCGTACGTACGCTTGTCGGTTAGCGCCCAACCTGCGCCGGGCACGTAGCCTTCGTACCACCAGCCATCCAGCACACTGAAGTTTAGCACACCGTTCATCTGCGCTTTCTCGCCCGATGTGCCGGAAGCCTCGAGCGGACGGGTCGGAGTGTTCAGCCAGATATCCACACCGGATATGAGACGTTTGGCGAGGTCCATGTCGTAGTTCTCAAGGAAGATGATCTTACCGAGGAACTGCGGCATACGGCTAATCTCGATGATTCGCTTGATCAGTCCCTGACCTGCGCCGTCTGCCGGGTGCGCCTTACCTGTGAAGAGGAACTGTACGGGATAGTTCGGATTGTTCACGAGGCGCTCGAGACGCTCGAGGTCGGTGAACAGCAGGTGTGCACGTTTGTAGGTTGCGAAACGGCGACCGAAACCGATGATCAGCGTCGTCGGGTTCATCTCGTTGATAGCGCGAACGATACGTGCGGGATCGCCTTGCGACTTCATCCAGTCCTCTTGGAACTTGTGCTTGATATAATCGATCAGTCGCTTCTTGAGGTGCATACGTGTACCCCAGATCATCTCATCAGGTATGTCGAGGTAATTACGCCACATATCCAGGTTCGACTGGTCGTTCCAGAAGCCCTTCGGGAAATTCTGCTTATATACTTTCTTCCACTCCGAAGCCGCCCAGGTAGGCATGTGTACACCATTCGTTACGTAACCTACATGCAACTCCTCGGGATAGTAACCTTTCCATACGGGCGAGAACATCTTCTTGCTCACCTCGCCGTGCAGCCACGATACACCGTTTGCCTCCTGGCAGGTGTTCAGGGCGAATACGGACATCGAGAACTTCTCGCCACCATCTTCGGGGTTAGCACGTCCGAGACCGATGAGGTCACCCCACTCGATGCCGAGTTTGTCGGCATAGGTATGCATATACTTGTAGAACAAGCCTTCCTCGAAATAGTCGTGACCTGCAGGAACCGGTGTATGGCAGGTATATAATCCGCTTGAGCGAACGACCTCGAGTGCCTGACGGAAGTTCAGCCCCTCATTAACGAGATCCACCATACGCTGCAGCCCCATGAGTGCTGCGTGGCCCTCGTTGCAGTGATAGACATCGGTCTTGATGCCGAGTTTGTTGAGGGCGAGCACACCGCCTATACCCAGCAGTATCTCCTGCTTGATACGGTTCTCCCAGTCGCCACCGTAGAGTTGGTGCGTGATCTGGCGATCCCACTCGGAGTTCATATCGTTGTCGGTATCGAGCAGGTAGAGGAAGATACGGCCCACGTTGACCTTCCACAGATAGGCGTGTACAAAACGGTCGGGATAGGGCACATCGATTACCATCGGGCTGCCGTCCTCGTTACGAACCTGCGTGATAGGCAGGTTGTTGAAGTTCTGTGCCTCGTAGTTGGCGATCTGCTGACCTTCGGGCGAGAGGGTTTGTGTGAAATATCCGTAGCGATAGAGGAAACCGATAGCAGTCATATCGACATTGCTGTCGGAAGCCTCCTTGAGGTAGTCACCCGCCAGGATACCCAGACCACCGGAATAGATCTTCAGCACGCTGGACAGACCATACTCCATCGAGAAATACGAAACCGAGGGACGCGAGGCATCACGCGGCACCTTCATGTACTCGGTAAAATCCTCATAGATAGAGTCGAGTTGCGCCATGAACACGCGGTTCTTACTCAACTCGAGCAACTTGTCATAACCCAGCATGTTCAGCAACAGAACAGGGTTGGACGAGGCGCGATGCCATGCATCGTTGTCAATCTGGCGGAACAAGTTCTTGGCATCACTGTTCCATACCCACCACAGGTTATATGCAAGTTCACGTAACTTATTGAGGTTCTGCGGTAGATGAGCCTGAACCGTTACTTCGTGGAACTGCATAGGACTTGCATTACTTACTTTGATTTGCATAATTATATTATTTAATTTTGTTTATTCAACTATATCGTGTCACCGCCACAGCGCAGACACGTCAAAACCATAGAAAACGCAAAGGTACAAAAAAAATCCCACATTTGCAAATTTTTGCGGGATTTTTTTTAATTTACGTTTGCTCATAGTACAGAGTGAGCAAGCATAGTCAGCAAGTATTCGGTTTGATTACAGGTCAGATCGTGCTACCATTTGGTAGTAAGGACGTCATCTTTGTCGAAGAGTAATTGTATTTTTTCGTTCTTCCAGTGGAACTTGTATATAACCAGCGCGTCCTTGGACAGATAGCCATCCATGAGTGAGAGGCCGGTGTAGTAGGTATGTCCCTCCTCGAAGAGTGTGTAGGACGACCCGTCGCCCAAGCCGTCGTTGTTATGGGCATAGATGCCGAAGTGGATATTGGAGTCATCATAGAAGGACTGATACCCGCCAAACAACTCAAGGAAATATGCTTGGGGCCCATCGTAGCCAGAGGTGACCAGATCCACCGAATCGGCAGTTGCGCCTACCCAAGGCACATAGTTGACGATCTGCTCACCCATACCCATCTGTGAGAAGAAGAGCGGATAGACATAATCCCAGTATCCGCGGACGCGGTACTCGAAATACAGATCCTCGTACTCCGACGTGATCGAGGTGCTGACATACGAGGTGAACAATCGTCCGTCGGGTTTGTTGGTCTGTGCGTCCACAGCGAATGCGAAGACCATATAATCTTTGCCGGGTTCAAGCAGTGTGAAGTTACGCGTAACCTGACCGTACTGCAACGAGTGAGTAGGAAATTCCGCCACAGGCGATACTCCATCATACAGCAAATCGGAGCGCCAGTAGAGGTAGTCAGCGTAGGCGAGGTCAAGCATCAATGACATGAATCCTTTGACGCTGGACGATTTGGTGGTATCCGGCGCCTCCTCGACAGGTACAATGCCTACATGGTAATAGGCCTCCTTGTTCGGGACAAACGCTACACGGATGAATCCTGAAGACATGACGAACGGGTTGATTTCGATCTGCACCTTCATACCGCTGACGGCTTTTGCCTCAGGGTTGCAGGACGAGAGCGCAAAGACAACTACGCTCAACGATAAAAGACCACGAATGGTCAAAGACAAGAGGCTGCTCCGGCTTTTGACTTTTGACTTTTGACTTTTGACTAACATAGACATCAATTTACGTAGTTGATATTTTCGTCTTTGCGATCTTCGTCAAGCAATGTCTTGACGGTCAGTATGAATCGGAGGCAGGTCTTGACGTGGCCTCCGTAATGGCCGAAATTGTAGATGATATTCGCGTTTTGCCACCGTTGTTTGGCATTGGTAGCGTTGAGGTAGGTAACAGTCTCATCATCCATGGAATGCATGATATACACAGGTGCTTGCGGCTCCCATGCGTAGGAGATAATCGAGTTCTCCACCATAGCTTTGAACAATTCACTCACCTCTCTGCTCTGTACATCCATACCTATCTCGGTAAGCATCTTACTGGTGACCTTGGTGCCGATCAATGCGTTGATCTCAGCGGTAGTATATTTCTTGCTGTTGATCCACTCGTCGAGTTTATCACACAGCCAGGGTTGAATCATTCTACTTATCGACAGGTCAAGAGAATTACCTTTGATCATCCCCTGCAAGACAAGAGGAACAGCCACAGGATAGTCAGCCACATCTTCGGTAACAAACCTCTCATAGGTAGATTTGACATCGTACGGTCCGCCTCCGGCAAACACGCGCTTGATATTAATAGGATTATCGGTAAGGAGATACGGGTTGTAGAACTCCTCGATCATATACTCGACCGCCATGGTGGTGGCACCGCCCTGCGAGTAGCCCATAAGGTAGATATCATCATACTTGGGACGAATACCGGCTGCATCAAAATACTTCTTGACAGCCACGTACATATCCACCACATTCAATGCAGTAAGGTTCATAACCAGGTAAGGATGCTGCATGTTGGCCGTGACACCATAACCTATATAATCAGGGACAACCAGTGCGTAGCCCATACTGCAGAGCATACCTTCGAGCGGAAAAGCATTACTGGGTGCCTCCTTGTTAGAGCCGATGGTATAATGCGAGACGATAATATACCTGTCAAACTTTCCGTCAGCCGGCAGAAGCACTTTTCCGGACAGTGTCAGAGGATTGCCATTGGAATCGACCGACTTATAGATACCGTTCATCTCGATGACCGAGCTGCTGTTCATCTTATCCAGAATAGCCTGCATCATTCCGGCAGCCGACACACCGGAGGCACGGCGAAGTTGCGGGTCGCCTTCGGGATTGCCGTCGTTCCACTCGTTGAACGGCGTACCGCCGGGCAGATAGCAGTCGGATGGCATACCGCCGGAAAGATCGGTGGTGCGGGTGCCGGTGATACGGAACATGGTGCTGTCGATAGCAGGTGGCAGCTCATCAAGATCCAACACATAATAGTGTCCCCACGAACAAGCGGAGAGAATAATCATAAGGGTAATACCGAGTAACCCGTTACAGAATCGTTGCATAGTCATAGTGCTGTATATTTAGAAGGTTACACCAATAGTTGCAGAAAACAACCGGCTGCCGAACATATAAATGTTCTGTCCATCGTTGAGGGAGATCAATGCGCCCATCTCCAGCGAAGCGAACCAGCTGTGGTACCACGCCGATATGCCGATGAGGGTGAGGTTGAGTGCAGGTGCACAAACCGTTTTGCGTCCGTAGGTATCGACCTCCGTGCCGCCGTTGATATTGAAGCCCATGCCCAGACCTGAGTGCAACGAGACGTACTCGTGATGCAGATACGTGAAATAGATGGTAGGCATAGCCACAATGTTGAACACAGAACGATCAGGCGTACGCGACATCTCATTGCCGAGTCCGTTGCGGATCACATCATCCCACATCACGCCGCTACCGTCCACCAATCCGCCCAAACTGAACCAACGGTTGAAGCGATACTGGTACTCCACCGACCAATGCTGGGTATAGCGGAAATGCTCCGAATACTTGGCTGAATAGGTCTCGGGAAGCTTGTTCATCGGTTGCGGTGTAGCGTGCCAGACCACATGCTCGAAATGCTGGTCGCCCCAGCCGATACGAATCATGTGCGGATTCATGCTACGATGCGACTCATCCTCGGCACAAACCGGCAGGGCGAGGCACAACGCCATTGAAAAAGCAAATAATTGAAGTTTTTTCATAATTATCAGGATTACCGATATACCGGCGCCATAAGTCGCCGGCATATCGTGTTTTGGTTAGCGAAGTGTCGCTCCGAAGGTGTCCTCAAACGCCTTTTGCAAACGTGCCATAATCGATTCGATCTGCTTATCCTTCAGCGTATTTTCCTCGTCTTGCAGGATAAACGACAGCGCATACGACTTCTTGCCGGCATCGAGGTTCTTGCCCTCGTAAACGTCAAACAGATAGACGTTCTTGAGGTATTTCTTCTCGGTCTGATAAGCGAGTCGTGCCAGTTCGGCGAACTGTACAGACTTGTCAACCAGCAATGCAAAGTCGCGTTTGACAGCCGGGAACTTGGGCAGGTCGGTGATCACCGGTTTGAACTGTTTGTTCTGCTTGAGCAGTGCCTTCCAGTCGAGATCGGCGAAGAAGACGGGATTCTCAATGTCGAACATCTTCCTCAGTTCGCGGCTGACGATAGTGAGTTCGCCCAGGCGTTTGCCGTTCTGTGCACTGACAACTAATCCGTCGGCATACAGCGGCGATTGATCGATCGGCGTATATACGAGCGCATTGACATTCACACCCAAGCGGCGGAGGATATTCTCGACGTAGGCGCGCAGTTCGTAGAACGTGGATTTCTGCTCCTTCATCACCCAGGACTGCAGGGTTTTGTTGCCGGTGATCCATATACCGAGGTGCATCTCTTCGGTATAGGCGCGCAACGGATCGACACCTTGGGTTGCGGCAGCGGTCTTAGCGTTGTAGTGATAGCAGTTGCCGAACTCGTAGAGTTTGAGGTCGGCATTCTTGCGGTTGGCATTGCGCTGGATACTCTCCAATCCGCCGAAGAGCAAGGACTGACGCATCACGCCCAGATCCTGCGAGAGCGGGTTCATTATCTTGACGCACGAATCCAGATCGCCCGCATATTCGTAGTATGCTACCTTGGTGAGCGAATTGTTGAGGATCTCGTAGAAGCCCTGCGCAGACAATTGCTCGCTTATACGGGTCTGCAAGCGCTGCGGGTCGGGCTTGACGCCATAACTGAGGTTCGTATTCAGTTTGTCGGGGAACTCCACGTTGTTATAACCGTATATACGTAGTATATCCTCGACCACATCGCACTCGCGCTGCACATCCACGCGGTAGCAGGGCACACCTAATACATAATTATCGCCTTGCTTATCCATGATCTCTATCTCCAGCGCACGGAGAATGGTCTCAATCGTTTCAGCACCCAGATCCTTGCCAATCAGGCGATGGCAACGATCCAGGTTGAACTCCACCCTGAACGAGGGCATGAACGGTTGTTCTGACAAAGCGACCTCGACGCCGTTCTGCACATCGACAGGCGTATAGATCGTTCCGCCAGCCAGTTCGCGCACCAAGGCAGCACAACGGCGCAGCACGTGCAAGGTATTGTTCGGGTCACAGCCACGCTCGTAGCGGAACGAGGCGTCCGTCTGTAACTGGTGGCGACGTGCAGTCTTGCGAATGCTGACAGGCTGGAAGTAGGCACTCTCGATGAAGATGTTCTTCGTTTGCTCGGTGACGCCCGAATCCAAGCCTCCGAACACGCCGGCTATACACATCGGTTCAGCCTCGTTGCAGATCATCAGGTCGGCAGACGACAACTTGCGCTCTATGCCGTCCAAAGTAACAAACGGTGTACCTTCGGCACAGTTACGGACAACAATATGATTACCTTTGATCTTATCCGCATCAAAAGCATGCAGAGCCTGACCATACTCATGCAACACGAAGTTTGTGATATCCACAATATTGTTGATCGGTCGCAAGCCGATGGTAGTCAGTGCTTTCTTCAGCCAATCAGGACTCTCCTGCACCTGTGCGCCCTTGATCATTACTCCGCTGTATCTGGGGCAAGCGTCGGCATTCTCAACCGTCACGCGTACGGGCGAACCTTGTTCATCCACACTGAAGCCGCTCTCATCGGGACGGGTGAGCGTAACCTGCTGCTGTCCGTGAGCCTGGTAATAGGCGTACAGGTCGCGCGCTACGCCGTAATGCGAGATAGCGTCCGAACGGTTAGGAGTGATATCGACCTCGATGAGCGTGTCGTTCTCCAAGTGGAAATATTCGCTGGCGGGCATACCTACAGGCGTGTCGGCAGGCAACACCATTATACCTGCATGATCGGTACCGACGCCAATCTCGTCCTCGGCACAGATCATACCCAACGATTCCTCGCCGCGAATCTTACCTTTCTTGATCGTAAAAGACTCGTCACCGCTATACAGGACTGTGCCGATAGTGGCAACAATCACCTTTTGTCCGGCAGCTACGTTCGGTGCACCGCAAACGATTTGCACCGGACTATCCGGGGTGCCGAGATCCACTGTAGTGATATGCAGGTGATCGGAGTTGGGGTGTTCCACACATGTCAGCACATGTCCGACAACGAGACCTTTCAGTCCGCCTCGGACAGACTGGACTTGCTCAACTGTACCTACCTCCAAGCCAATGGAGGTGAGAATGGTTGCTACGGTCTCTGCATCATCAGGGAGAGAGATGTAGCGCTTTAGCCAATTGTAAGAAATATTCATATCTAATTATCTTTTAATCTTCAATTTCAATGGTGCAAACAGACGGTGCGCCTTCTGCATCGTAAGGCATTCATACCTGTCTGAGCACGCTCTGCTCATGGATGATGTCCATTATTTGCTTGGCAGCCCCGGGGTCTATTCCATGCTTTTCCGCCCAAAGCATACGCCGCTGCAAGAGTTCGTCGTATCTGGCGCTTTGCAACACAGGTATGCCGTGCTCACGCTTATATTCGCCAATGCGCCGGGATATATCCATGCGCTTGCTGATGAGCGCCCATAGTTCGTCGTCCGTTTCGTCGATCTGCTGCCGCAGGGAAGCCAGTTCGGCACTCTCAGTGCCAGCCGATGAACTATCAATAGGAGTCAGGCGGTGCAACAATTGTGCAAAATCCTCGGGCGTCAGTTGCTGCCGTGCATCGCTCAGCGCCTGAGCAGGATTGCTGTGTACCTCTATCATCAAGCCGTCCATTCCCATACGGATAGCTTGCTCTGCGACCTCGGGCACGCGCTCAGCCTGACCTGCTATATGACTGGCGTCTGTCAGCAGCGGGACATCGGGATAGCGGCGCTTAAACTCTATCGCCACCGACCATAACGGGGCATTACGGTAGATCGTTGTAGTATGTTCCCCCAATGCAAACCCGCGATGGATAGCACATAACCCCGAATATCCTGCACGTTTGAGTCGTTCCACAGCCCCGCACCACAGGTCGATATCCGGCGAAGTCGGGTTCTTGATGTACCAAACGACGTCTTGTTTGTCAGCAATAGGCGTGTCAGCCAGCGCCTCTACCATGAACGGATTGGAAGTAGTACGTGCTCCCAACCAGAAATGTCTTATTCCTGCCCTGTAAGCAGCCAGCAGGTGTTCGGGTTGTGCCACCTCGGTGGCAACAGGCCAGAGGAGAGCAGCAGAAGCCTCACTGAGCCACGGCAAGCCTTCGACACCCACGCCCTGAAAGGAGGACGGCTGGCTGCGCGGCTTCCATAACCCTGCGCGGAAGACCGGCTCAAACGATCGAAGCACATCAGCCTGCAGGACATCTTTCAGTCTGCGGGAAACCTCCCTCATCTGTGCAGCACTCTCGGCAGCACACGGGCCTGCTATCAGGATCTTCTTGCTCATCAGTCGTTCGATTCGTCACGCAAAGGGATCGTTACTTGTATCGTATCAACAGGCGGCAGGCTGTAGTCATCCAAGGGGTAGCCGTGTTGCAGACTGCCAATCACGCGCTCGAAAGTAAACAACTCAAAATGCTGCTTGCGAGTAGCGAGGAGTGCCTTTATCTGTTCGGATTCGTCAACGAACAACGCATGCTCCGCCTCGAGTCTTTGCAGCACACGGGGATAGATCTTGTTGAAGCGTTGCGGATGTTGGGTGTACCACACGAGCGAGGAGTCAAACTGCGCACGTGTCACACCATGCTCAGCAAGGACTGCATCGTAATACGCCATTTCCTCTTCACCCTTGTCGCGCGACAATGCTGTGACAATAATCATTCCGTCCATCCGGTGCATATCGGTCAACACGGCTACCATCTGCCGTGAGGACAACACATCTTTGCCGCGGCACGAACTCAGTAGCGGGAGGCAGATGATTAAAGCCAGGCACAACAACTTCTCCAGATCCTGCAACTTACTGCGTATGCGCGTCAGCCGTTCGACCGCTTCGCTGCGTACATCCGTCTGCCGTTCGCCGGACTGTAATTCGTTGCGGATAGCTTCGATACGCGTGATCTTCATCTCATCACGAATAAACCGAATACGTTTGATCAGTGCTATATCTTCAGCGGTATAGTAGCGATTGCCATGACGGTCTTTTCGCGGAGAGAGTTGAGCGAACTGCTTCTCCCAATAGCGCAAAGTAGGCGCCTCAACGCCGGTGGCGTCGATCGTCTCGCGCATGGAAAAATATATACGTTCGCTCATTATGCTTCTATCTGTTTGCTATTATTCAATGGTTCTGTTACTCACGGACTGACTCTCAGGTTCTTGCCTGTGTAGATGTTCGTTCCTTTCAAGCCGTTCCACTTCTGCAACTGGCTGACAGTAACATGGAACTTCTTGGCTATACTGCCCAAGGTATCTCCCTGGCGTATCTTATAGAACATTGTACCGTTGACCATATAGCCTCCGGCAATGCTCGTCTTTTGCGCCATATCAATCTCCGTACGGCGGTCATGAATCAGTTGGCGTGCCTGATAGGCAAGGATGCTGTCCTGCTGTTCGATAAACGTTGTTGTCTGGTTGAGTGGCAGGCAAAGCCGGTAATCCTTGTTACCGGGCAATATATCACGGGTGTATTGAGGGTTGAGGTAACGCAGATACTCAATAGGAATATCCAACACCTCAGCCACCTGCTTGAGGTGCATACGCTGACTGATAACTATCGTATCCGTCAGCATTCGATCCGTGCGGATGGAGTCCGGGCAAATACCATGCTCACCGGCGTAATTGAACACATAGTTTGAAGCGATGAACAGAGGCACATACATCCTTGTCTCATGAGGCAGATAGGGATAGATACTCCAGAAGTCACGTTTGCCGCCTGCATGGCGGATGGCTTTCTTCACATTGCCGGCACCGCAGTTATATGCTGCGATTGCCAGGTTCCAGTCGTTGAAAATGTTATACAACGCCTGAAGGAAGACACACGCAGCCTCGGTTGACTTATATACATCGTAACGTTCGTCAACCAGCGAATTAACCTCCAGCCCATAACGTTTGGCTGTTGAGGGCATAAACTGCCACAATCCCGCAGCACCGGCACGCGAACGAGCCATCGGACGCAAAGCGGATTCGATCACCGGCACGTACTTGAGTTCGTAAGGCAAGCCGTGACGGCTGAGTGCATCTTCGAAGATGGGGAAGTAGTATTCCGACTCACGCATGATTCGCGCTGTGTGGCGCGGACCATATTTGATGTACCTTTGTATATACCGTTTGGCTATAGGATTATACGGCAGTTCCACGATGCAAGGCAAGGCCTGTAAGCGCTGCTTATACATATTGTCCGGCAGTTCCGACGTATCGGGCGCAGACAGACAGGGAGTGGTATCCAATCCTGCCAACATCCATTCGAACAGACGGATATCTATCGAATCCATCGGTTCTTCGGGTTGGAGTGTTGCCTCTGCTTTCAGCGTATCGGCTGCTTGGGATACGACAACGGTCGTGTCCTCTGCCCGCGCAGGCAGCAACAGCAACAAAAGCAATATGATATTTATAGTTCTTTTCACTTCGTTTGAGTTTATACACCACTGATCTAAAACGTAATAGCCAAATGTACCTCACCGTTGGCGCGTTGCATAACAGGGTCGTAGTACACAGCCGGCTCGACTTGCATTGACAGATCGGGACTGATATCAAAGTCAAACAACTGAGCATCCACGTATGCATCAACCAGCGACAGAGCATACACAACCACTGTCACAACGATGGATATATCCCTGTATCGGCGATAGGTGTTCTGCCAGTTTTGCAACTTGCTGACATACGCCGATGTTCCACCCATACTCGATATGTCGTAGCCATCGGGTAAGATAGCGTTGTAGGATTTTGTCACATCGTCGGTCACCGCATCGTTGGCGTTGTCGTTATACAGATCAAGATAAGCAGTCTTGTACTCGGTGTATGACTGCTGATTCGTCATGATAGCATAGCCGCAGCCCATCAATGCCCCGTACACGATAGGCACCTTCCACCATGAGCGGTTGTACATCTGTCCCAAGCCCGGGAAGATAGCACCTAACCATACGGCACGTATTGCATCAGGTCGCCAGGCTACCTGCGGCAAGGTATCCACCTTCAGTTCCGAGGCGTCCACCAGTTGCACCGAATCGGGCTTGAAGGCAAAATTGTCATCCTCATTCCCATACGCCAAAAGCGGCAAGACGAGCACAACCAACAATACTATGTACCGTACAATCTTCAACGTTTAGTTACGCAACTGGTCGATGATGGCATTCAGTTCCTGCTCATCTTTAAAACTGATGGTTATCTTGTTCTCACTCACTTTCACTTGCCTGTGCAGGTGCTCCTCGAGCCATAACTGTTGTGCGGGATAGGCGGAACGGGCATTCTTTCTGGGCTTGCGTGGCGTTTGTGCTGCTGCCTGCCCGACGTTAACCAGTTCCTCCACACGGCGCACGCTCAATCCTTCGGCAAGGATTCGGTGATAGAGCGACAGTTGCTGCTCGGGTGACGAACTGCCAAGAATAGCACGCGCATGCCCCATATCCAGTTTGCGCTCTTTTATACCCATCTGCACCTCGGCAGGCAGTTTGAGCAGACGCAGATAATTGGCTACCGTGGCACGTTTCTTACCTACACGGTCAGCCATCTGCTCTTGCGTCAGTTCGTAATCGTCCATCAGGCGCTGGTAGGCAAGCGCAATCTCGATAGCGTCCAGATTCTCACGCTGTATATTCTCAATCAGCGCCCACTCCATCACCTGTTCGTCCTTGGCAGTACGCACGTATGCCGGGATATCATATAGCCCTGCCATCTTGGCGGCACGGTAACGGCGCTCACCGGCAATGATCATGTACGTTCCGTCCTCGTTCTGCTTGAGGGTGATAGGAGAAATCACGCCGTGCTCACGTATGGAGTCCGCCAACTCCTGCAACGCCTCTTCGTCGAACGTACGACGCGGCTGGTTGGGGTTGGCTACTATCTCACTCAGCGGTATCTCCGATATACGGCTTGCTTTGCCGGTGGTGATATGCGACGTATCTATCAGAGCATCAAGACCTCTGCCTAAACCTGTTGTTTTCTTCATAACGTTTCTTTCTTACAGTTCAACCTTTCCGTTCTACCGTTTCATCACCTCTGCCGCCAGTGCTTTGTATGCCAATGCACCTTTGGATTTCGGTTCGTAGTCCAAGATAGTTTGTCCGTGACTCGGAGCCTCTGACAGACGCACGTTGCGAGCAATCACCGTTCGGAACACCAGGTCGCCGAAGTGACGTTTCACCTCATCGAGCACCTGGTTGCTCAGGCGCAGACGATTGTCGTACATCGTTAGTACAAAACCCATTATATTGAGGTTCGGATTCAACTGCGACTTGATGATCTTGATGGTATTCAGCAACTTGGCTATACCCTCCAGAGCGAAGAACTCACACTGTACGGGAATAATCACGCTGTCGGCTGCAGTCAGAGCATTGACGGTTATCAGACCTAACGAGGGCGAACAGTCAATCAGAATATAATCATAGTCGCCTCTTACCTGTTGGAGCACACGCTTGAGCAGTTGCTCGCGGTCGGGCAGATTGAGCATCTCAATCTCTGCACCCACCAGATCAATATGCGAAGGAATAAGATCCAAATGTTCCACTTCGGTCTTTATCACAGCCTCATGAGGGTCCAAGCCGTTGACCAGACACTCGTAGATCGAGGCTTGCAAGTCACGTATATCAACGCCCAGACCGGATGAAGCGTTGGCTTGCGGATCGGCATCAACCAGCAACACGCGTTTGCCGTCGGCTGCCAGTGCTGCTGACAGATTGATGGCTGTGGTGGTTTTGCCTACGCCGCCTTTTTGATTTGCTAATGCTAATATTCTTGTCATACTTATTGTTTGGTTTCAGTTATAAGCAATTTGTTGAATCGCTCTATAATCAGTTCGGGCGAGAGTGCTTTGCAGGCAAAATTGCGATACCTGCACCGCTCCGTTCCGTGGATAGAGCACGGGCGGCAACTCACGGGAAGCGACAGGATCTGCGTGTTGGCTTTTCCCCATGCGGCAAAACCCATATACGTATGTGTTCCGCACCAGATACTCAACGTCGGGCAGCCTACCAGAGCCGCCAGGTGTTGGTTAGCCGAATCCATACACAGCAAAGCATCCGTCTGCCGCATAAGTTCCAACTCGCCGTCCAAGGGCAACTGGTTGGTTACACTCTCTACATTATCCCACAGCGATGCCCACTGACGGAGCATCTCCGTCTCGACATGTCCGGCGCCGAACAGGAAGATACGTGTGTTCGGCTGCTGGGCATAATACCCGATCACATCTTTCATCGTCTTGTACGGCAGCACGTTCGACAGATGTTTGGCAAACGGTGCTATACCTATCCAGCGCTCGGTTTTCTTGCCGAACAACGCCTGCACTTTTTCAGCCGCCTGCGTATTGACTTTCATCAGCGGCACCTCACCTGCCGGTATCAGACCGCCACTGCGGAACGTATCGGCATAACGCTCTACCTCCGGCTTGAGAGGCGTGGATTTCTCAAAACCCGCACGACTCAATGCACGACGTTCACGTGTACCGAGGTCAATCGTGCACGTAGGGATAGCATAGAAATGCAGCACGTAGCGGACAACCCGTGTCCGGAAATCGTTCTGCAGATCAAACACCTTGACGGGATTCAAGGCTTTGATTTGCTTGGCAAGGCTACACAACTTATGCGAGTGTTCCAACTCCGGTGCCACCTCTACAAAACGGACATTTTTCAGCCCGTAAAACAGGTCTGCCAACGGTTTGAGGGACATAACGACAAACTCGTCGTTCGGATACGTCTGACTCAGTTGAGTCATAACAGGCACCAGCATCGCCACATTTCCAAGCGACGACAGCCTCAGCACTACGTATGTGTTCTTTTCTTCACTCATAATCTCGTAAAATTTAACTATACTCGTTACACTTCCCTATTTCAATTCTCTAAGCACTCAACTATCAACCCTCAACTCTCAACACTCAACGACTCTCACCCCTCAACCTCTCCCTTCCCTTCAGATGGAGAATTGCCTCGGCTTGGCAATTCGAACCGGAAGAGCAGCGGAGAGCGTCGCTCTGACCCAGATAGGGCCGGGGGTAGGCTTCTCAACATTACCTTATCTGCCACAGATAGGCAAAATTCAGACTTGCCGTCAGTGTGTTGGAGGCAGCGAAATGCTCCACACGGGAGTTGTTGTACAGGCTGCCGAAACTGTAGTGAACCCTCAGTTCCAACTGAAACACTCCGGCTCTCCGCGCCATCCCATAGAATCCTATTCCGCCGGCTACGCCCCAATCAAAGTTGTGGTCAATTGCTTTGTATTGGTACGTTGACGCCGTTTGCTTGGTACCGGACTCCTGCGATGCGAGGCAATACGCCACCTGCGGACCCAGATTGACAAATCCCTGAGCATGCTCACCGCCAAAATGTATATGCGCCAGCAGCGGCACCTGCATATAATGCAATGTCCGGCGATAATCATAACTTCCGTCGGTCGCGTATTCGCGCCAACCGCGTTGGGCATAACCCGCCTCTACCTGAAACGAGCAGACCTTATGCCCGCCATAACGGAACACGGCACCGACATTGTAGCCGAGAGGTACTTTCAGAAAGTCCTCCATGCCCGGCACTTTCGGCGAGAAGAACACCGTGGAGACGGTAGCTCCGCCGTATGCGCCGACAAACATCTCCGGCTGCTCCAGGCGGGGCTGAGCCATCAGGCAAGTGCACGCCATCAGCAGCAACAGCAGACTAACGCCTCTCGATGACAATATAGTTGTTTTCGTAACCGCCATTATCTTTTTTGTTGAATAATATGGTGGACTGCAATCCCTCGTATATCGTATCAGCCGGTTGGAAAGTATCCTGCCTCAAGTTCTCCAGCATATATGCAGTCAGGTCATAACCCAGCAGGTCGTAGCGCGGCTGCTCTGACGACAACTTGTGGCCAAAGTAATGCGCAAAATCCCGCTCGTACAATGCCTCCGCCTCCGAATCAGGTGTACGGAACACGCTCGTGAACAACTGCGGAAGAATGATACGCTCAATTTGCCACGCATACTGGCTGAGTACAGTCAGTTGTTTGCCTCGCCTGCCGGAGAGCAGGTAGGGCAGCAGTAGTTGCACATTCGAATAGCGCTCCGAGTGAAACAGCAGGATATTCTCCACACTGTCCTTCAGCGCTGCACCCACCGAGTCGGCCAATATCTGTCGGATCGATGTATGCGTGGTTGGCAAGCTGCGAGCGGATATACTGTCGCGAAGTGTGCGAATACCTATCGGATAATCCAACTTCTTTTCGTAGGCGTCCACGAGTACGATGTTTATCCGGTTGCGCATGGTATCCAAATACTGCATAAGAGCACCTGTATGAATCTGATCCGCGGGATTGAACTTGAGCAGATAAGGATTCTCTTTCAGCTTGGGAGTCAACTGAGGCAGGAACGGAATCAGCGTAGGTATATGGTGCTCCTCAACGTATGCTGACAACACTTCTACCTGTTTCATATACGCCGGGCCGATGATAGCATCTACGTTCGCCAGTGCACCGGAGTCTATCAACTGGCAGACCACATTGCCTAACTTGCCTACATCATACGTATGGATGTCATAGTACGTTGCATACCTGCCGCCCAAGCTGTCAACATACGTGGTGTCGTGATGCTTGATTGCCAGCAGCGAACCGCAATAGAAATCATAGAATCTGTCCAGCGACGGACTGCGTTGAGCGATATCGGCCTGAAGCGGTAACAGATAAGCCAGACGGATAGTATCAACGTAACGCACCTCCTGCAATGTATCCGGCGTTTCGGCCTGCGCTGTAAGGGATGTATCGCCATTCATCGGTTGTTCTGCCTCTGCGGCTACCATCGGCAGCGGAACCGTTTCCTGCACCGAGTCACGCTTAACGGCCATCACAGCCTCCACAAACTGAGGTTGCTTGCTCTCCTGTTTCTTCATCTCGGTGAGTTTGACTTTCTTCACCGGTTCTGCCGGTTTGGGTGCTACGGTAAAGGCAGTAGGAATGAGAATAACCTCCTCAAACTTCAGCCCGCGGGTAGCCAGATCAGGGTTAGCCTGCAAGATTGCCTCCTGCGAAACGCCGAAGTTCTTGCTTATCCTGTACAGACCTATACTCTTTTCTACCGTATAGCGGTAGTAAACCTTGCCGTCTATCGTATCCATCGGATAAGGTAACACGTCCTGGGCTTGTATGCTCATCGCAACAAGCAGCAAACCATATAACAGTATCCTTTTCATGACCAAATATATCTTTTTCTTCTAATCAATCCTACACACAGCGCCAGCAGACCTATCAGCAACAGCGGCGTTGCCACGCTTATCGCCTGTATCGCGCCGCGTAACTCGTGCGCACGCCTGTCGTTCAGCAGACGCAGTGTTATGTTCTTTTCGCGAAGTGCAATCAGGCCGTTATCGTCCGCCAGATCGAGCACTGCGTTCACTGCAAAATCTCTGTTGCCGAACTGCACGCCCGTATATCGGTCGTAGCCTGCCGGCAACGGTTGACCCTGTTGCCAATGGTTCTGCAGCACACTGCCGGAAGCCACTACCAGTTGGCGAGTCCGCACAGACTTATCCAAGCGGCTATTATCCGTCAACCCTTCAGGTATCATCCGATGGCTGAACGCCGACGGAAAAACGCCTTCCAACCGAACTGCCACGGGCAGATACGCCGAGCCGAACAGTTGCGGATCAACCTGCAGGTTACTCAGGTCTATCTCCGCCGGAGCGTGCGTCACGCGCGAAGCGGTTGAGGTGGCAAGCAGCACTTCTTTCTGTATATCTGCCGAACCGCCTACCGTATCTATTGTTGACGCAAACACGCTGCTGACCTGCATCACATCCTTTGTTACGGGCGAACTGACCGAGGTCAGCAACAGCGGAGCATACGTCCACGGCATAGGTTGGTATTGGGGTTGTCCCGCCTCGCCCGACACATCCACAGGAACAGTCAGACATTGCAGATCCTGCACCAGCACCGGATTAACCCGGACGCCATAGCGGAATAGCATATCCGTCAACTTCACGTCCAGCGGAATAATCGGTGTCAGACCTTCGCTTGACAACATCTCTTCCGACAGCCGCACTCCGTCAATCGCCCACAGCACACGACCGCCGTGCATAACGTATTGGTCGAGTATGTATTTGTCTTTCTCGCTCAGCGGCTCTTGCGGAGCGGCAACTATCACCACCTTATATCGGTCCAACGCCTGCACATCATTGGCTAACGCTCCGCGATCGACGTCAAAGTAGCGGCTCAGTTGACGACTAACGTCATACACATCGGCCTCCGAGAGTTCGCCGTGACCTTCCAGAAACGCTATACGCTCAATCGTATCGCGGCTGATGCTGTGTATCGCCTCGGCAAACGCGTACTCCAACCCTTCAATGCTCTTGTTCAGGTTCTGTTCGCCGTTCAGGGCGCGGTTGTTTCTCAGCAGAGGTACAACCGTCTGTCGCCCGCCATACGTGACGCGCGCGTACGGAAAAACAGTCGTTTGTACTGTTTTGCCGTTTTGCTCGCGCTCATGGATCACGGTAGGCTGCAAGCCGTCGGTACTGTTGGTCTTCGGTTCTACCGAATGTACCTGCCCGTACCGGCTCATCTCATCCACCAACTCCAGCGTGGAGCGCCGTAACCTGCGGAAACCGCTATTCAGATCGCCGTCCAGCAGCACCTCAACGTCCACCTGACCGGGTAACTCGCCAAGCAAGGTTTTCGTGGCGTCACTCAGACTGTACCGCTTGTCTGACGTCAGATCCCAACGCAACGGATACACGTATGACACTACGCCCAGTAGCACCACACAGCTCACGCCTATTATGTATCCGACAGGTTTGTTCACGCTATTGTTTTAGGACGTCTCTGTAAATTACTACCGGATACTTGGCTTTCAGCGCCTCAATCCACTTGGCGTCAAGATACTCCTGATAGTCCGACACTACGCGGTTGCGGTCATCCGTAAACACCTCAGCGCCTTTCAGTACCTTGCCGCTAACGAATACAAACGGATACTTCGAGTCAGGAATGAACTCCGTTTTCTTGTTCTTGAAGCCGTATTTGTCGATAGCAGGGTTCTTTTCGGGCAGCCACAAGCCTTGCTCCATACGGGCATACTTCACGCTGTCGGTATTCAGGCGGCTCAGATAACTCATAACCGAATCCGGCTGTGCATGCTTGATGATTCGCTGGGCGTTCTTCAGAGTCTTCTTATCCTGGCAATATACCACTATACCTTTGAATCGCGGCTCATCCCAAACATATTGGCTCTTGTTCGCCTTAAAATATTCCTCCAGACCGGCTGTATCTTTGGCAGCCTTGTCCCACACTTCCTCCAGCGACACATCGAACAGCAATATGCCGTCGTGATACTCCTTTACCAGACGCGCAAACTCGGGATACTTCTGCTCCAGATGCTCGTCGGCATAAGCCATTACCTCGGCGTCGGTCATACGGGCGGGCAGGTTATACTCGGCACGCGTCTTGCTGATGAAGCTCTCCTGCACCTCTTTGAAGCGCTCGTCGCGTTGTACACGCTTCTTGATGTCATCTTTCACGTCCTCGAATGGCAGCGTACCGCGCTTGCCGTCCAGTTTGGCTATATGCCAACCAAAACGCGACTCAAACGGTTCGGTTACATCGCCCACGTTCTTCAATCCAAACACGGCATCTTCAAACGGCTTAACCATCGCTCCGTGACCGAACCAGCCGAGACTGCCGCCGCGCATAGCCGAACCTTTGTCGTCCGACAACTCGCGTGCCAGCACATCGAACTTGGCATCAGGCTGCTTAACCAGTTGATAGATAGAGTCTATCTGCGCCTTGGCGCGTATGGCTGCCAGGCTGTCGCCGCGGGGAACAGTCTTCATGATATGCGAAGCCTGAACCTCCTCGTGCTCGCGTTCCTCCTCCACCAGCGCGATATGGAATCCGTAAGGACTACGGAACACCTCGGTTACCTCGCCTACAGGAGTGGTATATACGGCTTTCTCGAACGGATAAACGAAACGGAAAGGACTGATCCAACCCAACTCGCCCTGATTCTCCTTGGCTCCCGGATCGGTGGATACAGCAGCCGCTACAACCTTAAAGTCCTCACGCTTAGCACGTTGCGGACGTTTCTTGCCGCCACGACCTTTGACGATCATCTTTCCGGTCGTCACACGCTCGCGGGCATCGTTGATCTTGGCAAGTGCCTCGGCTGTAGTTGCCGAATCGGCATTCATCGGGCACTCAATGGCGATATGTGCCACGCGGCGGTCATACTTCTGCCACTCGTACGTACGGCGAACCAATGCATCCATAGCTTCGTTGTCCGTGAGGTACTTCGGCGTTGCCTGCGCACGATAGCCCTTCAGCTCCTTGATAAACGCTTCGGTGGTATCTATTCCGCGACGCTCGGCTTCAGTCACTTTCAACTTGAAGTTGACAAACAGATCCAGATACTCCTCCAGCGACTTTTGTCCGCCGGCGGCCTCCTGACTGTTCTTCTCATAGATGTACTTGAACTCCGACAGCATGACAGGCTTGCCGTCAATGGTCATCAACACTTTGTCCTCTTGCGCACGCACACACAACGCACACAGCGCGATTACAAATGTAAGTAATGTTTTCTTCATCGTATAAATTTGTTTTATTTTGTTCTTACCTTGCGGATTCTTTTTGCGCTTCCTTCACCGCGATTTTTCACTTTTTACCTTTCAATTTTCACCAAGCGCACACAATCCGCCACAAAGTTACAAAAAAATTTTGATATTTGCAAAAAAAATTGTATCTTTGTAGCAACTTTTTAATAATACGACACTTTTTTATGAATAAATTGGCACTTTCCGACAAACTTACGCCTCTTCAACTGGAGCATGCGCGGCGTTGCATCAGTAGCGCGCAATCCGTTGCCATCATTACCCATCAGAATCCTGACGGTGATGCTATGGGCAGCAGTCTTGCCATGAGGCACTTCTTGTCGGCTCTCGGCAAACAAGTAACAAACATTGTGCCAACCTCGTTTCCTGACTTCCTGGCGTGGCTTCCCGGCGTGGAAGCAGTCGTTCAGTACGAGCAGAACCCCGAGGCTGCCGCTCAAGCGTTGCGAGACGCCGATCTCGTTATCTGCACGGATATAGCGGAACCGGGACGGGTAGCTGCCCTGTCGGATATCCTCGCCGAACGGTTCAACGCCTACGAGAGCAGCCAAACCGCCCGCGACAACGGAGAAACCGCCCGCAACGACGGAGAAAATGCCGACAACGCAAGCCTGCTGATCATCGACCACCACTTGTCGTCCGTGTGCAGCAATCATCCTGAGCAGATCGCCTATCCCGACTCCGCCTCGGCGAGCGAACTGGTCTTCAGGCTCGTGTACCAAATCGTGCAGGATAATCGGGCCGTTATCGAGGGAATATCGAGCCAATGTCGGGAGTGTTTCGAGCCAATCCTAGACAATACACGCGACCATCACGGGACCATCTCCTTACGTCACTATAACATCGACGTTCCGTTTGACGCCATTCTTACCCCGGATTTTGCCACCTGCATCTATACGGGAATGATGACCGACACAGGCAACTTCTCCTACAACTCCTGCGAGCCGGAGATGTACAACATTGTAGCCATGCTGCTGACAACAGGTATCAACAAGGACGCCATCTACAACCGCGTGTTCAACGCCTATACGGCGGACAGATTGCGGATGATTGGCTACTGCCTGTACCATAAGATGAAAGTTTTTCCCGAGTACCACACCGCACTCATCACGCTCAACCGGCGAGAGATGTACCGCTTCAACGCCAAATCGGGCGACATGGAGGGCATAGTGAATATGCCGCTGCAGATCAAAGACGTATATTACTCCGTCTTTATGCGCGAGGACAAGATTCCGCCGCACCAGAAACCCGAAGCAGGCGAGGCAAAGGTCAAAGCCAAGATCTCCTTCCGCAGCCAGGGTGACAGACCCGTAAATATCCTTGCCCGGGAAGTGTTCCGCGGCGGAGGGCACATGAATGCCTCTGGCGGAGAGTTCTTCGGTGACGTGGATGAAGCGGCGAAAAAGTTCATAGAAGTGATGCCTAAATATATGCGTAAAGAGTAATTTTTGCAAATAGACAAAAAAAATAATAATTTTTTTGCATAAGTTCTTGCATATATCAAAATTTTTTCGTAACTTTGTACCGTTAAATGCATATAGGCGACTAGACGGCTAGATGACTAGGCGGCTAGTGGTGATTGCGGCAATAAAAAACAATAACAATAAAAAACAAAAAAAACTAACACACAATTATGACAAAAGTAGCTATTAACGGCTTTGGCCGTATTGGTCGTCTGGCTTTCCGTCAGATGTTTGAGGCTGAGGGTTATGAGGTTGTTGCTATCAACGACTTGACCAGCCCGAAGATGTTGGCTCACCTGCTGAAGTACGATACCGCTCAGGGCGGTTTCGCCGGCAAGTTCGGTGAGGGTAAGCACACTGTAGCTTACAAGGACGCTGTTCTTGCTGAGGACGGCAAGACTGTTGTTACTCCGGGTTCGATCACCGTTGACGGTAAGGAGATTACTATCTACGCTAAGCCTAACGCAGCTGAGCTGCCTTGGGGCGAACTGGGTATTGATGTTGTACTGGAGTGCACAGGTTTCTATACGAGCAAGGCTAAAGCTTCTGCACATATCGAGGCCGGCGCAAAGAAGGTTGTTATCTCTGCTCCTGCAGGCAACGATCTGCCGACCATCGTTTACAACGTTAACCACAAGACTCTGACTCCGGCTGATACGGTTATCTCTGCAGCTTCTTGCACCACGAACTGCTTGGCTCCTATGGCTGCAGCTCTTCACAAGTATGCTCCTATCCAGAGCGGTATCATGTCAACCATCCACGCTTACACCGGCGACCAGATGATTCTGGACGGCCCGCAGCGTAAGGGCGATCTTCGTCGTAGCCGTGCAGGTGCTCAGAACATCGTTCCGAACAGCACCGGTGCTGCCAAGGCTATCGGCCTGGTTATCCCCGAACTGAACGGCAAGCTGATCGGTAGCGCTCAGCGCGTTCCGACTCCTACCGGATCGACCACTATCCTGGTTGCAGTTGTTAAGGGTAAAGACATCACCAAAGAGGGTATCAACGCTGCCATGAAGGCTGCTCAGACCGAGAGCTTCGGTTACACCGAGGATGAGATCGTTTCGAGCGACGTTATCGGCATGAAGTTCGGTTCGTTGTTCGACGCAACGCAGACCATGGTTGCCAAGATCGACGACGACACCTATCAGGTACAGGTTGTTAGCTGGTACGACAACGAGAACAGCTACACCAGCCAGATGGTTCGTACGATCAAGTACCTCGCCGAGCTGAAATAATCGTTCGAGCATTGCGAGATAAGAAGTAATCGTGCCAAATAGGCTAAGAAGTATTTCTGCCTAATTGGCAAAGAAGTATTTCTGCCAAATTGGCTAAGTCATCCGCCAATCTTGGCGGATACAACAAGAGAGTCGCCCGCAAGGCGGCTCTCTTTTGTTGTGAAGCCAAGCGAACGAACTCCTATCCGAGTACGTTTCGCCTCCGATAAGCCCTCTACAACAACCAATTAACAACTATCTACGCGCGCCCTCACATCCGCGCGAGGCGAGTGCGGTGTAAGATCAGGATGGTTAACAATTGCCAACAATTATCCCAAAAGCAACCTGCTAAAATAATCAAACCATATTAGCCGAATGCACGTCAGTTTTGTCAGTTTCGTCAGTTTGTGTCTGGGAAAAATGTGTAAGATCTTGGAAATCATGGGAACTGACAATACTGACAATACTGACAGGCAAAGTAGAAAGTTGAGCGTAGTGACTTTTCCTAAAATTAGCGACTGACTTTTCGTAAAATTAGTTGATAGTTTTGGGGGTATTTTCTTAAAAATATAGACACTCGTCCCAAGAAAATAGACATTGCACAAAGATAGTTGACAATGATGATTTATCAAGACTGCAACGCTCGGCTCAAGTCAGAGAACGCAACAATCCCAAGGGCTACCGTAGCAGTCCTTGGGATTATTGGATTGTGATACACCATGCTAAGGCATATAAGCACAAGCAGTTAGCCACGTGCCGTAACGCCCGATAGGGTGTGAATGCAAGCGATTATTGCTTTACAATGATGAACTTACGTGCACCACTGGCGAACTCAACGGTAAAGCGGTCACCGGCAGCACCGATAGCAGTCATGTCAACAAGCGGTGTGCTTGCAGCAAACGGCGAACCTGCAATCTCGTCACCATTAGCATCCTTGATAACGATCTCCTCTGAATACGGATTAGCGTTAATCTGCAACTTATTGTCGATGAAGCAAACGTCCAATGCCTCGGGGAAGTTGATTACAAAGCGGTCAGCAATGACGTAGTTTGTGCCGTCAGCATACCCCGGGTCTGTAGTTGTGTTTACATCAAACTCATATGTACCGGCATTAACGATATCCGTTTCGATACCGGTGCGGAGGTCCTTGAGTTTCAAGCCCTCGGTGCGAGTCGGTACGGTAAACGTAAACGTATAGTGCTGTTGGCCTGCAGGCTGACGATTGGTAACGATAGCTATCGGCAGCTTGACGATTGAATTAATCTTATAGCTGCTATACTTGTTGCCACCAACCAAGACATAGGCGTTAACGTTCTGAGCCAATTCCGTATTTTCATAATATGAGCCGGTCTCAGCTACCATGACAGTCGGGTCGACACGCAAGGTAACATCACTTGAAGCAGGTGATCCTTGGGCAGTAAGGGTCAAACGAGCCACCTCTGTATTGGCAGCATTAACTGCCAGCATTGTTGCACATGCAACAAGGACTGAAAAAATCTTTTTCATACTATTATTAATTATAATCATTTAACTTATTTTGATTATTCAACATCATCACTACGATCACAAACCCGGTGGTTGTGTACCCTGCGAACCGGGATTGACGCCGGGCATAACAATTTCAGGGCTTTCGCAAATTATGCCACGGAACGCAATCGGTTGTGATGTTGTTGTCGGTCTTGTGTAACGTTTCATTGTTGTTTACTTTAGATTATTATTTAACCATCTTAACACCGTCAACAATGTAAACGCCTGCCGGAAGAGCACTCCAAGCATCCTTCTCGCCTACATATTGACCAAGTGCGGTGTAAATACCCTTACCGGATGTGGCAACTTCAGCATTCTCTATTGCTGTAGGAACTTTTGCCAACCCGACGATTTCAAACCTGCCGTTTACCGTACTGTTGGCATCCTGACGGAATGTATATGTAGTGCCCTCTGACAAATTAATCATTGCACCGGTAACATTATCGCGGATAGCATAGTCACTACCGTTTACATGGCTCAGTGTCAGGGTGTACACCTCAGCGTTAGCTGCCTGGAACGAAATCTGCGTTCCTACAATATTGTTCGTGGCTACACGGCTTAACATACCAGCAGGAGCATCGGCATAGATATTCATTGTCTCAGGATTCATATACTTAGAAGCATCAGCTCCATTCTCGAAAGCTGCCGTACGATCAGCGCGCTCTACGATAGTTACCTGATCCTCAACCTCAGAACCGGCAGCAGCAACAGTAATCACTACGCTATTGTCCACCAACGATCTTGCGCGAGCAGGAGCAGGGCTTCCGCCTGCATATATAGGATTCCCCCATATTGCATCGGCATAATTAACAGTAGGATTAGATGTGCCACTATTCAGCTTCAAGATGAAACCATCCATAGAGTTGATGTAGGTGGCTGCAGCCAAACCATCTTCAATATCATCCAATGTTACAGCTTTCCAGTTCAACGCTGACTCAACATACGGCCAAACAGTAACCTCCATGCCAGGCGTATTAGCTTTGAAACCAAGCAACAGAGTCTCAATATCCATTGCACCGGTATAACTATTACCGAAGAAGTAGAAACCGACAGACTTATTGAAGTCATACACGCCATTGATATTACCAACCAATTCGCCCTGGAATGTATATTGTACGCCGCCATTGGCAGAACTATTTGCCAACTGGTATCCTGTGAACGGCTTAAGTGAAGCCCACGAGGCTATTGTTGTCCACGCGGTACCCGTCCAACGCCAGCCATAAGTCTCAAAGACTGCTTGCCCCGGGAACAGGCCATGTGTGGCAGGGTCAAAGTTGTTTGTAGGAGCTACACCCTCCATTACAGGGATAGCAAAGCGCTGATATACATACTCCCAAGGACTTTTGTGAGTCTGCTTGCAATCAGTAGTGAGACGTACTGTTGCATTCGGGTTGCGGTTAGAAGTTACATCAGGGTTAAACAAGAATGTTGCCTGTTGTGTAGCATTTGATTCAAGAATGATGTTCGATGCAGATTTGGCTACAACACCTTGTTTATCCGTAACCTTGAACATTGCACCCGGTTGAACAATAATCTGGGCTTTGGGGCCAAGAATAACCTTACCCACCGTAAGTGTATTACCCGTTGTAACGGTTAGCGTTTGGGCATAATCTTGATTGATTTGCAACTCAGCAAGAGTAAGATCATCATCAATGTTCTCAGTCATAGGATCGTCCTCCAGAGCGGTAGCGTGCTTCCAATCAACCGACTCGCCATCATGTCCGGCAACTTCAGTTTGGCCGTCAGCTTGCTCACCCTGCATGATAACAACAGTAGTTTTACCGGTACTCTCATCTACCACGCTTACAATGTGTGTAGTACCTTGCTCGGATTCAGCGCCCTCCAAGAACTCAGCCAAAGTCTGGCCACCGATATTTACGGCATCCACATCTTCACTATTTACCTGACCACCAACGATAGTAATCGTTGTCTCCTGCTCAGGATCTGCAGCAGCCTCAACGGTTGTCTCAGTAATCTGAATTGTACCTTGCATTGTTCCCTGTGAGGGGTCTTCCGGGTCAACAGGAACTGTACCTCCCTCGAATGTACCACCGGTAATGGTAAGAGCATCGACTTTTGTATTGCCATCAGCTGCTACAACAGCTTCGTCAACTGCATAGCCATTAGATGCCGAAATTTTGGAGTCACCACCGATTGTTACATCAATATCACCTGCATAACTTGCACTGGAGGCGATTACAATAGCACTACCGGAGCACTCGTTACCAGAACTTGTCTCCCCGGCAGGATTATATTCATTTCCTGTTCCTACAATAGTAGCATCGGTAAAGTCTACTGTACCGGACTTAACAACAGCACCGGTACAACCTTCAGCATATCCTTCTACCTTCCAGCGAGCATAGCCAGAAGCATAAACGGCAACAGGATTATCCTCTCCTGTACCAGTAACACTTGAGTTTACTGTAATCCTACCGGTAGGATGAATATACACATAGGGAGAATACTGGGTATCTTCAGAATAAATCCTGTAACCAGAAGGAATGAATGTACTCGGGTTAAGCGCCGCAGCACCTGACTCCAAGCTATTTGTCTTGAAGAACCAATCAGGGCTACCAAGATAGCCATTGGTCTTAATTCCATATTTCGTACCATTGATAGTACCTTTCAGGTCAACGCGCACACCATTGGCAACACTTTTGCTAGGCGAATTCTCTGCGGTGGCATATACATTTGTGATATACGTCAATGCAGGTTTAGAGGGAATATAACTAGCCTGTGCAGCACACACAAAATTTCCGGTAGTTACACCTTTTTTGTTGGTCCTATGAAATCCATCTACAGAAATTGTGGCATTATAATCATTTTGCGTTACGATAACATCTTCTGCAATCTCAAGATGAGTAAAGTAATTAACACCATCTTGGCTCGGATCAACATCTTTGTTTGTAGATCCTGTAATGTAAAATACGTTTTTACAACCAGCTTCGCCAATGAGTTTGCCGCCAGAAGCTGCATTTGAGTTGGATATCTTCAGCGCGCCATGGGTTAACATGAATGCGTATGTAGCTGTTGATGTCAGGTCTTTACCATTCAAGTCAATCTCAATTGAGCGAGACGCGTCATTCATATTCTGCGTACCTAACCACAATGTTGCTGATACACTTACATTTTCCGTTAACTTAATGACATCACCACTTGCGGCATTAGACCACGCGTCGATGAACGTCTCTGTCGTTCCTACCTTCCAGGTATTAGCCATCGAGTAGGTCGTGCCCATCAGCAGCATCGCTGCCATCAGCACAAGATAATTAATCTTTTTCATTTTGTTTTGGTTTAAAAAAATTATTATTATTTTGATTTGTTTTTTGCCTGTTGTAAATTGATTTTATTGCCCAAGTTTGGTCAATATATGCTATGTAAGTGTTGGTTGATTGCCCAAGTTTGGTCAATATATACTATGTTGGTTACTTGTCGTTGTAATGCTCCCCTACTTGAATCACAAGCACCCTAACTTGATCATCATAGATATTGTAGATTATTCTATCTTTTGCACTAATACGCCGCGAATATGTCACATCAGATCCTTCAACTAAAGGTTCGGGATGCCCTATACCCGTATGCGGATGTTCCGATATATCTAAAAGAAGCTCAGTTGCTTTCTTAAAAAGCCTCGGGTTGGATCTTTTCCACATGGTCAGCACTTTACCCGCCTGTTTGGAAAACTCAATATCGTACGTCATAGGCTGTCAAGATAACGCTGCACCCCTTCCTTGCCGTGACAAACGACCGTTTCTCCGTTTGCAGACTCTGCACGCGCAGCGTCAATCTGCTCGCGCAACGTCGCAGGCACCGCTTCCCATGTACCATATGTAGCAGCAGTATTACCCAACTCTGCCCCGGGGTTGTCAGAAATATTCTGCGCCACACGGCGGAGGTACTTGGATACCTTGGTGAGAGCGGTCTCATCCTGAGCTATCACGCCCAAACTGCGATATATGTCTGCATTAAGCTGTAGTGCTGTCATACAAGTATTTGTTATTGTTTGATTGCCCAAGTTTGGTCAATATGTACTATGTTGGTGTTGGTTGATTGCCCAAGTTTGGTCAATATGTGCTATGTTGGCTGTCAGCAGTAGTATTGCACTTCCGCAATCACTCCACTGCAGCACCGGTTATTGCGTATTTCTTACCCGCGCGTACAATATATACTATACCATTCTCTACCACTTTCACGGCAGCTTGGTTATTTGCCGCATTGTCCACTCCCGTGAAGAGTGTGGCGGTATAGGTTGCTGTGTATGTTGCAGTACCGACCACCTCAACGACCTCAGGAGTCCAACCGGCAAAAGAATATGTATATTCTGCTGTGGCTTCCTTGGTAGGATCGGCACCGCCATACTCCGGCATCGAGCCATACTCAAACTCGCCTTCATACAGAACGGTTACACCATCTTCGTCCACCCAGGTTATAATATAGCTATTAACTGTTGCCTCAAACGTAGCTTTATATGTTGCCTCACCGGTTACGGCTACAATCGTGTTGTCCCAACCGTTGAACGTATAGGTGTATTGTGCCGTAGCCTGCTTGGTAGGATCAGCAGGGGCAACAGGCGTTGCGCCGTACTCGTACTCTTTTGCCTCGATAACGCTGCCATCTTCGTTCTGGAAGGTGATGAGGTATTTGTTCAGAGTAGAAGTGAACGTTGCCTTGTATGTTGCAGTACCGGTTACGGCTACAATCGTGTTATCCCAACCGTTGAACGTATAGGTGTATTGCGCCGTGGCGTCCTTAGTAGGATCAGCAGGAGCAACAGGCGTTGCGCCATACTCGTACTCTTTTGCCTCGATCACGCTACCATCTTCGTTCTGGAAGGTGATGAGGTATTTGTTCAGAGTAGAAGTGAACGTTGCTTTGTACGTTGCTTCTCCGGTTACGGCTACAATCGTGTTATCCCAACCGTTGAACGTGTAGGTGTATTGCGCCGTGGCGTCCTTAGTAGGGGCAGCAGGGGCAACAGGCGTTGCGCCGTACTCGTACTCCTTGGCCTCGATCACACTGCCATCTTCGTTCTGGAAGGTGATGAGGTACTTGTTCAGAGTAGAGGTGAACGTTGCCTTGTAGGTTGCTACACCGGTTACGGCTACAATCGTGTTGTCCCAACCGCTGAAAGTGTAAGTATATTGTGCTGTTGCTTCCTTGGTAGGATCAGCAGGAGCAACAGGTGTTGCGCCATATTCGTACTCTTTTGCCTCAATGGTGCTGCCATCTTCGTTCTGGAAGGTGATGAGGTACTTGTTCAGAGTAGAGGTGAACGTTGCCTTGTAGGTTGCTGCACCTGTTACGGCTACAATCGTGTTGTCCCAACCATTGAACGTGTAGGTGTATTGTGCTGTTGCTTCCTTGGTAGGATCAGCAGGAGCAACAGGCGTTGCGCCATACTCGTACTCTTTTGCCTCGATTGTACTGCCATCTTCGTTCTGGAAGGTGATGAGGTACTTGTTAAGAGTAGTAGTAAACGTTGCCTTGTAGGTTGCGGCACCGGTTACGGCTACAATCGTGTTGTCCCAACCACTGAAGGTATATGTATATTGTGCCGTAGCTTCCTTGGTAGGATCAGCAGGAGCAACAGGCGTTGCGCCGTACTCATACTCTTTTGCCTCTATTACGCTGCCATCTTCGTTCTGGAACGTGATGAGGTACTTGTTCAGAGTAGAAGTGAACGTTGCCTTGTAGGTTGCGGCACCGGTTACGGCTACAATCGTGTTGTCCCAACCGTTGAACGTATAGGTGTATTGTGCCGTAGCTTCCTTGGTAGGATCAGCAGGAGCAACAGGTGTTGCGCCATACTCATACTCCTTGGCCGCGATAACGCTGCCATCTTCGTTCTGGAAGGTGATGAGGTACTTGTTCAGAGTAGAAGTGAACGTTGCCTTGTAGGTTGCGGCACCGGTTACGGCTACAATCGTGTTGTCCCAACCGTTGAAGGTGTAAGTGTATTGTGCTGTAGCATCCTTGGTAGGATCAGCAGGTGCTACAGGCGTTGTGCCGTACTCATACTCCTTGGCTTCGATCACGCTACCATCTTCGTTCTGGAACGTGATGAGGTACTTGTTCTTTGCACTACTGAAGGTGGCCGTATATGTAGCTTCACCGGTTACAGCCACAGGAGTCTTATCCCAGCCTGCGAAAGTGTAGGTGTACTCTGCGGTGTTGGCTTTTGTCGGCTCTGTATGTGTAGGAATCACACCATACTCAACCATTGTCTGATCAATCTGCGAGCCATCTTCGTTCAGCCACGTGATAGTGTACTTGTTCTTCGTACTACTGAAAGTAGCCACATAGGTTGTATGACCATCAGCGGGAACAATTGCTTTATCCCACCCAGCAAACGTATATGTATATTGTGCATCAGCGGGTTTGACAGGAGTGTCACCTGTATATACAGGAAGTTTGCCTTGTTCTACATCGTTAGATGCCAACAATGTGCCATCATAATTTTTGAAGTTAATCGTGAAATAATGAATGTCACAATTATAGAAATACAAATTATTAGCAAATGTCTGCACTACACCGTTGACCCAAGCCCCAGAAACATCTCTTCGAAGTTTGGCCTGTGAATCATTGTCGTAATACAACTCATATCTCTTATATACCTGCCATTGATTGGACGACCAACTATAGGCGTTGTCTTTAATCAAGGTCGAGCCACGGTACTCTTTCTCATATTTATCCGAATTCACCCATGCGCCGGAAGTATATCGCTGTACCAATTGCAAGACCACATGTCCGGCAGCATCATATTGGTATGTATAAGAGAAACTATAATCCCAACCTCCATTTTTCCACGTGTAAGAGATTTGGCTTGTTTTTCTGCCTGCATCGTCATACGCATAGCCGTATTTAGTACCACCAATCCATACACCTGCGCTTGCGTTCCAGTTCAAGTAATTTGCGGTCATAATCTGCCGTCCATGTTCGTCATATTCGTTCTCATACTTGAAATGTCCGTACCACGCCTTGTTCTCCCAATCGTAACGCTCATGCAGGATTTCATTGCCTGCACTATCATATTCCCAACTCTCTTTATACTTCGGCACCCAATCATTGTTCAACCACGATACGTAGTGAGCTTCGTATATTTTTTTCCCTGCTACGGAATATGCTGCAGTGTCTTTTTTGAGGCCTTTCCAAATACCATCTGCATCACAGTTCCATGTAGCGTAAAGCAATTGGCGATTATTAGAATCAAAGATCACGTCCAACTTTTCCATGGACGTCATAACCCATACGCCGTCTTTCCATGTGGCATTTTCTGTAAGCACCTTGTAGCCACGAGCGTCGTACCTGTTAACCGTTCGACGGTAGTTTATCCATCCCGTGGTGCTATTCTTGACAGATATGATGGAGTCGTTCTGTCCGGCAGCATTGTAATAATAATCTTTTTGTATGCCGCCGACCCACTCATCATTAGTCCAGGTAAAAGACGCTTCTTGCATCATCAAGCCGTTAACATATGTGGTTGTTTGGCGGGAAACGTTTGTCCATGCGCCCGATTTCCACGATTGTGTGATCATGTCGATTTGTTTCTTGTCGCTATTAAACGTGGTGAGTGTACGAGAACCAGAACCAGCCCAAGCGCCACTCTTCCATACGTATTTGCAAGACTCAATCAGATTGCCGGCTTCATCATAGTCCGTAACGTTCCATGTACTTTCCACGAAAGCAGCACTCGTCTTGTTCCATTTATAGACAATCTTATTGATCATCTTTCCGGCGGCATTGAACGTGTATTCCTCTTTCTTTGTGCCGGTAAACACGCCGGATTTGGTAGCGTATTGCTCGTCAAGAATCTGATTGCCTGCGGCATCATAATCTGCCACAACACGCGTTGAGATCACCCAAGCATCATTAGTCCACGTATAATCCTCGTGCAGCGTTTGCAAGCCTGCGGTATTGAAAGCCCAAGCCTCTTTGCTGACACCTACCCAGGCGTTGTTGACGCCGGTATAGGTTTCGTGCAGGGTTTGCTTGCCGGAAGTGTACGCCCAGACCTCTTTGCTGACAGCAATCCAAGTGCCGTTCTCGCCCGTATAAGTCTCACGCAAAGTTTGTTTGCCAGAGGTATATGCCGCCACCTCTTTGCTGACACCAAGCCAAGCGTTGTCGGTCCAGGAGGATTTGATATAGAGCGTTTGTTTACCTGAGGTATATTCCCACTGTTCCTGTTCGAGGTTCGCCCAATCACCATTGAGCCATGTGAACGTATTATGCTGCGTCATGTTGTTGGACGTATATGCCCAAGACTCCTTGCTGACCCCCGTCCATACACCATTCTCGCCGATATATTTCTTGTAGTTGGTTTGCTTGCCGGAGGTATTGTATGCCCAAACCTCTTTTGCCACTCCTACCCAAGCACCATTAGACCAAACGTCTTTCTGGTACAGTGTTTTCTTGCCGGAAGTGTATGTCCACTGCTCCCGCTCCGTGCCTGCCCAGTCGTTGGCAGCCCATGCGAACTTCTCATGCAGGGTTAGGTTGTTTGAGGTATACTCCCAAACCTCTTTGGCAGAACCTACCCATGCGCCGTTCGACCACACATACTTGGCGTTCAGTGTGAGGGTGGAGCCGGCGTATTGCCACTCCTCCTTGCTTTCGCCGACCCAGGCACTATTTGCCCATGAATATTTGGTGTACATGGTTTTCTTGCCGGCAGCATTGTACTCCCATAGCTCACGCATTGAGCCTACCCAGTTGTGGTTGGCGATTGAGGCGTAATAGACATACTCCGTCTGATTGCCATTGGCATCATAGGTCCACTCCGTCTTCGTACCTGCCGACCAACCGCCGTTGCTGTAGGCGGTGTATTGCACATCCATTATCTTCCTGCCGGCATCATCCCACTGCTGCAAGTGCGCTTTAGAATACTCGAGTTGGTTCGTATTCTTATTGCGTGAATAGGTATAGAACTCCGCCTCACGTCCTTCGCTGTCGTAGGTATAAGTATATTTCGTCTGGGGCACCCAGGCATTGTTGAGCCAAGTATATTCGGTGTTGGAAACGATTCGATCTTCGTTGTCATAAACGAACTCCGACTTTTCCGTGCCGCGCCAGTCGTTAATCGTGTTATCCCACGCATAAACGGCAGTCATCACTTGCGTACCGTTGGCATCAAAGCCATATTCCTCCTTGAACGTACCGACACGTTTGCCGTCAGGTTCGCACGCCCACTTGATAGAGCGGATCACATTGCCGGCATCATCATAATCGTAAGACGCCACCTCAACAAGCACAGAGTCCACATTGAAGGTCAGTACCGAATCAGTCGGGCAGTTAACCGCCATAGTGGCGCGTTTCGGAGCACGTTTGGCTGCAGGAATAACAGGCGCTACGTACCACTCCGGCTGATAAGCAAAGGCTGCGCTATCAACGGCAGGCGCTTGATCCGCCTCTACAGAAAGAGTGTCGTCCGCTATTGTAAGATCGGGCAAAGCGGCGTCCTGCGCTCCAACGGGGAGTGCAACACACGCGAAAAGTACTGCTATAAGCAGCACGGCAGCAAGACGACCATTCTTTTTGTTGTCAGTACACATAACGTCTGATTCCTTCATGTAAATTATCAACTATTACTACATTAAAATTCTACTACTTAAGGAGACACCAAGAAATATCCATTGCGTTTACACGTGCGCGCACTCCCTAAAAAGAATCATTTAGCCCACAAAGTTACTACTAATTTTGCAAACATGCAAGAAGTCGGGCAAAAAAGTTTTGATTTTATCCCCAAAACAAAAAAATGCAAGCCAAAGGTGGCAAATAGTCAGCCTTGGCTTGCATAATAGAGAGGTTGAGAAATCTATGTATCCGAACCTGTTTTTTCAGAGTTCCGCACCCGGAGATTATTCGGGGAGCATGACGAGTTCGATGCGGTTGTTGGCATTGACGAGAGTCTGCAGGGCCTGACGAACAGATTCCTGAGTAATGCCTTCAACGGCAGGCACGTAGTTGTCAACGAGATTCTCGCCGTCTCGGCAGAAGCGGTAGATAGCCGACTGCCACCAGCTGTTGTCGCGGAGATCTTCCTCGTGATCCTTGAGCATGGATTTGCGCTCTTTGTCCACATCCTTAGCCAGAGGTCCGTTGCGGAGGATGGTCTGAATCTCCTCGTAGATGATTTCCATGATTCGCTCCTGTCTGTCAGGATCGGTGTCGAACTGGATGATCAGGTACTGCTCGTTGACAGGAATACGGCGCATGCCGCCGCCTACTCCAACGCCGTACGAACCGCCTTCGCGTTCACGAACGGACTCGAGGTAGCGGGTATCCAGTACGCGTCCGACCATTTGCAAGTTCAGGCGTGTTGACAGGTCATAGGGCGTGTCGTAGAGGGCGTACTCGATGCGATTGGTAGCAGTACGAGTAGTCATCGGATGATGGAAATAGAGCTTGTTTTCGCCCTCGGGCTGACGTACCTTCCAATCGACGAACTGCTCGCGTTTGGATTTGGTTTTGAGTCCGCCGAGCCACTGAAGGATTAGTTGTTTGGTAGCGGGATCTTCGGGATCGATTTGTCCGACAAACGTAAACGTGAAGTCGGCAGGATTGGCGAAGCGCTGGCGGTAGATGGCAAGTGCTTTGTTCAAATCCACGCGACTGATGAACTGCTCGTCCATAATGAGTGTTCGCTCGGAGTGATTGGTTGAGAAGAGCGAGAGCGAGTCACGGAAGATCGCTTTGGGGTTCTTCTGTTTGTTCTTTATCTGGTTCTGGAGCATGGCTATCAGCGTCTTATACGCCTGCTCGTCGCGTCTGGGCTGCGTGAAGGTGAGATACGTAAGTTGGAGCAAGGTTTCCAGGTCGCGAACCGTGGAAGAGCCGCTGACGCTTTCCTCGCAATCATCAATCGAAGGACTGACGCTGACCTGCTTGCCGGCAAGGGCTTTCTGCAGGTCGGTGTAACTGAACTCGCCGAGTCCGGACATCTGCACGACGGATGTGGCGAGAGCCGCAGAGGGCAGATCGGCAGTAGGCACAAGGCTCAATCCGCCGGGCGAGAAAGCCTCCATAAGGATCTGGTCGTGACGGAAATCGGTGGTCTTGAAGATAACGCGGATACCGTTGTTGAGGAGCCACTCGGTAGTGCCGAGCGAGGCGTTGGCAGATTGCTTTTTGATTTTACCTTTCTTGGGCAGTTTGGCAACGAGCGGACGATCAATCTTCTCGGAAACAGGTGCTTCAATAGCGAGATCGGGCATAGCGCGCAACATCTCAACCGCCTGTTGCTCAGATGGGATATTAACGCCCTCTTTGTCCACACCAGTGATGCAGACAATGATATTTTTGTCGCCCATGAGTTGCTGCTGGGCAATACTGTTGATCATATCCAGAGAGATGAGCGGCAACATCTGCTGAACGAACTCATACTCAAACTCAATGCCGGGGATAGGTTCGTTGTCCTCGAAGTGGCGGATATACTCGCGAGCGTAAGCAATATTCTTGCGCGTCTGGCGGCTGTTGTATGCTTTTTCGAACTCGGAGAGCATGTTGGCTTTGGCAATCTCGAGTTCGCTTTCGGTAAAGCCGTAGCGGCGCATCTTCTCGAGTTCGTAGAGGAGAGCGGCGTAGGCTTCGGTTTCCTTACCCTCCTTGGCGACAGCGATGGCGGTGAAGGCGTCGCGGAGTTTGACGAGTTCGAAGTATCCGGCTCCTGCGCCGACATAAGGTGCGTCGGGTTTCATGGCAGCCTCCTCGAAGCGGGTGTCAAGCATTTGTCCGATGAGGTTTCGGCATCGGTCGAGCAGGTACGACATGTTCGTACATTGCATGTAGATGGGCGTTTGCGGGTGCTTCCAGTAGAGTTGGATACGCGTCTGTTGTGCCTCTTTGTCGGTAACGATGGCAACGATCGGTTCGTCGTTGTCGTCAACAGAGTACAAGGGTCGTTCGCCGCGGTTGGCACGTTCGGGCACATCCGCCCAGAGTGCTTTGATCTTTGCCTCAATGGCATCGACGTCGATATCGCCGACTACGATAATAGCCTGGTTGTCAGGTCCGTACCACTTGTGGTAGTAGTCGCGGAGCGCCTGGTAGTCAAAGTTATTGATAACGGCTGTATCGCCAATGACGTCGCGTTTGCCGTACTGGCTGTTGGGGAACATCAGTGCGCGGCTCTTCTTCCAGAGTCGGCGTTGCGCATTGGCTCCTGTGCGCCACTCTTCGCGGATAACGCCACGTTCGGCATCGATCTCCTCGCCGAGAAGGAGCAAGCCGCACGACCAGTCGCGCATAACGAGCAAGGCGGAGTCGATAATACCTTCGCGAATAGTAGGCACATCGGAGAGGCGGTAAACGGTTTCGTCGATAGAGGTGTAGGCGTTGATGTTTCCGCCGAAGTTCACACCGATGGACTCGAAATAGTTGATAATGCCCTTGCCGGGGAAGTGCTGTGTGCCGTTGAACGCCATGTGCTCGAGGAAGTGGGCAAGTCCGTTCTGGTTATCCTCCTCAAGGACAGCGCCAACGGATTGGGCGATATGGAAGTCGCAACGTTGCTTGGGTTCCTCGTTATGACGGATGTAATACGTCAGACCATTGGGCAAGTGCCCGTAACGCACCGCGCTGTCGATGGGCAGCGGTACAGGTTGTTGCGCCGAGAGAGAAACGACCGCCAAGAAGAGCGGGAGAAGAAGAAATGCACGTTTCATATCTGTCATTATTTAGAAGGTTGTTACGTGTTTAAGGTGCATTGGCAACTTATATGGAGCGACTTGGCTCCTTGAATGGAGTGGCTTGGCACCTTATACAAATTTGCGCGCATACATGTGCGAGCTAAGCACAAGCGCAGATTTTGCGCTACAAAGGTACGAAAAATAATTGGAATTTGCAAATTTTTGAGGAAAAATGAGTGAGAGACAAGAAAACATCGGCAAAATTCAAAATAAAAATGACAATTAACGGCAGTAGGATAGAGGTGGGTGACAAGTGGCTGACGGGTGCTTGCTGAAAAGGGCAAAAATGGACAAATAGTATATAATACTACGTATTATATAGTAGGACGTTAAAAAGATGAAAATCAGGGCTGTTATCATACGGTTATCATACGGTTATGTTGCGGTTATCATTTGGTAAGGTATCGATATGGTATCGAAAACGGAGTGGAAACGGGGCGGGAATGGGGCGGGGCGGGAACTGTACGGATTGGACGGATTGGACGGATGAGAATGCCCGAATGCCATTCGGGCTGATATACAGACAGAGGCCGAAAGAGGGAAAGAATGAGACCGAAAGGGTGAAAGATTGGGGCTGAAGGGGTGAAAGAATGGGTGATAGAGTAAAAAATGAAGAAAAATGCAAATTTTAGGGAAAAAGATTTGGAGAAATCAATATTTTTTTGTAACTTTGCAGGAGAATAAAAAAAAAGCCTACCCCCTGCCCCTCCCTGAAGGGAAGGGAGATAAGGAGGAAAGGGAAGTGAAAAGTGAAAAGTGAAAGGATAAGAGATATGAAAAAGGTGCTACGGTTATTGGTTGTGATGGTTTGCGTGGGAATGGCGGCAAACGGATGCAAAGGAAAAGAAGAACCAATAGATATTGATGCAGCAGAGTATATTGTAGGCGTGTGGGGCGTGTCGGACAAAAAGACACCGGTAGCCGATGAAGACTACAACACCTACTACCGCTTCAACAACGACGGGACAGTGGAACTGTTCGATATTGCAGATGTTGCATTTCGTTATTATCCGGGAAAATACTCTACGGTAGGTAACGGTGTGCGTTACCATTTCAGTCAGTTCAGGCAGTTCGAGATACAGGAAAAGTTGCCACGCTACGTATGGCACGACAACAACGGAATACTCGGTTTGGGCTTTGACATAAAAGAAGCCACGAAAAGTATGATCCGATATACAAACTCGAACGGCGACTTTTATCTGCATGCCGTGAAATCTATACCAAGTTTCTGGAACGAGGAGTTCTCGGCAGCGGATGTGAAGCCGACAGAAGAAAGTATGGCGGGACAATGGGACTTTGTGGACGTTTATCAGTTGACACCAGCCGGCACGCGTTACTGGAGTATCGTTGAACCGGCAAAGGGTGGAATGAGTATGTTGTCAGGCGGTGCAATGAAAGATGCACAATTCTGGGTGGATTATCTGCATGCCACGCTTCGCAGCAAGAACATGATAGCATTGGACAAGGATATTTGGGTATCATACGACGACTGCCGTTGGACAGTAAGCGACAAATTGACGCTGAGTTGTTCGCGGTATCAAGTGGGCACGACGAGTGATCAGGGAGAGTTCAAGCCGGAAGAAGAGGTTATTCCTGAAACGCCAGTTACGGTGGAGTTTGATGTGCATGCTTTGTCGGAATACTATATGATACTGAGTGCTTACGAATACAGGATAGGCGACAGAGCATATTTCGCTTTCCACAGGCACAGCGAGGAGGCAGGATCGGCTCCGGCTCGTACAAGCACAGATTATGGCATAAACAAAGCCGCCGAATGGGTGCATACCGAATGGCAAAAAATGAATAATTGCAAAAATCAGATACCATGAAAAGACTATTCAGCACATTGTTTGCCATAGTATTGGCTGTGTTGTCGTGGGCGGCGCCTTACGGCATACTTGTTAACGGGCAGACGTTCATAGAAGGCGAGGCGGCAGGCGAGTTTGAAGGGTTCACGCAGTATCTGGCGCATGTTCAGGTGAGTGCGGGCGACTACTGCCAGTTGTACGACAAAGGATATAACGCCGCCTGGGCGGTGGATGTCAATTCGTATTCGGTAGCAGGATTTAAGCGTAACGGGAACAAGATTGATGTGAGCGTAAGCGGTTGCTACGACTTCTATATCAAGTTGAAATATGAAGCCGACGAGCTATACATAGGCAACGGTTCGGGCTGCTATGATCCGGCGACGACGGAGTATTACATTGCGGGCGAAGGATTGCCGGGCGTGAGTTGGAGCAATCATGTGAAACTGACTGACAATCAGATCAGTTTCAAGAATCTGTCGGCAGGTACGTACAAGTTCAAGATCACTTCGGGTGACTGGACGGGACTGATTTGGGGTTACGAGAAGGTGGATGCCTCGTGCAGCAGCAAGGGTTATTCGAAGGACAACGACGGTAACATAATGATTGCGCTACTGTCGGAAGGCGAGATAACCGTTCGGGTGGCAGACGGGAAGATCTGCGTGACGATAATAGGCGAGGTTCAAGAGACGTTTGGTTCGGCTGTGCCTGAACAATGCGGGGACGTGCTGATGCAAGCGTTCTTCTACGACTCGTACAACGACAATGCTCCGGGTGCGGAGTTGGTAGGCAACACGCGTTGGGCTACATTGCTTCCGCAGGCGCAAGAGATAGGTTCGTACTTTGACTTGGTGTGGCTTCCGCCCAGCGCCAACGGTTCGGGTACAGGTTATCACCCGAAGAAATACAGCGACCAGAACTCGAACTGGGGCACACGCGAGGAGTTGGAAGCGTTGATAAGCGCGCTTCATAACGCCGGCGCGAAAGTGATTGCGGATATTGTGATTAACCATTGTGAGGGCTGGACGAGTTGGTGCGACTTTCCGGAGTTGGATTTCGGGGAGTACGGGACTTTCCATCCGGATGCATCGTATATATGCAAGAACGACGAGGTGAACCTCAATCCCGCTGCAGGCGATTGCTACGGCAAAGCGACGGGCAACAACGACGACGGCGACAACTGGGACGGTGCGCGCGACTGGGCACATGACAATGTGTATGTACAGGACATGTTCAAGGCATACCTGAAATGGATGCGGAACGTAATGAAATATGACGGATTCCGTTACGACAAAGGTGACGGTTTCAACAACTGGCACCACGACAACTACAACAAGACCGCCGATCCGTATATCGCGTTCATGGAGTGCTACGCGGGTGACGACAAAATCATCTGGGGCATTGAGCAAGCTAACAGGAACCTTATGGCCCTGGACTTCCAGACCCGTTGGGACGCTATCTGTCCGATAGCCGGCTGGAACTACAAGAAATGTGCCGGCAGCGGCTTGTTGGGCAAAGGTTATGCGAAGTATGCCGTGACGTTCATAGACAGTCACGACTGGTTTATGCGTCCGGACAACGAGAACGAGTTCGGCGGTCGCGGTAACTCGCTGAAAGCCGATCTGAAGAGCCGTTTGCTGCAGGCGAACGCGTATATATTAGGTATGCCGGGTGTTCCGTGCGTGTTCTATCCGCATTGGTACAAGTACAAAGCGGATATCAAACCGATGATAGAGGCGCGCAAGTTAGCCGGCGTTCATTCGGAGAGTCCGGTGAGCGACGAGCAAGCCGAGGACGGCGGTTACCAGTGTACGCTAAAAGGCAAGTACGGCTGGATGGTGTTGCAGTTGGGCAACAAAACTAACCATCAGGGTTGGGGCGATCCGGCATACAAACTGATAGCCAAAGGCGACGGTTATGCAATGTGGGTGAACCGGACAGCGCCGATGCCGACGGATGTCAACAGCGTGCAACAGGCTGCAGGTAGCAAGGCGGAGAAGTTCATCGAGAACGGAACGCTATACATCCGATACGGGGAGAAAGTGTATGACATAACGGGGAAAGTGAAAAGTGAAAAGTGAAATTTATAATTCATAATACAATGAGAAAGACATTTACACTATTGTTAATTGCTTTGTGCGCTGTAGGGATGCAGGCGCAGAGTTATGGTATTCTGGTGAACGGCAAGATTTATTTTGCCGGTTCGTACACAGATGAGTTTGAAGGATTCACCCAATATCTGGCTCACGTACAAGTCAAGTCAGGTGATTATTGCCAACTGTATGACGCAGAAAACAAAGCTGCGTGGGCAGTGGATGTGAACCAGTATTCAGAGAGCGGTTTTACGCGTGACGGAGACCGGATCAATATCACGGCAACAGGTTGCTACGACTTCTACATCAAGCTGAAATACGAAGCCGACGAGTTGTATATCGGTCCGGGGTCGAACTGCGGTGAAGGTCAGGACATCAGCGGCGGCGGTGTTACTCCGCAGCCGGGATATGGCAGTTCTGCACCAGCCAAATGTCCGGATGTATTGCTACAGGGTTTTTACTGGGACAGTTACCAGGACAAGGGCTACGGGCGTACGAAGTGGATTGATTGGCTGAATATAGAAGTTGGTCAAAATCTGACTCAGGCAGAAGAAGCAGGTCAGTGGTTCGATCTGATCTGGCTACCGCCAATGAGCCAAGCTACAGGCGGCACGGGTTACCTGCCTACAAACTACAGCAATCTGGATTCCGATTGGGGCACGAAAAAGAACCTTACCAAACTGATTGATACCTTTCACAAAAACGGAGCTCGTGTAGTGGCAGACATTGTGATCAACCACTGTGCAGCGCGCAACGGTTGGTGCAACTTCGGCACATACGACTTCGGTGAATACGGAAAGTTCACGCCTGACGGATCGTGGATATGCAGCACGGATGAGATGAACAGCGATCCTGGTGCGGGTTCATGCAAGGGCACCGCTACCGGTGCAGCAGACGACGGTTACGGCAGCGAGGCGAACTACGACTCCGGTCGCGACTGGGATCACAATAACGCTGACGTTCGTGAGATGTGCAAAGCTTATCTGAAATGGCTCAAAAACGACATCAAGATTGACGGTTTCCGCTACGACTATTGCAAGGGATTCCACAACAGTCATATCAACGACTACAACAAAGCCGCCGAGGCGTACTTCTCGGTAATGGAGATGTGGGACGGCGATGTGAACGTACTGCAGTCGCACCTGAATGATGCAGGTTGGAACACATTGACGTTTGATTTTGCAATGAAGTATCAGGCGTTCAACAACGGTATAGCCGCCGACAATTACGGTGGTTTGAAAGGTGCAGGTCTGCCGGGTGCAGGCAAGGCACGCTACGCGGTAACGTTCCTTGACAGCCACGACTCGTTCCAACGCGATGGCAATGAGTTCTGCGGTGAGGGGAACTCCATGACCGTTTGCAAGGACAAGATTCTGCAATGCTACGCGTATCTGTTGAGTATGCCTGGTGTGCCATTGGTATTCTACCCGCATTGGGTAAGTTTCAAAGACCCGATCAAGAAGATGATCAACGCTCGCTACAAGACGGGTGTACACAGCGAGTCGGCAGTAAGCGATGAGGCGGGCAACGGCTACTACAAAGCCACAATCACCGGCACGAACGGTGAGATACGTCTGCTGGTAGGTCCGAACTCCGGCTACAACGACACGCCGGCAGGGTTCACGCTGGCATCGAAAGGCACGAACTACGGCGTATATTACAAGACAAACAGCAGCCGTGGCGACAAGAACACGGAGCGTGTTGACCGCAGCCAGACTCCTGTGGAGAATGTACTGTCGGATGCGCCGGCTAAAGGCGAGAAGTTCATCAAGGACGGAAACCTGTATATCCGTTGCGGCGAGAAGATGTATGATGTGATGGGAAGAGAAGTGGGAAAGTGAAAAGGGAATGGTGAAACGTGAAACAACACTATCTTAAAAACTAATATAAAAATGAAAAAGATTTTTACACTATTTGCTGCAATGGTCGTTGCAGCAGGTATGTTTGCCCAGAACTACGGCATTCTGGTAAACGGTAACACGTATTTTGCCGGCAGTAAAGTAGATGAGTTTGAAGGTTTTGTTCAGTATCTGGCTCACGTTCAACTCAAGTCAGGTGACTTCTGTCAGTTGTGCGATGCAGACAACAAGGCTGTTTGGGCGGTTGACATCAACGCCGCTTCCGTAGCAGGCTTCACACGTAACGGCGATAAATATGATGTATCCGTTGACGGTTGCTTCGATTTCTACATCAAACTGAAATATGGAGCTGACGAGTTGTATATCGGTCCTGGTTCGAACTGCGGTAGCGGTATACCTGTTGAAGGCCAAGGCGGCGAAGGCGGCGGTCAACAAGGCGGTGGAGAAGAAGGCGGCAGCAGTGCCTGCGGTCATGACTTCTATGCCATCGGTTGGATCAACGGCGCCGATGCAGGCGAGGCAGCATACGACAAGTATGACGACAAGTATCTGTTCGCAAACGGCAAACTGGCTATTGATTGCCAGATGGGCAGTTACATTGCCATCAAGGACTTTGACGGCAACTTCTACTATTCCAAAAAGCAGACCACTATTCAGGATACGAAAGTAACCATGGATTGGGCAAACGGTTGGGCAGGCTGCGAGAAGTGGGCTATCCCCGAAGGCATGAACTACATCATTATCCGCAAAATTGCGTTCAAGGGGCAGATTGAACTTGAGCGTGTTGACAAGGCGACTTTCGATGCCTATTCGCTGGAGTTTTGCGATGAAGAAGATGCCGTTGAGACGCCAACCGTCAAGGCTAATGTAACCAAGACTATTGAGAACGGTCAGGTAGTGCTCATCAAGGATGGCGTACGCTACAACCTGCTGGGTGCACAACTGCAATAAGCAATAAGGGTGGCGGGCTTGAGTGCGCGCCACCTTACTAGTCAAAAATAACGAATCGTCATACATATGAAACGCTTATTCACTACATTTTCGTTCGTGCTATTTACATTGTTACTCGTAGCACAGGTAACAACCGATCCTAATCCTGTTCCCGTAGGTTACACGGGAAAAGTAACCATCACCTTCGATCCTGCCAGTGGCAACGGCGGCATGATTGGTGCAACCAAATGCTATGCGCACACGGGTCTGATCACCTCTGCCTCGACAAGTGACAGCGACTGGAAGAACGTGATTGGCAGTTGGCGTAGTGCTACCCAGCCTCAGCTGACCGCCACCAACGATGGCAAATGGCAGTTGACGATTGACAACATCTTCACGTTTTATGGTGTGCCGGAAAATACGAACATCAAGAAGCTTGCGTTCGTGTTCCATGACGGCCCCGGCGGTACGAAAGAAGGTAAGGCAGCCAGCGGTGACATCTTTGTTGTGCTGGGCGAGGCGACCGCAGCGGACATCTGGGAGGCGGTGGAAGGTGTAACGCCCACCACGAAAGCACGACCGGCCGGTGTGAGCAATGGTATATACTACGGCACCGACGGCACATCGGTGACCTTGTGTACGTACGCCGCAAGCAAGACTGAAGCCGCCAAGCGCGTGTTCCTGCTGGGCGATATGACGGATTGGAAGCTGAGCAAAGATTATCAACTATATAAGGACGGCAACTACTTCTGGATCACGCTGACAGGTCTGACAAAAGGCAAAGAGTACCGATTCCAATACGCAGTGGAACGTGCTGACGGCGTAAGGAAGCAGATTTGTGATATCTATTCCGAGAAAGTACTCCACCCGGATGATCAATATGAGCCTAAGAAAGTTGATCCCACGCTGATCAGTTATCCGACCAAAGGTGCAGACGGCGGTTATGTTACAGTTATCCGTCCCGGGAAAGCCGAATACGCATGGAGCGACGCTACGCTGAACTTCAAGCGACCGAATAAGGAAAACCTGATTATATACGAGGCGTGGGTGTATGACTATACAGCCGCCCGCACATTCAAGGGGCTGATGAATCGCTTGGACTATATTCAGAACTTGGGTGTGAATGCAATAGAGCTGATGCCCGTGAGTGAATTTGAGGGAAACATCAGTTGGGGTTACAACCCGACGTTATACTTTGCAGTAGATAAGACCTACGGCAAGCCCGAAGACCTGAAAGCCCTGATCGATGAATGCCACAAGCGCGGTATAGCCGTGATTCTGGATATGGTGTTCAACCACACGAAGGGCACTAACCCTATGGCGAAGCTATATCCGTACGGCAATGACCTGCAATATAACCCCTGGTTCAGCACCAACCCACCCGAGGGTGACAACGGCTATGGCGAGGAGTGGAACCATGACTTCGGTCCGGCACATGAGATGTTCACACGCGCCTTCGCATATTGGCTGAAGGAGTACAAGATCGACGGCTACCGTCTGGACCTGAGTCACGGCTTGTGCGGCAACACGAACAATGCCATATCCAACCTTAAGGATTACTACCAGAACGGCGTACAGGCGACCTCGCCCGGGGCGTATATGATCCTTGAGCACTGGGGCAACGGTCAAGACCAACTGATCAGTGTCGGCATGCAATGCTGGACGGGCAACGTAATCACCAATGCCTACTGCCAAACGGCGATGGGTTGGCTGAAGGACGGTGACGGTTTTGACGGAGCGAACCGCGCAGGATATGTATCCTACGCCGAGTCACATGACGAGGAACGCATGCAGTACAAAGCTAAAACCTATGGCAACGGAGACTTGCAGACCAACGAGGCAGCCCGATTGGGTCGTGTAGCAGAAAATGTGGCATTCAACGTGCTGCTGAAAGGCGCACACATGCTTTGGCAGTTTGAGGAGATCGGCTACGACATATCAATCGACCAGAACGGTCGTACCGGCACGAAGCCTAATCCGACAGCCAAGGGGTACTTCAAGCAAGCAGAGCGCATCGACGCCTTCACCAAATGTGCACAAGTCATCACACTGCGTACGCAGTTGATGCCTGAAGCCTTTACCGGCACACCGACCGTGAGTATCGGTTCAGGCAAAGCCTTGCGCACTATCCAATGGGGCAGCAATGTGTTTGCAGTAGCGAACTTCGATGTTAGCAGCAATCAAGCCGTGAGCATGCCTTCAGGCACATGGTATGACTACCTGGAAGGCGGTAACCTCTCAACCGTATCCACCTACGTACTCAAACCGGGTGAACTGAAAGTATTCACAGGTCAGCAGACGAAAGCACCGACCTTCACGGATATTGAAACACGTGACCATACGGCTGTTGAAGAGGTTTGGACGAACAGCACTATGCCAAGCGCACAGAAAGTATTCTACAACGGCACACTGTACCTGCGTCGCGGCAACACGACCTATACGATTGACGGAAGACGCGTGGAGTAGAGGAAATTGAAAGTTGTAAGATGAAAATTGAAAGGTTGAGGAGATAGAGAGTATATACAATGATCCTTTGCGTAGCTGAGAAACCGTCTGCGGGACGAGACATAGCCAAGGTGCTGGGTGCCAACAACAGGCGTGACGGGTATATGGAGGGCAACGGCTATTGTGTGACCTGGACATTCGGTCACCTGTGTGCCCTATACGATCCGCACGAATACAAAGAGCAGTGGAAAGGCTGGAGCATGTCTGCACTGCCCATGATTCCCGAGCGGTTCAGCATCAAAGTCAGCAGCGAGGAGGGCGTGCAGAAGCAGTTCAATATAATCAAGCAGCTCATGTCGCAGGCAACGGAGGTTATCAACTGCGGTGACCCCGGGCAGGAAGGCGAACTGATACAGCGCTGGGTGTATCAGCAAGCAGGCTGCAAGGTTCCTGTGAAGCGGTTATGGACATCATCGCTGACCGAGGAGGCTATACGTGACGCGTTCAAACAGTTGAAAGACCAATCCGCCTACCAACACCTGTATGAAGCAGGGCTGATGCGCGCTATCGGCGACTGGCTGTTAGGTATGAATGCTTCGCGCGCGTACACATTAAAATACGCGCGAGGCGTGGGAAAAGACAGGCATATCCTGTCTATCGGCCGCGTGCAGACCCCTACTCTGGCTCTGATTGTCAAGCGGCAACAGGAGGTTGAGCACTTTGTGCCCCGCACATACTACGAACTCAAGACATTGTACCGGGATACATTATTCAGTTACGTATTCCCTAAAGACCTCAAGGAACTGAATAGTTCGAAGGAAGCTAAAGAGACAGAAAACGCAGACAGTGACGATCTTAAGGGATTTGCCACTCTTGCAGAAGCGCAGGCACTGATTGACAGTATCAAGGATCAGCCGCTGACAATTACCTCTGTAGAAAAGAAGAAAGGTACAGAGTTTGCTCCGCGACTGTTCGACCTTACCTCGTTGCAAGTGGAGTGCAACAAGTCGTTCGGCTACACTGCTGAACAAACGCTGAAACTTATTCAGTCACTATACGAGAAGCACGTGACCACTTATCCGCGCGTAGATACGACCTACTTGAGTGAAGACATTTATGCCCACGTGCCCAAAACACTGGAAGGTATTAAAGATTTCTTTCCCGAAGTGCAACCATTGTTGGGGTTGAAAGCGGACGGGAAGAAAAGTCCCGGGTCATTGCCGAAGTCGAAAAAAGTATTTGACAACAAGAAGGTAACCGACCACCACGCAATCATTCCGACCGGTCAACGGCCGGACAATTTGAGCGAGCAGGAGAAAAAAGTATTCAACAAGATAGCCCTGCGGTTCATTGCGGCGTTCTACCCGGACTGCGAGGTGAGCAACACCACCGTTCTTGCCGAAGTGCAAACAGCAGGCGAACAACCGCAAGTCGTCAACTTCAAAGTGACCGGCAGGCAGGTGCTTGCTCCGGGCTGGAGAGCAGTGTTTGCCAAGACAGCGGGTGGCACAGACAGTGCGGAGGCTCCGGATACGCCAGATAATCCGGAAGCACAGGAGAGTACAGGCACGCTTCCCGATTTCGTAAAAGGAGAACAAGGACCTCATGAGCCGCAGTTAAAGGAGAAAGCCACTACTCCACCCAAATACTATACAGAAGCCACGCTGCTTCGCGCCATGGAGACAGCCGGCAAGACCGTGGAGGACGAGGATCTGCGCGATGCGATGAAGGAGAACGGTATAGGTCGTCCGTCCACCCGTGCGGCAATCATCGAGAAGTTGTTCCAGCGTAAATACATCGAGCGCAAGGGCAAAGCCGTGCATGCAACAGCGTTGGGTATAGACCTTATCGCCAAGATTATCTCACCGCTGCTGATGTCAGCCGAACTTACCGGGCGATGGGAGAAGAAAATGCGCATGATTGAGCGCGGTGAATATGAGGCACGTGACTTCCTGGCAGAACTCAAGCAAATGACAACCGAAGTGGTTCGTGAAGTCAAAGCCGACCAGGCAGGCATGCAATGCCCGCTATGCAAACAAGGAAAGATTATTCGCGGCCGCACACGCTACGGCTGTTCACGTTGGAGAGAAGGTTGTACCTATGCTGCGCCGTTCTAAATTCGACAGGCATATAAGTATTCGCAAACACATTTTGTAATCATATAAAACATAATACAATGGCAAAAAAAGAAATCCAATTTTCGCTCGTATACCGAGACATGTGGCAGAGTAGCGGGCGATATGTACCCAGACGCGACCAGTTGGCAAAGGTCGCACCCGTAATCATTGACATGGGTTGTTTTGACCGTGTAGAAACCAACGGCGGTGCATCAGAACAGGTTAATCTGCTGTACGGAGAGAATCCCAACCTCGCCGTGCGTACGTTTTGCAAGCCGTTCAATGAAGCAGGCATCAAGACCCATATGCTTGACCGTGGACTGAACGCTCTTAGAATGAACCCCGTACCGGCTGATGTGCGACAACTGATGTACAAAGTAAAGCACGCGCAAGGAACGAATATCACGCGTATCTTCTGCGGACTAAATGACCCGCGTAACATCATCCCCAGCATCAAGTGGGCAAAAGCCGCAGGCATGACCGCACAAGCAACGATGTGTATCACGTATTCCAAAGTGCATACTCGCGAATACTACATTAACCTTGCCGAGCAACTGATAGAAGCCGGAGCGGAGGAGATATGTTTGAAAGATATGGCAGGTGTAGGCCGTCCAGCCATGCTGGGCGATATCGTGCGCGCTATCAAGGAGAAACATCCTCACATCATTATCCAATACCACGGTCACACCGGTCCGGGCTTCTCCGTTGCCTCGATGCTTGAGGTAGCCAAGGCAGGTGGCGATGTGCTGGACGTAGCGATGGAACCACTAAGCTGGGGTAAAGTTCATCCGGATGTTATTACTATTCAGGCGATGCTTCGTGATGCAGGTTTCCTTGTAAAGGATATCAATATGAAAGCGTACATGGAAGCACGTTCGCTCACACAGTCGTTCATCGATGACTTCCTGGGCTACTGGATTGATCCGAAGAACGCGTTGATGACATCTCTGTTGGTTGGTTGCGGTCTGCCCGGCGGCATGATGGGTTCACTGATGGCCGACCTCAAAGGTATGCACGCTGCAATCAACGCCAATCTAAAGAAGAAAGGCGAGCCCGAACTCAGCGAGGATGAACTGCTCGTTCAACTATTCGACGAGGTACAACGAATATGGCCGATGCTCGGTACGCCGTGCCTGGTTACGCCATTCTCACAATACGTTAAGAATGCTGCTCTGATGAACTTGTTCTCGCGCTCAATGGGCGAAAAAGATTTCACCCGAATGGATCCTGCCATGTGGGGAATGATTCTCGGCAAGTCAGGCAAACTGCCGGGCGAACTGGCTCCTGAAATTGTTGAACTTGCCAAAGAGAAAGGATATGAGTTCTATACTGATGATCCGCAGAAACTTTATCCAGACGTATTACCGCATTATATCGAGGAGATGGAGAAACTCGGTTGGGATCGCGGACAAGACGACGAAGAGCTCTTTGAATTCGCTATGCACGAGAAACAATACCGTGAGTACAAGTCCGGTCTTGCAAAAGAGCAGTTCAACAAGGATCTGCTGGAACGTATGGAAAAGGCAGCGAAGGGCGGACAGCAAGTTACGTTTATCTCAGCAGCCGACAAACGCGCTATTCTGCACCCGAACAGCGAGCCGGTTGAGGCGCCCCAAGCCGGTACAGTGCTTTGGGAACTGGACTACAATGAGGACAGCCATGCTCCTGCGTTCGGCAAGCTTTTCCGTCAGGGAGATCTCGTTTGCTACCTACAGACACAGCATGGCATTGAGCCGCTCACAGCATCGTTCGACAGCCGTCTTGTAGCCATCGACAAGCAACAGGGCGAGAAAGTTGTGAAGGGAGATGCAATATGCTGGCTTGAAAAAGCAGAGATTCCTGCAGAGCCTAAAGCCACAGTCAAGCCCAAAGAGTCCAAGGCAGACAAGAAACCTGCTGCTGCGAAAAAGAGCCCATGGAAAGACTCGATGAACGTTATCAAGGCAGAAAAAAAGTGATTCGTCCGTTGAACATAGTGATTGTCGGCACAGCCTACCCCTTTCGGGGTGGGCTTGCCACATTCAATCAACGGTTGGCCCAACAGTTTCAAGCCGAGGGGCATCATGTTGAGATCATCACGTTCACCACACAATATCCGTCAGTATTGTTTCCAGGCAAGACACAACTAACCAATGATCCTGCTCCTGTTGGTCTCACCATCCGCAGGGCGGTCAACTCATGCAATCCCCTATCATGGATTAAAGTCGGACGATTATTGCGCGAGCAGAGTCCTGATCTGGTGATTTGCTGCTATTGGATGGCATTCTTTGCGCCGGCGTTTGCAACAATCGAGCGTATTGTACGTCGTAACGGACATACGCGATGCGTGGCACTCGTGCATAATATGATTCCGCATGAGCCTACCCTGCTTGACAGATTGTTTGCTCCTGCATTCGTCAGGCACACAGACGGGTTTGTAGCATTATCGAAGAGCGTGGTAGAAGATATTGAACGTCTGGATAGCAGCCACAGCAAGCCAAAGGCTTTCAGTCCGCATCCTATCTACGACCATTACGGCGAGCCGATGAGCAAGACGGCAGCCTGCAAAGCACTTTCGCTTGAGCCTAAATACGACTATATGCTGTTCTTTGGCTTGGTACGAGCTTACAAAGGGTTGGATCTTCTCATTGACGCTTTTGCGCGCGTCAAAGGCGAATTGCCGAACCTACGTTTGCTAATTGCAGGCGAGTTCTACGAAGACGAGCAGAAATATCGCGAACAAATCCGAAATGCCGAACTGGACGAACGGATAATCATCCGCAACGAGTTTATTCCGGACGCTGACCTTCGCAAATACTTTGGTGCAGCCAATCTGATTGTGCAGCCATACAAATCTGCCACCCAGTCGGGTGTGACTCAAGTGGCGTTTCACTTCGAGAAGCCAATGCTCGTAACCAATGTAGGCGGGTTGGCAGAGATTGTTCATCACGGGAAGATGGGTTATGCTGTTGAGCCAAAGAGTGAAGCTATAGCCGATGCACTGCGAGATTATTACGCACAAGATCGCGAGCAGGCGTATATTGATTATCTGCGCAAGGAGAAAGACAAATACAACTGGGACAAAATGACTCGCACCTTTTGTGCATTGTACGAGCATTTGGAGGACAAGAAACAGGCTACTTGATTACTCGTCACAGTTCGTACATATAGCCATTGCAGACCTATTGGTTATTACAGCGCGCCGGAAAGTTTCGGCGCGTTTGTTGTGCCATAGGTCTTGCAGGGTTATGCCGGGTTGCAGCAGATTGCCGAAAGAATGTTGCTGTAATTTGTCGTAGCAGCAAGGCAGCAGATTGCCGTGTACGTCAATCACACATCCGCTCCACAAGCGATAACACCGATTGCGCATCGGGCGTTTGGGAACAAAGGTTTGGGTACGTTTCTCCCACTTATATCGGGAGAAACGCTGATTGGAAGGCATGAGCGGTGAGCCGTGTTTGTAATCGTAGAGTTGGGCGGTTTTCATTGTAAGTTTATCAGCTCCCAATGCTTTGTACTCGCGCCGGAAGATATCCCACTCCGTCTCATTGGTTTTCAAATAAAGGCACTGCAGTTCTATTAACAAGCGCGAATGTGACTCCTGCTTGGCTTGCCTGAGCCAGCGCACAGCCTGTTTGACTTTATCGACACTACCGCCACGGCGGTACTTCTTATACGTAGATTGCGTCCAGCCGTCCATACTGACGATAATACGATTCAATCCCGCATGATTTAATGCGCGCGCCAAATCCAAATCGAGTCGTTGGGCATTGGTGGAGATAATAGTGTATAAACCAGCTTCATGCGCTATGCTAACCATTTCATGGAGTTGGTCATTCAATAGAGGTTCTCCCTGCCAGAACAATTGAATCGTATGGGCATAAGGAGCTATTTGCCTTACTATTTTCCTATAGTCACCTATCGTCATGACTCCGATATGGGTTCGAGTATTGTCTAGGATTGACTCGATATTGGCAGCATTCTGTATCGAAACAGTCCCGTTCATACCGACAGGGCACTCGGGACATGACAATTGGCAGAAGTTAGCCGGTTCGACTGACACAAACGTTGGCATGTAGCGCACATAAGACACGCCTGCGATGCTGAGAGCATAACTCCCCCAGCACCGCAGTTGGTTGATCAGCCGAGTGAATAAACAGTTCACTAATGGATTGCTATTTTGTTGACGCGGCGTTCATGACGTCCGCCTTCAAAGTCGGTAGCAAAGAACGCCTCGACAATCTCTAAAGCCTTATCACGGCTGATGAAATTAGCGGGCATTCCAAGTACGTTAGCGTTGTTGTGCTGCCGTGCGAGTTGCGCCAAAGGTACATCCCAACAAAGAGCCGCGCGTATGCCCTGGTGCTTGTTGGCCGTCATGCAGATACCGTTTCCTGTGGAGCAGATAACGATACCCAAAGGTTGTTCACCTTTCTCCACAGCTTCAGCCAGCGGATGGGCAAAGTCGGGATAATCGCAACTCTCAGTAGAGTAGCAGCCGTAGTCTTTTACTTGTGCGCCGTGGTTCTCGAGCCAAGCGCGCACGTCCTGCTTGAGGTTATAGCCGGCGTGATCACTCGCCATAGCTATGGTCATTCCTTGTATGTTCATATTGATTGATTATTACAAAAATTTACGTATATCCTGTTCGAGTTGGTTGAAGTCGGTGTAACGGCCTTGTACCATACCTGTTCTATCGATTAGGAACAATGTGGGAATGGTGGTCACGTTATAAGTGAGCAGAGGTGCTGTAGTCTCAGTGCGTACGCAGGTCCAAGGCAGATTCTTCACCCACTCTTCCCAATACAGTTTCGTGCCATCGACACTTACGGAGAAAATATCCAAACCTCGCTTGTGGTATTTGTTGTCCAGTTCGCGCAATGCAAGCACGTACGCATTGCCTTGATCCATTTGCGAGTGGGAGAAGTCAAGAACAATCACTTTCCCCTTGTGTTCGCTCAAGCGACAAGTATCGCCATAGATGTTCGGCAGTTCGATGTCGAGGAATGCTGGTTCACTCTCGTCGATATATTGTCGTAGAGCCATAGCATTGAGCGCTTGTCGTTCGGCAGTCATGACGGCAATCACCTGTGCACAAAGCGTCTTTGTTCGCACATAATCAGGCATAGCAATGCTCATTGATGTAGCGACCGCCCGATAGTAGTTCAGTTGCTTTGGGTCAGACATATCAAACACGGGCTCACCCTGTTTGGATTGAAATACAGCATAATAGGCGGTCAGTGAGCGCGGGTTAGCAAGGATTACCGATTGCGCATACCTGCGATGATCATCGATGGGTTGCGTGCGCAACGAACGCCTTAACTGCGCGATCTGCACACTTTGAGGTGATCCCACAAAGTCATTTGTCAGCGAGAGACTGTCGAGTGAGGTAGTGAGTGAAATATGCTCAACAGAATCGACAGCCAGTACAGCATAGGTATTCCCAATGCGCAAACGGTAAAAGTCCGGAAATTCAGGTGCTGCGCCATGCAGGCAATATGATCCATCAGAAGATAGTAAGCAAGAGTCTTCCACCTCAGTTGCAGTTAGACCCGTGTGTTCCAGATACAGAGTCTCGCCCTGAGCATCGGTAATCGTGCCACTCACTTCAAATTGTGGTGCGCGCGAGCATGCTGCAAACAACAGGAATGAGGCACAAACGAACAATATCTTTTTCATCGCTACGATAATTTAGAAGATGACAGCCAGATTACCGAACATCAGTTTACAAGCAATCGCAAGCACGATTATTCCAAAGAACTTACGAATAATATACAACGCCGTTGTCCCAAGGTACTTGGTCAGCCAGTTCGTACCGATCAGTACAAGATAGAGAACCAACATACAAAGCATCAGTGAGATACACAAGTTCAAGATATTGTATTCAGCGGTGATAGCAAGTAGCGCTGTAAATGCGCCGGGACCTGCGTACATCGGGAATGCCAGAGGTACAATCGAGCCACCACCGGCTACTTCCCCCTCAAGTTTGTCGTTCTGAAAGATGGTTATGTCCAACACCATTTCCATCGCCATCAAGAAGATGACAAATCCTCCGGCGATAGCAAAGTATTCAATTTGCACGCCGAAGAGTTTGAGTATCCACTCTCCGAGGAAAAGGAAAGCGAGCAGTATAAGCAGACTGGCTATACATACGCGGTCGGCATAAATCTTAATTCCCTTCTTTTGCATACCTATGGTAATAGGTATATTGCCGAAAGGATCAATAATAGCAATGAGGAAGACAAATGACGAGAGCACCTGCCAAATATCAAACGGTCCGAAAAAATCACGAATTGCATCCATGGTTATTACATTTTGGAGTACAAAGATACAATAAATTATTTGAATTTGCAAGCCAAAGCGCAAATTTTATGCTTTTTTATATAAAAATTTGCAAATATGTATATTTTTTTGTATCTTTGCAGATGTTTTCTGCAGATTGTGCGCGAAGACAGGTTAACAAAAGGAAATATTATAGTAATTTAAATAGAAAAGAATTTATGATTAACTCACAAGACATCAAGAACGGCGTTTGTATTCGTATGGACGGTCGTTTGTATTTCGTTATCGAATTTTTGCATGTTAAACCAGGCAAGGGAAACACGATTATGCGTGTTAAGTTCAAGGATGTAGTTGACGGTCGCGTTCTGGAGCGCCGCTTCAATATCGGCGAGAAACTGGAGGATGTACGTGTTGAGCGTCGTCCGTATCAGTTCCTGTACAAAGAAGGCGAGGATTACATCTTCATGAACAATGAGACTTACGAGCAGGTACCCATCGCTCACGACCTGATAACAGGCGTTGACTACCTGAAAGAAGGCTTTGTAGTTGATGTTGTTTCCGACGCATCAACTGACACTATTCTGTTCGCAGAACTTCCTGCCAAGGTTGAGTTGGCAGTTGCTTACACGGAGCCGGGTCTGCGCGGCGACACTGCTACGAACACGCTCAAGCCTGCCAAGTTGGAGACCGGTGCCGAGATTCGCGTGCCGCTGTTCATCAACGAAGGCGAGATTATCCGCGTTGATACGCGTGACGGCAGTTACTGCGAGCGCGTAAAGTAATTCGTTCCTTTGAATAACTGTACAAAGTGAGTTCCAACCGGACTCACTTTGTCTTGTTAATGCACATATACCTCCATTCACGAGAGATACTGGAGAGTGCTTACCATTCAATAGGTGACTGGTGGTAGCGGATGAGATAATCGTTGGCAGCAGAGAAATGTCCGCATCCTATGAATCCGCGATACGCAGACAACGGACTGGGATGTGGTGCTTCAAGCACTAAATGCTTGCGTCGATTGATGAATTGTCCTTTGCGTTGTGCATAACTACCCCAAAGCATAAACACAAGATGTTCACGTTTCTCATTGAGGGCCATGATAGCCGCATCAGTCAGTTCTTCCCAGCCCTTCCCTTGATGACTGCCGGCACGGTGTGCCTCAACAGTAAGTGTGGCGTTGAGAAGCAACACTCCTTGATTGACCCACGACTCCAAATGTCCGGATGTAGGAACAGGTTTGCCCAAATCGCGTTGCAACTCCTTGTAAATATTTTCAAGGCTTGGAGGGATACGTACTCCATCAGGCACAGAGAACGCCCATCCTTCAGCCTGTCCGGGCTCATGATACGGATCCTGGCCCAATATAACGACGCGCACCTTATCAAAAGGGCACGCGTCGAAAGCATGGAAAATCAATTTAGCAGGCGGATAACAAACCGAAGAAGCATACGCATGACGAACATACGATGTTAGGATCTCAAAATACGGTTTGTCGAACTCAGGCTGCAACACCGCACGCCACGATTCATTGATACGGACGTTCATTTTCTGTTTCTGATTCCTGATTGAGGAAGGCTATTTAGTTCACAATCAGCATTGCATCACCATAATCGCCAAAGCGATATCCTTTCTTCAGAGCCTCCTTGTATGCCGCCATCACCTTCTCGTAGCCTCCAAAAGCAGTCACCATCATCAGTTGGAGCGAGAGCGGGAAGTAGAAATTAACCAGCAGCGCTGTGGGCACCAGTGCCTCGTATGGAGGATAGATGAAACGGTTGGTCCACCCCTCATACTCCTTAATTTGTCCGGTGGTACCAGCCACAGACTCAAGTGCACGGAACACCTCGGTGCCGACAGCACAAATCTGCCGACGCTGGCGCTTCGCCAGATTGACTGCCTCCACACAGGGTTCAGTCACAATGATTTGTTCGGAGTCAACCTTGTGCTTGTTCAAGTCTTCGACATCCACAATCTTGAAATTACCCAAACCTACATGCGAGGTAAGCGTTGTATAATTTATGCCACGAATCTCAATGCGTTTGAGCAGGTTCTTGCTCACATGCATTGATGGTGCCGGTGCAGCGACTGCACCAACATTCTTGGCAAAGATGGACTGATAGCGTTCCTCATCCATCTCACGTATAATGGGTTCGAGTTCCACATCTTCTTCAACAAGGAACTCCTTGCGGAAGTTACGCGCAGTTTCAGCCTTCATCGGACGGCGGATATACTCCGGCAGCGGTGTTGTTCCCATTGCATAGAGTTGCTGCAAGAGTTTGTCGGGCGTATAATCGGACTCAAAACGGATAGTACGTCCGCGTGATGTCGTGTTATCAACAATTTCACCGATGATCGTATTATCCTCATCAATATATAGTTTGTTACCAATACGAATCTTTCGAGCCGGTTCCACCAGCGCGTCCCAACACGATTCCTCGTGATTCAGTTCACGCAAGAGGAATATTTCAATTTCGGCATTCGTCTTTTCTTTAACGCCATACAGACGGGCAGGAAAGACCTTGGAGTCATTGAATACCATCAAGTCATGCTCGTCGAAATAATTCACTACATCCGACACCGTCTTGTGCTCAATCTTACCCGTTGATCGGTGCAGCACCAACATCTTGGCATCCTCGCGATGCAAAGGAGGGAACTGCGCAATCTGGCTGTCAGGTAATTTGAACTTAAACTCACTCAGTTTCATATATATTTAAATAATCTATTTTTCTGCTATCAGTTATTAGCACTCAGTTGTTCTTGCAAATCTTCAATTGTAGTGCAATTATCAATAGAGTAATTGCCCACTCTTGTGCGCCGCAGAGCAATCAAATGTGCCCCGGACTGCAGGCGTTGACCTATATCTCTTGCCAGAGCGCGAATATACGTTCCTTTCGAGCAAACGACCCGCAATGTCAATTGCATTTTTTCGGGGTCAAAGTTCAGTTGCTCTATTTCATCAATCACCAGCAGTTTGGGCTTGATGTCAATTGTATCCTGTTGCCCTTTACGTGCGTATTCATAGGCACGTTTCCCATTAATTTTTACCGCAGAATATGCGGGCGGCACCTGCCACTGTTCGCCTATGAAAGTCGGTAAGACTTCGTCAAGCAACTTTTGTGTGATATGAGCTGTCGGATACGTGGCGTCAATTGGATGTTCCAAATCGAAACTTGGAGTAGTGGATCCCAGTTGCAGTACAGCCTCATACACCTTGGTATGATTCATCAGTTCGTCAATCTGCTTCGTCTTCTTTCCTGTACAGACAATCACAACGCCGGTAGCTAACGGATCCAATGTGCCGGCATGTCCGACCTTCAGTTTCTTCACCCCCAATGCGCGGCACAACATTCCGCGCACGCGGTTCACAACATCGAAACTCGTCCAATGCAACGGTTTGTCAAAAGCCAATATCTCTCCTGTAAGAAAATCCATAGACGGGCGAGGTGTGCAATTAACAAACAATCAGTTTACGCGAAAACATGCCAGCATATAGCAAAGGCACCAGCACATAGGCAGTAGATGGCAAAGTATATCAATTTCTGTTTGCGGACAATGTTAAGCATAAACTTGCAAGCGAAACATCCGGTAGCAAACGCTGCCACGAACCCCACCAGCAGGGGCATCAGCCCAAGA
>ONHW01000029.1 GCA_900317745.1 uncultured Bacteroidales bacterium | reverse complement strand
GCAGAGCCTTTCGGGCACGTTAGGCGGTGTGACGTACAGGGTGGACGCAGAGGGGCAGACCTTTGCGTTCATCCGCTCGCACAGCAGCGTGCCGGTGATAGACGAGTGTATAGACGAGATACAACAGCAGCAGATACGCAACCACCCGACCACACCGCAACAGTTAGCCGACCGCCGCAAGGCATTGTACATGCGTATCAAACGACTGTACTTGCGCTACAAAGACCATCCGCAACTCATCGACAACCCCGACGAACTGCGCAAAGCGATCCTACTCGCGTATAAGCAGAAACGGAAACGGTGAACAGGCAGACGTATCTCAGCGTTTGTAGATTCGGTACTCATATCCGCTGAGCGTTGCAGACTTGGGCGCATACATTTTTTCACCCGTCAGCAGATCGGTGCACTCCTCCCGCTGCCAAGTGTCTGGCAAAGTAATATCTTGTTGGGATGACACAGTGTTAACCACTACGAGTGCTTCGGCTTTGTCTTGCTTGTAAGTGAATACAGCCACATGACCGGCAGAGTGATCTATACGTTCGCCGTAACGCGCTACCGCCGTAGCCTTATATGCTTTCATCAGGGCGACATACGCCTTGGTGGTGGCATTGTCGGCAGAGAAAGACTTGATATGGTAGTTGAAGAAGTCCAGTTTTGTCATGTCGCCCACTTCCTGCGAGGAGTAGATCATCGGCACTCCGCCGAGGAAGAATGTCAGGCAGCACGCCGCCAGTTCGCCTTTGGCAGACTTGTAGTAGTTGGACGGAGCCTGCTCAGATGAAGCATCGTGTGTTGTAACGTACCGCAGCCTTTCCTTGCCGGCAGAGGTGCTCTTGTACTCCTGTTCGCTCACGGCAAAAAGGTTGCTGAGGTCACCTTGGTCGCGGAAGAGTTTCTGCACAGCGCCGAGGTAGTTCCAACTATACATCCAATCAAATCCCGACCTGTATAATGACACCTTGCTTGCCTCGGCGAGCATGATTGCCTCGGGTTTCACTTCGCGTATAGCGGTAATGGCCTCCGTCCAGAACGTGTTTGGCACGCCCTCGGCATAGTCGCATCGGAAGCCGTCGATATCCGCCTCACGCACCCAATAAACCATGGCTTCTCGCATGGCTTGCTGCACATCAGTTACGCCATAGTCAAGCGGTGCTATATCCTTCCAGTTGACTTCCTCTCCTTTGGGCGAGGTGTACCAGTCGGGGTGATTGATGTACCACTGGTTGTCCCATGCCGTGTGGTTAGCCACCCAGTCGAGAATGACCTTCATGTCGCGGCTGTGGCAATCATCTACCAGCGCCTTGAGGTCGGCCATCGTGCCGAACGCGGGGTCGATAGCGTAATAATCCTTGACGCAGTAGGGCGAGCCGACGGCATTGACCGTTCCTCTGGGATGGATAGGCATAAGCCAGAGCACGTTCACCTGCATCTGCTCCAGCACCGGCAGGTAACTGCGTATGGCATTGAACGCTTTCTGCCGCGCAAACAGGCGTTCGTTGCACTCATATACGACTGTAGTGTTTGCCTTTGGCAAGGAGTCAGCAGGCGGCTCTACCGGTTCTGCATTACGGCAGCTGACGGCAGACAGGACAAGTACAAGCAGCAAGATCTTTTTCATAGTTATATCGCGTTTCAAACAGTTAAATCACTTGTTTTCACTCGGGTATTACCGTAATGGCAAATCCTCCGCCGGGAGCCATCCGGATACGCAATGTGTCATTACAGGTGGCTGTCAGGTGCTCAATCCTGTAATCGTACGGACGGTTCTGCCAATCGGCGTTATCGCCATCGCGGTAGAGCGTGAGCGCATAGGTCCGCTCCGGCTCGAGCATTGACAGGGGTACAACAGCCTCGCGTGCCTGCTCGTCGGTAATGCCGCCTATATACCAGTCGTCCGTGCCGCGTCCCTGGCGGGCAAAGATGCAGTAGTCGCCAATCTTGCCGTCCACGAGCAGCGAGCGTTCCCAGTCGCAGGGCACCTGCTCAATGAACCGGAAAGCGTCCGCGTGCTCCATATAATGCTCCGGCAGGTCGCACGCCATCTGCAGCGGCGAATAGAAACATACGAACAGACCCAACTGATTCATCAGCGTGGAGTGCACGCGCGTGGTAGGTATAACAGGGTTCTCGAAGTGGAACACACCCGGCGTATAATCCACCGGGCCGGTCATAATTCGTGTAAAAGGCAGCACTGTAACGTGCTCGCATGGGTTACCTCCGTCCACGCTCCACGCGTTCCACTCCTGACCGCGCACACCTTCCTGCGTCATAAGGTTAGGCCATGTGCGCTGCCAGCCGGTAGGCATAACCGGCTCGTGGTTGTCGATACAGATGTGGTACTTGGCAGCGGTCTCAATCACCTTGCGGTAGTGGCGCACGCCCGACTGACCTTTGTTGAACTGCAAGCCGTCGATCGTACGTACGATAGGCGACACGTAGCCGGTCTTGATAGCATGGATACCATGGGCAGCGTGGTAGCGGTAGATGGAATCCAGATTGTTCTCATAGTCGGCAGCATTGCCTCCGGTCTCGTTATGACCGACGATTTGCACGCCGAGGCTGTCTGCCAGACGACTCAGATAATCCATATCCCAATCCGGATAAGGCGTGGTGAAGTCGAAGTGTTTCCAGTCCTCCCAGCCCAGGTTCCAGCCCTCGGCAAGAACGGCGTCTATGCCATGCTGTTTGGCAAAGCGCAGGTAACGTTCCATATTTGCCGTGGTAGCACCGTGCTTCGGTCCGGCTTCCCAGGTCATGGTCTGGATATGCATTCCCCACCATATACCAATGAACTTCATTGGCTTGATCCACGACGTATCTTCTATACGGCACGGCGGGTTGAGGTTGAGCATGATGCGCGAAGCAACCATCTCCGGCAGCGTACGCGTCAGAATCACCATACGCCATGGCGTAGGGAATGGTACGGTCTTGTATGCCTTAACATCCATCGGTTGCGCATGCTCGTCCAGCCACGGCGTGAGATACGTGCGCAGCGCGCCATCTTTATAATAGAGGTTCTGCGCAGGATAATCCCTGAGTGCCGCCTCGTGCACAAAGGCATAACCGCCGTCTTGCAATTCGATAGTGACAGGCGAACATAGCGTATCGGACTTGGCAGACAGCGGAGCCTTGGTCCACAAGCCCTCGTAATACTCCGTCCGCCAAGGTATAGACCACGCCTGATGATCAGCCGTGAAGCGGTACTCGCTCATCTCATCGGTGATGGTAAGTTTCTTCAACTCCTGCTCACTGAAATTGTAGCGGAAGGCGAAGCCGTCGTTGAACACGCGGAAAGCAATATCCATCTCCATGCCCGAGGTGTGCTTGAGGTGCACTACCAATTCATTATGCGTATCGCTGATCTCGCGCTCCTCACCCCACACGGTTTCCCATGTATCATGCACGAAACGGTCGTCCGCACCCTGCAGAGCAAAGTTGCGGGTCAGATCCTGCCCCACACATTGCAATCCGAGTGCCGACCAGTCAATCACCGTCTCACCGTCACGGGCAACGGCATATTGGGGCGCACCCTCTTCCGTCAAGCGGAACGAAAGATGAATACTGCCGTCAGGTGAAGCAACTTCGGTTTTACGGCTGCACGAAGCAACGAACACAGCCAATAGGATCAATACGAATTCTGTCAAACGTTTCATAACGAATACATTGTTTTAGTGCAACTAAGGATTGAACGTTGAGCGTTATCGGCTACACCTCAAAGAATCCCAATCCGCTGATAGCAGTCAGCATACGCGATATGTATGCGCTGTCAGGCTCTGACCAGCGGAAGCCCATTCGATGGAGCACAGCGCATGTGTAGCGGTTGTCGCGCTCGATGGTGCACGCCTTGTGCCCGTGCGTCATATCCTGGTATGCCAGGAGTGCCGACATCAGTTTGGCTTTCTCGGGATCTTGCGACTGTTCGGATATAGCCTGCTGGAACTCTTCAGGCTCAACAAAGCGAATCGGGTTACCTACTTTCTCCAGTCCGAGCAGGATGTCACCCAGCAAGTCCGTATGGTTGTTGAACGGCTGGAAAACCGTACATTCTTTCGGCGTGGCGGCAAGAAGCACCACAGCCTTTGCCGTTTGGTCGATGGGCGAGAACTCGGTGGGAGTGTCGTACTCTTCGAACGGGCAACAGCCGAGAATGGCAAAGACCTTGATCCTGCCCATATAACTGTTGGACTGGAAGTTAGCCTGGAACTCACCGTCATAGCTGCGCGCGGCAAGGTTACCTACACGCATTACTTTGGCGTTCAGACCGTGGTGCGCAACAGCATCCAGAATGATCCGTTCGGCAAGGAACTTGGAGTGCACATAGCGGTTGTCGAGGAACTGCCCGAAGTACAGTTTGCGCTCGGTTAGCAGCGGTACAGCCTTGCCGTCCTCGCGATCCAGCCAGATCTCGCCCACCGACGTTGTGGATATATGCACGAGCCGTGCTCCTGTAGCCAGGCAGAACTCCACGCAACGCTCGGCTCCGCCGACATTCACCTGCTCGATATCATCGGTTTTGGAGAAGTGCTTGACATTGGCAGCGCAGTTGAATACAGTCTGAATGGTTGAGTGTTGAGAGTTAAGAGTTGAGAGAAAATCTCCCGTCACATCGCCGTTGACCACGAACAGTCGCTTGCCGAACAGATCGTCAAAACGCCGGCTGAAGTAGTAGAACAGCAGGTTACGCACGCGGCGCTCGGCGTCATGCTGGTCTTTGCCACGCACCAGACAGGTGATGGTCTGCGCATCGGAGTCGATGAGCTCGCGCAGCACGTGAATACCCAGATACCCCGTAGCACCGGTTAGCAGCACATTGCCCAGGGTCTGCCTTTCGCCGGAGAGGAACATATCAATGTTGTTCCGCTGCAGAATGGCATCAATGCCGCTATAGTCGAACTCCTCAACATCCGTGTCGTGAGTCTGCTCGGTAGCGACTTCACCTCCTACGAACTGTGCAAGCAAGCGCGGAGTAGGATGGTTGAATATATCTCCGTAGGCAACATGATGTCCGGCTTTGTCCGCCTCAATAACCACTCTGGTCACCATCAGCGACGTGCCGCCCAGTTCGAAGAAGTTATCCGTTGCGCCCACCTTGTCGAGCGAAAGGATAGAAGCGAATATCTCGCAGAACATTTTCTCGAGGTCGTTTACGGGCTCCACATAGTCGTGCGTCTCTGCCTGGAGCTGCGGTGCCGGCAGTGCTTTGCGGTTCACCTTCTGGTTCTGGTTGAGAGGGATAGCCTCGATCTGCATCGTAGCGGCAGGCACCATATACGGCGGTTTGCGCTCCTTGATGAAACTATTGAGAGCGGCAATGTCAATCTTATCGTCGCTGACGATATATGCGGCGATATATTTGCCTCCGTTGGGATAGTCAAACGCTTGAACGGTGGCATCTTTTATTCCCTCGTACTCGCGAATAACAGCCTCCACCTCCTTGAGTTCGATGCGGAAGCCGCGAATCTTGACCTGACCGTCACGACGTCCGACAAACTGGATATTTCCGTCCGGCAGGTAACGTACTATATCGCCGGTGCGATAGGCGCGCAGACCGCCACCGGCACTGAACGTGATGAACGTCTCGGCAGTTTTCTCGGGCAGATTAAGGTAGCCGCGACCTACTTGCGGACCACTGACAAGCAGTTCGCCCATTGCGCCGACAGGCAAGCGGTTGAGTTCCTTGTCAACAACGAACAGTTGCAGGTTATCCAGCGGTTTGCCGATAGGTGTGTTCTGTTCGAACTCGTGCATTGGATACGTCGTTGTGAAGATCGTGCACTCCGTCGGACCGTAGGCGTTATGGAACGTGTAGTTGGTCGGAGGAGTGATCGGCAGCACTTTTTCACCACCCACGGACAGGTGCTTCAGGCTGTGATTGTCGCAGTTCATTGCGAACTGGCATCCTACCTGCGTGGTCATGAACGAGTGCGTCACACCTTCTTCGTTGAAGTACGCATTCAGGTCCGGGAGGTTAAGCCGCAAGTCTTCCGGCACGATACATACTGCTGCACCGCAGGTGAGTGCCGGATACAGATCCATCATACATGCATCGAAGCCGAACGATGCGTATGCCGCCACTTTGTCGGTGGGCTGCAGGTCATAGTACCGGTGATACCAGTGGCAGAACGCCACCAGATTGCGGTGCTCGAGCATCACACCTTTCGGCTGACCGGTTGAGCCGGAGGTATAAAGTAGGATAAAGAGATCCTCGGGCTTTATCTGAACGTTGACAGAAGGCTGACCGCTGACAGCTGACAGCTCCTCCAGTTCTTTCTCGGTGAGCAGCATACAACTGTTGCCGTCTTGCTGCATATATTGCAAGCGCTCTTCGGGATAGGTCGGGTCAAGCGGCATATATGCGCAGCCTGCTTTCATCACGGACAGTGCGCCTACAACCATCCACTCGCTGCGTTCCACTTTGATGGCAATAACGTTGGTTGTCGGGTGCAGAGCCGCAGCTATACGGTCGGTCAACTCGTCCAGAGCACGATAGGTGATCCGCTTGTCGCGGAAGATAACGGCTATATTGTCCGGTGTCTTCCTGACTTGCTCTTTGAACAGCGAGATGACAGTCTGCGTATTGTCGTAATCCACCTTGGTCTGATTGAAACTGTCCAGCACCGCTATCTGCTCGCTATTGAGCATGGATACGGACGTGATCTGCGCCAGCGTATCCGCGCCGAACGCTTGGACGGCATTGCAGACGGATTGTGCAAGGTTACGGATCAGAGCCTCGCTATATTGCCCGTTGTCATACTCCACAGCTATGCTGGGGATATCATCAACCGGCATTATATAGAACGCTATCTTGAATTTCGGCACATTCAGCTCCATTGTCTCGTCGGCGAGCACTTTCTGCCCGAACACCCGGTAATCACTCAGCACACCCATCTGATAAGCGAACATGATATCGGCTTTCAGGTTATAGTCAGCCGCTATGCGTGCAAACGGGTAATTCTCGTGCATCAGAGTCGTATCAAACGTATCGGCATTCTCGCGGAGGAACTCGCGGATGGTCTGTGAGCCGATCTTTGAGGTCAGAGCCAGCGTATTGACGAACATTCCCATCGTACCTGCCACACGCAGGTTACTTCTGCCGTTCGAGATCGTTGTTATGCACACGTCCGGCGAGTTAGAGAACCGCGACAAGGCATAGAACACAGCCGACAGAACGACTGCCGAAGGATTCACGCCTTCCGAGTGGGCAAGATTTTCCACTTGCTCCATATCCAGCGGCACGATCACACGTCCGTTCTCGCCTTGCTGTTTCGGATTAGCGAGATCGGATGGAATCTCTGTCACGTCCTCCACCTCGCCCAAACGGCTCCGGAAGAACGCTTCGGCTTCTGCAAACTCTTTGCTTTTCTCTGCCTCTTGCTGTTCTGCCACAAACTGCGTGTAGGTGCACATCTCCGGCTCGATAGTTTTACCCTCCAGCAAGTCGCATATCTCATGGATAAACACGTCGTACGATGCTCCGTCACATACCAGGTGGTGAATGTCACTCAGCAGATACACGGCATTGTCCGTCCTGACAATCTCGAAGCGGAAGAGCATATCGCGCGTGAGGTTGAACGGACGGACAAACTCATGCTTGTAACTCTCCAGTTCGCTTTCTGTCAATGTGCGTTCGGGTATATCAAAGCCTTTGCTCCTGGCATTTTCCAATGCCTCGGTATCCAGCGTCTGCTCCGTTTCGGATTCGCCGGTTATGAAGTGCATAAACAATGCCGGGTGGTTCACCACGGCTTTCTGTACCGCAGCACGCAATGCCTCTGTAGGCGTCTGTTTCGGCAACTGAATGCACAGCGGAACGTTATATAGCGTTGAGGTCGGATTCTTCAGGCATTCGAAGTATACACCGGTCTGTGAATACGAGAGCGGACAACGGGTCGCCTCGTTCTTTTCTTCACCGCCGCGGGATGGTTCCTGACTCTTGCCTTCCGAGCTCATCAGCGCCTTCAGTATCTCGTTCTCAATCAGTTGGAGCGTCGCACCTTTGATGAGCGGTTTGGCATCCAGCTGTACGCCGAAGCGCTTGTACACCTGCGTTGCCAGTTTGATAGCGGCTATCGAACTGAGTCCCACGTAGCGCAAGTCGGTGGTTATACCGAAATCGCTGTTGCCTAATATGCCTGTTATGATCTGCTTGAGTTGCTCCTCCAGCACATTCAGCGGAGCAGCCTCTTGCGCTTCTTCTGCGCCTGCGTTCTGCACCTTCGGTTCGGGCAGGGCACGTTTGTTCACTTTCTGGTTCTGGTTGAGCGGGATAGCATCAATCTGCATCGTTACGGCTGGCACCATATACGGCGGCTTCTGATCCATGATAAACGCGTCAAGCGCACGTATATCAATCTTCCTGTCGCTGACAATATATGCTGCTATGAACTTGCCTCCGCCATCGGGGTAATCAAACGCCTGCACCGTAGCATCCTTGATGCCGTCAAACTGACGGATCACCGCTTCCACCTCCTTAAGTTCGATGCGGAAACCGCGGATCTTCACCTGACCGTCCTTACGCCCGACGAACTCTATCGCACCGTCCTTACGGTAACGAACTATATCACCTGTGCGATAGACGCGCAGGCAGTTGTCGCCGGCTGACACGAAGCCGTCCTTCACACTGAACGATACAAACGCATCCGCTGTCTTCTCCGGCTGATTGAGGTAACCTATACCTACCTGCGGACCTGCCACCAGCAGTTCGCCCGCTGCACCCCAAGGCAGACGTTTGCCGCACTTGTTCGCTATATACAGGTCGGCCGTGTCGTTCGGGTAACCGATAGGGATGTTAGGCTCGTTTTTCTCCACCCAGAAACTGGATACATACACGGTACACTCTGTCGGTCCGTACGCATTCAGCAGTTTGTAACTCGGCGGATTCATACTCATCATTTTTTCTCCGCCTGTACCCAGGTACTGCAGAGCGGGTATCTCCGGATAGTTGATCACCATCTGAGTAGCCATCTGGGTGGTCATAAAGACGTGTGTTATACCCTCCTTCACGAAATAGTTGTACAACTCCTCCAGGTCAAAGCGTATATCGTCGCCTATCACATACATCGCACACCCTGCGCACAAGCAACCCCACATGTCGTGCATGAACGCATCAAAGCCGTAACCGGCGTACGTTGCATACCGGCTCTCGGGCGTGAGACCTATATGGCGGACATGGAAATCGCAGAAACTCAATATGTTCTGCTCGCTCAGCATCACACCTTTCGGGACACCTGTTGTGCCGGATGTATAGAGCAGAATGAACGCATCTTCGCCGTCGTATCGGGTAGCGTCGGAACGCATAAACTCCAATCGCTCCGCCGGATAACTGCTGTCCAGCGGCATAGCGGTCATTCCGGCTTTCGCTATCGACAGCGGCACAATCACCATCTGTTCGTTGCGCGGAACGGAATAGCCTATCACGTGCTCGCCGCAGCGAACGGTGTATTGCGGATCAACGCTTTCCGACAGCCTGTCCACCTCGGCGTACGTGAGACGCACATCGCCGGATACGATACAGACAGCGTCCGGCCGGGCTACCACGTGTTGCTTGAAGCGCTTAACCAGCGAGTCATCCTTGTCATGCTGCACCGCGTTACGCTGCTCAGCTTTCGGATTCTGCTCGTCCAGCCATCGCACTTGCTCGGCATCGCAGTAGTCGATGTCCTTCACCGTCTCTGCACCCGCCATCGAACTTAGGATGGTGCTGAACGTCTTTGCCAGTTCGTGCATGAACGCATCCGTATAATCGGCAGCGGAATAGGTTATCCGGAGGGAATAAGCGCCCTCCGATTCAAGCAACTCGGCACACAGTCTCCACACCCGGTCTTGTTCGCTCCCGTCAACCGGAGCACTGCCCTGACAAACGAACAGCACCTGGTTGTTCAGCCCTAAATCTTGCACGGCGTCCTGATACGCATAATGCATATACCCGCACGCCTGCTGCAATTGTTCGTCCAGGCTCGCCATGAGTTCGCGCAGCGGCATAGCGGACGACTGACTGCTCCAATTGGCATATACCGGCACGATACGAACCGTCTCGCCCGAGGCATCACAGGCTTGTCCGCAACACGCTGTGCAGTAGGAGGCTTTCTCCTCTGCCGAATACGCTGCCAGCAGCAGCGACCATGCAGTTTGCATAACCACGCTCTCCGGCACACCGAATCGCTGCGCTATAGAATGAACCTTGCCGTTGCTGACCGACAGGGCATAACTCTTGTTTACTACACCGCTGCTCTCCAAGCCCGCCTCGGGAATAGGCAGGCTGTCTGCGTCCGCTGCTTCGCCGAATGTCTTGGCGTACCACTCACGCGCCTCACACATCTGCGCCTCTGACTTCGAACCGTGCGGATGACTTGATGCCTCTTTCATAGTTGTTAATTTTCTATTTGGAAAATATTCTGGAATCCGCTCATGCGGAAGATATCGGCTACATCCTCGTTCATGTGGGTTATACGGATGCTGCCGCCTTGAGCCTCGCTCTCACGCTTGAGTTGCATGAAGAACCGTAGTCCGGCTGAGGATATATACTCCATCTCGCTGCAATCGATCACCAGCGGCTTGCCGGCAATGTTGAGTACCTGCTGCAGATCGTCTGCCTGTTCGGTTGTGGCGATGGTATCCAGTTCGCCGATGATTTGAACGGTTGTCTCCTGACCGTTCGGTTGAATGTTTATTTGCATATTATATGGCTTTAATGATTGTCAATTCGTTTATTCCGTTCTTGCGGTTATAACTCAGGTCGTCGGCTATCTGTCTGACGAGTGCTATGCCCAATCCGCCTACCTGCCTGTCGGCTGTCAGGGCATCGGTGTCCACCTCTGCCTGACGCGTCGGGTCGAACATGCCGCCATTGTCACGCAGGGTGATCGTCAGTTCCTTGCCTCCTGAGCTTATGCGCTCTGTCACATTGAGCGTCATCTCCATCCAGTCAGCCTCCGAGTATTTGATGATGTTCACCACCATCTCTTCTATAGCCAGCTCCATCTTTTTCAGTGCACGCGCGTCCATGCCCGCGCATGAACCATAACTATGGAGTCTGGTCCGCAGCGCAGGCCATTGGTCCAATTTGCTCTCCACGTGCAGTTGCAGCGGTTGAACGCGGCTCGTTTTGGTGATGGCCATCAGGGTCATATCGTCCGCCTGCTCGGCATTGCCGGTGAACTGCATTCCTGCCTCACTGATGGCTAACATATCTCCGTCTGCCAATGCACGGATATTGTTCTTCACTATTTCCATCCAGCGCTGCATGCCGAGCATCTCGCGTTTCTCGTTGCGTGCTTCGGTCAGTCCGTCGGTGTACAGCACGATCATCCCGCCTTCGCCGAGCATCGTTCCCTGCTCGGCATACTTGAAGTTCCCGTCATATCCGAGCGGTATGTTCGGCTTGATGTCCAGTGCCCTGACTGCTGATTGCACGGGGGTCCCGCAAGTTTGCGCAGCGGGATGTATTTGACTGTTGACCATCAGCGGCGGCAGGTGACCCGCGTTGCAGTACATCAACTCGCCGGTAGGTATATGCAGCCTGCCGATAAAAGCGGTCACGAACATCAGGCTCGGGTTATTACCGCTGAGCACGGCGTTCATCTCCTCCATGATATCCTTGGGCGACTGCAGTCGCTTGACAGCGGAGCGGAACAGGTTCACGGTAGCACTCATCAGCATCGCTGCCGTCACGCTCTTGCCGCTCACATCGCCTATCACAAAGTACAGGTCATCGTCCTTGCGGTAGAAGTCATACAAGTCACCGCCTACCTCACGCATCGGTACAAGTGCCGCCTGCAACTCCACATCCGGCCACGGCTCACCTTTCACACGGCTGCGCAAACCCTCATGCAAGATGCCCATCTGTATATTGCTGGCAATCTGCAACTCTTTCTCCATCACCTTGTTGGCGGTGTCGATACGCGTGAACGCATCACGCTCGCGACCTATCTGACGGAGCAGTAAGCCAAGTATCAATATACCCGACAGCAGCACAGCAAGAGTAATCAGACTCGTCCAGGCTATATCGTCACGGATATGGTACTCCGGCACACCGATCTCCAGGCGCATGTTCGTGGGCGACAACACGCGCTCATACATGATCATCTCTCTCTTGTCCGAGGCGCTGCCTATCTCCACAATCAGCGTACCCTCCGAACTGTACAGCCGACACACGGCATCGTCGTACGGCATGCTGTCGTCCAATATACGCCGGGTCCATGCCAGCGTAAAGTCTGCACCTGCCACACCTGCCAGTCGTCCCTGGTCGTCATACACCTTCTGCGAATGCGTGAACACCGGATCGGCATGGTCGCCATCATTGTACGGCAGACTCCAGTGACCCTCATCGCCACTCTTCAGCGCACCTGTGTACCAGTCGCGATTGGGGTAATCCACGTTGTTGCCGACATTATACACCAAGATGGAGTCTTCGTTCACGCGGAACGCACACGGCACGAACCAGCGCCCCGGCTCAGGTGAACGCTCCGGGAGGAAAACGAGGTAACAGCTGTACAGTTCCGGATAGTGCCACAGCACCGTCTCCAGCAACGCATACAACTCGGTCGAATCCGTATCGAACTCCGAATAGAAATGCCGGATCTCGTTCGTAGCCTCGTGCATGTCATACACCTCGAAGAAGAAATCTTTCTGCGCCAACTCCATCTTGTATTGGATGCGCTCCTCCAGTTCCACTTTCTCGCGGTGATACGACATAACGAACTGAATCGTCATCGCAACGATCAGAAACGCGGCACTGACTATCGGCAATCGGTTGAACTTCACCTGCGCCTCTTATTTGCCTATGTCCTCCAATGTAAACTGACGCTTCTCCACAAGCCGTATCGAGCGTCCGTACTGCCTGCTGTGCGCGGCTATGCTGAACTTGCCCGGCTCAAATCCGATACGCCAGGCTTCATCTTTGTTCTTGGACGTTGACGACCAGTAGTTGCCATACACACCTACCTTGCCTACCTGACCGCTCACGTTGCGGTAACCGGCGGCTGGGATAAAGATGCACTTGCCGTTCGGACCGGTCACGTTGTAACCGTCACCCGTCCACTCCCATACGCAGTTCTTGTTCAACTCTTCCCACTGCTTGAGTGAGGGCAACGACCGGCCGAACTTCTTCTTCGCCACGTCATAACCCATCAGACCTTCTTCGTTCTGGGCTTTCCACAGGGTGCCGCTCGGCAAGCCCAGGTCAACATAGGTCTCACCTATGATCACCTTCGGCTCTTCAACCGACTCTTCCTGCTTCGGCTGAGCTTTCTTAACAGCTTTTTGGGGCTGCTCGGCTGCTGCCGGCTGTACCGAATCTTCCATTGCGGATGCAAGCTCCGCAGCTTCGGCGAACAACTCGGCATCGGCTGCCTTGTCAAGATCCTCTTCTGCAATCTGAGTGTCCCAGACCATCACGTCCAGGGCTTGAACTACTTCACGGTTAAGGATAGCACGGCGCAAAGTCAGCAGACTTACTACTGATGATGTGATGCTTAACACCAACGACAGGACAATCATCGTTGCCCAAAATTTAGGATTTTTCATATTGTGGATATTTAGTTTTTCAGGTGTTGTCCGTCAGAACGGAACTGTTTGGTTTAATCTTTGTTGTCTGCGCCCAATCGTGTCTTCGCAAAAAGTCGGACAAAGTTACAAAAAAATTCCCACATTTGCAAGTGTTACAGATATTTTTTTGCAAAAAAGTTCATTTTTCAGTCAGCATGGGAATGTTTGACGATATAATGCTTATAGTACGATATGCCAAGTGTCGTCAGCGGCAGCGCGATGATCATTCCTATCACCCCGAACAGCGCTCCCCATATACTGAGCGAAAGCAATATGGCAGCCGGACCCATGCCGGTTACCTTGCCCATGATCTTCGGAGTGAGCACCATGTCCTGAAGGGTCTGAACAACCACAAACACCAGCGCCATACACAGCAGCGTCACCCATATAGGACGACCCGTCTGCGCCGACTGAACAAGACACAGCAGGATACACGGAGGAATACCCAGAGCCTGCATGTAAGGAACAAGATTGAGCAGACCAATTATCAGTCCCATTGCTATACCCATCGGCATGCCTATGATACAAAATCCGATGGCAAACAGTATCCCCACAATCAGTGCCACCAGACCCTGACCGCGAAAATAAGCATTCATGTTGTGATCCACGTCATGAACCAGCACACGGGCTTTGTCTCGGTACCGGGCGGGCACATAACTGCTCCAGTTGGCGCGTATCTTCGGAAAATCGATCATCAGGAAGATCAGATACATCAGCCCGATAAAGATCACCACCAGCTCCGCCAGCCAACTCAACCCGCCGGTTATCCAGCCGCCGATCCTCGGAGCAAGGTTCTTCAGCGCGTCACGTACCTCGGGATAAGAGAGCATGGACTCTAAATTCAGACCGTCAAGCATATCATGAATCTTCTGCTGCTGAGCCTCTGTGAAGTACCTGTCGGCATCAAAATTCGCAAAATACTGCTCCACACTTACTGCTGCCGACTGCACCTCACGACCGATGGCAGGAATGAGCATATATACCGATAACGTGAGTATGCCCACAAACAGCAGCAACACGATCGCCACCGACAAACCGCGGAACTTAACCCTGCACTTGTTCTGCACAAAATCTACCAGCGGATCGAGCAGATAAGCAAGCAGAAAACTTACAAAGAACGGCAACAACACGCCGTACAAACGGGATAACATAGTTTATACTTTTTTGATTCTGTTTTGCAATGATGATAGAACGTGCAAATATACGAAAAAAAATCGACATTTCCAAATGAATGCCGATTTTTTTGTGTTACAGCCAATTATCGGGGTCCCCGACACAACCTGCAAAGGCTGTGGTGGGGAGAGCGGAGGCAACTGCGCGCTTTATTGCGCCGTGCGCAATCCGATAGCGTAGTTTGCCGAACGCGATGTTTGCCCCTCTATATTGTAGTCAAATCTTGTTGCTCTTCAATCTTCTTTACGGCACGTTTCAAGTACCTGTAAACTACTGATACATCGAGGTTTACGATTTTTGCAATTTTTCTAAAACTGTAACCTTCGAGAGTTGCCTTCGTCCACAAGAAACTGTAAGCGGTAGTATTCCTTTTCGAGGTTCTCGAGAAGGATCTTCTGCGGTTCGCCGTTGGGTTGCTCCATATCATATACCCAGAACTCACGGAAGTTGCACGTCACGATCCAACGCGGACGCTGGCTGTATGGCAATTCGGCTGCATAGCGCTTGGCTTGCTGGAAGGGATTGAGGGACGTGCCGTCGGATTGCTTGCTAGGCTCGTCCAGGTCTTTGTTGAGCGATTTCTGCTCAATCATTACCTTGGTGGACGGGATAGAGCCGTCAATGGACGACGTGTGGTCGAGGTGTACCTGTTGCTCATAGAGCAAGAACGAGTCCATATGCTCCACGCCGAACACCTCGGTCAGAAGTGTACTCCAAAAGATCTGGCTCTCGCCTTTCTCGTAGCCTTTGCCTTTCCATCGCTCCGCAAATTCCTTTGCAGCTTTCTGTTGCTGTATCTGGGTCATATGTTGGTATTAGTTTTTACCGTTCAAGTTATCAATATCATTGAATTGTTCTAATGCAAAATCTCTTGCTGTAGCCAAACACGTGCTATTGACAGCATATTTTTGTGTTCCGCCACAGATTTATGCTACAAACAATCAGTTATCCAAGCTCTACTCACGCGAACGATACAACTTTTTTTTGAATTATGCAAATCTTTCTTCTATAAAATGTAAAATAAAATGCATTTTTAATGATTAAATGGGATTTTCTCGGAAATAATGACATTTTTTCCAAGGTTTTTGTCACAAATATTTGAGAAGTTTGTGACGAAGCAGTGGGCGATCTACCTACTCTGACTAAAGAGTTCAATGTTCGCTCAGCGGTGAGGGCTGAGCGAACTCGCGCGGCGCACTTACTCCTACGAATGTCCACCGGACATTCTTGGTGCGCCTTAACCGCTTCACCCACAAAATGCAGTACACATCGGTACCCTTCGCGTTCGGCAACGCAGTCGCATCGGATGCCGCTAAGCGGCATAAAGGCGACGCGTGCCTCCGCTTCTCCCCAAAACAACATTATATGTTCTTTCGGGGGCCCCGATAAGACAATGTGCGTAGGTAGCACGCCACAAAACAAGAGAGCCCGAGGAAAATCCTCGAGCTCTCGAAAATGGCGGCTACCTACTCTCCCACAACATGCAGTACCATCGGCGTTGCTGAGCTTAACGACCCTGTTCGGAATGGGAAGGGGTGGGACCTCAGCGCTATAACCACCTTAATTATAAGTTTAAAGTTGAGAGTTTAGAGTTTAGCGTTTAGCGAAGTTCGACAGTTACAAGTTGTAAGTTAACAAACTCCTAACAAAACTCACTACTCTCACCTAAAGTATTGACGTATTGAATTAGAAGAGATTACGATGGGTATTCTGCAATGGATATGCGATATATCGAGAAATCGAGATATCGACATATCGAAGTCATCAAAGAAACCTTCTTAAGAAAAAGATTTCGGGCAATTAGTACTGCTCGG
>ONHW01000006.1 GCA_900317745.1 uncultured Bacteroidales bacterium | reverse complement strand
CGGGCTACCCGTACCTCACACAATGCGAGACATCTGCGTTCCTGCTATGGCTTGAATCGTTGCCGAAACACTGTTTATTATCTCCTGATTATCCACCTGTATGTTTCAGAAAATCCTCACATATATACAACTCCTGCTCGCCGTCCTGATGGCGGTGTTTGGCTGCGTGTTGATCGTACTGGCGTTCTATGCTCCGCCTACCGGACATATCGACCCTACGGTGCTGACCGCCTTCGGTGAGGTGCTCACATTCAGCGGTGCCGTGCTCGGTATCGACTACCGCTACCGCTGGTATAAGAAGAAATAACTCGTTGATCAAGACAGGTCAACAATTATCCTCAATTAACATCAATTACGATGGTCAAGACAGGTCAACAATTAACATCAATTATCCTCAATTACGTTGCTCACGGTGTTCGCAATGACTATCGCAGTAATCGCGACTACAGGAGCGAAAAAAATTGTTGGTAATGGTTGATAATGGTTGACCCCAAAAGCCCTCTTGCAATTGTTGGTAATTGTTGATAATTGTTGACCCAAAAAGAAAAAATTGTTGACCCGGAAAAATATGACTCTCGAACTCGTCCGCCTGCAATACCTCCCCGACCGCACGCTCGGCACGCTGCATTTCGTTGGTGACAACCAATGGCATTGCGACACACTCGAACTGCCTGCTACCATCAACGGTGTAGCCAATGTACCCAACCTTTGTTGCATACCTGCCGGCACGTATGAACTCAAGGTTACTTGGTCACCTGCCTTCAAGCGTTGGCTGCCGCTGCTCATGGCTGTGCCCGGACGTTCGGGCATACGCATCCATGCCGGCAACACACCACGCGACACCAAAGGCTGCATTCTCGTGGGCTGGAAATATGGCAACGAACTCCTGTGCAGCCAACTCACACTCACTGAACTAATCAACCAACTCCGACGCAATGAAACGCATACTATTACTATCTGTTAGTCTCCTGCTGCTTGCAGGCTGCAAGACCGCTGCTCCGCTCATCAGCGTGCCGCGCAACGACAGCATTGTTATCCGTGACCGATTTGTCCGTGACAGCATTATTGTCCGCGACAGCATAATCCTCCGTCTCCCATGCCCTGACCCCTCTGATAGTAATTACTCCCCTCCTTATGAGGGAGGGGCTGGAGGTGGGTCTGTAGAACACTTTCGTACCATTTGGCGCGATAGAACAGTTGCAACCACCGACACTGTCTATAAGGACAAAGAGGTGCTTGTGCAACTTCCACCCGAACGTTACGTCCCATGGCTCTACCGCGTAGCTCTGTACGTCTGTATAGCCTTGGTGCTCTACATAGTTATACGTATATGCGTCCGCCGGTTTTGTGGTTACCGGTAGCGCATAAATTGGGAATAGTGCATAAAACAAAAATTTTGCTCAAAGCAGCTTCGTTGTGAAACGCGGCTGCTTTTTTTGTGTTCGCGTCTTTTGTACTTCGGCACGCCCCTTCCCTGCGGGCGGGTTCCCTCCGAAGGTACTGCAAGGCAATGCCGGGCATAAGCGACCTTTCCGCAGAAAAATTATAGCTCGCGCTATTACTTTTTAGTGCCGTAGCACCTGCCCTTATGCGAGCATAAGCAGGCACTACTGCACTAAAAATGCACTACTGTGCAATTTTTCTGCGGAAAAGTTTGCAAATGTGCATTTTTTTTCGTAACTTTGTGGGCTTTTTCAAAATTTGCTGATTTCTATCATTTGGATTAAAGAAATGAAACAACTCATCATTATCGGTGCCGGAGGAATGGGTCGCACACTAAACGACATGGCACGCGAAAGTACAGGATACGGAACCGAGTACGAAATAAAAGGATTTATTGACGACAATCTATCCGCGTTGGACGGCTACAAGAACTATCCTCCGATGTTAGGCACAATACAGGATTATGTGCCCGCACCGGACGAGGTGTTTGTGTGCTCGATAGGCGGCGTTGCCCGGAAGAAATGTATGGAACAGATCATGGGCAAAGGCGGGAAGTTCCTGACAATGATTCACAAGACCGCACGTATCGGCACAAACGTGCAGGTAGGCGAAGGCACTATAGTCGGTGCATTCACTACGCTTGGTGCGGATGTGAAAGTGGGTAAGTACAATCTGATTCAGTCGTACACGGTGATCGGTCATGACAGCCGCATAGGCGACTGGAACAGGATAGACACGCACGTGACTCTCGTAGGCGGAACGATAGTGGAAAACGAAACGGTAATTTACAGCAGCGCTATGATCAACCACAACGTGACGATAGAAAACAATGCGCGCGTGGCGGCTTGCAGCTTCGTAATCCGCAAAGTGAAAAGCGGAACAACGGTGGTCGGCAATCCGGCGAAAGTGCTAATGTAAGCCTACCCCCAGCCCCTCCCTGAAAGGAGGGGGGAAAGGGAAAAGGGAATTGAAAAGTGAAAATTGAAAGAATACAGATATGGAAAAGTTTATAGAGTTTTTTGCAGAGCAGTTCGATGAATTGCATACGACACTGACTCCGGAGACACGGTTCCGCGAACTGGAAGAATGGAGTTCGCTCGTGGCACTGCTGGTAATAACAATGGTAGATGAAGAATACGGGATTGTTCTGCCACCGGAAGAAATGCGTCAGACACAAACCATACAAGAATTGTACGATCTGGTGCAAAGCAAGGGGTGAGTGTTGAGGGTTTAGTGTTGAGAGTTGAGGGTTGAGTGTGGAGGGTTGAGCGATAAATGTTGAAAGATATGTATAATCCGTTTTCGTTATCAGGCAAGAGGATATTGGTGACAGGTGCTTCTTCAGGCATCGGTCGGGCTGTGGCTATCGAGTGCTCAAAGATGGGCGCGGCAGTTATCCTGACAGCACGGAACGAGGAACGTCTGCAAGAGACCTTACAGCAGTTGGAAGGTGACGGTCACCGCTATATAGCAGCCGATCTGACAAACGCTGACGCGCTGAAACAGTTGGCAGAAGCAGCAGGCGAAGTGGACGGCGTAGTGTTTGCAGCGGGAGTAAGTGCGCTGAAACCTATACAGGCGGTGACGGAGAAAGATATAGAATCGGTATTTGCGACGAATTATACGGCAGCGGTTATGCTGACCAAAGTGCTGGCGAAACAGAAACGGATAACGAAACAAGGCTCGCTGGTATATATCGCATCGATCTCAGGCAACGGAAACACGGCGACAGGATTGTCCACATACGGCAGTTCGAAAGCAGCATTAAGCGCGTTCGTCAAGTATGCAGCCGTGGAATTGTCGGGAAAACAGATTCGTTGCAACACCATCTCTCCGGGACGAATAGAGACCGCGTTCCTGCAGAACGGAACGATGAATGCGGAAGATATACAGCGGGATATGGAGCGTTATCCGCTGCGCCGTTACGGTCGTGCGGAAGAAGTGGCACAGGCTGCCGTTTATCTGCTGTCGGATGCAACGCAATGGGTGACAGGAACAGAACTGAAGATCGACGGAGGAAGAACGTTGGTGTAGTTGAAAGTTGAGTGTTGAGTGTTTAGAGTTTAGAGTTCTTGGCAAGTATGGAACGGTTATTGGAAAATAAGATTTGCATTGTAACGGGTGCGGCACAAGGCATAGGCAGGGAGATTGCGAAGCGTTTTGCCGCAGACGGTGCGGTTGTGTATGCGTGCGACAGGCAGGAATTGAGTGAGGCGAAGATTAAAGAATTGGAAGAACAGCAGATTCATTATCTGTCGTTTGACCTGACTGATACAGCAGCAGTTAAACAAGCCATGATGCAGATCTTCAAGGCAGAAGGACGGATAGACGTGCTGGTGAACAATGCAGGCGTAGTGTTCAACCGGAAGATTGGAATGATCGTTCGCGAGGAGACGGAGCTGATGTTCCGCATCAATGTGATAGCCGTGATTGAACTGATTCAGTTGGTCAGCCGACTGATGGCAAGAAACGGCGGTGGCAGTATAGTGAATATCGCGTCGGTGACGGCAGTATTGGGTTCGCCGGGACAAGTGGCGTACTCGGCAACGAAAGGTGCTATCATATCGCTGACCAAATCCGCAGCGAAAGAGTTGGCGGCACAAGGGATACGTGTGAATGCCGTAGCACCGGGAATAGTAAAGACCGAGCGGTTTGCCGAGTTATATGAGGCGAACGGCGAGAAGATAGACGAGCGCATCAGCCGTATCGCCATGGGCAGACTGGGCACACCTGAGGATATAGCAAACGCGTGCTCGTTCCTGGCAAGCGACAGGGCAAGTTACATATCCGGGCAGATAGTAGGAGTGGACGGTTGCGCAGCTATTTAGTTGACAGTTTTGCATGCTATTAGGAATAGGAGATATTGATAAGGACCGGTTGGCGGCGATAGACAGCGAAGGCGGACGATTGACCTACGGGGAGATTGTGCACCGCGCGAGAGAGATTGAGGAGAATGTGGCAGAGCGGGCATTGTGTTTTATGTCGGTGGAGAACAACGTGCGCTGCGTGGAATGGGTTACGGGAGCGATTGCGAGCAAGAAGTTAGTGCCGCTAATCATCAGCGCAAAGACCGACAAGACACTATACAACAACCTGCTGGACGAATACAAACCGGCATATATCTGGGCAGACGGCGAGTTGAAGCGCTCGGGCAATCCGACATGTGAAATGTACCCGGAATTATCGCACTTATTGCCAACATCCGGCAGTACCGGTAGTCCGAAACTGGTGAGGCATTGCTACGAAAATATCGAGGCTGCGGGACTGAACATCAGCACGTTCTTTGAACTGAAAGAAACCGACCGTCCGCTGATGGTATTGCCGCTGTACTACACAATGGGACTGTCGATGGTTTTCAGTCATTTGAAAGTTGGCGCCACACTGCTGATAACAGGCAGAAACATGACGGACCCGGTGTTCTGGAAGTTCATCAAAGAGGAGAAAGCGAGTTCGTTCACCGGTGTACCCTACTCCTACCAGATACTGAATATGATGCGATTCTTCCGAATGGACCTGCCGGATATGGAGTTGCTGACCCAAGGCGGCGGAAAGATGGACAAGGCGCTGAATGTGAAGTTTGCAGAGTGGTGCCGGGATAACGGCAAGCGTTGGATAGCGACCTACGGTCAGTCGGAATGTACGGCACGCATGGCGTGGTTGCCGGCGAAGTGGGCAGTAGAGAAAGCCGGCAGCATAGGCATAGCCGTTCCGAACGGCGAGTTGTGGCTGGTTGACGAACACGGAAAGCGCATCAGCACTCCGCATAGCGAAGGAGAGATGTGCTATCGCGGGAAGAATGTCACATTAGGTTACGCGCGCTGTCTTGCCGATCTGGCGTTAGGCGATGAGCGGCACGGAGAGATACAGACAGGCGATCTGGCGTACTTCGACGAAGACGGCTGCTACTACATAACCGGCAGAAAAGGACGATTTCTGAAACTGTTCGGAATGCGAGTGGGACTGGATGAGTGCGAGCAGATCATAGCCGCAGATTGCGGGACGGAAAGTGCGTGTGTCGGAACAGACGAAAAGATGATTGTGTATATCACCGATGCAGACAAGACGCAAGCCGTGAAAGAGGCGCTGGTGGAGAAAACACATATTGTGGCAACTTCGTTTGAGGTAAGAGTGATTGCTGAGATTCCGAAGAACGAAGCGGGAAAGAAACTTTACTCAATGTTGAGTGTTGAGCGTTGACATTTACAATTATTATGACAAACATAGAGAAATATAACGAGATTTTTGCAGAAGTGTTCGGTGCGGATGCAAGTCAGTTGGGTGACAGTTACGGCAAAGAGACCGTAGCCGAGTGGGATTCGGTTCACCAGTTGAATATCATCACACTGATGGAGGACGCATTCGACCTGATGCTTGATCCGGAGGATATTATGGCTTGCACAAGTTACAAAGCCGGGAAAGATATTCTTGCGAAGAACGGCATTGAACTGTAAAAAAGGAGAAAAGGACAGTCAGTATGGCTCGCTGGAATATACATAATGTACGAATGACAGGCGTGAGCGCGTGCGTGCCCAAGGAGGTGGTACACAGCGAAGACTTTCCGTTCTTTGACAAAGAGGGCGCCGAGGTGTTCAACAATACCGTAGGTATCCGCGAACGGCGATTGGGTCCGGACAGCCTGTGCGCATCCGATATGTGCCAAGCCGCAGCAGAGAAGTTGCTGGCAGAATTAGGCTGGGAGAAAGAGAGCGTGGATATGCTGGTGTTTGAGTCGGTTACAGGCGACTACAAGACACCTCCGACGTCGTGTCTGCTGCAAGACAGGTTGGGACTGAGCGAAGACTGTTTCTGCGTGGATATACCGATGGGGTGCTGCGGTTGTATGTACGCGATGAACGTTGCGGGGAACATGCTGAGCAACGGAGATATCCGACGTGCGCTGCTGCTGATAGGCGACACGGCGTTACGAATGGGTTCAATGCAAGACAAGAGCCGCGTGCCACTGTTCGGAGACATGGGCACAGCCATTGCACTGGAGTATGATCCGTCGGCACAGCCGATCATGATTGATTTCCATACGCAGGGAAGCGGGTACAAGGCACTAATGACACCTCACGGAGGCTACAGACACCCGATCACCGACGAATCGTTTGTGCAAGAGGATTTCGGGAACGGTATAATCCGTGCTCCGAAAGACACGCTGATTGACGGCTTGGCTGTGTTTACGTTTGCGATTAGCAAGCCGGCGAAGACAGTGGCGAACCTGATGGAAGAACTGCATATCGACAAAGACAACGATATTGATTATTACCTGATTCACCAAGCGAACAAACTGATCGTTGACCGGCTGGTGAAGAAGTTGAAGTTGCCGGCAGAGAAAGTGCCGTACAACCTGGAGGAGTTCGGCAACACCGGCGGTGCCAGCGTGCCGGGACTGATGGTAACGCGCCTACGCGAGCAACTGCAGCAAGAAGGCTATAAGCGATTGTTGTGCTCGTCGTTCGGATTAGGACTGAGTTGGGGAACAATGCTGCTGAATGTGGAGAAACTGGTTATACCTGAATTGGTTGAGATTTAACTGCAAGGGGAGAGATGTACAAAAATTATCTGAAACGGATATTTGACTTCAGCATAGCATTGGTAGGCCTGATTTGTATCAGCCCGATATTGTTGGTACTGATTGTTGTGCTACATTTCGCCAACGAGGGAGCGGGCGTGTTCTTTACACAGGAGAGACCGGGAAAAGACGAAAAACTGTTCCGGCTGATCAAGTTCAAGACAATGAACGAGAGGAAAGATGCGAACGGCGAGTTGCTGCCGGACAAATACCGATTGACGAAAACAGGCAAGATACTCCGTTCGCTATCGCTGGACGAGTTGCCGCAACTGTTCAACGTGCTGAAAGGCGACATGGCACTGATCGGCCCGCGTCCGTTGCTGGTGAAGTATCTGCCCTTGTATTCGCCGGAACAGCACCGCAGGCACGAGGTCCGTCCGGGTATAACCGGTTGGGCACAGGTGAACGGGCGCAACACCCTGACTCACACCAAGAAGATTGAATATGACGTGTGGTATGTGGACCATATTAGTTTTAAGTTGGATATAAAGATTCTGCTAATGACTATCCACAATGTGCTACACCACAAGGATATATCGCACGAAGGGCAGGCTACGGCAGAGCTCTTTAACGGACATAATTAGAAATATCAATACAAACTCATACTTTATGCAGAAACGCATTTATCTATGCCTCGCCCACATGAGCGGCAAGGAGCAGCGATTCATTCAAGAAGCGTTTGATACAAACTGGGTTGTACCATTAGGCCCGAATGTGAACGGGTTTGAGGAAGATTTGAAACAGTTCGTCAACACCCGTGCCGGAGCAAGCCCGCTGGACAAAGAGATAGTAGCCCTGTCATCCGGCACGGCGGCTATTCATCTGGCGTTGATTGCTTGTGGAGTACAGGCGGGAGATGAAGTTATTTGCCAGACATTTACGTTCTGCGCCTCGGCTAATCCGGTGACCTACGTTGGTGCCACGCCGGTGTTTGTGGACTCGGAAGCAGGTTCATGGAACATAGATCCCGAACTGCTGGAGCGTGCTATCATTGACCGCAAGGCAAAGACCGGCAAGTATCCGAAAGCCATTATTCCTGTGGCTCTGTACGGAATGCCCTACCGCATTGAAGAGATTATGGCGATAGCAAACAAATACGGTATTCCTGTGATAGAAGATGCAGCGGAAGGAATGGGCAGCCGTTGGAAAGGACAAGTGTTAGGGACATTCAGCAACTACGGCATATTATCGTTCAACGGGAACAAGATGATTACCACCTCCGGCGGCGGTGCAATGATATGCAAGGATGCAGAAGCCAAGCGTCAGATAATGTGGCTGGCGACGCAGGCACGCGAGGCATATCCGTATTACCAGCATGAAGCAATAGGATTCAATTACCGTCTGTCGAATATCTGCGCGGGCATAGGCAGAGGCCAGATGACCATTCTGGAGGAACATCTGGCTCACCACAAACATATTGCCCAACGGTATCGCGAAGCGTTTGCAGAGATAGACGGTATAACTTTCCATGAAGCTCCTTCATCCGATTTTGACTCGAACTACTGGCTGAGCACGGCTGTACTGGATGAAAACGTACATATACAAGGCGAAGAGTATGCCTACCAAGAGGCAGTACAAGGCGCAGTAGGCGGTGCGGCAGGTGTTGTGCGTTGCGGAGGCAACGTACATACAGACTGCGAGCCGAACCGCAACGTTGAGGCACTGCGCATCTATCTGGACAAAGCCGGCATAGAGAGTCGCCCGCTATGGAAACCCATGCACAAGCAGCCGGTATTCCGTAACTGCCCGGCCTACACCAACGGCGTTAGCGAATCGGTATTCAAGCGAGGTATTTGTCTGCCAAGCGGACCAATGGTAACCGAGGAGGATGTGAATTATATCATTCAGACCATCAAGCAGGCTATCAAGTAAGCACAGATGAGCAGCACACAACAAAACACCGCACGTATAGCAAAGAACACGGGCTATCTGTATCTGAGAATGATACTGGTAACCCTGGTCAACCTATACACCTCCCGCGTTGTACTGCAAGCCTTGGGTTTTGAGGATTTCGGTATATACAACGTGATTGCAAGTGTTATTGTGTTCTTCTCATTCTTCAACCATGCACTGAAGAACGCCACGACCCGTTTCCTATCCGTTGAGATGGGAAAGAACGACCGGCAAGGACTGCAACGCACATATTCAATGGCAATCAACCTGCATATCCTACTTGCTGCAGCGATCTTTGTCTTGCTCGAGATTGGCGGCGTGTGGTTCATCAATCACCACCTGACAATAGCCACCAACCGCCTGACTGCAGCCAATTGGGTGTTCCAGTTCTCGCTTGTGACGTTTATGCTGAGCACATTGCAAATTCCGCTGGAATCTTCCATCATTGCTCATGAACGGATGGACTTCTTTGCCATAATCAGCGTATTTGAGGCGATTGGCAAGTTAGGCATGGCGTTCCTGTTAACCGTTAGTCCTATAGACCGGCTGATAGCCTATGGCGGAATGATGATGGGGATAGCCTTGGTATTGTTTGTGGGATACATTGTATATTGCACCGTACGCCTGAAAGACTGCCGCTACATACGCTACTGGAACAAGGAACATATCTATCAGTTCGGAGCCTATTCGGGTTGGAGTCTGCTGGTGAACACAGCCGATGTAGTAGTGATGCAAGGCAGGGCAATACTGTTTAACATGTTTCTGGGCGTGATAGCCAACGCAGCATTGGGAATAGCGAATCAGGTGTTCAACGCGTTGGCAATGTTTGCCAGGAACTTTGCCGCAGCGTTCAATCCGCAGATATACAAGTCGTATGCAGCAGATGACAACAAATATTTTATGCAACTTATATTCTCGACATCCAAGATTTCGTACTATCTGTTGCTGTTGCCGTTGCTGCCGCTGATGATTAATCTGCCGTTTGTGCTCGACTTATGGTTGGGCGACTGGCCGGAGTTGACCACCTGGTATATAGCAGGAATGTTGCTATTCGAGGTGTTTGACGCGTTTCAGGCACCGCTGTGGAACGCAATCTTTGCGACCGGGAACATCAAGACGCACCAGATTATAATGGCTGCAATCAAGTTTGCCGTATTGCCGCTATCATGGCTTGCGCTGCACTTGGGAGATAACGGCATCGGCGCATTGTTGATATGGGGTTTGGGCAATGCAGTGTGCGCTACGGTGCGAATCATTTATGCCAAGGGATTTCTGCACCTGGATATTATGAACTACACCAAAGATGTGATTGGGAAGATTGTGTTGGTCACTCTGTTGGCAGCACCTGTACCGGCACTTATTGTATGGCGATTGGGGCAAGGCTGGGTAAGTTTCTGTACGACGACCGTTCTATCCGTTATACTGATATGCGTGTGCGCCTACTTTGCAGGATTGAACAGCGAGGAGAAACAAATGGTGAAGGCTATGCCTATTGTACAAAAACTAATGAAAAAGCATTCGGATGAGTGATATAGATTTTATTATACCTTGGGTGGACGGCAGCGATCCGGAATGGTTGAGCAGCTACAACCGGTATGCTCCTGCCGAGAAACGCATCAGTCACGCAGATGCCGAGCGATACCGCGACTGGGGATTGCTGAAGTACTGGTTTCGCGGAGTGGAGAAATTCACGCCATGGGTGCGCAAGATACACTTCGTTACTTGCGGACAACTGCCGGAATGGCTGAATCTGAATGCACCGAAGCTGCATCATGTAAAGCATGAAGACTATATCCCGAAGGAATATTTGCCGGTATTCAGCAGCCATCCGATAGAACTGAATATGCATCGTATCGAGGGGTTGAGTGAAAAGTTTGTATATTTCAACGATGATACGTTCATCATCCGTCCGTTGCCGGTTGAGCGCTTCTTCAAGAACGGCTTACCCTGCGACACGGCGGTATGTAACCTGCTTCAGCCCTCAAGCCAAGGCATGCTCACCCATATCATGGCAAACAACATGGCCATCATCAATGAGCATTTTGACAAGCATGAAGCTATTCGGAAGAATTGGAGGAAATGGTTGAACCTCAAATATGGCACGGCACCTATCCGCACGCTGCTTCAATGGCCATGGCCTGCGTTCTCCAACCTATATGAGCACCATCAGCCCAATGCCTTCCTGAAATCGACCTTTGAAGAAGTATGGCAGTTGTACGGCGAGAGACTAAAAGCCATGAGCATGACGCGCCTGAGAAGCATATCCAATTGCAGCCAATGGCTCATGCGGGACTGGCAGTTGGTAAAAGGTGAGTTTGAGCCAATCAACGTAGCCGCTGATACGCATAGTTACATGCTTGGCAATGATAACCTTTCTAATATCTTACGGGATGTCAAGTTGCAGCAGAAAAAAATGATTTGCATTAACGACAATCAGTTGCCGCAAGATCAAGTTGAAAATATTAGAACACAACTTACTGAGGCGTTTGAATCCATACTACCGGAAAAGAGCAGTTTTGAGAAATGATTAACAGACAACACATACATGCACTGATTAGCATAGCATGGCTTGCAACAAGCCTCTTTATGCTATGGCTGATACCAATGTCCGAATTCGGATATTCGGTGCTGATGTGTCTGAACTTCAGCTGGATATTGTATGTTATATGGAAGGCAGAGAGGCTGTCACCGTTCTTCCTGTTCATGGCGACATTTACGTTCCTGTTTATCGGTGGCCGATTCTGGGCAGAGCTGGTTATGCCGGATGAGTTTATGCTGAGGCGAGGCAACTTCTTCAACGAGCATTATATCAAGGATGCGTTGTGGAAGCAATCGCTGACCTATGTTCTGCTCTTCCTGCACCTATCCACCGGCGGCTATCTGCTCTACCCGCGCAAACAAAAGGGGCAGCCCTACTTTTCACTAAAGCGCACAGACAAGATGTCAATCGACATCGTTCTGTTGGTGATGTTCTGCCTCTTAGCACCATTCACCTTGCATGACGTATTCAACAAGCTCACCACGGCAGCAAGTGGAGACGGCTACCTGTCCATATATCAAGAACAAACTGAAAACGTATCAGCCGGAAGCGGATTGATAGCGTCGATGCTGTACGTATTTGTAGGCATAGCATTGGTATATGGCAAGAAGAGCACGAAGATTCTGTACTTGATTCTTCTGTCTATCAAAGCATTGGTTTTCATTTTGATTGGGCAACGCGCTAAGTTCGGCTCAATGCTGCTATTCCTACTATGGTACTTCCTGCGGAACAAGAAAGTGAACATTGTCAAGATAGGTATATTTGCCGGCATTGCTCTGTTGGTTCTTGTGGGGATAGCATCGTTATCCATCCGCCAGATCGGGGCAAACGACTCCGTCTCGTCACTATACAATTTGTGCGGATTCTTCTACCAACAAGGCGTATCGCTAACCACATTCACTTCATCGCAAGAAATAGAATGTTACCCTATTCTGCCGTATTTCGTCAGTTTTATTCCGGGCATAGCTTCCCTGACATCGTTGGTAATGCCTTTGCCTGGGGAAGAAGCCTCGTTCGCCAATTATTTGGCATACACATTGTCCCCCGAACTATTTGCGAGCGGTCACGGATTGGGTTGGACGTTGCTGTCAGACCTGTACCTATACTCCGGTCGGACCTACACGGGTTTTATTATTCTTTCGGTACTATTCGGGTTAGGTTGTTCGCTGATAGAAGACAAGAGCCGCACATCCGCCCTTGCATCGGTGATTGTTGCCGGCGTATTGATGAACTTCACCTTCCTGCCACGCGCAGGACTATATACAATAATCCCGCTGATAGTTTGGATTTTAGCAGTATATTTCATACTGATGTTCCTATTGAAAGACTTCCGCGAGGTAACATTACAACAAAAAGCAAAAACAACAACCCCATGAATATAGCAATCATACTTGCCGGAGGCAGTGGTACCCGATTAGGCAACGATACCCCCAAGCAATTTCTGAAAGTTGCCGGGAAACAGGTGATCGAACACACAATAGATGTGTTTGACAAATGTGCTTTGATAGACGAGATATGTATAGTCAGCAAGCCCGATTATGTATCGGAGGTTGAGAGTCTGGTTGTCAAGAACCGGTACAAGAAAGTTCGCAAGATTCTGAACGGCGGCAAGGAGCGCTACGACAGCAGTCTGGCAGCTATCAATGCGTATGAGGATGATAATGCCAATATGCTGTTTCACGACGCAGTGCGCCCGCTTGTGAACGAGCGGATCATACAGGACTGCATTGAGGCGCTCAAGCACTACAATGCCGTGGATGTAGCATCCAAGACCACAGATACGATTATCTCGGTGGATGCCAACGAGTGCATAGATTTCATTCCCAACCGCGCCTACCTGCGCAACGGCCAAACGCCGCAATGCTTCAAGCGCGGGACAATACGCCGGGCGTACGAGATTGCGTTAGCCGACCCGAATTTTGTAACGACAGACGATTGTGGAACAGTAAGGAAATACTTGCCTAATGAGCCTATCTATGTGGTAAAAGGCGATAACTCCAACATGAAACTGACCTATCTGGAGGATCTGTTCTTGCTGGACAAACTGTTCCAGTTACGCACCCAAAGCGGCGAGCAGAAACATCTGTCAGAGGAGGCTATACAGGGATTGCAGAAGAAAGTGATTGTAATCTTCGGCGGCAGTTACGGCATAGGCGGAGAGATGATCAAGTTGGCTCAACAATACAAGGCACGTGTATATTCCTTTTCAAGGACACAAAACGGTTGCGACGTATCGAAGGCTGACAATGTTCGTGCCGCATTGAGCGAAGTTGCCGCAAAAGAAGGGCATATTGACATCGTGGTGAACACCGCGGGAGTGCTGCACAAGCAGGCATTGACCTCTATGACCCAAGAGGACATATCGGCATCCATCAACATCAACCTGATGGGCGTGATCAATGTGGCTCGCGAAGCCTTCCCATATCTGCATAACTCGCGCGGTTCACTTTTGTTCTATACAAGCAGCAGTTACACCCGCGGACGAATGATGTACAGTCTGTATTCGGCGACGAAAGCTGCCATTGTAAACTTCGTACAGGCTATAGCGGAAGAATGGCACGATTTCGGCATTCGCGTTAATTGCATCAATCCGGAACGCACCAAAACGCCCATGCGTGTGCAGAACTTCGGCAACGAACCAGAGGGCACACTACTGCCTGCCGAGGATGTAGCGGTAGCATCGTTTAATACGGTATTCTCGGATGCAACGGGAGAAGTGATTGACGTAAGGAGGAAGAAATAAAGAGAGATGAAATCGGATTTTGAGTTGATGAACGAATTGGCCAAACGCACAGATTATCTGCACGAATTGACCAACGATGAGAGCAAAGCATTGAAGCAAGCCTTGCTGGCTATGTACGTGGACATAGCCTCGCTATGCGAAGCACACGGTCTGACAGTAATGTTATGTGGTGGGAGTTGCTTGGGTTCTATCCGACACAAAGGGTTTATACCCTGGGATGATGATTTGGACTTGCTGATGCCCAGGCGTGATTACGAACGACTGATCACACTACTGGCACAAGGAGCTTTGGGTGAGAAGTACGAATACAACACACCCAATCCCACGACGGATGCGAAGAACGCATTCCTGAAGATCTATCGCAAGCATACACGTAATGTGGATATATATAGTGACAACTCACCATTTCCGCAAGGCATATCAATTGATGTATTTGCTCTGGATGCCGTACCCCGCACCCGACTGGGACAGAGCATCAAGGGGTTGATAGCCAACGGACTGCAGTTCATATCCATTGTGGTACTGTATGCACAATACCCCAGTGAGCACCTGAAAGAATTTATGTCACTCGATCCGGATATGAAACGCCGCTACAGAATGAAATGCTTTTTAGGTAAGATCTTTGGCATTATCCCTCACCGCAAATGGGTATGGTGGTTCGACCGATTTGTGGCATCCGACAGGACAGACAGACCGTGGGGCATCCCGACAGGGCGGAAATACTACAACGGCGAAATATTCCCTCGCGAAGTGTTTGTACCGGCACGTAAGGCTGAGTTTGAAGGCATACAAGTATATATCCCGAATGACTACGACCCATATCTGCGCAACCTGTACAAAGATTATATGCAGTTACCCCCTGCCGACAAACGGGAACGGCACTTTATAATCGAATTACAACTACCCTAACGCAAACACATGCAACACCAACCGACATACTATGTAGCAATCATTATCCCGACGCTGAATGAAGAACATTTCATTACGCGTTGCCTTGAATCGGTTCTTGGGCAGACATACCCCACCGAAAAGACGGATATCATGGTTGTGGACGGCAATAGCACGGACAACACCTGTGCTATCGTCCGTGCGTTGGGCAAGAATCACCCGAACATTCGCCTGTTGAGCAATCCGAAACGATACCAGTCCATCGCATTCAATATTGGTGTAGCTGCATCCGATTCACAATATATTATTCGCATGGACGCGCATGCGACGTACGATCAGCAGTATGTTGAGCACTGCGTTGACTTGCTGGCGAATCATCCTGAATACGGGAACGTAGGAGGCGTATGGGATATACGGCCACAGAACAGTTCGCTCATAGCCCGCGCCAACGCGTTGCTTAATCAGTTGAAATTCGGCATTGGCGGTGCAGCCTTCAGGATGGGTGCTACCGCTCAGGCCGTGGATACTGTACCATTTGGCGCATTCCGCAGGCAGGTAGTGGAGCAAGTAGGCGGTATGCGTGAAGATCTGGCACGCGGTGAAGACAACGAATATAACGCCCGCATCCGAAAAGCAGGATATACCATCTGGCTTGACCCCGCCATCCGCTCCACATACTATGCACGTGCAACATGGAGCAGCAGTTGCAAACAGATGTACAGCAATGGCGTATCTATCGGCAATCTGGTGTATATCGACAGGAATGCCATCGGCTTGCGCCACCTTGTACCATTAGCATTTGTGCTGGCACTGACACTATCACTCATAGCGGCATGCTTTACCAGCTATGGTTGGTACGCATTCGGAGTCATAGCCGGTGCATACACATTAGCCGCCATTGTAGCAGACATTGATGCATGCTGTAAGCATGGTTGGGAATACGTGTTAATCCTGCCCCCATTGTTCTTTTCCGTACACGTGAGTTACGGTATAGGGACGCTAATCGGATTAGTAAGAAAATAATCAAACGAAGATATGAAACGATTTAACATACCTTTCTCGCCCCCGGATATGACGGAGGCAGAGGTTGCAGAGGTGAGGGAGGCTATCCTATCCGGATGGATTACCACCGGTCCGCGCACCAAGGAACTGGAACGTCGCATAGCTGCCTACGTGGGTACGGAACGCGCAGTATGCCTTAATTCGCAGACTGCTTGCGCAGAGATGGCTCTGCGCCTGCTGGGAATAGGCGAAGGCGATGAGGTTATCGTGCCGGCATATACCTATACGGCATCGGCATCCGTTGTTTATCACGTTGGAGCAAAAATTGTGTTCGTGGATATACAAAAGGACAGCCTGCAGATGGATTATGACGCAATGGAAGCCGCAATCACAGAGCGTACAAAGGCTATCATTCCCGTTGATCTGGCAGGTATTCCTTGCGACTACCGGCGTATTTATGAGATAGTTGAGCATAAGCGTTCGCTGTTCCAACCGGCTAATGACCTTCAGCGTGCCTTGGGGCGTATAGCTGTTTGTGCTGACACGGCTCACGCGTTCGGTGCATCATGGCAAGGGCAAATGGTCGGATCGATTGCGGACTTCAGCGCATTCAGTTTTCACGCGGTGAAGAACCTGACAACAGCCGAGGGCGGAGCATTGACATGGCGCACTATTCCCGGAATAGATAACGAGGCATTGTACCATCAAGTGCAACTGCTGTCGTTGCACGGTCAATCAAAAGACGCATTAGCCAAAACGCAACTCGGAGCATGGGAGTACGACATCGTAGGTCCCTGGTACAAATGCAACATGACGGATATCATGGCTGCCATAGGTCTTGTCCAGTTGAAGCGTTATCCCGAACTGCTGAAACGCAGGAAGGAGATTATTGAGCGTTACGATGCTGCATTCAAGCCTCTTGGAGTAGAAGTGCTTGATCACTACAGCGATACATACCAATCTTCCGGTCACCTGTATATCACACGCATCCCAGGCGCCTCTCTTGAGCAACGGCAGGCAATCATCGTAGCTATGGCTGAACGCGGAATCGCAACAAACGTGCACTACAAGCCACTGCCTATGATGACTGCATACAAGAATCTCGGATTCGACATAGCTGATTTCCCCAATGCTTATGCTCATTTCGCCAATGAGATTACCTTGCCGCTGCATACAAGGCTGACTGATGAAGAAGTAGAATATATTATCGAGCAATATACCGATATTATCTCACACCGATGATCAGATTTTGCGATATAGTGCTGAGTTGTTTGGGCTTATTGTTGTTATCCCCGCTATTTGCTGTAGTAGCCGTTTGGATTGTGATTGATAACCCCGGACCGATATTCTATCGCCAAATGCGTGTCGGCAAAGACGGCAAAGACTTCGGTCTGCTTAAGTTCAGGTCAATGCGCGTAGGTGCTGACAAGTCAAGCCTGATTACCATCGGCGAGCATGACTCAAGAATCACCCGTGCCGGATATTACATCAGGAAATACAAGTTGGACGAACTGCCACAGTTGTGGAACGTACTGACCGGCGACATGTCACTTGTAGGTCCGCGACCAGAAGTACGCCGATATGTGGACATGTATACTGATGAGCAACGGCAGGTACTAACTGTTCGGCCGGGAATAACGGATTATGCGTCCATTGAGTACATTGACGAGAACCGCATATTGGCACAGGCAGAAGATCCCGACAGGACATATATCGAAGAAATTCTCCCTGCCAAGATTGCGCTGAACATGCGTTACATCAAGCATCAAACTTTGGGCGAGTATATGAAAATAATATTTCTGACACTTGCCAAAATTATACGATAATACAATTGCTACACAGCAAATTGATGAATAAACAATCATCATTATGAAGAAAAGATTTAGTGAACTCAAGCGTTCGGACGTATTTACACACGTCACCAACTTGACATATTTACCCAAATGGGGCGTATTGCTGATTGATTTGCTACTGGCACTTATAGCATACGTCATAAGCTATATGATCAGTTATAACCTGGCAGGCTTGCAAGTCAGACCCGGGATTTTGCCTATATGGCAGCAGGCCGGCATTGTTATGGTTCTGCAAGCTATCATGTTCTGGGTATTTCACACCTATTCGGGAATTCTGCGCTTCTCCACATTCGTGGATGCCACCAAGGTGGTACTTTCCGTATTAGCCGCAGGTATTACTCCGGCACTCATCAACAGCATTATCCGTTACACGACAGGGCAAAACCTGATGCTGAATTCCATATTGTACACGTACATCTTCGTTGCTATCGTACTGCTTGTGTGCTGGCGCGTAACCATCAAACTTAGTTTTGAGTACATGTCTCACCACAGCCCGGGTATTCGTCCCGTTATGATCTACGGCACCAAATCCGCAGGTCTGGCGATTGCCAAGATGCTTAACTCCAACATGGACAGCCCATACCGCCCGGTTGGATTCATTACGGATGCTGATGATAATGTCAAGCACGAACTGTTGGGACTGAAAGTATATGCCAAAAACGAATACCTGATTCGTCTGCTCAAAGCAAAAGAGGTGCAGGATATTATCGTTTCACCACTGAAGATGAAACATATCAATCCCGCCAAGGATCTGGCAATCTTCCTTGACAACAATATACGCATCCTCACCACACCGTATTTCAGCGATTTCCACGAAGATGAAGGCGAAGAGATGACAAAAAAGATCGGTAGTATCGAAGCCATCAAGGTCGAGGATTTGCTGGAGCGCCCGGAGATACATATAAATACTGACAACGTGAGTCAGGTTATCTCCGACAAGGTGGTGATGGTTACCGGTGCAGCCGGTTCTATCGGTAGCGAGATCGTACGCCAGGTATCCAAGTTTGAACCGCGACTGGTCGTACTTGCCGAGATTGCCGAATCGCCGCTGCACGATCTGAGTCTGGATCTCAACAAGTTATTCCCCAAGATTCACTTCGCGCGTGTTATTACAGATGTGCGCAACCGCGACATGCTGCGCGAGGTGTTTGAGGAATACCATCCGCAAGTCATCTTCCACGCTGCTGCATACAAGCACGTACCGCTGATGGAGGAATACCCCACTCAGGCTATTCTGGCGAACGTATTGGGCACAAAGAATGTGGCTGACTTGGCGGTTGAATACAAGGCTGAGCGGTTTGTGATGATATCGACCGACAAAGCCGTGAACCCGACCAACGTCATGGGGGCGTCGAAGCGTATTGCAGAGATTTATGTTCAGTCGCTGTTCCGCAAACTGTCAGCCCAAGATCCGAATGTAACCAAATTCATCACCACGCGTTTTGGCAACGTGCTCGGCAGCAACGGAAGCGTAGTGCCGTTCTTCAAAAAGCAGATTGCTGCCGGTGGACCGGTAACGGTTACACACCCCGATATCATACGCTACTTCATGACAATACCCGAAGCGTCCTGCCTCGTGCTGGAGGCTTCCACGCTGGGCAAGGGCGGAGAGATTTTCTGCTTTGATATGGGAGCACCTGTCAAGATTGCCGATCTGGCAAAGAACATGATCCGTCTGGCTGGATTCCAACCGGGGAAAGATATTGAGATCGTTTATACAGGTTTGCGCCCCGGAGAAAAATTATACGAAGAACTGCTGAATCAGAAAGAGCTGACTATGCCTACTGCCAACGAAAAGATCATGGTAGCCAATGTGCGGGAGAATGACTACGATAGTATGTCGAAGCTGATTGACGAGTTGATTCATTCGGCGCAAAAGGGGCTGACCTTCCCGTCAGTGAAACTGATGAAGCAGATTGTACCTGAATTCAAGAGCCGTAACTCGATTTACGAACAATTGGATAAATAATCGGATAATAACTAATAGAACACAAAATACTATGCAAGCAAAACAAGAACTCAGTTGGGCAGCTATAGGCGCCCGACTCAAGGCCAATCGATTTTTCCTATACTGGTTCATTCCGCTTACTTTTGTATGCGCGCTGTCGCTGACCTATAGCGTGCCGACATACTATGTATGCTCCACATCGCTATCAACCGAAGAGATGAGTGCTATAGCCGATGGACGCTCGTTCACGCTTAACCATCCGGAAAACTACGATCTGGGGCTCGGTCCATTGCGATACTCCATCACGCCTGACGATTACGATGAGGTGGTAGAGTCAACTGAATTTATCTGCAAGGTACTTGCCACACCTGTCAAAACAGAGGACAATAGTTTTGAAGGCACATACTACGAATACGTGATCCGGCATTATCGCAAATCCTGGAGTGAAGCATGCAAACAATGGCTGACTCGCGGTGAGGCGTATCAGGCTGATGCACAATTGCCGGAGCTGGATGCTTTTCACCCGAAAGGTGTCGTTGCTACAGCCATTGCGCGTGCCAAGAAGAGTATAAGTTGCTCCATCAACCATCAGACCAAACTTGTCACTCTGTCCGTTAAGGCACAGGACCCGTTGGTTGCAGCATTGATTGCACAAGCTACATCGAAAGCGTTGGATCAATTTGCAACAGATTATTATGCTGACAAAACCGAACAAATCTACCAACAACTTCAGGCGCAAATTGCACTGACACGCGCGGGATATGATGAAGCATTACGCACGGGCGATAACACGCGCGCAGCGATGCTTCACGATGCTTGTGCTTCGTTTGAACGTCAAGCCATCGTGCTGCAAGCGCAAAAGTTAAGCAACACAAAGTTCACAACGCTCAAGAATGTGACAGTTCCCACCGGTCCTGCCGGTCCCAAACATTTGGCAACAGCCATCGCTGTTACGATGATTGTGCTGGTGCTGACTCTATTGGTTATCTACCGACGCGAAGTATTCAGCCTGCTATAATGTCAGGTGACTGCATTGAGTGAGCAGGCACCCATTTTTTCCGACTTCATCGGACTCAAATCGGAGTTTCAAGGGAGTTAGATGCTGTTTTGAGGGCAGTCGTGTTTACCGCACGACTGCCATTTTGTCAGTCTATATCGGTTTGGTACGCGTTTTGGATTATAGTATGTGAAAGCAATTTGATAAACTAATAAAAACTACCATACTATGAACAACTATCAAAACAACAATTCCAACAACGAGAACCTGAAGAAGTATGCCATCGACTTGTGCGAGCGTGCTTCGCAAGGCAAACTCGATCCCGTAATCGGTCGTGATGACGAGATTAGACGGGTACTGCAGATATTGAGCCGACGGACAAAGAACAACCCTATCCTGATCGGTGAACCCGGTGTAGGTAAGACGGCTATCGCCGAGGGTCTGGCGCATCGTATAGTAAGAGGCGACGTGCCGGAAAACCTGAAGCATAAGAAGATTTACTCGCTGGATATGGGTGCGCTGATTGCCGGTGCAAAGTATCAGGGCGAGTTTGAAGAGCGACTGAAGGGCGTAATCAACGAAGTGACAGCAGCCTCCGGCGAGATCATCCTGTTTATCGATGAGATACACACGCTCGTCGGTGCAGGCAAAACCAGCGGTGCGATGGACGCAGCCAACATCCTGAAGCCTGCATTGGCGCGTGGCGACCTACGTGCTATCGGCGCAACCACGCTGGACGAGTACCAGAAATACTTCGAGACGGATAAGGCTCTGGAGCGCCGATTCCAGATTGTGATGATTGACGAGCCGGACGAGAGTGCCACAATCAGTATTCTGCGTGGACTGAAGGAGCGCTACGAAACGCACCACAAAGTACGTATCAAGGATGACGCATTGATTGCTGCCGTTACGCTGAGTGCACGGTATATCACCGACCGGTTCTTGCCGGACAAAGCAATCGACCTGGTAGATGAAGCCGCAGCCAAACTGCGATTGGAGGTGGACAGCAAACCGGAAGAACTGGATGCTCTGGATCGCCAGATCAAACAACTGGAGATTGAGCGCGAGGCTATCAAACGTGAGAATGACAAGGAAAAACTTGCTGGCATAGAGGAGCAGCTCAAGACCCTGAAAGCCAAATCAGCCGAATTGAACGAACGCTGGGCGAAGGAGAAAGGCTACATTGCTACTATCCAGAACGAAAAAGCCGCTATCGAGCAAATGAAGCACGAGGCGGACGTAGCCGAGCGCGAAGGCAACTACGGCAAAGTGGCTGAGATACGTTACGGCAAGATCAAACAAGCCGAGGCAAATATCAAAGCCGCGCAAGACGCACTGCACGCGATGGATAAAGGTGACAGCCTGATCAAGGAAGAAGTGGATGAAGACGATATAGCAGAAGTTGTAGCCCGTTGGACGGGTATCCCAGTAACAAAGATGATGCAATCAGAGCGCGACAAGTTGCTACATCTGGAGGAAGAGTTGCACAAGCGCGTGGTTGGTCAGGACGAAGCCATCGAGGCGGTGAGCGATGCCATACGTCGTAGCCGTGCAGGTCTGCAAGATCCGAAACGACCAATAGGTTCGTTCATCTTCCTCGGCACAACAGGTGTGGGTAAGACAGAACTTGCCAAGGCTTTGGCTGACTATCTGTTCGACGACGAGAATATGATGACTCGTATCGATATGTCGGAGTATCAGGAGAAGTTCAGTGCGACCCGACTGATTGGTGCACCTCCGGGATACGTCGGATATGACGAAGGCGGTCAACTGACAGAGGCTATCCGCCGCAAGCCGTATAGCGTAGTGCTGTTTGATGAGATTGAGAAAGCCCACCCCGATGTATTCAACGTATTGCTGCAAGTGCTGGACGACGGTCGACTGACGGATAACAAAGGGCGCGTAGTGAACTTCAAGAACACCCTGATTATCCTGACATCTAACTTAGGTTCGCAACTGATACGTGAGAATGCCGAGAAAGGTGTGGACAATGAGACTACACGCCAGCAAGTGATGGAACTGCTGCGACAGACTATACGCCCGGAGTTCCTGAACCGAATTGATGAAACCATCATGTTCCGCCCGCTCAACGAGAAGCAGATCCGCGATATAGTAGGCCTGCAGATCGGCAGCGTACACAAGATGCTGATGGAGAGCGGTATAGACCTGCGCGTGACGGACGACGCGATCGATTATATTGCCAAGGAGGGGTACGACCCGCAGTTTGGCGCCCGACCTGTCAAGAGAGCCTTGCAACGGCTGGTACTGAACGAATTGAGCAAGGCTATCATTGCCGGCAAGGTTGACCGTAACAGACCTGTGATTGTCGAGTTGCGCGATGGCGAACTGAAGTTCAGAAACTAAAGCGCAAATCAGCAATGGCTGGTATGATAATAAGAAAACAGAAGGCGTGTCATTGTAACACGCCTTCTGCTTGTAAGTAATTCAACACTTGTTGCACCGCTTGCCGCGCAGTAGTTTCATCCACCTCGTATTCGTGCGTCAGGGCTGTAGTCAAGCGATCAATAATCTGTAGCTCTGAACATTGTTCAGCCGAGGCAGATTGTGTTATCTGATCAAGTTGTGAGACTATAAAATGCCCCACCTCATTCAGTTGGAGTACTCCATTGAAGAGGTGGGCATTTTGTCCGACAGCAGAAGCGAGCCATGTGTCGCCAATCTTCTGAAAGCGGAACGAATAAAGCAGTCGCATAGATTGCCTATGGGCAAAGATTAGCGACGACTGGAAGTGTTCGTCGGTTCGCTATCGTCGAATATTCCACGGCGACGTCCCGGAGCATCGAATTCAATTTCTTCTCCAGGCTTTACATCATCACCGACGCCTACACTCGCGCACAAGATGCTTGTGTCGTAGCGCACTACTTTGACTTCCGGTGCAATAAACTTTTTCATATTATTTGGTCCTTTCTATTTTCGTTGTTAATTTCGATAGGTGGCTGTACTATTAGACGACTATGAAAGTATATACTTTTGATTATTGTACGAAGAACTTCTTTCCGTTCTGGATCAGCACGCCTGTAGTGCCTCTGCCGACACGTTGACCGAGAGCATTGTAAACGGGTTCGTTCCAATTGATGGAAGTAGCGTGGTTGAGAAGATCCTCAAGCGAGGTTTCAACATCTTGTTGCTCCTCGGATTCTGTACTGTTCTCAGTTACAATCACTCTACGTCCGGGTGCCGGAGTCGGCGTGGCTGCAACCTCAGGAATTCCATCAAGGTTGATATAAGCACGGTACTGATTAACCTTACCTGTACCACCGTTAATCTTGCGGAGTTTATTGCCTGATATACCATAGGTACCATCCGGCATAATAAGCGGAGTACTATTGAGGTTACCAACAAGTCCGTCACCGTTAACCGGCGAGCCTACGAGGTCATTACCGTGCCATGCGCTAAGCGTTGAGGCGGTAGCGAGAATTACGTAAGGCTTACCCGCTACAAGATTACCGGTTACTTGCTCCAGTTCGATACCGGTAACATTGCCTGCAGATACATGTTTGCCTACAATGATATATACCTCGGCACCGCTGAAGAACGTCTCGCTTGCGCTAACGGCAAACGGCAAGCACATGGTAGCATAATTACCATTGGTGAGCGAACGGGTATATTCGGTAGCCAAAGCCAGACTTGCCACAGGAATCTCGTGAACGCATGCAGAGATTGTTGACACGGAGCTGTGGTCATTTTGGCCGGTGATAACGAAAGCGCTGTAACTTTCATCATAACACATACCCGTTGTATATCCTGTCACGAAAGCATCACCGGCATTCTTGTACCACTCATACGTTGAACCGGAGAGGGACATTGTTGCACCCGCAACTTTCAGATACTGATCAGCGCTATTACGAATGTAGTATCCGTCAGCCGTGTTCTCGGCTTTCCAAGAAATGTTGCTGAGGTCGCCTGCGGATTTATAGTAGTAAGTACCTCCGTCCTCAAATAGCTCAACAGCAGCCACAGTTGTTCCACTTGGCGAATTTGTAACGGCATAATACTTGCCGTTCAACTCGGTTACAAGTGCCACGTCACGAGCAACAACCGTTACATTGATTCGCCTTGTACTACGTGAGTAGTTGTCGGTTTGATAGGAAGTAATAGTAACCACATCTGAGCCGGTTGACAATCCTCGCAAGGTCAAAGTGCCCGTACCTGTCGAGGAGTTGAATGTGTTGCTAACGATTTCAACTTTTCCATTTGCTGAGGTGACGCTTTTCAGTCCCCGAGTATAAGATGGGGCACTATAGTCCATAGAGATGGTGAAATCAGATGTCTCACCTGATGTTAGTTCTGCCACATAATCGACAGTCTCTCCATTAACAGAAATGTTGTTGGGTTTACGCCCAGGTTTGCCACCAAACACACCCGTAATATCCACATCATGATCAGGCATAACAAATGTGGTATTTAAACTTTTTGTATATTCATCTTCATCAAGGTCAGCACTCTCGATTACCGATGCGCCCTCAATACTATATGAATGTAATTCACCATTAGCTTTACCACTGAAAGAAACCGTTACGGTTGTTCCTACTGCGACGGGCGAAGCGGGAGTCACAGAAATGCCCGGTGCAGGAGTGAATGAACCGCCATCATAGGTCACGGATGTAGAAATAGAGTACGAAGCGACATCAGGCACAGTCCACGAAATACTTAATTGCTTGAACGCAATTAATGAGGGAGTAACAATAGCAATATACTCATACGCATCTCCCAGATTCAAAGTATGTGAGGTTGAACCGTCATATGTCTGGGACGCGATAAGAGTGCCGGTTATGGTTGAAAACGTTTCTGTTCCGAAGTAAGGTGTGTTCTTACCATACACGAATATCTCGGAAGACGCATCATTCCAGCCACAACTTATATCCCAGGTGATGGTTATAGATTTGGCTGTGCCCGGAGAAGCGGCTGTAGTTGCCAAAACATAAGTATCATCCATGTAAAAAAGTGGACACTCATTGTCATAATAAACAGCTCCGGAATATTGTGCTCCACTTGTATAAGAGGCGCCGCTGAATGTGATGTCGCGCGAAGTTCCAGTAACCCCTGCAGTGGAGAGCACATCCGTAGATACTGCTGCATTTGCTGTCATTAGAGGCAACAGAAACAGAGCAATTGTCAAAAACAAATTTTTTGCTTTCATTGTTTTATTTTTTTGTGGACATGCGACATATAATTGGTCACATGTCTTGTGTTAAATATTTTCGGTTGTTTCGTGTTTGCGTGCGCATAATGCACATATACACGCATATCAAGGCACAAAGTTAATAAAATTCTGTGAAAATTGCAACAGAGTGCAGATTTTTATGTTATAAAACATGACATAAAGTCGTTTTTGCGACATGAAGGCTACAAAAGCCCCGCAAAGAAGGAAGAATCACAGTTATGCTGCGAACTACAAATGTTCGTTCGACTTTCCATCGATATTCCCTCGATAAACCCCCGATCGAACGGAACGTTTTTACGAGAGTTATGTCAAATAGGATATTGTGAATCGAGGGCAAAAAAACACCGACAATTATGAACCTCGGCGTGCGCGGATAAGATCTTCGACCATCGCTATATGCTCTGGCAGATCCACTCCGATGGTATCGAACTGCGTCTCGTGAACACGGATTTTGTAGCCGTTCTCCAGAGCCCGGAGTTGCTCCAGCCCTTCACCAGCCTCCAGTTCGGCAGGAGGCAAATGAATGAAAGTCTGCAGGAAATCGCGTTTGTAGGCATAAATCCCTACATGGCGGTACACACGAGCCAATTTGCCATCCTTGACGTTCGAGGGAATAACACTGCGGGAGAAGTACAAAGCGTCTTCGTTCTTATCGACAACCACCTTGACTGTACTCGGTGCCTGAATCTCGGCTTCGTCGGTAATCTGCTTGCGGAGTGAACCATAATATACTGATTCGTCGTTGAATATACCGATTATGTCACGAATCATCTGCGGTTCGATGAGCGGTTCGTCGCCCTGGATGTTAACAAACAGGTCGCCGTCAACCTTGGCGGCAACTTCGCCCACGCGATCCGTACCTGTTCGGCATTGGTCGGAGGTCATAATGACTTGTATGCCGTATTGCTCACATACATCATAGATGCGCCGGTCGTCGGTAGCGACGTACACCTCATTCAGTTCCGGCACCTTGATACACTGCTGATACACCCACCAAATCATAGGTTTGCCAAGGATATCGGCAAGCGGTTTGCCGGGAAAACGGCTGGACTGATAGCGGGCAGGAATAACGCCAATGGTTTTCATTGCAAAAACAGATTATTCAAACAGTTATTATTCAAATAGTTCCGGGAAAAGTTGCTCTGCAAACTCGCGCACAACGGCATCACCGCCCTTGCGTGACAAGAGCCGTATGCCGGGTATATTCCGCACTTTGGCACAAGCATCACTCGGGCAGGCGGGAAAGCCCACGGCAGAAAGGATGTCGTAGCAGTTGAGGTCATCACCTATATAAGCGACCTGCTGCATGGTGATACCCATCTCATCACAAATCTGCTGTGCAACAGCACGTTTGCCACCATCGCGTTTGCCCTGGCGAAGATAGTCCACTGAGAGTTTGGCAGCGCGACGGGCAACGATCTGCGTATCCTCGGAGGTAATGATACCTGTGGGTATTCCGTTCTCGTGCAGGATCTTCAGCGCCATTCCATCGCGGGTGTTGAACTTCTTGAGTTCGTCGCCGTTCTCGGAGTAGTACATACCTCCATCGGTGAGCGTGCCGTCCACGTCGCAGAGGAAAAGTTTTATGTCAGTTGTTTGCATATTGCGGGTAGAATTTACAGCAATTAGGAAAGTTGTATCACTTGGTCAGCATGCGGGATAAGACTCTCGCGATGCGTGATACATATAATGGTTTGCGTGGGTCGTGCGGTGCGGATATTTTTGAGAATGGTTTGCGCTGTGGGTGTATCCAGGGCGGAGAACGCCTCGTCGAGCAACAGCACCTGCGCATCAATCAGCAGAGCACGGGCGATGGCAATGCGCTGCGCCTGCCCCTCGCTGAGTCCGGATCCGCGTTCGCCACAAGGATAATCGAGTGCGCGTTCGTCATTCAGCACGAAGTCCGCATCAGCCAGATGCAATGCCTCGCGCATCGCCTCGTCGGTAGCGGCAGGGTTGCCGAAGAGCAGGTTATAACGGATTGTTCCCGACAGAAGCGTGTTGCCCTGCGGGACATACGTAAACCCTTGGAAGGGGACAGAAATCGAGCCTTCCGGCGCCGGCAACAGTCCGAGCAGGAGTTGGACGAATGTCGTTTTGCCAATTCCGGTCTTGCCAACAACCACAGTCAGCGAGCCGGCAGGGATAGTGGCATTGATATGCGACAGAACAGGTTCGTTGGAGTCGGGATATGTGAAGGAGAGGTCGCTAACTGTGATTTGAAGATTGGAAGATTTGAGGATTTGAAGATTGTTCGTCTCTGCATGCTGATGGAGGTTATTCAGGCGTTCGGCAGCGGTGGATACATTAACGAACGTACCGACATAACCGACAAGCGTACGCATAGGTTGCTGGATACGTCCGACTAACTGGACGAAAGCTATCATTGCGCCGAAGGTGATAGCTTGCACCGACAGGCTGTATGCGCCCCAGAAGAAAGCAATTACATATCCTGCCACAAACGCTGAGCGCACCAGCACCATTGCCAGAGCGGAGTAGCGCGTCATGCGCATGAAACTCTGCTGATAACGAGCGTGTTGCTCGTCCAGCAGCGCCGAAGCATAGGTGGTGCGGTTGAGCGCCTTGAGCATAAGCGAGTGCTGCAGCGACTCCTGGATGAACGCCTGGATAGACGCCTCGTCGGCACGCACCTGATGGCGGTGGCGGCGCATTCGGCGGATATACAGTTGGGCAGCAACGATAATCGCCGGTGTGACAACCACGATAACCAATGCCAGTCGCCAATCCAACACACAGAGGAACGCAAATGCGCCTATGAACTGCAGCACGGACGTTATGAGAGCCGGAAACTGTTCGGAGAGAAAGGCTGAGACGGTATCAATATCGTCAATCAACGTGTTCGTCAGCGTGCCGGAGTGCTGCTTGCGCAGGTAGAGCCACGGCGCCTGCAGGAGCCGGGCATACTCGCCAGCCTGCAGGCGGTTGAGCGAGCGGATGCTGAGTTTGGCGCGCAGCCAGCGAACGGTATATGCAAGGGCGACGGAAAGCAGCATACAAGCGAGAAGCATTGCCGCCAGTGCCGGCAACGACAGCCATCCGCCATCGGTAAACGCCCATGAACGGCCGGAGGTTGCAGAGTCGATAAGTTGCTTGGTGAGCCACACCTCCAACAGCCCGATAAGTACATCGGTTACGCCCAAAACGATGTTCACGCCCATCTGCAGACGATAGGCGCGGGCCGCGTGGTGAAGGTAATGTAAACTGTTTTTGTTGTCGGGCATTGTTGAAGACCTGTTTTTGGCATAAGGATTATAAGTCTGCACACAATTGCATAGCCGCAGCCATAGCGGCGTCCATATTATAATATTCCCAGTCGGCGAATCGTCCGGTGAAGAAGAAGTTGCTCTTGGACAGTTCGTGTTTCAACTGCCGAATCATCCGGCGGGTTGAATGGGTCTGAATGGGATACGTATAAGGGTTGAACCTGTGCGAGAGATACACAGGATGGTAAGGCATTTGTACCAGATTGGCGAGTATGTCAGCGTGCGAAATTGCATCGGTGAACTCAACGGTAGCCGTTATTCTGCCCGGTCGGAGTGTCGGTGCATTGTTGGACGGAGCGAAATTGCCGGTGCAGATGATCCGATGGCAGGCATACTTGTCGGACGGCAGATAGATCCATGAATACGGGTTAGCGTCAATCTCGCAGAACACAGCCGTTGTGCCGTGGCTGGCCAACGCCTCTACGTCAGAACGATAAGCATCTATATTCACTCCGCTGATGCATGGGAGCATCTCCTTGAGGTTGCCACAATAGATAAGTTTGTCGTACTCTTCACCGGCAACGCGCCACTTACCACCGACATAGGTGAGCGAAGATATGTCGGCATTATAGCGTATATCCTGTCCGTGAGCCAGCGTATCGGCGATGAACTGCGAGCCGCCTTGTTTCTCGTAATAGAACGAGGAGTGAACGAACTGCTTTTCCTCGACGCGGTTGATGTTGTTGTATAGCATCTCCGGCACAGTAGGCATAGGCAGTTTGCCCTCCAGCCAGGCAAGAGGTACTTGTTTCAGGTCGCATCGCCAAACTTTCTCGTTGTAGGGCTTGAAGTACAGGTTATAGAGCGTATCGCCGAATCGCCCGCGCAGAAAAGCCTCGAAATTGTCCGGCTCGGGGCGAGGATTCTGAACGATATCCAGACAGTCGGCTATGAAACGTTGCTGCGTATCCGGGGCGAGCATATATACGTGGTTCTCAATCGGATAAGGGACTAATGCCTGCTCCATGCAGACCACCGAGTTTCGGTCGGTCTTGACGAAATCCGTGCTTTGATTGAAGTGCCCCCAGAACCAGTCAGCGACATCCTGACGCTTGGTGTTGAACACATGCCCGCCACAGGTGTGAAACAGGCTACCGTCTATTCTCTCACAACGGATGAGCCCGCCGGGTTTGTCGGCACGTTCATACACCGTAACGTTGTACCTGTCTTTAAGGATACGTGCGGCAGTCAAGCCGGATACGCCTGCACCTATGATTGCTACGTTAAGCATGATTGCTATAGATAATTATTCCGTTTGCGCCAGAGGTAATGTATGGCACGCCATGGCAGATTGAATAGATGTTCCTGCGGATAATCGCGGCACACCACGCCGGATACCTGCCGTTCGGGCAATGCTTGCAGAATATGCATGGCGCGCAGGCTGATCTGCTCTATATCATCTTGCGGATGCAAACAGCAGGCAACAAGTTCGTCCATGGCCTGAGCAAAGGTATTGAGCCCCAATTGCCGGTATAAAACAGCGGGAGCGGGGATACCCTGTTGCCTGTTTTTGTGGCATACTAAGCAGTAGTCCAGCAGATGCCGCAATGCTATACCATCGTGCCAGATATGGCGAAAAGCATGCAAAAGGGTGTACAGTTCCAGCAGCTCAGGCGTAAGATTGCGCGAGTCGCAAAACAACTGTTGCAAACGGTGGTTGTGCCACGGGTTGCAAAGCCAGGTAGGAGTGATATGGAACTCAACCTCTGTACCGTCAATCATCGTTTCGATGTGGTGATAGACCACCTCGCCAACGGTTATCTGCGGCTGACGGTGAAGGAAAGCCAGCAGTTGCTGACGGAAAACTGATAAGCGGAGCGACTGGTTGCTGCCGGGCAGGACCCACAAATCTATATCTGCCGATTGGCGATGTTCGGGTTTGGGATAGTACTGCGCCAGCGATGCTCCCTTGAGCAGACAAGAGTCAAAGCCGCCATCATTGAGTATGTTCTGCACTTTTGCAGCGAGCTTGGTCATACGGATGTTGGCTGCCTCGATAGCATGTACATCAGCGAACCACTTACCCATCAAATCGGCGGGCATGGACTGAAGCACCTCCGGATTTTGCTGCTGCAACTGCTCCACCCCATCCCAGGCAAGGGCTACTACGGCATGCTTGGCTGCCAAGCGATACACCTCGCGCCACTCGTCAGGTGACAAGTTTGGCAATATAGCGCCTACATGCCTGCCCAATGCCAGCCGCAGCAGATTTAGCAGGCAAGTATATGACCTATCGCTTTGCACGCTTCTCTTTGAGGATGTTATGGATGAACAGTGCATTGCCAATGATATAACGGCGCCACATGCGACGCGGTTCGGTCAGCAGGCGATAGAGCCACTCCAAGGAGTGGCGTTGCCACCATAGCGGTGCACGTTTGGCTGTGCCGGCGTAGAAGTCGAACACCGCACCAATGGTGCCTACGTGGCAATGTATATTCAGATCTTGCCAATGAGAATATGTCCACTTCTCCTGTTTGGGAGCAGTCATGCCTATCCAGAGCAAGTCAGGCTTGGCAGCGTTGACAGCACTGAGAATGGCGATATCGTCTTCCGGCGAGAAGTCAGGCTTGAATGGCGGCGAGTAGGTAACAATCTTCAGATATGGGAAATCCAACGCAGCACGCTCCTTTATACGCAGCAACACTCCCGGTGACGAGCCCATGAAGAACGCAACGGGATGAGTGTTGCTTGCCTCAGCCTGCTTCTCAAGGGCGGTCATCTCATGGATGAAAACATCCCACCCTGCCACGCGTTCCGTGGGTTGAGAAGGAGTGTGGAGGTAACGGCACGCATGCACGATACTCGCGCCGTCGGCGGTCAACACATCGCCTTTGGCAAGCGCCTCGGCAAATAGCCCGTCCTCCTGCGCCACATTGTACGAATGGGCGTTGATGGTATTGATGAGCAGTTTGCCTTGGGGGAGGTCGGATAGGGCTTGCTTATCAGGGAGTATGGTGAGAGTATATAAGGATAGCATATATATTTATCAGCCAAATTTGGCTGATTATTTTAGCGTTTGATGAGCATATCAGGGGATTCGTCATCACAAATCTGTCGGGCGAGGTCATTCAGATTATGAAAACGGCTATAAGCCGTATCTGCAGGCACTCCATTCACATCGCCTTGCTCATCCAACTGCCAAGGTGAGAGGATTAGAAGTTTACCGGAAGCACACAATTCGTACCGTTTGTATTCAGGATGCCAATTTGTGCCTATGGGTTCGGATTGCAAATGAATCAGCGGTAGCTCCTGCTCCATGCAGTCTTTCACCAATTGTTGTTCACCTTTAGATATACCCGGTGTAATCAACACAGCGCCATCCTCAGCCGCTTGCAACCATGCAGAGCGTTGATATTGATATTCATCGGTCGTCTCATACGGGGTGCTATAATCACGCTTTTCACCATCCATACGCCAGCGGTGGCAGAACACTTGTTCCTTCCATGGGCGGCGAAGAAGGAACAAGTTGCCATACGCAGCAAAATCAACGCCATCGATTGTTATGTGCTGAATACGCTTGAAGAAATCCGGCTGCATTGCCCGCAAGATAGCACGTCGCGGGTTATCCTGTACGTATCGGATGATGTTCGCCAGTTGTCCATTGCGGTAACAGATGGTGTCATCGTAATTGTCATCAAACAGCGGTTCCGCACCGATTGAGGCGTAATACTCTTCGCGTTGGCGATGGGACATGCGTTCAAGACGGGCTTGGGTGTCAGAATGTTCCAGTACATCAGCCAAATTTGGCTGATACATATGGCGGTATTGTTTTGTGCATGCGCCTTTGAAGCCACGGATCAATACGCCTAAATTAACATCCATCGGCTCTTCCACTCGCAAAACGCCGTGGAAATGATCGGGCATGACCTGATGACCAAGCACACTGACCTTTCGCCCTTTTTCGGACTGGATGTCAGGGATCTTCAGCCACTGCTCCGCCACGAATTGACCAAACTTGGTCAATATAACCTGAGGGTGAACAGGATCACGGTTCAGTTCGCCAAACACGCGCTGGCGATTATGGGTGACAATGGTAATATGATAAATGCCACAGCCGCTATAGTCGTTCCAAGACTTACGCGCCCGATGTGAGGCGGTCTGCATAGGTCGTGCCCCTCCTGTTTCCCGTTTCTTGTCCCAATATGACTGCCAATTCATAGAGTCGGATATTTACGCAGCTAAAAACGATTATAAGAATAAAACTTACAATTCTTTTCGCCATTCAAACTGATTACCTTAGATGGGACACCAGCAATTGTTGTATTTGCTTCTTGGTCTTTAATTACCACTGCATTCGGTGCTATAAATACATTATTAGGGATAGTGATTTCTCCTAATATTTTTGCACCGCTGCAAATTACGACATTATTTCCGATTGTTTGCCCGCAACCTTTTCCTTCCCGTCCTCTAACTGAGCCAATTAGTACGTTCGGAAATATTGTTACATTATCCCCTATACGGCAACCTCCGTTTATAATGATAGGACCTTCATGCGGAAACATTGGGGCATTACCCATAATTACCGATAATGGGATATCAATGTGATATTTATTTCTTAGGTGTATGTTATATATTTTGCATAGAAAATAACGCACACTTCTCTCTCTTCCCGACCACGCTATTCGGTTTATTACAATTGCCCTAAACGTGGGGTGTAAAACAAATATTCTCAATAAGTTAAAGATATTTTGCTTATTACACCACGGTACCAAATCAATATAAAATTGTCTCATAAAAATATTATATGCAGCTTATCTCCCGCAAGAGATTTTTTATTCGTCGTTCAAATTTGGATATGGTGTATTCCTGTTCATATTTCAAGCGCCCCAGCTTGCCCATAGCACGTCCTACTTCAGGATGCTCTATCAGATATTGCATTTTATCAGCCAATGTTTTTACATCCTGACGAGGCACAACAAACCCACAACCGCCATCCACGACCTCTGGCAAAGCGCCTTCCTCAGTTGTGATTATTGGCATTGCATGCTGCATAGCCTCCAAGACAACCAGACTTAAACATTCTGCCGGATAAAACGTCGGGAAGACGAATGCGTCCGATTGCTGAAAATATACATTTTTCTCGGCCCCGTATACTCCACCATACGCATGCACATTGTTCGATAGACCTAATTCAGTACACAAGGCATTGAATCTCGGTTCGGTCACATCGCTCCATTGACCTATAAAGTTGCACTCGAAACGGCATCCTCGTTGTTTCAACAATGCGCATGCTTGCAGCAATATAATCACGCCTTTCTCCTCCATCATATTTGACAGAAATAGAAACGTATAAGGTCTGTTCTCCTGCTGAATGGCATCTGAATTTGTTACTGCGTCCGGCATTCCATTCGGGCAAATATGCACATTTTCCGGCAGTATGTATCCCTTGAATGGTTCCACCAAACAATTAGCGAGAAAGATGGTATGTATTCCGTGAAAGAAACGCCTGTATAGGCACTTGTTATACCACTTCTGCGTAAACCGAACCGGTGGTTTGTTGTGGAAATGAGCGACAACGTTGCATTTTTGACGTTTAAGCATCCATACCATGAGATAGTCACGATAGAACGCCCATCCGGACAACGAGGGGGTGATATATACGATCTGAGGTCGCTCATCTCGGATTCCTTTCCGTACCTGCCGAATGAAATCGAATACCGTTGCTATTTTCTTGAGAGAGAAGCGCCCGATTTCCGCCAACGAACCGGATGTTGAGTAATTAACGAACGAGCAATCAAATGTATCTCGTATTAACTGCGAGTCATGAATCTGCTTGCCAACAATAGCTGCGCCATGCACCGGTGGGGGCATGTGCATGCAAAATAGTATTTTCGGTCGATTGTCCAACATACTAAAACTGCTTGTACAGATCTTTATACATCGCCAGTATATGCTGCTTGTCTTGATTTTGCAGTATTTTCATCTGTAGTTCCACATACGCCTTCAGATACGGAGTGTAATCACCTATTTGCAAAGCATTGAAGTAACGCATGATATACTTGCGGTTTTTCTCAATGATATGATACAACGGGATTTTGCCGGTTACAAGCCCTGCTACATTCAGAAGCCACGTGAATAGATCATACCCTAAGATGCGTTCGTCTGCCATCTCCCAATCAATCATACGAAGCGAGTTATCGGATTGCACAAGCATATTCCACGGGCAGAAGTCGCCATGCGAAAGACATGTACGCAAATCTGTCGTTTGATTCACTGAATCAGGATAATGGAATGAGGACAATGCAATCATCAAATCAACTACATTATTATTAAGTAATGTATCGTATGGTCGACGGCCTTGCACGCATTCGGTCTGAAGATACACGTAATCATTCGCTATCTTACTGTCATATAACTGTGGCACTAGTTTTGTATCTTTCAACAAGCGTAACACTTCTATTTCATGCCTGCTCAGACGCATCGCATCGGGTTTTTGTGCATACTTGGCAAAAAACTTTTGCTTCGTTTGGGGAACATAGCCTAACATACTTATCTTTTGCTCCATTCCCGGTGATCCCATGTTAAATGATAGCATCACCTCTTCCCCCGCCAACTCACGAATCTGGGCGTATGGGAATGGCAATCGCTCCTCCCTAACCGCCGTCAGTATGCGCACAAAATGTGACCGTTTAAAATGATACCAGTACCATCGAGACAATTTTCCTCCGTATGGACTATACAAGCCATACAAAAATTGCGTTGCATCTGTTACTTCCGGAAAAAAATAGGATGTCGTGAATGTGGAAAATCGGTAATACATCATATTCGCAACTTTTTCATCACATTTCAGTATTTCTTATTTTTGAGGTGAGATTGCGGTATATCTCATTTATTATCACCCCTTTGCGCTGCCATGTCATATTATCCATAACATACTGCCGTGCCCTATTTCCATATTGCTGCAATCCGGATTTACTTTGTGATGCCCATAGTATTTTTTCGCTAAAATTAGCCAATGTTCGCTCATAGTCCTTATGCACAATCGGCACCTTGATTACGCAAGCATCAGGGAAAGCATCCTGCCCACCGGCATCAAAGCATAAAGCCGGACACCCCATAGCACAAGCTTCAAGAACCGCCATACTTCCAGAATCACGAAATGCCGGATATACAAACAAATTTATCTCAGTAAGTTTTCTCAATAATTGCTCACGAGGCATCCATGGAATCAATTCCACCTGATTTTCAATGTTATATTTTTTGCACCATTCTGTAACTTGTCCCACTTCCTTTGCGCTATTTATTCCGACCAAGATAACCTTCAACGAGGGGAGTTGGTCTTTAACGATAGATACGGAATGCATGAACAAGTGCAAACCTTTCCAATCCACGATCCGCCCTGCATACAACATGGTAAAAACTGATGTCGCAGAATCAGTGGGCATATTATCCGGGAAATCCCATGTACTTACTCCGATTGCCGGTAAAACGCGCGCCTCTGCAAACGGACTAATATATTGCTGAAGCCGAATCAAATTTTCTTTTGCAGAGAACAACACCATTTTTGGCATTTTAGTGCGTTTCAATAGCCATCTCAACAATACGGCATCCCACAATTTTCGTCGCCACGTCTCTCTGCATCTCGTCACGAATGTGAGCTCCTTATCAAACGCCTCATCGATTAGTTCTGCACCTCCTATCGGTCCGACGATAAAAGGTCTGTTGATAAAATAGCCAAATGCGATAGATCTGTACTGATTGAATGTCACATGATGAATTATGTCAATCTTATTCTGCTCAACTATTACTTTGGCTTTCGCACGAAGTGATATGTTCCATAGTTGATAATACAAGAAATCGCTTACTCTTTTTATCGTTTTTACGCCTATGTTGGAATCATGGTAACAAAAGTGTAAGTTACTGATTGGATGTTGGGCTATATATTTTTCTATCGAGCTGCGATTTTTCTCGCGTGTAACGACCCACACCTCATTATATTGCGCTAAGGCAACTGCCATATTCCACCCCACTCCCGGTTCGCTGCCTTTGTAAGGTGAACATGCATAACAACTGACAAGAACTTTCATATCACCTATAATACATCTTTAAACCGCGTGGACATCATCAAGAGGATGGCAGATTTAGCATTAGCCATGCTGTCTTCGATTGGCTTGGTTGTATCGATCCATACGGCATTCTTCCGCTTAGCAGCAAAGCGCCTCAGTTCATCCGTCTGACGTGTGACCTCCGCAAGCGACGTTTCCGGCTTGCGAGCATAAATTTTTTCCGGTTCGCCACCCAAACACAACACGATATCCGGCTTGGGAACAAATAATTCTCCTATTCGGAGTATCCAATGCGGGAGGTTCGTCCGCGAACGAATAGGGTCAATATAATAGTCATAATAGTACCGATCAAACAGATATACGTATGACCGGGTCTTAATTCGCGACCAGACTTTAATTACATATCCTATAGTATAATCCAACATGTAGTAGTTCCAGCGCACAAGTGAACCTAATAAACCTGATGGCTTGCCGGAATGGGGATTATCCACAACCTCACCCTTTTCTTTCGCACTTCTTTTACCCAAGAGTATAGCAATATCCGGCAACAATTTCGGACGAAGATGGTTATAAACCACGCCATTGTGGAAACATTCATTGAGCCAGGGAGTTATTGCATTGATTATTGCACTCTTTCCACTGCCATCCGTCCCTTCAACGACGATTACATATCCGGGACGCAATTGCAGCAATCGTCCCATTCGCAATGCTGAATATTTGATTTTATACAATAAAAATGCTTTTCGATCAAAACTGCGAAGTATAGCGTTTCGCAACTTTGCTCCTGCAGCATTCAGCTTTTCAACCGAAAGGTTTTGACCGATTATAGTCCAAGTTTCCTCCGAATAGCATGCAGTCACGTCTTCGCGAACTTCATTTTCGTTATCCTTTATTCGTTGGAGTAATGCTTCACAGTATTTGGCTTTTGCGCAACCGTTGTGGATTATTTCTTTGAAGAAATCCACATAAAAGCCGTATTGCTGCTCAAGGACTCTTATCCCATTGTGATATATAGTATGGCTCTCAAGCTTTGAGGTAGGATAATATCGAACACCACGGTAGTGTAATCCATTGAGCAGGAAATCAATTTGCACACCCCAATCTTTAGCAATAAACCTATAGAGTTCTGCACCCGGATTCGTATAATAGGACGCCAGATTCACATCGCCATCTGCCATGGCATACCTCAAGCATTCTTTCAACTGCTGTGGTGTCACTTCTGTTAGGACAATATCTATATCACTCCCACCTGTATCTGTAGGGAGAGATTCGTATTCACCCATCACAAAATAGTCAACCCGCTTTCTCTCCAGTTCAGAGAACAAGCGACTGATGAATTCTTTTTTCGGAGAACCTGTCATGCCTAATTTCATCAAATAATCCGGTTCAACAATAGGCTACACGTATCAGCTAGAACATTTCAACATTTTTTTCAATCCGAACCAACGTTCTTTCCAGAAGGTACGGATATCCAGCCTCTTCTGCCTTTCATCTATACGCATAGAGTCATTATACACAATAGGCCATACAAATGGAGATATCTTCACCAGTGCTTCCGGACGTTTGGAATCGGCATCAGAATAGTGTTCACCCTCCGCCATACCAATGTTTTCCGACAAGTTTACTCCGGGGCATATTCCTATTCCATCTCTAACCAGGATACTCAAATCCCATCTTGCCGCCCACGCGGAGTATTGGGCAATGTGTTTATACTTATGCAAAGTCCTATAGTACTTAAATATTCCAGGTAGTATGCCTATGCGCCTAATCATATACCAAACCGAAACCTTATTTATACCTTCCATTGACATATCCATGTGTTGCCATGCTCGCCGCCAAGTAGCCCATCCCCAACAATGAAACACCTGTGAATAGACATACGAATTTGGAATATCTTTACGTCCACTTGTGTTGCGTGACGAAATCTGCATTATGCGGTCTTCATTCTTATAACGCGGAAGCAGGTCTTCGCATAGCCGTATAAAGTCTTGGCTTACGATTACATCATCCTCAAGAATTATGCCATATTCCTCATGCTCGAAAAACCATGTGATTGCGCCACACACGCCGGAGCCACAGCCAAGATTTTTCTCGCGGAACAACGTATATAGTTCGCACTCCCAATTTACGGCAGCCAACATTGCTTCACGCGTATGAGTCACTTTTTCATCATCACCCGGATTTTGCATACGGGGGCCATCGCATGCCAAGTACAAACGCAAGGGTTGATAAACCTGCAGCACACGCATCACCTGGGTTACATCATCAGGACGATTATATGCTACGACAAGTATGGGAAGTTTAGTTGCCATCAACATCTACAATGTTATTGTTTTATTGCACGTCGCATCCATAATTGCGGGAACATGCAATGCAAATATGTTGAAATATAGTGTACACATGCTTGTAACATGTTTGTCTGCTTTTCTAGATGAAATATTTCATTCGGAGGCATACCATTAGGCATATGCATCAATATCCAACGTTTTTTTAAAGGATATTCGGGGTTACACCAACCATCAATTGTTGTATGCGCATCGCATACTCCAGCCACTTCGCCACATTGATAGATCTTAACACCTGCCTGTCGGGCACGTATACCATAATCTATATCCCCCTTGCTGTGTCGATAATAATAATCCAAGTTACCTAGAATATTATACACAGCTTTTGGCACTAACACAACATTGCCATTGAATCGCTCCACCTCGTGCGCAGCGCCGTTACAAGGAGCTATTCTCTTGTTGATGCGACCGCCATAGGTAAGTTTGTCTCCTTCAGTGCTTTGTGTGGCGCCTACGATTATAGCTTCGTCATAACAATCAGCACTTAGCGTCAGGAGCGCATTTATAGCATTAGGTAATAACTCTGTATCATCATTGAGCCACAGATAATAATCGTAACAGAAATGTTTTGCAGCGATCTCCCACGCGCTATACATTCCCCTATTCCAGTATAGGCTGCCATCCGCCTGAATTATCCGCACTTGAGGGAATTGCGCTGCAACGGATTCTGAGGTTCCGTCTGTACTGCCGTCATCAACCATATATACATCTAATTGCACGCTATCGGGCATACTTTGAGCATACAATTTTGCCAGACACGCTAATGTTTGGGGGCATCGGTTATGAACGGTTATCAATGTTGCAATGCGTTTCATCGGAAAAATCTGTTCTTCACATACCTCGCCCACACGATGGGATTGAGCGGATTAGGTGCTTTATGCAGGAAAACCATAGTTGGATAATAGTCATCAGGATGCTCCGGCACTTGATATAGGTAATTAGGATTATAGAAACTCGCCGGATCAAATCCACGCTGGGATATATCTCGATGCGCTTTTATGCCACGCAATTTGCACATGATACTCAATATGGATTGATCTTCACGATGCGACACGAACCGGTCTCCATAATTTTTAGAGATTCGCTCAAACTTACCTAACCCTTCAGGTATAAGTAATTGTGTGCTGCTGCATATATCAAAATACTCACGAAAGAATACTTTTGTATAATTATTGACTACAAAGAAAATGTATCCGCTCTGTATCTGATTGGTATAACGTAATTTCTCTGCTTGAAAATACTCTATACATGCGGGCTTTGTCCAATTACATTCCATGAGGGGGATATCAGTTACAAACAACGGATTTTCCTCTGATAGATATGGTATCAACAAACGCACATCGCGAACAAAGAATGCACCGGAATCCAAGTAAAAGATATAGTCGCCATCCCGGCTTTCCTCTATCACCTTTTGCAGGAAATATGGTTTCCATAATGCATATCCGTTCAATCTTTTTGCGCTCAAGATATCCCTGTGTGACTCTCTAAAATCATCATCTATATCTTGAGGTCCAAACGACAACACTTCATCAAAATGGGCCACATGCTTTCCCGACCAGGAGTTCACTCGCTGTGCCGGGCGATACGTTTCATTGGCGTAATTAATTAGCTTAATCATACCGTAATGAATTTTCTATCCCAATTGATATCTGACCTGATAATTCGGCAATCGCTCCCTGCCACTAATGTATTAGTCGGTACATCCTTTGTAACAATAGTACTCATACCGACAACGGCATTATCATGAATCGTTATACCTTTCAGCACTTTAGCATGCTTTCCGATCCACACATGATTACCTATTTTAATTGGCTTAGATAAATTAGTTACTTCCCCCTTTTCATTGTATATCGGATGAGCATCTGTATTCCAAATGTCTACATGGTCAGCAATCATGCAATCTTCGCCAATCTTAATGAAATTTGCTTGTCCCATACACACCATGTACATTGAACCTACAGCGGTTGACCTGCCGATTGCGATGCGGCAATTATTTCCGTTAATCACAATTACGGTGTTGTGCAAATTACATTGAGGCTCTATCTCAATAGTATTCCCCATACCATTTACCCGTATTTCACACTTATCCATCACAACATCACGCGCAGTCAATTGATTATCACTACCGTTCATATTGAACATCGTGCGTCTTATCTGACTACCGTTCAAACACAATAACGCATCGCGCGAGCCGCTTACTCGAACGCACCATAAGCGGGACTGTTTTATATTCAATGAACCACGGAAGCAATATCGCAACCTAAGCAACATGGTGTATATAAATAGTACTATGTTTTTCATACCAACATGTTTTCAATCCACTCTTCAAACTCGTCATCAGTCATCTCTCTGAAATATGGAGAATAGCATATGCCTATCATAGTCCACAAGAGAAACATATTCATATCAAAACTTGTAAAATCCTCAACCCATCCCATCATAAATCGGAATGCGACATATAAGCCTATAACAGGCACATAGCGATTGTTTGCCCGAAAGATACCCAAAAAGCTGGCCCGCCAAAACAATAACAAATAGACGACAATCCCAATTATTCCGAAATGCAAAAATACATTCAGTACACTGCTTTCTGAATTTCCCCGCTCACCGTAATGCATATCGCCCATTATGTTTGATTGGTCATTATTACGTATCATCCACTCAGAATAGTATCCTCGAGCAGGAGTACAGCCGAACCACATTGCACTCCTATCCAACACCGTAGATATTACTTCTTCATATAGCATTGTTCGGGTATCAGCTGTACTTATTCTATTGTTTTCATCAGCAATAAGACTACTATCATCACCGATCTTAAAAACATTGAATTTCCCTTTGGCTGCTAATGTAAACAATACAAAGGGGAGCACAAAAAACACCCAATACCATCTTTTGGCTATACGTACGACATCATGCCGTATTGACCATATGCCAATTGCAAGACAAAATAGGAAACGTATAACATCACTACGACTTTGGATGCCCAAAATAATAGTAATCAAAAACGCCAACCAAACGAGTTTGCTGTATTTAGAGTTAAGGAGGGGATAAAATAGGGCTAAAAATGTAAATGGAAGCAGGAATTTGGCGATTCCTTTTGATGGCAAGAAAAACACAAACAGGAAGAACAACGCCCATATATGCTTGTATAAGAAACTCAACACTTTCTGAAGGGCTTCGGGTACACACGCGAGCATTGCAGCTACACATATACTGTAATTGATTACATTGCTCACCAGATGCTTCCAATCCCAATAATCTCGACAAAAGAATGTTCCTGCCACACACGAAGCTAACACCAATACCATCCAAAGAATTATTTGTACTGGACGATACGTCTTATCCCACAGCATAAACATTGACAGGAAAATTATTGATTTGATTAACCACCAAGTAGTAGTTGTACCTATAGGAAAGCGCAAAAAAGTAACAACTGCTGACACACAAAGAGCCAACATGCCATATTTTAATATATTACCCCACAAAGAACTTTGCATAGGATACTAGTAATTACTTCCAATAACAAGCTCCTTCCACAGCTTTGGTATTATTCGGTGTATCCTCAGGCAATGGATAGCACCAATGCTCATTGAACAGTGGGGTATAATCAATATCTATATCTTTCCCAGGCAAATAATGCCATGGAGAGATTTTCGGATAGTCTTCTACCCAGCGCTTACCTAATATGCCAAACAACAGTTGCACGCCACCTCCAAGATGCACAGCTTTCTTTCCCTTGCGTTTGATATATGCAGCAAGCGGTAAGCCATACGCCCCACACCCTATTAAAGCAATATCAAAATCTATTTTATCAATTTGTCGCTCCATATATTCAAGAGCCTCAAACCAATCTGCGAATTCAGATTGATTGCCTGCAATTGTTTGCACTGACTTCAACGTAATCAATTCAAATTCAGGTAGTATATCAGGATTGTCATATAATAGCTCACGCTTGGCATATTGCTGCCGAATGGTTTGTTCGAACGGATAAATCACCAAGACCCGTTTCCCTTTCAAGATCCTTGTCCACGGACGTTCCACTAAAAATGGCAAATTGGTTTCAAATTGTATTTTTATAGCAGAATCCGGTACAGGCATAAGTTTTTCCGTATTATGGATACAAGCAAGTATATCAATCTCACATACATCATCCAGATATAATATGGCAAACCGCTCTGCAGAATCTATGGTTGACGGGAATACACCGGCATTATTATGCAGCGCATTGATAACATTTGCATTCCACCAAGGCGTTGTTGTGTTTCCTGAAATATATTCCCACCATTTTCTCCACTGGGGGGTGTTGCTATTTACCATCATATAATTGATTGCACAATTGGATTCCATAGCTCCGATACGTGCAATCATACATGGCTTGTTAGTGGCCAACATATCATATATCATATCGTTCGCTACTTGCCTATCACATTCACAATCCGGACGGGGGAATTTTTTCCTTGTTACTCCACGATATACAAGTCGAAGCGCCCTAATTAACAAATCTTTAAAACTTCTCATCTTACAATTGTTTTTATCTTTCTCACTCCAATTCTTCCATATATGTAATCAGAACATATAGCTAATAGGATACTCAGCATAAAAGAAATAAAAATGAGCCAACTTTGCGGGACATAATCTGCTATCGCACGCATCATAAATATTGATGCTGTGTGAATAAGAAAGAAATATCCGCTTATATTTCCAAACCGGACCAATGGGCGCATGGATAATATTTTGTTTCCCCATGATTGGGGAGATATAACAGCAATTATTCCTACACTAGCTAAACACTCGGCAATAACCATTATATAGGCAGATGGCGGCATTATTGAATTCAATACCATCACTGCATAGACCATCACACTAATCATTGTCAGCAACATAAGGCAATTTTGGAGAACCGCAGAAAATTGGCGTTGAGCGCATAGTCTTCCTAATAATACGCCAACGCAATATTCAGAAAAACACAGTACGGGATTATTATATACCAACCAGTTTCGACACCAGGTCAAATACCGTGTTGGCAACCATGTAGCAACACAATGATTTACGAATAGCATCCACAATATCTGCACAAAAAATATGCCAACAATTGCAACTGCGCACTTCTTCGCATCAAGATTCATCATGTCATTGACAACATGCGGAAATAAATAGATTATTATCCAGATCCCGAATAAAGCAGACAGAAACCACGACGGCGCATTAAAAGCATTTATTAATGCAGCAAACGGGACAAAATCTTGTGTTAGGGTAACATGGAATACCAGAAAGATAGACTTCTGCAGCCAATCGGATGCTGAAACGGGTAATCTGCAGACAAAGCAAACTGCTACCGTAATAAGATACAAGCCATACATTTTGTTCACTTTTTTCCATGCTGACTGTATCGCTTTCGTAACTGGTAACATTGGCACCATTCGATGCTTGAACGACAACAAGAAACCCGAAATGATAAAAAATGTAGCGACCCCTGATCCACCAAGTTTCAAGAATATCGGCACAAAAGCATCAAATCTTTCCGGTAGCCAGACTGTTGTATGCGCAAGGAATATACCGAGCATCGCTAACGCGCGAATCCCCTGTATTTGCTTTAATTTATCCTGCATATAACATTGTTAAGCTTATCCATTATCTTTGCATACACATAATATAGCGCACACATCTTCGGGCGTTTCGTTCTATCAGCATGCCAACGCTTTATAAAATGATAATGTGTATATTTAAGAGTTTGTTGATCCAGTAAATCAATGTATTTTTCATCTACAGACCTGACGAAATCATCATATTTTACCAATTGAGCAATATCCAAATCTGTATATCTCACCAAATACCAATTGTACAAAGCTTTTATCGTGCCCAAGAACCTATAATCAATATATTCTTGTTTCTCTCGTTCAAATTTTGCAAACGCCTTATAATCCTTAATGATTCTCCGACAGCACTGTTCGTTGTGAGAAATGTTGCGTTTGAACACCTCAGGATTCATTGTTTGACCGCCTCGCCCCACTAAATACTTATACAAGACATGCGGATAAGTTATTGCTGAGTTCACTGTGGTTAATGGCGTAAAAATCCACTCTTGGTCTGTATATGAAATCCCTTCTGTTTGTCTGTAATTAATTGCACGGATATTTTGAGTTTTATATGTTACCGCATGCATCTGTAGAGACCTCTTCTTAAACACAGGTGTTAGTTGCTTCCATGTCAATGACTGTTCAGCGGGCAAATCATACGACACGCGCTGTAGTTCTCTGCCATGTTCGTCCACTGTAACAAAGGGGGAGATTATCATATCTTCATCAACAGATTGAAGAAACTTCAAATATCCCTCAAGAGACTTTGTATCAAAGCTATCATCAGCATCCAGAACTTTAATATACTTTCCTGTCGCGAGATCCAATCCCATGTTGATGCATGATCCGTAGTTGCCATTTGTCTTGTCAACAACGATAAACACTTCCGGATATCGTGCTTGATACGAATGGGCAATCGCCGAGGATTGGTCTGTAGCCCCATCTATTATTACGAGGACCTCCAATCGTTGGAACAGCATCTCATTATTAATTATAAGAGAGCCCAGGCATTTATCCAAATACCGTTCCATATTATATGTAGGCACTATCACCGATAGAATCTTTGACATACACAAAAGGAAATCTAACTTAATGATTCTTTTTGAACAATCGTTGCCACAACAAACGAGGGAAATAATGAAGTATAGAGATGGGATGATTCACATATCTACCTGTTTTCTTGAAATATCCGTACGCATCAAAACCATATATATTGATTTTATGCGATTGTAACATCATATACAATGCTTCATCATTCTTTAACCTTATTTCTAAATCTTCAATAACGGGCTGAAGTTTAAAACCGAACCTAGAGAAAGCACATTTATAAACCCATGATATTAACATATCTAACAATATACGTTGATTGTTACATACTGCTGACGAGCGTTCCGCTTTATGATCTTCAAAATCATCCAAAAGCCGATTAAGTACTGACATTATTTGGTTAACCGAATTAACAACAACTCTAAAATCCGTTGTTTGTCCTTCACGCCCGATGAAGTATTGATATACCGGCAAATCATAATACACGACAGAAATGCATTTACTCATCGGGAAATATACATACTCATTGTCCGTATAACTTATGCCTTGCTGCAACTTAAGACCTATGGCTCGTAATAATTCAGTTTTGTATGTTATTATATGTGAGCAGAATAGATACTGATATCCAAGAGCTATCCCGTCAAATTCATCCATTTTGTATATATGCCCGGTTTGTACTGAACATGGTGCTTCCATGCGACGTATTATCATCCCATCCTTTCTGTCCTCTGATATCGTTAACACCATATCAGCATCACACGTCATCATATTTACTAGCAATCGGTTCAATGCATCTGTATTACACCAGTCGTCTGAATCCAGCATGCGAAAATACTTTCCAGAAGCCTCCTTTAATGCACGATTTACACACGAGCCATAATTGCCATTTTCCTTATCTATAACACGAATCACATTGGGGTACTTTGACGCATATTCATGCCCGATTTCAGAAGAGCGGTCTTTGCTTCCGTCATTCACCACAAGCACCTCCAAGAAATCTTGATTCTCACAAAGGACAGAATCCAAACAACGTGCCAAATATTTCTCCATATTATATGTTGGCACTGCCAATGTCAATAACTTATTCATTGGGCATTAAATATTACATTTTTCACAATATGGTTGAACATTTCTTCTGAATAAAATCTCTTAACTTTCTGATAGGCGCTATTGGCGACTTTATGGTTTAGATGTTCATCATCCAATAAGTGAGATATTGCATATGCAAAATCTTCATCTTTATCTGCTAATAGAAAATCATTACCTTCTGCAAAAGCCTCATGTAATCCACGTTTACCAATAGTAGTAGTCACAACCGCACGATTTAATGACATTGCTTCTACCAGTTTAACGCTTGTTCCTGTTCCTGATAATAGTGGAACTACGACACATCGACATACATCATACTCAGTTATTATATCATCAACAAAACCACATAAAACCACATTCGGAATTGAATGGCACAACTGCAACAACCTTGAATCAACAATTTTTCCTACTACTCTTACGATTGCATTGGGATGTGATTTTTTCAATATTGGGAATATATACTTTAGGAAATGGTCTAAAGCTTGTATATTAGGCTTGTGATCCATCTTTCCTATAAATAAGATGTTTTCTTGCGTTACCGAAAAATCCACATTTGGCAAAGATGCGGAAAATTTTGAGATATTGGGCAGATAGGTTGTATTAGGATAATGTTTTTCCGGCTGTGAATTAAATGCCCCTTTTACTCTACTTAGCACCTCCAATGTTACACTCTCGACTGCATTGGCATAAAAATGATGCCAAAAAATTTTACTTAAGAAAGAACTCACCGGTTGGTGCAAACGGACAACAGATTTGGGATCATCATCGACATCAACAATTAATCGATCTGCATATTCCAATAAACCGCATTCGCATGCTTTGTCAATGTATCGGACTACTATAACATCATATTTCTTCTTACCGATTGCAGTTCTAATGACGGATTGTTTTGACTCGTTCACCGGCCACACATCACTAATGCTATATCGGTGGAGTGCTAATTGTATCTTTTCCTTGATACTTGGCAATGCACGTGCCCCTGAAGCAAATTGAGAGTAAATAACATCACAATTATCAATATTTGACTTCTCGTCATTCAGAAATGAGATAACATCAACATGACCAATTTGGGTTAATGCGTCTATTATTCGCATTGAGCGCACAGAAGCACCGCTATCCGCCTTCGCGAATAATGGGAAAATGTTATTTACAAATAAAAATCTCATGTCATCTCATTTTTTACCATATCGAAATCTCAAATAACAATATGCTGCTACTGGAGGCATTGCCAAATGTATATTGCTGAATTGTTTAATGCTTATTTTGCCTAACAATAATTGTTTAAGCGGATTATAAGGGCATGATTTTCGCAATAGCAAATAACTTTTAAGGAAAGAAAGATTATTACCAAATGCTATTGACAAATATAAATTCCAATAATACAAAAGACATTTATAATAATCGTTTTCTATCTCATACTTATGTGTTTGAATATATTGAATCGTGCTAAAATAGGATGTAAGTTTTTTTTCTACGTTGGTCAAATCTGTTACAATAGAATTATTCCGCACGCGATAAAGATACACGATTTGATGGCAAATTCCGATAGACTGCGCACATAGCATTGTTTTATATGTCCATAATTCATCTTCATGCAGTTGCCCCTCTAAGAAAGTGATATCATTGTCTCTTAAATACGATAGTTTGCATAATTTATTCCATGCCATTACATACAATCGCCGATCAGCATAAGATTCAAAGATTATATTATTTCCGATTAATTCGTTTTTAGTCTCTAACAATAATGTGGGATTATGCATGTTGCCAAACATTTCATAATCCCCGATAACCATATCATACTCTCGTTTTTTTAAAGGTTCTGCCAACACCTCTATACAATCATCAGAAATATAATCATCGCTATCCAAATAGTAGATATAATCGCCTTGGGCGGCATCCGTACCTGTATTACGAGCCGCAGACAGTCCACGATTGTGCTCATGGTGAAGAATGCGAAAAGATACAGCTCCATTGTATTCTGCTATCAGCCCCTCGGCAATGGCTAAACTCTTATCCGTTCCGCAATCATCCACAAGGATGCATTCCATCTCACCGGCATACGTCTGTCGCATCACAGATTGCAAACATTTACCAATATATTCCGCTACGTTATAGACAGGAATAATGATGGATATTTTGGGATGATGACTCATTTATAATTTCGAAAATCTTTAATAACATTTATATCCCTATTTTTATAAGCTACCTGCGGACATAGGATACGTTTTATATACTGTTTAAGGTATTCGTTTCGCGGCACATTAATATCAATATGCCAGAGAGATTTATTATTATATGTTTTCCACAATTCCGCAAAGGGGAATCCTAAGTAAAGGAAATTCCATGGTTTAATTGCGCCATTGAAATGAACTATAACGGCATTATCACATTCATCTTTAATCATCTTATGCTCTGCATCTGAATATGCATTCCACCATTGGGGATTCAAATAATATACTTGAAAGTTATATCTTATAGGCAATTTATATCTCTTATCATGAAGTAGCAGATTAACAGCGTCTTGATCCATCCACTTGATTCTTTCAGGATGTTCCACAATAAGTTTCGTTAATTTTTCGGAGATATTATTTGCGCGCCAATAATCGAAGTTATATAATGAAACCCCCGCATTATAATATCCATAAGGAGCATCATACCCTAACCGAAAAAAACACTCCTTATTGATACTATCCATATCTTCTGCTCCTGCAAAAGCATAGTTACTTATATCAATATTCCATAAAGGTCGAATATCTCCCGTGACAATCATATCTCCATCCAGATATAGTATTTTATGAATAGTGCTTGGAAGTATATTGCAAGCTTGCAAGCGGTAATACGTTGGAAGAGTAATATGTCCTGCTCGCGGAAATTCTTTAACTAAATCTACATTAACAACGAAAACATAGAAATTTGAATCGTACATGCTACATAATTGACTAAACCTCTTCGTTTCTTCTTCAATCCATGTATCGTCCGTAAGTAAGTATACATCAAACCGACTCTCTTTGTTATTCATAAAAAGAGATGTAAGCATTACGCCATAGTATGGAGCATAATTTATATCAGAACCGATTAGTATGTTTATTCTTTCCTCCATATTTATAAATTTTCTTTCGTCCAAATATATGTTAAGTCAAGCCCTTTAGACAACGGTGTAAAGTCATACTCCCCTATCAAGGAATGCAGCTTGCGGGTATCTAAGGAAAAACAATTCGCATCATACTTATCTGCATCAATGTACTCTACTTTGAAATTTGGTTCTAATGCTTTTACGGCTTGAACTATTTCATTCACAGAAAGTAAGTTATTTGAAGCAATGTTTATAACTTGCGTGTGAATACCGAAAGAAAGTAACTTGAATAAAATTGTGATAAAATCGCCCACATAAATATAATCTTTCCTACCATTTCCGTCTCCCCATATTTGCATCTCTTCACCAAGAATCGCTTTTGCCATTGCCACATTGATGACACCTTGTTTCATACTATAATGGTATTCACCATAAGGATTGCTAAGGCGCAAGATCAATGGCCGTACCCCATGCAGTTGAGCATATTGCATTAGATATTTCTCAATAGTATGTTTAATCACACCATAGCTACTAATGGGGAAGACATCATCTGTTTCTTTGTGTTTCTCTTGCCCCTGTGTTCCATAGATAGCTCCACCGGATGAGAGATATACAATATCTTTTACACCATGCTTTACCATGAGATTGAGAATATCTATCGTTGGCAGGAGATTCGATTCAATGTCATAGCGAGCATTCGAAGAGTCTACGGGAACTGTAGTACTCAAGGAATGGATAATCAAATCTATTTCATTCTCTTCAAAAATGTGAGCCAACATTTCGCTATTCATAAAATCTCCGGCATATACTTTTGAAACGCAATTAAAAGAAACTCCATGTGAATGCCGAGCAAACTTATCAAATACAATAACTTGATATTGTTGCGTCAAATGCTTGTCAATATACTTGAGAATATTTGTTCCCAAGAAACCAAATCCGCCTAACAATAGTATTCTTTGCTTCATATATTTAACTATTTGTCATTAAACATATCTCCATATCTATCAAATATCTTCTTATTAACTTTCGTTCCTATCATTATTTTTTCTACATTGTTAGGTAATGAAGATATTGCTGTTGAATTAACAGTAACCGCGATATGTGGCATCACTCCCATGAAATTAAGAAGTTGCATAGGAATATATGTTCTTAATACCGGAATAGTAGGAAAATATTTATCAAAATCGAATTTGTCTCTGGGGTGAGGTTTTATCACTACTTTTTTCGAATTTTGAATATACGGCTTATATATTTCAATATACTCCTCATCTGTCAAACCGCAATCCTCACGAAAAGGTTGAGTTAATATCATTACATCCGCCTGCTTTGCATAATCAATAAGTTCTTCTGATAATGAAAAAATAGTAAGTATGTATGTCTTTTTAAGTTTTGATGCTTTTTCCCACAATGCTGATAAATCTACAAGTGTATATTTTCTATTGGCCACAAAATATGTCTCAGCATCTATAGCTGTTGTCAGCCAGCGATTTGCACATTGCTGATTCTGACCATACTCTTTGTTAAAGATTGTTCGTCCAAATGCTAAACTATACTTAATTTTACCTATAATAGAACGAGGAGAGACCATATCAAATGCTGGTCTTGGACAATTAGAATAGTTATACAAGAAATAAGGTCCGTCTGCAATTAATGTATAGTTCTTTTTACCTATTACCTGTGCGGATATTCGCAAATGATCCTGTGCATATACCTTCGACCAAAAGATAGAAGGGTATTCGTAAAAACGCAGAAGCCTCACCTTTAACAATTTTTTCCAATCATTTCCTATATTAAATCCATAATAATTAAGGCACTTATTCGGTAGTTTTTCTGTAATTTGACGGTCTAAAATACTACTTGTAATAAATTTTGTTCTTTCAATCTCTTCCATCGGCATCATCAATAAATATAATGCTAAAGCATAAGGCGTATCAACTAAACATATGTTTCTTAAAAACTTCATATTATATTACATTACTTTTGTCCGTAATAGGCATTCTTTCCGTGCTTGCGGGAATAATGTTTCTCCAATATATATTGTGGCATGGATGCGTTGGGATTTAACATCATCGTTTTTAAATCCATTTCGGCGATTGTTTCTAATACAACTGCGTTATGTACTGCTTCTGCAGCATCTTTACCAAAAGTGAATGGACCATGATTACAAACCAAGACACCCGGATTAACTAACGGATTAATCTTACGTTCTTGCATCGTCTGCACTATCACCTTGCCAGTATTAGCTTCGTATGCTCCCAACGTTTCTTCTTCGTTTAACGGACGAGTACAAGGAATATCGCCGTAGAAATAATCTGCGTGCGTTGTTCCTATCGCCGGAATATCCATTCCTGCTTGAGCAAAAGCTACGGCGTGAATCGAATGGGTATGTACAATTCCCCCGATCTCAGGAAAGGCACGATATATCTCCAAATGAGTCGGGGTATCTGACGACGGACGATATTTTCCTTCTACCACATCACCTGATTGCAGAGTAACAACCACCATATCATCCGGTTTCATGGCTTCATAAGGAACTCCGGAGGGTTTGATAACAATCAAGCCTTTTTCGCGATCAATTCCACTCACATTGCCCCATGTATAAAGAACGACACCTCTATTGGCTAATTCTTTATTGGCTGCACATACTATTTCTTTCAGGTTCTCCAACATATTTATATTCCTATTCCATAAACTTTACTTACTGTGCTATCCCACTCATCGCTATCGCGTAGCATCTGTTCTATCACATCCCTAACGACTCCGTGTCCACCATTGACAGGACTAACATAATCAGCAATCTGTATAATCTCAGAACAACTATCCGCAGGGCAAGCCACATATCCAGCCAACTGCATAGGAGCCAAATCATTCAAATCGTCTCCTATATATGCTAATTGCTCTTTCACAATATGGTGTTCCGTCATAAATTTGCGTAGGAAAGACACTTTATCTTTTACATTCTGGTAGATATAATCTGCTTTTAGCTCCTGCATGCGACGAGTAGTTGCAGCACATTCACGACCTGTAAGAATAATCGTCTTTATTCCTGCTGCCTTCGCGGCAAAGAATCCGGCTGCGTCTTTTGTGCAGAACTTCTTTTGCTCATTACCATGCTCATCATAATAAATGCCGGCATCTGTAAGAGTACCATCCACGTCTATTACTATATATTCTATTGAGCGTTTACTCATAAGCGGAAGGAGTTATAAAGGTAACATTCACGTTCAGGTTTCGAATAGCCTCTTTCACGGAATTATTAAATTGGACTCCGTGATCAGTTTCACTACGCATGGAGTTGTTAGCGTAATTCTCCTCGTTGGGTTTATAGCCATCCGCTCCTGCAGAAACTATATTGGAAACGCCCATCTGTGACAGGAGTTTTAATAACATGATATAACTATTACAGCCCTGTTCAAATGCACCTGAAAGTCCATTGTAGTCCAGCACAAAATCTGCATTGCCTTTCACATTTGATGTGATAATACGCTTGCATTTCACCTCTTCAGTTTGTTGATAACGGCGTGCATTACTGATAAACACATAATCAACATTTATGTCAGTAGGTATAAAATTGACGGCAATTACAATCGGTTTATTCTTCGCGACATAAGCATATATTGACTCTTTATGAGTGGAAACCGTTCTCCCAGGCGCTAATATCAATACATCTTTACCATTTAGAATTCTCTTCAACGACTTTCTTGCTACACTATCATCTATCCGATTATTCTTATATTCTTCATACAAACTATCAGCATACGCCGCATCAAAGGCTGTTTTCTTGTTCTTATCAAAACGTGAAAGCAAATGATTTATGTCTCGGCATGTTAAATCGCCTTTCTTCAGATAATGCTCTGCATAGTTGCGATGGAGATTAAAACGTGCGGATAAGAAATAAGCCGGAGTATATCCCCATTCTGCTTGACCTTTAATTGGAGCGATGTGGTCTTGAATGGCATCCATTAGATAGTCAATATCGTATGCTTTATCCGTGTAATCATTCAGATAATCAGCGATTAGCTCAATAGGTAAATTGCCCGGTATGCGTCCCATCCCCATCAGACTGCCATCTACAGCGACAGGACGATTAAGATGCTTGTCCACAAAGTTCTGCGCCAAGCAACAACTTAACGCCATGTTCTCATGCAAATGCAGAGCGACACGGATGCTCTTATCCAGATTATTATCCACCAAACTTACAATACGATCCAAATCACGGCGTTTCATACTTCCGAAAGTATCAACTATAGCAAATTGATAAGGCTGAATCTGATTCACCTGGTCAATAATCCAAAGTATGCGCTCGTCTGAATAACCCATAATATTGATAGGGTTGATACTGAGTTTATAGCCCAATGCTTTCACTTGGCGAGCGAAATCCATACCTTCTGCTATATCATAATCATGCGCTGTAATACGTATCATCTCAATACCCTTACCACAATAAGGTGAGAGTTTGGAAATATCATAATTACTACGCATTGCCATAGCGGAATACATGGTTTCGCCTGTTTTTTCAGGCAGTAACTTGTTTAACTCCTCAATATGATTGCATACCGTTATATCGGGATTATAGCTTTCTACATTACGCAGGAAGCCAACTTCCACCATATCCACACGTGCTTTCGTTAGATATGATATGATACTCCTGGCAGAGTTAAATCCCCACTTCCAATCATTAACATATCCGCCGTCACGGAGCGTGCAATCTAATAATTTCAAATCAAGCTTTGCCATTATTCTTAATCATTTGAATAACCATTTGTAAATCTTGCTCCGTATCTACTGAAAGACTATGACAATTCGGGACAAGTGTCAACTTCAGTTGTTTCCCATAATCAAGAAAACGTAATGTATCTATTCCTTCAATCAGTTCAAACCGTCCGGGTTGAGTGTCTCTGTACAAATCAAGCATTTTTTTGTTGTATCCAATAATTCCAACATGCTTGTAGTACTTGAAATCAATTGCCTTAAAAGGGAATGGTATGGGGGTACGTGACATATAGAGTGCATTCATATTCTCATCAAAGGCCATCTTGATATTTGACGGATCCATTACTTGCGCCGGTTCTGTCATTTCAGTGATGATATTCGTTCCAAAAGCAATATCTTGCGGAATTTCCTTAGGAACTACGGCATCAATAGCATCAGTATTTATCAAAGGTTCATCACCATTTAATTGTACATAGAAATCTGCATGGATCGTTTCTGAAACTTCTTGCAACCTATGAGCTGCAGTGCGATGAGTGTTAGCTGTCATTACAACAGGAATCCGGTTTTCTTCACAGACTTGTGCAATCCGCTCGTCATCCGTAGCCACATATACTTCATCAAGTCGTTTTGCATTCAACACACGTTGATACACCCACCATATCATTGGATGTCCCAATATATCTTTCAGCGGTTTCCCTGGTAGACGCGTCGAGGCATAACGCGCTGGTATGATTCCTACTACTTTCATTTTGAACTCTGTATTTCTGATATTATTTGTTTTACATTTTGCAGAAAATCAGGATTGTTGCTGAATGATTTTTCTGCCAATTGTTCATCAAATTCATCTATATGCTTTGCAATATATCTACGATGCCAATCCTTATGAGGCTTAAAAACTAAATCTGCTGCACGAATAAGCATATCATAAATAGGCGGCAAGATATAAATAGGCTTATTTTCTGCGAGTTCTCTATGTGATAGAAACTCATCAGTAATGCCATTATTCATTGAGAAATGAGCCAACGTCTGAACATGCACTAAGAAGAACCTCCAGCCTCTTAAAGATACTTGTATTTCAACTTGTTCTTCGTCGTCAAGTCTGCGTTCAACCCTAAGCCATTCTTCATATTTTCCTCCATATTTTTCATTTAACCATTTCTCGGCTGTCTCACTAACTTTCTGGACATCAGAAGGTCTAACTACTATATCAACATCTGAATAATAATAATAATAATAATACGGAAAATCAATGCTTTGACGACCAAACGCTTTTGCTATTACATAATCATATTGCTTATTCAATTGCACAAATAAGTCGCTTACATCTTTATCTATATTAACTGCCAAATCACAGAACTTGCTTTGGATATAATTATCACTTATATGCATTATATTGTCATACTCGTACTTATTGATACGATTCTTATAGCGGCTACGGATTACATTCTTTATTTTAGCTATAAGCATTGACTTGGCCGTGTTATTTTTTACATTTCTATCAATCTCCGGATTTAGTGTTTCAATATAAAATATACGTACCGGATACTGTTCACAACCATCTGGCATGCTATCCACCATACTTTTCAGTTTCCACTGCACCCCCTCTTCTGTCATCACATCTGTGTAATACATAGCCCGTAGGAATCCGAAAAAGTCTAATTTGTCAAGAGTCACATCTTCATATTTTACAACTTTACAATCACATTGTTGAATCGGAGGATTATATGAAGAATGTAGATATGAATTAATAGCATTTATTATTTCATCGCGTAAATGATAAGCCGGCGACCAAATCACGCCTACATAATCGTATTTACATTGATTAAACAGTTCTACCGTGCGGTTATGAATCAAACTAATTTCATCCGCTGAAAAATTCATTTGCCAAAACCAATTATAATCATACGGCCGCTCTCTGTCATTTTTGTAAATTCTTGCAGGTACTATTTCATCGTTATGATATAACGCTAAAGCCAAACGATGTGCTCCATCCATCAGCGTCAGATGATCATCTACTTCTATCGGATTATCATCTTCAAAGCCATTTTGCTCATACGAAGCAATTAATTTTGAATATCGCGGAATCCAATCAAAACCTGTTGGAAATTGCATTTTACGATATAAACTGTATCCTATTGAGTTTTTCCCATAATATTGTTCGATGGCTAAAAGTCGCACTGTGATATCATACCCCTTATAAACTCCACTTACAAATTGCGAGAGAATAAGATCACGCACGGAATATAGTTGGTTGCCAACAACAGGGAAACAATGTCTTGCTGCAACCGAATATTTATCATAATACTCCTCGGGATGCTCAATGCGAAAACGCTCTTCTTCTAATCTCTTTTGCTCCAACGCTTTATTACGAGCATTTTGAAAATAGCCAGAGAACAACACCCTGTCTATTTTCCATATCACTTTCTTAGAAAGTTTCTTAGAAGCACCTATATAATGTGAAATTGTCATATTCATAATCAAAATGAATCACGCCAAATCCCAATCAATTATCGTACTGAAATATCCATTACGATAATTACCACGTTGCGTACGATAATCAGATATATCAAACTTGATAATGCGATCCATTTTTTCGATAACACGTCCAGAAAAATTATAATTGCTGAGCAATGTTGCACGTGCGAAGTACGTACCATGTCCTATCAAACGTTTTGGGAAATGCAATCGGAACCTATTTATTCCTTGCGACATCGATTCCACATAATTAAAACCGGTATCATTGCTCTCGGTTTGTAATACAAACGAGTCATCATACGATTTTAACAACGAAAAGAGACAAGTCATTCCAGGGACTTTTTCATCTACTTTATAAGTCAATTCTACATAAAAGTCTTCATCACAAGAGAACGAAGTTTTGGGGTCACCATTTGCATTTTGCACCTCTGCATGAATCAATTGTATTGGTTTATCCTCTAACTTATTCTTATTCCACACTGCACCGATTAGTTCTTTGTCAGTTGAGGATTGAGAAACATATGTATCAATCACATCGCTCATCTTCCCCATCATGGCAATAGAACCGTTTTCTAACAATATACCGGTATGACATAGCTGCCGAACAGAAGCCATATTATGACTCACAAAAAGCACTGTGCGCCCTTCGCCTTTGCTAACATCCTGCATCTTGCCGATGGCTTTCTTCTGAAATTCTGCATCGCCGACGGCGAGCACCTCGTCCACTACGAGAATCTCGGGTTCGAGGAATGCAGCTACAGCAAAACCCAAGCGAACAGTCATACCGGAACTATATCGCTTGACTGGTGTATCAATGTATCGTGCACAACCGCTGAAATCTATGATATCGTCCAATTTGCGTTGAATATCAGCACGAGACATTCCAAGGATGGCTCCGTTCATGAATATATTCTCCCTACCAGTCATCTCGGGGTGGAATCCAGTACCGACCTCCAGCAGGGAGCCTATTCGTCCATGCGCGCGAATGGTGCCTGTCGTTGGACCAGTTACGCGACTCAAGAGTTTTAGCAAGGTTGATTTGCCGGCACCGTTCTTGCCGATGATGCCTACTACATCGCCTTGCTCAATCTTGAAGTCGATATCCTTCAGTGCCCACACGTACTCCGAGTTACCTTTGGAGGCACGATCATTGGTCTCGCCGATTTTTAGGTATGGGTCTTCCTTGCCCAACACGTTCGTTATCCAGAATCGGCGTATATCGTGAGCCAGCGTCTGCGTACTCACCAAGCCTAATCTGTATTGCTTGCTAACGTGGTTAAATTCAATTGCTATATTGTTACTCATTTCAATGATGTTTTCTTTTTAGCGAACTACTATATGTACGTATAAGAAAATTATCTGTGGCAGTTTGGCAGTTTGCCGAGTATGTTGCTGGTTTTAAGCGGGTAAGAAACTGCCACTTGGCTGATAAAACTGCCAAACTGACAAAACTGCCACTCAAAATTTCGCATGACCTTTGTATCGTTTTTGTTTAAATAATTATCCGCTGCTGTCGGTTGTTATTGATCTCCCAAACTCGGTCCATTTACGGTCCGTTTTCGGCCCATTCACGTGGGTATCCTAGACTTTAGTCCTTCCATAACGCCTCTCTACGCTATCTATTCTCTTTCCCTTCTTTTGCATGTATATTTGCGTTAGGTTAATGAGGCTAATTCATTTTTCTCTTTCCGTCACATCATCATAAGGCAACTCCTCCACATCTTTCTTTGGCTTCTCCGGCAGGATATAATCCGATGCACGTTCTTTCGACACCACCGAACGCCCCAGCCGTTTCTCCATCGTCTCACGTGCCTCACGAGCCACACTGCCACCTTCCTGTGCCACACGTTTGCTCTCCTCCATCGTCTGCGGATTCGATTGCCGCGAATACTCTGTCGTCGCCACTTCCGCAAGCGTGTTCAGCGCCAATTCGATGTTCGTCATGTTATCGCGCAGGTTCTCTTTGGTCAACCCCTTGAACTTCTTATATTGTCCTGTTGTCATGCCGCTCCATGCTTGCGTCAGCACGTTCGTCAGTATCGCAAAATCCTTATGTTCCGTGATCCCGCTGCGTTGCCACTCATCCGTCAACTCCTTCCGCATCTCGATGGAACGCATCCGTTCGTTGATCCATTTATCCGAATACCCCTTGCGTCGATAGTCCTCCACAGCCATCTGGAACGTGAGTTCCGGATCAATCATCTGATCGATACGCTGCTGTCCCAACTCTGCCAGCCATTGTTTTACCGGCTCGGCTTTCTTTGACGGGATTGATTGGATAATACGGAAAATCCCCTGTAAACCCGAACAATTCACAGCATGTTTTTTCCCATCTGTTGATACAAATTGGTGGGGGGTACAAATTGTACCCCACATGGAATCCAGTTCTATATCACGCGAACGTAAACGCTTGATATACTGCTTTACATCGGAGCTATCAGTTAGGACTTGTACTATATCTTGTACTGCGAAGTAGTATTTTTCCTGTTCCTCATCCCAGACAACACGTACTTTCTTTCCTTCGAATAATTTAATGATTGATTCGTCTGCCATGTTCTATATTGGCTAATTTGTTATTATTCAATTCTCGGAGGAGGGGTACAATTTGTACCCTACCTTTTTCTTTTGCTAATCTATTGTCAGCTGCATTACTTTCGCAATTACGGGAGCCATGTCGTAGTAGGCATATTCGGCGAGACGGCCGCCGAAGAGGACGTCGGTTTGCTGGTCGGCAAGAGATTTATATTGCTTGTACAATGCGGCATTCTTATCGTCATTCACCGGATAGAACGGCTCCATGCCGGGCGTCCACTCGGTGCTATACTCGCGGCTGATGACAGTCTTCGGATTGTCATAAACTGCCTGGCCGAAAGACTCAAAATGCTTGTGCTCGATGATTCGGGTAAAAGGCACTTCACGCTCGGTGTAGTTGATCACCGCATTACCTTGATAATTAGGCATATCCAGTGTCTCTTGCTCAAAGCGAACGGTGCGGTACTGCAACTGACCAAAGCGGTAGTCGTAGAACTGGTCGATTTTGCCTGTGAAGACCATTTTGTCGGCTATATCATGCCAGGCTTGCTTCAGAAGCTTTTCGTTTACTACATTCGGCAGCACATCGCCAACTTTGGCGATGAAATAATCTACTCCTGTCACGCAATCCGAACCTTCCAACAGTTTCTCAATCAGCACGTTGTATCCGCCAACGGGTATGCCCTGGTAAGCGTCGTTGAAGTAATTGTTGTCATACACCAGCCGAACAGGCAGGCGGCGGATAATGAATGCCGGAAGTTCGGTGCACGAACGTCCCCATTGCTTCTCGGTATAACCTTTTATCAGTTTCTCGTAAATATCCTTACCGACCAATGTAAGTGCCTGCTCCTCAAGGTTCTGCGGTTCCATTCCTCCAAGTTTGGCTACTGCTTCAGCCTTTTGCTCATCAATCTTTGCCTGCGCTTGTTCGGGAGTAATCACGCCCCACATCTGGTAGAACGTGTTCATGTTGAAAGGCAGGTTGTACAGTTTGCCTTTGTAGTTCGCCACGGGCGAGTTGGTATAGCGGTTGAAGGGCACAAGCGAGTTGACGAAATCCCAGACCTGCTTATCGTTGGTGTGGAAGATATGCGCGCCGTACTTGTGCACATGAATGCCCTCCACATCCTCGCAATAGACATTACCCCCCAACTGCGGACGACGGTCAATCACCAGACAACGCTTACCTGCTTGCGTGGCGCAATAAGCAAATGTAGCTCCGAAGAGTCCGGAACCTACAATGAGATAGTCGTACTTGGTAAAATTTTTCATTCTTTCAGAGTATTGAGAGAAAAGTGTCGTTAGGCTTGACCGTCGGTTGACCGTCGGCTGACCGTCGGGATTGGAAGCATATTAGACGCATATTAGAATTATTTTGAACGTATATTGGACGTAAATTGGACATTAGCAAAAAAGAGATTGCTTGTACCATTCAAACAAGCGTACAACACCATCTTCAATCTCGACTTTGTGTGTCCAGCCAAGGCTGTGTAACTTGCTGACATCGATGAGTTTGCGCATCGTGCCGTCGGGTTTGGTGGCATCGAAGCAGAGTTCGCCTTCAAAGCCGACTGTTTTGACTACCAGTTCGGCAAGTTCGCGGATTGTGAGTTCCTTGCCTGTGCCGACGTTGATATGGCAGTTGCGAATCTCGCCCAACGACGGGATGGCTCCGCCACGACCTGTAGAGTGGTTGCGGTCAACCGTGCCGTCAGCTGCTACGCCGTAGTGTACCTGCGAATACTTCTCAATGCCGATAATGTCGGAGAAGTTGACATTCAGCAAGATATGTACGCTGGCATCCGCCATATCCTCACTCCACAGGAACTCGCGGAGCGGTTTGCCTGTGCCCCAAAGTGTGACTTTGTTCGCCTCGATACCGTAGAAAGCGAGCACTTTGATGATAGTTGCTTCATCACTATTGCCGTCAATCACGTAACGGACAATCTCGCCGTTTTCACGGATATTGGCACCAACGGGACGAATCGTCAGATCCTTGCGAATCATCTCCCATTGCCCGTTTGCCAAGAGTTTGGAGAGATAGACCTTGCGCATCATAGCCGGCATGACGTGGGAGTTCTCGAGGTGGAAATTATCGTTCGGACCATAGAGGTTAGTAGGCATGACGGCTATATAGTTCGTGCCGTACTGGAGATTGTAACTTTCACACATTTTGAGTCCGGCAATCTTGGCGATGGCGTACTCCTCGTTGGTATATTCGAGCGGCGATGTGAGCAGGCAATCTTCCTTCATCGGTTGCGGTGCGTTCTTCGGGTAGATACATGTCGAACCGAGGAAGAGCAGGCGTTGCACGCCATGTTTGTACGCCTCCTCAATCACGTTGCACTGGATCTGCATGTTCTTCATAATGAAGTCTGCACGATAGAGGCTATTTGCCATGATGCCACCTACGAAAGCCGCAGCAAGAACGACTGCCTCGGGACGTTCCTCGTCGAAGAACTTACGCACGGCGGCTTGGTTCGTGAGGTCGAGTTCGGCGTGACTGCGGCCGATGAGGTTGTGATAGCCACGCTGCCAGAGGTTGTTCCAAATCGCTGAGCCAACGAGTCCGCGATGCCCGGCTACGTATATTTTTGTGTTCTTATCCAACATAGTTATGACGATTAAATGTGGTCAACAATTATCCACAATTACCAATTATTTTTTCGATGAGTCAAATCTGTCAACAATTGTCCTCAATTAACAACCATTTTTCGAAGTATCAAATAGACAAACATTACCCTCTATTAGATTTCGTACTAAAGAACGAAACATCATTGGTATCGGCATCGTATATGTATTTCTCCACATATACACTTTTACCGAAATTCAGCAATAGTCCTATTGGCTTTTGAGTAATACGCAGGTAGTTAAACAATTGAGCTCTATGCTCTGACAAGATTTTATCTACAGCCTTTAATTCAATGATGATGTCATTTTCTACAACAACATCCAGTCTATAATGTTTCTCCAATTGATAACCTTTGTAAAAAACAGGCAATTCTACCTGCTGAGCTGCCTCTATCCCCATCTCGCTTAACTCAACACAAAGTGCTTCTTCATATATAGCCTCCGACAATCCGGAGCGCAGTTCATTATGCACTTCATGCGCAGCACCGACAATGCCATAGATCAAATCCGCATATTCTATTAATCGCTTGTCATCCATTCCTTTCACACAAGATTGCAAATAATTGTTGGTAATTGTTGACCTAATCAACCCTATTATTTGACGACACCTTTCTCGAGGTACTCGGCGAGATTGACATGCTCGCGGATGGCATCAGCAGCCACCTTCTGCATGTCGCTCTTGACCATGAGTTCAACGAGTTGCTCGAAGGTCGTGGACTGCGGATTCCAGCCGAGTTCGGCACGTGCCTTGGTAGGATCACCCCAGAGGTTGACCACATCTGTCGGGCGGTAAAAATCTTCGCTGACTGCCACAAGTGTTTTGCCAACAATATCCTCACCGGCATGGAGCTTGACAGCATCGGTTGCGGCTTCACATATTCCGACTTCGTTGATGCCTTCGCCTTCCCAACGCAGAGTGATTCCGGCATGCTGGAATGCCAGCGTAGCGAACTCACGTACAGTATGTTGCACGCCGGTAGCGATCACGAAATCCTCCGGCGTCTTGTGCTGCAGTATGAGCCACATGCACTCCACATAATCCTTGGCATATCCCCAGTCGCGGAGGCTGTCGAGGTTGCCGAGCAACAGTTGCTGCTGCTTGCCTTGCGCAATGCGCGCGGCTGCCAGCGTGATCTTGCGGGTGACGAACGTCTCACCGCGGCGCTCCGACTCATGGTTGAAGAGGATACCCGAGCAGCAGAACATACCGTATGCTTCACGATACTCCTTGACAATCCAGTAGCCGTACAATTTGGCTACAGCATACGGGCTATACGGATGGAACGGAGTATTCTCATTCTGAGGCACTTCCTCGACCTTGCCGTAAAGCTCGGATGTGGAGGCTTGGTAAATCTTGCAAGTCTTCTCCAGATGGTTGGTGCGTACCGCTTCCAGGATACGCAAAACGCCTACAGCATCCACATCAGCCGTGAACTCCGGCGCATCAAAGCTGACCTGCACATGACTTTGTGCAGCAAGGTTATAAATCTCGGTCGGCTGAACTTGACCGACAAGTTTGACGAGCGACATGGAGTCCGACATATCCGCGTAATGCAAATGGAAATGCGGCTGACCTTCCAAATGCGCAATACGCTCACGGAAATCAACTGACGAACGGCGGATGATGCCATGTACTTCGTAGCCTTTGGCTAACAGAAACTCGCTCAAGTATGAGCCGTCTTGACCGGTAACTCCGGTGATAAGTGCGATATTTTTTGACATGTTAAATATTGATTTTCTTTAGAAATGCTTTGGGGACGTATGCGGTTGATGCTATGCAGATGCCCTCAAGGTTGACGAGTACGCAGGTTTGACCATGCAGTCTTGCCACATGTCCGCGAACACCAGCGAACTTGCCATCAATGACCTCGACATAGTCGCCTTGCTTGGCAGAGAACGCATCGTTCAGGAAAATGCGCACATGCTCATCATGCTGCATCGTCACGCGGATGAAGTGTCGCATTTGTTCCATCGGAATGGTCATCTTCCGGTCGTAGCCCTGTTCGTTCTTTTGAGTATGATCATACATGAACCTGAGTTGCGCCGGCTGCCAGTCAGGATGGTCCTTCAATACTATTGTACGCTGCTGATAATAAGCCAGATCCGACTCGCGCGCGTATGCAAAAAACATGTTGGGCAAAGCGGACTTCTCGACAAACTCGCGCTTGCCGCCGCGTATGCGCGCCAAGGTCTGCACGGGCGCGTACGTCAAAAGCGTCGGTGACTGAATCGTAGCAGCAACCTCACGCTCACGCCCGTACGGAACGCGTAACACGTACCACTGATAGCCTTCCGGCTCGACAAATGTTGGGGCAAGGATATAGTTTAGGGACACCCCTGATTCGTTCATTTTCGAACAGAGGTTGTCCGGCAGCACTGCTGCCTTGAACAAAGATTCTTCGTTTATTGCATTCACAGCCAACAACTTAGCCTTATGAATACAGGTTACTTTATTTAGTCAACAATTATCAACAATTTGTCAAAAATTGCAGAATTGTATGTTTGGTCAACAATTACCAAAAATTACCAACAAGTAGTATATTTTCAATAACGGCGATTCTTATTCAGTCGTTCTCGCTACATGACAATTAACTAAACGCACTAATAGGCGTGCTCGTCTCGTTTAACCAGCGTTTTTATCGTTAAGATAATAATCTGAAGGTCAAGCATGAAACTATAATTCTCAATATACCACACATCTTTCTCAATACGCTCCTGCATCTGCCACAGATGTTCGGTCTCGCCGCGTGCACCAGTGACTTGCGCCCAACCGGTTATGCCCGGTTTTGCCCAATGACGAACCATATATTTGTCCACCAATTGCGAATATTCCTCAGTATGCTTCAGCATGTGCGGACGCGGACCTACAATAGACATCTCGCCGCGCAGCACGTTGATGAACTGCGGCGTCTCGTCAAGATTGGTCTTACGGATAAAGTCGCCAAACGGGAACTTACGCGGGTCGTCCTTCGTTGCCTGCAGCGTATCCGCCTGATCATTGATATGCATGGAGCGGAACTTGTAGCAGGTAAATTCCTCGCCACGTATGCCCGTACGCTTCTGCTTGAAGAACACCGGTCCGGGACTAGACAACTTGATACCTATGGTGCAGAAGATGAAAATGAACGGGAAGATTGTACATAGGAATAATAGCGAGAACAATATGTCAAACGTGCGCTTGATAATTCGGTTGACGGGCAGATTAAGCGGTTCCTCGCGCAACGAGAGCACAGGCATATTACCTACCATCTCCACCTGCATCACGTGGTGGACGTAGTTACGCACATTAGGCACGGAATAGAAACGAATCAAGTGGTTCTCGCAATAGTTCATCAGTTGCAATATCTCCTTGTCATGACGGCTCGTCAAATTGCAGAAGACGATGTCCACGGGCTGCTTCTTGAGGTATGGTTCGATATCGGCTAAGCCACCCAAACGAGGCAACACATCCGTAAATTGATTATCTATACTCTCGTCGAAATAACCCTTAACGCGGAAACCGGTTGTAGGATTCTGCACCAATTCATCGTACAAGTAGCGGAGGTTATGCCCAGCACCCACAAACAACACGCGACGGTTGTTGATGCCATACGTGCGGAAGCGGCGGATAAGTCCGCGCGTACACATGCGACTGATAAACAGAAGCAAGGCCAGCACCACCCAAGCGGTTGGCAAAAGCCACCAGCGCTCCAAAGCCGGATCATATAGGCGTGCCGCATATACGGCAATTATGTACAGCAGGAACATCATTATGGAGCTCCACAGCGCATGACGCGCCACCTGAGTTGCCTTAGCCAGACGCTGGTGCGCCATAGGTGGGTAGATGAGAAATACAAAGATATAGCATATCCCCAACCATACATACCAACCTTGAATCACAGGTATAACGCCCACGACCATACCACCCCAATACAAGAGGTATATGGCAATCAGGTCAATCAATGCGACCAACCATTTCCATGCTGATTCGGTATCCGAGAATGACGGCATTAGTAATTAAGAGTCTTTCTGTTTTTCACCATAATAACCATAGCCATAGCCTCCATATCCATAGTGGCCATAGCCATAACGACCATAACCGTAACGGCCATAACCATAGCGACCATAACCATAGCCACGTTTGCCGCCGGTGGAGGCGTTCAGTATGCATGCCATGTTGTGCATCTTTTGATTGGCATAAATATCCTGAATATATGGTAACATCTCTCGCGAGATGTAGTTGGCTCGTGTTACAAATATCGTCATATCGGCATATTTATCCAAATGGAATGTATCCGACACCAGATACAACGGTGCCGTATCCACCACGATATAGTCGTAGCGTTCCCGCAAGGCATTGAACAACAGCTCCACATTAGCCGATTGAATCAACTCGCCAGGGTTGGGAGGTATAGCACCGGAAGGCATCACATCCAGGTTATCCACCGCACCGGACGGGATAATCATATCATCCAACGGCATAGTGGAATCAAGCAGGAAGGAGGTGAGATGCCCCTTGAAGTCAATATGGAGGTATTGCGACAAAGTCGGCTTACGGATATCCATACCTACAAGTATAACTTTCTTCTTCAATAGTGCTAACGAGGCTGCTATATTGATGGCCACATACGATTTACCTTCACCATTCAACGCCGAAGTCACCAGTAGTACAGGCGACTTTTTGTCGGGAAGCATAAAACGAAGATTGGTTCGTATAGTCCGGAACAATTCCGCCTGCGCTGAGTTGTTGTGATTCTCAACTGCTACAACTTTATCTGAAGGCAAATATAGTACATGCCCGAGGAATGGGGCTTTTACAACAGACTGGAATTCTCGCAGATCCTTCACTTCGTCATTCAAATAATCAATCAAAAAGATTATTATCAGCGGAAGGCCAATACCTATTGCTAGAACAATCATCCATATTCGCTTTGTTCGCGGCGATATAGGTCCTGTTGTTATTGGGGAATCTATCACCTTAGCCGGCATAACTGTAGATGCTAAGGTTAATGCGTTTTCCTCGCGTTTCTGATAGAGATATATGTATAACTTCTCCTTTATCTCTTGTTGGCGCTTAATCTCCACATACTTACGCTCTTTTTCAGGAGTTTTATATAATTGCGATGCGAATTCACGGTCTTTCTTAGCCAAATCAGATTTTTGAATCATCAGTCCTTTACTAATATTAGCGATTGAGGACAAGATGGCTTGACGAAGCGTTGCTGACTCTTCTTTTGACTGCATGTAAGCCGGATTAATTTCTGTCGCGCTACGTGACATACGCATCTGCTGTAACAGCAAACCATTATAATCGCTCATCAATTTTTGCAGTCCGGCATCTTTTATGCCAAGATTAGAAGGGATTAAGGAATTTTCATTTGCAGGCTCTTTGATATAGTCTTCTAAGAATTTCAGCAAGTTTATCTGCGTTTCTACATCTGCTAATTCTCGTTGATAGGATGTCTGATTGGTTAATGCAATGTGCAACTCTTGGCTGATATCCGTTAGTCCGTTTTCCTTCATATAGGACTCCACGGCCGTCTCAACTTCCCCCAATTCTTGTTCTACAATCTGCAAACGCTCATTGATAAAGTTCGCTGTATTAGTTGCCATAATATTTTTATCAACAACTGCGTCTAAATTATAGAGTTCTACCACCTTCATCACCACATCTTTAGCTCGAGATGGCATATCGCTTTGCATGGAGACTACGATAACATTACTTTCGCCTTTACTTCTCACAGGGCGGCAACTTAATTGTCCCAGCAAAGCATTTGCACGTCCAAATACAGGCATCGTGGTTATGCGTATCTTATCTCCAACCTGTAGCACACGCACTTCAGAGAATGTTAATAAGCCGGCTGAGGTTGGAATCGGCGACTGAAGATCATTAACATGAAGTATGGATTCAACACCACGATAGTTCAGCGTAACCACATATTCATGTTCTTTTCGCTCCAACTCTATCGAAAGCCCTTTTAACGTATCCAACACGCCAGGCTCAAACGTCAGCAACACATCCGGATTAGGATATTGTCCCTCCCAGCGTAATCCCACTTTCTTTCTATACTCCGTTTGTAAATTCAACGCGCGAACCGCTTGTTCCATGATGGTTCGAGATTGAAGAATTACCATTTCATCCTCAACAATTTTACTAGTCTGATAACCCATCATCTCTAGCATATCTGTCTGCAAAGATGAGCGGGACATATTGTTGTCTGTTCGAAGCATAATGGTCGTAGAGGTCGTAAATACTCTTGTTTTGCTTTGAATATACAACGTAGCAACTCCTGCACTTATCGCGCCACAGAGCAAGAACCAATACCAATAATGGAGACAATGGAAAAATAGTTTGATAAAATCAAACTCCTGAATATCTTGCTGCTTCTGTTGTTGAGCCATAAATAGATTTTGTGTTTAATGTCTCTCGTTATTTCTTCAATTCCTTTATCGTAAGCGCATTTGAATATAAGGAAACTATTAATGTAGCCATCGATCCTAATGTTGTAACCATTGACAAATACAATGGAATGTTTTGTGATGAGATGGCACGCGCATTATTAGGCTCCACATATATCACATCGTTCTGACGAACATGATAGTATGGTGACGCAAAAATTGCTTCATCGTTCAGATTCAATCGCGCGAACTCCATCTTGCCATCTACCTCGCGCGAAACCAACACATTATTACGTTTGCCGTATATGGTCAAATCTCCCGCCAGGCCAAGTGCTTCAAATATAGTCATTCCCTGGGAATTGACAGCGTGACGCCCGGGGTTCTTAACTTCGCCCAGTACCGTCACAAAGAAATTCATGAAGTTGATATTAATAATCGGGTCTTTTACAGAGCGCGAGATAAGTTGCGTCAGGGTATCCTTGAGCATAGTAGTGGTCATTCCTTCCACGTGCAGCGTTCCTAAGACAGGGAAATCAATGTTACCTTCAGGATCGACCCAATATCCTTGCAGCGAGCCGCCACCCACAGCCGCAGACACCTGACGAGCACCTAAGTTCTGCACATTCGCCACCGGCAAGTTGAAAGCCTGCACCGCTTGTATATCCAACGCATTCACAAAGATGGAGAGTAAATCGCCTTTGGCTATATGATTCTCCTTTTGTGAGGTAAAAGTTTGATTGATTGAATCGGCTGATGCCTCTGTCACATCGCGCAAGTACGACAACTTGCGCTGCGAAACACACGAAGTACTTAGCAGCACACAAGCAAGCAGTATGACATTCAGGCTCTTCTTCATACCCGGCATCACTTCTTAAGCAAGGGATAGATTATCACATGCGAAGCACGCATCAGCCTCGGATCACCACTCTCAACGATCTGTGTCTGGATATCAATCATATCTGCTGTAATGCCTTGCTCAACAAGTGCACGCTTGATGGAATCAGCGCGTTTGGAAGCGAGACGCTCGTTGGTTTCGCGCGAGCCGGTACCGGCATCTGCAGAACCAATCACTATATAGCGGTGCTTGCGCCCCGGGTCAAGAGCACGCAACAACTTCATATGCGAAGCCAGATGCGCCTGCTCGTAAGCCGACAACTGCGTTGACGATATGGGATAATATACGGTCAGCAGAATCGTGTCCGGGACGTCTTGATATGCGCCATTTCCTTCGCCGGGAACCTGATCTGTAACACGCGTTGTGTCATGCTTGGCAGCGCGGGCTTGCGCCTTCTTCAGATCATCTGCAAGCGTTTGATTCTCGCTCAATGCTTGATCCAACATCGTGCGCAGATTGCCGTTCTCATCATTCAATCTGCGAACCTCAGGACCGTAGGGGTTATATACCTTCTTCTTCCAGCTACGCTCCTTGAAGCGATAGCTTACGCCCACCAAGGCGTTGACATCAATAGCTATACCTGATGGCAAGCCAAACTTACGCGATGTTGTTGCTGTAGCACGCAAATCCAGATTGATAAGCCAACTGTCATTCAAGTGGAATCTGCTCAAGAAACCGGCACCACCGCCCATCATTACATTATAACCGGGATTACCCACGACACCCACATGCACATAGGGTACAGCATCATATATGCGGTTAGGATTATAGCCGCCAAATTGCGTTGTCCAGTCCCACAACATGTCAATGTGCGCATAATTATGCCATTTGGCAATCTTGGATTGACTATTATCCGCTTCTGCGTAAGGCAGATAACCAGTCATCCAGCCAATACGACCGGCTATATACGGGTTAAACCACTTGGTAGCAGCTATTTCGCCTACTCCACCAATGGCATCATAGGTTTTATAACCACTAGAAGGTGTTCCCGGAGCGGATGTCGTTCCATCATTATGTCCCATTCCATTGAATAAAACAGAGATACCGCCACTTATCGACAACTCCCAGTTGTCACCGAAACGATTAGGAACATACGACACTCTGATTGAATCCGGATTCTCATCCATCGAAGGTGCCTCTTGAGCAAAAACAGGCAAGGCACATACAACCAATGCGCACAGCGCAAAAATACATTTTTTCATATTAGGATTATAGTAAAATTTCTGCATGTATAAATTTTTATTATTTCAAAGGCTACAAAATTACAACTTTTTTTTTGAAAATGCAAATATTTTGTGAAAAAAAAGTCATTTTTTCTTTTTTATCCACAATTTATGCACATAAAAAAGCAAATCACAGGCATAAATGTCAAATTACTCAAATGACTTGTATCACGTCTAACACTTGCGCGCCCACCATCGTACTGTGAATTATTCAGTACAATAGTTAACAACAAAGCGGTACGCCTCAATAGGACGCACCGCTTTGTCTCTTAAGCCTTACACGCAACTATTGTACCATGAACTTGCCCGAGCAGATGCGCTGATTGTTGCTATAGAACATGTAGAAGAACACTTGACCGTGTGCCGGGATGGTGAAGAAAGCGCCATCGCCATGTGCATCGGTTACTATCTCACGACCGTTCGGGTCGGCAGCAATAGTCACATCATTCGGGTTGCAAACCGGCAGCACCTGATCGAACATCAAATGTCCGTATTGGTCGAAGATCGCTATCGAGGTATTGTTTCGTATCGAATATGCCGCGAACTGATCGGTGCCGCCAATCTGCTTGAAGAGCACATCGGTAGAGCGCGCCTCAACAGCAGTGTTGATCGAAGATACACGGAACAGCACTTTGTAGATTGTTTCCGTACCATCCTGAGCCGTACAATAGATTAGCGTAGCCTCGCCTACAGCACCCGGCGTTACTGATACCTCAGCCAACGAGTCTTGTGCCACAGCCTCAACCATCGGCAGTGTCTCGCCCTCCAATAACAGATACTCGTACTCGTAGGTCGAATCATTGAAGTTAGCCAGCGATACACCGTTCAGCGTGATGTCGGACAGCAGGCTGTTGTCGCTCAGGCTGATGACCTGATTGATTGCATAGACGCGCACATCGCCGTTCTGCGCCTTAACAGTGACATAAATTGTGCTGTGCTCCTCGCTGACGGTGATCGTTTCGGTCGTATCGCCGGCAACATAGGTTACGGCATCGGCGTGAACAAACGCAGTCGAATCAGAACCAACAGGATAAGCAAGGGTGTAGAATGTAGAATCCTGGTGGAAGCCATCGATCGTAACACCGCTAACCTGCAGGTCGGTGAGGTAATTGACAGGGCAGCCCTCGATGACGAAGATTACGACATAATCGTAAGGCTTGCTGTTATCCGCCGACAGTGTGCTGATGGTGACAGCTTGTCCGCTGACAGCAATCTCCATCGTAGCCGTCGAGTCAGCGAGCGTAGCCGATACCTGAGGCAGCTCGGTTGTGCCATACGGCAGGGTGATGGTGTATTCAAACGTATTCGGGTCGAAGCCTGCCAGCAGTTCGTCGCCAACGGTGATAGACGAGAGGTGTGCCTCGGACGATTTAGCCTCGATGAACGTGAGCGTATAGGTGCGCTGCTCGCCGTTCTCCGCCGTAACGGTGATGGTAACCACATTATCGGCAACGCTGATAACAACCTCCTGCTTGGGGTCAGCCTTGGTGAAGGTAACCACGGGCACAGCCGTTGTGCCGTGCGGCAGGGTGATGGTATAATCCGGTGTCTCGGGATCAAAGTCCTCGAGCGGTGTACCGCCAATGTTGACAGTCTGGAGGGTAGTGTTGTTTTCACGCTCGACACTGAAGTTGATAGCATAACGACGCTGGTTGCCATTCTCGGCAGTAACGATGATAGACATCGTACCATTCAATCCTGTGCTGACGCTGTCGATAGTCTGGTAGGGATCACCCGGCTCAAACTCAACGAGCGGCAGTTCGGTAGTACCCTTCGGCAGCACGTAGGAGTACGTTGCGCGGTACGGGTCGAAGCCGTCCAACAGCAGGCCTTTGACATTGATGGCAGCCAAGGTGTCGACATCCGACGGCAGGATATTGATCTCCACGCTATACACAGCACGGTGGATACTATCCTCAGCCAGCACGGTGCATTTGTAGGTGGTACGCAGCGTTGTAGCAATCGTGTCGATCTGCTGCGGTTGCTGCCAATCGTCGCCCTCGTAGAACTTGATTGACGGCAGTCGGCGTTCACCTTGCGGCAAGGTGATGACATAACTGAACACATCCGGGCTGAATCCTTCGAGTGATACCTCGTTGGCGGTGATGTCACTCAAGGCAGCGTTCTGCGACAGTGTAGGCACGAAAGTAACCGTATAGGTAGCACGCGTGCCATCCTCAGCGACCACATCCACCGACCAGCGGAGTCCCTCGGTGTTCTCGTTCTCGGCAGTCTGCTGCGTGTAGTTCTCCAGTTCGAAGGTTACGGCACGCGGTTGCTTCTCGCCCACAGGCAGCGCATAGGTGTAGTTGAACTGACCGGGCACAAGCGTGAGCGGGCTGTCGCCAACCTCCAGTTTAGATAGTGCAGTGCTGGACGAATAATCGACCTTGAAGAAGAGCACGTAGGTATTGCTATGCACGCCATCCTCCGCATGAACGGTGATAAGCACCGTATCCTGACGCGAAGCATCGATCTCCATTGACTGTCCGACATGCCCGAGCTGAGCCGACACATCCGGACGAGGCTGAGTGCTGGTGAGCGGAATGGTGTAATAGCTGTTCATCGGCGTGAACGGTGTGAGAGCAGCGTTGTAGTCGGTGAACGACTGACCATTGAGCAGAATATCTGCCAAAGATACATCCGCTGACAGCGGTTGGGTGTAGAGTTCAACGACATAATCGTTGGTCGTAACCTGATCTTGCGCTACAACGTGCAGGGTCAGCGCGTTGCCATTGAGAATCTTCTCGATCGTCAGGAAGCGGTCGGCGGCACTATAGCTGACCTCCACATCGAGATCGGTAACCGAAGCCGAGTAGAACGTACGGTCGGGTGAGAAGTTGTCCAGCATCTTGCCATCCAGCATCAGCGCGGTGATCTGTGCGTTGTGTGAAGGCTCGGCGGTGAGAAGCAGTTCATATACATTCTCGTTGACGCCATCCTCGGATGTAACAGTGATGTAATGGTACGTTGTATCATTGTCGGTATAGGTCTCTAATGCAATATTCTGTGCATACTGGTTAGCCACATACATCACAGCCGGCAACTTAGGTTCAGCCAGCTTGGGGTTCTCTGCAGGCAGCGTTACGACATAACGCATCTGGTCAGCGGCAAAGCCCTCAAGGTCAGCGCCGTTGAGTCGTATCATCTTCAGCGTAGCATCGTCGGAGAGCTTAGGCACTACATTGATTACGTACGTTAGCGTGTTAATGCCGTTCTCTGCCTTAACATCCAAGGTATAACGCAAGCCCATGGCATTAGCCGGTGCGGCGTGACGCCCTGCAGCACCTGTTATAGCCTCGACGCTGACGGATGTGGTGATCGTTTGACCGGGTTGGGCGACTACCTCAATACGGATAGGATCGTTGCTTGCATAGTTGTACTCGGTCTCAGCAGGTGAGAAGTCGGCGAGAGGCTCACCATTCACCTTAATCATAGCCAACACAGCCTCAGCAGAGATCTCGGTCGGATAAACAAGGGTGTAGGTGTGCTGTTCTGTACCTTGTATCTGCCATGTGACAGAGTCAGGAGTAATAGTCTGAACAACAGCATCCGATGCAAACTCGCGCACGAAGGATGTAGCCAGCGGTTGCGGTTTGATATAACTGTAGGTAGAGGCATCAAAGTCCTCGATTGTATAATCATCCAAAGCAAGGTCGAAGAGCTTGCCACTGGTTGGTACCGCAGGAGGTGTATTGGTGATGGTGATAGTATCTTTGGTTACGCCATCCTCCGCCACGATATACAGCACGCCGTTGTCGAGAGTGACAGTCTGTCCGTCCGACTTCTTGACAAACTTAATATTAGGCATTTCAGCCTGCGTAAGCGCATAGGTCTTGATAGCGGGGTCGTACTCCACACCTGCAGCAGCTATGCCTGCCAGGGTTACATCGTTGGACTTCTGCTCAACAAAGGTAACGGTGTAGGTTTTCGCTTCGCCGCTCTCAGGCGTTACGATGATAGTAACCGTCTCGTCGGTCTGGCTGACGGCAATCGTCTGCAGGTTACTGCCCTGGATAGCCTGTACGTCATACAGACGCTTCTGGCCAAAGCCTACAGGGATCTCGTAATCGGTGACATCTGCACTCCAGCCGGTAACGGTCACGCCGTTCACCTTCAGGTCTGACAAAGTGGCGATCGTAGAAGCAGGACGCTTTACAACAACCTGATACGAGGTGAATGTACCATCCTCGGCATAGTTCGTTACGGTAGCGGTACGCGTAAGTGCTTTCGGGTCAGTGGTGTCCCATACAACCTTCTGCGCCTGGTCGCTAACTTGACCGACAAACGACAGTTGCGGTACGCCAATCGTCTCGGATGACGGCAAGGTGTAGGAGAAGGTCTTGTTTGACAAAGTAGCATCTGCACCATTGACCTTCACTTTGGAGAGGGTGCTGTTGTAAACAAACTTCACCCAATCTACATACATCTCAGCTTCACCTCCGACAGTACCGTTCTTACCACTCTCCGAATCAAATGAATTAAGCACGATATTCATCATTGTAGGAATACCTACGGTCTCATTCGCATCAGAAAGACTTATATTTGTCGTTGCAAAACTACTGGAGGTTTTAGAGTCAGTGTGCGTAATAGTTTTAGTACCTCCCGAACCTGTTAAAGTATACAATATTCGGCTATTATTATTAACTTTTGCATTTCGATAATTAACCGATAACACATCCGGTGTATTGCGGAAAGTAATACCACCGGTAACACCAAATGCACTACTTCCCCAACGACCATAATTGTAGGTAATATTACCCAGTGTTACATAACCCGGGATGTAACCAGCCAATGGAGCTGCGTTATATTGCGTATGCAAATATGCCACACTTGTACCATTCTTGCTTACTTCTTCGCCAGGAGTAAATGTGAAGAACGTATAGGTGTATGATGAAGCAAAATCTGCCAGAACGTGCCAACCTGTAGGCTTGCTATTGCTAGTCCATTCAGTAAAATCGTGATTTGGAATAACATCAGCATTATAGTAATACCAAATATCATAGGTATTGGTATAGCCGTCTTTGGTAACAGATGCTTGCCAGTGCTTGCTGCTATGTTCTGTAGGGATAACGATCTCACCATCACCATCCTTGGCAACAACAGTCGGCTGAGCTGCCACGTTGATGACATACGAGAAGCGGTTCTTGTCAAAGCCGGTAAGTGCCGAACCGTTGACTGTGATACTTGATAGCACTGCAGGATTCTGTGTTTCGATATTCGGGGTGATGGTATATACCTTATCTTCCTCATCACCGCGGTTAGCCTTCACGGTGATGATAGTCGGTGCGAATATACCACCGGGCTGAACAATCACTGCCTGCTCGTCATAGCTCTTGTCATAACCGATGTTGAACTCAGTCGTTCCGTATGGCAGGTTTATAGTGATGTCGGTCTCGTCCTCTGCCACCTCACGCTTGGTATCCGCCTGCTTGTTGGTAGTGATATACAGGGCAGCAAGCACATTCGGTTTGTCGGATGCAGGCACGTTGAAGTTGAAGTTGTAGGTGCGTTGGTCGCCATTCTCAGCCGTAACAATCAGTTGCGTAGTACCGCTGATTGGGGCGCTGATGTACCTGATGCTCTGCTCGGGCTCGGCTGCCGTATAGAAGATGGTAGGTACAGCCTTGGTCTGGTAGGGCAGATTGACGATGTAGTCGGTTGTCTCCGGGTCGAAGTCAAAATCCGCATCCTCAAACACTACCAACTGCAATGCCACATTGCTTGACTTCTGAACAGGGAAATCGATGTAATAGTCAGCAGTCGATACCTTATCTGCTGCTATAACATGAATATGCGTCTGACTATTGACAGCGCCGTAATGAATCTCAATCGTCTGATGAGGTGTAGCACCTACCGGACGAATTACAGGCACTACCGTGCTACGCCATGCCAACGTGTGCGTATAGTTATACGTATTCGGGGCGAAGCCCTCCAACGGAGTGCCATCCAGAATGATTGAGTCAAGTTTGGCCTCTGACGAATATACGGGTGTATAATTGATGGTATATGTTGCGGTGTTGCCATCCTCGGACTTGACGATGATCTGCTGCTGGGTATCGGAGGTATTCACCGTGAGGATGGTTTGTCCGCCAGCAGGTGTTACATCCAATGCCGGCAGTTCGGCTCCGGCATCAATATTCCTATTATAGGTATATACACCTTCCTCTAGGGCTACAGGTTCGCCATCAATCGAAAGCGCTTGCAACTCGGTAGAGGTGAAAGGCTCGATGGTGAAATCCAGCGTATAGACGGCAGTCGAGTCGCCATTCTCGGCATAGACGGTGATAGCAAATGTTTTGTCACCGGTCTGACCGAGTGTAACCACCTGTGCCTCGTTGCCCAAGGTGTAACCGATCTCGGGCACTTGGCTGCCGGCAGGCAGCGTGATAGGATAAGCATATACAGCGGGGGCGAAGTTAGCCATCGCCTCACCATTCAACAGGATGGCAGCCAAGCGGGTGTCGGATGACAAGATGCGGTTGAAGCGAACGGTATAGATGGCTTGCTCGCCATCAGCAGAGACGACGAAACGGACAGTCTCACCCTCGGTGAGGATATTCACCGTTTGATCATCTTCGGCAAGATAAGACGCCACGGGCATTGCGCCGGAATAATCAACCGCATAATCCAACTGATCAGGTTGGTAGCCCTCCAGCAGCTTGCCATCCAGCAAGATAGCATTGAGTTGCACGGCAGCCTTCGGCTTGAGCATAAGATTGATGATGTATGTATTACCCTCACCGCCACCTTCGGGGCTAACGATAATGGTAGTTACACCATCGCGCACGGGGGTAAGGATAGTAACCTGCTGGTTGCCATCTTTCTCCACTGTGATCTCCGGCGCCTTGTCGCCCTCAAACATGTAGGTATATTCCAACTCCTTAGGGTCAAAGCCCGGCAAGGGCTGACCATCGACATAGATCATCTTCGGGAATGCGGACTCCGACTTGCTGATGATGAACAGAATCACATATTCGCGCACCGAGCCGTCCTCAGCCGTAACACGTATCATACGCTGGTTGCCCTGATTGACGAGTCGTGCGGTAGCACTGGCAGCGCCTAAATCCCATGTGATAGCAGGAATCTTGCTCACGCCGACCGGCAGCGAGTCGATATAGTTGAGTGTATCCTTGTCAAAGCCCGACAAAAGTTCGCCATCCAGATAAATCATGTTCAGGTGATTGACCGACTCCTTATACACGCGGAACTGCAGCGTATAGACTGCCGTAGCCCCTGACTGCGCACGTACGGTAATCTTCGTATCACCATTGACACCGCCATACCGCGGCGTAACGGTCTGTGTCTCGTCGTGCTTATCCCACGTGACGGCAGGCAGTTCGTCCGTACCCTTAGGCAGGACAATCTGATAGGTATATACATCCTTGCTGAAGCCCTCTACCAGTTTGCCGTCCACATAGATGGCATCCAGTGTAACATCGGCAGCCAGCTCGAGCGAGAAGGTAATCTTGTAGATGGTAGTATTGCCATTGCCGGCAACAACAGTGATACGCGTTGTACCATTCAGTCCGCCATAGTTGATGGTGACAGTCTCGTACTCATCACCTTTCTCCCACGTTATCTCCGGCAGTTCGGTTGTGCCGGGGGTAAGCTGATAGGTATACGTTGTGGTGTTCGGATTGAAGTCCTCCAATGCCACGCCGCCTACATAAATCATATTCAGGTGCGAAGCTTCGGACTTCTCGGTCGAGCAGATGATCCTGTACGTAGTCTGCGCGCCGCTGGCAGCCGTAACGAGGATGGTGGTCGTACCATCCACCCCACCCTCGGTGACCTCCACCGTTTGGTAGGCATCCCCCTTGACATAGGTAATCTTGGGTAATACGGTTGTACCCATCGGCAAGGTAACATAATAGGTTGTCTTGTTCGGGCTGAAGCCAAGGTCTTGACCCTCCATCTGCAAATCTTTGAGTTTGCTATTGGTAGATGCCGTGATGGCAAAGGTCAAACGATATACTTTGGCAATAGCATTTCCGGGGGTAGTAACACTAATCTTGTACGTACCGCCATCGATCTTATCGGGCGCCTCGTACGTGATTGTCTGCGCTCCCGCGGGGTACTTCGACACAGCCTCGACCTTCGGCATTGTGGTTGTGCCCAAAGGCAGTTCGACGCGGTACGATGTAAGCGAGGGGGTGAAGTCGGCAATCTCTTCGCCGTTCACCTTGATGCCGGCGAGGGTATTATCTGCCAACTGAGCTATGGAAAAGTTCAGGGTATAGGTTTTCTTGGTCTTGCCATCGGCTGCTGTGACAACGATGGTAGCTTTGCCCGTAGGCGATGTGGCCTGCGTGATAGCAACCGTCTGCTTATCCTCAGCCTGCACAACGCTTACTACCGGTGCAGCCGTTGTGCCATAAGGCAGAGATACATCGTACTGACCCAACTGCGGATTGAAACCGCTGATAGCCTCACCATTCACAAGGATGGATGCCAGCGTAGCATTCTCAGAAGCAGCCTGCACCATCTTAATCTTGTAGGTTGTGGTTGACTTGCCGTCACCGGACTTAACGGTAATAACCGTAGGAGCGCCATCCACCTTACCATAGTTGATGGTGATTTCGCTGCCTGACAGCTTACGTCCCGGGCAAGATACTTTTGTGCCGGCTATATTCGTCAGCGTACCGGCACCACGTACGGCATAAATCTCAGGAACCTCGGTTGTGTGACCTACTGAATAGGTCTGCTCTTCAGAGGAGTTAGGGTCGAAACCATTCCACACCTTACCACCGATATACAACTGCTGAATCTTCGAAGAATAAATCAGTTCAACATCATCTACGTAGATTGCGTTGCCATCATTAATATTATCACTGTTACGAAAGTTAGGATAGCCGGAAGATGAGAAGATAACGTTGCACTTAGTAGGAGCATCGTCATTGAAGTAATAGATAGGCAGCTTGATTTGTGTCCACGAGCTATGTTCCTTCTTCTCAAAGAAGAATCCTTCTGCTACCTGGTTAGCCTTGGTGGGCGTACCACAGGTATTGGCATCCATGGCTTGACGAATATCGGACTCCTCATCCGTGTGCGAGGTGGATGTACACGAGTTAGCCGTGTTTGCCTTGTAACTGGTGCCCTTGGATGTACCAGACCAAGAATAGAACAATACACTATAGTGCTCAGAGCCTACCTTTGAACCTGTACGCTTAACCCACACATACATGGAGTCGGGGCGGTATGTAAAACTGATACCTCCATCCGTACCACCTGTAGCACTACTAAGTTGAGTAATGCTTGGCAGGTATTGCCAAGGCGAGCCCAATGTCAAGTATCCGGGCGATGTTTGACCAATACTACCCAAACCGCAAAAAGTGTTAGCCACTTTGGCAGCATATCCGCTTCGACCGGTTTCTCGGGTAATGAAATTATATGACTGACCAACTTGAGATACGTTCGACGCGTGCCATGACTTAGGCTGAATATTGCCATCGAACTTTGCACCCGACCAGTCCTCAAACCCGGGATCCGGTAACTGCTGGGCATTCAAAGAAAGCGTACTCATCACGAGTACTGCCATCGTTAAAAATCGTGTAAAAAATTGTTTCATTTGTATTGTTTTGTTGATATGTATGCGTAGTTATTCAAATTACGCTGCAAAGGTACGACTTTTATTTCATATATACAATAGCGCCTATTGTGAAAAGTAGTACGATTTTTAAGACAACAGCATAGAAATGTGCTATTTCAGCGCTCCATGATATACGGATTTTAAGATTGACCTTAAAAATCAGTCATATTACTGCAATCTTTACTTTGCACTCGCCACCCCGCCATTTCTCGCAATATCTCGCAATATCTCGCTATTACTGTTACTGCATCGGTCCATTTTCGATGGCTTATCGACCCTTTATCGCATCCTACTTGTATCTATAATATACATAGTATATTATCCCGTGAAGTTCAAATAGTATCCTGTGAAGTTCAAATAATAGTATCCCGTGAAGCCTAAATCTTGATTTATTTTCGTCTGACTCATTGGCTTTACTCGTCACAGTAGTTCCCCGTTCATAACAAGAGCACCGAAACGTGCTGTTTCGGTGCTCCTTGACTTACGGCTTCTAAGGTGACCTTAGAAATCTGTTATTCTGTTAGAATACGGTGAACTTCACATTGGCAGTTCTTGCTCTGTCGTCTGCATCGCCGGTTACGAGTGTAGCGATGTACAATCCGGCTGAGAGTTCGACATCTACGCTGCGTTGGTTCTGCTCAAGTGTGAACTCCTTGATCGTTACGCCCTGAACGTTCGTAATCGTCAAACGTGAACCTACCAGTTTCTCAAGCAGAATACCCATTGCCTTAATCGTCACAGGCTGACCTACTGGAGCCGGTGTCGGATAAGCAATCAGTTCAAGCGAATCCGTACGCAGGTCGAAGAACTCCTCGCAAGTGAATACCCACGAACTGTCTGCCAACTGAACTTTGGCGCGATACCAGCCGTTCAGGTCTTCGCCGTCGGAGTAATACTGCTTCGTAGCGCCCGGCAACAGTTGGTCGTCTTTGTACCACTGGTAGCCGAAGTATTCCTGCTTGAAGTTGTTGATCGCTATAACATCCGTCCACATCGATACGATAGCACCCTTCAGGTTGACGCGGATGCAGAAGTCATAAACCTCACTGCTGGAGAAGTCGTCGAACAACTGCAGGTGAGCGCAATATACACCCGCCGGGCAGAACTCTGGTATAACAACCGTGAACAGACTGTCCTGACCATGATTCTCAAGGTACGTCGTATCCAGCACGGACATAAAGTCGCGCGAGTAATCCGGCACACGAGGAGCCACGGTGTCAAAGATCAGTATGTACTTGGTCGGATGACCCTTCAGCAGGTTGTAGATGAAATTCATCGTGTCACCCGGGCAATAGCCGAAGGTATCAACACGTACCGGCTCTTGCGGATCAAGGATAATACTATCAGTCATGATCAGATGCAAAGTAGTGATACTGTCACAACCTGTGATGAACGACGGTACGGTATCCACATAGTCTCCGCTCTCCCAAATCGTATCATTCTCCGTCGGCCAGAGATAGAATGGAGGCGGTACACTGTCCTCAATCTCCACATAGATCGTCGGATCAATCTGTATGAACATCGTGGTTATACTGTCGCAACCCGTACGCGAAGATACCAGCGTATCGTTGTACGTACCTGACTCGAAGTAAACTTTCTCGTTCCAGACAAACGAATCACAAGCCTGCGTATCCGGTGCAATGACAAGATCATGACGCAACAGTCGCAGATCCATCGTTACCGTCGAGTCGCAGCCCACTGCCGTCAGGAACGTACGAGTATAGATTCCGTCATCGTAGATCACGGTGTCATTACCCTCACGATCCGGACCCCAAACAATCGAGTCGCAATGGATCGTATCAATGTAGTTGATATCCTTGCTGCCATAGATGATCAAGTTGAGCGTCACAACGCTGTCACAACCCTCTGCCGTCTGCAGCACTTGCGGATACGAACCCGAAGCAGTGTAGGAAACGTTGTTCCAAACCGTATCATCGCAAGCTACGCCACTAATGGTCGAATCCTTTGCCGGACTGAGCGTCAGGTTGATAGTTAGCGTCGAGTCGCAACCCGTTACTGTAGTCAGGTGCTGGATATAAGTACCCGACTCTTTGAACGTCTCACCGTTCAGGGTCAAAGCGTCGCAAGAGGTTATATCCAGCGTTCCTTCGCCCGCATGACCGATTACTACGTGCATAACCGTTATACTGTCACAGCCGTTGGCAGCACCGCCGACCAGCGTATCGTAATCATATCCGGACTGGTAGTACCACTTGTCGGTAACAGCCCAATACATACTGTCGCAAGCCGTTGTATCTATCAGCGCACGTGCTACAGGCTGAATCTCTACGCGCAGTACATGTACGCTGTCACAGCCCGCATCGGTGGTGTAATGCAACGGATACGAACCAGTAGTCTTGTACCACAAGCCCTCGTATTGTACCGAGTCACATGCTGTCAGAGTCTGATACGATGTTTCTGCGACGCACGGATCAACATCACACCAGCTCAGGTGCAGCGTTACGATACTATCGCAACCGATAGCCGATGCCAGAGTCGTTGTGTATATACCGGCACGTTGTACCGATTCGCCACCTGCCCACGGCAACGGATATGTGTATGCGGGATTACTGCAATCAGGCTCGCGTACCGTATCGAACAACTCGGTACGAACAGGCTCATGGATGATCAACGTCATCGTAACCACGCTGTCGCCACCGGTAGCCGCCGGGAAGATGTGCGTATGAACGGTACTTTGCGTGAATAGACTGTCAGCCCAAGCATACTGCGTACAAGCCTCAGCATTATCCGTCGCATATACTGTCTTGACTATAGTCAGATACATCGTGACTAAGCTGTCGCAACCCTGACGCGACTGGAACAGACGGGTATATTCACCACTCTCCGTGTACGTATTACCCTCCCAGGTATATACATCACGGGCCTCAGCGGTGAACGAGGTCTCAAAGCGCTCGCACGAGATAAATGTCATCGTAACCACACTGTCGCAACCCGATGCACGCTCCAGAACCTGCGTATATACGCCCGACTCGGTAATCGTCTGGTCGTTCCACGTGTATGGTATGCAATGCTTGTCGCTCACATATACCGTCGTGTCATGATGGATGGTAAGCGTCAGCTTGACAATGGAGTCGCGGTCATCCAGAGTCGGGAAGTTACGAACATAAACTCCTGACTCGTAGAACGTCTCGCTATCCCATGTGTATGCATCGCAAGCCGTTGCGCTGAACTCGTATGACAACGGCAGCGGATCGGTGATCGTCAGGTGCAGAGTAGCTATACTGTCACAACGACCGTCATCCAATGCGATATGACGTGTGTAATCACCGGATTGGTAATAAACCTGTCCGCCCCATACGTATGCCTGCGTGTACTCTACCACAGTCTCTTCACCTGCCGGGTGCTCGGCTATGTTCAAGTGCAGTTTGGCTATACTGTCACAACCGGTCACTGCCGATGTGAACACGGCTTCATACGAACCGGTTTCAGTATAGTGAACGCCGTTCCAGTCGATGTAGTCACATACTGTCGTATCCAGCGTTGACGATACTGCAGCAGGCATTGTCAAGTGCATTGTAACTGTACTGTCGCAACCGCTCACAGAGGTGTAGTTCCATACATAGTCGCCCTCGGCATCGTAAATGCGGTTATCCCATACGTAGTGACCTCCGCAACCTACAGCCGCAAACTCGTGGTTGTACGACGGGAAGATACTCAGCGTCAGCGTTACTACCGAATCACAGCCGTTAGTTCCGGTCAGCACCTTGTTATATACACCGGACTCGGTGTACGTCGTGCCTTCCCATGCATAACTGCCGCATGCCTGAGCACTGATGTTCTTCGTCTGACGATGACGGATAACCAGGTGGTAGTTCACTACCGAGTCGCAACCGTGTACGGTCTGCAGCGTCTCGGTGAAGTCAATGTTGCTGAAGTACGATTTACCGTTGATGGTCAGCACATCGCAAGCAGTGTCATAGAGCTCAACAGGTACGGACTTGTGGTACAACGTCAGGTGCAAGGTATCAACGTTACCGTCGCAGGTATCAGTGTACTCGTACGTGTACGTACCGCTTGTCAGATACTCTGTTCCGTGCCATACGTATGCATCGCATACATCGGTAACAGTCTCAGCCTTGAACTTCTTGTGACCTATGCCGAGGTGCAACGTACGTGTCGAGTCGCGCTCTGTCGGCAGACCTTCGTCAATACGTTTCTTAACTTCATAATCACCTGACAGCGTATATGTCAAGCCCGACCAAGCCCAGTCGAACGACTCGCAGGCAAGTTGAGTCTCCTCGCCGCTCTGCGAACTGTTGAGTGTCAGGTGCAAGGTCACTACGCTGTCACAACCGCACGCACTCGTCAGAGTCTTGGTGTACTCATTGTATCCCTCCGTGGTGTAGGTGTCGCCTTCCCACGTGTAGGAATCCCATGCAGTAACGTACTCATCCTCCACCTTGTTATGGTCAATCGTGATATCAAGCATCACAACCGAGTCGCACAGGAAGTCTTGCTGTGCCTGCTGTGAATAGGTGTATGTCTCATTATTCCAGGTCAGACTCTCGCAAGCGCGCAGTACGTGGTGGATGGTATCCGGCTGATGAATCGTTACGTTCAGTGTCACTACCGAGTCACAGTCAAATACCTGAACATATCCTGTCTTCGAAGCGGTGAACGTCTCGTCGTTCCAGGTCAGTGTGCGGCAACCCTCCAGGTTGTGCGTTACTGCTACAGGATGATTGATTGTGATAGGCAGATATACTATACTGTCGCAGCCTGTTACAACCGAGGTCGTAGCATAGCGTGCAGTAGTGCTGCCCGTGTAAGTCATACCATCACCGTCAGTCCATGTATAGGTCTCGCAGGCTGTGACTGCAGGCAGGTGGAAGACGGTATCTGTTACAAGCGTCAGGCGCAGATAAGCGATAGAGTCGCAACCCGTAGATGCAGCAGCACCCGGATAAACAACGGAGTCTATCGTTGACGTATGGTACGTTGTACCCGTAGCAGCCCACGTGAACTCGTGGCACCAGTTATTGATCGTTACCGTATCACGAACACTCTTGCGGACGGTGAGGTTCAGTGTATAAACCTTGTCGCACAAGCCGCCCATCTGCGGAACGCTGTGTACATACGTACCGCTCTCGGTATAATCCTGTTGCGTCTTATCCCAATAGTAGGAGTCGCATACATCCTCGGTGATGGTTTCCGTCTCGCTGTACAATACCGTGAAGTGGCGGTGCAACACCGAGTCAGCACAAGTCAAGCCGTGCAACGGATAAACCTTGTCGTAATCACCGGTCGTGGTGATGTTCAGACCGTCCCAGTCATACGAGTTGCAAACTGTCGTATCTTCCAGCGTCTTTTCGTACGGCAAGTGCATGTACAAGGTCAGATTAGCCGATAGCGAGTCGCAGCCGAGAACTGTCTGCTCTTCATAATGGAAGGTCTCTACATACGTGTGGTCATCCAGCTTGTGTGCATTGTCTTGCGTTACCGCACGGTCGGCATTGAACCACAGGAACGTCTGCCCCTGACATACATGCTCGGTCAAGGCACTATCTACGTCATAGACCTCGCCTACCGTAAGGTTGAGCAGGTGATATGTCTGATAGTCCGGGCACTCGGGATTGGGAACATACCAATCATAGTACGCATACTCACCCGGTTCGTTGGCTACGAAGTCCAAACCGTGCCACTGGATTTGTTCGCCCTGACAATGGATCTGATTTTCTGCATCCGGCTCGGTCACCGCCTTGACAGAGAAGTGCAGCACGTAGGTCGAATCGCAGCCCGTGATAGACGAATGGGCATCGGTATAATCACCGGCTACGGTAAGCAATTGTCCGTGCCACAAATATGGCAACTCGCTCGGACAAGCAGCATACGTCTGCTCATCCCGGAACGACTTAACCACATGTATCGTGATGGTGAATGTCGAGTCGCAGCCGTTAACTGTCTTCGGATTGATTGAACGCACATTGTCACCCACCGTGAGGTCAGAATATGTCTGTCCACGCCATATGTACGGCAGTTCGTTCTGGCAGACAGTCACATCAGGATCCACAACGTGGTAAGCCGGATGAACTGTCACGTCGCAGAAGTGTATTACATCGTACTGCGTGTTGGCAGGGGCATCGGTGAAGAGCGTATCGGAGTACAAACCGGACTCGGTATAGGTGTATGAATGTCCGTTCACGCTCCACGTTACACTCTCGCAGCCTTGCTTCTGTACCGTATCACGCATTACCCAGTTCACATGGAAGTGGATATGGTAGATACTGTCGCAACCGGTTACCTGCGAGGTCCAACGGTCGTAGTAGTCACCGTTCGTACGCAGCAGCGTGTCAGCCTTATGACCAACCCAGGCGTACGGCAGTGCCAACTCGGACACCTCAACATCCTCCTCGAAGTGATATGCCTGCTTTTGAGTAAGTATCAGAGTATGTATAATTGTGGTGCAACCGTTAGCGTCTGCAACCGAATCATAGTACGTACCCGGCTTGTCGTATGAATGTCCGTGCCACGTGTAGGATTCTCCCTCGCAGAACGAGTACATATCCTCGGGTGAAGTATAAATGCGCGGAGTTACAGTTACATTGTATGTCACTACCGAGTCACAACCGGCGGCGTTGGTCAATGTCTCAGTGAACGAGGTATTGGCCATTGCTACGAATGTGCGGTTGCCGACAGTAGTCGGTTCATACTGACAAGCGGTGACGTTCACCGTACTTGCTGTCGGAGCACCTACAGTCAACTTGAGCACAACCGTGCTGTCGCAGCCGCAAGACGACGGCAACAGTACAGGATAGATACCCGATGCACTGTAATCCGTGCCTCGCCAGTTGTATGTTCCGCAAGAATGAACGTACGTCGTGTCACTGTATGTCGGATTTACATTCAGGTGCAGCACATGTATTGCCACATCGTTCACACCATCGTTCTCCGTCACGCTGTACCAGCCTCCGGCAGTATAGTTGTTACCCTGCCAGGTGTAGGTAGCACCCGCGCAGATTGCAGCCGTAGTAGTATCCTTCGGCAACTGCAGTTCGTGTACGTTAAGGGTGATGTGATAGATGCTGTCGCAACCTGCCACACTTACAAACTCGCGGTCATACGTACCGGCTGCGGTATAGGTGAACTCATGTACCGTAAACGGCAACTGCGTGTTCAGTATGTCGTAGGTCTCATTGAACTCGTAACTCGGGTTAATAGTCAGGTTCAGTACACATACTGAATCACAACCGTCAACCGTAGCCATCTCCTCGCGGTAGATACCCGAGTGGTTGTACGTATTGCCGTTAACAGCCCATACATACTTGTTGCATTCGGTTACAACAATCGAGTCATAGTAGCGCTGACCAACCGTCAGATTCAACTTCAGATATACAGAGTCGCAATCGCCCACCGACTTGATGGTATCCAGCAGAGTTTGCGGTCCTACACGCAGGTTGGTGTACGTCTTTCCGTTGAAGATCACCGGCTCGCCGTAGCAAACAGTCTGGCTGGCGCTCTTCTGTTCCGGCACTATTTGGTCAACTACGATACGGTAAACCTTATCGCAACCGTTAGCACCACCGGGCTCGAACGCCTCGTACGTACCGGCTTTGCTTATCGATTGACCGTGCCAAGCGTATGTTTCACCCGCGCAGAGCGTGTACTGCTCCTCGGATATCAGGTTCTCGGGATAAGCAGTCAAGTTAAGTTCATATACCTTGACGCACTCACCTACGCAGAACAAGGTATCCAACTGATGCGTAGTAGCTGTCAAGCCTCGCATCAGCGTGTCAGGCGTTATACCGTCACAACCGATCACTACCCAATCAAACGTCTCACCGTAGCAGATAGTTGCATTGGTAACACTCGGCATAACGGTATCCACGTGGAAGGTCAGAATCTTCTCTTCGCCTGTACAGTTGGCATTGGCTGGCGTCACATGGATCTTGTATTCACCCTGTAACAATTCTGCACCGAACGGCAATGTCCAATTGCCCGATGCACCTATATCCATCTTGTCTGCCATCGGTACGATCACATCCGTACCCTTGAGTACCTGATAGTGGAAGACCGTAGCTCGGTTATCCTCATTCGTGTAACTGAACTTAAACTCAGTTACAGGCTGGCAGATATGCGTTCCTTCCGGCGAGAGGGTCACAACAGGGTTCTTGCGGATAACGAACAAAGCAGTCTTCGTCTGCTCGCAATCCGTTGCATCGTTCTTGACTACTACCTTCAAGTCGTATGTCTTGCCTGCCTCCAGGGCGGAAGGAGCAAGCAGATCAATGCTGATTGCACTGGTCGCATCTACCAGGCCCGTTGCATTGCCGCTACGCAGCACAGTGGTCGAACCTTGCTGACGCAACTCCCATGCATACGATGTAGCACCTGTATGGGCAAACGTTGCGCCCATAGCGGCTGTGCCTTCGCATACTGCTGCAGCGTCAAGAGTGATATCACCCAGTGTAGGCAGCGGATTAACCTTGAACGTCGAACTTACCATCGCTCCCGTGCAGGTGTGTGACGAGCGCGGAGTGAGTTCTACGGTATAGGTCTCTGCGGCCAACGCACTCGTATTGATGGTGAACGTACGTGCAGGATTGAGCGTTACAGGCTGGTCTGCCAGCAGAATTGTTGTGCCTTGCTTCAGCGTGTATGTACAACTGCTGACATTGGCATCCGGACTATAGGTAACCGTCGTGGTCGCATCACCGAAGCATACATCGTTGATCGAGGTGATAGTCACTACAGGGATAGGCCATATTGCAAACGCTTTCTCTGCCGTATCACTCTCGCAATACGTTGACTTGGATACGAGTTGCAAGGTATATGGCGAATTAGCCGCAACCAGCGTTGATACATCTACGGATATCGTACCGCTGCCGGTGGTTGTGCCGGTTCCCTCAATGCTTGTACCCTTTACTGTGTAGTAATAGGTCGTTGCATTCGTGGTTGTATACTCTGCTGTTGCTGTTGCCGTGCCTTCGCAAACGCTCTCCATCTTACCGATGGTCGCTCCCGGTTTGGCGCGAACAGTGAACGGCTGCAGGCTGACCTCACTCCAGCAACCGGGCTCGGTCTGCGTCTTGAGTTCCATCTTGTACGTGCCGACTGACAATGAGTGTACATCCACCGCAAACGAACCGCCACCATACGGAGCTTGTATCGTTCCGTTACCGGCATAACCCGATACAGGTTGGTCGGTTGCAGCATTCAATATACGGAACGCGTACGCACGCGCGTCTGTGGACGCGGTGTAAGTCACATTCAGATAGGCGTCACTGAAGCAAACATCGGCCGGCATAGCAGTGATGGCAGCCTCAGGCTGATTATTGACAACCAGGTCAACAAACTTCTCTTCTCCTACGCAACCATGCTGAGAAGTCGGAGTAGCGAATATACGATACGTACCGTCAGCCCAGGTGTTTGTACCTGTCAGTGCAATAGTTCCGTTAGCGCTTATCTGCTGCTCAGCTATGATATCAGCTGTAGGTGTCGGCAGTAATTTATCTACGTGATACTTGATTGTCTTGGCATTGCTGTTGGTGAACGCCACATTCACGCTGTTCACCTCGTTCTCACAGATGGCAGCAGGGGTGGTGAATGTCAGTTCGGGTATCGGGTTGATGGTGAACGTAGCATTGCCGTCGCAGGTAGCATGGGTCACACTGTTCGTTGCAGATACGGTGATCGAGTACGTACCTGCCTCCCATGTATCAGTTGTCAAGTCAAACGACTTGGCGACCGAAGTGGCGTTGCTGTTGGTCGTTGTGCCACTGCCTGTAGTTACCGTATTGCCGTTACCATCCTTTACAGCGTACGAATACGTGTCAGCATACGTGGTGTTGATGGTTATGGTTACAGGAGTCTCACCCTTGCAGATGCTGTCTATATGATTAATCGTTATACTGGTCGGGTTATATATCGTAATCCACAAGCCGGGGATAGTGTACCCGCAACCATCAACCGTGGCTACGGATGCCGATATCAGATACCTACCTGGGGTAACACCCGTAAAGTCTATCGTGAACGCACCGTCATCCTGACCTGTTACAGCCTTCAGCGAATCGGTCGGGATAGTGCCACTGATAACATATTTGTCAGGACCAAAACTACCGCCGTTCACTGTAGCCTCTGTCACGACATTCCAATTACCGGAGGCAACAGTACCGTTCGTATTCTTGAACTTCAGCGACACATTACCCATCGGATATGGAGCACTGATGCTTGACTCGGTAGATATCCACTTCCACGTCGGCCATGGGTGGATGGTGAAGTTCCTCTCTACCGTATCGCTCGCGCAGCCGTTTTCTGACTTCACGATCAGGCGCAACGTATGCTCGCCTGCCGGCACATCGATTATATTGGCATGCAGCTCACCGCTCGTTGCGTCGGTCACACTGCCCGTACCATGCTTATCAGTGCCTTTGATCCAATATTCGTATGTCGAACCGTAGGTGTGAGTGAACACGATTTTCTCCGTCGTGCTTTTTCCTTGACATACGTCCGGCACAACTACTGTCGGCAAGGTCGGTTTAGGATATACCGAGAACGAAGCAACCACACTATCACTCTCGCAATGGGCATCGTTGCGCACCTTCAGCACTGCCTTGTAGTCACCAGCCATGAGGGGAGAGCCCCACAGATAGTATGACTTGTGAATCGTGCCGGTGCCCGATGTGGGAAGCCCAAAGTTACCATCACCACCGTGTGACGACTTGAAGTCTGCAGACCATACATGCAAGTCATACCTTGCAGCATCTGCCGACACCTCATATACAAAGTCGTACCCGACCGTGTTATCGGATGTCAGACAACGGCTGTCAATCGAGAACGAAATAATCTCGGGCTTGTTGTTGACCTTGAGCGTCGTGGTAGCAGCCGTCGTGGTAGCACAAGCGTTCTTGGCGGTAACGTTCAGCGTAAAGTTGCCATCTTTCTGTACATCCTTAGGCCAGGTGATGGTTACCACGCCGCCTGCAGGTACAGCTTGATCCGATGCAGCGAACGTCGGTGCACCGCTGCCACTCAGCCAGTAGCTATAGGTATCGGCGTGCTTGGTGGTGAACGTGAATACCGCATCGTCATTCTTCTCGCATAGCGTCACTGCCGTTTCGTCTGCACTGATGGTCGGCAGCGGGTTGATCGTGAAAAACTTCATTTGGTCATCACCCTGACTGCCACAACCGTTAGCCTTGGCAATCAACTCGATGGTATAATCACCCGGCTCCCAACTTGACGGATTGATTGTGAATGTGCCGTTGGCAGCCATGCCGGTCTTCTCGCCGGAATCAATGGTTGTTGTGCCGCTCTTAACGATATAGTCGAATGCCGTAGCGGCAGTCAGAGCAGTATAGTTGATGGTCACCGAACCGGTGCCTTCGCAGAAATCATCAACCGTGCTAAGCTTGATCGACGGCACGGTGTTGATCGTTATCGTTGCCGTCTTTGGCGTAGCAATAGTACAGCCATGCTCCGACTGGGCGGTCACGGTCAGCGTGTACGTGCCGGCTGCAAGACCGGCGGTGTTCACCTCAATGTAACCGTTTGCCCCCATACTGCCGGAACCCGAACCGGTACCCGGTGTCAAGGTATAGGTGTAACTATTCGCATTGGTCGATTCGTAGCGCACCATGACTGTCGCATCGCCTGCACAACATGCTGTATCTTTTAGCAGAGTAATCTCAGGCAGCGGATGAATGGTGAACTCGATCTCTACAGGGTCGCTCTCGCAGTTGGTAGTAACGTTTTCCACCCATACGCGCAGTTTGTGTGTACCTACGCTCAATGCGGATACATCCACATTCCTGTAGCAATAATCGCCATCGCTCAGCGTCGTGCCTGTCACGGTCTCATCATCCAGAGCCCAGTATTCCGAAGTTGCCTCACTGGGCTTCTTGTTGTAGGTGAAGATCATCGCTTTCTCGCCCTTACAAGGCTCGGTCGGGATCTTCAGGTTCGTCACTTTCGAGGGCTTCGGATTGATTGTCAGCGTAGCCTCTTTCCAGTCGCTCTCGCATCCATGTTCCGATACGGCTTGCAGACGCATCGTGTACGGACTCAATGCTGCCGTCATCGAAGTGCTGAGCGGAATCGTTATTTGCCCTGCCGCGATGGTCGGACTGACAGCCACTACTGCGCCGTTCTTGTTCAGCAACTGGAAGTTATACGTTGCAGCGTTAGTCGCTGTGAATGTTGTTATTACTTCCTCATCGCCGAAGCATACAACCTTCGGTTCAAGCGTATTGATCTTCGATTCAGCATATACGGTAAAGTTCGGAGAGATAATATTTCCCACGCAACCGTGGCGAGAGATTGGGGTCATAACTACTGCATACGAGCGAGCACTCAATGTATCGGTGTGCTGTATGGTTAACTTTCCGGCCGTGCCCAATACCTTGCCTTTGTCTATCACAACGTTAGTAAATAAAGTGCGGAACTCGTACGCAACCGTATCTACATTAGTACCGCCAAACGTAATATCTAACGATTCCTTTGTTCCTTTGCAGAAGTTTGGTGCAGTCGAAGTGTACATTTTGGGGGCAGGATTGATTACGAACTCTTTGGACGCACTGCTGCTACCGCAGTTGTTGGTATTCGTGGCTGTCACGCTCAGCACATACGTACCTGCGGGAAGTGTATCTGTCTTACTCAAATCTATCGTACCATCGATAGTTGTCGAACTGCCACTTCCTTTCAGCACACTGCCTGCTTTCCCCCTTACCTCATACGTATATGAATCCGTATATTCAGCTGTATACGTTGACGTTACAGCATTTCCTGCGCATACGGCAGCTATATCGTTCAGCGTGATTGCTGCCGGATTGTACATCGTGAACGTCACCTCACCGCCTGCGGGATTAAGCACCTCGCAGTTCATCGGAGCGGCTGACTTAACGCCGGTAATCTTTACTTTGTACGTACCCGGGCATACAAGCGAGTCTTGCAGAACGGTCAACGATGAACCCACTGCTGCGTAATCATAGTTCTTTACGCCGTGCGGTGTGGTCAGTTGCCACTTGATCTGCGAAGCGTTGGTAGTCGTATAGTTCACCGTCTTGTTGCTCGTACCCGGTGCACAAGCGTTCAGGTCTGCCGGCAACGATGTGATAGTTGCCGTAGGCATAGGATAGATGGTGAAGTTCACCGCCACGGTATCACTCTTGCAGGTTGCCGAGTTGGCTACAATCTTCAGCGTGTAATCGCCCGCCGACAGCATGCTGATATCCAGGTCTGCTGTGTGCGCTCCGTCCGTTGTCGCTACAGGAGTAACCTTCAGCGCGGTTTGTCCTACAATATAATAGTTGTACGTTGCCGCATGTGCCGTAGTGAACGCAAGTTCTGTAGCAGTCTCTGCATCACAGGCATTAGCTACCGTAACACTTGTTACCGTCGGCTGAACAATGATGGTGAAGGTCTTTTCCTTCTGCACGCTTTGGCAACCGTCGGCCGACTGCGAATACGCCTGAACCGTATAGGTCGCGGCGTTCCAACCTTCGGTACTGATAGTGAACTTCTTAGCCGCAACTACAGTCTCTTCTGTCCATGCTTTCTTTACCGTCTCGCCTTGCAGCACGCGGTAGAACACTTTCGTCGCATTCGTGTGGTCGTAACTAACCTCAAACGCTGCGGCAGGATAACACTGCGGATCAATGTCGCCCAGTGCCAATGTCGGTTTGACATTAATCGTCACATCTACAGAGGCTTCCACGCTGTTGCAGTCGTGCTCGGAGTATGCCGTGGCATACAACTTGTACGCACCGTAAGGCAGAGTGCCCATACCGGTGATCGTCAGCGTACCCGTTGCACCCGGCGAGTTGATTGTACCGCTCTTAACCTCCACATTACTGCTGTTCTTCAGCGAGTACGTGAAGCGGTTGGCATCCGTCGTGGTGTAGGCCACCTCCAAATTATCGTCGTCAGTTTGGCAGATAGCGTCCGGAGCAGTCAAACCCATCGTAGGCTTGACATATACGGTCAGATTCATCACATGAATCGAGTCAGGATACGGGAACACTTTCGATACCAGCGTATCCCGGATCTCAAACGTGCCGTACTCGTCAGTCTTGAACATATCGGCGCCAGAACCATTCACATTATAAATTGTAACGTTGGTAGTCAGGTTCTTACGGCTCATCCTATGCCCTGCTCCGGCGGCGTGACCGGCCCAAGCCAAAGCTTCTTGCTGGCAGATAGTCCTGTTCTCCGCCGGCATAAGTATATCCGGCACAACCTGCAACTGCAAGTAGAAGATCGAGTCGCAGTCATGACGCGTTGCATAAACCAACGAGTCAAAAATAACCTTTGAGTCATTGGCACTCGTCCATTTGTTGTTCGCATTGGGAGCGTTCTTGCCCATCGTTACAGGGCCTACACTCAGTTCACCCTTGCCTGCCAAACCAAACGCCGGATTGGAACTCTTGTTCCATATATACTCCAACTTGTTCGCAGCCACCTTGGTTTTCAATGTATCATAATAGACAGGGTGCACATTCAGCGTAACATGAACTGTATCAGTATCTTTTACATGGGTAATAGGTGTCTCGTGAAAAACATACAGATACACATCGTGCTTTTTATCCGACTCACCTACAGTAGCGCCATACATGTGCGATGCTTCGTAGTCTGTACTTTCAGCACCTTCACCAAGTTCCCATTTCACACCGGTGTGCGGATAGTCAACAATTGCAGTAAAGTGCACACCCGGATGCTTGTTGCAATAATCAAACGTAGTGCCATGAACCACTTCATTGTCATCAACAAACATTTTCGGTGCAGACGGCACAATATTCATAGTCGCCACAGCTGCTTCCGACATAGCCTGTCCAGGAAGCACGCTGTACATAGTTGCAACAAACGGTATATCATTTTCGTTATACAACTTATTCAACGCATCATCCGTCAACTGTATACGTGCGTATGCATATTCATCGCTAAGACCGGTGAACGGTTGCGAGAGAGTAGTAAAGTTTCCACTTATATTTACTACTTCCGTACCGTTATGCAGACGCATACCTGCAACGCCACTCTTCTTGACAATCACATTCGCATAGTGGGTATTCAAATGTTCCGTTGTCGCTCCGGTATTTACGTCCTTACAATAGTAGGACATTTCTGACACACCTTTCGTAACATCGGGAATCAACACCATGGACGGCTCGCCAATACCTATACCCTTCGGAGCACTCGGAGTGTTTCTGTACGTATTGTGTTGGGCATTCACCATGAAACCGGAAATTGATACAGGCTCGGAGGTCTGAACCATCTTCGGAGTCCCGTTCCACGCTACAGAGATTGTTGTGGACTCATCATATGTGGGGGTGGACTCGCCCGGCTGTAAGGTCAGCAGGTATTCACCATCCACATACACCTTAGTGTCGGGATATATCGCTGTAATGATAAACTCCGTCGGGCTTGAACTCTTCTCATAAACGCCCGTCGGGAAAGCGTTCATATTCATCAGCACAAACCGTTTGCCCCAAGCATGGACAGGAAGAGCCTGCTCGAAAATATGGTCACCGCTCAAACCGGTTCCATCCGGTATAAACGCAATAACACCGCCATTGAAAACAGCCACAGGCTTCGAGGCGCCTACAGTTGTTCCCGCTATATTCGTGTAAGGCTCATCCTCGGCAAAACTCTCGCCTTTCAGCAGATAAACCTGACCTTTATTCAACGTTTCCATTCTTGTCGTGCCTGCAGCAGACCACGTCGTGTTATCGCTGTTCAGCGTCTTGCACGATGGCTTGATAGTAATCTTCGTGTCATTCTCTGTTGCCACAACTGCCATCACCGTATTCGTCTGGTCTTCCCAATACGATTGAATCACATAATCCGCACCCAAAGTCTTAATCGGGAACACCGGTGACATGTCGTAGGAGTTAAGTGCCTGACTGTTAACATACTTACTACGCACATACAAAGCAATGTCTGTGCCGGTGGTCTCCACATGCAATCCCTTACTCGTTTTGGTTGCAGAAGAGGTATTATACACCTTATCCCGCTTGTCAGCCGGTATCTCATACACGTATGGCGTCCCCGCAGACAACGATCCGCCGGTCACTAATGGAGTGCCATCACCGCACGTGAGGCTGATTGTACCACTTGCAGTAGGAATAGCAATGACTTCCAGTTTAAGCTTGACATTATCCGCAGTCTCAGCATCCGCATTCTGCATAAATGTCACCCAGAAGTCCCTACCCGTGGACGGAACACTGTCATTCACCGTCGATGACGCATGCACCGACGACTGAGCATACGCCTGCTGAGGCGCAAGCGTTCCAACGACGCCCAAACCTATCAGCAACACTACAGGCAACACAGTTAATACTCCTTTCACCTTCATTCTCAATGATTGCAAACGATTCATATCTCGAAGTGTTTATATCTTTTGACAAGGGTTTCCTTTTGATAATGTTTGTTTTACGCACGCAAACACGCCCGACGCGCGTGCACACGCATACAATTAACCCACAAAAATACAAAAAAAAAATGACTTATGCAAATTTTTATAACAAAATTTCCTCTTATAGCAAGAATTGCTATTCGTATCTTAAAAACCGCATACTCTGTCTATCGCCTTTTTACACCATTTTCAACCAACACATCAGTATTATATACTTTGTATATAATACCCACCAAAATTTTAGCGCGTGATTAGTGCGTGATAAGTACGTGGTAAGCGGGTGGTTAGTCCGGGATAAGCACGTCATTTTCGGTCCAACTTCGGGCCATTTAGCGTCTGTTGTTACTCCATAGAACATCTGTTCGGCAATCCGCGCAATAACTGCACGCAAAAAGGGCGCTGCACCTGTACCGACGCAACGCCCTTTTATACTCCCTTGACTACTGTCTCATTCGTCTATGCCGCCTATCCACCTGTGCAGCCAGTGGAAGAACGTACGCTGCCACAAGATACCGTTCTGCGGCTTCAGCACCCAGTGGTTCTCGTCCGGGAAGATCAGCAACTCGGCCGGCACACCGCGCATCTTCGCCGCGTCATACGCCGCCATGGCCTGATTAGCAAGAATCCGGTAGTCCTTTTCGCCGTGGATACACAAGATCGGTGTATCCCACTTGTCAACGAACTTGTGCGGACTATTGGCAAACGTACGCTGTGCAATCTTGTTCTGCTTGTCCCAGTACGCACCGCCCATATCCCAGTTCGCGAACCATTTCTCCTCCGTTTCCAGATACTGCATCTCCAGGTTGAATATACCGTCATGCGCGATGAACGCCTTGAACCGACCGTCGTGGTGACCGGCTATCCAATATACGCTGAATCCGCCGAACGAAGCACCCACGCACCCCAACCGATCCTTGTCGATATACGGCAGGTTAGCGCACGCTTCATCTATAGCCGTGAAATAGTCCTTCATACATTGTCCGCCATAATCGCCGCTGATCTGCTCGTTCCAAGCCAGACCGAAGCCCGGCAAACCGCGCCGGTTAGGCGCAACGATAATATAGTCATGCGCCGCCATGATACTGAAGTTCCATCTAAACGACCAGAACTGACTCACCGGACTCTGCGGACCGCCTTCGCAGTACAGCAGTGTCGGATACTTCTTGTTCGGATCGAAGTGCGGCGGCAGTATGATCCACGTCAGCATATCCTTGCCGTCTGTGGTCTTCTGCCAGCGCGGCACAACAGTCGCGCGTTCTATCTGCTTGTAAATATTGTCGTTCTCGAATGTCAACTGCTCCCAGCCTGCCGTGTACGGCTCACCGTTCTCGGTGCGCCCGAACTTCAGGCAGTACACCTCGTTCGCCTCAACCATCGAGTGCCTGAGCACATAGATCCTGTCGTCGCAAACATCGCCGAGCACATGATCATACTGCCCTTGCGTAAGCACAGATATAGCGCCCTGCATATCAATGCTGTACAGTTGCACCGTGGCGTGCCAGCAACCTGTGAAAACGATAGTCTGGTTGTCGTACCATGCAAACTCATCTACATTGCTGTCAAACGCCTTGCTCAGGAACGTCTTTTCGCCCGTTTGCAGGTTCATTACCATCAACCTGTTCTGGTCGCTCTCATAGCCGTCGCGCTCCATCGACTGCCAGGCTATGAACAGTCCGTCCGGCGAGAATGCCGGATTGGTGTCATAACCGTCATTACCCTCTGTTATACAGCGCGGTTCAGAAAGAATAAGGCTTTTGTCTTTCGACTTTTGACTTTCGACTTGAACAAGATAGATATTGGAGTTCGTGCTGACTGCATACTCCAATCCCGTTTTCTTCCTGCACGTGTAGGCTATCGTTTTGTTGTCCGGTGCCCACGCTAATTGCTCCACACCGCCAAACGGCCGCATCGGACACTCGAATTTCGTACCTTCTAACAGGTTCACATATCCGCCAAGAGTGGCGGATTTGATTCGTTCGCCTTCGCCGTAATACTCAATATTCAATTCATATACAAATGGTTGCGGAGCAGTCTCCACCCATTCGTCCCAATGTTTGTACATCAGATCATCCACCACGCGTCCGCTCGCCAACGGCAGGTCGGGATACTTGTCCGCCGTGCTCTGAACAGTCTTCACCGCCTTGATCAGAATCACCTTATCCCGCATCGGTGAGAGAAGAAATCCTTCGACATCTTCCGCACCTTGCACTTCAAGTTCTTCTTTGTCGCGACGGAGATAGAGTTTCCCTCCTTTCAGATAAGCCAGACAACCGCTGTTGCCGAACCACGCCGGATCGCTTCCCACAAACTCATCTACCACCTCCAAGTCCGTCACTCTGCTCTGTCCATTCTCTCCCTCCCTATGAGGGAGGGCAGGGGTGGGTCTGAATGGATTAACTATCCTAATCCACGTTGTGCTTCGGTTCTCCTCCACACTATAATAACTCACCGTATAGGCAATCAGCCCTGTCTCAATATCCGCCTTCACGCTGCCTATGCGTCCCATTGCCCACAGTGCTTCCGGTGTCAAGCGGTCGCCTTGCAGCGTGATCTGCGGCTTCCCGATCGGTTGTTTCTCTTCTGTCGGCTGCTTCTGGGCGCACCCACCCAGCAGCATAGCAATCCCTGCCATAATTAGTAATTTGGAATAATTCATTGTTAAAAAAATTGTTTTTAATTGTGGATAATTGTTGGCCCACCTTTTTCTACGATATCTCACGGTACTCCACCACCGCACTCTTGAACTTAGCCAGATTATCCCTATATACCTGCGTGTACCCCGTGCTCAGTGTCGGATCATCGTCCAGCACGCTGTTTGCAGCCTCACGCGCCAACTCCAGTATCTGACCGTCAGTAGCCAGATTGGCGATCTTCAGGTCAAACGCCTGCCCGGACTGCATCGTACCGTCCAACTCACCCGGACCACGCAACTGCAGGTCGGCCTCGGCTATACGGAAACCGTCATTCGTCGCTACCATGATTTCCATCCGTTTGCGCGTGTCCGCGCTCATCTCCGGCGGCGTAAGCAATATACAATAACTCTGATCCGCACCGCGCCCTACCCTGCCGCGCAACTGGTGCAACTGGCTCAGTCCGAACCGCTGAGCATCCTCGATGATCATCACCGACGCGTTAGGAACGTTCACTCCCACCTCAATCACCGTGGTCGCCACCAGAATCTGCGTCTCACCGCTCACGAACCGTTGCATCTGCAGGTCTTTGTCCGCAGCACGCATCTTACCGTGCACCATGGATATCCTGAACTGCGGAAACGTCTGAACCAGCGTATTGTAGCCGTTCTCCAGATCAGCCAGATCCAGTTCTTCATTCTCCTGTATCAGCGGATAAACGACATAGATCTGCCGTCCCAAGCCGACTTGTTTGACTATAAACTCATTGATCGATTTCCTTCTCAGATTCGAATAGTGGTAGGTCTGTATAGGTTTTCTTCCGGGCGGCAACTCGTCAATCACCGACACCTGCAAGTCGCCATACACGGTCATTGCCAGTGTTCGCGGTATAGGCGTGGCGGTCATTACTAACACATGTGGCGGACGTATATTCTTCGCCCATAGTTTAGCCCTTTGCGCCACACCGAAGCGGTGCTGCTCATCCACAATCACTAATCCCACATTCGCAAACTGCACAGTATCTTCTATCAGCGCGTGCGTACCCACGAGCAGGTCTATCTCTCCGCGCTCCAGCGCAGGCAGCAGTTCGGCACGCTGTTTCTTGGTGGTCGAGCCTGTCA
>ONHW01000007.1 GCA_900317745.1 uncultured Bacteroidales bacterium | reverse complement strand
GCCACCAGACGTTTGTCTGGATAACGCTCACGTACTGCCTTGACTGTGGCGCGAAGCTTGGAGGGCGAGTGGGCAAAATCCTTGTATGCAACAGAGATAGCAGTCTCTGCAATCTTCTCCAGCCGGTTGGCTGCACCGGTGAACGTGCTGATCTCTCTGTAGAAATCTTCCGGTTTGACACCTATTGTCTCGCACGCCTGACAAGCAGCCTGCAGGTTTTCCATATTATGCTGACCGAACACTTGCATCGCTACATCCCCTTTATAAGCAGAGTAGGGGCGGCATTGTATATCCTTGCGTGCGCCTTTTGCTATAGCCTGCAGATTGCTGTCGCCGCTGTAATAAATAAAGGTGCCGTTGGGCTCGAACGTATCTACAAACTTGCGGAACGTATCTACATACAAATCAAAGGTCGGGAACACATTGATATGATCCCATGCTATGCCGGTCAGAATGGCGGTGTTAGGGTGATACCACAGGAACTTTGAGCGTAGGTCTAACGGTGAGGTCAGATACTCGTCGCCCTCGAATACGGCATACTTGGCGGTATCGCTCAGGCGAACCATCCGCTCGAAACCCTCAATCTGTGCACCCACCATATAATCAGCCTCTATACCCAATCGGTTGAGTACGTACAGGATCATTGCCGTGGTGGTCGTCTTGCCGTGTGAACCGCCCACAACGATTCGGAACTTATCCTTCGTCTGCTCGTACAGATACTCGGGGAAGGAGTATATCTTCAGTCCCAATTCGCGTGCGCGAACCAGTTCGGGGTTATCCTCGCGTGCGTGCATGCCAAGAATGATAGCATCGATGTCCGGCGTAATAAGTTCAGGGTGCCACCCCATCTCTTTAGGCAGCAGTCCTGCCTGCTCCAGGTGCGTACGCGCAGGATCGAAGATCTCATCATCCGAACCCGTAACGATATATCCTGCTTTCTGTTGTACTGCCAACGCAAGATTGTGCATCGCTGCACCGCCTATGGCTATAAAGTGTATTCGCATATAGTTGTTAAACCGTTAAGTCGTTAAACTGTAATTCGTTAAATCGTTAAACTGTTAAGTTGTTAGTCCTCCCAATCAATGCTGGTGAGTTTGCCGCGCAAGACATCCGAATAAATCTGTGTGCGCGACTGTCCGCCCATGAGGTAGATACAATTGTCATGTACGAACGCGCTGGTCTGTGTACGTGGCGAATATACGTCCATCAGCCGGTTGTGCACCGTGTCGATAGGCAGCCAGTTCAGTCCCTCATCCTCGGAGTACATAGCTGTATTGGATATATAGCGTGCATCAATGTCCGTGCCGCCGAACATATACAACCTCTTGCCGTACGATACAGCCGAAGCGCCCAGCACTGCGGAGAATTGCGGGTGCTCGATGGCAAAGTTGGCAAACCGGTAACCTGTAGCAGCACTGTACTCTATGTTCCACAGCGAGTGAAGAGGATTACCTTGTATGTCATATCCGCCTATGATCACAGCGCGAGGACGCCAACTCGAGGAAAGGAACGTAGTTACGGTGAAGTCTGCCAGCGGCCAGTTGTCCGGCAGAGGGGTAACGTTTGCACGCCATGTGTCTCCGTCCTTGGCTGAAAGGTGGAACGTGTGGTTGGCGTTGTGCTCGCTTACCAGCCAGACTGTGTCGTTGTAATACATCATTGCTATGCGTGGCACGTAGGTGTCGGCGCTCAAGTCTTGCGTCTCCCAGCTTACTCCGTCACTTGAAGTATATACAATGCCGTCCTGGCAATAGTATAGCGCTTGTTTTGCAGTAGCTTCGTTCACGGCTAAGATCTCGCGCACGCGGCAGGAGGCAGGCAATGTGCTGGGAGTCGTTCCGTTGTCCCATGTCTTGCCGTCTGCTGATTGAAAGACTGTCGTGGAGAAACCGTCGTTGGCAAACAACAGAAAACGGTCGTTCAGCACCACACCTTTGGTAGCAGCACTGCCGTCGGCAAGCACAGCTGCATTCAGCCGTTGCCAGTTAAACAGGTCGGGGTCGACCTGGTGAACATTCACCACTACGCGGTAATACTTCGTGGCTGACAGGTCTGAGGAAATGATACGCAGCAGCACAGGCTTCGAGAAGTCTATTGTATCCTTGCCGGTTAAATCTCTGGAGGTACTGTCCGAAAGAATAACTGTGGTGGACGAAGGGGTAGCCTTAAACAGCAATCGCGGTGTGAGACGCGTGATAGGCGTCTTGTACGTGATAGAGTCGGCATTGGTAATCAGACCGGTGTCTTTTGCCCCGTAGTTGCTGATGGTAAATGTGGTCTTTGCCAGCGAAGGAAAACTGTCCAGCGCTGCAAAGTAAAAACGGGTTATCTCTGTCTCTGAAGACAGGGTAACCGTGTTCTTCTGCTTGTTGCACGAGGGACAAAATGTTAAAATTATGCACAAAATATATAAAAAGGTGCGTTTCATATTTGCAAATATCATTTTTTTTTTGTATCTTTGCAGTCGTTTTTTCAAAATGGGTGATTCAGTCACCCCGAAAATGTTTAATATTGTCTTAATTTAACTAATTATATGCTTTTCGAAAGCCAAATACGAGATTTCAAAAAACGCCTTCCTTGGAACAGGACCAAGAAGCGCAAGGCTGATCTGCGTGAACTGATGCGCCAGAAGTTGCGTGTGCAGCCGCCAGAAGACCTTCAGCAGTGGTCAGAGGCGGTGATAGAACGTATTGAACAGCTGCATTGCTTCCGTAGTGCTCGTGTGGTAATGTTTTATTATCCTGTTCATCACGAAGTTGACTTGCGTCCGCTGCTTGACAAGTACAAGGACGAAAAGGTTATCCTGCTGCCCGTAACCCATCATGACGGAATTGAACTACGTCAATACGTCGGTAAGGATAATCTCAAAGCCGGACACTACGGTATTCCAACGCCTCAGACAAGCACGTATCGGGGTACTCCCGAACTGGTGATTGTTCCAGGTTTGGCTTTTGACAAAGAACTCGTGCGCATGGGTCGCGGCAAAGGTTATTACGACCGCTTTCTGCGCAAACTCGGCAAGGTGACGAAGGTTGGCGTTTGTTACGACTTCCAGATTCAGGACAACTTGCCTTGGTCGTGGCACGACGTGCGTATGGACAAAGTCATTACGCCATCGGCAATCTACGAACGGTAAGACCGACAATCATTTGCCGTCCGCCTTTCGGCTGTTGGCAAACTGCTATTCTACAGCAGCTCCAGTTTCATCTGACTGGCAGCTGCTTTTTCTATAGCCTGATCCGTCTCGGGCGTGATGCGCTTCTCGTGCGGACGATAGTAGAACTTCAGTCCGTAGTTCTCGCAGTTGCGCATTCTGTCGTATGGCAGCCGGTTACTGAAGTGTTCCTCTACCGTGTTCCATATTTGCAGGATCACCCTGTCAACCTCCTGGCGCAGCGTATCAATATCGCCGGACAGACGGCTGGTACTCATTCGGTGCATCGATTGGTTGAGCTGGCTCTCGCGGAACGTGTCGTAGTGAACTTTCACCTTGTTGATGGCAGGACAGTTGATGGCTATACCACCTTGTCCCATACGGGCTGTCTCACCTTCGATTATATTCTTACCCCATACAAGCAAGTCTTCTTCGGTTGACAGATCGGGCAGAGTATTGCTATCCTCTTTGAGTTTATACAAGCGCTTCTGCTCACGCTTGATCTCACCGCGTATGACAGCAAAGTTAAGCACCTGAATAAAGTGTGAGATGTACATGCGTGTCGTTTGCACGATGAGCTTGTACTTCTTGTTGGCGTCAACTTTGCTTTCGTAGTTGGCTTTATACTGTGCAACAGTATTTTCGAACTTGAGCAGGCAATTCTCCGCCTCAGTGGTGAGTCGGTAAGGCAGAATCTGCTCTGTAAAGTCGCTTTCTGAAGCCCGTTGAATGGCGGTCTTGAGCGCGCGCAGGCGGGCTTGGTCGGTGTTGGGTAAACGTCTGTATGGCATAATGGCGTTATGATTTACGTTGCGCCAGGCTGCGAGCCATTTGCTCCAGGTGACGCGTTTCATGGTTGTCAGGTAATATGCTGAGGCAGGCAAGTGCCTCGGCTGTGTGCTGCTCAATAGCCTGCTCGGCTGCCTCGCGAGCCTGTGTGGCTATATACAGCGCTTTGACTGCTTCTATCTTTTCAGCCGACGGTGAGGTTAGCGCAAGCCAACGAGTTAGTTCCGAGTATTGTCTAGGATTGGCCCGATGAAGTGCCGACAAAAGCAGGTAAGTCTTCTTATTACAACTTATGTCTCCGCCGATAGCTTTGCCGAAGGTTGCAGGATCGCCAAAGCAGTCCAGCAGATCGTCCTGAATCTGGAAAGCCAATCCGAGGTGAATACCGTAGTTGTACAATGCCTCCTGCTCCGCCTCTGTTGCTCCGCCGATGATTGCTCCGCCCTTGAGTGCAGCAGCAAGCAGTACGGATGTCTTCAAGCGGATCATTTCAATATAATCGCTAATCTGCACGTCATTGCGCTGCTCGAAATCAACATCGTACTGTTGTCCTTCACAGATCTCGGTAGCGGTCTTGGTGAACAGATTGAGCAGTTGCGGAAGATGTTGTGCGGGTACGCCCTCTAACAACTTGTATGCCTCAATCAGCATCTGGTCGCCGCTGAGGATAGCCGTGTTATCGTTCCACTTCACGTGTACAGTCGGCTTACCGCGGCGTACATCGGCACGATCCATTACATCATCGTGCAGCAGTGTGAAGTTGTGGAATACTTCAATCGCCTCGGCAAACGGCAAGGCGTCCTGCTCGTTACCTCCTGCCAGCCGGCAACCGGCAAGCACAAGTTGCATCCTTAGGCGCTTGCCGCCCGACGAGAGTGCATAGGCAATAGGCGCATACAAGCCATACGGCTCTTTGCTCCAATCTAAAGCGGCTATTGCGGCGTTACAATCTATCATCCGTAGTGTCAATTCAATTATCAATTATCAATACTCCATTCCCCATTCTCAATTCTCAATAATCTCCGTGAGCACGTCGCGCATTTCCATTCCAGCGGCGCGTACCTGTTGCGGGATAAACGAGGTGGCAGTCATGCCCGGTGTGGTGTTTACCTCCAGCAATTGGATTGTTCCGTCCGGTGCAATGATATAATCGGTTCGGATAATCCCGTGGCAACCGAGTATGTCGTATATCTTCAGCGTGAGCGCCTGCACTGCGTCGCGTGTGCTGTCTGGGATGCGTGCCGGCGTAATCTCCTGCACCTGTCCGTTGTATTTGGCGTTGTAGTCGAAGAACTCGTTGGAGGTCACAACCTCTGTGATAGGCAGAGCAACACGGCGTTGGCTGGTCTTATATACGCCGCAGGTGATTTCTGTGCCTTGCATGAATGCCTCGCAGATAACTTCGTCACCTTCTTTGAACGCTGCGGCTATGGCTGGTTCGACATCCTCAAGGCTCTTGACTTTTGTGCAACCGAAACTTGAGCCGCCTACGTTTGATTTGATAAAACATGGCAATCCGACTTCCTTGATGATTCCTTCTGCGCTCGGACGCTCACACCCTTTGCGCAGTAGAATCGACGGAGAGATAGTTATACCAAACTGCTTGAGGTAGTGGTTGCAGGTGTACTTGTTGAAGGTCATTGCTGCTGCCAGAACTCCGCAGCAGGAGTAGGGAATATGCATGATATCCAGAAATCCCTGCAGCAATCCGTTCTCACCCGGTGTGCCGTGGATAGTGATGTATGCGTAATCAAACTCTGTTATTCTGTTCAGGGTTTTGAGGTCAGCACCTTGCAGTTCAACGATTTCTGCGTCGTACCGCTCGGGATCTAACCAACTCTTGATACTTGCTGCCGAGCGCAGCGAAACGTCATGTTCCGAACTGTCGCCACCGGCTATGATTGCAATTTTACGTTTCACGTAATTATAAATTAAAAATTATAAATTCAAAATTAGCGGTTAGCGCGCTTACGCTCTAACTCGTCAAGAATAATTTTGCGGATACGCATTGCGTGCGGTGTAACCTCCACGTACTCATCCTCCTTGATATATTCGAGTGCCTCCTCGAGTGAGAAGCGTACGGGCGGAGCCAGCACGGCTTTGTCATCCGACGATTTGGTACGCATGTTTGTCAGGTTCTTTGCCTTGGTAACATTGATTACAATGTCTCCTTCTTTGGCATTCTCGCCAACCACCTGTCCGGCATATACTTCTTCCTGCGGGTCGATGAAGAACCGTCCGCGGTCTTGGAGTTTGTCTAGAGCGTATGCAGAGGCAGTACCGGCTTCCATGGCGATGAGCGAACCGTTGACGCGGTGCGGCATGTCGCCTTTATACGGCTGATACTCCAGGAATCGGTGTGCCATGATTGCCTCGCCGGCACTGACGTTCATTACGTACGTACGCATGCCCATTATTCCTCGCGAAGGAATAACGAACTCCAGTTGTACGCGGTCATTCACCAGTTCCATCTTGGTCATTTCGCCCTTGTGAACAGTCACAAACTCAATGATCTTGCCCGAGCAGTCTTCAGGCGTATTGACGGTCAGTTGTTCAACAGGCTCACATTTCACGCCGTTGATCTCCTTGATGATTACTTTAGGCTGTCCTACCTGCAGTTCGTAGCCCTCGCGACGCATCGTTTCAATGAGCACCGACAGGTGGAGCACGCCTCTTCCGTACACGTTCCACGCTGACTCGCGGTCGCTGGTCTCAACGCGTAAGGCAAGGTTCTTCTCCAACTCTTTGGTTAGACGCTCCTGAATGTGGCGAGAGGTAACAAACTTGCCGTCCTGTCCGAAGAAAGGCGAATCGTTGATGGTGAACGTCATGGACATTGTAGGTTCGTCAATGGCAATAGGATCCAGTGCTTCGGGATTCTCTGCATCGCAAATGGTATCACCAATCTCAAAGCCGTCAATGCCAATCAAGGCGCAGATGTCACCACTACGCACTTCATTAGTCTTTACGTGCCCCATACCTTGGAAAGTGTGCAGTTCTTTGATCTTTGTGCGAACTTTCGTTCCGTCTTTCTTAGCCAGCGTAACCGCCATGCCGTCCTTTAGTACACCTCGGTGAACGCGTCCCACGGCTATACGTCCTACGTACGGGTTGTAGTCCAGCGAGGTGATAAGCATCTGCGGCGTACCTTCTAGCACTTCCGGCTCGGGAATATACTCAATGATAGCGTCCATCAATGCGGTGATGTCGGTGGTCGGCTTCCTCCAGTCGGTACTCATCCAGCCGTTCTTGGCAGAACCGTAGATGGTCTGGAAGTCCAACTGGTCTTCACTTGCGTTAAGGTTGCACATCAGGTCGAACACGGCTTCCTGAACCTCGTCCGGACGGCAGTTGAGCTTGTCTACTTTGTTAATCACAACGATGGGCTTGAGGTTCAGTTCGATAGCTTTCTGCAGCACAAATCGTGTTTGCGGCATAGGCCCTTCAAACGCGTCCACGAGCAGCAGCACGCCGTCTGCCATGTTCAGTACGCGCTCCACCTCACCGCCGAAGTCGGCGTGACCCGGAGTGTCAATGATGTTAATCTTGTAACCTTTGTAGTCGATAGCTACATTCTTGGCGAGAATCGTTATGCCACGTTCACGCTCAAGATCGTTGTTGTCAAGGATAAGTTCGCCCTTCTCCTGATTGTCGCGGAACAAGTTGGATGTGTACAACATTTTGTCCACAAGTGTTGTCTTTCCGTGGTCAACGTGGGCGATAATTGCGATGTTTCTAATCTTTTGCATATATGCGTTTTGATTGTTATCTGATAGGTGTATTTTAGGTATAACCTAAAAATCTTACAAAATTACAAAAAAAATCTCACATATGCAAATTTATGTGAGACTTTTTTTGAAAAAAATGTTTATATGCTCCATTCGAACCCGTCCTTGGTGTCTTTAACCGTGAATCCGAGGTCGGTCAGAGCGTTACGTATGCGGTCGGATGTCGCCCAGTCTTTGTTTCGCTTGGCTTCGAGTCGGATGCCCAACAGCAGATCAATTGCTCCGTTGAATGCTGCAGTGTTTCCGCCTGTGGCAGTCTGTTGCCCTCCGTTGGTGTCGAGTTGTAGTCCTAAGATGTCGATTGCGAATTGTTGCCAGACTGCACGTAACTCACTTAGATCTTCTGCACTGATTGTCGCCTTGCCGTCAGCCAAGTTGTTAATCACTCTACTGGAATCGAACAGGTGGGAAATGACTATCGGCGTGTTCAGATCGTCATCCATGGCTTCAGTGCAGCGCGTACGCAGTTCGGCAACGACCGCATGAACTTCTTCGGTAGAGGTTGCTGCCGGATTAAGCTTCTGCAATCGTGCGTATGCCTCTGACATGCGTTGGTAACCTTTTTCTGCGGCTTCCAAAGCCTCTGACGAGAAGTCAACAGTTGAGCGGTAATGAGCCATAAGGATGAAGAACCGAATGGTCATTGGAGCAAATGCCTTACTGAGCAGATGGTGGTCACCGCTGAAGAACTGACGAAGAGTGATAAAGTTGTTATAACTCTTGCCCATCTTTTTGCCGGCGATGGTGATCATGTTGTTGTGCAACCAATAGCGGACTGTGTCATGCCCGAGAGCAGCGCACGACTGAGCTATCTCTGCTTCGTGGTGCGGGAACATTAGATCCATTCCTCCGCCGTGGATATCGAACTCCTCACCCAGATATTTCGTTCCCATAGCAGAACACTCCATGTGCCAGCCGGGAAATCCCTCACTATGCAGTTCGCGAATTTCACCGTTGTCGGAGTAGCGGAAAACTGCCGGCCAGTGCATGATATGCTCGGGAGCAGCCTTCTTCCACAATGCAAAATCGTAGGAGTGACGTTTCTCGTCCTGCCCATCCAATTCGCGCGTATCGGTTACTATGTCTTCAAGATTGCGTCCGCTGAGTTTGCCGTATGGAAAATCTTGCGCATATCGCTCTACATCCATGTATATGCTTCCGTTGGAAACGTAGGCGTACCCTTTGTCCAGAATCTTCTGCACAAAAGCAATCTGCTCAATGATGTGCCCCGAAGCGTGCGGCTCAATGGATGGCGGCAGCACATTCAGAGCTTCCATGTCGTGGTGGTAGCGGTTGGTGAAGAACTGTACGACCTCCATGGGCTCCAGTTGCTCCAGTCGGGCTTTCTTGGCAATCTTGTCCTCTCCCTCATCCGCATCATGCTCCAGATGTCCGACGTCGGTAATGTTGCGCACATAACGCACCTTATATCCGATGTTAGTCAGGTAGCGAAACAAGATGTCGAACGTGATAGCCGGTCGTGCGTGCCCCAGATGGGCATCGCCATATACGGTCGGACCACATACATACATGCCTACATGTCCTTCGTGCAAAGGACGGAAAGGCTGTTTTGCGCGTGCGAGTGTGTTATAGAGGTACAACATGTGCTTATGCAGAAATGACTAAAGAAGGTTGTTCTTTTCGATGTCCAGGAAGTAGCGGTACGTATCCACTTTCAGTTCACCGCAAGCAAGTTCGTCGCATACAATAATGCCGTGCTGGTGCATCTGCAGCGCACTGATAGTCCACATGTGAGATACTCCGCCTTCAACTGCGTGCTGCAATGCCCGGGCTTTGTTGTGACCGTTGACGAGAATCAGCACTTCTTTAGCGTCCATCACAGTGCCTACACCTACGGTAAGAGCAGTCTTCGGAACGAGATTGATATCGTTGTTGAAGAATCGTGAGTTGGCAATAATCGTGTCAGTAGTCAACTCTTTCTTGCGGGTGCGTGAAGTCAGTGACGAACCCGGCTCGTTGAAAGCAATATGCCCGTCAGGACCTATGCCGCCAAGGAACAGGTGAATGCCTCCGTAGTTCTTGATTTTAGCCTCGTAACGTGCACACTCGGCTTCAAGGTCGGCAGCATTGCCGTTGAGGATATTCACGTTCTCTTTGCGGATGTCGATGTGAGAGAAGAAATTGTTCCACATAAACGAGTGGTAACTCTCTGGATGTTCCTCGGGAAGACCTACGTATTCGTCCATATTAAATGTCACGACGTTTCGGAATGAAACTTTGCCTTCTTTGTTGAGTTCTATCAGCTTGCGGTACATACCTAACGGCGATGAACCTGTAGGAAGACCGAGAACGAACGGATTGCTCTCTTTCGGTGCAAACTCGTTGATACGCTTGGCTACATAGTTGGCAGCCCACTCTGACATTAAATCATAGTTCTTTTCGATAATTAGTCTCATGGTGTTAAAAATTATTCTTGATGCAATTGTTTAATCAACTTTCTTTAGTACGATAGCCGTTCGTGCCGGCAGGTAGAGCTTGAGCCAGCCTTTCTTGTCACGCGCATACTCGCGGTCGGGCATTGTGAAGTGGGCGATTGTATCGTCAGTCTGTTCAAATCCTGCAAACTTCGGATTGTCAGTATTCAGCACTACCTGATATTTGCCCTCGGGGGCAAGGAAACCGTAGTCAGGGAAGGATTTTGTGCCATTCCAGTTGAATACAAACACGTAATCGCCCCGCATGTACGCAACGACTTGGTCGCCCTCGCGGTCCCAAAGATTGACAATCGGCGTGTCTGGCATTATACCTGACTTGCGAAGCATGCTAATCATTGCTGCGTCAAAGCGGTTGAGGTCAGCATAGTAGAAATTCTGATTGTCTACCAGCGACCACTGGCGGCGTGCGTACTTATAGCTCCAGCCGTTGCCTTGACGCGGGAAGTCTATCCATTCGGGATGTCCGAACTCGTTGCCCATAAAGTTCAGGTAGCCACCGTTGTTGGTGGAAGCCGTTATCAGGCGAATCATCTTGTGAAGAGCTATGCCGCGGTCAACCATGTAGGTTGAGTGTCCATGCTCAAAATGCCAATACATATCTGCGTCCACAAGACGGAAGATAATCGTTTTGTCGCCCACCAACGCCTGATCATGACTCTCAGCGTATGAAATGGTTTTCTCATTTTGACGACGGTTAGTCATCTCATACAAGATATGACCGGCTTTCCAGTCCTCGTCACGTACTTCTTTGATATACTTGATCCAGAAGTCAGGAATTCCCATTGCCAGTCGGTAATCGAAGCCCATACCTCCATCTTTGAAAGGTGCTGCAATACCCGGCATTCCTGACATGTCTTCGGCAATGGTTATTGCGTCCTTTTTAACCTCGTGAATGAGTTTGTTGGCTAATGTAAGGTAGCAGATTGCATCACCGTCTTCGTTGCCGTTGAAGTATGACTGATAGCCGTTGAAATCTTCGCCCAAACCATGGCTCAGATACATCATTGATGTAACACCATCGAAGCGGAAACCGTCGAAATCGTACTCTTCAAGCCAGTATTTGCAGTTCGACAACAGGAAGTGCAGCACCTCGTTCTTGCCGTAGTTGAAGCACAAACTATCCCAAGCCGGGTGCTCGCGGCGTGGACCGTCATGAAAATATTGGTACGGCGTGCCATCAAAGTTTCCCAAACCTTCCAGTTCGTTCTTTACAGCGTGTGAATGCACAATATCCATGATAACAGCTATACCTTTGTCGTGCGCTGCTTTGATGAGCTCCTTGAGTTCTTCCGGTGTGCCGAAGCGTGACGAAGGGGCAAAGAAGTTGGATACATGGTAGCCGAACGAGCCGTAGTACGGGTGCTCCTGAATAGCCATGATCTGTAAGCAGTTGTAGCCTAAACTAACCACGCGGGGCAATACGTTCTCACGGAATTCGTTATATGTGCCGACGCGTTGCTCTTCTGTAGCCATACCGATATGGCATTCGTAAATAAACAGCGGTTTGTCTGCTTTCCAGCCCTTGGGACCACGGCGCTTGCCGATTTTGAACTCTTTCTCGGGAGCCCATACTTGTGCGGAGAAAATCTTTGTCTGGTCATCTTGTACGACGCGGCGTGCATACGATGGGATACGCTCACCGTAACCTCCCAACCACTCCACCAGCAGTTTGTAGTGCTGCCCGTGATGCATTTGCTCCTCGGTGAGATAGCCTTCCCATACACCGTTTCCTACCGGGTACAGGCGGTAATCCTCACTCTTTTGCCAATTATTGAAATCTCCCTTGATGTAGATGGCTGTAGCATTTGGCGCCCATTCGCGCATAACCCAACCCGGGTTCATGTGATGCAGACCGAAATATAGGTAGCCGTCAGCCCATGGGGCGAGTTTCTTTTTGCCGCCCGTTAACTCTTTAACTTTGCGCTCGGCATAGTCCTGGCGTGCTTGTAACGCCTGCTCATAGGGTTGTAGCCCCGGCTCGTCTTGTACAATCTGTAGCATAGTTAATGGATTGATTTATTCAACTTTTGCTTTAACAATAATTTTGCGGAAAGTGGATGATGCGACACCTGAAGCGTGAGCATCTGTGGGGAAGAATACGGCAAAGTATCCTCTTGGCACACTGAAGCGTGCAGAGGGCTTGTCGCTATAAATCTCTACATCGCGCCCCTCATCGTACTCCTTGAGCACACTCTGACAATCCTCAAGTGAACTCCATAGCATTGTCTCTGAGGCGGTTAGAGGAATGTGAATGTCAATATAATCCTTGTGAGCTTCGAGTTTGCAGTCTTTCTCGTCCTTGCCAACTTGATCACAAATGTTGACAATAAGATCCTGGCCGTCTAACTTAATTTTGCATGCAGGTAGTTCTTCCAGGTCATTGTTGTTGAAGAATTGCATAAACTGCTGAAACCCCGGAACACATCCGAAGTACCAATCGGCATTTTCTAATTTATCAAGTATCATAGTTTGTTTATGTTTGAATAAGCTGAATTTGCGTACTAGGTGCGGTAAAAACAACCGCCTTTACTGCACAAAGTTACGAAAATAAAAATGAATATCCAAATTTTGGTAAATTGTATGGGAAAATTCGTTGTGTTGACTTGATATTTGGCAAATGTAGCAGTCAAAATGCCTTATTTCGGGTCCGCTTTTTGCCGTATTGTCATTCTGCGGAATCTGCTTTGCTGCCACGTGGGAGAAATGGTGTCACAGCAGGCGTTTAGTGTGTCGGTCGTGGTGATTGTAGCCGGCGTGGACAATTGTGACGGACGCTTCCAAACCATAAGAGGTGGCAGAACATTGTTGCTGAAATGACTGTCGCGCAATTTCTGGCAGGTGTTTTCCTGCTTTCCTGCACCGGTAAAGTTCAGGTATTGGTTGGTGTTGTAGAAGATACTTCCCGGGGCGTTATGCGGGGCATATTGGCGGTTGTACTCAATCTGCCTGCCGAGTTCTTCTGCATCAAAGCGATAAGCCGCGTGACTGATATATACGTGTGTGTTGTGCGCATCCGAGCGCCGCGCATCGAGGGTTGCTACGCTCTCGCACCACCATTTGCAGAGCTTTTCGTAACTCTGTTTTGTCGCCTTGGTGGACCAGTACAATTGCGGAGCAAGATAATCAACATATCCGCCTTCGACCCACGCCAGCGGATCGCAATATAGGTCAGCCCAAGCATCCGTGCCGCTTATGCCTTCCGGCAGTGTTAAGCCATATCGTGAGGCAGAGCTGTCGGTCATCGAATATATTCCGAACGGCGCCATACCGAACTTTACCCAAGGCTTGACAGTTTGTATAGAGTCGTAGATGGCGCGGATAACCTCATTGACGCATGATCTTCTCCAGTCACCGATTGATATAGAGTCGGGCTTGTATCTGTTTCGGCTGTTTATGTCTTCATCGGTGGTGCCTCCGTAGGGGTAAAAATAGTCGTCCATCACCAGACCATCAATATTGTAGTTGTTGACAATCTCCATAATCACGTGCAGAACATAAGCGCGTGCTTCCGGATGTCCGGGATCGAGTATGGCCCCTTTGTATTGTGTTGTGTTGTATGTGAGTAGCCACTCCGGGTGCTCTATACGGATAGGGTCAGAGTCTTCAGAAGCGATGTATGCCTCAATATCGTCAATACGCTCGCCGGCGGTACGCTCGTATCTGAATGGGTTGACCCATGCATGCAACTCCATCCCTCGATTGTGCGCCTGCTCGATTGCAAATGCCAAAGGATCAAATCCCGGATCCATGCCTCGTATGCCTGTCAGTACCGGACTCCACGGCTCTTGCGAAGAGTGGTATAACGCGTCGGAAGACGGACGCGCTTGAAAGCAGATGGCATTGATGTTTCCCTCTTGCAGGCGGTCAAGAATGTCCGTCATCTCAGTTTGCTGAACGGCTGCAGACTCAGGTGTTGTGGCAACGGTTATAGGCCAGTCAATGTTCTTGAGCGTGGTAAGCCATGTGGCGCGAAACTCCTCGTGAGGCGCTTGTGCAGACACTGCTTGCAGCCACATTAAGCAATATAATATGAAACGGGATTTGCGCATAACTCTAATTTTCGGTGCAAAGATACGAAAAAAAAACGAAAATTGCAAACAATTGTGCAAAAAAAATCAGTCTCCATCGCTGAAGACTGATCTCTTGTTAGCATACATGGCCGTTATTGTGCCTGGTATCTGCCGCGAATACGCGAACTGCTGGTGATGTAGTAGTTTCCGGCTGTAACTTGCTTGTCAACATCATTGCTGGTCTGCTCAATCAGTTGCCATTTGTTGTTGTAAATGCGGATAAGCGCGTGCTCCTTGTTACTGACTACAATGCGGTCAACGTCGTAGAAGCGGATGATATGTTTGTCGTTTTCCTCGTTCTGAAGTGCGTAGGTGCGGTAGATGTCTTCCTGTTCGGTTGCGTCTGCCGCTTCGCTGTCAGAGCTGGTAGCGACGTTCACCGTCTGGTCTGCTGCCGTTTGTTTGACGGCTGCTTGATCTTGTTGACGATTGGTAGCGTTGGCTGCTAAAGCCATAGCTACGAATAAAGTTAAAGTTACAAAAGTCTTTTTCATTGTTAGTAGGTTTTTTGGTAAGGGTTTGTCTTCCCTTTGTTAAAATAATACGTTAGTTTTTTGTAATTTTTGATACATTTAGCACCTTTATGTGCGTTTGTTCATTGATAAGTATGCAATGAGTGTGCCAAAATATGCTAAATAACATAAAAATCGCACATTATACGCGATTATGAAACTTCTGCATTGCAAATCGATTGACAATTTGCTATGCTGATGTGACAGACTGCCGGCGTTTGACAGCTGTGCCGACAACTAACGGGAAAATGGTATTGATAAACCAGAGAAGTAATGTCGCGATTATTGCGGCAGCAGTAACATCGCTGCCGAATCGCTCAAAAATTACGGCAGCCCACGCACCGCGAACGGCTATTTCCGCGGCAGGTACATTAGGGGTAACGGTGATAAGCAGGTAGTATAGCGGCAGAGTGGCAATCATGGACTGAATGCGCAGTTGTACTCCGCAGAATAGAAGACAGAGTAGTAATTGTACGATAAATACTGAGTAGCGCAGCAGGGAGATACCAAGCAGTTTGCTTATGTCAAGGGGAGTTAATGCTGCCATGCTTTGGATAAGCAGGCGAGACTGTTCGCTTTTCCAGTTGCGTTGTTGTAGAACGCGCATTAGTGCGGGTAGTGCAAAGATGGCGGCAAGAGCGCAGATTAGTGCTGTGACTATACTCCATAATAGCGAACTGTCGGGTGCGAGCCAATAAATCACGGAGGGTAGTCCGCCCATGATGATAATTGTGGTCATGGCGTAACCGCCTATCATTCCCATACATGTCGCGCTCAGCCAGTGTTGCTCGGTATTGCGAAACAATAGTGCGCGCCCGGGATACTCGCCAATCTTGTATGGCGTGACAAAACCTGCCAGTGTGCCGTAATACACTTGCCGTTGCGCCTCTAGAATATTCATGGGCTCAATGCCACGAACGAGAAACTGCCATTTCCAGGCTTCGCACAAACGATTGATAGGGAAAAGTGCTACACAAATACCAAGGCACAACAACTGCCACCATTCCGCTGCAGAGAAACGCTCAAGCAATCCGGCATAATTATCATATGTGGCAATCTTGTACCCTAAAAAGCCATACGCCAAAACGATGAGCACAAAGTTTGCTATTTTTTTGAACTTCTCCATAGAATAGCGTGCTTACCAATCGTTCAGCGTTGCAGGTTACATATTTCAGTGTTTGAGTTCAAAGGGGAAAGAGGCAATAAGCGCACCGTCAATGAAGAAATCTGCATTGTATGTGCCTTTGTACAGGATCTCGCCTACATTCCAGTATAGTGTCTCACTGACAGCTTCACCTCCGTATTCAAATTCCTTGGTGAGAGAGTATTCGATCTCGCTGTTTTCAAAGGCAAACATCCGACTGGCTGGATCGGGCAGGTTAATAAGTTCTCCATCAGGACGTACGATACGCATATATACCTGCTTGATACCCCGTTCGCATGTAACATTTTTGCCGATGGTAAAGTCGAACTGAATCTTCTGCATGTGATTGAGGTTTGTGGTTTTGCGGTCGCGTTTGTTTAGTGGTGTGACGCTGAAGGCTGTAATCTCAAGCATAGAAGCTCGTGTGACTTTTTCCGTTAGATGGGTGTTCTGCTGTTGCAGTTCTTCTGCTTGCTGCTGAACAACGGCATATTGCTCGCGTACTTGTTTGTTCTCCGCGGTAAGCCGTTTGTTCGTCTGGTTGAGTGAGTCAATCTGGTGAACGTAGGAGACCATAACTTGACGTACTGTTGCCAGTTCTTTTTTCAGTTCTGCTATACGGCGTGCGTTGGTTGCTTTGGTTATTCGCAGTTCTTCAAGCAGGTCGCGTACGCGTTGTTGCTCTTGATTAAGCAGTTGAGTCAGTGAGTCGTTGTGGATATCCGGCGTACGGTAGCCGTCGAACTGCATGGCGAGATCTTCATACTCGTCTTCCAGTTCGGACTTCTCAAACTCCATCTGCTCGACCATCTCGGTCATCTCTTGCTTTTGAGCAAAGAACAGGTATGTTAATACGCCTATTACGGCAAGCAGAATAATCAGAATAGGTATAATAACTTTCTTTTTCATATTAGAGTCACCTTTCAAATTTTGCCATTCTTTTCAAATTGCGTCTTACAGCAGGGGGATTACTTTTTCAAGTTTGTTGCTTCGCGATCCCTTAATCAGTATAGTGCAGTCGCTGAGCGGTTGTTGCTTCAGGTATTCGCATAATTCGTCCACATTGCTGAATATGGGGTAGGGGGCTGTGGTTTCGCGGTATTCGTCCCCCACCAGTAATACGGTATCTGCTTTACGCTCCAGCAGCATATTTACAATATTTTGATGCTCGGTATGGCTATACTCGCCAAGTTCACGCATTGCTCCCAGTATATACGCTTTAGGGGCATTTGCTGATTCGAAAGCCTGTATTGCTGCCACCATTGATGTGGGGTTGGCATTGTAGGCATCCACTATCAGGGTGTTGTGGTCAGTAACTGTTCGCTGCGACCGATTGTTGGATGGCACGTACGCGCGTATAGCAGTCAGCCCTTGTTCATGGTTCACACCAAAGTGCTCGCCTACGCACAATGCAGCCTGAATATTCTCGCTGTTGTATGCGCCCACCAGATGTGTCCCCTCGGGCATCGTGCCGGAGTGGTAATCAATTAGGCATCCCGGGGTGCCATGGGCCCCTGCTTCTTCCAGCATTTTCGTGAGATTCGGATTGTCTGCGTTGCGGAAAATCAGCCCGTTGTGCGCTACCAGATAATCGTATAACTCGCGCTTGGTAGCCATCACCCCCTCAAACGAACCGAAGCCCTGCAGGTGAGCTTTTCCCACGTTGGTTATCAGTCCGCAGTTCGGCTCTGCCACTTCTACCAGTTCTTTGATGTCTCCGGGATGGCTCGCTCCCATCTCAACGATTGCCAGTTCGTGGGCAAATGTCAGTTGAAGCAGGGTGAGCGGAACGCCAATGGAGTTGTTTAGATTGCCTTGGGTATAATGAGTCTTGTATCGGGTGTTGAGTACGGCAGCCAGCAACTCTTTGGTAGTTGTCTTGCCGTTGGTGCCGGTAATGCCGATGATTTGTTTTCCCCAATGGCGACGCCATGCGCGCGCCAAATCTTGTAGTGCGAGCAGACTATTCTCCACCAACAGTGCGGAATATTCGCCCGACTGCATGATAGAGTTATAAACAGCCTCGTTGTCAACGATAGCCATTGATGCACCTTGCTGCAGCGCATTCAAGGCGAAAGTGTTGCCATCAAAACTTTCACCTTTCAGTGCTACAAAGATACAACCTGCCGGCAGATTACGACTATCGGTACTGACGCAGATCGCATCTTTGCCCTCAATCAGAAAACTCCAGTCCATCCGTTTATCTTGCTTTTTCGTTTTCAAGTTTCTCTTTATTTCTTGTTCGGCAGTTCGAGGCCGTAACCCTTCTTGCGGTCTTCAATCTTAAGCAGGAAGCTCAGGATGAACGCCAGTACGCCAAATGAGGCGAATACAATCATCGGCACGAGGTAACCGTTGGTGGCTACGCGAAGTTTGCCTATCAGCAGCGGTACGAGACACAAACCTACGTTCTGCACCCAGAAAATAAGGCAGTAGGCAGAACCTAATACTTTTTCGTCAATAATCTTAGGCACACTTGGCCACATTGATGCCGGCACAAGCGAGAAACTTACACCGAGTACGAGAATAGTCACAAGTGCCAGCACCTTGCTCGGATATGCCGGCAGAACAAAAGCGAACACGCTGTGGCAGGCAATCATAATTAGTGCTCCGATGAGCATCATGGATGCGCCTTTGCCCTTGTAATCGATGAATGCGCCCAGGAACGGCGTGAGCACCATAGCCAGTATCGGGAACCACTTGAACAGACCGGCAGCCTCGGCATTGGATATGTTGAGCGTCTCCTCAAGGAAGTTGGTAGCAAAGCGCTGGAAGGGGAAGATAGCTGAGTAATAGAGCACGCACAATAGTGCTACTATCCAGAACATTTTAGACGAGAATATTTGCTTCAGGTCACTCACGTGGAACTCATCCTCGGGATCATGGACGGCAGGTGCTTCGCCTACGGCCACAAGTTGCTTGTCGAACTTATTGTCCATTATTGTGAATACGAAAAAGTTCAACAGACCGATTACCAGCAGCAGAGAAGCAAACAGCAGCGGTGCAACCACGTAGTTCGTTCCATCAACAGCAAACTTGATACTGAACATCGGCGCGAGCCACATGGCGGCAAATACCCCCAGGCGCGCAATAGCCATCTCCAAGCCCATAGCCAAAGCCATCTCTTTGCCCTTGAACCACTTGGCCAGAATCTTGCTGACTGTTGTGCCTGCCATTTCGCATCCGCAACCGAAAATCATGAATCCGAACATAGCTAACTTGGCAGAACCTGGCATAGCAGGCCACCATGCGTTGAGCCATGACACGGTATTGGCGTCCGCCCAGGATATGCCCCAGAATTTGATTGCTGCACCGACAACCATCAGCGAAGCCGACAGCAGGCCGGTGAAGCGAACACCCATCTTGTCAAGAATGATTCCTGCCAAAATAAGGAATCCGAATACGTTCAGCAGGTACTCGCCGGCTGCGTAGGTGCCAAACACACCTTGGTCCCAGCCGAGTGTGTCGTTCAATAGTGATGCCAGTGGAGACAGGATGTCAACAAACATATAGGCGAAGAACATCATGGATGCCACTAAAACGAGCACTGTCCATCGAGCCCATGCTTTGTCGCGAAGTAAGGATTGAATTTGTTCCATGGAGTTTGTATTTTCTACAACGCCTCATCCTCTGTTTTGAGAGGATGAGGTGTCTTGTGTTTACGCTTGAGCCACTCGGCTTTACGCTTTTCGTATTCCGCGTAATGTGATTCGAGGTAGCCGTCTGCCATATAAATGCTTTATCTTTCTACGATTGACTTGTTTACTATTTGATGCCCAGTTTGGTTTTTACCAGCGGCATAACGTTATCTGCGTCCGGTGCGATATATACAGCTGCTGCGGAGTCGAAGATGTACGTGTAGTTGTTGGCAGCACCGACGTCCTGGATAGCTTTAGCCATTCGTTCGTTTACCGGTTTGAGCCACTCGGTACGCTTCTGCTCAACGTCCTGTTGTGCAGTCTGATAGGTTGTTTGCAGGCGCTGTTGCATCGACGACAATTCTTCCTCTTGAATCTGGCGCATAGCCTCTGGCAGGGTCTGTTGCTTCTGCTGGTAGTCCTGATATTTCTTCTGGAACTCTTCCTGCATGGTCATCAGCAGGTTCTCGTATTGCTTGTTCAAGCTATCCATACGAGCCTGAACATCTTTGAGCTCGGGCATCAGCATGAACAACTCCTGCGTGTTCACATAACCGAACTTCTGTGCATTTGCGGTAAGCGTCAGTGCCAGTACCGCCATAATCATTACAATCTTTTTCATATTCGTTTGTTTACAATTTATTACTTATTTTGCTCCCAACTTCTGCAACAGTTGATCCGAGTAATCCAGTTTGGACGACATGTACAACAATCCCGGGTCGGACGAGCGGTCTTTGATAACATCAATATGCTTTTCGTTGGCGAGTTCCTGAATAGCGGCATAAATCTCGTCCTGTATAGGCTTGAGTAGTGCTTCGCGTTTTTTGACCAGTTCGCCTGTTTCTCCGAAATACTTGCGCTTGAGTTCAATTGCCTCCTGCTCTTTCTGCAGGATTTCTTCCTCACGTCGCTGACGCATCTCCTCTGAAAGGAAGATCTGCTCTGTCTGGTAGTTGGTGGTCATCACGCGTATCTCTTGCTCCAAAGCATCCACTTCCTTCTGCCAGCGCTTGGCAATCATGGTCAACTGCTCGTTTGCTGTCTCGTACTGTGGTAAATTCTTCAAAATGTATGCCATATCTACATAAGCGACGGAATTATCTTTCGCCTGCATGCCAAGACTTAGACATAACACGCTGAATATGAGCACAAATAGTCGTTTCATTTTTTTGTTCTGCTTTTTCTTTTATTGTTGAGTAGCCAAACATGGCTACGGTCTTTCACCCTTGAGCGTAGCGCTCTATGTTACAGTTCTTGACCCAGAACGAAGTGGAATTGGCTCTTGCCGTACTGGTCGCTACCGTTGATCTTGTCGAAGCCCCAGCCCCAGTCTATACCCAGCAATCCGAACATCGGCAGGAACACGCGCACACCCAATCCTGCTGAACGCTTCAGGTCAAACGGGTTGTAATCCTTGATGTCAGCAAAGCAGTTACCTGCTTCCAAGAACGCGAGAGCCCAGATTGTAGCGTTCTGCTCAAGCGAGATGGGGTAGCGCAACTCAAGTGTGAACTTGTTGTACAGGTATCCCATGTTTCGTCCTGTTTGTGCATCGTACGGAGTGAGTGAGCCGGATGAGTAACCACGCATGGATATATAGTCGGTGGCATAGGAGGAGTACGACGACATACCGTCACCGCCCATGTAGAACGACTCAAACGGTGATTTGGCATCTTTGTTGTAATGACCGAGGTAGCCAAACTCAAATCGTGTCATCAGCACGAGTTTGGAGTCGCGCGACAGCGGTGTGAACACTTTGCCGTTGAATTTCCACTTGTGGTACTCAATCAGGTGGTATCGCTCCGAGGTGGTCATCTGCGAATAGTCCTTGCCGTTGAATATCGACCATGGCGGCGTGATCTTCAGTCCCAAGGTGAACTGCGAACCGCGGCGTGTATATATCGGGTTGTCGATGCTCGAACGTGAGAGTTGCAGGTTGAGCGACAGGTTATGACTCGTACCGTTGGAGATTAACAGGTATGCCCAGTCTTTCATCCAGTATGCCTGATAAGACAACTCACCGTAGAACTGGAAATAATCGTCCGGCCAACGTAGACGTTTGCCGTAACCAATGCTCACACCAAAGGTGCGCAGATACTTGTCGGGGTCTGCCTCCGATTCTGCCAACTGCTGGTAATAATCCGAGTTGCCGTAGTACGCGTAGTTGTAGGCGTAGGAGTTGTACAGGTTTCGATATGCCTGGTAGTAGCGGTCGGAGTAACCGGTTTGCGAGGCAAAGAAGATGGATGTTGATAGCGAGTTAGGGCGCTTGCCTCCCAGCCAAGGCTCGATGAACGATATACTTGCCGAGGTATAGTACACACCGTTGGTACGTGCGTTGATGCTGAACGTCTGCCCCTCGCCTTGCGGCACAATACGATAACTCTTCGGGTTGAACAGGTTCTGGATGGCAAAGTTGGTGAACTTCAAACCAATCGAACCCACTATACCTGTTGCACCCCAACCGAGCGAGAACTCAATCTGGTCAGAGGACTTAGTTTCCAACTGATAGGTAATGTCCACTGTACCATCTTCGGGGTTAGGTTGTATGTCCGGCACAAGTTTCTCCTGATCGAAGTGTCCCATTTGTGCCAACTCACGCAGCGAACGCATAATATCCGACTGTGAGTATAACTGTCCGGGTTTGGTATACAACTCACGACGTACTACATGCTCGTACACGCGCGTGTTACCTACAATATTTATCTCATTGATGGTAGCAGGACGACCTTCGTAGATTCGCATCTCAAAATCGATGGAGTCGTTGTCCACGTTCACCTCCACCGGTTCGACGTTGAAGAACAGGTAACCTTGGTCGGTATATAACTTGGCTACTGCGTCATCATCCTCGTTCAGACGTTTGTTCAGTTCCTTTAGATTATACGTTGCACCGGGTTTGATGCCCAAAACAGCATTCAGATAGTCGTACGGATAAACGGTGTTTCCTACCCAGTTGATGGATCGTATATAATACTTGTTGCCTTCGCTGATAGTCATGTGTACGTCTACGCGTGTCGGGTCTTCGGGGTTGGGCACCACGCTGTCCGCTACGATATATGCATCGCGGTAACCGAGCTCGTTGTACTTCTCGATCACGGCTTGTTTGTCTTTCTCATATTCGGCGGTGACGAACTTCTTGGTGCGGAACAGGTTCAGAATGTTGTTGTCGTTCGTCTTCTTCATCGCCTGGTTAATCTGCGTGTGCGTCAATGCCCGGTTGCCGGTGATGTAAATTTTCCCGACTTTTGTCTTGGCTTTTTTATCAACGTTCACGAGCACTTTGACATATCCTTCGCGGTCGCGGTCGGGCTGTTGCAGCACCTGAATATCGGCGTTGTGGAATCCTTTTTCTTCGAGATATTTCTTTACAACTGTTTTTGCGCGGTCGGCGAGGTTAGGTGTCATCTGCGAGCCCTTGCTGATGCCCACTTTGACCTCCACATCCTCTTGCTCGCTTTTCTTCAGACCGTTGTATTTGATTTCGCTTACACGCGGGCGTTGCTTGAGGCGTATCTCCAGCCAGATCTTGTCGCCTTCAATCTTGGTGGCGGCAATCTTGACGTCGGAGAACAGTCCCTGCTTCCAGAATCGCTTGATAGATTTGGTTATCTGGTCACCCGGCACCTCAATCTTGTCACCTACAGCCAAACCGGAGAAACCGATTAGTACAAAATCCTCATACGAGGGCGCTCCGGTCACACTAATGCCGGCAATCTCGTAGGTCTTGCGAGTCATACCGTACTCAATCTTCGGCGTGGCGGCCGAGGCGGGCGCCACGGCAGAAGAACTGTCCGGCGCAGCAGTATACGTACTATCCGGCTCAGCAGCCCATACAGGCACGCTCAGCAGTGCAAGGAAAATATATGTGAGAAATCTTTTCAATTCTAAACTCTAAGCTCTAAACTCTCAACACTCAACTCTCAACTTTCAATTGTTCACTTGTCTTCCCGAATCTTCGTTCGCGGTGCTGGTAGTCGATGATTGCTTCGTACAAGTCATCTACTGTGAACTCCGGCCATAGTTTGTCGGTGAAGTACAGTTCGCTGTACGCAATCTGCCAGAGCAGGAAGTTCGATATACGCAGTTCGCCCGAGGTGCGGATGAGCAGGTCTGGATCGGGTATGCCGTTGGTGGTCAGATGATTGCTGATGGTTGCCTCGTTGATGTCATCGATGCTCATTGTGCCGTTCTGGACCTCTGCGGCGATACGTTTGGTTGCCTCAATCATCTCCCAGCGCGAGGAGTACGACAATGCCAGCACCAGGTTCAGACCTGTATTTGTGGATGTCTGTTCAATGCAGCCGAGGAACTTCTCGCGTGTGGCTTGCGGCAGTCGGTTGATATCGCCGATGGTCAGCAGGCGGACATTGTTCTTCATCAGCGTAGGCGTTTCTTTGGCAATAGTATCCACCAGCAGTGCCATCAGTGCATCAACTTCCTCTTTCGGCCGGTTCCAGTTCTCTGTGGAGAACGCGTATAGCGTCAGATACTCTATGCCGATCTCGGCTGCGGCTTCGGTGATATTATGCACGGTGGTTACTCCCTGCTTATGTCCGAACATCCGCGCCAGACCCTGCTTCTTTGCCCAACGGCCGTTGCCGTCCATGATAATGGCAATGTGCCGCGGGATGCGCTCCTTAACTATTTCGTTTTTCTTGCTCATGCTCTTATCTTTGAGCAGCCCAAGGCTGCGGTCTTTTCTCTTTCAGCGTAGCGGTCTCATGTCTTATAGCAAAGCGGCCTAATACCTCTCGCTACAGAACTTGCAAATCTTTTTCTCTTTGACGAATTCAAAAACTATGCCAAACTGTATGCTGCCTGTCATATCGAAGTTCAGCGGGTTGGCTCCGTTCAGTCCGTGTATGTTGTCGTAGCCGGGTTCGGGCTCCAGATTATCACCGAAGCAGATGTTGTTCTGTACGGCAATGAACATCCCCAAGTGCGGTGTGCAAACCCAGCGAAAGCCTACACCGACGGGTATATATGCCGTGGCGCGCGTGAACTCCGTGTGCATCGACACTCCTATACCTGCAAAGATGTACGGCGTGAACGGCTTGATCTTCAGGTCGTACTTGTCAGTCACACCGAAAGGCAGGAAGTTGAACCGCGCCACAATATCAATGTTCACCAGCCTGTTGGTCCACATCTCGCCTTTGGGGTCGGGTAGACCGTATTCGGTAGCCGTCTTGCCGGCTATACGCCCTGTCACGCCTTGTAGCATCAGCGACCAGCGGTAGTTGAACAGGTAGCTCATCTCTGCGCCATACACCTCGCGCACATCCTGAAACATCTTAGGATGTGCATCACCTACGTAGTACATCATTCCTCCCTGCACGCCGAACTCCAACTGGTTGCGCGTGGCGCGTTGGGAATATGTCTGCGGAACACACAGACATAGTAAGAATAGGCTAATTACTATATAGCGTTGAGTATTGCGCATACCATTCAGCCTACAAAATTACGAAATATTTTTCAAATATGCAAATTTTACGGCAAATTATTTTCATTTTTGTATTCTTTTGTTGTACTTTTGTGGCAGAATATCAAATATACTGAACATCTTGAGCAACCGTAATGTTTTTTTTGCGCGCGGGTATAGTTTCTTTTAACGAGAACGGTAATCCGTTCTGTGAAGGAACGACCTCCTATTGCCAGTTGCCGCCATTCTGACCGCTATCACTTTTCCCTCGTGCGTGTTATCTTGCTAACTTCATCACCTCTTCGGCAATGCGTTTGGCTGAGTCGCGTTCGGCGAGAGCCAGTACGTGCGTATGGAGTGACTCAAGTTGCTTCTTGTCCTGAATGAGTTCCAATGCTGTCGGAATCAGTTTCTCTGCTGCCTCTATATCCTTTACCAGCACTGCTGCGTTGCGGTTGACGAGCGCCATGGCATTGTGCGTCTGGTGATCTTCCGCCACGTTCGGCGAAGGCACAAGTATTGCTGGCTTGCCTAACAGGCATATCTCGCTGATTGAACTGGCTCCGGCACGCGAAATAACCAGGTCGGCCTGCGCGTAACGGTCAGGCATGTCGCTCAAGAAGTCCAGACACTCGATACTTGCCGGACTACCAGTGTTCTCCCATGCTTGCCGGCACTCGGCATAGTACGTCTTGCCGGTCTGCCAAACGACATGTATGCCTGCTGCCTTTAAGTCGGGCAACCCTGCTGCTACTGCGCGGTTGATAGTGCGTGCACCCAGACTGCCGCCGATGATCAGCAGGTTCTTTACATCTGACGGCTTTCTTACTCCCTCCGTCAGGTTCTGCCGCACGGGATTACCGGTGAGGATGATCTTCTCGGCAGGGAAGAACTTCTCCATACCCGGGTACGCCACGCAAATCTTCGCTGCTTTGTCCTTCAGCAGTTTGTTTGTCACGCCGGCAAAGCCGTTCTGCTCCTGCAGCAGAATAGGTATTCCCATCTTGGCAGCCATCCACATAGCCGCGCCGCTGGCGTAACCGCCTACGCCAATGCCTACCTGCGGCTTGAAGTCGCGGATGATCTTCTTCACCTGAACGAGCGAACGCATCAGATCCCACAGCACGCTGATGTTCTTCCACGGCTGCGAACGGTTGAAGCCTCGTACCGGCAGTCCTACGATCTTGTAGCCGGCTTGCGGCACACGTTCCATTTCCATGCGTCCCAAGGCGCCCACAAACAGAATCTCTGCATCTTTGTCGGCTTCCCTTAGTGCGTTAGCGATACTTACGGCGGGGAAGATGTGACCTCCTGTTCCGCCACCTGAAATCAAGTATTTCATATCTGTAATAGTTTGTCAATTATCGTTTGGTCAGTTTCTTACGCCTTGTGCGTTTGTCTCATGTCTTTATTGTGCAGGCGGCACCCATCTTACCGTCTCACCCGAGCCGGATATAACATCTATTGTGTCCACCGCGTGCAGGGAATAGGAGCAGATGCTCAGCGTGCTGTCAACAGCGGAACTAATACCTGCTGCATCCAGCAGTGAGTGGAACACGGCAGCGGTGGTTATCGGTGTGCGGCTGTTGTGCCGTATAGCGGCAATTTTCTCCGGATAGCGGTTGCAGTATTCCTCCGAGCACCAGACGAACATCGGCACGTGGTATTCGTATTCCGACACCTGATACGAACTGTGCAGCGACAGCTTGCGTTCATCGTCCCAGAAACTCTCTCCGTGGTCGGCTACGTACAGCACAACCGCTGCGCGGTTCAGGCTGTCTGCATAACCGATCAGTTCGCTGAGGAAGTAGTCGGTGTACAGGATGGCGTTGTCGTAGGCGTTGACAAGCATCTGTTTGTTTTCCTCCTTGAGCATAGAGTAACTGAACGACTGACCTAACACGGGTGTGAAGTGCTCGAAGCTCTTCGGGTAGCGCTGCTCGTAGCGAAAATGACATCCTAAGGAGTGCAGCACAAAGAACTGCAGTGTATCCTCAATGTAGCCGTGAAGATCGGTCACCATTTCGCCGTCGTAGTTGTTGTCCACATCAAATCCTTTGGCATAGAACCGCGAGTAGTCGCAGGTGCGCATGATCCTGTCAACAAACGGATAGGGCACCTGTTTGGTCAGCCAGCCTGTCTTGAACCCTGCTTCCTGAAAAGCTTCCGTTATACCTTTCTCGCTGTATGCTCTCTCGATGTGTGTGGCGTTGGCGCGTGTCACAATCATCGGCAGCGATTGTGCGGTCACGTTTGCTTGGGTATAGACATGCTCGTAACTCGTCAGTTGTTGTTGCGCAAGCAGCGGCGTGGTGTTGCGCTCGTAACCGTTGATGCCGAAGTGGTCGTAACGTGCCGCCTCGCCGATAACCAGGATGTACAACTCGGGATCCTCCCGTTGCACAGGCTCAATGCCGAACCGGAACGTTGCTACCTGCTGCTGCAACTGCCGCCTGTTCCGGCGCATCTGCAGCAGGTCAGCGGTTTCTATATAAAGGTTGTAGGGATAGATCTTGTACAACTTGACCCACACCAATCCTGCCGCCTCGCTCAGGGTGCTTTTGATATCCCGTTCGGCGTGAAAACGTGTCAGCAATATGACCATCGCCGCTATTCCTGTTACCAGCAGCCCGCCGGCACTGTATAGAATGATTCGCGTAACTCTCCAACTGAACAGCCGGCGGTTATCCACTCGGACGGCTATTGCGAAATACACCACCCACAGCACGATAACTCCTGTTGCCGGTAGCCAGGACGAACGTAGTAACTCTGTCGCTTCCGACAGGTTGGTCTCGAAGATGTTTTGCAGGAAGACGGTTGAGGTGGACTGCCGGTTGAGGTGCAGGCTCGCTATGTCGATCGGGAAAAACAGAAAGTTCAGTATGCCTTCTGCCAGGAAGTATGTCCGTGCTTTCAGCAGCAGGGCAGGTATAGCAAGCAGCGTAAGCACGGTCAGCAGATAGGCGGCTCGTTTCAGCCACGAATACTCGAGGTCTATCGCCGTGCCCATGGCATAGAACGCCGGCACGAGCAATAACCCTGTCAGTATAACCATTCTAACTGTGTTACGTATGTTGTCAGTTACTTGCATATCAGATGCTTTCCCTTTCAATTTTCACTTTTCATTTCTCAATTTTCTGAATCTCCAATGGAACGCCGCCGCAGCGATGGTCAGGGCAACCACGAAGCTTATCCACATTCCCACAGTTCCCAGTCCGGCTGTGAACATCAGTGCGTAGCCCAAGGGCAGTGCAATTCCCACGTAAGTTATCACGGTTATCCACATTGGCACTTTGACATCCGTGACGCCGCGGAGCATGCCTGCGCCTACGCATTGCAGACCGTCGGCGTACTGAAACAGACCTGCGAAGATGAGTAGTTCGGCAGCAATCTGTATCACCTCGGGATCATCGGTGAACAGGTAGGGGATATAGTGCCTGAATCCGATCATCAGTGCCGCGCCGATGGTGTTCATCAGCAGCACGAGGTGAATACTGGCGTTAGCCGCCATCCGCATGGCGTGCATGTCTCCCAAGCCATACTGGTGCGATACGCGGATCGTGGTAGCCGAACCAACGCCGAGCGAGAGCATGAACGCAAAGTCCGCCACCTGGTTAGTGACCTGATGTGCCGCGAGTGCCTCCTTGCTAATCCAGCCGACCATGATAAACGAGATAGTGAACAAAACCGTTTCCATCGTTGTTTGCAGCCCGATAGGAAAACCTACGGTAGCCAGTTCGCGCAATATGCTGCGGCTGTTCTGCTTGCGGCTGAACAGACTGAGATAATGCCTCCAGTCGCGTTTGCAGGCTATTGCGATGATGAAGGCTACCGGCATCAGCACCGTGGCGATCAGACTCGCCAGACCGGCACCGTACGCACCCATCGGTTCGGCACCCCAGTGCCCGAAGATGAACACCCAGTTTAGCAATATATTCACCAGATTAAGCACGAGGCACACCAGCATTGCCACTATCGTGTTGCCAACCCCCTCCAGAAACTGCTTTTGGAGAATGAACAGCAGGAACGGCAACAGACTCAGTATGCGCATGATCATGTACGGCCGTGCCGCCTCTACCACCGCGGGGTCCTGCCCCATGAAAGGCATCAGCGGCACGCATGCTGCAAGCAGCAGGGTAGTGATGCCGCCCAACAGGAGCGTGAACCATAATCCGTTCTGCAGAAGCGATGATACACGCCCGTCTTGCCTTTGTACGAACGCTTGCCCGACCAAAGGGGTAATGCCCATCAGAGCGCCCATCGAAAACACCATGAACGTGAAGAACACGCCGTTGGCAAAGCTCACTGCAGCCAGATCGGTTGTGCTGTAATGCCCGACCATGATGCAGTCAGCCAGCCCGACAATAGCAGCACCCAACTGGGTGAGCATTACGGGAAAAGCCACAGCAAGATTACGGCGGTAATACGGCACGTATTCCCGCCACAGAGCAACAACTTTCTTTCGCGTCGTTTGTATGTCTGACGACCGCAGATGCATAATTTGCCACAAAGTTACGAAAAAAATGCTAAAATAGCAAATTTCCTTAGAATTTTTTGCATTTTTTGATGAAATTATACCTTTTTAGAAAGGAAGGGCGGTTCTGCGTCCGGATTTTGACGTGCGTATCGCAGCTCTTGCATGATCATTGTACGCACAAAGGCGTCGAAGCGTTTGTAACGTTTTTTAGTGCCGGTATGCGGGTCGTAAAGTGCGAACGGGTCGGGTTTGGATCCGCGAGTAGTAGGAAGTTGCGCCTCAAAGCGATGTTGCCAATACTCGTAGAGTTTTGGGTTGTTGAGTGCATTTTCCTTGATTTTGTCGGCTTCTCTGAAGAGGTCCTGGTTGGCTTTTTCTTCGCCTTGTGCGGGTTTTTTCTTCCAGTCCCGCGGATGTAAGATGTCGTATGTTTCTTGCGGTCCCAGGCCTATGATTCGTTTTCGTGCGTCGCGAAAGCGTTTGACACGATGAATGTGTCCGGGCGAGGTTGCGCCGCGGATTTCGTCAATGCCCGGTGTAAGTCTTTCTCTTGCCATACTATTCGATTAAATCACACAATAACCACACAATAACCACGCAATAATCACCCAATACAGTATCGGTGCAATGCGCTTGCAATCGGTGTTCAGGCTCGATTGCCGGCTGGTGAATTACGGGTGCAAAGATACGAAAAATATTTGACATTTGCAAATGTTTGGGCAAGAAAGTGTGAAAAATATGCGGGATTGCTTTAAGTAAACAAAGAACGCCTACTGTTGAGTGGCGTTCTTTGTGAATATTTAGTACAACATGCTTTGAATGGTAGACAGCGAGGGATCGCAGTCTATAACCTTCCATTGATAACCACCTGCATCAAATTCAGTAAGATCAATCAGCGTATATCTGGTATTATCACCGAATGTTACTTTGTATGTGACAAAATACCCTGTATATGAGTTGCCTAACATCTGCTCATTTAAGCTCCAGTCAAGCATCTCTACACTTTTGATTTTCTGACTTTTGGGAACTTTTTGATAATCTCCCAGATTATTACAGACAGCCAATACACGATCCCAATTTGTCGTTCCCCATTGCATGCTTAACGTTTTGTCATATACAGCCGTCAAGAGATCATCATCTTCAGCATGAGTTGGAGTCAAAAGAGCAGTACAGGAAGAGAGCAGAAATGTACATAGTACACTTAATGCGATAATAATTCGTTTCATTTGTAGTTGATGTATTTAGTGTTAGCATTCGGTTATCATTGGACTGCTTCCATAAACTTGTCAATGTTGTATTTCTGCGTCCATTTGCGTGCCTTGGCGATACCGATTATCCATAAGATGAAAAATGCGGTTGCCACAATGGAAGTCATGACGATAACTGCCATGATTGCGTCTGAATCATAGGGAGCGAAATACATGTTCATTATGGTAACGAACGTTAAGAACATATTGATGATGTTCACGATCAGCATTGTCACACCCCAACCTGTTTTCTTGATATAGAATCCGTTCACCCCGAATCCTGCCAGTAGCCACGCAAAGATCAGCGTTTTCGAGGGAGATTTGAACTCCAGGACATTCAGTTTCATCATGTCGTCTTCCGACAGGGCTTGTAATTTTTGGCGAACCAAGAGTTTTCCTTGTGCAGAAAATTGTTCATCATGCTGCATAATGAACATGTCGATTTTGTTTTGTTCCATAATTTGTGTGATTTTTAATTTAGCCTACTCACTTATGGCTTTTCGGCTTACTCCGTTTCATATATAACGATTAATCGTCCAAATTTCCAGTAATTGAATATAGGATGACCTCACCTTGATCGTTAATAAAGTTATAATTTTCTCCTACAAATCCAGGACCAAAGCCATACAATTCTTTTTCATAACACGTGATATTTAATGATATACATTTATTTCAACAAATTCCTTGCTTGGTACAATCTGTTTATAGTTTCTGCATCCAGATAACTGAGTATCTTGTCAAATTCCTCTACAGAGCATAAAAGCCAAACAATCCTTTTTGTCTCGTTTTTGGGTGAGGTAACATCCTTGTTTATCGCCATAGAGCATTTCCCTTCATGAACATAGAATTTGGGCGTAAAGTATATGTCTTCAGCGACCTCTAATTCCTCAGATTTAGTCCACCAACCGACTAACATTTTAGGGAAAGTATATGGAAACTCCTTCTTTGTCTCCAAAATGTTGTTTTCTTCGGCTGTTCTTTTCCATTCAACATATTTATCACGGACTAACAACAACGTGTCCTTGAAATGCGCCAAGTCTTCACTTTCTATAGCCAATTGAGCTCCATTGGTGGTAATCATTACAATAAAGTTTCCATTTTGAGGATCGGTTGCCAAAATTTGGAATTGATGACCACAAGACGTATAGGCGCCAATAAGTTCCAATTGTCCTTGTGCCATGATACTAACCAAGCATAGTATCAATGCTGTACATAGTTTTTTCATAATATTGTGTTTTTATTCTGCCTACTCACTTTTGGCTTTTCGGCTTACTCCATCTATTATATGAATCGTGTTTTTTTGAGGCAATTTTACGAAACAGCAAGTGTTCGTGATTGTTTCATATTCATCTCCAACGTAAATTTGTTCATACGAAGTACATCGGGAACAGAGTACAAATGGTACTTGATAAGGTCTTGTATAGCCGGATTGCGCTCATATGTTCTTCCGTCACACGTTTCCTCAATGAAAGTGTCTCCCAATTGTCTGCACAATCCATAGCATCCTTTATAGGTAAGGCTCTTTTCTTCGGCGCAAAGCAACTCCAGCATTTTGTCAAATTGCGAGCCGTAATAGTCATCTTCCGGCATCTTGATAACCGAGTCCTCTGCATAGAAATCATAATAAATCATGATGTCAAGCCATGTCGGATGATCGTTATATTGCTCCATATTGGGCATATTCATACGACCGTCATGCAAGTTGCCTAAATCTTGGTTCATCTGTCGTATGGCATCGATGAACATAGCATTGAGCACTTCCAGTCGTTTAATCTCGTTATCTGTGTATACGCACATCTTATTGAGGATGCGCTGCCGTTTCTTGAGTAGCGCCTTCAGTTGATCGATCTCCTCATACGAAAGTGATTCGTCGTAAAAGTATTCAGGATCCCAGTCGACCAATTCTATGATGCGTTTCTCGCAGGTTTGCAGACGCCGACGCAATGTCGCCGCCATCTGCCCGGGCTTTGGGCACGGGTTTTCAAATACGGTAACTGACATACACGTTATTGATTTAACAGGATAGACAAATATCCGTCAAACTGCTCCATCGCGCTGTACCACGCGCTGGAAGAAGGATGATACGGGTTGATGATGGCAATCGGCTTTTCTGCACCCGGGATGTTCAGATGGCAGATGTAGTACTCCGTCTCTTGCAGTTCCTTCAGATCTGCCAGATAGGGATTCCGCTCTTTCAGGCAGGAGTTGATCACGCTGCCCCATACGATCACGATATCCGGTTGGAGTTTTTGCACAACCTCGGTGAAGGCTGCCAAGTCGCGCTCCGAGATATCCGACCAAGTCGTTTCGCGGAACGAGCCGTTGGTTGCTGGCAGGAAGAACTGCACGTAATTGGTGAACGCCAGATGATCCCAGACGGTATTGTAATCATCCGTACCGAGGTGTTTGCCCATGTACGCCGCAAAACGCTGGTAGGTGACCGGCGCATCCTCCACGCAATAGCTTGGTTCGAGATGTAGCTTCTTGCCTGCCGGTTGATATTCCGGACACTTCGTATCGAACGCAGATGAGTCTTTCATGATGACGCTGGTACATGATGCAAAGAACGGACACTTAACGCGGTCGCAATAGAAGCTGGCGCCAAGCACAAGGATTCGTTTGCCGTTGATTCCCTCGGCATATCGCTTGCCGACAAATGGTTCGAAGAATTGACTTTTACTCATATATACAATGTTTTTGCTGTTGTGATTTTGTCAAATAGGGTACATAAGAAAAGCAGTACCTTCGCTTTTTTGCTGCAAAGATACTGCTTTTTTTTCGATTTTCAGTATACGTATATAGATTTTGCCGAAAATTTGTCAGTTATTCAGGCATTCTTCTATCACTTTCTGCCATTCGGCTTTCTCTTTCTCCATTCTTTTGGACTTCGTCGGGCGCATAGCTTGTGTTTTCAGAGCCGTTGTATAGACATTGCCGTCGATGTCCAGAAATACCTTGAACAGAGCAGTCCACGGTACATAGAATGTTTCATTGCATTCATAGTTCTTGAACTCTTTGTTAATCAAGCCGTGGTTGTGCAGATATTCGAACAGCGCAATCATCATCCGCCCAAAATCAACACGATCTTTCGTCTGCATACGCCATGCGCGCGGATAGTTCGGATCGCGTGCAATCAATCGCTGGTGCTCAGCGCCGACCAGAAAGCGCTCGAATGTCTCGCGGGCTTCAGCTGTGCGTTGCGGATCGACCTTCTTGTCGAGTCTCTTGTATTGGATGACCTTCAAGAGTGACTGATAGGTCTCGTCCGTAAAGCATGTGGACGATTTCTCGAACTTCTTTTCAGGCAGTTTTCCGCCGGGCAATGTCTCGCCGTTGAGGTATCGCCGGAACACGTTACGGATAATCGTGGTAGCAGTCACGCCTACTTTCTTGATGTCTTCCTCCTCGTTCAGCGTGATCCAGAAGAGCCAATACGTATCATCGTCGGCATTATCCGGCAACTTGAACCGGTGGGAGAAATCCTTGAGGGGGAACGTATTGTTGAGTATGCGGCACATCTCCGGCAGGACTATCTCTCGCTCTTGGCTGAACTGCTCAATCTCTTGCACATGATCATAACCGTCAACGGTTATTCCCCGGCAACCATAGTAAATGCCTTCAGCCGGAGTGTCGGTGTCATATTCGATCAGGAACTCATATAGCCGATGTCCGTCGGCACTCATCAGGGTATCAACACGATACATCAGCGTTGCCGGCAGTTCAGAGCGCACGCCGCCTTTGCCGTCAGGGATGTACCCACGTAACTCATGCTTATCGCGTTCGATGAGTTTCTCCATCTTTCGACAATAGAACTTCGATGCCTCTTCTGTGTACTGCAGCCGAAGTGTATATTGTTCAGTCTTCGATTTCATACGATTCTTGTCAATAAATGTCTGTTGCAGGGAAGACTACATACAAAAGACTGCATAGACAGGTATAGAACGTATCCCATCTTCCAATCCGAAGTTCTTCTGAGAAATCCGTATAGCCAAATTCGGATGATACGTCAGTCGGAACTGATTCATGCTTTTTGCGCGCGTGCGCAATCCCTTTTTTACCTCAATTGGAAGAATTTCTGCATCTTTCTGCCACAAGAAATCCAGCTCTGCTGTATTGCTATTCCTCCAGTAATACAATGGAATTTGTCGAGCAGCCAATGCTTGTGCTACGTAGTTTTCAGTTATGGCGCCCATAAAAGTGTTATCAATCGGTGTAGGAGATAGCAGTAACGACGATGGCATGCCTGATTTCATAGTCAACAGACCGATGTCACTCATATACAACTTGAAATCTCCTAATTCCATATAGGCAGCAAGAGGAATGAGCGCATTCTCGACTTCCTGGCATTTGAGAACCAAACCGGCATAATTCAACCACTCTATTGATTCACCGAAGATAGTGGCACTACCTCCCCGTTGCACGACCTTGTATTGGAATTTGTGATTTTCTTTTGCCAATTGAGCAGGAATAGAATTATAACATGCACGAATCTTGACGGAGGTGGCAGGTAAAGCATATTTCGCCATATCTGCGACATACTCATTGAGAATACGTTGTTGGATATCTGCTATACGTACTATGCTGTTAATCTTGATATATTCAGCAACAACCGCAGGCATTCCCCCAACTACAAGATATTGCCGCCAAAGAGCAAGAGCCTCTTCGTGCAATGCGGCGGGCATTTGGGCATTTTCAGCAGTATGCTTTCGTATTTGTTCAGCAAGCAACTGTTTCGACATTGCCCACAGGAACTCCTCAAAGTCTAAAGGGAAGAGTTGCAATTCATCTACCTTTCCGACTGGAAAGGAATAATTCTCCCTGTATACAGCAACCCCCAACATACTGCCGGCAGCGCATACATGGTACTCCGGAGCTTGTTCACAGAATGATTTCAGTGAAGTCAATGCACGTTCAGATGCCTGTATCTCATCTAAAATCAACAATGTCTCTCCGGGCAAAATCCGTTGGGAGGCAATACTCTCTAATTGTAGAATTATGGATTGAGGATTCAAGTCCTCCTCAAAGACCCTTCTCGCTCGCATGTCCGCTTCCAGATTGAAATATATGGTGTTGCTGTAGAATTTATTGCCAAATTCCTCAAGTATATAGGTTTTTCCTACCTGACGTGCACCGTTCAGAACAAGTGGCATTCTACCTTCTTTCATGCGCCAGCGGCACAATTCTTCCATAATTTTACGCTTCATTGATTTTGTATTTATATGTGTTTTTATATGCGAATTTCTGATTTTTTCATACGTAACGATCAAAAATCGCCACAAAGATACAAATAAAAATCCAAATTTGCAAGAAAAACTTACCCTTCTTTCGCATTTTTTATCAAAAATCTTGAATTTGCGAAGAAATCTCACTTTTTTACCCACATTTCTGCGGATTATCTGCCAAAAAGTGCCGATTTTCAGCGGAAATCTCACTTTTTACCCACATTTCTGCGGATTATCCGGCATTCTTATCTCGCTGTAACAAAAAACCTCCTTGTAATAGGAGGTTCTCTGTGTATAACTGCCGAGATTATTTCTCGCTTTCCTTTTCACGCTCACGGCGTTTGGATTCTTTCACCATTCTGTCAATGCGTTCCTGCATACTCTGCCCGGGTTGCGGACACGGATCTTCGAATACTGTTACGTTCATAATTTCCTCGGATATAAGTTGATGAGCTATATTAGTCTTTGTATTTAGGTTCGAATTCGACCTCAACAGAACCATCTTTAGCATTCACTTTGAAGTTCACTTTTCCCCCTTTTAAAATACCTGCAGTTGCAATCACCGTACCGCATATTATAGCCAATTCGGCAGTAGATATTGTTACTGTACCTATTGTCAATCCCATTGCTATAATTCCAGTTGATGCTCCGCCTGTAAACGGAATAGCAACCGCGCCCAATATAGTAAGCGCCGCACCGCCAATAATTGCAAAGCGTTTACGCTTGCGCTTTTTAAGAAACGGTTTTGCCGCTTCGCCCTTGCACAAAATTTTCGGTTCGCGATTAAAAATCGCCTGTTCCAACTCTTGTTGGGTAGTTACTGTAATCATTATAAAAAAATAGGGTTGTTACGTCGCTTTTGCACGCATATTTATCTGCTTGCAAGAGTACAATGAATAACACAAACATTTAATAAATGATATTTTATATGCATTTGGCATTCAACTCAGAAGTTTATCAGTTGTTCTTATCATCAAATCGTAGAACCTCTTTTTTTCTTTTTCATTGCAGATCCGAGGTTGAAAATTTTCGATATCTATAGAAATTACATCATCGCAAGAAGCAAAGGTCGGGAAATAATCCAATCTACATCCACCGCCACATATATATTTCAGTTCACAATCTCTGCATGGTTTGAGGTTGGATATATTAGATTTCTGCTGTGCTATTTTGGATAACTCTACTATATCTTTAAATGGGGTATTTCTTATATTTGCAATAGGAGTTGTAGATGGAATACGAGAACAAAAATATGCGTCTCCATTTGCGGCTATACTTAATTCTCCATACATACAGTTATCCATGATTTTTGGAGTAGAGAATAAAGCGATAAACGAGTAGTCTTTAGTTTCTTGGTCATAATATAAAGAATAAATCCTATCAATAATGTCACTATAGCATTTTTGCTGATCAGTTGAGAGTTTTACTTCCCTACCTTCCAATACTTGATGAGCAAATTTGATATTAAACTGCTTACCTTTATAACGGTATGATAACTCCTTAGCGAATTGAGCATATTGATTGATCTTTGACTCCAAATCATCATCAAACCAAGGAGTGATTGCAATCTCTGTCGGAACATTGTTCTGTATAAAATAGTCTATTGCAGCCAATGATTTACCGAAGCTATCCTTCCCTCTAATCTTTGAATTAGATATTTCATCATACCCGTCAACTGAAATTTGAACCGAATTAATAAATGGACTGATAAAATCTATTTTTTCCTTATTCCATAAAGTACCATTGCTCAACAATCTTATTTTCAACCCTTCAGAATATGCATATTGAACTATTTCCAATAAATCTGTTCTTAACGATATTTCGCCACCTGAGAAGGTGATATTCTTACCTCCGCATACCCCATATGAATGAAGCATGGCTTTTATTTCTGCAGTACTTAATTCCTGTTCCATTTTTTTGCCTGCATACATATAGCAATGCGGACACCGTAGGTTGCACGAATTAGTAAGATAAACATGCAAGACTTGTTTGTCATAATCTATGCAACTTTCTACTTCTGTTTCCGTGAAATGACGACCTTCAATTTGCGTAATAACATATTTGGCATCATCTTCACTGCCTGTATATTTACACAAAGCCTCTGCGAGTGTTATTTCTCGCAGAAGCTTATAAAAATCATACTGACTGCTATTTTTAATAACAATCCACTTGGCAGTTTCTACAGATATAATAAGATAATACCCCTTATACGAGATTTCCTTTATATTTTGCGGAAATACATATCGCCTATTCAGGTCTATCTTTCTCCTTACTTGAGTTTTATTACCACTCATCATTGCCATAGCCTCCGTGAACACAACAATGTCCCCAACAAGCCGCTGCTACGACCTTGCCATAATTTTCTGGCAAAGTGCTTTTCTCAAATTCAATTTCCATAACATTTATACTTGTGCTGAGGTTTGAAAAATGCATAGTATTCGCACATAATATTATGCATAACACTAAACTACTTTTTAAGTATGTCGCCAATAATTTTAATGATTTTTGCAATCACTGTTACAACATCATCAGGGTCTACATCCTTTAGTTGACCATAACTGTTTGGGGGTAATTTGCTACTCATAATGTTTTATTTGTTTTGTTTTGCCTACACACTTCTGGCTTTTCGGCATCCTCCATCTATATCTTTTGCGATTCGCATACAAAGTTACTACTTTTTTCGCGAGTATTTGTATACGTCTACAAATTATCTACATTTTTCTCTCTCTGCGAAATCCCCTTTTCTATAATTCAAAATATAGTTTTCGTTCACGTATACAAAAAAGCGTAGACCTCGTGCTGTTTACTTACAGTTCGAGGCCTTCGCTAACCTATCAAGTCAAATAAACAACAGGAAACCTACGCCGATATGACGAACCGCTTGCTACCACAGCAAGCAGAGTATTGTCATACCCATAGGCATCTATTGATTACTTTGGTTTTGACTTGATACGGTAAAGTTTGCGAAGCTTTCGAACCGTCAAACGCAAAGCGTCAATAAACGCTATTTCAATATGTTATGAATCCCTCTAACCCTCTCCTGTGAAGGAGTTCGGCGTAGATTGAATCCATAGTTTAGGTATTACTGCTGTGCATTCCACAGCACATAACACCAATTTTGCATGCAAAGATAATAAAATTTTTTAAAATATGCAAATAATTTTGCAATTTTGTTTCCGCTAACCGCAGAAAAATAACTTTTGTCGCTAAAACGGGATAAGTGATGCATCCGTTGGTGACAATTTGCCACCGTTTCATAACCGGTAACAAATTGTTACCAGTTCATATATGTTTTTGATGATTGTCCGTTGCAAAGGGCAATTTTTTGCAAAATTTGTCCGTTGCAAAGGTCATATTAGTACAATTTGCTGATTATATGCACGATCAATCTCAATATTTACGTCGTAAGAGTGACGCACCTATTAAAGCTTCGGTGAGGACGGGATTAGTTCTATTTTGCTTTTCTGCCTCCTCCTTGTATGGGTTTTCGAATGCATTACCTGAGTTCATCGGGGGAATATCGTATCCTACCGCACCTTATATATACTATGTATATATCCCGTGATTTTCAAAATAGTTCTTTCCCCTCGTGTTTTCCATCGGGAGCGACGGCTTGCTTGTTACCCGCAAGCAGGGATATTATTCCTGTTGGTCGTCAAACGGCAATTCTTGCGATTTGTTGTTCTCGAGTGGGCGGATATAATCCGAGGCACGCTCGGAAGATATAACCGTGTGTCCTAAGCGGCTTTCTTGGATGGGATAGACTGAATGATGCGGAATATACCTTGTAAATCAGAGGCTAACGTTAGCTTTTTCTTTCCTGTAAATGTGAGCATTTCTACCTGGGGACAATTTGTCCCTAGGAACGTACCTAACTCCGGATCACGTTTCCGTAACTTTTTTAAATAGTCGGTAGGATTCGTACTATCCGTTAACACTTGTACTATATCAACAACAGAGAAATAGTACTTTTCCTGCTCCGCATCCCAGACGATGCGGACTTTCTTCCCCTCAAAAAGTTGTATGGCAAAATTGTCATTCATGGAATTCAAATTCGTTTTCAAGTGCAAAGATAATAAAATATTTTGAAATATGCAAATGGAAACAATAAAAAATACAAAATACACACAAAAAAGTACGAAATTTAACGAAAAGCAAGGGGAGGGCATGTGTGCATTTTTACTGATTGTTGTCAAACAGTCTGATTTTAAACAGAAAAGCACTATGCTTTGCGGGCATAATGCTTTTCTTGTATATGCAGGAGCAATTATCTTACCTGTTGCCCCCGGGTGGACGTAACGATTACGCAACCGGTCACTTGGCGAGTTCGAACTTAGGTGTATAGGGATATAAGATAGTACCTATGCACGCATCGTTGCTGAAGGTAAGTGATTCGTTGGCGATGTAAATGTTACGCAACGCATCGGAATAGAACCTAAGTTGCACTTCGGTATTCTCTTTCGGAGCACTGATATAGAGGAAAAACATATTGTTTTTCTGTTCGGCAACGCCTATACAGTTCTCTCCCTCGAAAGCCGCCAGCATGTCATTGTCAGACTGATGATAGTCTGCTTCGCTGAGTTGTTTGGCGGAATAGGTGAGCGTCATATCCACCTTGATGATAGCCGTCATGGAAGACGTCATATCGTAGATGTCGGGTTTAGTCCAACCAGGTCGGGCAGTAGTGCCGATGATAGACTGCGGGTTATCCGGATTGTTCCGGTTATTTTTGCACCCTGGCAGGAGCAGTGTGCAAAGGATTGTCAGAGAGACTGCAATAAATGATTTGGTTTTCATACTAACAGCATTATTGTAAATTTACTTATTCAGTTTAACACCGGTTATGTCGTACCGTTCCCCGTCACGTATGATCACAATGTGGTCGTTCTCGATGATCTTGTAGACATCTCCCGCCCCGTTCTCGGTAGGTGAGAGCAGGATGGGTGATTTGAGCGTGCCGTAATGGGTATCAGCCGAATAGGAGATATCGAGATATCGAGATGTCGAGATATCGACAGACCGCAGTAGCAATCCGTCCGCAGTGCGGAACGTGAGCGGTGCGCCGGTGCGGTCGCTTTGGATAGTGATGAAATAGAGCGAATCTATCGGTTCAGCCACGCCCGCCAGTTCATCACCGACAAAGACATAGACAGACCGCTTCGCTGACGGAAGACAGACCGCTTCGCTGACAGAGGCGAGCGTGGCAATCATTGTCATGTTGGTTGCGGCGTTGGGGTTGGAGTATAGACCGCTATGAGCACCCCACTGCATGTTATTTGTGGGGACCCCGCTATCGCTGACAGAAGACAGACCGCTGTCGCTGACAGAAGACTGATTGCGGTGCGGAGCATTGTTGGTCTGCTTGTAGAACGGTATAGCCACCGCTCCGGCTCCCAGTCGGCGGAACAGGTATCCTTCTCCGGGTCGCAGTGCGCTGAGGTTACCTTCCCACTTTTTGTCATCAGAGAATGTGGCGAATCTGTTGCGCGCCTTGATCAAGTCTCCCGGTGTAGCGTAATCGTAGTACGAGGCGAGTGCATCTGTGAGCGATGTTACCTGGTCGTACAGACAGGGCAGAACGCTCCATTGGCCATCACCCCGAACTCGTATCTCCATCGAATCTTCGTGCAGGATATCTCCTGCTATACGCAATGTATTACCTTCAGAACAGTTGACCATATATATTTGCGTATGGTGCAGTTTTCCAAGTGACCCGATGAATGTATTTGAAACGCCATCGTACGATGTGAACTGTCGAGATTCGGGGTTCTTGATGAGATCACCGTCATTCCAAGGCTCGTTAGCAGTCATGCAGGTGTTAATTTCCCCTTCTGATTGCGTGAGGTCAAGATTGACAGATATCCAGTTCCATCCGTTTTTGAGTGTTATAGCCTGTGTTTCCGAACCTGTAGTAGCGAGCACGAGCGGTTCGGTTTCCCCACAACCATAGACGAATCCGTGAGAGAAGATAATATTCCTGTTTGCCGCCAGGTCATATACTTTACCGGTAGATGCCTGCCATACCTGGAACCGAATAGGTAGTTTGTTCATCTGTTCGTTACCGTATATTGTAAGGAATACTTTGGAGGAATTGACAGATTCGTTAAAGGTTATATTCTCCTTTCCCACGCACTCGTTACGGCTGAATGCATAGACGATGTCGTTGGGGTCGGTATCATATATTCCGTCAATCATGACTTGTGCACAGATCGACATATTGTATGGGAACAATGTCTCATCGGGTGCGTCGTATGGCGGCTTGGCATCAATAGTCAGTTCTACCCGTAGCGGTTCGCTGAGTCCCTGCTCATCGGTAAGGTAGATAACATCAGTATAAACGCCGACGGCAATGTCCGTATTCATCTTGAATGTAATGACAATCTCGTCAGCGGGTTCGATTGTTCCGAACTCTTGATCCACGCTGAGCCATTCCGGCAAAGACTCGATGCTGAATGTATGCCGCTTGCCTGATTGGTTGATGACACGCATCGTACGAGTTATTCCGTCAACGTTCTTTCCATAAACTGCGTACGCCGCTATTTCCCGCTTCTCCCACTTGAGCGAGTTGCGGTCGATGAATGTCATCCATGTGACAGGTGAAGCCATCGGGTTCCCGTTGAGGTCTTCCACGTCACGTACGGTGATATAGATCGTTTGTTTGTTAATTTCGCGGTCTCGCATGTTGAGATTGATTAACAGTTCATCGTTGTTGAACGACCAGTCGAAGTTCATCTTGGTGAGTTGTCCTATATCCTGTACGGGAGCAGATAGGGTGCGGTCGCCCAGATCCTTCAACGCCGTGGAATCGGATACGCTGAGGATTAGCGGTTGTACTTTCTCCACCACATCGCCCTCCGAGGTCTTGAACACGCGCTGGTCGTTGACGGAGAATACTTGCTCCAGTATGCCGTTTTCATTCTCCTTCATTTCCGCGAACGGCAGGTAAGCCAGCAGCCCCATCTCGTCGCCCATCGGTGAGATGGTTCCGTAGGTCTCCATGAGCGATTGCGGCAGTGCTTGTTCAAAGATAATGAACTCGTCGATATTGCCATCGAATTCATCTCCGCCGATATACATTTCTCCGCTCACTTCTCCCATTTTGGTTGCAGCGAACGAGAGTTTCTGTTTGTCGTCCACATAAACGGCGACATTATTGAACGTCCGGTTGATGGTCATCGCGAAATGGTGCCATTCGTTATCGGCATAATTGCCGTCGATCTTCCATTCGTTCCGGTAGTTCTTGAGCACGAGAGCTCCGTTGGAGAATGACAGTTCTGTTCCTTCTGTTTTGGACATTCGTCCTGCGGAGAAGATTGTACCTCGTTTGCGTGGGCTCTTGAACCAGAACATCAGTGTCTCGTCCTGTTTGTCGGAGCGTGACAGGAGCGCATCGTCCAGTTTGACTGTTTGTCCGTCCGTTACGCGCAGCGATATACCTTTCTGGTACTCCCAAGTGGTTTGACGTGCATAGAGTGTAGCACCGTTTGCCTTGTCGGCGATGGTATTGCCGGAACCTTCGTTCATCGGGTAGTATGCTACCAGTTCGCGCTCGTAGCCGGTCAGTCGGCGCATATTCGTCTGCGCTATCTCATCCGGCGCGAGAGCCTTGGTCCAAAGGCGTACCTCCATCATGTTTCCGGCGAAGCCTTTACCTATGCTTACCGGTGAACTGCCGGAGAACTCGATGTCGGAATCAAACGGAGCAATCAGTGTATCCGTCACTTCCTTTGTTCCGGCATAGAATCGTACCAGATGGTTCTCACGGTCATAGACTACGGCTACACGGGTGAAAGCAATCATCTTCTCCGGTAGCGTATCCGAGTAAATCGCTGCGTTGCCAATTCTGGCTACCAGACGGTTGTCTGCTGTCTTACCGAAACTGAAAGTGCGATCACCCTTCGTGTTATAGTTGAAGAAGGTGTAGGCGGCATTCGGGTCTTCCGGACGAACCATCATGTCCACCGTGAACGATTTGTCGGAGAGCGACCGTACCACTTTGGATTCGACGTAGGAATTCTCCGTATCAATGAAGTGAAGCGATATGCCTGTGGTAATGCCGGTTTCGTTGGTGTAACCTACTAACTGGAAGTTGTTATCTTCATCCAGGTAGTTGCCGGCTATCGGTTCGTTGAACCGGAGCAGGATATTGTCACCTACTCCGAGAATGGAGTTGGCGGGCTCCGCCTCGCCGAACACACGCGGAATACGCGTATCCTTTACGCCTCGCATGACTTCAGACGCACGGGTGATGAATCCGTTACCGTGTCGACAGAAGGCAACCGCGCGCAGGTCGTACTGTTGCTCCATCGGATCGCGCTCGCCGTAGAACCGGATATTCTCGATACGCCCCGAGGTAATCATCGCCTTGTTGCCCGAAGCAGCGGTATACAGACTGTCATCTGCGAAGTACGAGCAGAGATTTACCCAGTCGTCATCGCTGTGCGTTGCAAGTTTGTATTGGAACTCGATATGGTCGAAGTTCTTGTAGTTGACATCGAATCCGTCGATTACCACCGGCAGATACCAACCTGTCGAGTCTTGCGGCGAGAGAGTATTCATGATCCAGTTGCTATGCGGCGCAGAGATGTTCACCGGGCATGCAACTGGCATGAAGTGTACCGAGAACGTACATTTTGCCAACTCGCTCATACTGCAGTTAGACATCAGCGTCAGCACGATGTTCTCGAAATCGTAGCCTTCGCCGGCATAAACCTCCACGTGCTTGAGTTCTATTGCTCCGCGGGTGAGACGTATCTCGCGTCCTGCCTCAAGAAGCGGTGCGCCGTCAATCATGATCTTGGCACCCTTGGGGTTAGAACCTTCTTGCAGTTTGAGGGTGAACTTGATTCCGCTGTTACCCGATCCGTAAGGCACTTCGCCCTCGTTCGTAATACGGAGATTGAACACTGCCGGCTGATCGACAGGCACGTTACTGCGTTCATGAACGTCGATATCCAGTTTGGGGTTCTCCAGTTTGAGCGTACCGGCAGAGAGCGGTACTTTCGGGGTGAAGAAGCGGGTCGAGTCCGGCCCTTCCCACGGACAGCGGGTAGCACCGCCGTTCAGGTAATAGACGTACGAACCGTAAATGTAGTCATCAGCAGATACATAACCTCGTGTGCCGTCTGAAGCATCGTTGAAACTGTTCGCCTCGTCCTCAATGCGATAGACGGATACATTGAGATACTCATACGACAAGTCATCTCCTCTAAGCGTAAATCCGGTAGATTTGGTGTGCCCGGTGCCGCTTGATTCAGGATTTCTGTTATAGGAGAAATTCAGAATCGGTGTCAGGCTGAATTTCCACGTACCGCCTTGCGCTTTACATATGAAGTCAAAAGGATCTCCTTCTTGTGCATCCGCGTATTTGCTATTGACCTTATTCAGCAGGTTGGAAGGTATTAGATTTGCCAGTTTCGTCAGATCCGGTCCCGGAATACTCCCTGAGACTCCCGGGTAGAGCAGTTGGTTGGAATAGACATTCGAGTAGGCATAATTCTCAGTATGCGTTACGCTTGTAGCACCGCCCATTGACCAAGTGCCTACCAGTTTGCCTTTCGATCCCTTGAGCGCCGCTATTTTCTCTTCCTCATTGCGGATGAGCAGCCCCGTCCAGTTTACAAGCTGGCGGTTGTAAGCGGCAACCTCGTCATCGTATATTTTTTCGTTATCAGGGAGAATCTGTACATAATGTCCTTCTATACCGAAGTTCTCTTCCTCGGGATCCACTTTGCTCCAGTAAGCCGGCTTGCCGGTAGCCGTAGCTATAGCGGCTACGGTTGCGCTGTCACCGGTCATTAGGAGCGCATCGCGCTGCTGTCTCAATTGCGGAAGCAGGTTGTTCTCGATATAACTCTGAGTATGCACGAAAGTAGAGTTGATATAGGTCTCCGAACCCATTTCGGTACCGATCACCAGGTAGTACTTCTCGCCTTGTAAATCCCTTCCCTCTGCTACCACGCGGATAGTGCCGTTGGCGGCTCTGGCGGCCAGGGTGACGTAGGTTAGCGAATCTATCGGTTTAACCGCATCCGTAAGACCGTACAGGATATTCTGGGTCGCACCGATAAACACATCCGCCGGTGCGCCTACCGACAGCGGATCACTCGCTGTGGTTATACGCTCGGTGGTTGAGAACGTGTACGAGCCGCCATGCTTATAATAGTATTCTCCTACAACAGGAATAGATGTTTTGATTGTATTGCTTACATTTATCGGAGAGCCGACAAACACACCGCCTCCTACTCCTGCCCATGAGCCGACTACATAGTTCAGATCCGTGCCGTAACCTATACTGATATCTACTCCGAACTTGAAATCGATGTCGTATTTGTAATCATAGCTGTACGATGTGCCTGCCTCGATGTACGCGGAGCTACCCGATCCGGGAGGATCACGCAGTATATCCAGCAAAATAACATCGCCATGCGTAGAGGCGGTGAAATCTTGTCCTTTGGCTTTGTTTCCTGCCACGTAGGCGCGCAGCACCTGACTCTCAACGTATGCACCCTGGTACTCTACCGAGAGATCAAGTACACGCAGCGCATTTTCGCCCGTCTTGATGAACGAAACATAGTCGATTGGGATGACAATCATTGCCTGACCGAGGGTGTCCAACTCATGGCTCTGAACCTCGGTGTTAACAGCATCGTGCATACCGTTATATACCTTGAGTGTACCGCCATGGAGTCGCACCTCCTCATGCTGGGTGGAGAATGGATCGTTATTGTAATAGTAGTCCTCGTATGCTTTCACGATGAACTGATACTTACCCATCTCAAATACCGGTGCGCCGAATAGATATTTGTACGTGCCATTTGTCTGTTTCTCTACCAGAGGCACCTCGATCTTTTGGTTCTGGATGTTCTGGCGCTTCATTGTTTTTTCGCCATAATAATCCACTGGCATGCCGAATTGTAACTGGGTGCATGAGATAGATATCGGGCTGTGATAGGTGATATTGTAGGTCTCGTTGTAATCCAGTTCCTTACCCTCGTAGGTGTTGGTACGCTGGTGCAGAGGTGCATTGGTCAGATCAAGCGATTCGCTTGTCTTGCCGTCCGCGTACAAAGTAGCATAACCCCGCGCGGTAGCCTGCGTAATCTTGTATTTGACAGGGAAGAGATCTACATAATATTCACCGGTGTTGACATCCGGGTAGATAATGATGCGTTTCTTGTAATACTCAGTACGGGTTACTCCGGCCGAGTCGGTTCCGCCTGCTGTGCGCACGTCATGGCGAAGGTTGATGGTGACGCTATCCCTTGCCAGATCGTCCTTGAAATGTACAATCTGCGATATGTTGTCGCCTTCAAGTTCGAATACCAGTTTCAGGTCGTCACCCAGGTTGTTCCGGCTCAAGCCGAAGCCGAGCGGTTTCTCCGCCTGTACACGACCGCCGGCGAGACGGCCGATCAGACGCACCTTGGTCTGATCATAGATTCTGACGCCGGCCAGACGTCCCTCCAATGACAGAACACTGTCCTCCTCCTGGGTCAGATCGTTGATCATGCGAACAAATCCGTCGCCGGCAAAGGTGTGACCCTCTTTGTATGCCTGAATGGTGAACGGAGTACGCTTCGGAACGCGGAACTCAAAGTTGCCCGATGCATCCGTCTTGTACAGTGATGTGCCGCTCTTGACGGGGATGCCGTTCAGCAGGAAATGCACGTCGCGCACGGGTACGGTACTATTCTCGTAGAGTACGCGGCCGGAGAATGGTACCGAGGATATATTGGCGAAATTGACATTCTCGCGGATGCAACCGTTCAGACCGAGCGTGATAGTAGCGGAGGTGGCATCGGAGTTGTTGAATCGGAATTCTGCCGACATACTCTCCGGCTGGATAGCATACGCGCGGCCCTCGCCGTAGATAAGGCTGTCGAGCAGGTAGTAGCCGTCCTCGTCGGTCGTCACTTTCTGAACCGTTTCGCCGGTACTCGTGCGGCTGGCTTTGACCTCTATGCCCGGACAGGCTGAGCCGTCCTCGTAGCGCACATATCCGCTCACCTTGCCGTAAGGGTTACGCGAACCGGTTGTCGTCTTGCTGGCTGTCTTGACATTGCCGTTGCACTCGTAGGTCATTGTCAGGCGGTATTCCCACTCGCGCGAGACAAACGGATTAGCCGTCTTGTCTTTGTACCAGCTGCCGCCGTAATCCTCCTCTAATACCGTCCACGCGGTGTCTTTGCCTGCCGGACGAGTCTCAATCTTATAGGAGCCAATATTTCCTTCGGTCAGATCCCAGGTCAGCAGTACACCGTCGGAGTACTCCAAATTGCTGGCATTGAACGAATTGATGTTCGCTGCCTCGGTATAGTAAATCACCTCGCCCTCCAAATCCAGCAGTCCGTAGGGCTTGGTTTCGAAGAATTGTCTGACTGTCGTATTGCTGGTGTCGATAAATGCGTAGTATTCGTAATGAACGCAAGGCGTGTTGGCATAATCGGTATAGGTGATTTCCAACTTACCCGCTTTGTATGTAGCGTCGTCTTGTGCTTTCAGACGCCTGATAGCTGCGTATATAGTGTCGTTGGGTATAGTATAACGGATAGTGTCGTTGGTCTCCTTGAGCACTTTCAGAATCATCAGACGCTGGTTAGGGTCCCAGTAGAGCCTTTCTATTGCAGGGTCGTCTTCCGTACGGGTCTCTATCTTGGGGGAGGAATTAGCTTTTAGTCTCACGGTAATATGCACCTTGCGGTTCTCCTCAAATTCAGGATCCAAGGTATATTCGCCGGCATAATTTCCGCTGAAGTAAGGCATAGGCTTGTATGCGCCGGAGTTGACTTGAGATGGATCAGCGGTTACTCTCGCAGCAAACTTATGCTCAGTCCAGCCCCATTGGGCGGACGATACACGGCGCACCTGGTAGTAAATCTTGTAGCTGTTCTCTATAGGATTCCACCATGCAGCATTAGTGGTGTCTATAAAGGTATAGGTCTGCTCTTGGGTTACGGTATCCGTTGCGAGTGGGTCATACTCCATCGGAATAAGACCTATGGTCTCGGCATCCGAGTAATCGGCATTGTACGCACGCTGGATCTCGAACATATCGTTCTCCATCAGCTCCTGCTCGTTGGGATTCTTGATTATCCAGGTCAGTTTTTTCTTGCGGTAGTCTCTGTACCATTTACCGGTAGCCGCGTCTTGCGAATTGACGGCATCCGCCGCAAACCTGTTAATCTTATGGTATGCAGGAATATTTACCGAGTTGGAGCTAAGTATCTGCGTTTGCATACTGTCTGTCGAACGCTGGGTCTCCATCGTTATGTACAGGCTGCGGACAATATCGTCGCTGTTTACAAAAATCAACCCCCCTCTTTCATCGCATTTGATGGGATCGCCCTTGCCGTTTATCCAGTAATTGTACGGCTGTTGGGTTGAAAAATACGGGACTGCAATCTTACCGTATCCGGCTGTGCCGTTTTCGTTCAGCACATACAGAAACGGATTTTGCAATTGTGGGGCTGCATCGGGATTACCGCCGGTCAGTTTCGCCAACGTGCGCGTTTGTTCGCCTCTTGCCTGGTCGCTTGGATCTCCGCCTTCACGACGGTAACGCACCGAGTTGCCCACCCAATAAACCTTGCCGGCATAATCAGTGGGTTCTATCCAGTCAAACTCCAGATAAGTCAACCAGTCTTCGGTAGCCTGACGCTTGAGCCAGAACTCATGCCATTCACCGTCTGCGGATACATAGTCTGGCTCGCCATCGTACGTGTTGGTCACGATGATAGCACCCGACAGCACTTTCAGCCGCACCCAACCTCTGTCGTTGGGGTTCGAGCCGCCATCGCCTTTTGGCCTGTTATGTCCATTGTTGTCCGCCTCATAAATCATAAAATTCGGGTAGTCGTTGTCGGCTGCTCCTTCCAGATGAGTCCAGCAACGGGAGCACGCCTCGACGCCATACTCCTCTTCCTGGTAAGCCCAGAAGTTTCTTGATTTTCCCGTGGCAAAAACGAGAATCTTGTAATGCACCTTCCCGTTGCCAAGAGAGTAGGCGGAGTAATGCGTGCCACCCACCTCTTCACGGAAATACCAGTCTCCGTGACTTGCTCGTGCGAAGAGATCCGTTACCGGAACGCTTGCCAGCATCACGGCGGTTAACAAACATAAAATTGTTTTTTTCATATTGTGGATTGATTTTTAGTAAAGTGCACTTCTATAATTTGCTTTATGCTGATTTTGAGATTTATCTTGAGTGGATTTTTGCTTTCCGCGGTTCGCTATGCGGGCATTGTAACTGAGCGAATGAAATATTCATTCCTAAACGCCCAACCCTCAGCAGTCAGTTTTTCCCACCCTTCCATAGGAGAGCCGGGGTGGGGCTTTAGTAGAAGAGCATGGTCAATAGCTGGGCAACTGCGGTTGCCACGCCTTAACGGAAACCCAACCACAATGCACCCGGCACAATCAGAAACTGAAGAATAAGAAAAAATGTTTCCATGTCTTGTGCAGATAATGATAACTTCCTGCAAAAAATACAAATATACAATTCCCGCACAAAGTTACAAAAAAAAATACAAATATGCAAATCCAACGCGCAGAAATTTACGCAAGACTACATAAATAATACAAGTTTTTACGCAAAATAACTGAAATTGAAATTTTTCCACTTGTTTTTTGTTGTGTTTGTCTTTTTGTTCCCGATGCCTTTCATCCCTTTCATGCCTTTCACTACATTCATCCCTTTTATCCCTTTTATTCCTTTCATGCCTCTTTCCTTCCTTTTTCTCTCCTTTCACTCGTTCTGCGCAGTAGATCCCTGCATCCGTCTTCGCTCCCTCTCTGTCCCGTTTTCGGAAGCAGATCAGACCCTTATCATATGATAACCGCAACATATCCATATGATATCCATAAGATAACTGGCTCATTTCTGATTTTTGTAATTGCCCTATATAATACGTAGTATTATATACTTTTAGTTGTGAAAATACTAAAAAATATACGCTGACACATTTGCTCCCGGCATACTCCGCCAAACCGGTATAAAAGCCTTAAGATATATGTAATTCAGCGAGTTTGCAAGGATGATGTGACAAAATTCAGTTTATGCGCGTGTGTATGCATGAAAAGGATAGGAGAATTTGCGTAAATGAAAACTTTTTCGTATCTTTGCTTGCTTTTTTCGCGAATACGCTCGCAGGCGCGCAAATGACAACAAAGAACAATGGGTGCCCAAAGGGTGTGAATGCAAAGAAGCAGAATAAGTTAAACAACAAAATAAACAATTAACCAAAACAAGTTACAATGCCTACAATTCAACAATTAGTTAGAAAAGGAAGAGCAGAACTTACCGACAAGAGCAAGAGCCCCGCTCTGGACAGTTGTCCTCAGCGTCGTGGCGTTTGCGTACGTGTTTACACCACCACTCCCAAGAAGCCTAACTCCGCTATGCGTAAAGTGGCTCGTGTTCGTCTGACGAACTCGAAGGAAGTGAACGCTTACATTCCCGGTGAGGGTCATAACTTGCAGGAGCACAGTATCGTAATGGTACGTGGCGGTCGTGTGAAAGACCTGCCGGGTGTTCGTTACCACATTGTTCGTGGTACTCTGGATACCGCCGGCGTGGCTAACCGTCTGCAGCGTCGTTCGAAATACGGTGCCAAGCGTCCGAAAGCTAAGAAGTAAGGTTTAGACCGCTGCGCTGACAGAGGACAGACCGCTTAGCAGAAAGACAAGCAAGTAAAACAAAAACTTCCAAACAAACTAACTAAATGTTCCATACGTTGGGACGATTACAAACAGGGGTTGAAGGTTGAGTAAGCTTCACGAGTTGGGGCTGAAGACTTTAGACAACCAAAAAACAAGTTAAAACAATGAGAAAAGCAAAACCAAAGAAACGTGTGATCCTGCCGGATCCTGTGTATGGTGAGGTTATGTGCGCCAAGTTCGTCAACCACCTCATGCTCGACGGCAAGAAAAGCATCGCGTACAACGTGTTCTACACATCGTTAGACCTCGTTGGCAAGAAGATGGAGAAGGAGGAGAAGCCTGCTCTCGACATCTGGAAACAAGCGCTGGACAATATCACTCCTCTCGTAGAGGTTAAGTCGAAGCGTATCGGTGGCGCAACCTTCCAGGTTCCGACCGAGATTCGCGCTGACCGCAAGGAGTCCATCGCAATGAAGAATATGATTGCCTTCGCTCGCAAGCGCGGCGGTCACTCCATGGCTGAGAAACTCGCCGGCGAGATCATGGATGCATACAATAATCAGGGCGGCGCCTTCAAACGCAAAGAGGATATGCACCGTATGGCTGAGGCCAACCGCGCATTCGCTCACTTCCGCTTCTAAGCGCGCGTACATGTATGCGTAATAAATAAGGAAACAAGTAAATGGCAAAACACGATTTACATCTAAACCGCAACATCGGCATCATGGCTCACATCGATGCCGGTAAGACAACTACGTCGGAGCGTATCCTCTTCTACACGGGCTTGACCCACAAGATCGGCGAGGTGCACGACGGTGCTGCCACCATGGACTGGATGGAGCAGGAGCAGGAGCGTGGTATCACGATCACCTCTGCCGCTACCACTACCTACTGGAACTATGCTGGTAACAAATACAAGATCAACCTAATTGACACTCCGGGGCACGTGGACTTCACGGTCGAGGTGGAGCGTTCGCTGCGTATCCTTGACGGTGCGGTAGCTACGTTCTGCGCCGTAGGCGGTGTACAACCTCAGTCGGAAACCGTATGGCGTCAGGCTGACAAGTACCGCGTACCGCGTATCTGCTACGTAAACAAGATGGACCGCTCGGGTGCGAACTTCTTCGACGTTGTTCGCCAGATCAAGGAAGTGCTTGGCGCACAGCCTTGCCCGATCCAGATCCCTATCGGAGCAGAAGAGACCTTCAAGGGCGTGGTTGATCTGATCAAGATGAAAGCTATCCTCTGGCACGACGAGACGATGGGTGCAGAATACTCCGTTGAGGATATTCCTGCCAACCTCGTTGCTGAGGCTGAGGAGTGGCGCGACAAGATGCTGGAGGCATGTGCCGAGTTCGACGACGTGCTGATGGAGAAGTATTTCTCCGATCCTACCACAATCACCGAGGACGAGATCCGCGCCGCTATCCGCAAGGGTTGCGTAGGCATGAACATCTTCCCCGTTGTATGCGGTTCGTCGTTCAAGAACAAAGGTGTACAGACGATGCTCGACGCCGTATGTGCGTACCTGCCGTCGCCTATGGATACACCGGTTATCGAAGGTACAGACCCGCGCAACGACGAGCCTGCAACACGCAAGCCCGACGATGCCGAGCCGCTTACCGCACTCGCATTCAAGATTGCTACTGATCCGTATGTAGGACGTCTGTGCTACTTCAGAGTTTACTCCGGTAAACTGGAGGCAGGTTCGTATATCTACAATCCCCGTTCCGGCAAGAAAGAGCGTATCTCGCGTATCTTCCAAATGCACTCCAACCACCAGAACCCCGTTGATTTTATCGGCGCCGGTGATATAGGTGCAGGCGTGGGATTCAAGGATATCCGCACGGGCGATACCCTCTGCGCTGAGGATCATCCTATCGTACTCGAGTCGATTGAGTTCCCTGCACCGGTTATCGGTATCTCCGTAGAGCCGAAGTCGCAGGCTGACCTCGACAAACTCGGTGTGGGTCTGGCCAAGCTCGCTGAGGAGGATCCGACATTCACCGTTAAGACTGACGAGCAGACCGGTCAAACCGTTATCTCCGGTATGGGTGAGCTCCACTTGGAGATCATCATCGACCGTCTGAAACGCGAGTTCAAGGTGGAGTGTAACCAAGGTCGTCCGCAGGTTGCTTACCGTGAGGCTATCTCTGCTCCGGTTGAGCTGCGTGAGACCTACAAGAAGCAGTCCGGTGGCCGTGGTAAGTTCGCTGACATGATTGTTCGCGTTGAACCGGCTGACGAAGGCTTCGAGGGAACTCTGCAGTTCGTTAACGAGGTGAAGGGCGGTAATATTCCTAAGGAGTATATCCCGTCTATCGAGAAGGGCTTCCTGGCAGCAATGAAGAACGGTGTGCTCGCCGGCTATCCGGTTGACCAGCTGAAGGTGACCGTTATCGACGGTAGCTTCCATCCGGTTGACTCCGACCAGCTCTCGTTCGAGATCTGCGCACAGATGGCATTCAAGAACGCTTGCGCCAAGGCTAAACCCGTACTCATGGAGCCTATCATGAAACTTGAGGTGGTAACACCCGAGGAGAGCATGGGCGACGTGATCGGTGACCTGAACAAGCGTCGTGGACAGGTTGAGGGTATGGATACCGCTCACAACGGTGCACGTATCGTCAAGGCTAAGGTACCATTGAGCGAGATGTTCGGTTACGTAACAGCGTTGCGTACCATCACCTCCGGTCGTGCTACCAGCTCCATGGAGTTCAGCCACTACGCTCCTGTTTCGTCAAGCATCGCCAAGGCTGTGCTGACCGAAGTAGGCGGTCGCGTTGACCTCGTATAATCATGGCGCGCATGTGCGCAACCCGCGCACATGCGTACCTAAAAAACGCACGTACACATACACACGTACACACGTGTGACGTTGAGTACGGCAACAGAATAAATAAATCAGCCAAGTTCGGCTGATACATAAACAGCAGGTAGAGACCTGCATAAGCAATTAACCCTGTGGGGCGCGAGTCATCCGAGTAAATGACTCTTTGGGTTTCGCGCGCTCTGCAAAACAAACAAAAAACAACAAAATGAGTCAGAAAATTCGTATCAAACTCAAATCGTTCGACCACAACCTGGTGGACAAGTCCGCTGAGAAGATTGTTAAGAGCGTAAAAGCTACAGGTGCTGTCATCAGCGGTCCTATCGCACTGCCGACACACAAACGTATCTTCACCGTTAACCGCTCGACTTTCGTTAACAAGAAAGCCCGTGAGCAGTTCGAGCTCTCGACCTACAAACGTCTCATCGACATCTACAACTCCAATGCAAAGACCGTTGAGGCCCTGATGAAGTTGGAACTCGCCAGCGGTGTTGAAGTCGAAATCAAAGTTTGATAACCGCCCGAGCGCTTCCCACGGAGAGTGATACCGGAAGATCGTAACTCGAATCTATCTAACAGGGATGAGCAAACAGCGGGAACCCGACAACGTTAACCCGTGGGCGAGAGCGCAGGCAAAACAATTAAAGTTAAACAAAAGTATTTAATCAGTCTAAAATGGCAGGATTATTAGGAAAAAAGATCGGAATGACATCCGTCTTTGGTGCCGACGGCAAGAACATCCCGTGCACCGTAATTGAAGCCGGTCCGTGCGTTGTGACACAACTCAAGACTGTTGAGAAGGACGGTTACGAAGCCGTACAGGTTGGCTTCCAGACCAAGAGCGAGAAGCACGCCAACAAGGCAGAGCTCGGTCACTTCAAGGCAGCAGGCGTACAGCCTATGCGTCACCTCATGGAGTTCGACGGCTATGACAAAGAGTTCAAGCTGGGTGATACCATCACCGTAGTTGACGTTTTTGAGGAGAACACGTTCGTTGACGTGATCGGAACCAGCAAAGGTAAAGGATTCCAGGGCGTTGTGAAGCGTCACGGTTTCGGTGGTGTTGGTCAGTCAACTCACGGTCAGGACGACCGTCTGCGCGCTCCGGGTTCGGTAGGTGCTTGCGCCTATCCTTCACGTATCTTCCCGGGTACACGTATGGCAGGTCACATGGGACAGGACCGCGTAACGGTTCAGAACCTCGTAGTTTTGAAAGTTATTCCCGAGTACAACCTGATCATGGTGAAGGGTAGTGTACCGGGCGCAAAGAATTCAATCGTTATTATTAACAAGTAAGAAGTATGGAACTTAGTATTTTGAATCAAGCCGGTAAGGAAACCGGCAAGAAGGTTGCTCTGAATGACGCAATCTTCGCAATCGAGCCTAACGACCATGCTATCTACTTGGACGTTAAGCAGTTCCTGGCTAACAACCGTCAGGGTACAGCTAAGGCTAAACAGCGTAGTGAGAACGCTCACTCGACTCGCAAACTCGGTCGCCAGAAGGGCGGCGGCGGTGCACGTCCGGGTGATTTGAAGTCTCCGGTACGCGTTGGTGGCGGTACGATCTTCGGCCCCGTTCCCCGCGACTATGACTTCAAGCTCAACAAGAAAGTTAAACGTCTGGCTCGCCGTTCGGCTCTCAGCCTCCGCGCTTCGCAGAACGAGATCATCGTTCTTGACAACCTCACATTCGAGGCTCCGAAGACCAAGGCTCTGATCGAGGTACTCGGCAACCTGAAGGTAGCTGACAAGAAGGCTCTGATCGTTCTGGCTCAGAACGACAACAACGTCTTCCGTTCGTCAACGAACCTGAAGAAGGCTAACGTAATCACCGCTGGTGAGTTAAATACATATTCAATCATGAACGCCAACACTGTCATCTTCACCGAGGGTGCACTGGCAGCTGTTGAATCAACTTTAGCATAAGGAGGATCATACTATGGCAATTATTATCAAACCGATCGTCACAGAGAAGATGACCGCCGCCGGCGAAAAGTTCAACCGTTACGGCTTCATGGTAGAGCGTGCTGCCAACAAGGTTCAGATCAAGAAGGCAGTGGAGGAAATGTACAATGTTCAAGTGCTTGATGTAAACACACTGATCGCAGCCCCGAAGGCAAAGCAGCGTTATACCAAGACGGGCTTGCTCCGCGGCGAGAAAGCAGCTTACAAGAAAGCAATTGTTACATTGCACGAAGGTGAAACAATCGATTTTTATAGCAATATTTAACAATGGCTGTTCGTAAATTCAAACCCACTACACCTGGGCAAAGACACAAAGTTATTGGCGCGTTCGAGACAATTACCGCGAGCGCACCAGAGAAGTCGCTTGTGTTCGGTAAGATGAAGACCGGCGGCCGCAACAACACCGGTAAGATGACGATGCGTTACATCGGTGGCGGTCACAAGCAGAAGTTCCGCGTAATTGACTTCAAGCGCAACAAAGACGGTGTACCCGCAGTCGTAAAAACCATCGAGTATGATCCGAACCGCTCGGCTCGCATCGCTCTCGTCTTCTACGCTGACGGTGAGAAGCGCTACATTCTTGCACCTAACGGACTGCAAGTAGGTCAAACAATTATGTCCGGCCCTGAGGCTGCTCCCGAGGTAGGCAACGCCCTGCCGATGGCTAATATGCCTCTCGGTACATTGATTCACAACATCGAGCTTCGCCCGGGTCAGGGCGCTTGCATGGTTCGCTCGGCTGGTACGTTTGCACAACTCTCCTCACGCGAGGACAAGTATGCAATCATCAAGCTGCCTTCAGGCGAGCTCCGCAAGGTTCTGGCTGCATGCAAAGCTACTGTAGGTGTTGTTGGTAACTCCGATCACGCACTGGAGAAGTCCGGTAAGGCAGGTCGCAGCCGCTGGCTCGGTCGCCGTCCGCACAACCGTGGCGTCGTAATGAACCCGGTAGATCACCCGATGGGTGGTGGCGAGGGACGTCAGTCCGGTGGACACCCGCGTTCACGCAAGGGATTGCTGGCTAAGGGATACAAGACACGTCATCCGAAGAACCAGTCGAATCAGTACATAATTGAAAGAAGAAAGAAATAACCTATAAAATTGTAGAAACATGAGTCGTTCATTGAAAAAAGGACCGTTTATCAATGTTAAGTTGGAGAAGAAGGTGCTGGCTATGAATGAGGCTAACAAGAAAGAAGTTGTTAAGACCTGGAGCCGCGCTTCGATGATCTCCCCTGATTTTGTAGGTCACACTATTGCAGTTCACAATGGAAACAAGTTCATTCCTGTGTACATCACGGAGAACATGGTTGGTCACAAGCTCGGCGAGTTTGCTCCCACACGTACGTTCCGTGGTCACTCGGGTAATCGGTAATCCATTGAAATCAACATTAACACACTAAATTAAGATTAAAATGGGTGCTAGAAAATATAATGCAGCTCAAGCGCGCAAGGAAGCTCAGAAAGAGCAGTACTTCGCCAAGCTCAATAATGTTCCTACCTCACCGCGTAAGATGCGTCTCGTAGCAGACATGATCCGCGGCATGGAAGTGAACCGTGCTCTCGGCGCACTGCACTTCTCAACGAAGCACGCTGCGCGCTCGCTCGAATTGGTGCTGAAATCGGCGGTTGCCAACTGGGAGACCAAGACCGGCAAGAAGGCTGATTCCGAAACACTTTATGTAACCAAAGTAACAGTTGACGGTGGTATGATGCTCAAGCGTCTGTTGACCGCTCCTCAGGGCCGCGGCTATCGTATCCGCAAGCGTTCGAACCACATCACTGTATTTGTAGATACAAAAAATACTAACGCTGAAAAGTAAACAAAGATGGGACAGAAAATTAATCCAATAGCAAACCGCCTGGGTATTGTACGTGGTTGGGACTCCAACTGGTTTGGCGGTAAGAAGTACGGAGATACGATCCTCGAGGACAGCAAGATCCGCGAGTATCTGAACGCCCGTCTGGCTGAGGCAAGTATTTCGCGTATCGTGATTGAGAGAACTCTCAAGCTTGTAACTGTAACTGTTTGCACCGCTCGTCCCGGTTACATCATCGGCAAGGGTGGTCAGGAAGTTGACAAACTGAAGGAGGAGTTGAAGAAGATTACCAAACAGGATGTTCAAATCAACATCTTCGAGGTAAAACGTCCGGAGCTCGACGCTACCATCGTAGCTACCAAGATCGCCCGTCAGCTGGAGGGTAAGATTGCTTACCGCCGTGCTGTGAAGATGGCCATCGCATCCACGATGCGTATGGGCGCCGAGGGTATCAAGGTGCAGGTTAGCGGCCGTCTGAACGGCGCTGAGATGGCTCGCAAGGAGATGTACAAAGAGGGTCGTACCCCGCTGCACACTCTGCGCGCTGACATCGACTACTGCCACGTAGGCGCACTGACCAAAGTAGGTATCATCGGCGTAAAGGTTTGGATCTGCCGTGGTGAAGTCTATGGCAAGAAGGACCTGGCTCCCAACTTCGCTGTTAAGCAGGAAGGTCGCGGTGGCGAGCGTCGTGAAGGCGAGCGTCGCGGAGGTTTCCGTAGAAACAAGAAACAATAATGTTTAACCAAATTGTAGAACAGAACAGTTATGTTACAACCTAAGAAAACTAAATTCCGCCGCTCGCAGAAAGGCCGTATCAAGGGCAATGCGCAGCGCGGTAACGAACTGGCTTTCGGCTCGTTCGGTATCAAGAGTCTGGGTACGATCTGGTTGACTGGTCGTCAAATCGAGGCAGCTCGTGTGGCTGTTACCCGTTATATGCAACGTCAAGGCCAAGTATGGATCCGTGTGTTCCCGGACAAACCGATCACCAAGAAGCCTCTGGATGTACGTATGGGTAAAGGTAAAGGTGCTCCTGAAGGATTCGTCGTACCATTGGAACCCGGTCGTATCATCTTCGAGATTGACGGCGTACCATATGAGGTAGCTAAAGAGGCATTGCGCCTGGCTGCTCAGAAGTTGCCGATTTTGACAAAGTTTGTTGTGCGTCGCGACTACGACCCAACCCAAAATGTATAATGGATTATGAAAACTGCAGAAATTAAAGAATTAACCATTGCTGAGATTGAGGAGCGTCTGGCCTCCGAGAAGGAGAACCTTCAGCGCATGAAGATCAACCACAGCATCTCTCCGCTGGAGAATCCTATGCAGATTAAGGTGGCTCGCAGGAACATCGCTCGTCTGGCAACGGAGCTCCGTAGCAGAGAATTAACAAAGTAAATTGACGAACACATGGAAACAAGAAATCTAAGAAAAGAGCGTGTAGGTGAAGTCGTTTCCAACAAGATGGATAAGACGATTGTCGTAGCCGTTAAGTGGAAAGAGAAACACCCCATCTATGGCAAGTTTGTGAACAAAACTCGCAAGTTCCATGCTCATGACGAGAACAACGAGTGCGGTATCGGCGATATCGTACGTATCATGGAGACTCGTCCGTTGAGCAAGACTGTTCGTTGGCGTTTAACTCAAATCATCGAAAGGGCTAAGTAATATGGTACAGCAAGAATCAAGGCTCGTAGTAGCCGACAACTCGGGAGCCAAAGAGGCTCTGTGCATCCGCGTACTTGGCGGAACAAAGAAGCGCTACGCTTCGCTCGGTGATACGATTGTAGTAGCCGTTAAGGGTGTTATTCCTTCGAGCGACATCAAGGACGGTACGGTAAGCCGTGCTATCGTTGTTCGCGTAAAGAAGGAAGTACGCCGTGCTGACGGCAGCTACATCCGTTTTGACGACAATGCGTGCGTACTGATCTCGAACGCAGGCGAGCTCCGCGGCAGCCGTATCTTCGGTCCCGTGGCTCGTGAGCTCCGTCAGACGAACATGAAGATTATTTCGTTGGCACCCGAAGTGCTCTAATCACTTAAAAAGTTTAACAACATGACAAAGTTACATATCAAAAAAGGTGACATCGTCTTCGTGAACGCTGGTGGTTCGAAGGGCAAAACCGGTCGCGTACTGGAGGTGCTCAAAGAGAAGCAACGCGCTATCGTAGAGGGTGTGAACATGGTGTCGAAAGCCACCAAACCTAATGCGAAGAATCCGCAAGGCGGAATTGTAAAGCAGGAGGCTCCCATCCATATCTCGAACCTGAACCCTGTAGAGGACGGCAAGCCCGTTCGCGTAGGACGTCAGTTGAAGGATGGCAAACTCGTGCGTGTAAGTAAAAAAACCGGTAAAGAAATTTAACAATGAATACAGCGAGTTTAAAACAAGATTATCAGGAGCGTATTGTTCCCGCACTCGTTAAAGAGTTCGGCTATACGACCGTGATGCAGTGCCCGAAGCTCGAGAAGATCGTGCTCAACCAGGGTCTGGGCGAGGCTACTGCTGATAAGAAGATCATCGAGGTTGCTCTGCAAGAGATGACTATCATCGCCGGCCAGAAAGCTGTTGCTACTCTTTCGAAGAAGGATATTGCTCAGTTCAAGGTTCGTAAGAAGATGCCAATCGGCGTACGTGTTACCCTCCGCGGCGAGCGTATGTACGAGTTCCTCGAGCGTCTGGTGCGCGTGGCTCTGCCCCGTATCCGTGACTTCAAGGGTATAAACAGCAAGATGGATGGTCGTGGTAACTATACTCTGGGTATCACCGAGCAGATCATCTTCCCGGAAATTAACATTGATAACATCACGAAACTGCAGGGTATGAACATCACGTTCGTAACCACAGCCAATACCGATGCTGAGGGCTTTGCTCTGCTCCGTGAGTTTGGTTTACCGTTCAAAAAGTAAGAGACTATGGCAAAAGAATCAATGAAAGCCCGTGAGGTGAAGCGTGCTGCTCTGTGCAAGAAGTATGCTGCCAAACGTGCGCAACTCTTGAAGGACGGCGACTACGAGGGCTTGCAGGCTCTGCCTAAGAACGCCAGCCCCGTACGTCTGCACAACCGCTGCAAGATCACCGGCCGTCCGAAGGGTTACATGCGTATGTTCGGACTCAGCCGTATTCAGTTCCGCGAGATGGCTTCCAAAGGCTTGATCCCGGGAGTAAAGAAAGCAAGCTGGTAACAGAAAAACTCCGCAAGTTCCGGAACATCCGAGGGTGACACATGACTAACGGCCATTCACGACCAGACATGTAAGTGCCTCCGGTAATTCCGGAAGACTACGGGAGAAAATAATTATTAATCTTTAAACAATGTCAGGACAGACCTGATAATTTTAAAACAAGTAAAACAATGACAGATCCTATCGCAGATTATCTGACTCGGCTCAGAAATGCAATCAAGGCAGGCCACCGCGTAGTGGAAGTTCCTGCTTCGAATCTGAAGAAAGAGATCACCCGTATCTTGTTTGAGAAGGGATATATCCTCTCCTACAAGTTCGTGGAAGATGGCCCTCAAGGCACTATCAAGATTGCCTTGAAGTATGATCCGGTTAACAAAGTTAACGCCATCAAGAAGTTACAACGTGTATCCACCCCGGGTATCCGTCAGTATGTAGGCTATCGTGAGATGCCGCGCGTATTGAACGGTCTGGGTATCGCTATCCTTTCGACTTCGAAGGGCGTGATGACCAACAAGGAGGCTCTCGGCCTGAAGTTGGGTGGTGAGGTTATTTGTTATGTTTATTAATGTAAGGAGGAACAGTCTATGTCAAGAATTGGTAAATTACCTGTAGCTATTCCTGCCGGCGTAACCGTAACAGTTAGCCCTGAGAATATTGTAACCGTTAAAGGACCTAAGGGTGAGTTGAAGCAAGCCGTTGACCCCGCCATCAAAGTTGAGGTGGATGGTGCAGCCTGCCATGTTACCCGTCCGAACGATGAGAAAGAGATGCGTGCCAAACATGGCTTGTACCGTGCACTGATCCACAACATGGTTGTAGGTGTTCACGATGGCTATAAGGCTACGTTGGAGCTCGTAGGTGTAGGTTATCGTGTAGAGCTGGCTAAGCCGCAGTTGCTTAACTTCTCGCTCGGTTATACACACCCGATCTATTTGCAATTGCCGCAAGAGGTAAAAGTTGAAACGAAGGCAGAGCGTAACCAGAACCCGCTCGTGATCCTGGAGTCGGCTGACAAGCAGCTGCTTGGTCAGATCTGCGCCAAGATCCGCTCGTTCCGTATGCCGGAACCGTATAAGGGTAAGGGTATCCGCTTCCAAGGTGAAGTTGTACGTCGTAAGGCTGGTAAGTCGGCTGGTAAATAATAGAAAGGAAAGATTATGATTCAGAAAATAGCAAGAAGACTCAAAATTAAAGCTGCTATCCGCACGAAGGTGTCGGGTACGGCTGAGCGTCCTCGTCTGACCGTATTCCGCAGCAACAGCCAAATTTACGCTCAAGTGATTGATGATGTAAAAGGCGTAACACTCGCCAGCGCTTCGTCGCTCGGAATCAAAGATAAGATGACCAAGACAGAGAAAGCCGCCCTGGTAGGCAAGGCTATCGCAGAGAATGCCATCAAGGCAGGTGTAACTGAGGTAGTGTTTGACCGTAACGGCTATCTGTACCACGGTCGAGTTCAACAACTGGCTGACGCTGCCCGTGAGGCAGGTCTCAAATTCTAATAACGTACGATTATGCAAAGAGTAAAAACAACACAAGACCTGGAGCTCAAGGAGCGCCTCGTTGCTGTCAACCGTGTAACGAAAGTTACCAAGGGTGGACGTACATTCACTTTCGCAGCTATCGTAGTTGTTGGAAATGAGAATGGTATTGTAGGTTACGGTCTGGGTAAGGCCGGTGAGGTTGCCGCTGCTATGCAGAAGGCTACCGAGGCTGCCAAGAAGAACCTGATCCAAGTGCCTATCCTGAAGGGTACAATCCCTCACGAGCAGGAGTCGAAGTTCGGCGGTGCCCGCGTACTGCTCAAGCCCGCCTCGCAAGGTACGGGTGTTAAGGCCGGTGGCGCTATGCGTGCCGTGCTCGAGAGCGTAGGCGTAAAAGACGTGCTGGCTAAAGCCAAAGGTTCGTCTAACCCCCACAACCTCGTTAAGGCTACCATCGCCGCTCTGGGCGAGATGCGTGACGCACGTATGGTGGCTCAGAACCGTGGCGTAAGCCTCTCAACAGTGTTTAACGGATAAATCATCAAGAAGATTATGGCAACAATTAAGATTCAGAAAGTTCGCAGCACTATCAAATCTCCGAAAGTGCAGAAGGAAACTATGGAAGCCCTCGGTCTTCGCAAGATGAACGCTGTCGTTGAGCATGAGGCTACTCCCGCTATTCTCGGTATGGTCGAGAAAGTGAAACACTTGGTAAAAGTAATTGACTAAAATCGTTAGGAATTATGGAATTGAATAACTTAACACCCGCCCAGGGCTCTGTAAAGACTGCCAAGCGTATCGGTCGCGGTGCAGGTTCCGGACTCGGTGGAACATCCACACGTGGTCACAAAGGTGCCAAATCGCGTTCGGGTTACTCGAAGAAGATCGGCTTCGAGGGCGGACAGATGCCTATGCAGCGTCGTTTGCCTAAGTTCGGATTCAAGAATATTAACCGCGTAGAGTACAAGGCCATCAACCTCGGTACACTGCAGGCACTGGCTGAAGCCAAGAAGCTGGAGAAGATCGGCGTAGCTGATCTGCACAATGCCGGCCTCGTAGGCAAGAACGTGCTGGTTAAGGTTCTCGGTAACGGCACTCTGACCGCTAAGATCACTGTGGAAGCCAACGCTTTCTCGAAGAAGGCAGAAGAGGCTATCACGGCAGCAGGCGGAACCGTAGTGAAACTCTAAAATTATGAGGTCTTGCGCAGCCGGCAGGCAAAACGCCTCCGGCTGCGGCAAGACGACATAGGCAAATTGAAATTTTGATTATGAAATTTATTGAGACTATCAGGAATATCTGGAAGATCGAGGACCTCCGCGGTCGTGTACTGACAACGCTGTTGTTCGTACTGATTTACCGTTTCGGTTCGTTCATTGTCTTGCCGGGTATTGATCCTACGGCCCTGACTGCCCTTCATGCGCAGACGGAAGGCGGACTGATGGCGTTGCTGGATATGTTCTCGGGTGGTGCTTTCTCCAACGCATCAATCTTTGCGTTGGGTATCATGCCCTACATCTCCGCATCGATTATCATCCAGCTGCTCTCGATAGCAGTACCTTACTTCCAGAAGATGCAGAAGGAGGGTGAGTCCGGTCGTCAGAAGATGAATCAGATCACTCGTTACCTGACAGTTGCGATCCTGTTGTTCCAAGGTCCTTCGTACCTGGTTAACCTCTCCGTACAGATGGCTCAGGCCGGTCAGCACGTGGAGATAGGATTCAACGCGTTCACTATCGTGTCAACGATCATCCTCACCGCAGGCTCCATGTTCGTCATGTGGCTGGGTGAGCGTATCACTGACCGCGGTGTAGGCAACGGTATATCGTTCATTATCTTGATTGGTATCATTGCCCGTCTGCCGGGTGCACTCATTCAGGAGTTCAGCTCCCGTTTGAATGATGCAGGTGGCGGACTGGTTGTGTTCCTGCTTGAGATTGTGCTGCTGATAGCTGTGTTCATGTTCGCTATCCTGCTCGTTCAGGGTACACGCCGTATCCCCGTTCAGTACGCCAAGCGTATCGAGGGTAACCGTCAGTACGGCGGCGTGCGTCAGTTCATCCCTCTGAAGGTGAACGCTGCGAACGTGATGCCTATCATCTTTGCACAGGCAATCATGTTTATCCCTATCGCTATCGTTGGTTTCCGTACCGACGGTTCGAACGCCTTTGTGAACGCGTTTATGGATAACAACGGATTCTGGTACAATTTCGTATTCGCTCTGCTCATCATTGCGTTTACGTACTTCTACACCGCCGTTATCATCAACCCTGTTCAGATGGCTGAGAACCTGAAGATCAACAACGGTTTTATCCCCGGTGTTAAGCCCGGCCGCAAGACCGCTGAGTACATCGACACCATCATGAGCCGTATCACCCTGCCGGGATCTATCCTGCTGGCTATCATCGCTATCCTGCCTGCTTTTGCTCGCTTGTTCGGCGTATCAATGGGCTTTGCACAGTTCTACGGCGGTACGAGCTTGCTGATTATGGTGGGTGTGATCCTGGATACCCTCCAGCAGATAGAGAGCCACCTGCTGATGCGCCACTATGACGGATTCTTCGAGTCCGGCATGCGTATCAAGGGACGTGGTGCTATGGCATACTAATCGTCAATTGCCAAATGATTGGATGGAAAATGACCAAAAGGTAAATGCTTAGATGATTTATTTGAAGACAGACGAAGAGGTCGAGCTCATGCGGCAGAGTAACATCCTGCTGTCGAAGACTTATGCCGAAGTGGCAAAGCACATCGTGCCGGGTGTGACTACCGCTGAGTTGGACCGAATCGCCGAGGAATATATTCGTGACAACGGAGGTATACCTGCCTGCAAGGGCTATGAGGGTTTTCCCTGTGCTCTTTGCACCTCGGTCAACGAGCAGGTGGTACACGGTATACCGTCGGAACAGACTGTACTCAAGGATGGCGATATCATCACCATCGACAGCAGTATTCTGCTGAACGGTTTTCACTCCGACAGCGCATACACGTTCCCTGTGGGCGAGATCTCCGATGATGTGATGCGGTTGCTCAAGACCACCAAGCAGGCTCTGTACCTCGGTATAGAGCAGGCGGTGACGGGACACCGGCTGGGCGACATAAGTTTTGCTATCCAGAACTACTGCGAGAAAGCCGGTTACGGTGTTATCCGCGAGTTCGTGGGGCATGGTATAGGTCGCGACATGCATGAGGATCCCGAGGTGTGCAACTACGGTCGCCGCGGCAACGGGATAGTGCTCAAGTCAGGCATGACTATCGCCATCGAGCCGATGATCAGCCTGGGCCGCCGGCACATCCTGATCGAGGACGACGGCTGGACAGCACGCACCATCGACCGCAAACCTACCGCTCACTATGAGCACTCGGTTTGCATACGCAACGGCAAGGCGGATATACTCTCGACGTTTGATTATATACAAGAGGTCCTTGGCGACCGATTCATCTGATTCAAATAAATCAACAACGCAAATAGTATCGTTATGGCAAAGCAAGACGCAATCGAGGTTGACGGTGTGATCACCGAAGCACTGTCGAACGCAATGTTCAGGGTTCAGCTGGAGAGCGGACATATCATCACGGCACATATATCCGGTAAGATGCGTATGCATTATATCAAGATCCTTCCCGGTGACCGTGTGAAACTCGAGATGAGCCCGTATGATTTGACTAAAGGACGAATTTCCTTTAGATACAAGTAAATAATCGGAAGTACCTTATCGTTCTGGCACGGTTTTTGTAGCAGTTTTTAGGGCTATAAGGCAACCCATTAATTAACTTCTCTTTGATATGAAAGTAAGAGCTTCCATCAAAAAGCGCAATGCAGACTGCAAGATTGTACGTCGCAAAGGGCATTTGTATGTAATTAACAAAAAAGAACCTAAGATGAAGATGCGTCAAGGATAAGCATCTACACTTAGAAACAGTAAATCAGTTTTATCCTTAAGTAAATAATTATGGCTATAAGAATTGTCGGAGTAGATCTGCCGCAGAACAAGTGCGGAGAAGTCGGATTGACTTACATCTACGGAATAGGTCGTTCAAGCGCAAAGAAGATCCTTTCAGAGGCAGGCGTTGACCCAAGCATCAAGGTAGAGGATTGGACGGACGACCAAGCAGCAAAGATTCGTGAGATCATCGGTGCGCAGTACAAAGTTGAGGGTGATCTCCGTTCGGAAACACAACTGAACATCAAGCGATTGATGGATATCGGTTGTTATCGTGGCGTGCGTCACCGTCTCGGTCTGCCGGTACGCGGTCAGAGCACGAAGAACAACGCTCGTACCCGCAAGGGTAAGAAGAAGACGGTTGCTAACAAGAAGAAAGCAACGAAGTAATTAACCCACTAAATTATTTGTAAGATTATGGCAAAGAAAACAGTAGCAGCCAAGAAACGTGTTGTGAAGATTGATGGTGTGGGTCAACTGCATGTAATGTCTTCGTTTAACAATGTGATTGTAACAATGGCAAATGGTGACGGTCAGGTTATCTCTTGGTCGTCGGCAGGTAAACAGGGCTTCCGTGGCTCGAAGAAGAACACCCCGTATGCTGCCCAGATGGCAGCACAGGATTGCGCAAAGGTCGCTTATGACCTTGGCTTGCGCAAGGTGAAAGCATACGTCAAGGGTCCCGGTCAGGGTCGTGAGTCCGCTATCCGCGCTTGCGTAGCAGCAGGTATCGATGTTACCGAGATTATCGACGTAACTCCTATGCCGCACAACGGATGCCGTCCTCCCAAGCGTCGCCGTGTATAATAATAGTAAATTGTAAATCGTAAATCGTTAAATCGTAAATAATTATGGCAAGATATATTGGACCCAAGTCGCGTATTTCGCGTCGCTTTGGCGAGGCAATTTTCGGCCCGGACAAAGTACTTGACAAGCGTAATTACGCTCCCGGTCAGCACGGCGTTAACCGTCGTAAAAAGAACTCTGAGTACGGCACGCAGTTAGCCGAGAAGCAGAAAGCCAAATATACGTACGGCGTTCTGGAGCGTCAGTTCCGTCTGCTGTTCGCCAAGGCTTCACGCAAGAAAGGTATTACCGGTGAGATCCTGCTCCAGTTGCTCGAGAGCCGTCTGGACAACCTCGTTTACCGTCTGGGTATAGCACCTACACGTGCAGCTGCCCGTCAGTTGGTAAGCCACCGTCACATCACCGTTGACGGCAAGGTTGTGAATATTCCGTCGTACGAGGTTAAACCCGGTCAAGTGGTAGCCGTTCGCGAGAAGGCTAAATCGCTTGAGGTGATTGCTGCTTCGCTCGAGGGCTTCAACCACTCGAAGTATCCTTGGCTCGCATGGGATGAGTCAATCAAGGGCGGTAAGTACCTGAACATCCCGCAGCGCGAGGAGATTCCTGAGAACATCAAGGAGCAGTTAATCGTTGAGTTGTACTCTAAATAACAATTGAATTCATGGCAATATTAGATTTCATTAAACCTGACAAGGTTATCATGTTGGATTCGAGCAAGACGAAAGGCAAGTTTGAGTTTCGTCCTCTCGAGCCGGGTTATGGTATTACAGTTGGTAATGCCATCCGCCGCGTTCTGCTGAACTCGCTGGAGGGCTACGCCATCTGCGCAATTAGAATCAATGGTATTGATCATGAATTTGCTACTATCCCTGGCGTCATCGATGATGTTACCAACATGATCCTTAACCTCAAGCAGGTACGCTTCCGTCGTCTTGACGAAGTGGACGCCACCTCTGAGACCATCCGCATGCACGTACACGGCTCAACCGAGTTTCTTGCAGGCGAAATGAACAATTTCCTCCAGAACTTCGAGGTGCTCAATCCCGAGTTGCGCATCTGCGAGATGGACGAGACAGCCGATTTCGAGATCGAGATCACGCTGAACAAAGGTCGCGGATATGTTCCCGGTGACGAGAACCACCACTCGAGCGATCCTATCGGCGTGCTGGCTATCGACTCTATCTACACGCCTATACGCAACGTGAAGATGGCTATCGACCAGTATCGTGTGGAGCAGCGTACCGACTATGAGAAGCTGACCCTCGAGATTGAGACCGACGGCTCTATCTCGCCGAAGGATGCCCTGAAGGAGGCTGCGAAGATCCTGATCTTCCACTTCATGCTCTTCTCTGACGAGAAGATCGTGATCGAGGAGACCACCAAGATCACCACGTCGGCTCTGGACGAGGAGTTGCTGCGTATGCGTCAGCTGCTCAACCAACGCCTGGCTGATATGGATCTCTCCGTTCGTGCACAGAACTGCCTGAACACCGCAGAGGTTGAGACCTTGGGCGACCTCGTTAAGTTCCACCGTGCTGACCTGCTGAAGTTCCGCAACTTCGGTAAGAAGTCACTCAGCGAACTCGACGAGCTGCTCGAGCGCAACGGCCTGGCTTTCGGCATGGATATTAGCAAATACAAACTCAATGAGTAATCTTCTAATCTTCAAATTAGAAATTTTCAAATCTTTAAATTAGAATTATTATGCGTCATAATAAGAAATTCAATCACCTTGGTCGCAAAGCCAATCACCGTGCATCGATGCTGTCGAACATGGCTTGCTCGCTGATTATGCACAAGCGTATTCACACCACGCTGGCAAAGGCTAAGGCACTGCGCATCTATGTTGAGCCGCTGCTCACCCGCGCAAAAGAAGACTCGCAGTCTAACCGTCGTCTTGTGTTCTCCGAGCTCAAGCAGAAGGCTGTTGTTACCGAACTGTTCCAGAACGTAGCAGAGAAGATCGCTAACCGCCCGGGTGGTTACACACGTATCCTCCGCACAGGTTTCCGTCAGGGAGATGCTGCCGAGATGTGTCTGATCGAGCTCGTTGATTACAACGAGAACATGCTCAAGGAGACGAAGAAGGCTGCCAAGAAATCGACCCGTCGTGCCGGCAAGAAAGCCGCTGCTAAGGCCGAGGAGGCTGCTCCTGCTGCCGAGGCTCCCGCTGCAGAATAACGGCAGGCTTGTCCTTTTGTCAAATGCCAGATGTTGCATCATGCAGCGTCTGGCATTTGTTTTATGGGGTCCCCGAAAGAACTTGTCAAAGTTGTTTTGGGGAGAGCGGAGGCAGGGGTCGCCTTTATGCCGCATTGCGGCATCCGATGCGATCCCCTTGCCGAACGCGACACCCGCCCACCCGCAATGTGCCATTATGCCTCGACTTTACCTCGTCGATTTCTCGCTCTAATCGTATTACCTTGCTATACCCTTGGTATACCCTTGGTTTTCGTTCCCTGCTCGGCGCTTTAGTGCCGAGTCTATATTGTTTTCTTCCCTTCTTCTTCCTTTTCCCTGCATGTCATGCAGGTTTCCTTCATCCTTTATTTGTCTATTGCGTTCAGATAGTATCTGAACATCGGCTTCTCAGAGCCGCCCTCACATCGTGCACTTCTCGCGCATAATTGCGCGAGGGATATACTGGTGTGTTATCATAGGTGTTCTGTGCATTCGGGGTCCCCATAGGGCTTTGCCCGCATGGGGTGGCTTTCGGTATCTTAGATGCCGAGTTTGTCATGGCGGTTTCGCTCTCGCGGTTAAGTCCGCGAGCCTCTCCGTCCATTCCGTGCAGATTCTATCTGCACATCGGCGCCGCCGATTTGTTTTCGTTCTGTGCTCGTAACTTCAGTTGCAAGTTATTTTGTCTATTCTCCCTGCATGTCATGCAGGTTCTCATCATCCCTTCTTTGTTTATTGCGTTCAGATTGAATCTGAATATCGGCTCCCCAGAGCCGCCAAATTTTCTCAATTTCTCCCTCATTTCCCTACCCATTTTCCCTCTTCTCGTTAAATTTTTCACATTTCACCCTCGTTTTCCTCCAAAATCTCCCCTCATCATTTGCTTTTTTGATATTATTTTTGTAACTTTGTAGGTTTTTATGATAATTGCATAATTATGCTACTAATAAAGCAAAAACAGTAGCGTAACTTCGTGTTGGATTGCTGTTGTAAAAATAAGAAGGAACGCAAGCGTGAGCTCGTTGAAGATGTTGAGACATTCGCGCCTGAATCATTGGAGCATTTGTTTCGAAAAGGTCAGAAAATGCACTGATTTGGCATGGTTAGATTGCAATTGTTTGGAGAATATAACGATTTTTGCATTTTTATTTAGCTTGTGACAACTTGTAGCACTTTGTTGTTGTAATTTTGCACCCAATGGGTGCATGAAGGTCAGAAAGAATCATTAATATGAGTACAAACTTTTACACCGGACATCTTTGTTGTCAGCCCGAATTTCTTTCATACGGTGTTTAACTATAACAAACTTTCGGATAATTTCGGAAAAGGCTTCATAAAAGACCTCACAAAAGAACTAGCTGATAGACAGCAAATTATAATGGATATTTTGCGTAACGATTGCACATTAACTTCACAAAAGATTTCACAAAAGATAAACGTTTCATCAAGTACTATTATTGAAGATATTAAAGCCCTTCAACAATTAGGTTTTATCCGCAGAATTGGAGGACGCAAAGAAGGCTACTGGCAAGTGCTGATATAAATATTCCAAACACTGTCTTGATTTGTTTGTAGGTCTCACGACGAATGTATTCGATGCTATCGATTCATACTACACAGGCGACAAGCGAATTCTTGATTTTTGGATTCCGTGTTTCAGAGTGGACAAACCGGGGTATCCATACATCTTCCAATCGCTGATGACAGAGACGGAGCAAGACGCAGCAAAATTAGAAAGTAAATATGAGTTCTTGAAAGAGAACGCAAAGAATTTAGAAGACATAGATATTATGGCAACATCAACGCAACAAAAACAAGAGTTATTCAAGAGTATCTGGGCAATCGCGAATGAATTGCGCGGATCGGTGGATGGTTGGGACTTCAAGCAGTATGTGCTTGGAATGCTGTTCTATCGTTATATATCCGAGAACATCACCAACTATATCAACACACTCCAGCGCAAAGCGGGTTTTCCTGACTTCGATTATGCGGCGTTTGATGACGCGCAAGCCGAGTCCGCACGCGCAAGTATAGTGGCAGAGAAAGGATTCTTTATCCTTCCGTCGCAACTCTTCTGCAATGTTCGCAAACGCGCGAAGAATGACGAGAATCTGAACATGACTCTTGCTGATGCATTCAAATCCATTGAGGCTTCCGCTATCGGTACAGACAGTGAGGAGGATATGAAAGGATTGTTCGATGATCTGGATGTCAACTCTTCCAAACTTGGTTCGTCGGTTGCCAAACGTAACGAACGCCTTGTACGTATCCTGGATGCCGTAGGTGACATGAACCTCGGCGGTCCACAGGACAACAAGATTGATGCCTTCGGTGATGCGTACGAGTTCCTAATGAAGATGTACGCGGGTAATGCCGGCAAGTCCGGCGGAGAATATTTTACGCCGCAAGAAGTCAGCGAACTGTTGGCGCGTATATCCACCTACGGCAAGCAGAAAGTGCGCAAGGTATATGACCCGGCTTGCGGATCGGGATCGCTATTGATGCAGGTTGCTAAGATCATCGGCAAGGAGAATGTGCAACAGGGATTCTTCGGGCAAGAGATCAATCAAACGACCTACAACCTCTGCCGCATCAATATGTTCTTGCACGACATCAACTACAATCATTTCGACATCGCGTTGGGCGACACACTACTTGACCCGAAACATTGGGATGATGAGCCGTTTGATGTGATTGTCAGCAATCCACCCTATTCAATCCGGTGGAAAGGTGATGATGATCCTGTATTGATTAACGACCAACGTTTCTCACCTGCCGGAGTGTTGGCTCCTAAATCCAAGGCCGATCTGGCATTCACGATGCACATGCTCAGTTGGCTTTCAACGGATGGTGCAGCGGCAATCGTTGAGTTCCCGGGTGTACTCTATCGTGGCGGTGCAGAGCAGAAGATTCGCCAGTATCTCGTGGATAACGATTATGTAGATGCCGTTATCCAACTGCCGCAGAACCTCTTCTTTGGCGTAAGTATTGCCACCTGTATCATCGTTATCCGCAAGAATAAACGCGACAACAAAGTGCTGTTTATTGATGCGTCGAATGAGTTTGTACACGAGGGCAATAAGAACAAACTCTCGGAGGAGAATATCCGTCATATCTTGGAACTTTATACTGCTCGTGTTGATTCGCCCCACAAAGCTGCACTTGTGCCTCAGCGCACGATAGCCGACAACGGATTCAACCTGTCTGTTAACTCCTATGTGGAACAAGAAGACACACGCGAGGTGATTGACATTGACAAACTCAATGCCGAACTGAAGCAGATTGTAGCACGTGAGAACGAACTGCGCGCGCAGATAGACGAATTGATTGCCAACCTCTAAATGCTACCGCTATGACACACATAGAACAAATGATACAGGACATGTGTCCTAATGGCGTGGAGTGGAAACAACTCGGAGAGGTTTGCACTATAGAGACCGGCAAACTCAATGCTAATGCAGCGGTTGAAGGAGGGCAATATCCATTCTTTACTACCTCAAAAGAGATTTCTTATATCAACGATTATAAATGGGATACAGAAGCGCTACTTATTGCCGGAAATGCTAACATTGGTGATGTTAAGCATTATATAGGAAAGTTCAACGCATATCAACGTACTTACGTTCTGACTAGCTTCGAAGAAAGTCTCATTGTTCGATTCTTGTATCATTATACAAAAGCAAGGTTGAGAGATTTTCTTGATGATAAGAAGAATGAGGCTGCGATGTCATATATCGTACTAAGTAGCTTGCAAGCGTTTCCTGTGCCAATTCCACCCCTTGATATTCAGAAAAAAATCGTCGAGTGCCTCGATAAATTCTCGGCACTCGCAGCGGAGCTGCAAGCGGAGCTGCAAGCGAGACGAAAGCAGTATGAGTTCTATCGAACCCAACTGCTTACGCCTCCTCAAAACATCTCGTCTGTCAACTCGGCCGATGAACGCAATTGGGAATGGAAAACACTGGAGGAGATATGTGATTTAGTTAAAGAACGTGTATCTGCTGCCGAACTGAATGAAAACAACTATGTTGGCGTTGAAAACATGCTATCTAACAAACAGGGTAAGATTCCATCTGTATCTGTCCCTGCTACGGGCAATGTGATTAAGTTTAGCAAGGATAATATTCTTATTGGAAACATAAGACCTTATCTCCGTAAAATATGGTTTGCTGATTGTGATGGCGGTACTAACGGAGATGTTATCACTTTGGAAATAAAGGACAAGTACCAAAATATGATACTTCCAAAATTCTTATATCATGCATTAGCCGATGAACGTTTCTTTATTTATGATACGCAATATTCGAGCGGTGCTAAAATGCCACGAGGTGATAAGGATAAAGTAATGGAGTATAAAATCCCCCTCCCCGCATTAGAGGAACAAGCTCGTATAGTATCCATCTTGGATAAGTTCGAAGCCTTGACGACGAGCCTTTCCGATGGTATCCCTGCAGAGCAAGCAGCACAGCAAAAGCGCTATGAGTATTACCGCGACAAACTACTGAGTTTTGAGAAAAAAGGAAATTGACCATAAGTCCCTAATGACTTTAGAGACCTTAGAGACTCTAAAGACCTTAAGGACACTAAAGACCCTAAGAACACTAAAACCACCCACCACCATGGAGCAACTCATACCCAACCACGGCAACTACAAGAAATTGCTCAGTTACCAGAAGACGAATGTGATCTTCTGCCTGACCTATTATTTTGTAGAGCACTATCTACAAAAGGGCGACCGCACATACGATCAGATGTTACAAGCCGCGCGTTCGGGCAAGCAGAACATTATTGAGGGCAGTGCTGCCAGTAGCACCTCTGCCAAAACGGAGATCAAGCTGGTGAATGTAGCCAAGGCAAGTCTGCAAGAGTTGCTTGAGGATTACGAAGACTACCTCAAGACCCGTGGTCATCGTCAGTGGGCAGAAGGGTTGGCAGAGTTGGAAGCAATGCGCAAGTTAGGCAAAGAGCACAGCGATGCGGAGTATTTCATGGCTCTGGCAGAGACTCGTCCGCCTGAGACGATTGCGAACATGTGCATCGTGTTAATCAAACAGGCGGACTACCTGCTGTACCGTCAACTACAGCGCTTAAGCGAGGACTTCATAAAAGAGGGCGGCTTCACCGAACGCATGTACAGAATGAGGAAGGACCTTAGAGACTCTAAGGACTTTAGGGACACTAAGGACCCTAAGGTCACTAAAGAATACAGACCATGAAACTGATTGCTGAAAATACCGAATCGACAGTTGTTCTGCGTTATGAGCCAAAACAGTCGCAACGCATCGCTTATCAGAGTGAGGCGCAACTGGAAGATGCGTTGATAGCCCAACTGCAACAACAAGGTTATGAGTATCTGGATATCCACACCGAGGATGAGTTGAAGGCGAATCTGCGCAAGCAACTGGAGCGGCTGAATCATATCACTTTCACCGATAACGAGTGGGAAGGATTCTTCCGCGTGAAGATTGCCAACACCGGCGCAACAGTAGTCGATAAGACCGAACTACTGCAAGATGACCGCACAGCCCAATTGCAGTACATCAAAGAGGATAACTCCGGCTTCCAGAATGTCAAACTGATAGAGAAGACTCATATCTTCGAAAACAGCCTGCAAGTTATTCACCAATACACGCCAACTGAAGGCAACCGCCGCACACGCTATGACGTAACGATCCTCGTCAATGGCCTGCCGATGGTGCATATCGAACTCAAACGCCGCGGAGTGTCGGTGCGCGATGCGTTCAACCAGATCAAGCGTTACACCAACGAGTCATTTTGGGCGGATAGCGGACTATTTGAATACATACAACTATTCGTTATTTCCAACGGCTCGGACACGAAGTATTACTCCAACACGACGCGCAACAAAGCGCAAGTAGAGAACCGCAAGAAGACGAATAAGACCGCAGAGGAACAATTGCACAGATCCACCAAGCGTAGTGACTCGTTTGAGTTTACATCGTATTGGGCAGATTCTGAGAACAAAGTTATTCGCGACTTGGATGACTTCACCGCTACATTCTTTGCCAAACACACACTGCTGAACATCCTCACGCGATACTGTGTCTTCACAGCAGAGCGGGAATTGATGGTGATGCGTCCGTATCAGATATCCGCAACGGAAGCAATCTTGCGGCAGATACTGATCTCCACGAACAAACGAGCACTCGGGACTATTGATGCGGGTGGGTATATTTGGCACACGACAGGTAGCGGAAAGACTCTCACATCATTCAAGACCGCACAACTCTGCACACAACTTGACTATGTGGATAAGGTGCTGTTTGTGGTTGACCGCAAAGACCTCGACTACCAGACTATTCGCGAATATGAGCGGTTCAAAAAAGGCTGCGTCAGTTCGAACAAATCAACGGCTGTTCTCACACGGCAACTTGGCAATGATGCCGACCGCATCATCATCACCACGATTCAGAAACTCAACTCGTTTTGCAAGAAAGAGAAACAGCATTCGGTCTATGGGCGACATGTGGTGATTATCTTTGACGAGTGCCATCGTTCGCAGTTCGGCGATATGCACAGCCTGATTGTTAAGCGTTTTAACAGGTATCATATATTCGGATTTACCGGCACACCGATCTTCCCACAAAATGCGTTGAACAAGTTATACACTACGGAGAAGATATTTGGTAGACGGCTGCACACCTATACGGTTATTTCTGCCATTGCGGATAACAATGTTTTGCCTTTCCGCGTGGAGTACATCAAGACCGTGGACAGCAAGTCAGGTATCCTTGACCAACAAGTGCGTGACATCGACCGCGAAAGGGCACTGCTTGCGCCGGAACGAATCCGTAATATCGTGGAGTACACATTGCAGCACTTTGACCAAAAGACTCTGCGTAACCGCGAATACAGGCTCAAAGACAAACGTGTTAGCGGTTTTAACTCCATCTTTGCCACGGCATCCATTGAGGCGGCACGATTGTATTACGAGGAGTTCAAACGGCAACAAGCAGAACTGCCCGACGAAAAACGGTTGAAGATAGCACTTATCTACAGCTATGGTGTCAACGAAGATGATCCCGAGACGAACGGCTTGTTAGCAGAGGAAGATGGTGAATCGACATCGCAACTAGATCAGACATCGCGGGACTTTTTGGATAATGCCATCAAGGATTACAATGCCATGTTCGGCTGCAACTATGACACCTCGTCCGAGAAATTCCCGAATTACTATAAGGATGTCAGCGAGCGAATGAAAAAACGTGAACTGGATATGCTCATCGTAGTGAACATGTTCCTCACAGGCTTCGATGCAACAACGCTCAATACTTTATGGGTGGATAAGAACCTGCGTCAGCATGGACTGATGCAAGCCTACAGCCGTACGAACCGCATCCTTAATACCATTAAGCAGTTCGGTATGATTGTATGCTTCCGGAATCTCGAAAAAGAGACGAATGATGCTATAGCAATGTTCGGCGACAAGGATGCACAAGGTATAGTGCTGTTGAAGACATACGAGCAATACATCAACGGTTACATGGACGATAAGGGCGAGTACCATATGGGCTTTGCTGCGCTGATTGATGTGCTCAGAGAACGCTTCCCGTTGGATAATCCGCAAGCATTGCACATAATGGGCGAGGAAGCAGAGAAAGACTTTATCCGGGTATTTAGCACATATCTGCGGTTAAGCAATATCCTTTCTACCTTTGACCGGTTTGAGGACGAAAAAGATTCGTTTATCTCTCCGGCTGACGATCAGGATTACAAATCGCTGTATCTCGACTTGCGCGACAAATACCGTGGTCAGGCTGATGGCGACAAGGTGGACATCAACGATGATCTTGTCTTTGAGATTGAACTGATCAAGCAAGTGGATATCAATATCGACTTCATCATTGCGCTGATTGAGAAGCATAGGGTCTCTAAAGCCACTAAGGACTCTAATGACCTTAAGGACACTATCACTCGTGCTATTGGCTCAAGTCCGTTGCTGCGCAACAAGAAAGACCTTATTGATGAGTTTGTGCGTCGTTATGCTGCCGATCGCGAGGTAAGTCAGCAGTGGGCGAAATTCGTTTCCGAACAGGCTCACCGGCAACTGGAGCAACTGATTGCAGAAGAGCATCTTGATGCCGAGCAAACGGTTGAGTTTATGCGCCACGCCTTCCATATAGGCGAGGTTGAACGCAACGGCGACCGCATTACCAAGTGCCTGCCGCCACTGCCGCTCTTTGCGCCCGACAACCGTCGCGCCATCACCAAACAGCGCGTCCTCGACCGCCTCTGCGACTACTTCGACCGGTTCTATGATATATATGAGTTTGAATAATTAAGCATCACGAGAAAATGAATCTTAGAGTAAAAGAAATAAAACCACAACCGGCTGATCCATTTAAAGATGACTTGTTAAATCGCAAGTGTTATGCTAATGTACTGACTAATATTATCAAGCAGACAGGTTCAGGATTTACGTTGTCAATCAATGCTGATTGGGGATATGGAAAAACCACGTTTGTCAAGATGTGGGAAGCTATGTTACAGTCTGAGGGATACAAAACAATCTATTTCAATGCGTGGGAGACTGACTTTGTCGCTGATCCGATGTTAGCTTTAATCGATGGATTAAGAAACGGAATAAAGGCGGAAGACTTGCCTGCTGAAAAATATCAGTTAACGAAAGCATTTTTGACTGCTGCTATAAAATTGGTTAAACTGGTTCCTCAATGGCGGATTATCGGCGAAGTTGCAGAGGTTTTCCAAGAAGGTGTTAATGATTGCAAAAAAGACGATAACGAGCTGCAACAAAATGAAAGTTACCAGAAACTTATTTCGGATTTCCGTGAGCAGTTGGCATCCTTTGCAAATGAGGTTGGCGGAAATAAGCCGTTACTAATATTTGTTGACGAACTTGACCGTTGTCGCCCGGATTATGCCGTGCAAATGTTGGAGCGCATCAAGCATTTCTTCTCAATAGATAATATTATCTTTGTTCTTTCTGTTGATAAGCATGTCATATGTGAATCAATCAAAGCAATCTACGGTGGGTTGAATATTGACACGGAAGCCTACCTGCGCAGATTTATTGATTTGGAATTTTCACTGCCTAATCCTAGCATCTCTGATTTTATATCGGCTCAATACGAATACCATCAAATTGAGACGTGCTTTGATACGTATTGGGATCATATGGAAAAAACGTATGAAGGCAAAGATAATAGTAAAGAGCATTTAGAGACAATTCTATCTTGTTTTACGTCTCAGGAACATAGTCTACGCGATGTGGAAAAATATTTTAACAGATTAAGCATTGTTATCCGTTCGGTAAATCCCAGAGATCATTGGCCGGAAGCAACCGTTTTCTTGGTATATTTCTATATGTTTAAGGATGAAATCTATAAAGCATACAGGAACTTGAATGACGATCTCCCAACATTTTGGCACAGATTAGAAGCTTTACGTGATTCTTGTATTTTTGATCCGAAAAAGAATACTTACCATGAATATATATGCAATCTAATACTATTATTGATATGTTATATCAATGCAAGAAAATCGAACGGTTATGATAAAGAAACAGATAAGGCAATACAAGAATTAAGGGACGGTCAAGGAAAACAATGGTTTCCTAATGAATGGAAAGATTATCTGTTAAGATGGCTAAACGAGAAACCATCTGAATTGCGTTATCTATGCGATACGATTGATTTGGTATCAGGTAATTTCAATTTGAGAGTAATGAAAGAATTTATGGATAACGATCAATAAGCCAGAACTAGTCTCCTGTATCGACTTTATTGCTTCTTTTCACTATACATAAAACTCATACCACTATGCCCTGCCCACATAACCACATAGATTGCCCCTGCACTCGCGTTCGGCAACGCGGTCGCATCAGATGTCGCTGGGCGAACCCCAGATGAGTGTTGTGCCTGTGTTGCGCATCATAAAGCCTCCGGCAAGTAATAATCGTACCCTCGTGGTTAAGAAGTTACCAGTTTGTTTAAGAGGGATAGAGTGGGAGAAGTGAACATATAATAGAATTAAAGAATATGGAAAACAACGAAAGCAATATTATCATATATAACACAATCGACGGGCGTGCAAGCGTGGTGCTATATGCTCGTGACGGAAGTGTGTGGATGAACCAGAATCAACTTGCAGAACTTTTTGACACCTCTAAGCAAGGAGTCGGGCAACACATTGCTAACATACTAAATGAGAGGGAGTTAGATGCAGATTCAGTTGTAAAGAAATTCTTTACTACTGCCGCTGATGGCAAGAATTACGAGGTGACATTCTACTCGCTGGAGATGATTATGGCTATCGGCTTTCGAGTGCGCAGTAAACGTGGCACGCAATTCCGTATTTGGGCTAACCAGCACCTCACGGAGTATTTGGTTAAAGGCTTTACGATGGATGACGAGCGGTTGAAGAATCCTGACGGACGACCGGACTACTTCGATGAACTACTAGAGCGTATACGCGAGATTCGTGCGTCAGAGAAGCGGTTCTATCAGAAAGTGCGAGACTTATTGGCACTCAGCAGTGATTATGACAAGACCGACAAAGCGACACAGATGTTCTTTGCCGAGACGCAGAACAAACTGCTATACGCTGTGACAGGACAAACGGCTGCGGAGATAATAGTCGGGCGCGCTGATGCTTCCAAACCAAACATGGCTCTGACATCGTGGAAGGGCAGTATTGTGCGTAAAGGCGATATATATACAGCAAAGAACTATTTGCAGCAAGACGAGATAGACACGCTGAACAGGTTGACAACAATGTTCCTTGATTCAGCCGAGCTGCGCGTAAAAGAGCGTAAAGACCTGACTCTTCGTTATTGGCGTGAGACGGTGGATTCGTTGCTGAATTTCCAAGGCAAATTAGTGCTACAGGGAGCAGGAAGTATCAGCAACAAACAGATGGAAGAACATGTGGATGCCATTTACGAAGAGTTCAATTCACGCCGTAAAGCATTGGCAATAGCCGAGGCCGAACAGACAGATGTCGAGTTGCTGGCGCTGGAAGAGGCTGTAGAGAAAAGAGTGAAATAAGAATAATAACACACAAAATATGTCCAAGCAATTACAAATACGCAACTCGACGGCAGAGTTTCTTATCTTCCAAGCCGAAGACAAAGCACAAGGAGTACAAATCTTCTACAAAGACGAGTCTATCTGGGCGACGCAAGAAGTCATTGCTACCCTTTTTGACAAAGGTCGGCCAACCATTACAGAACATTTGAGAAACATCTTTGCCAGCGGTGAATTAGATCAGAATTCAGTATGTCGGAAATTCCGACACACTGCCGCAGATGGTAAAAATTATGACACGCTATTCTACAATCTTGATGCCATCATCTCTGTCGGTTACCGCGTCAATTCCCGTCGCGCTACCCAGTTCCGCCAATATAATTTCAGATTGGAAAGTGCAATAAAATCCCCCATATCTGTAGTCCCTTTACGAACAAATATTCATGTGGTAATCCGATAAGGGTTGCCGCTTTTTGTATATGTAGATTTGCAAATTTTCTTGCAATAAAATGCACAAGATTGCTCTTTTTTGCCAAAATTGTCACTTTTTACTTTCGTTTTTTGAACAAACTCGGTATAATATAGTAGTATTCACGCGAGAGAACAACCTCTCGCCATTGTTTTACTACAAATTATACTATTATGGTAAGTCTTTCTAACCATCAAATCAAGGACGTTTTATTCCGCCTTGATCAGTTGCAATCGCAAATTGCTTCATTCCAAACTTTCTTCTCCGCTGCCTTGCAGCAATCTTCCAATCTCCATTTTGACGAGGATCGCTATCCCTCACGCCCGATGACCAAGTCCGAACTGGCAAGTCTGGCGCATGTCACTACACGTACACTGGCGAAGTGGCTCAAACCGCTCCGCCCGCAACTGCGTGACATGGGTGTTCCCGACCAAGCCAAAGTGCAGCCGTTCGATGCCGTTCACTTCATCAGTTCGCAACTCCACATTACAATCGACGAAAATGATGAGCAGGAAAACGGAAATAAACTGAACTTCCCGCAAAAGGCTGAAAATACCTGAACGCACCCTCCCAAAATGTCGTATCTTTGCACTCGATTTCAGTTTCGCTCCTGTGCATCGACCATACATGGGCGATCAGGTTGATCAAAATGGATAATCGCCTCAATTTGTGAACACAATCAGTCACTTGCATCCAAAATCTCATCCTGCTGAGATTTGCGCAAGCAATTATTTGCAAATCCGGAAATTTTGCTGTATCTTTGCAGCGTTTTTCTACCACCCCCGCACCTCATCAGCCACTACTGCATGACCCGAGACGAGTGTGAGACGAGAGCAAGACGAAGGCAAAAGCGAATTGAAAGCAGGTTAACCCGAGACTTATTTGCATTTCGTCTGTCACCTCTCACCCTGAAAACGACATCCGCACCGGATTGGAGGCAGAACGGGCAAAACGGGTGCAAAACAGGCAGCAAATGGCACTTGTTTTGTGCCTGTATATTGCAAAATGTCAAAAATTTTTCCAAATTTGAGCAAAAATGCTGCGAAATTTGGATGTTTGCTTACTTTTTTATATCTTTGCAGTCGATTTGCGTTCGCGCATCGTTTTTTTTGTGCCTCGCACGAGGCAGCGCTGCACGCAAGACATTAAACCAAACTACTATAATATTTATTTATTTAAACAAACAAATTATGAAGAAATTTTTATCACTTTTGTGCGCTGTAGCCATTGTGCTGGGCGCGAGTGCAGCTCCGGTAGCCAAGAAAGCCGGTGTGGTTAAATTTCAGCGTGCAGCAGTAGAAAAACTGCGTACGGAGAAGAAATCTTTGGCAAAGAAGTCCGTAAAGAAAGACGCTTTTGCCAAGAAGAAGCAGGCTGAGATGCAGAAGAACGCTCGTCTTGCCGCCGGTGAGGCAAAGATTGCTACCGCATCGCTGAAGCGTGCGAAGGCAGAGGCAATTGATGTAACTTGCGGTTCGTGGGAGATTGAGGACTACGAAACAGACGGTGAACTCTACCTGTATGGCGAGGACAATACGGTTGCGTTCTACTTCGATATCATCTACGGCGGTGAGGCTACTGATCTGCAACTGGGCAAGACCTACACGGTTGAGGATATCTGGGTAGGAGAAGATGGCCAGTATGCCGGTGTCTTCTATGACGGTGACTGGCACTATGGTATCAAGGAGTTGGCACTTGTAAAGACGATTGACGAGAAGAACCTTGTACACTTCGTAGGTTCGTGTGTTGACTCGCTGGATGCAGCCTTCACGTTCCACTACGACGAGGAGGAGTTCATTCCGACGGGCGAAGAGGTTAACCACTCGTTCAAGACGAGCGCCAAGCTCTCGTACAGCTCATACTTCCTGGATTGGACGGTAAGTGTATCAGATGCCGAGTATGCGTTCCAATTGGATATCTTGAGCGAGAACGGCGAGTCAGCCGTAGGCGAGTATGACAGCGCTAACGAAGATTTCGATCTTGATTACACCAGGGTTGCAATCAATGACGCGGAAGGCAACAGCACGGTGCTGGACGCCAAGAGTGCAAAAGCAGTTATCATAGAGCGTAACGACAGTCTGCTGATCGCAGCCGAGATCATGGCATCCGATGGCGTGAAGTACATCTTTGACGCATTCTATGCCGCTCCTACCAAGAAGGGTGAGGCTACCATCGAAGCCACTAACCTCGTAATAGACGACTCATGGTATGACTACTTCGGCGTTGTTATGGCTACTGCCAGCAACGATGATTACAAGGTTTACTTCTCGCTGCCCGGCACATCCGGTGAGTTCGTAATCGGAGGAGAAGACGCATCCGGTGACATTAACGATATTGAAATGTACAGCGGTTCCATCAAGATCATCAACGGTTCGGAAGGTGCTGAACTGACCGGTAAGGTACTGTGCTACGACAACATCGAGTACACACTGGATCTGAAGTATGTTCGTCCTGACAAGACTCGCGATGTTGCAATCGAGATTAACGATGCAGTGCTGACTATCTATCCTGACACCAAAGATTGGCAGGTAGTAGGCGTGAATGCAGATAACACATTCTATGTAGCCATTGACGTCGTATCCGACGCAGTTGAAGGTACATACTCGGAGGCTGACCTGGATATGCAGTACACCTATATCGACTCTGTATATGTTCAGAACGACTCGCTGAAGGTGGCTGAGGAGTACACTCCGCTGGCAATGAATATCATTGTTACCTTCAATGCCCAGGATTCGACTGCAGTGATCACGGGTACGTATCTCGGTCAGGGTTACCTGGACGGTAAGGATGTGCCTGAGTTTACGCTGAAAATAGCAGCCAAGGTTGTGACCTACGTGCCTTCGACCGAGATCGAGTATGACGCCGAGAAGGACTTCAATGCTCAGTACCCGACGTATGAGATAGATGACACCTATCTGGCAAATTACGGCGTGCTGTTCATCTCGGCTGCTAACGATGAAAGAGAGACGATCGTTCTGGAGGTTTGGTTGCCGACAGGTGCAAGCGAGCTCGTAGCAGGTGAATATCCTGTATCGGCAGAGGAGATGGTTCCCGGAACAATCACAGCAGGTTCGGTTTCCGGTCAGAATCTCTCCGGCTCGTTCGCCGGCACAACGGATGCCGAGGGATACTATAATATACCTCTCTGGTTCATCGTGGACGGCGTGATGACCGTAAACGACAAAGCCGTGATCGAGGTACAGGGTATCAACTCGAAGGGCTACAAGGTTAATGCCCGTCTGGGTGAGTACGGCGCAAGTGTAGCGAACACCGACGCCAAGGCTGTTGCCACCAAGATCCTGCGCAACGGTCAGCTGATCATCCGTCGCAACAACGTTGAGTACGACGCACAAGGCGTAACCTTGAGCAAGTAACAGCAACATGCACTACAGTAATTGCCGGCGAACAACGCCGGCAATTATTGTTTTTGCACGTAGCAGATACCTGCTGCAGCAACGAAAAAGCAGAAAATAATGCAGTTTTTTATCCGTACATTTGCAAATGTCGGATTTTTTTTGTACCTTTGCAGTTGCTAATAAATGGAAAGCATTTCGTATGGAAGAACTTAAGCAACGAATATTACGTGACGGCAGTGCGAAGGCGGAGGGTGATGTAGTGATGGTGAGCAGTTTTCTGAACCACCAGCTCGACCCGCAGTTGCTGATGCATTGCGCGGAGGAGTTTGCGCGGTTGTTCAAGGACAGCGGCGTGAACAAGATTGTCACCATCGAGGCGTCGGGCATAGCGCCGGCTATCCTTACGGGCTACCTGATGCATCTGCCGGTGGTGTTCATCAAGAAGAAGAACCCGAAAAACGTGGACGAGTCGTGGAAGTCGTGGGTCTATTCGTTCACGCGCGCCGACGACACGACCGTGTGTATCGACAAGCGTTTTCTGACCGCTGATGACAGGATCCTGTTTATCGACGATTTTCTGGCAGACGGTCATGCGTCAGGCAGCGTGATCCACTTCTGCCGCCAGTCGGGCGCACAGATTGCGGGAATGGGTTTTCTGGTGGAGAAAGGTTTTGCCAAGGGCGGTCAGTTCCTGCGCGATCACGGCATAACCTACCACGCGCTGGCAACCATCCGGCGCATCAATCCCGACAACACGCTGGAGATAGAGTAAAGTTATTTACGATTTGGTGATTTACGATTGATAATTAAATACATGCTTATGAGGCGCAATATTCTGTATGTTATTCTGCTGTTCGTGGCGGGCGTAGGTGTGTGTGCTGCCCAGGAGACGAATCTGGAGAGCGATGTGACGCGTGTGATCAATCACGCCCAGACAGCTCTGAACAGCGTGTCGCAGGCAGACAGCACGGCTGCACCGGAGGTACTGCCGTTGTGGAAACAGAAGCTGTACTACGGCTACAACTTCGACATCTATTATCATCAGGACTCGCGTTCGAACAGGAAAGAGAACGGCTGGTCGGTGAGTCTGACGCCCGAGATAGGCTGGCGTCTGAACGAACGGATGTATATGGGTGTGCGTCTGGGCGGCAGTTATCAGGACAGTTATACGACGTATGCCTATGAGGCGCTGGACGGTTCGCAGGTGTCGCAGGATCTGCGTATCCGTCAGGGTGCGTGGGAGGTAACGCCCTACGGCCGCTACCGGCTCAAGACCTTGTTCAACGACAAAGTGGGCATCTGGCTGGAGGCACACCTGTACACAGGCATGCAGTATCCGCGTGTGACCGCCGGCAAAGTGAAAGGCACGGATTATGACGGACTACGGCACACCATCGTGTATGGCGCGCAGGTCTCGCCGGTGATCACCTATCAGTTCAACAAGAAGAGCACGCTGCAGCTGTTCTTCTCGATCATCAGTTTCGGCTACAGCGGCACAACGTTCTGCTACACCGATCCCGATACAGGCAAGCGTTACAATGAGCATACGAACGATATAATCGTTTTCTCGGGTAGGTTGCGCAATTTGCTGTCCAACCAGTTTACGCCCGGACTGTACGGACTGAAGTTCGGTGTGATGAAGAGTTTTTGATAAGAATTACTTGAGCGCGGGATTATCGCGGAACGCCTTGGGCGAGTAGCCGGTAACGCGCTTGAAGTATCGTGAGAAGTTAGCGAGCTCGCTGAACCCTAAATCGTAGCAGATCTCCTGAATCGACAAGTCCAAGCGGCTACGCAGCATCTGCTTGGCTTTGATGATAATATGCTGCTCGATCCAGAAGAGTGCTGTATGACCTGTAGCGTCCAGCACGAGTTTGGAGAAGTGCTTGGGCGTGAGCTGGAGTTTGTCGGCATAGAACGCTACCTCGCGCGAATCGCGGTAGTGCTTAACCAGCAGGTCGCAGAAGCGGTTATAGATCTCGTAACTGTGCGACGATATATCCTCTCTCTTGTCCTCCGTCTCGCTGCGGTAGTAACTCAGCAGCGAGAGCAATACGTCCACCAGATGGATGAGTATGTCGTGGCGGTAAGGTATCTGCTTTAGGGCGCTGACCTCACGGATGGTCTCGGTCAGACGCAGTTCTTGGCAACACTCATGCCAATGGTCTTAGCTTCGGCAAAGTTTCTCGCCCCCGTCACGGAAATGGTCAGGAACTTGGTTGCCCCTTCACCATCTGCGGCAATTTTCTTGGACAGCTCCTGGCAGATGTGGTTGGGTAGAATAACCAGCACATCGTTCTTGCGGAGCAAGACCTCCTTCTTGTCGTAGAATGCATGACAAATTCCGTCGTGAACAATCAGAATATTCATGCAATCCGAAGTGAACTCCTGCTGATGAAATGGTGGTGAGTAATCGTCTAACACCAGCACTTCGTGCTCGTTAATGTCCGGCACTGTAATAGTTTGCATTGTATGTAGTACCGTGGTTTGAATCTTGCTCATAAAATATGTTTTGTGTAATTGGAGAAGCAAAGGTACGAATAATTTTTGACATTTGCAAACGAGTGCGAATAATTGATAAGTTTTTCCTATATTATGCTATAAAGTGTTGAAATTATTTATGTTTTATAGCATATCCCCTCGTGCCGGAGTGTTGCCCAACAGCGTATGTGCCGGTGTGCCAGACTGCTGCGAGCGGTTGCCAAACGGAGCGTGAAAGTGCCCTTTGAGACGAAAAATGCACATTTATGCAAAAATTATTCGCGAATAGTTGCAAATGTGCATTTTTTTTTGTATCTTTGCAGTTCAAACGGCTTTGTGCCGAATAAAACTTTATTCAGCGAAAGAAAAATATATGGAAACCAAACAATCCAAACCCAATAGTCCGCGTACCGGCTTATGGCTGCTGATAGTAGCCGCAGTAGCGCTCGAGACGATAGCTTGTATTCAATACTTCTACAGCCGTTCGGTCATCCGCGATCAGGCTGTGTACCGAGCCAAGGCAGAGTTGCGTGCCGCCGAGCTTGAGATCAACGTAGCCACCGCCGAGATGGAGGCAGCGGCAAAGATGCTGGCGATGATGGCGGAGCATAACCTGGATAAGCCCCAGGCGATCTACGGTTGTACACAAACGCTGCTGGAGACGCTGCCCAACGTGGAGAGTGCCGGTGTGGCGTTCATAGCCGACTATTACCCCGACCAGGGGCGCTGGTACGAGATATGCAGCAGCCGCGTGCCGGATATCTATACGCGGCAGATTGGCAGCGCCAGCCACGATTACCTGCAAGCCGAGTGGTTCAACAACGGATTGCAGATCGACAGCGCATGGTGGTCAGAGCCGTATATGGATGAGGTAGGTGCGCAAAAGATGGTGGTCAGCTGCTCGTACCCGATCAAGGATAAGCAGGGCAAAGTGGTAGCCGTGGCGTGCATCGATTTTTCGCTATACCGACTCAGCAAGGTATCCCAGTACCTGCAGGTGTATAAGGGCAGTTACTATTCGATAGCTTCACCTTCCGGCAATGATATAGTAGGCCGACCGGACACGATCCCCGGACGCAAATATCTGATACTTGACGAGATGATTGACGCCACAGGTTGGCACCTGACGGTAATTATCCCCGAGGACATATTGTTTGCCGACCTGAACCGTATAGGTCTGATTGTGACGATTATGATGCTGATGAGCTTGGCGCTGCTCGTATATATCATGTACCGCAGTGCGAAGAACATCCGCAGTCTGGTAGAGTTGCACACCCGTCAGCAGCGTATGGAGGGCGAGTTGGAGATAGCACAGACCATCCAGAACGCCATGCTGCCGAAGGTTTTCCCGCCGTTTGCCGACCGTCCGGATCTGAACATCTACGGCATGGTTCAGCCTGCCAAGGAGATTGGCGGTGACCTGTATGACTTCTACGTACGTCATGACAAGCTGTTCTTCTGTGTGGGTGACGTGAGCGGCAAGGGCGTACCCGCCTCGCTGGTGATGGCTACTATCCGTTCACTGTTCCGCAGCACCACGGCTCACTCCGAGTTCCCCGACCGGATAGCTACGCAGATCAACAACACGATAGCCGAACAGAACGACCAGAATATGTTCGTCACCTTGTTTGTAGGCGTACTCAATCTGGAGACCGGCGAGTTGCTGTACTGCAATGCCGGACATAACGCTCCGCTGCTGCTCGACAGCCCGAAGTTCAGCGTGCGGGATATAGAGGTGCTGCCTAACCTGCCGATAGGCGTGCTGCCGGGATTCGAATACAAGGCACAAAGCCTGCAACTCAAGCGCGGCGAGACAATCTTCCTCTACACCGACGGACTAACCGAGGCGGAGAACAAGGAGCATGCACAGTACGGCGAACAGCAGATGAAAGATACGCTGGGTACAACAGCCGGCTTGCGTCCGCAGGAGATAGTGGAAGCCATGAAGGCAAGCGTTGAGCAGTTTGTGGACGGCGCACCGCAGAGCGATGATCTGACCATGCTCGCCATACGCTACCAGTTGTCGGCTATCGTCATGCGCAACGATATACAGCAGATACCTACGCTTGCCGAGTGGGTGGAAGAACTCAAGGTGCCCGACGAACTGAATATGCCTATCAACCTCGCTCTGGAGGAGATAGTGAGCAACGTAATGCTCTACGCCTACCCGGGACGGAACGACGGCAAGGTGTTTGTCGAATATACCGAGGACGACAGTGCTGACGGCAAACGGATGATCTTCACCGTCAGCGACACAGGCGTGCCGTTCGACCCGACGAAGAAAGACGAAGTTGATACCACTCTCTCCGCCGAGGAGCGCCCGATAGGCGGGCTGGGTATTCACCTGGTGCGCCAGCTCATGGACGAAGTGTACTACGAGCGTCAGGGCGACAAGAACATACTCACTCTGGTGAAGAAACTGTAGCCCGCTGCGCATACAATAAACAGATAAATCGTAAATCGTAAATAGTAAATTGTAAAATCGTAAATAATATGACTACAACCATTCAAGAAAACGGCAATCAACTGATTGCACAGTTTGCAGGGCGTTTGGATACCGCAGCTGCCGTAGCCACCACAGAGGCTGTCAAGCCGCTGCTGGAGGCAGCCGACAAAGAGATTATCCTTGACTGCACTGAGTTGGAATATATTTCTTCATCCGGCTTGCGTATCTTCCTGAGCATCCGCAAGGAGGCTGCGGCGCACAACTCGAAGGTTATTGTACGTAACATCAATGCCGATATCCGTCAGGTGTTCATGATGACCGGATTCATCAGCTTATTTGAGATTCAGTGATGGACGCGCTCGACCTTCATTGCCAACTGATCCTTGAGGAGTACCGCGATGCGTTGCCCACTCTGGAGAAGATGAAAGATGCTGTGCTCGCCAAGTTGCAGAAGGCCTTGTTGCGCAGCGGGCTGATTGTTACGACCATGGAAGCCCGCGTCAAGACGGAAGGCTCGCTGTCAGGCAAACTGGCACTCAAGGGCGCCAAGTACGCCACGCTGTCGGACATCACCGATCTGGTGGGCGCACGTATCGTAACGTTCTACACCGATGATGTGGACCGTATAGCCTCGATGGCTGAGAAGCTGTTTGAGATCGATTGGGCGAACTCCGTTGACAAGCGCAAACTGCACCAGTTGGACAGCTTCGGCTACAACTCGCTGCATTACATTTGTCGCCTGCCGGGGTATGATTTCCGCTTCGAACTGCAACTGCGTACTACGCTCCAGCATGCTTGGGCTGCTATCAACCACGACACGGGTTACAAGTCGGGCATCGAGATCCCGCGCGAGTACATGCGCCGTATGAACCGCCTGGCAGGTATCCTTGAGATGGCGGACGACGAGTTCAGCCGAATACGCACCGAACTGACCGATTACCGCCGGCGCGTACATACGCTGGTGCAGAACGGCAAACTGGATGACGTGCTGCTGGACGGTGATACGTTCCGCAGTTACCTGCAACTCGGTACGCTGGATATACTCAACAAACGTATAGCCGCCATCAACCAGGCAGAGATTCAGGACGCACCGTTCGCACAGTACCTGAGCGTGTTGACTGCACTGAACTGCAACACCCTTGGCGATGTTGACAGGCTGATCCAACGTTACGAGGAAGATGCCTATCTGCTGGCGCGACACCAACTCGGCAACACGGATCTGGATATTATCTCCTCAGCAATCGGACTGCAGAACATCTGCGTAGTGTGCATCCTGTCGTCCGGTGGAGGCAAGATAGGTCTGGAGCGGATGTTCGACGCACTCAACGGAGTCAACGCACAGAACAAAGCACTCGCCGAACTGACCTACGAGCAGGCGAAGAACCTGCCGTTCATGCAGCACGCTAACTGATATGCAAACAATCATTAACACTATAATACCAATAATATGAATCCCACACTAATTGATCTCAATGATTATATCCGTACCGGCGAGGGAGCCAACGGAGCAAGTTATAACCACAAAGCGGACCCGTCCATCATGATGAAGCTCTATTTCCGCAACTATGAGGCGGCAGCGTTAGAGCTGGAGCTGGCGCAAAAAGTGTACAAGATGGGTATTCCCACTCCCGAGCCCGGCGATCTGGTGACCGACGGCAAGCAGGTTGGCATACGCTTCAAGCGCGTGGAGGGGAAGAAATCCTACTCGCGTGCCTGCGGCGACAACCCTGAGCGCGCCGAAGAATACGGACGCGAGTTCGCACAACTGTGCAAGAAGTTGCACTCCGTTCATGTGGATACCACGCAGTTCGAGAGCGTGAAAGATCGCTTGTACAACATGTTAGCCGCTAACCCCGACTTCACACCCGAACAGAAGCAGAAACTCCATGACTATATTGCCGCAGCACCTGACGCCGACACCGCTATCCACGGCGATCTGCAGTTCGGTAACGGGATCTTTGTGGAGAAAGACGGAGTACGCACAGCGTACTTCATTGACCTGGGCGACTTCTGCTACGGCTATCCGATGTTCGATGTAGGAATGGTTTATCTGTGCTGCTGCCTCAACGATGAGGCGTGGACCATGGAGGTTAATCACATGTCTAACGCTACGGCGCGACGTTTCTGGGACGGTTTTGCGCAGGAGTATTTCCTGGCTCCCGACTGCCCGGTAGCCGGTTTCGGTCCCGGATCAGACATCAACGAGGTAGAGCGCTTGGTACGTATCTATGCCGGACTGAAGACGATCATGATCGAGCGTGACACCCACTGCCCGATGCCGCAGTTCCGCGCCATGCTGGAGGGAACAATCTATTAACGACGCTCAACCCTCAACTCTCAACTCTCAACTTTTCTCAACAATGGCAAACAAATATATGGATACCGGCCTGCTTGACCGCGCAATAGTATTTGCGGTGCAGGCGCATCATAATTCCGAGCGTCGCGGCAAGGGCTTTCCGTACATCGTTCATCCGATGGAGGCTGTGGAGATCGTAGCCACCATCACTCCCGACCAGGAGTTGCTGGCCGCGGCTGCATTACACGATACGATAGAGGATACCGATGTCACTTACGAGCAGTTGCGTGAGGCGTTCGGCGAGCGTATAGCCTCGCTCGTTCACTCCGAGAGCGACCAGTTCACCGAGGGCGTATCGGAGGCGGACAGTTGGCACGACCGCAAGCAGGCGGCTATCAACCGTCTGGCTGCTGCCGACCACGACTCAAAGATCGTGGCGATGGGCGACAAACTGAGTAACATGCGTGCCATCTGGCGCGACTATCAGCAGAGAGGTGACGAGTTGTGGAAGATCTTCCACGTTACCGACAAAGCTTCGCACGAGTGGCACTACCGCGGTCTGGCTGCCTCGCTGAGCGAACTGAGCGACACCTTCGCCTATCAGGAGTTCGTGCGGCTGATAGATGAGGTGTTCGCCGGCAAACGCTAAACATTCTACTTTTCACTTTTCACCTTTCAATTTTCACTTTAATGAAGTTCATTGTAACCATCGGCCGTGAGTTCGGCACAGGCGGCAGGCGTATAGCCCAGGAGCTGGGCGAACTGTTAGGCGTCAAAGTGTATGACCGCAAACTACTGGACGCACTCAAGGAGAAGTATCACCTCACGCAGGAGGAGATGGATTCGATCAAAGCAAAGAAACTGACCTGGTGGGATGAGTTTGCCTCGTTCTACCAGCAGGCACAGGCGTGGGCTAACCGTCCGTACTACGAGACGGTATATGTGCCGAACGTGACATCCGAACTGCTGTACGAGGAGGAGGCACGTATCCTCAAGGCGCTGGCAGATCGCGAGTCGTGCGTCGTACTCGGGCGCACGGGCTTTCATATCTTCAAGGACGAACCCCGGGCGTTCAAGGTCTTTCTGATTGCCGACAAGCCTTTCCGCCGCGACAAGGTGGCACGCCGGCTGAATATCAACGAGGGTAGTGCTGACCTGCTGATCACCAAGGTGGATGAGGCTCGCGAGACGTTCACTCGCACGTTCAGCGACCGCAGCCGCTACGATGCGCGCAACTACGACCTGGTACTCAATGTCAGCGGACTTGAGCCGAAGAGTGTTGCACAGTTCATCGCCGACTGCCTCAGGCAGCGCGGACTGATAGCCTGATAACTGATTCGCTTGTGACTGTAGATTTCGACAATATAGTTAATGCCCGCGATTTGGGCGGCTTGGTAGGAGCAGGCGGCAAAAAAGTTCGTCCGTTCCGCCTGTTGCGTACCGCCCATCTGCATGATGCAACCGAAGCGGATATACGCCGGTTGCAGCAGGAGTATAACCTGACTAAGATCTTTGATTTTCGTTCGCTGGGTGAGGCGCAGGCGTTACCTGATCTGCCTGTACCCGGTGCAACGCACCACCTGCTGCCTACCATCGACCTCAGTGCCGAACGGCTGACCGAGCAACCTATACCGCAGGAGACGTTCCTGGATCTGGAGGCGCACATAGTGAACCTGTCGTTCTATCCCGAGGTGCAAAAGATGGCAGCCAACATGTACCCGTCGCTCATCCGCAGCGAGTATTCGCAGTTGCAGTATGCCGCGTTTCTGCGTCTGATCATCGAGGCGCCTGAGGATGGCGGCTGCCTGTGGCACTGCTTCCAGGGCAAGGATCGAACGGGCTGGGGTACAGCATTCGTATTATCCGCACTGGGTGTGGAGCGCGAGGCAATCATAGCCGACTTTGACCTCTCCAATGATGCCTACCGCGAACTGGTCAATCGCCTGTATGCGCAGATCGACGAGCAGGGCGGTGGTGAGCCGGAGAAAGAGGTTGTGCTGGCGTTCATGGGCGTATCCACACCGAACTTCATCCGCACGCTCGATCTTATTGACCGTGAGTTCGGAGGGATGAACGCGTACCTGCACGAGCAACTGATGCTTTCGTCCGACGATATACGCCTGCTGCGCAAGCGGTTCCTGATATAAGCGTTCGGCAACCTGTATAAAGAAAAATGTCAGCCTACTTGGCTGACATTTTTTGCATTCGCTTTGCCACTCCTATGGCACCTGAGGGGCATACGAGTCGGCACAGGTGGCAACCTACGCAGTTCTTGCCGATCAGTTTGGGCTTGCGGTCCTCGCCGAAAGCGATAGCCTGGTGACCGCCGTCCATACAGGATACGTAGCAGCGCCCGCAGCCTATACACTTGTCGTGCTCGAACTTGGGGAAGACCATCGTTTCGCGGTCGAGGTCGGTAGGCAGAACGATGTTCGGCAGTTCTTCGCCTACGAGTTGCTTCAGATCGGTTATGCCGCGCTCCTGCATGTAGTGCTGCAAGCCGAGAATCAAGTCGTCAATAATCCTGTAGCCATACTCCATCACCGCGGTGCACACCTGCACGTTTCGGCAACCCATACGGATGAAATCCAGCGCGTCGCGCCAGGTCTCGATGCCGCCTATGCCGCTGATGTCCATGTGCTGCTCTACGCCTGCCTTGCGCAGCAGCGGATGGGCGGTGATCTCGTAGATCATCTTCAGCGCGATGGGTTTGACTGCCCTGCCGGAGTAGCCGCTGATGGTCTTTTTGCTGCAGACTGTCGCTTCATCGCTCGGAGTGAACGATTTGATGGTATTGATGGCGCTTATGCCGTGTGCACCGGCGTAGAAGCACGACAGTGCCGGCTGAACCATTGATGCCACGTTAGGCGTCATTTTGGGTATAACAGGAATCGATACGGAGTTTTTGACGTATGATGTATAGAACAATATCAGTTCGGGGTTCTGACCGATGTCGCTACCGAGACCTTCCAATCGCATCTGCGGGCAGGAAAAGTTCAGTTCTACTGCATCGCAACCCGCCTGCTCAGCCATTTTGGCAAGTTCGCTCCACTCCTCCTCGGTCTGTCCCATGATAGAGGCAACCACAATTTTCGTCGGGTAGTTCTGCTTGAGACGGCGGAGGATATCAAAGTCCATGGTGTAGGGATTCTCGCTCAACTGCTCCATATTCCGGAACCCGAGCCAATCGCCGTTGTTCGTTCCTTCGCCGTGCACGCCAACTGCGTCAAATCGTGGCGACACCTCGCGTATGTCCTGTTTGCTGATGGTCTTGTAGAACACACCCGCCCAGCCTGCCTCAAAGGCACGTGCCACCATATCATAGTTGGTGCAGACGGCGGAGGAAGCGAGGAAGAACGGGTTCTCGCATGTTATGTCGCAGAAGTTAACTTCCAGCGAAGGCAGTTCAGCTTGCTGATTGCTGACCGCTGACTGCTGATTGCAGACTGCCGCTTTCAGTTCGCTGATGCGTATCGGCTGGTCGTAGTGGATACAGGCTGCTTGGGCAGCGGCAATCTCTGAGTCGGTCAGTTGGTCAAACAGTTCGGCTGCCGTCCAGCGGTTGTCAAACCGCAGGGCGCGTATGGCGCGGGCTACCTTGGCGCCACAGGGCGCATCATGACATAACAGACAACGGGCTGCTTCTTCGTTTGGGTGTAACATGGTGGTAATTCTTTATTAGATTAATAATTGATTGCTTGTTTTCTGATATTCGGTATCCTCTATCTGCACACCAACCCGCCGTCAATCAGGTAGTGGCCGCCGGTGCAGAACGAGGCTTTGTCGGATATAAGGAAATATACCATCTCGGCCACCTCTTCGGGTTTGCCGGCTTCCCCGCGTGCGAACAGTGCATTCTCCTCCTGCCAGTACTGCTCAATGGTCTTGTGGTCTTTCTCGGAAAAGGCGTTGAACAGTTTATCCACGAGCGGAGTGTGTATCGTACCCGGGCAGATGGCATTCACGCGAATGTTGTACGGCCCCATGTCAATGGCAAGGCTGCGGGCTATCTGTCCGATAGCGCCTTTGGTTAGCCCGTAGGCGAAACTGTGCGCCTTGCCGACAAAGAACTGATCCGAACTGTTCAGCACCACCGCTCCGCCACCGCGATGAATGATATGCGGCAGAACGGCTTGCAGCGTGTAGGTCGTGCCGTAGATGTTCGTGCGGATGATCTTGTCCAGATCCTCCTGACTGATATCCAGAATAGTGTTCCGCTGATGGATACCTGAGTTGCAGAACAGTGCATCTATCCCTCCGAACACTTGTTCGGCTTGCTGCGCTGCGGCTGTCATGGCAGCCTTGTCGGAGGAATCGGCGCAGACGAACAGCGCCTTGTCTGTCTGACGCTTGTCTTCCGGCTGCTGAATATCCGTGTATGCCACGTTCCAGCCTTCGCTCAGGAACTTGCTGACTGTAGCAGCGCCTATGCCGCTTGCACCGCCTGTTATGAAGATTGTTTTTGCCATCGTTTGCTTGCTATTGTGCCGGGGTGTGTACTATTTCAGCATCTCAACAGGGAACTCGAAGTACGTATCGGGGTAGGGTTCATTGTTGAGTGTGAAGTGCCACCACTCGCTGTCTATCGGGTTGAATCCGTGGCGCAGCATCAGTGAGCGCAGTAGCATACGGTTGTTGAACTGCTGCTCGGTTAGTCCTGTACCGTCGCCGGTGTATTTGCCAATCTCCGGATAGAGCTTGGTGTCGGCGTTCGGTCCGCACCAGTCAGGGTGACTCTCGATGCCGAACCAGTCGAACGTGCCGCCCATATCCACCTCTTTGCCTGTCTGCATGTCAAACAGCGTAAGGTCAACCGTCGAACCGCGGGTGTGACCCGAGCGGGCGTAGATATATCCTTGCTCAAACAGTACGGATTTATCCAGCATGGGGTAGAAGTATTGCTTCATGCAGGTATCTGCCACGTCCTCCGCCCAGCGCACGAAGTGATCCACGGCTTTCTGCGGACGATAGGCGTCATAGATCTTCAGCCTGTATCCCAAAGCCAGAGCGTCGCTGTTTACCGCCTTGAGCGAGTCAGCAGCCTCGCGGGTGAGCAGCGCCACGGGTTGCTCGTAGCCGTCAATACGGGCGCCTACAAAATTGTACGTGCTGTGGTAGCGGATCTCCAGAATGACGTCGGGAATAACATCGGTGATGTTTACGAAATTGCTGCTGTCCTCTTCCGGACGAAGATTGTTCTGCTTCCGGCACGACAGCATAAGCGCACAGACCGCCGTAAGCAACAGGAGTGTTCTTCTCATAACTATATGATTTTGATTTCGGGTACAAAGATACAAAAAAAAACTGATATACACAAATTTTTTGTTTAGAGATTTGCAAATTTGCTGATTTTTTTGTAACTTTGCGGTCGTAGAACAAATATTCAGTAAAAATGCAAGAAATTTATTTCGCCGGCGGTTGCTTCTGGGGCACCGAACATTTCTTCAAGCAGGTTCAGGGCGTTACGGCAACTGAGACGGGCTTTGCCAACGGCAGTCCTGATCTGCCTGCTCCCACGTACGAGCAGGTCTATACCGATGCTACGGGTTATGCGGAAACGGTACGGGTCTGCTACGACGAATCGGCGGTGAGCCTTGCGTTTCTGGTGCAGATGTTCTTCGCGGCAATTGATCCGCTGTCGCTGAACAGGCAAGGTCACGATACAGGTACACGTTATCGCACGGGCGTGTATTACACCTCGCCGGAGCAGAAGGCGGTGATTGAGGCTGTGTTCGCCGAGCAGCAGCGCAAGTACAACGAGCCGATGCAGGTCGAGTTGCTGCCGCTGCAGAACTATTATCCTGCCGACGAGTACCACCAGGATTATCTCGACAAACACCCCGACGGCTACTGCCACCTTCCCAAACAACTGTTTGAGTGGGCACGGCAGCAACGCGGCGGTCAAGTGCCTGAATAATAAACGAACCCAAACAATATATCAGAATGAAAACAAATATCTTTTTTGCAGCCCTTGCCGTTCTGCTGGCAGGCTGCACCTCTGCCCGGCATGCGTCGGACAACACCGATCAGTCGTCGTTCTGCAATCAGGAGTCAGGCGCGCCGGTCGTATTAATGACACAGGATATATCGCCTGCGTCGCTGGTTAGGATATACGAGGCACTCGGCCGTCCGGCTCAAGGGCGCGTGGCTGTGAAAATCTCCACGGGCGAAGCCGGCGGACACAACTACCTCAAGCCCGAACTGATCCGGCAGCTGGTAAACACCGTTGACGGCACTATCGTGGAGTGCAACACAGCCTATCCCGGCAAGCGCAACTCTACCAAGGAGCACTGGCAGACCATCCGCGATCACGGCTTTCTCGATATAGCCAAGGTGGATATCATGGATGAGGAGGGTGACTTCACTATCCCGGTCAGAGACACTACATGGATTCATTACGACCGTGTGGGTTCGCACCTGAAGAACTACGACTTCATGATCAACCTTGCGCACTTCAAGGGACACGCTATGGGCGGCTTCGGCGGTGTGCTGAAGAATCAGTCAATAGGCGTGGCCTCTGCTGCCGGCAAGGCATATATCCACTCTGCAGGTGTAACGGAAAGTACCATTAAGACTTGGTTGCACACCGGCAATCAGGAAGGTTTTCTTGAGTCGATGGCAGCTGCTGCACAAGCTGTGCACGACTATTTCGGAAACGGCGAACGTATCCTGTATATCAATGTGGCGAACAACCTCTCTGTCGATTGCGACTGCGACAGCCATCCGGCTGCACCCGAGATGAACGATATAGGCATTCTTGCCTCGCTCGACCCTGTGGCACTCGACCAGGCGTGTGTCGATCTGGTGTTCAACTACCCGTCGAAGGACGGCGACAACTCCGCGGCACTCATCGAGCGTATCAACTCGCGCCACGGCATACATATCCTTGAGCATGCCGCCAAGATCGGCTTGGGCAGCCGCGAGTACAGGCTTGTCAGTATCGATGGCCCGGATATGCTCAGTCTGCTGAACACCAATAATCTCAGCCTGCTGGTCCGCAACCGCGGTGTGACCACTACTCATGCCAATCGTGGCGTACAAGACCTGCTGACCCTGCTCAACGAGCAACCCGAACGACTCCGCGGAGCGGTAGTGGCGGATAAGATGATCGGCAAGGCTGCCGCTGCGCTGATGATTGAGGGGGGAGTAAAGGCTGTATATACCAATCTTATTTGTACGCCCGCGCGCGAACTGCTTGAGCAGGCAGGTGTCAAGGTGGTGGCTGCCGAGGAAGTGCCTATGATCCTCAATCGTGACCGCTCCGGCCAATGTCCTATCGACAGCCGGCTCAACGAAGCCCAAACTGCCGAAGAGTGCGTGGCAATCCTGCGCGCGATGTAGTGGGGTCTCGCGAAGTTTGAGTCCGTCGCACAAAAAAAGTTGCCCACATGAGCAACTTTTTTTCTTGCGGTGCCGACGAGACTCGAAAATTGCAATCGTATTGCAATAATCGACAGAACGTAGTGGCTAAGAACTCGCGAAGTTTGAGTCCGTTGCACAAAAAAAGTTGCCCTTATGAGCAACTTTTTTTCTTGCGGTGCCGACGAGACTCGAACTCGCGACCTCCGGCGTGACAGGCCGATATTCTAACCAACTGAACTACAGCACCGTGTTTGTTGTGGGCGTTTACGGATTCGAACCGCAGACCCTCTGCTTGTAAGGCAGATGCTCTAAACCAGCTGAGCTAAACGCCCGATGCATTAGTGGGATTCGCTAATCCCGAAAAGCGGATGCAAAAGTACAACAAATTTTTCAAATATGCAAATATTTTACAAAAAAACATCAAAATATTTGCTTTTTTCATATTATTTTTGTAACTTTGCATTGCAAAACGGCATAAGCGGCCATCCTGGGCTCTGTTTCTGCCCACTGACGGCTGATTACTGATTACTGATAACTGAATACTGATTACTGATAACTGAAAAACTGATTACTTATAAAAATGATTACATTTCTTGTAGCACTTGTAGTGCTTGTTCTTGGATTCGTGCTGTACGGCACGTTTGTTGAAAAGGTGTTTGGCATCGACCCGAAAGCCGAGACGCCTGCCATCACAAAGAACGACGGTGTGGATTTTGTGCCGATGTCCGGCTGGCGTATCTTCCTGGTGCAGTTCCTGAACATCGCGGGCCTCGGTCCTATCTTCGGCGCAATCATGGGTATCTTCTTCGGTCCCTCAGCGTTCCTGTGGATCGTGTTCGGAACAATCTTTGCCGGTGGCGTGCACGATTACCTGAGTGGCATGCTCTCCTTGCGCAAGGGCGGGGTGTCGCTGCCTGAGATCGTGGGCAGCGAGTTAGGTTCGGGCGTGCGCGTGTTCATGCGCGTGTTGTCGTTGGTGCTACTGTTGCTGCTCACCACCACGTTCCTCTCCGGTCCTGCCACCTTGCTCCAGGGCTTGGCACCGCTCTCCACCTTGCCGTTCCACGGTCGTGCGCTGCCTATAGCATGGCTGCTGATCATCTTCGCGTACTACGCCATGGCTACCGTTCTGCCGGTGGATAAGCTGATCGGACGTTTCTATCCGATCTTCGGTGCAATGTTGCTGTTTATGGGCGTCGGAATTGCTATCGTTATGCTTACGCAGCACGGCAGTGCAATGCCCGAACTCACTGACGGCTTGCAGAACCGCAAGGCGGACGGTCTGCCTCTCTTCCCGATGATGTTCGTCAGCATTGCCTGCGGTGCCATATCGGGTTTTCACGGCACGCAGTCGCCTATCATGTCACGTTGCCTGACTAACGAAAGGCAGGGTAGGTGGATCTTCTACGGCGCCATGGTGGCAGAAGGTATCCTTGCGCTGATCTGGGCTGCGGCTGCCGGCACGTTCTTCGCTGACCCCGAACAGGGACTTGACGGTATAGGCGGTCTGCAGGCGTTTGCCTCGCACTACGACCGCGGTACGAACCTCCCTGCGCTGATTGTAGATAAAGTCTCCCGTTCGTGGCTGGGTACGGTAGGCGGTGTGCTCGCAATCATCGGTGTTATTGCTGCACCTATCACATCGGGTGATACGGCACTGCGCTCGGCACGACTGATTGTGGCGGACTTTCTGCATATCGACCAGAAACCCAAGATGAAACGTCTGATGATCGCCCTGCCGCTCTTCCTGTGCGTGTTCGCGCTGGTGTTCGTCAATTTCGAGATTGTATGGCGTTACTTCTCGTGGACGAACCAGACGCTTGCTATGTTCACCCTCTGGGCAGGTACTGTCTGGCTCTACAAAAATCAGAAATCAGAAATCAGAAATCAGAAATATAGTTTCGGCTATCTTATCGCCCTTATCCCGGCATTGTTCATGACTATGGTCAGCACCAGTTATATCCTGATTGCTCCCGAGGGCTTCCGTCTGCCCGAGCAGTACCGCTGGATCGGTTACGCCATAGCCGGCGTGATAACCCTCGCCTGCCTTTGCGGTTTTACCTTCTGGGCAAAGAACTACAAAGCCAAGTGAATCAAAGGAGTGCCACTCTCGGCACTCCTTTTCCTTGCCTATGTGGCCATGCGGCGGTCCTTTCTTGTCGTGTTATTACGATTGGCCTCCGCTCCCCTTGCTTTCCGTTAAATTTCGTACTTTCTTGTGTGTATTTTGTATTTTTTATTGTTTTCATTTGCATATATCAAAATATTTTTGTAACTTTGCAGCCGTATTCAGCCCACGACTATGGGGGACCCCGACGTAAATAACTGATTGTTTGCGGTGGGGAGAGCGGAGGCACGTGTCGCTTTTATGCCGGTTGACGGCATCTGTTGCGACCGCGTTGCTGAACGCGAAGATAACATAAAAAGACGTTTATTGACGATGAAGGATGAAATAGTATTATATCAACCAGATGCGGAAATCCAATTGGAGGTTCGGTTGCAGGATGAAACTGTATGGCTTACTCAGCAGCAAATGGCGATGTTGTTTGGAGTAAAAGAGAACAATATTACGTATCATATCCAAGGGATATATAAGACTCGTGAATTGGAACCGGAAGCAACTACTCAAAAAATTAGAGTACTTCGTTTGGAGGGCAAACGGAAGGTAATGCGTCCTATTGATTTCTACAATTTAGATATGATTATTTCTGTAGGTTACCGCGTGAATAGCACAAATGCAACTCAATTCCGTCGGTGGGCGACTTCTGTGCTCAAAGAATACATGCTCCGAGGATACGCAGTAAACCAACGTCTTCTGGCAGTAGAAAATCGTTTAGACCGTAAACTTCAAGAACATACAGACCAAATTAAGGAATTACAAAACAAGGTAGATTTTTTCGTCCGCACAAATATACCGCCGGTGGAGCAAGTGTTCTTCGAAGGAGAGTTCTTTGCTGCGAGGGCGCTTTTGGAGAAATTAATCAAGACAGCGCAGAAACGCGTTATAGTCATTGATGCTTACGTTGATGCCGCAACGTTTGAGATGTTAGATGTGCGATTAAAAGGAGTGACGGCAGATATCTATTCGGATGGCGAACATACGTCATTGCGCGAAATGCACAACGCTTCTAAAGGAGTGCAGCCGGTGAACACGCATAAATGGTCAAAGCCTTCACATGACAGATGGTTGATAATTGATGAAAGTCTTTATCATTGTGGACATTCTCTGAAAGATATGGGAAAGAAACTATCCGCCATTACATTGATGGGCACAAGCCCTGACACGATATTAAAAGGAATACAATAGCCATTACTCACACGAAACAGATAGTGATTATTTAGCATCATAATGATGCCGTAGCAGAAGCTGCAAGACATACTGAATAATAGCATTTAGCTTAATACTTGGTCTCTATAAAACCTGGACAGTTATATAGAAACTAACAACAATCCAAGGAAAAGCCGTAATGCTCATGCGCAAGCGTGGGCTTTTCCGTAGATATATTTGGATTGTTGAGGTTCGTCCAGGATTCCTTAGAGACCGAATATAAGCAAACTACAAAAGTCTGCGCTTTTTGCGTATATATGTGTCGAAAAGATTGGATTTGGAAATCACGGGATATATACATAGTATATATAAGGTGCAATGGGATGCGATAAGCACCCGACAATGCATCGAAACAAGGTTGAAAGACGGATACAATGTGGAGTTAGTTACGATAAAAAATGTTAGCTTAAAATAAACAACATTATGAAAAAATCAATTCTTTTTTCTGTGCTTGTAGTAGGGGCAACGCTCCTTCAGGCACAAAGTATTACTGTCCATCAGACCTGCGGGCAAAACGGACAAGTGGTAAAAGCAATTCCCGACGCGGTGGATCTTGGCTTATCTGTCAAATGGGCGAATATGAATGTTGGGGCAGAATCCCCCGAAGGCTACGGTGATTACTTCGCTTGGGGAGAAACAACGACCAAATCAACCTACGATTGGAGCACTTATTTTGACACCAACGACGATGGTGGTAATACATTCACAAAGTACAATAACAATGGTGGAAAAACTGTTCTTGATCCGGAAGACGATGCTGCTTACGTCAATTGGGGCGGTAGTTGGCGAATGCCGACCAAGGCAGAATGGCGGGAACTCCTTGACAACTGCACATGGACGTGGACTACGCAGAATGGAATAAACGGCTACAAGGTCACAAGTAAGAAAGCAGGCTACACGGACAAGTTTATTTTTCTTCCCGCGGCGGGCAGCCGCCGCGTCAGCGGCCTCAACAATGTGGGCTCCTACGGCAGCTATTGGTCGTCGTCGCTCTACGAGGACTACTCGTACAACGCGTGGTACTTGCGCTTCTATTCGGACTACTACCCCAACCTCGACTGCACCGGCCGCGTCCGCCGCTACGGGCGATCCGTGCGGCCTGTACTACCTTAGAATTTTACCTTCGTTTCATCCCCCACCCCCCCCCCCATGGATTTTCGGCATTGGGCAAGGGCGTTTCGCTCCCCAAGCGAAACTACCCGGCCCTTGACTAAGGACGAAAAATCTCGAGTTTGGAAAAAATACATAACCCCAATAGCTATGGCACAACTAACGGAAATATTGGATAAAGAGCACTCCCGTACGATGCCCGAGCAAAAACGCGAAATTTACCTCTACTCCGATGTCTCGTTCTTCCGCGCATACGAATGGAGCGCGTGGCTCATTGTGCGTTATATACGGCAACTGACGGTCATACGCCGTGCCGTTAAGAGAATAGATGCAGAGGTGGTGCATGTGGGATTTCCGAAGACGACTTTAGACAGTTTCTTTTTAGTGAGCCTTGGTCTATACAATTGTTGTTAATGGTAAATACCCTCTCGCAAATGGTTGGTAATTGTCGATAATGGTTGACTTTTACTCGTCTCGCGCGGATGTGAGGGCGCGTAGATAGTTGTTCCTTGGTAGTCGTTTAGCACTTATCGCTGGCAAATCGCACCTGGTAACACCCTAATCGGCCTGTTTTCGGATCTATACCAAATGATTTGATTGTGATGCTTTGCTTGGGGTGTTCTCGGGAGATGGTCCCGTGATGGTCACGTGGAAATACGTACTTACACGCTATCCGCTTCATGCATCTGCGGTGAACGCAATCCGCCACTTCCGCATAACCCGAGACGTGTGTGAGAGGAAGGCAAGAGCAAGGCAAAAGCAAATTGAAAGCAAGTTAACCCGAGACTTATTTACCAAAAGTGCGCCTATGCACGTATTAGAGATGTACACACGCACGTACGCACACCGGTTTGCAACGTGCAGGTGCAAAAAAGTGAATAATTGACAAGTCGCCGTGGCTTTTTTATCGAAAGATTTGGTAATAAAAAAATAAATTTGTACCTTTGCGTCGCGTTCGGATACTCGGTCGCATCAGATGCCGCGCGGCGGCATAAAAGCGACGAGTTCCTCCGCTCTTCCCACCACAACCTTGACAGGCTGCGCGGGGAATTGTGTGAATGCGCCTTATTAGGTGCAATAACGCAATGATTAATAACTAATTTAAATTAATTTACAAAACATTATGGTAAATCATTACGAGACCGTTTTCGTACTTACTCCCGTTTTGTCTGAGCCACAGATGAAGGAAGCGGTCGACAAATTCGAGAACCTTCTCACGCAGAATGGCGGCACCATCCTGAACCGTGAGGAGTGGGGCTTGCGCAAGCTCGCTTACCCTATCCAAGCTAAGACGTCCGGATTCTACTGCGTACTGCAGTATGATGTCGAGACTGCCTTCATTGCAAAGCTCGAGACTGAGTTCACACGTGATGAGCGCGTGCTTCGCTTCCTCACAACCCGTCTTGACAAGTATGCTTTTGAGTATGCTGAGAAACGTCGTAACCACACTAAAAAAGAGGAGGCTTAATCATGGCACAGAATGAAGAGATTCGCTACCTGACCCCGAAACAGACGGATCAGAAGAAGAAAAAGTACTGCCGCTTCAAGAAAGCCGGTATCAAGTACGTGGATTACAAGGACCCTGAGTTCCTCAAGAAGTTCCTCAACGAGCAAGGCAAGATCCTGCCCCGCCGTATCACCGGTACTTCGCTGAAGTTCCAGCGCAAAGTTGCTCAGGCTGTTAAGAAAGCTCGCCACCTGGCTCTGCTGCCTTACGTAACGGATATGATGAAGTAATCATCAGAGGTAATTTTAATTTTTAATTCTTAATTTTTAATTTCTCAAGATTATGGAAATCATTCTGATTCAAGACGTAGCCAACCTGGGCTACAAAAACGATATCGTTAAGGTACGCGACGGTTACGGCCGTAACTACTTGCTGCCGAACAAGCTGGCTATCATCGCCAACGAGAGCAACCGCAAGCAGCTCGCCGAGAACCTCAAGCAACAGGCTCACAAGCTCGCCAAACTTCTGGCTGACGCTCAGGCTCTGGCTGAGAAACTCGCTGCAACTGTAATCAACGTTCCCGCCAAGGCTAACGAGGACGGCAAGATCTTCGGTACGGTTACCACCCAGCAGATCGCTGACGCTCTGGCTGCACAGGGCATCGAGGTGGACAAGAAGGTGATCACCGTTGAGCCTATCAAACAACTCGGCGAGTACGAGGCTACAGCCCGTCTGCACCGCGAGGTTAAGGCAACCATCAAGATTAACGTAGTAGCTGAGGCTGCTGAATAAAAACATTCGCAATTATGAAACAAGGAATTCATCCCGAAAACTACCGTGTAGTAGTATTCAAAGATATGTCGGATGGTACACAGTTCTTCAGCCGCTCATGCGCTAACACGAAGGACACCATCGAAATCGACGGTCAGACCTATCCGCTTATCAAGTTGGAGATCTCGAACACTTCGCACCCGTTCTACACCGGCAAGTCTAAACTTGTTGATACGGCTGGTCGCGTTGATAAGTTCATGTCACGCTACGGCAATCGCAAGCGTAACTAACTATGCAAGTACGAGGCGAGCACCACGCTCGCCTCGACTCGTTTTTATATATCCGCTACATTCGGCGGATCTATAGCACCCTATGAAACGCAAGAACAACACCATATTACGCGCCACAGCAGCCACCACGCTGCTCGAACTCATGCAGGCTAAGCTCGGCGGTATGTCCGTCACGAGCATCAAGCAACTGCTGCGTGCCAGGCGCGTGCAGGTGAACGGTGCAATCACCACACGGGGCGACCAAGCCCTCAATGCCGGCGACGAAGTGACGATCCTCTCGCAAGCCGGCACAACCACGTTGCACCACCCCAAACTCTCACTCGTATATGAGGACGACTACCTTCTGGTAGTCAACAAGAAGCAAGGTCTGCTCACCGTGCCTACCAACCCGGATAGCGCGGAGACAACAGCCCTGTCCATACTCAAAGCCTACGTGCGCAGGCAGCACCCGCGTAACAATGTATATGTGGTCCATCGCCTGGACCGCGAGACCAGCGGCCTGCTCGTCTTCGCCAAGACACCACAACTGCAAGAGTATATGCGCACCTATTGGCGCCAACTCGTTACCAAACGAACCTATATAGCCCTTGCCGAAGGTATCTTTGCCGAACCTCAAGGCACCATAACCACCTGGCTGACAGAGGATAAACGCAATGCCATGGTTTATTCCTCACCCGTGGATGATGGCGGACAAAAAGCCGTGACGCACTACGAGGTGCTCGGCACACGTACTATCGAACCTTCCAAGGGCAGTGCCAACATCCCTGCTGCGGCTATGGTTGACGGCAAGATCTGCCTCTCGCTCGTGGCACTGAACCTCGAGACGGGACGCACCAATCAGATCCGCGTGCACCTCGCCTCAATCGGCCATCCTGTAGTCAGCGACCGCAAGTACGGTCACGGCAATAGTTTTGCGCCCGTTGACCGCCTGTGCTTGCACGCACGCATTCTCGAGTTCATTCATCCAGCCACCGAGCAGGTAGTGCACTTCGAGACACCCGTACCCAAAGAATTTAAGGTGTAGCGATTACATTTGACCAAGGTTGGTCTTATCGAAATATGAATATAATCCAATTTTTGGATTTGTTTTGAGCAGATTTGTGTTTTCTCGTGAGGAAGTTATATGGTGCATAATGACCGAATAAAAAACGCAAAGATGCCAAAAGAAAACAAAAATTTCAAGTGTATGGAAAATACTGTCACCATTTACTGCAAAAACGACAAGCAATACTACGACATTCAACGTGGTACTGCGCTTCTGGACGTCTATCACCAGATTGGTTTGCATCTGCCTTATCCCGTGGTAGCCGCACGAGTCAATTACAAGATTCAGGACCTGACGTTCCTCGTCTATAAGCCCAAGGACATCGAGTTTGTCGATGCGTCGTGTCCGGAAGGTATGCGCTGCTACGTGCGTACGCTGGAGATGGTGATGGCTTATGCGGTACGTTCGCTCTATCCGCGTACCGACCTGCGCGTGGAGCACCCAATATCCCGTGGTTACTATTGCACGCTGCGGAACTTCGACGGCTCGTATATGCCCATCACCGAAGAGGTGATCACCGCTATCGATGCGAAGATGCGCGAGTTCATCGCTGCCGACAAACCGATCATCACCGAGGAGAAGCAGACCAAAGAGGTGATCCGCCTGTTCAAGGAGTGTCATGACGCAGAGACAACACTCTTCGAGACGCTCGGCAATCCTTACTGTCGCTATTTCCGTATCGACGACTTTATCGACTACTACACATCGGCACTTATGCCTTCTACAGGCTACCTGAACGTCTATAAGATCGAGTCCTACCACGAGGGCATACTCCTGCGTATCCCTAACCGCAAGGACCCGACCAAACTTGAGGAGACCTGCAATCAGGATAAGATGTTCGAGATCTTCAACGAATATACTGCCTGGAACAAACTGCTCAAGATCAGCAACGTAGGCGAGTTCAACAAAGCCTGCAAGGGCAACAAGTCGTTTGAGATGATCAAACTCTCCGAGGCGCTCCACGAGAAGAAGATTGGTCAGATTGCCGATATGATTGTCAACAAGCCCGGCGGCATGCCTAAGTTCGTTCTCATTTCCGGTCCTTCGTCTTCAGGTAAGACCACGTTCTCCAAACGTCTGACTATTCAGATGCTCGTCAATGGCATTCGTCCTGTCGTGCTGTCGATGGACAACTATTTCGTCAACCGCGAAGATACGCCTAAGGATGAGAACGGCGATTGGGATTTCGAGCACATCGAGGCGTTAGACCTCCCGTACTTCCGTCAGCAGGTGGCTGACCTGTTGGAGGGCAAGGAGATTGAACTGCCATCCTTCAACTTCGAGACCGGCAAACGCGAGTTCAAGGGCGATAAACTCCAACTGAAGGATGACACCGTAGTTATTCTGGAGGGACTGCATGCGCTCAATCCGCAATTGCTGCCGAACACCCCTCGCGATAAGATGTTCAAGATCTACGTATCATCGCTTACCACCGTTAACCTCGACAACCATAACTGGATTCCTACAACCGACGTGCGCCTCATCCGACGCATCGTGCGTGACTTCCGCTACCGCGGTTATTCGGCACGTGAGACGATTGCCCGTTGCCCCTCTGTGCGACGGGGTGAGGAAAAATGGATCTATCCGTTCCAAGAGGAGGCGGATGCAATGTTCAACTCTTCGCTGCTGTTCGAGTTGGCGGTACTTAAGCGACATGCCGAACCGATACTCGCTGATGTGCCCAAGTACTGCGACGAGTATGCGGAAGCACATCGCTTGCATAAGTTCCTCTCGTACTTCGAGTCTATTCCTGAGAAGGAGATTCCGCCTACATCGTTCCTGCGAGAGTTCGTCGGTGGATCATCGTTCCGCTACTAACCCGCAAACAGGCGCAGCCTCAAACTACCTCAAACAGGCACCGCCTCAAACAATTTCAAACAAAACAAAAGAGCCACAACCTTGTGGCTCTTTTGCTTATCTCACTCTTATCTTCTGCCCCAATCGCAGAATAGATGTCTCTTTTATATGGTTCAGCCGGCACAACGTGCGCACCGATGTGTGGTACTTGCGGGCTATGCCTGACAGCGTATCGCCTTGACGCACCTTGTGGTACTGTGCCATCTTCAGCTGCTTGACTTCCTCGTTGTGCTTAAAGGTCCCTTTCTTCGTGATCAGGTAATCCTCCGGCACGCGCAACGCGCCTCGGTCAAAGTCCACGAGCGTTGCCGGGTCAATGGCGTTGCCCAGATAACGTATCTCGTAGTGCAGGTGGCTGCCGGTCGAACGGCCGGTGTTGCCACCCAAGCCAAGAACCTCACCGGCATAGATGCGCTCGTTCTCTTCCACCAGCGGACGCGACAGGTGACCGTAGATCGTCTCCAAACCGTTGTCGTGACGGATAAGCACGTAGTAGCCGTAGCCTCTCGGATCCCAACCTACGATGCGCACCTGACCGTCCCACGACGCACGAAGCGAGTCGCCCACTTGCACTTTCACGTCCGTCCCGTAGTGGAAACGGTAGCGGCGGAAACCGAAGTTAGACGTCACATGCGTCAGGTTCTTCAGCGGATAGACGAATCCTTTCAGCGACACGGGTATGCTGTCCTTCAGGCTGTCAACTGGTGTCTGGTACGGGTTGACGCGTGTATTCATCCATAGCAGATAGATACTGTCTGCCGGATGCACACTCGACGTGTCGCCCCACAGCATTGTCGGCGTTAGGCGGTACAGACACTCGCCATCGGCACTCATCACAATCAGGTGTCGGGGCAACTCCTCTTGGCTGCAGTTCACAAACAGCGTGTCGCCCACCAGACGCGACAGCACGCCTGCCGGCATGCCTTCGGTCAACTCCTCAAAGTCGTCGTTCTCCTCCAGGTCAATGCTGTCGGTCTCTTCTATCACCGGAGGTTCGGGCTCAACCTTCTTGGGCTTGCGCGACCATACACAAACTATGGGCAGCGTTGCCGCCCATAGCAAGACAATTATTTTCTTCAGACTCATATTATTCCGCAGGAGCTGCCTCTGTTTCGGCTGCTGCGCATGCTGCAGGCTCGGCAGCAGGTGCTGCTACTTGCTCGCACTCAGCCTTGGGTGCAAAGAATCCTTTCTGCGTGAAGTACATGTAGCAGCCTACGCCGCAGGCAATCAGCAGAATAACGCACAACGTAAGCAGGCACTTGGCCCATACCGACATACCTTTCTTGAACGGGTCTTTTACCTTCACCAGCGGGAACTTGGCTTGCGAGGTCAGCGTTACGCCGAACGGTACGTTGATGATAGCCTCTGCGTTCACTGCCCAACCGTTGGCATTCAGCACCGGTGCCAGATTGCGGCGACGCAGCTTGAAGTATGCCAACAGCATCGATGGACCGCTGATCACCAACAGGATACATGCGAACACGATCAGCAACTGCCACCACTTAAGGTCTGCCAGACCGCTGGCTACAGCTGCCAACGCCGTACCGATCATGCCTAAAGCCATACCGATGGCAGCAAAGATACCGGCGAACTTCGCAATGTCGAATGCGGGTTTTGCGGGCTCGGCGGCCTTGCCTTTCTCGGCGTTCTCTTTTGCTTTCTCCGTTGCGGTCGTAGCATTGGCCTTCATATCTTCCAGACCCTTGCTCTCTTTCTCGGCAACCGACTTGTTTACCAGGTCAGATACCCAGTTCGCAAACTTGCGGTACGGAGTCCAGAAGGCCTGACGGATACTGATCGGGTTGTCGATGATCTTCGTAACTACTGCATCGTAATCCAGACCGTCACGGTCGTAGAAGATACAGTTCTTGCCTACCTCCAGGTTATGAATGTCGCCTTGAGTCATAGCGGCTACAATCGACAGTTTCTTGCCTTTGTTCTTGTTCTCGCAGTCGCAGAACAGCAGGTACATACCCGACTTGCCTGCCTCGGCGGCCATCTTACCGGCGTCTGCCACTTTCACGCAGAGTTCGCAGGCACGCTGGTCAATCACCAGACGACCGCACTGGAAGATTGCCTTGATCTCGCGGTTGTAGAAGTCCTGGAACGAGATATAGTTCTTCAGCAGCGTGTAGAAGTCGCGCTTCATGTACAGCAGTTTGCGCAGCGGCTGGTACTCGCCTGTGGCTGCGTCCACTGCAGCCTGGTTAGCTGCCGTGATAGCGGCAACTTCTGCCTCGTAAGCAGCAACCTGCGCGGTCAGTTTCTTCCAATCCTTGTCGGCAATCTTCGGCTGAGCCTCAGGATCGGCTACTGCCAGACCCATCTTCTCCAGCTCTGCCGAGCGGAACCAGGCGTTGTATGCAGCCTCGTTCTCATGTACGGCGGCAATGATGTCGGCTGCCAGTGGGGCTTCGGGCAGCGGCTTCTGCTCAACGGCAATAGCACCGATGGCTGCCTCTACGGCTGCCAGACTGATCGTCTCCTCCTTGCCGGCTATGCGGCGCGCAATTTCGGCCATCTGCTTGGCATCGGCGTTCTCCTCGTTCAGGTCAGCAATCTTCAACTCGTCTTTCTCCTCCAGCAATACATCCGGATTGCGCAGCACGGCGCACAGGTACTTCGACGCATTGACGATCTCGTCAATACGGATCTTGCCGTCATGATCGGTGTCTAACAGACGCAGTGTCTCGTCGCTGATCTCCAAACCTGTCGTCGGACAACTCAGCACGGTCCACATCTTCTCGTCCAACTCGCCTAAATGACGAAAATCTTCACCCTTGGCTATATGCACGCGGGTGTTACCACCAATAGTGGTGAATGTCCATTTGTAAGCCATAATTATTGTGTTTTATTTTTGTTTCAGTTGTTTTTGTGCAGAATCGTGCACCATAATCGGTCCGTTTTCGATCCGTTATCGAGCCGTTATCGGGGTTGATCTGCAGCTTCAACGCCGTTGGCTACCTCCCTGTATGCGTGCAGCGACAGGTTGTCCGACACGACTTTTATCGCGCTCACGTGTGTGAAACCTTGTGCGCATATATACGCCAACTCCATATCAAACACGCAATCTTGGTACGGCGACGCCAGCACAAAATCCGTGTTCGAGTAGCATACAGCGCGGGTCGGGTTCAACGCGCGGAAGAACAGGTCTTCCACAGGCTGAAGTGTCAGCCTCGGCTCGGGGTAGGTCACGTTAGGGTGGTGCAAGCGGCTCTCTGTCACTTCCACTACCGTGCCTATCGCATAGTTCGCACTACCGGCATAGCCGATGTTGATCAGTTCTGTATCACGCGGTAGGTCGCGCAGACTGCGGATGATGTTCAGTGCACCTACGCCTGTGACAAGAATATTCGTCTCACCCGGCAGGTATTCTTCCACAAGCTTACGCTCGCTGTCTTCTGCAATCAAAATGGTTCGCATAATAATATTGTTTTTGCGCTACAAAGTTACGAAAAAAAATGCACAAATGCAAATTTTATGACTTTTTTTTGCAAATATAAAAAAAATATCGTAACTTTGCACCCCAAAATCGTGAATAACTAAATCGTAAATTACGAAATCGTAAATCGTAAATATCTAAATCGTAAATATAATGTTGGTATCCCAATTAGGTGAGTTCGGTCTTATCCGTCATCTCACAGCAGGCTTCAAGAATCGCCAGCCGTCCACCATCTATGCAGTCGGCGACGATTGTGCCGTGCTTAACCACAACGACAAACGCACTCTGGTCACTACCGACCTCTTGCTCGAAGGCATACATTTCAACCTTGAGTATGTGCCCTTGCGCCACCTCGGCTACAAAGCTGTGGCGGTCAACGTGTCGGACGTTTGCGCCATGAACGCTACACCCACGCAGATCACTGTCGGGCTGGGCGTGTCTTCGCGGTTTACTGTCGAAAATCTCGAGGAGTTCTACGCGGGCGTGCGCGCCGCGTGCGAACATTACAAAGTAGATCTCGTCGGCGGCGACACCTGCGCCTCAATGAACGGATTGACCATCGCTGTCACCTGTCTCGGAGTCGCGGACGAGAAAGATATCGTCTATCGCAACGGCGCCAAGGTCGGCGACCTCATTTGCGTCACAGGCAATCTCGGTTCGGCGTATCTCGGATTGCAACTCCTTGAGCGCGAACTGCAGGTCTTCCGTTCCACGCAGCACGACAACCTCGCCAAGGCGGACGAGCATGACGATCGTATCCATGAGTCTTTCGAGGGACGCGAATACCTGCTCGAGCGACAACTCAAACCTGAAGCACGACTCGATATAATCACGGCGCTGCGTAAAGCCGGTATCCATCCTACAGCTATGATGGATATCTCCGACGGACTCTCCTCCGAACTCTTCCATATCTGCACCCAGTCCAAAGTAGGCTGCGATATCTACGAGGACAAACTGCCTATCGACTATCAGGCTGTTGCCCTCGCGGAAGAGATGAATCTGAACATCGTTACTTGCGCACTCAATGGCGGCGAGGACTACGAACTCCTCTTCACCTGCGATATTCACGACTACGAGAAACTCGTTCCTCTGGATGATGTCTATATCATCGGCCATGTCACGGCTGCCGAGTACGAACCCGGCAAGTCCGAACAGCCCGTCAACCTCCGCCTTATTCCGCGTAACGGCAATTCTATGCCGCTCACCGCACAGGGCTGGAACGCCTTCGCATAAGCGTGTCGGTTGACTGCAAATTTTGCTGCACCTGATCGCGGCTGCTCGTACGGTGCAATTTTAGGGGTGACTTGCCCGTGTTTGCAACCTTTGTGTTGCAGAAATATGCTAAAAAATACAAAAAATGACCCTTTTTTACGCAAAAATTTGCTTATATGAAAAAAATGTCCTACCTTTGCAGCCGTTTTCGCCCTAAAATTTTTCGGAAGCGCAAAAATCGGGCTGAAAAGAGTTCTTTGAGAGATTGTTCAATCAAGATGTAGTACAAGAGAATGGTACACATAATCGAGGCGTAAGCCGAGAAGATGTGTCCAATGGTACACATAATCGAGGCGTAAGCCGAGAAGATGTGTCCGATTGGGTCTGCACCTTATATATTATATATAGGCGCAGAAGTCAAGTCCCTTGTCGATTCCATTAAGGAATGAATCAGCCAAGTTTGGCTGATCAAGTGCAACTACGAAATAAGTCGTTTGAGTGTAGGATGAGCTTTTTGTTATAATTTAATTTTACAACGAAGAGTTTGATCCTGGCTCAGGATGAACGCTAGCGACAGGCCTAACACATGCAAGTCGAGGGGCAGCATGGTCAAAGCTTGCTTTGACTGATGGCGACCGGCGCACGGGTGCGTAACAGGTGTGCAATCTGTCCATAATCGGGGAATAGCCCGGCGAAAGCCGAATTAAAGCTCCATGTGCCATTGAGGGGCATCCCATGATGGTGAAACGCGAGGATTATGGATGAGCACGCTTCTGATTAGGTAGTTGGTGAGGTAACGGCCCACCAAGCCGACGATCAGTAGGGGTTCTGAGAGGAAGGTCCCCCACAT
>ONHW01000016.1 GCA_900317745.1 uncultured Bacteroidales bacterium | reverse complement strand
TCGCTGCAACTTGATCACCCCTATGGCGTAACATCCTACCATAATAATAACACGCGCGTGCGTAGTCATCGGGATAGATGAGTCGCCAATGCCCGAGCAACGTATATGCCTCAGCGAGAGCGAGACTGTCGTCATACAGCCTGCCTTCGTTCACACGCAGGCTGTCGGCAACAGCAAGCGTTTTCCGAGCTTCACAAAGCGGCTCGGCTGTGCAAGAACAGAACAGACATACTACCCCGCAAAGCAGAGCCTGAAAAGAACTCCACTTGACAGGTATACAAGATAGCAATAATTTCAATCTGTTTGCCATAGGATATACAGCGCAAAAGATACTATTTGATTGAGATAGAGGATTCTGCAAAAATTTGCCCGACCAATTGATGCGTCCAATCCGCCAACGGAAGCGGGATACTTAGCAAGCCGTCGTTAAAGTGCAGATTATTCATAGAGAAGCGAATACGGAGTGCCGGATTATATTTATGAAAATACGAAGCCAGACTGCCACCGCTGATACGCGTGGATGATTTTACTTCAATGGGAATGATATGCCCACCATGTTCTATCAGAAAGTCTATTTCAGCCTTGTTGCCGCTTGACCAATAATACGGTACGTCATTATATTGCGAAACCAACGATTGCAACACCATATTTTCCGCCATTGCTCCACGGAACTCTTGATATCCGGGATTATTCTCAGATAACACCACTTCTGCCGACAAATGGGCGAGACGTCGCAGCAAGCCGCTATCGAATGTGTACGCCTTGAATGCGGATAAATCACGATAGGCAGCCAGTGGCAGCCCGGGCTTGCCTACATTGTATATGCGATAAATCAAGCCTGCCTCCTCCAGCCATATCAAACCGTCCTCGTACTCTCGTGCGCGCGCACCGCTACGAATGACATTATATATAAACTTGCGGTTCTCTTTGGCAAGCTGCGAAGGCAGGGACTGCCATAATGCAGTCATACGTGTCACTTCAACAGGTGTGGCATATTTGGAGAAGTCCGCCTGATACAGTTGCAGTATGTCGCCTAAGGTCTGCTCAACGGTCTGCATGCCCCGATTCTCAAGCAAAGCTATGGCTGCCTCGGGCATACCGCCACATACCATATATTGTCTGTAGACGTCTGTCAAACGCGACAAGACAATCTCGGGCAATGGCTCAAAGGGTGTAACTGAGGCACAATAATCATACATTTGCGAATCGGCTACGCGCAAGAATTCATTAAAACTCAACGGATGTAAATGAAGCGTTTGCACCTTGCCTACAGGCACAGTCATACTCTTTTTACGCACATGCACGCCTAATAGCGAACCTGCCGCTATAATAGGATATTGAGGAGCATTTTCACAGAAATATTTCAAAGCATTCAAGGCTTCCTCTGACTCCTGAATCTCATCAAAAATCAGCAAAGTACGTTCCGGCTGAATTGAAGCAGGCGTATATAGAGCCAACTCCCGGATGAGCCGTGTCGTGTCTTTTGTCCGTCGGAACAACTCACGCAGTTCAGGTTTTTCGTCGAAGTTAAGTTCCACAACGCTGTCAAACTCACGCTTGCCGAACTCACGCATTAGCCAGGTCTTACCTATTTGACGTGCTCCCTGCAGCAGAAGCGGCTTACGGTTGCTGCTTTGTTTCCAAGCATGCAATTGCTTAAAAGCATTTCTCTCTATCTGCAACATAACTATATTGAATTTGGATGCAAAGATACAACATTTTTTTGATATTTGCAAACAAAAGTGCCAAAAAAGTGTAATTTTACACATTTTCGGCACCTATTTTCGTGTAGTTTTACACATTTTCGGCACTTCCGGTCATTTTGGGCAGTTTATTACCGATAAAATGGTTCGGTTGCATCGAACGTTAAAAGATCACTCCGCGAGAATCTGCAGGCGGTTCTCCATCTCCAGCAGTTCGTCGCGCAGGGTGGCGGCGAGGTCGAAGTTCAGATCCTTGGCTGCGGCGAGCATCTGCTTGCGTTTCTGGTCGGCAGCACGCTGCAGTTGCTTGCTGTCCATCTGCTGCCACGGTGCGTTCTTCCAGCTCTCGCGAATACGCTGCTGTACCTGTTCGCGTTCCTTCTCGGCATCGTGGTAGAGCGAAGCCAGTGCGCCGGTATTGATATCCTTGCGGATAGCGGTAGGCGTTATGCCGTGCTCGGTGTTGTAGGCTATCTGTATGGAGCGGCGGCGGTTGGTCTCGTCGATAGTCTGCTGCATGGATCGGGTGATACGGTCGGCGTACATGATCACCTTGCCGTTGACGTGTCGTGCGGCACGTCCTGCGGTCTGGGTGAGCGAACGGTGGTCGCGCAGGAAGCCCTCCTTGTCGGCATCGAGGATAGCCACCAGCGACACCTCGGGCAAGTCTAATCCCTCGCGCAGCAGGTTGACACCCACCAGCACATCGTAGATACCGCGGCGCAGGTCTTCCATGATCTTGATGCGCTCGATGGTATCGACATCGGAGTGGATATATGCCGAGCGGATATTGTACTGACGGAGGTAGTCGTCCAGCTCCTCCGCCATACGCTTGGTGAGAGTAGTGACGAGCACACGTTCCTCACGCTCCACGCGCTGACGGATCTCCTCCAGCAGATCATCGACCTGGTGCTCCGACGGACGGACATCAATCTCGGGATCGAGCAGACCGGTAGGACGGATGAGTTGCTCGACCACTATGCCTTCGGACTGCTCCAGTTCGTATTCGGCAGGTGTGGCGGAGAGGAAGATCGTTTGACCGCGCCGCTGTTGGACGTTAGACCGCTTCGCTGACAGACCGCTATCGCTGACAGACAAGCCGACTTTCTGCTCCCACTCCTCGAAGGTGAGCGGACGGTTGTCGCGGGCGGCAGGCAGACGAAAACCATACTGCACCAGGTTATCCTTGCGCGCCTTATCGCCGCCGTACATCGCATGGATCTGCGGGATAGTGACGTGGCTCTCGTCAACGACGACCAGCATATCGTCGGGGAAATAATCGAGCAGGCAGTACGGCGGCGTGCCGGGTTCGCGACCGTCGAAGTACCGGCTGTAGTTCTCCACACCCGAGCAGTAGCCGAGCTCCTGAATCATCTCAATATCATAATGTACGCGCTCGTCGATACGCTTGGCTTCCAGCTCCATACCCGCGTTGTGGAAGAATGTGATCTGCTCGTCCAAGTCACGCTTGATCTCGCCTATGGCACGCTCGATACTCTCGCGCGAGGTGCAGAAGATAGTAGCAGGATAGATATTGATGAACTCAAACTCCTCCAGCACGTTCATACTCACGGGCTCGAGCGAACAGATACTGTCAATCGTATTGCCGAAGAACTCCACGCGCACGATATAGTCGGCATAAGCGAGGGCTATATCCACCGTGTCGCCCTTGACGCGGAACCTGCCACGCGTCAGCTCCAGATCGTTGCGCACGTACTGCGCCGCAACGAGTGCCTTCAGGAACTCATCCATCTGAATGGTCTGGTCGCGCCGGATAGAGATGCAGTTGATCGAGAAGTCCTGCGGACTGCCTATGCCGTACAGGCAACTGACGGACGAAACTACAATCACATCCTTTCTGCCGGAGAGCAACGCTGCGGTGGCAGACAGACGCAAACGGTCGATCTCCTCGTTGATACTCAGGTCCTTCTCGATATACGTGTCGGTGGAAGGGATATATGCCTCGGGCTGGTAATAATCGTAGTAACTGACGAAATACTCCACTGCGTTGTGCGGGAAGAACGCTTTCATCTCCGAGTACAACTGTGCCGCCAAGGTCTTGTTGTGCGACAGGATAAGCGTCGGGCGGTTGAGCCGCGCGATAACATTGGCTATGGTGAACGTCTTGCCGCTGCCGGTGACACCCAGCAGGGTCTCTGCCCGGGCACCGGAGCGGATACCATCAACGAGTGCGTCGATGGCTTGCGGCTGGTCGCCGGTAGGATGATATGCGGATTCGAGTTTGAACATAGTTAGTCGATAGTCGAAAGACCGTTCGCTGCGCTCACTGACAGAATACAGACCGTTCGCTGCGCTCACTGACAGATTATAGATCGCTCACTTCGTTCGCTGACAGATTACATCCGAGCGTCTATCAGCAGCCATCGGCTGCGGTCTCTCAGCGCAGCGGTCTGTCTTCTCTCAGCGTCAGCGGTCTATCTTCTGTCAGCGCAGCGGTCTGTCTTCTCTCAGCGCAGCGGTCTGTCTTCTCTCAGCGTAGCGGTCTGTCTTCTCTCAGCGCAGCGGTCTATTATCTTTCAGCGTCAGCGGTCTTTTGTTTTTGTTTCTTCTTGCGTTCGGCATTGCGGAAAGCATCACCCCAGTTGAAGTCGTGCTTGAGCACTATACCTATACCCTCCACCATGTTCGCCTGGCGGAGCGAATATTTGTCCACCGTATGGGTGTAACCCTTTACGCGCAACATGCCGTCCGGGGTAATGATATATTCGATATCCAGATCGCCGAACACGGGACGGTTGTTCAGGTCGTTGTAGCGGTAGCCCACATTGCCGTTGATCAGCAGTCCGTCGATAGGCTGGATAGAGATCTGTGCCTCATACTCCTGCTGCGCATCGGCACCCTCGCCATCGGTTCGGAAATTGATACCGAACGTAACGATATTCGTCAGCTTGCTCAGCCATGAGTTGATCTGTCCCGTCACGGTGGACGACAGCAGCGAGTAGGTCTCGTTCAAGCCCGTGGTGTTCGTGCTGCGCAGGTACTCGGGCGTAAAGAACCGGTTGAACACCAGCAGGTACAGCACCTCGCGCATCAGCATATCATCGCTGTTGATGAACGAGCGCACCTGCGACTGCACCGACTCGTCGGACTGCGGCAGCTCGATGCCAAACGACAGGATAGGATTGCGGATATTGTCACGCACATAGATGATACAGTTCACCGGCACGGAGGTTCGGTTCGTCTGCAGCGAACTCAGGTCACTGCCGAACAGATCCTTGAGCGACGCCACAACGTGGTACTTGGCAGTAACGTCGAGGTTCATATCCATCGGTCCGCCCTGCCATGTGATACTCGAGCCGTCGCTGATCGTGAAGTCGCGGTGCACCATGTTGCCCAGCGCGTAGCTGAGGCTGCCCTGGCGCAGCGTGAGCGTACCTTGCAACTGCAGGTCGCTGTTGATCAGGTGCACACGCATGCTGCCGTCACCCCGGCCGCGGAGGATATCATCGCTGTTGCTGCCGAACTGCGTGAAGAACTGTGTACCCTGGTCAACAGTCACAAACAGATCCAAGTCCAGCTCCGAGTTCTGCCGCAGGGAGCGTGGCAGACGGCGGCGCACAGTGGTAGGAGCAGGCTTGACTACGGGTTTGTTGTGATCAACAAACGTGATGAAACTGCTCTCCTTGGCATCGCTTGCTCCGCCTATATTCAGGTGGAACGTCGAGCCGTTCTGCGCCTTGGCGTGCGCCACAAGGTTCACCTTCTTCTCATCGCCGAACAGCCGCACATCACCCGTGCCATACACCTTGCCGTAGAACGCAGCCGTGGGGCTGTTAGGCAGGTCGAGCACGATAGCATTGTCGGCAAACATACTCAGGTCGAAGTTAAAGTCGAAGAAGTTGGTATGGTTCACCTTGCCATCCAGCTTGACGATGTGCCCCTCGCGGTCATATACCGTGTGGTGGGGAAAGATGATTGAGGTGCTGTCCATAAATATGGAATCGCGCACGTAATACGTCGCGCCCGTGAAAGGCACGGTGATGGCTACATTATGCGGCAACGCCTCGATGGTTACCCACGTCAGTTTATGCCTGCCGAACACGTGCACGTGCCCCGAACCGCGACCCATGATATTATGCAGGAACGATTTCGTCCAGTGGTTGAGGAACCCCAGGTTGAACGAGTCGGGATAGATATGCAGACTCCACGACTTGTCATCCAGCGGAGTTATCTCTCCGTTCAGATTCGCCACATGGCGTCCGGCATCCACCGCCTCGCCCTCAATCAGCACCGCCTTGCGTGCCGGGTCGAACGTGGCACGCGCATCGAGTTCGCCTATCGGACTGCCGTTCAGTCCTGCCTCGGCTACATGCAGGTCGGCGTTCAGCAGCAGGGTGCTGAGCACGCTGTACAACGTTGCCGTACCGGTGATCTTACCTTGTGCCGTCAGCGACTGTTCCGGCACAGGGGTGAGACTGAGTATGGCACCCAGATCCATATTCTTGAGCCGCACCACCAGCGAGTCGTACTGATGGGTGGAAGCTATGCCGTCAACAAAGATATGCTTCTGCTCGTTACCCATCCACAGGTGCTCTACCTGCAATGCCGTATCCGCCACCGTATAAGTGACACGCGCGGGATCGACGTACCACAGCGAGTTAGCCACCATGATCTCCGACGGCAGGATATGTGTCGTTATCAGCGGCTTATGGGCATACTCGGCGAACGTGGTCAGACAGCCCAGCTGTCCGCCGTAACGCTCCTCGACATCGTTGCTCAAGTCGAGCGTGACGAGCATCGAGTCGTTCATAGCCATCACGCTGATCAGCACATCGGCATCGCCTATATGCATCGTATCCGGCAGGTCGATATGTGCCGAGGTGCGCAGGTTGATACGGTCGTTGCGGTTGTCGGCGGAGATGATAATGTCGCTTATCTCCTCCTGCCCGATGCGCAGCACAGGCACAATGCCGCTCAGCCCTATACGATGGTTGGGTTCGTCTATCATACCCTTGAACGTCAGATTGCCGCTCTGCGATATACCCAGCGGCAGCACGTCCAGCAGGCTGTCGAGATCATGGGCGTAGAGGTAGAACGTCGCCTGCGTGGTGGACGGACGGTTCTTCAGCCTGTCGCGCATCGATGAGTCAAACAGGTGAGGCAGGTAGTGTACCGCCAACTTCTTGACAGTCGTACCCAACTCGGTGTAACTGAAGTTACCCGCTATTCTGCCCACCATATAATCCGACTGCAGCTTCAGGCTATGGTGGGTCGAGTCGTCGCTGAACGTCTCGGCGGTGATCTTCAGTTGCGTCATTCGCGCCGTGTCGCCTGCATTGGCGATGAGCAGACTGTCGAGCACCAGATAGCCGTCGATATGATCGATATGCGTGCCGTAGAAATTGATATACAACTGCCCCTGTATGTCGCTGTCATACAGTTTGTCGGTCAGGTGCAGGGCATCCAGACGCAGGTGCTGCAGGTCAAGCGACACGTTGATATTCGGCGATGTCTCACCCAGATCCGCCAAGCCGTTGAGCGACAACTGGATATTCGGATCAAGGCTCACCAGCGAACCCTCTATACCGTCCGTATCGTACTTGCCGTCCAGGCGGATGTTCGTGTACGTATATTGCTTGTAGGTCAGCCGCTGCACCTCGCCGCGGAACTTGCCGTGAATCGGGTGCCCCTGCGCCATGTGACCGTCCATCTGCATGTTCAGCGCCACCGAGCCCAGATCCTTGTTGCCCAGCAGTCTGCCTAACCGGAAGCGTTTGGTGCCGATTGCACCGTTGAACGCCAGATCGTCGAACTGCGCATCGATCTGCGCATGTCCGTCGGTGGTGAACACGCCCAACGCACTGCGGAACGTACCCTGCAGATTCATGTCACGCAGGCGGCCGCTAACCACGCCCTTGTAATGCATATCCCCTAATCGGTACGCCTCGACCGGCAACTGGTACGGGTGCTCAAGAATGTCGGCTATAAAATCCTGCAACAGACTTGCCTTAACCACCAGATCCTCGCACTCGGCACGCAGCCGCAAGCTGTCGAAGTCCTGCCACTGGTAGGCTGTAGCATTGCCGCGGAAGAACGGTATGCCTTTGTACGACATACTCAACTCGTTGAGCACGACCGAATCCACATTTCCCTGCAAGGCTGCCGTCAGACCCACTTTGCCGTCGGCAGTCTGTACCTGCGGGATAAACAGACCCAAATCCCTGCCGGTGATATACGTATCCGACAGGCGCAGTGTGAACGAGGTGGTATCGATTCGCACGACCTCGCTGTTGAGTTGTGAGTGAGGCAGACGCACATACAACCTCGGCATCTCAACCAACGTATCGTTAGCCACCAGACTGGCCTCCATCGCGCACAACTCAAACAGCGTACGTGCACGCTTGCCTCTGCCCGCCGTGCGGTAATCAACGATCTTGCCGTACAAGGTCTGTATATCCGCCTCCAGGGCTTCGTTATCCAGCCTGTTCAGGCTCATACGCGCCTCGGCATCCGTCAGCAGCAGCGTATCCATGCGTGCACGGATATTCGTGATATGCACATCGTTCACCTCGATGGCTACAGGCAGCGAGTCGAGCGAGGTGGTATCGTTGCTCTGCAGGGCGCGCACCAGAAAATCGTAGTTATGGTCGTGCAGATTGACGTACGGGCGGTCGATAGCCACCTTGCGAACAGACACCTTCCTGCGCAGCAGGTCGCGCATGCGCACCTGCACATCTACCGTACCGACATACGCCAGCGTGTCGCCCTGCTGATCGGAGACATAGATATCGTCGATATGCAGCGTATTGAAGAACCGGTAATCGACGTGCCCGACATCGATATCCGCCTTCAGCGCCTGCGACACCTCAGCCGCCAGCCAGCGCACGGCTGCAGTCTGCACCTCACCGTTGCGAACAAGCAACGACAGCATATATGCAACCATCAGGATGCATATCAGCAGTATCGATACTATGTACGCAAAACGTTTCATACGAAGAACTTAGCGGTAGATAAAGTAACCCGCCACGCCGGCGAGCACAATCAGCAGTATAGGGTGCGACAGGGTTGTAACAATCTTCTTCACTACGGGTTGCTTACTGCGGATGAGTTGTGGCAAAATAGTCAGCACAAACACTCCGGCAAAGAGCACTACACTCCAGCGGTCGATGAACGTAGCAGGCGTGATCAGCAGCAACGCAGCAGCAGCAATCAGTCCCAACACCGCAAACCTGAGATAGCGCAACGTGTTCTGGAAGTACGGATTGTCGGCAAAACGCGTGCTGAGCACCAGGTACAACTTACACAGCGTAAGCATGATCACCAACCCCGGCAGAACCATTGCACAGGTAGCCAGCACACTGCCCCACACCGAGCCTGTAGCCGTATAACCCACGTAGGTCGCGCAGTTCACACCTATCGGACCGGGAGTAACCTGACTGATAGCTACTATATCCACAAACTCCTGCTCGCTCATCCAGCCGTAGGCAAGCACCTCATGCTGGATAAGTGACAAGATCGCTAATCCGCCGCCGAAGCCGAACAGCCCGATCTTGAAGAAACTGATGAACAGTTGCAGATAGATCATCGTTTGCTATGCCTCCTTTCTCCCAGCCACGTTGCCGCCAACGCCAACACGATAGTGGCTATGATGATATACACCGGACTGACCCGCGCGAGCCAGATCAGCAATGCCGCCGCCAGCGACCAGCCGAGCAGCCACACACCACCATCCTTGAACGGCTTGGGGTTGTTCGCCTTCATTGCCATCCTGAGCAGCGGGGCAGCTATCAACGCCACCACAGCCGGACGAACACCTTTCATTACAGCCTCCACAGCAGGCAGACTGCTGTAACTGCTGAACACCATGGCTATCGCCAGAATGATAACGAACGACGGCAACACCGCCCCCAAAACCGCAGCACTGACAGCCAGATACGGATACAACCGCTCACGCCAACCGCCTTGCCATGACGCAGGCACATGTCGCAGGCCTACCTGATAGCCGATGAAAATCGCCGAGTTGACGGCAATGATTCCCGGCGCAGCCTGCGCCAGAGCAATCATGTTCAGGAACTCCGTCTCATCGATCCACCGGCGATAATCGACTACCTCACGCTGGATGAGAGGCAACATAGCGTAACCTCCACCCAGCGTGAATGTACCGACTTTCAGATATGTCCAAAACAGCTGCAGCAGCATTACTTACTGCCACCGGCAGTGTAACTTGAGCCAACCATCTTGGCGGCCTCTTTGTTCAGCACTGTGGACGGGCCTTTCAGCGTGGTGGCTACCCATTGCTTAGCCTGCTTATCCCACTGCTGGTTGGTGAAGATCTGCAAGATCTCAGCCTCGGCTTTCGACATCTTGCCGGTCATCTTTTTACGTTTCCTGAAGTCCTTGCGCCAGTTCTTCTTGAACTCATCGGATACGCCGCAGACCTCTACAATCTCTACCTCCATCTTGTACTGACCTGTACCCCAGCTCTCGGTGTACTTGCCGTCCTCATCGCGCAAAGGCATGTACGAACGCGGAACAATGAAACTCTCGCCTACCAGACCGTACTTGGGAGCCTCACCCTCCTGGCGGATGTAACGGAACATATTGTTCTCGTCCAGCGCAGCGGAGTCAACAGGCACGTTCAGCATGAACTCACCCAGGATCTGATCCTTATGCAAGTCAGGCAACTGGTCCATCCACGAGGAAACCATACGCATCTTCATCGTGAAGTCGAACGACTTACGGTCAGCGTAGGTGAACAACAACGGCAGATCGGTGTTAGGCAGACCGGCTTTGTACGGGTTGATCATGAACGTATCCATCACCAGTTCGAACTTCGAGTGACGAACGATACGGTCGATCTTCTTGCGGTTGATATGGCAGCTGATGTAGAACGTGGTGTCCTCGCCCTCCATAGCCAGACAGCCTATACCGTCAAAACGCATACCTTTCGGATCCATTGGTCCGTACTGCGACATGCAGTTGTAGAAGTCGTTCAGGTCGGCTATCGTACCCATAGTGATAATCAGCTCGCTCTCCTCCTTAACCATCTCCTGCCACTCTTTCTTGTTCTGGGCATCGAGCTGGATCAGTTTGGTGATAGCGGTTATACCCATCTCCACCAGCGTTGAGATGTAACCTGTAGCAGCACCTGTGGCGGCACTCAGACCCGCACTCAGCAGGTCGGCACCTATACCACGGCTCAACGCATCGCGGTCGGCAGATACCTGACGCTCGATCTCACCCGACAGATCCTCGCTCGTATAGACGAACGTCTGATACTTCTGCAAACCGTTGGCTTTACGCTTCGGACCTTTGTCTTTCTTCTCGGTCTTTTCGCCTTGGTCGGAACCGCCGCGAGACTGACCCAATACCATTGCAGGCACACAGAATGCCATCAGCAGGCATAATGCAGTTACAGTAATTGGTCTTTTCATATTCGTTAAATTTTAGTGGGTTAATATATCTGTTTTCTTATCTTTGCTTCTTATCTCTAAGTTCGGATTTTGTTTTGAGCAGACGGGTAATTTATAGAGCATCCAACAGTATAAACGCCGCCCAATACCTCGGTGCCGCGTAGGGCAGTTTCGGTTTCTCGTTCACAGTGACGTTCGTGCTGTTTCTGCCGCCGTTCTGCCTGAGGAACTTCAGCGGTCGCGCGGCACGCGTGTTGCCCGCAAGTTCTTCTTCCACCTCAGCCATATACTCCTCTTCCTCGCTTATCGCACGTTGCGCCTGGGCGCTGTTGCCCGTGAACGTCCGCACTCTCTCCTGCGCGTCATGCAACGCCTGCTGCTTGCTCTTGCCCTGCAACAATCCTTCGTAGAACGTGGTCATCAGCATACCTGTTGCTTCATCGTTCACGTCCCACAGACTCATCATCATTGTTTGCACACCGGCTTTCTTCAATCCGCGCTGCAGACCTGCCACACCGTCCGCTTCTATATCACCCATACCCGTCTGACAGGCGGACAATACTGCCAGTTCGGTCGTATGCAGGTCGGTCAGCATGATCTCCCGCGCCGTGAGCACACCGTCAGCATGCTGTTCTGCCGCCGTACCCGTCCAGCCTGTCTCGGCGCCGCTCAACAGCAGACCCGTGCGGCTCATCGAATTGTCAGCCACCTCGCTGTTTGCACCTATACGGATGAATCCCGCACCACGCGTGCCGGCGGCCATCTCCTGCGCACGCTCACCCTTGATATAAAAGCCGTGCGTAGCTATATGCAACTGCGCAGGCGACTGACCCGACAGGGCGTAGAACGCCTCCTCTGTGCCTTCGCCGCCTGTTATGGTCTTCGAACCCGGGTACATGGCGGAAATGTTCTGCACCTCCTTGAGCGTTGCAGGCAGGTACTGGAACTTCTCACCTTTCGTATTGTTTGGCCCGTATAGCAGACCTCCGAATAACGTCATATCTTTTCCTGTGGTGTGCTTCGGCTTCTGACAAAGCATACGCGTGGACGACAACCGGCACATCTGATACGCGTCGTTCATCAGTTTGCCGTCGGCGGTCAGATACTCGATACCCATCTGGTACATAAACCCGTCCGGCGAGAAATAGATCACCTCGCCGTCCTTGGCTCCGGCGGCTGCTAACACATCGTGCCAAATAGCATTACCCAACTCCTCGTACTCGTATGCTCTGTAGCGCTTCTGTATATACTCAGCAAAATCCGCTTGCTTGCCTACCCGCACACTCTTCGGTGCACTCCAGCCCTTGCGCAGCACCAGCGCCACATACTGCGACTCGTCGCCTTGACCTGCCTTGGCAAACTCCACGGCTATTTCATTATCTTTCAGTGCCTTTTGTACGTCTTGCCAATGATATGTCAGGCTGCGCGTCAGGTTGCCGTACGCCTGCGAACGGGCAAGTAACTGCTGCTCGGCTGCTTCCGCCTGACGGCTGAGTTGTTCGATCTGCGGTCTGTCTTGCGCATCGGCTGGCTGCGCATATAGGCCGTCCAACGCCAATCGTATCGTACGCAACTCGCCGAACAAACGCGTTATCTCCGCATCTTTTGCCTCGTGCATGATTCGCTCCAACTCTACCGCCGACGACAGCAGCAGTCCCTTGGTCAGCAACTGCTTGTCGTACTGCATGCCGTCCGGACAATACGACGCCACTATACCCTCCAGCAGCGGAGTGCGCTGTTGCACAAACAGTTGCCGCTGCTGCTCGGTCAGCCACGTGAAGTTCTGCCGCACATCGGAGAGCATCCAATTTAGGCACTCCTGCTTGCGGGCGGCGTAACCGGCTTTGTCACCCAGAGCCAGACAGCACGCGGCTATATTGTTCACCGTGAATATATAGTCCGGATGCCGCACGCCCAGCACGTTCTTGCGTATCTGTGCCGCCAACTGCAGGTTGTCCATCGCCTGCTGATAATCCAGCCTGCGGTAGTGGCAGTCGGCAATGTTGTTCAGCGTTGTGGCTACATTGATATGGTTCGCCCCGAGCACACTGTTCTGTATGGCGAGCGCCTGCTCGTTGGCTGCCAGCGCTTCGTCCGTTCTTTCCATCATTGCCAGACAGGCACCTCTGTTCACCAGCGCCGTAGCGTAGGCGGCACTCTGCTCACCGTCTTTCCGGCGGATGATCTCCGCAGCACGGTCGGTTGTTTGCAGAGCTTTGCTGTAGTCGCCTTGACGGAAATACGTCGTAGCGATGTTCGTCAGCAGCTCGGCATTATCCGGTGTCAGACGCAACGCTTTCTCCTGCATACTCAGCGAACGGCTGTAGTCGCCTATGCGCGCATAGCACAACGCCAGATTGTTCTGTATGGCAACATTCGTCGGGTCTTGTTGCAACAGGCGGTTATAGATGCTTATCGCCTTCTCGTAATCGCCGTTCAGACTGTAACAACTCGCCATCTCACTCTCTATCTCTTTCTTCGGTGCCGACTGTCCGAACTCGTCCAGTATGGCTTGCAGACTCTTGAGCGCCTGATTGTATTCGCCTCTGTTCTTCTGCCCGCGCGCTCCTTCCATCCGGCACGCGGCAATGTTATGATACGCCGTACGAATATCCGAGTCATAGATCAGCTTCAGCGTATCCATTGCCACAGCCTGACGCGTCAGCTGCAAGGCTCTCTGGCACTCGCCCTGACGATAAGCTGCCGTGGCTTGTGCAAACAGCCGTTGGGCAGCGGTCGTATCCGCCTCACGGACGATCGTGTGGCGTACTATCTCTACGCGCTCCTCCACGGGCATACTGATCTTGCTCTGCAGATAGGCGCGGTTGTTTTCCAATTGGGTCAGCTCCGGTGCCGATTCGCCTTTCAGACGTTTGGCAAGAGCTATCGAGTTTTCTGTTGTTGTTAAGGCGGCTTGGTACTCACCGGCTTGCGACTGAGCCGCAGCCAACGTGGTACTCATTGCCAATAGGTCTTCATCTTCGGCGATCTGTTTTTGCAGAGCAACGGCCTCCGTCAGCATGGTCGCTGTCTTGGCGTAATCGCCTGCTTTGTAGGCATTCATTCCTTCTGCATACAACGCATCGATGCGTTCGTACAGCGCATCTACCTCCGCTTGTGTCAGAGGTGCGGCGCACAAGGGTGCTACCCACCCGAAGGCGAGCAGCACCGCTGTTACTATGTTCCGATATAGTTTACCCATTATATTGCAATTTTTTCCCTTACCTTCAGGGAGGGGTTAGGGGTAGGCTTATCTCAGGTAGTTCTCCCACTTCGTGTTCCGCATGTCACCCGACTTCATGAACTCCTCGTGCATAGCGAAAGCCAGCGACAGGTTGTGCTGTGTCTGACCGTGCTTTGCATGTTTCAGATAGTCGCGAAGCATCTCTTTGTACTCGGGAGCGACGCAGTTGTTGATGATCTCCTCGGCACGCTGACGCGGACTCTTGCCACGCAGGTCAGCCACACCTTGTTCGGTTACGATCACCTTCACCGAGTGCTCCGAGTGATCCACGTGGGTCACCATCGGCACGATTGACGAGATAGCACCGTTCTTCGCGGTCGAAGCGGTCGTGAAGATGCTCAGGTAAGCGTTACGAGCAAAGTCGCCCGAACCGCCGATGCCGTTCATCATCTTTACACCCGTCACGTGCGTTGAGTTAACGTTGCCGTAGATATCTGCCTCCAGAGCCGTGTTGATAGCAATCAGACCGAGCCGGCGGATGATCTCCGGGTTGTTCGATGTCTCCTGCGGACGAAGCAGCAGCTTGTCGCGATAGAAGTCCAGGTCTGCCAGTACCTCGGCCATCTTGCTCTCTACCAGACGCAGCGAGCAGCCCGAAGCAAACTTGCAATGACCGGCTTTAATCAGGTCGATAACCGAGTCCTGTACAACCTCCGAGTACATCTCAAACGGCGGGATATGCGGGTTCTTGCCCAGCTCACCAAGCACGGCGTTGGCTACGTTGCCTACACCCGACTGTATCGGCAGGAACGAAGCAGGAATCCTTCCGGCTTTCAGTTCGGCCTCAAGGAACGCGGCTACGTTAGCGCCGATCTTCGCGGTCGTCTCATCCACCGGAGTGAAAGCGGGAATCTCGTTCGGACGGTTGGTCTTCACTACAGCGGCAATCTTCTTCGGGTCAACCTTGATATGGTCGCTACCGCAACGGTCAGACGGCTTGTAGATAGGTATCTCCTTGCGATAAGGCGGATCCAGCGGCTCGTACAAGTCGTGCATGCCGCGCATCGAAGCGGGGAACATCTCGTTCAGCTCGATAATGATCTTCTCTGCCATGTTGCAGATCGTAGGCATGATACCTATACCTGCGGCAGGAACGATCGTACCGTCCTCACCTACATACGAAGCCTCGATGATCGCCCATTTCGGACGAGGCAGGAAGCCGTAACGCAGATCCTGTGCCATGTGGCTCAGGTGCATGTCGAAGTAATGTGTGCCTTCGGCGTTGATCTCCTCGCGCATCGATTTGTTCGACTGATACGGTGTACGGAACTCTACTGCGTGAGCACGTGCCAGCGCACCATCGCAACTGTCACCCATCGAAGCACCGGTCTCCAGACCTACGCGGAAAGGTTTACCTTCGGCGTGCAATCTCTCGGCACGTTGTGCCAGAGCAAACGGTACCGACTTGGGCACACCCGTGGCGGTAAAACCACCCATGCCCAAGACGTCGCCGTTCTGTATCAATTCAGCAGCCTGTTCGGCTGTCATAAATGGAAGCATAACTGTCAATTATCAATTGTCAATTATCAATTACTCAGCCTTGCCGTCCGAGCCCAGCACATTGATAATCTTGTGCTTGTACAGCTCCTCCATCAGGTCGCGAGCAGGACCGCAGTACTTACGTGGGTCAAACTCACTCGGCTTCTCTGCAAATACCTTGCGAACGGCTGCAGTAAACGCCAGACGGCTGTCCGAGTCGATATTGATCTTGCAAACGGCACTCTTTGCAGCCTTGCGCAATTGCTCCTCGGGGATACCTACTGCGTCAGGCAGCTTGCCGCCGTATTTGTTGATCATATCTACATACTCCTGCGGAACGCTTGACGAACCGTGCAGTACGATCGGGAAACCGGGCAACTGCTCCATGATAGCGTCCAGTACATCAAAGGCCAATGGAGGAGGAACGAGCCTGCCGGTCTTCGGGTCACGCGTGCACTGCTCCGGAGTGAACTTGTATGCACCGTGGCTCGTACCGATCGAGATAGCCAGCGAGTCGCAACCCGTACGGGTAGCAAAATCAACAACCTCTTCAGGCTTCGTGTAGTGGCTAACTGCCGACGAAACTTCGTCCTCTACACCTGCCAATACGCCCAACTCAGCCTCAACGGTTACGTCATACTTGTGAGCATACTCTACCACTTTCTTGGTCAGAGCAATGTTCTCCTCGTAAGGCAGCGACGATGCGTCGATCATCACGCTCGAGAATCCGAAATCAACGCAGCTCTTGCAAAGCTCGAAGCTGTCACCGTGATCCAGGTGCAGACAGATCTGCGGATGCTCCCAGCCAAGTTCCTTGGCATATTCTACAGCACCTTGTGCCATGTAACGCAGCAGCGTTTGGTTGGCGTAGTTGCGGGCGCCTTTCGATACTTGCAGAATAACCGGGCTCTTTGTCTCAGCCGAAGCTTTGATGATTGCCTGAAGTTGCTCCATGTTGTTGAAGTTGAATGCGGGGATAGCATACCCGCCCTTGATTGCCTTGGCGAACATCTCACGGGTGTTCACAAGACCTAATTCCTTGTAACTTACCATAATTTTGTTTGATTTTTAATTGTTTGTTTATTGTATTTTGTTTGTTTTGTGTTTGTTGATTGATTACTTCGCGTATATTTGTTCAACTGCTTTGATTATATTGTCACATTCGCGCTTGCTTCCGCGCGCATTTTGGCGCACGCGTAGAATTATCGCACAAAGTTACGAAAAAAATCCCACATTTGCAAATTTTCACGCATAAAAATGTTACTTTTCTGCATTTTTTCTTTTCAACCACCTTTCCCAACTCCTCCATTCCCACTCCATTTCCGCTCCGTTTTCGATACCGTATCGATACCTTACCAAATGATAACCGCAACATAACCGTATGATAACCGTAGGATAATAGACCTGTTTTTCATTTTTCATGCACATACTATATATATACTACGTATATATATACTTTCCGCCGTTTTTTCTTCATTTCAAAAGACTGCTGTTTCCCCGCAAATCCCCTTCATTTTCGTTGCTTCCGCCACCAGTTTTCCCCGCTTTTGCCCACACGACTAATCAAAATCTCAGAACAAACCAAAAAATCCCTCAAAAATTTGCATTTCCGATTTATTTTTTGTAACTTTGTGGGCTTTTTGCGTGCGCGTATGCGCTGCACAATAAACAACGCGTATGCGCCACACACCAAACGATATGACTACAATCGCATTAGATAGTTCAACCGACGTCTGCTCTGCCGCACTGCTGCAAGACGGCAAGGTTATTGCTGAACGTTGCAACCTCACCGGCAGCAACCACGCCGCCTTGTTACCCGCTTATGTGCAAGAGCTGCAGGCAAGCCTCAACACTTCCGCCTCTTCGTGTAGTAACCAAGCAAAACCTGCTTTGGACGCCATCGTTCTTTCCGAAGGTCCCGGCTCCTACACAGGACTGCGCATCGCCGCCTCACTTGCCAAAGGGCTGTGCTACGGGCTGGAAATACCGCTGCTCGCTGTACCCACTCTCGCCGTCATTGCCCACGCAGCTCTCAATACTCAACCAATCTCCCCTTCTGAGAAGGGGTCGGGGGATGTCACTCAACACCCAACGCTGATTTGCCCGATGATTGACGCACGACGCATGGAGGTATATTGCACCGTGTATGACACCAATCTCCGTGTCGTTCAGCCCCTTGCAGCCAAGGTGATTGACGAACAGAGCTTCGCCGATCTGCTCGCCGACCATGACATCTACTTCTGCGGCAACGGCGCCGACAAGTGCAGATCAGTCATTAGCCATCCGCACGCACATTGGATAGACGGTATTCTGCCCACCGGCACAGCTGCCGGACAATTGGCGCACGCCTACCGCAACAACCCCGAACTCGTGCGAACCGTTGCAGGCAAGGACATCGCGTACTTCGAACCCAACTACCTCAAGGAGTTCGTTGCCGCGCCCTCGCACGTCAAAGGACTAACCGCTCACTAACCACACGTCAAACATAACACATCATACATCATACATCATACATCAAACATAACACATCATACCTCCCTTGAAACTTCATAACCACATAACATATCTCTTCGCCGCCGTTCTGCTGGCGCTACTGGCGTCTTCCTGTTCCACACAGAAGAACACCGGCATGTCGCGCTGGTATCACCAGACCAAAACGAAGTACAACATCGCCTTCAACGGACGCAACGCCTTCAACGAAGGACTGGAGCAGATCGCCACAGCCCACGAGGACAACTACGGCGAGATATTGCCCCTGTACCCCGTCTCCGACCACAAAGCCGCTGAATCCGCTTCCGGAAAAATGGACGTCACTATCGAGAAGTGCCGCAAGTGTATCAAACTCCACTCCATAAAAGCGAAACCCAAACCCGACCCCAATCGCTCCAAAGACCCTAAATACAAGGCGTGGCTCAAGCAGGGCGAGTTCAACAAAGAACTGGCGGACGCCTGGATCCTACTCGGTCAGGCGGAGTTCCACAAGGGCGATTTCCTCGGCTCGGTAGGTACATTCAACTACGTCATGCGGCATTACGACTACGATGCCGATGTTGTCGCGCAATGCCAGTTATGGGTCGCACGAGCCTACGCCGAGATGGGCTGGATATACGAGGCGGAAGATATGCTCAACAAGGTGCAGGCGGACAATCTCAAGCGCAAACACGCCTCACTCTACGCTGCCACAACGGCAGATATCCGGCTCAAAGCAAAGCAGTACAAGGAAGCCATTCCTTTCGTCAAACTGGCTATGCCCGACGAGAAACGCAAAGGCAACCGCGCACGCTTCGCTTACGTACTCGGCCAACTATACGAACTCGACGGCAAACCTGCCGACGCCTATGATGCTTACAAAAAGTGCACGCGGCTCTATCCGCCTGTGCAGATGGATTTTAATGCACGCATCCGCATGGCACTCGTGTCTGCCGACAAGAAAAAATCTATCCGCCAACTCAAAAACATGGCGAAGAACTACAAGTACCACGAGCAACTTGACGTCCTCTACGGCGCTATCGGCGATATCTATCTTGCACAGCACGACACCGCACAAGCCCTCGAAAACTACGAACTGGCTATCGAGAAGAGCGAGAAGAACGGCATGGACAAAGCCGCCGTGCTGCTCAAAGCCGGTGACATCTATTACGCTCAGCGCAACTACACCAAGGCTGCGCCATGCTACTCCGAGGCTATCACTATCCTTCCCGCCGAATCAGAAGGTTACCAGCGCACGCGCACACTCGCCGAAGTTCTTGACGAACTGAGCACCGAATACGGCACAGTCGTTCTGCAAGACTCGCTGCAGCACCTGAGTACACTCAGCGAAGAAGAACAACTCAAGATTGCCGAAAAGGTTGTTGCCGACCTGCGCAAAGCCGAAGCCGAAGACTCAGCCAAAGCCGTTCAGCAGGAGCGCGAAGCACGCGACAAAGGCCTGAACAGCGTCAACACATCAAAGATGTTCGGCGGAGCAGGTGCAACGGGCGAGTGGTACTTCTACAACGCTCAGCTCATGCGCAACGGCAAACAGGAGTTCTCACGCCGCTGGGGCAACCGGCCACTGGAAGACAACTGGCGACGCAAGAGCAAAGCCTCTTCAGGCGACTGGACTCCGCCTACCGATGAATCAACCGAAGATTCCGACCTCAGCGAATCAACCGACAGCATTGCTGCCGACAGCATTACTACAGTCAAACCGCGCGTAACGGATATCTACGACCCGGCGTATTATCTCCAGCAGATACCCCGCACACCCGAAGAATTCGCCATAAGCGACTCCACCATAGCCGATGCCATGTTCAAGATGATCTTCATCTACAAGGACAAGCTTCAGGACACCGTTCAGGCAGACGCCACCTTCGAGGAGTTCTGCAGGCGTTTCCCGCAAGACAAGCGCTGTGTAGAACTGTACTATGCCCGTTACCTCGATGCGCTCAAGGACAACAAACCTGCCGAAGCCGAAAGCGCACGACAGGCCATACTCACCAAGTATCCTGACACCAAGCAGGCGAAGATTGTTGCCGACCCGCAATACTTTGCACAACTCCGCCGAATGGCTGCCGAACAGGATTCGCTCTACGAGGCAACATACAACGCCTATCGCGTCGGGCAGTTCGCTACCGTCAAGGCAAACACGCAACATGCCGAGCAGAACTATCCGCTCTCGCCGCTTATGCCGCGGTTCCTGTTCCTCAACGCGGTTGCCAAAGCCCGCACCGAGGGCAAAGACTCGTTTGCCGAGTCGCTGCGTGATATGATTGCCCGTTACCCCGACTCCGAACTGGCAACCATGAGCCGCGACATGCTGGCTATGCTCGGACAAGGTATGGAGAGCCAGAAGGGCGGCGCTGTATCCACTCTCTCTACCAAACGCGAAGATGTGCAACCCGAAGAGCAGGCTGCCGACACAACGGTTCAGTTCTCTGCCGAGCGCAACGAGAAAGCTTTTGTACTGCTCATCTACCCTGCCACCTCCGTCATGACGGACGAAGAGATACAAGCCGACCTCAACAACCTGCTCTACGAAGTGGCGCTGTTCAACTTCACGCGCTTCCTTATCCGAGACTTCGACCTCACCGCTCTGCAAGCCTATAGCGCTGGACCGACACTGCGTATCAGCGGAATGGAGTCGATGGACGAAGCCGAATGGTACATCGGCATACTCCTCGAGAGCGAAGAGATGAAAGCACTCGTCACTAACCGGCAAATAACCGTCGTGCCTATCACCGAAACCAACAGCAAACTGATTGGCAACGGCAAGACTATGGACGATTACAACGAATTTATGAAAGGACAATTGCAATGAAAAAGAAAATCCTGTTATCAGCCTTGATTATGTTAGGTCTTATCCTGCCTGCCATGGCTGACGATGTAACGTACCTTACCACACAACAGTTTAAGGAACGTATCTTCGATTATACAACGAATGCCGATTGGCATTACCAGGGCGACAAACCCTGCGTCATTGATTTCTACACCACCTGGTGCGGACCATGCAAACGGCTCGCACCGATCATGGAGGAACTCAGTCAGACCTATTGCGACCAGGTCCGATTCTACAAGGTTGACACCGAGCGCGAACGCGAACTCGCAGGCGTTTTCCGCATCAGCAGTATTCCCCAGGTGCTGTATATCCCCGTTGAGGGTGAACCGATCATACTGAAGGGATTGTATCCCAAGGAGAATATTGTAGAGATCATTGACGAATACCTGCTCAAGAAGCCCAAACCTTCTGCCAACAAATAAGCACAACAGTACCCGTCTGACGAACTAATCCCGATATATATATGCAAGTTGAAGTTGTATTATTAGTTCTTTCGCTCCTGTTTTTTGCGAGCATCTTTACTGATAAGATAGGCTATAAGTTCGGCGTACCTGCTCTGCTGTTGTTTTTGGGAGTGGGAATGTTGTTCGGTCCCGATGGTATAGGTGTCATCTTCAACGATGATGGTGTGGGGTACATGCTTCAGACCGAAACGGCAGAAGCAATCAGTACCATTGCCCTGTGTATCATCTTGTTCTCAGGTGGCATGGATACCAGGCTCACCGACATCAAGCCGGTTATGGCACCCGGTGTGACATTAGCCACTATCGGTGTGCTACTCACGGCACTGATTACAGGCGTCATCATGTTTTACGTGTATGATTGGGTTGGTGCTACTATCCCCCTGAGTCTTGCCCTGCTGATGGCGGCTACCATGTCATCAACGGATTCGGCATCCGTATTCTCAATCCTGCGTACCAGCGGTGTAGGACTCAAGCATAACTTGCGCCCGCTGTTGGAATTGGAATCCGGTGCCAACGACCCGATGGCATACGTGTTGACGACCACTCTGATTGGCGTGGTTACTGCCGGTGCCGCGGTCAGTGGCTTAGAGATTGTACAGACGATCGTTATCCAACTCGTCATGGGTACAGTAATCGGCTTTTTCTTCGGTCGCGGACTGGTCGAACTGATGCGCCGTGTCAGATTGTCCAACGAATCGCTGTACCCGATCATGGTTCTCACAGCGTGCATTTTTATCTTCTCTGTCACTTATTTCATGAAGGGTAACACCTATCTGGCTGTATATGTAGGCGGACTCATCATTGGTAACAGCAAGTTCACGCGCAAGCATCAAACCAAATCGTTCTTCGATGGTTTGACGTGGCTGTCACAATTGGTAATGTTCTTGATGTTAGGTTTGATGGTTCGCCCACACGAACTGCTGTCGTGGCACATCCTTCTGGCTGGACTCATTGTCAGCATCGTGATGGTGTTTATCTCTCGCCCGTTATCAGTCTGGTTGTGCATGATACCCTTCAAGCAATACACGCGCAACGACAAAGCTTTCCTCAGTTGGGTAGGACTCAAGGGGGCTGTGCCTATCGTGTTTGCCATCATGTGCAAGGCGGAGGGTGTGCCGCACGCCGACGTGCTGTTTAACATCATCTTCCTTTGCACGCTTGTGTCGCTACTCGTACAAGGCACATCACTATCCGCCATGGCACGCAAACTCAACATTGCCACCGAACCGGTCAAACTGCGCAAATTGGAACATTTTGACCTCGAACTGCCGGAAGAGATACAGTCGTCTGCCACAGAAATAGAGGTAACCGAGGATGTGATTGCCAAAGGCAACCACCTCCGTGAGATAACTATCCCTCAACACACCTTGGTTATCATGGTAAGGCGCGGCGAAGATTTCTTCGTACCCACCGGGCAAAGTGAACTGCAGGTGGGCGATCAACTGCTTGTGCTCACCGACAACGATGTCGAGATGGCTAATCAATACAAGGCGGCTGAAGAAGAACAGCAGAATAATCTCTGGAACATACAACTGATCTCCAATACGCGTTCATTCGTTGTTCGCGTGTGGGAACATATTCGCGACAACAAACCGATGCCTTACCGCAGCAGACGTAAGTCCATGGCGCACGACAAAGACGAACAGCAACACGTTCAGCAAGACCACTTGCAGGAACAAACGCTGCAAGACCCCAAAATCATAATTACTGAAGAAGAATGAAAAAAACTATATTCCTTACAGGTGCCACCGGCACTATGGGACACGCCGGCATGAACGAACTGCTGCGGTATCCCGACCGTTATGACGTACGCGTCTTGGCGCGACCCAGCCAGAAGAACAAAGCCCTGCTCGAACCGCTGGCTGCCAAATATCCGGCACTGAGCGTCGTATGGGGCGACCTAACCCGTTATGAGGACGTGCTGCGTGGCGTATCCGGCGCAGATGTCGTTCTTCATGTAGGAGGCATGGTTTCTCCGGCTGCCGACTATCGCCCAAAAGCCACCTACAAAACAAACATAACCGCTGCTGAAAATGTTCGCAACGCCGTACTCGCACAGCCCGAAGACAAACAACCCAAAGTTGTGTATATCGGCAGCGTTGCACAGATGGGCGATCGCCGCGAACCTTTGCATTGGGGACGTACAGGCGATCCTATTTGCGTGTCTGCCTACGACCACTACGGCATAACCAAAGTACTCGCCGAACGCATCATCACCAACTCGCCTATCAAGCATTGGGTAAGCCTCCGGCAGTCAGGCATACTCTACCCGGCTATTCTGAAGAACTACGACCCGATCATGTTCCACGTGCCTATACGCGGCGTGCTGGAGTGGGCTACGGTTGAGGATAGCGGACGACTGCTGGAAGGTGTGTGCCGTGACGAAGTACCTGAATCGTTCTGGAAGAACTACTATAACATCGGTTCGGGAGAAGAGTACCGCCTGTCGAACTACGAGTTTGAATGTCTGCTACTCGACGCCATCGGTTGTCCGCGACCCGAACTGATTTTCAACACCAAATGGTTCACCACACGCAACTTCCACGGCATGTGGTATCTGGACAGCGACAAACTGAACGAGATCATTCCTTTCCGTGCGAACATCCCTGTCAAAGAGTATTTTGCACAAATGGCAAAATCGCCAAGTGTGCCAAAGGGCATTCAGATTGCACGTATCACCAAGGCAGCCAAACTCGTACCGCATATCGTTAAATTGGCAATGCGCGCCATGGCATATAGCGAGGAGCACGGCACACAATGGTGGATCCGCCACAATATAACGCCGCGTATCCACGCCTATTATGGCAGTCTGGAGGCTTACAATCGCATTCCCGACTGGAAGCACATGGACCTTAGCCACAACTCCCGCGAAGCCGTTGTTCTTGATCACGGTTACGACGAGAGCAAACCAATGGAGGAGTTCTCGCTTGCTGACATGCAACAGGCAGCCGCTTTCCGTGGAGGCAAATGTCTGAGCAAGACAATGAAGCAAGGCGATTGGGATACACCATTGCAATGGCAGTCAGCATCCGGAGAAGTGTTTGAGGCTACACCGCGACTGATTCTGCTGGGCGGACATTGGGCACCCGGTGACATGCCTTTCCCGTACAGAGGAAAAGAAGACGAGCGCCCGTGGCATTGGGATGAGGTTGCCAAATCAAACCCTTTCTTTGCGCAGATTTGGACGCCCCTGCACGAACACGACGAGAACAATATTTACGGCTCCGAAATCTTCAACGGCTGGGAATAACAAGAGCATCAGCCAAGTTTGGCTGATATAGAAAACGACAACTATGGCACTTAACTATATTTGGATAGGACTAATCCTGATTGCGGTCTTGGTAGGCTGCATTCAATGGCTGGTGATGGGTGACGCGGGAGTTATGTCCGCCATCCTGGATTCGACTTTTGCCAGTGCAAAAACAGGTTTTGAGATTTCCATCGGTCTGACCGGTGTATTGTCTCTGTGGATGGGAATCATGAAGATCGGCGAGCAGGCAGGTGTAGTGAACCAACTCTCACGCGGCGTGAGTCCGTTCTTTACGCGCATCTTTCCCGACCTGCCTAAAGGTCACCCAGCTTTCGGCTCCATGCTGATGAACATCAGCGCCACTATGCTGGGTATCGACAATGCCGCCACACCTCTGGGCTTGCAGGCACTACGGGAGATGCAGGAGACGAACCCCGACAAGTCGCGTGCGTCCAATCCGATGATCATGTTCCTCGTGCTCGTCACCAGTGGACTGACTCTTGTGCCTGTCAGCATCATGACCTACCGCGCACAACTTGGCGCGGCAAATCCTGCCGATGTGTTCCTGCCTATCTTGCTCGCGACCTACTTCGCTGCTATCACCGGTGTCGTGGCAGTGGCTGTTATTCAGCGGATTAACCTGTTGGACAAAGTTATATTGGGCACACTGGGAGGATTAACACTGTTTGTTGGCGGAGTGATAGCCGCAGCCATGTATTTTCCGCAGGAAACAGTCAGCCGCTGGTCGGCCGTTCTGGCTGCAGTCTTGCTGCTGGGCGTGATTTGCTGGTTCATTATTGCCGGCATGGTGAAAAAGATCAACGTCTATGACGCGTTCATTGATGGCGCCAAAGGCGGTTTCAGCACCGCGATAGGAATCATACCTTACCTGATTGCCATGCTTGTGGCAATAGGCATGTTCCGCGCCAGCGGAGCAATGGATATGCTCGTTAGCGGTTTGGCATGGTGCTTTGCTGCGGTAGGATTGAATACGGATTTTGTACCTGCGCTGCCCACAGCCTTAATGCGTCCGCTATCCGGTTCGGGTGCACGTGGGCTGATGGTAGATGCTATGGTGCAGTACGGAGCCGACTCGTTTGTTGGAAGGCTGGTAAGTATTCTGCAAGGTTCAACCGATACCACCTTTTACATCATTGCCGTATATTTCGGCAGTGTGAATATTAAGGATACGCGCTACGCGCTCGCGTGCGGGTTGCTGGCAGACTTTGCCGGCATAGTAGCGGCAATACTGTTAGCATACTTGTTCTTCCATTAAGATGATACAATTCCTCTATGACGGTTCGTTAGGCGATGAGCGGATATCGCTCATCGACAATCAGCAGGCACGCTTGCAGCGTTGGCTCAGGCAAGTGGCTGCGCAGTACAACTTCACGATAGGCAAACTGACATATATCCTCTGCTCCGACGATAAAGAACTGGCAGTCAACCGCGAGTTCCTCGGGCATGACTATTACACCGATGTTATCACGTTTGACTACACAACACCGCACTGCGTGAACGGTGATATATTTATCTCATGGGAAATGGTGCAGCACAATGCTGCAGAAGTGGGAGTAGCGTCTGAATACGAACTGCTGCGCATCTTAGCGCACGGATTGTTGCATCTCACCGGGCAGGCGGATAAAACGCCCGAGACCAAAGCTGAAATGACACGCAAGGAAGAGCAGGCACTCAAAATTGCTTCAGGCTGCATCAGTCTTGCTCAGTGAGTGATTTCTCCAATTCGACAAGTTGGGATTGACAGAAGTTCAGGAGTTCCTGAGCTTCTGCTGCTTTTTTCTTGTATTCGCTGACAGAAAGTGCTTCTGTTTGTTCCAGTTCGTGCACAATCTGTTCAACTCGCTTGATAGCTTGATCGTATGTCATAATTGTAATCAGTTACTGTCCTTTGCCCGTAAGCACGACACCTATGGTATAGAACATGATTTTCATATCCAGCAGCAGAGACATGTTCTCCACATATACAATATCACAATTCAGGCGTTCTATCATTTTATCCATCGTATCGGTGTATCCGACGCGAATTGGTCCCCAACTGGTTAATCCCGGACGAACCTTGTACAACAGGCAATAATACGGAGCTTTCTCCATGATTTTGGCAATAAAGAATGCACGCTCCGGTCGCGGACCTACAACGGACATCTCTCCGCGCAGGATATTCCACAACTGCGGCAGTTCATCCAATCGGAACTTGCGGAGCCAAAGTCCGACTTTGGTGATTCGCGGATCGCCATTCAGCGTGATACGCGGAATACCGTCATCCTCGGCGTGGTCAATCATTGTACGGAACTTGAATATCCGGAACGGCAGACCATACATGCCTATTCGCTCCTGACTGTAAAGAACCGGTCCTTTGGACGTACATTTGACGAACACGGCAATGAACAGCAGAAGCGGTGAGAGGATAATCAGTCCGAATGCAGCAGCCGTGACATCGAACGCGCGTTTGATACACAACTCGGCATCAATCATGTTATGTTCGGTGATTCGGATGAGCGAAGGCTTGTCGATATGCCCTATTCGTGCAGCACCGGTAAGCATGTCGTACACGCGCGGTACAATACTTATATCGCAGCGCAGCGGATACAGGCGCGCAATAATCTCGTACAACTGATTCTCGGTATAGTTGCCCGGCAGATTGATGATTATTTCATCCGACTCACGCACACGCAGTTTATCGACATCCTCCAGCGAACACACCTCGTGCGTCTGGCGAACACCAATACTGCGGGATAACAAGGTGATTATCAGGCGTGGAATATAACTAAGGGTGAACTGCAGGCCAAACAGCACAAGCAGCGAGACGATATATCTGCGGTAATTCTCCGTCGGATCGTCAATCACTATAACGAAGAAGAAAAACAGCGAAATGAATATCGCGGCAAAGAATGTTCGCAGGAACTCGCGCCATAGTGGTTTCTGGAACGGGCGCAGATAATATCCCGAGAGGTAATAGACAACTACGCAAACGATGGGATAAACAATCAACGGTCTCCAAAAACTGAAAGCAGGTACAAGCACATCATCCAGCAATGCTACACGCCCATCATATACCATCCATCGGAAGCCGAGGAAGCATATCCAAACCAGTTCGCTACTGATGATATCCGCTATTAGATAGATCAGTTGTTGTTTGTGGCGCGCGTTCATGGGCGAAGAATTTTGAATGAGCCATCCGTACCAACCTTGATGATTGTACTGGGTTTGGCAGGTTTGTTATCACTTCGCCGCGAATGGCAGACATAATCAACGGTCTCCAGCAGTTTGGCATCAATCTCACAAAAAGTCTTCGGTGTGGGACGTCCGGAGAAGTTGGCAGAGGTAGATACGAGCGGCTTGCCGAGTTGCTTGCAAAGCATATTGGAGAATTTCTCATACGTAACACGCATTCCGAGGCTGCCGTCTTCCGCCAAGATATCTTTTGATACGCCACAGGCGTTGGGATAGATGATTGTCACGGCTTTAGGCAACGTGCCTTCTTCGGGTGCAGAGACCTGCAACAACTGCATTGCAGCCTCAGGAATCTCTCGAGTAAAGTCTAGGATTCTATCGATAGAGTCCACTAATACCAACATTGATTTCCCTATTTCGCGCTGTTTGAGCCGGAAGAGTTTTTCAACAGCCTCACTGTTCGTAGCGTCGCATCCTAATCCCCAGACCGTATCAGTAGGATACAGAATCACTCCGCCGTTCTGCAACACTTCAACCGCTCTGTCAATATCCTTGTGCATATTCACGTCGAGCTGGTGTTGCACTTGTGCTTCGCGTTCGGCGAACTTGAGGCGGTCCACTTCGCGTTTGGGTAAGGGCTCGGAATCTTTCAGAGCAAGATAGATAAGCAGCGTAGCCCAAGCATCGGTAGCGGCATAACGCGCCTGTTCGGCGGTTAGCGTATCCGCTTCCCAATTGGTGAGTTGCTGCGATTTGGAAATCTTTTTGCCGAAAACAATGGCAAAGATTTTTTGCAAGCCCAAATCCAGAATGCCGTATTTAGCCACGAGCGATTGCAGGTCAATGCAGTTCTGAGGCTTGAAGTCGTGCAGTCGCCGCAAGCCGTTGAGATCATCTTTGAACGCGAGTCCGACCTTGCATATATTTTTGTTGCTGAACAGGTGCGCCAATTCGACAGGCATACCAATCTTATTGAGCCGGAAGAGGTAACACCGTTGCTCGGATGCGACCTGCAACAGAGCAGTCGGATAGTGAATACCCCGCGTAAAAGATGGACGAGACTCCGTATCAATCCCGATTATCCTGCACGAACGCAGATACTTGACAGCCTTTTCAACCTGCTCGGGTTGGTCTACGATAATTGTTTCGCCATCAAACTGCGCTATAGGCATCAGATTGACCAGTTCTTTGGAAATATGGTGTACAAATTGCTTAGTGTGTTCCATTAAATTAAGGAAAAATCAATAAAAGCACACAAAGTTACAATTTTTTTTGCAAATTACCAAATTTTTTTGTATCTTTGCAGCGTCAAAATGAAAATTGTTGTTCAACCTGCGAAATCAATACTACTTTTAAATACCAATTATTATGAAAAAGTCAATCATTTTTGCTTTCTTCGTTATGCTGACTGTGTCAATGTCCGCACAACATGTTGCTCCGCTCAACATTCATTTGACGGAATTCAACCTTGACACGCTCCGCTCTATTTATCAGGGTCAGTCTTACCTGCTGGAGCTTCAGCGTCTGGACAAACTGCTGAAAGACGACACCAAGGTGCTGAAAGAAGCCCAGGAACAGCTCAAGACAGAAAAGGAGTATTACAAAAACATGTCGGGTTATGTTACAAAGGCTGAGGCTTCGTTCAAGAACCTGCAAACGCTGTCACAGAAAGAGCTGGACGAGTTCAAGAAGTTGAAGGACAACTCGGAGAAACAACTGCGCACCGTTAATGCAGCCACTCAGCTGAGCACGGAGATTCGCAACAAAGCCGTTGACATCCTTCAGGAGCAACGCCGCGCCCTTGACGCAGCCATCAATGCAACCACCTCGCGCCAAACGCAACTCGCCAACCAGCCGGTACAACTTCAACAGATGCGTACCGACCTGATGGTTCTGAGCAACGAGCTGACAAACAAAGAGACCGACATCAAGCAGATGGAGGCCACTCTGAAACAACGCCGAGATATTATCAAGGCTGAGACAAAGAACGTAAAAGCTCAAAAGTAATTGCTATGCAAGTTATCAACCTATCGGAGAACAACAGCATTCTTCACCAGTTTCTGAGCGAGATTCGCGATGTAACAATCCAGCAAGACCCGTTGCGATTCCGCAGAAACATCGAGCGTATAGGTGAGATAATGGCTGTAGAGGTCAGCAAGACTCTCCATTATGAAGCCAAGGACGTAACCACTCCGCTCGGCGTCGCCAGCGTTCCGCAGATTACGGACTCTATCGTGCTTGGTACTATTCTGCGCGCAGGACTGCCTTTGCACCAGGGATTTCTGAACATCTTCGACCGTGCCGAGAATGCTTTTCTGTCAGCTTACCGCCGTGCCGGACGTGTAGTGGACGGCAAGCAGGAGCTGGAGATTGTCGCCGAGTATATGGCAGCTCCGTCGATTGAAGGCAAGACACTTATTATAGCTGACCCGATGTTGGCTACCGGCATGTCGATGGAGGTTGGTTATCTTGCACTGCTTCGCCACGGCAAACCGAAACACACGCATTTATGCTGCACTATCGGTACGCCGCAGGCTATCGATTGTTTGCGTCAGTCGCTCAACGACAGCCCGGATGTGACCCTTTGGTGCGCAGCGATAGACCCCGTCTTGAACGAAAAGAAATACATCGTTCCCGGTCTTGGAGATGCCGGCGATTTGTGCTACGGAATCAAGATTCACCTATCCGACCGCAACTGATACATCGTATATGGCATTGATGCCTCGTTTTAATACGTCCTGTACGCATAGGCGGCGGTGGCACTACCTGCCATCGCTGCTTGTGCTGATAGGCATAACGTACCTGAGCCTGATCAAGCAAGTGCCTTTTACCGTGATGGAGGACATACCTTTAGCTGACAAATGGGGACACATGCTGGCTTACATGGTTCTGGCTTTGTGTCTTTCCTTTGATGGTTATCGTGCACGATTGAGCGCAACAGCACTGTTTGCAATAGCATTGTTGCTGCCTCTGATATACGGAGGCATGATGGAGTGGGCACAATACTATTTTCCACCGCGCAGGTGCGAATGGCTTGACTGGGTGGCAGACGCCATCGGAACGATAGTCGGTGTAGGACTGTTCGCCTCATACTATTTTATTCACAAGACAAACCTTCCGACCTCTGCACAATGATTTCGTTTGACAAGTTACCTTATGTGATTGCCATAACCGGTCTGTACGAAGGCCGACTGCGTTTGGCACGCGAAGTATTACAGCGTTATCCCAACCCGGAAGAGGCGTGGGAGAGAATCAGCCTGCCGGGTAAGAGTGCTGCCTGGCAACGGGCACAACAGGAATTGGAATTTGTTGACAAACACCATATTGCCACCTATTACCTTCACGACAGCGATTATCCGCAACGGTTGGCACAATGCCCGGATGCACCGGTGTTGCTTTACGCCAAGGGAAACATCAACCTCACCGACGGACATTTCGTATCAATAGTAGGCACTCGGCAAGCCTCCGAACTCGGCAAAATAACCACGCGGGAGATTGTCCTCCGGTTAGCGGATCAGTTGTCCAAGTTAACCATTGTGTCCGGTTTGGCTTACGGGATTGATATCGCAGCGCACCGCGCAGCAATTGAAGCAGGTATTCCTACCCTGATTATCCCCGCGCACGGTTTGGACAGGATTTATCCGGCCTACCATCGCCCGGACGCCATCCGCGCCTTGGAGAACGGCGGTATCATAACGGAGTACATGTCCGGCAATACGCCTGAGCGTAATCATTTTGTAGCGCGCAACCGGATCATTGCCGGCTTATCGGACTGCACCATAGTAGTCGAATCCCGTGCTCGCGGCGGCTCGCTCATCACGGCTTCGATGGCATTTGACTACAATCGTCCCGTGTTTGCCGTACCCGGACGGGTGAGCGATGACTGCTCTGCCGGGTGCAACGAACTGATACGCGACCAGAAAGCAACGCTGCTGCAAAAGCCCGAGGACCTGATTGAGGCAATGATGTGGACCACAGCGCAACATCCGGTGCAAACCACATTGCAAGGATTGGAAGCAGAAGACGAAAGCGACCTCAACGACAACGAAAAAATGCTCCTGCACCTCTTGCGTGAGGCGGAAGACGGACTGCTCGTCAACGACATTGCCGAGGAGACGGATATACCCTACTCGGAAATCATTACTCACCTTATGACATTGGAAATGAAAAAACGTGTAAAATCATTTCCGGGAGGCAAATTCAGGGCTATATAATTGCCATTTGGCACTACGGATGTGACAAATTTTGCAATTTGGCTAATTTTTATTTGCAAATGTCATTTTTTTTTTGTAACTTTGCACGCAAATCGAATTTTTGGAAATTCTTAAATCTATAAATATATGAATTCATTACTTAAAAATCTCGGATTGATTATCTTCCTTTGCGGAGTTGTTTGCCTGTGTGTGTACTATTTCAGTAAACCCATCAACGAACTGCTCGTCAGCAGTCTCGTTCTGGAGTTTGTTGGTATACTGGCTTACATTATCTTCAACAAACGCCTCGACTAATACTTCATGGCTGACTTCAGCGACGCAATCAAATATCATCTGACAGGCATGTACCAGGACTGGTTTCTGGACTATGCTTCGTATGTCATTCTTGAGCGAGCCGTTCCTGCGATAGAGGACGGTTTGAAGCCCGTTCAGCGCCGTATCCTGCATGCGATGAAAGCAGTGGATGACGGCAAGTACAACAAGGTAGCGAACATTGTCGGCCAAACGATGCAATATCACCCTCACGGTGATGCATCTATCGGCGATGCTTTGGTACAACTCGGGCAGAAAGATTTGCTGATTGACTGTCAGGGAAACTGGGGTAACATCCTCACAGGTGACGGTGCAGCCGCTCCGCGTTACATCGAGGCGCGCTTGTCAAAGTTCGCACTTGAGACGGTCTTCAACCCCAAGACAACGCACTGGATGGCTTCCTACGATGGCAGGAAGAAGGAACCCGTACACCTGCCTGTCAAGTTCCCGCTGCTGCTGGCACAAGGTGTGGAAGGTATTGCTGTCGGTCTGAATTCGAAGATTCTGCCACACAACTTCGTAGAACTGTGCGATGCCTCACTCGCCTATCTGCGCGGTGAAGAATTTACCTTGTACCCTGACTTCCCCACAGGCGGAGAAGTGGATGTCAGCCGTTATAACGACGGGGAGCGTGGCGGTGTTATCAAGATTCGTTCGCACATCAGCAAGGCGGACGACAACAGGACACTGATCATCAGTCAGGTACCATACGGAACAACGACGTCGAAAATCATTGACACGATCCTGAAAGCGCAGGAGCGCGGAAAGATAAAGATCAAGAAAGTTGATGATTTCACCGCTGAAGAAGCCAAGATAGTTGTACAACTCGCTCCGGGTGCATCGTCCGACAAGACGATCGATGCGCTCTATGCGTTCACCGATTGCGAGGTGTCCATCTCGCCTAACTGCTGCGTCATTCAGGACAAAAAGCCAATCTTCACCAACGTATCTACCCTGCTCAAACTTTCTACGGACAACACCAAAGACCTGCTGCGCCAGGAGTTGGAGATCCAGAAAGCAGAACTGGAAGAGCAGTATTTCTATACCTCGCTGGAGAAGATCTTCATCGAGAACCGCATCTACAAGGAGCAAGGCTACGAGCAAGCGTCAAGCAAAGAAAAACTGATTCAGTTTGTGGACGGTGCTTTGGAGCCGTTCAAGGCGAAACTGATTCGCGAAGTGCGCACCGAAGATATTGAACGCCTGTTTGATATCCGCATGATCCGCATCACCAAGTTCGATACCAAGAAGGCTGACGAACTGATGAAGGATCTGGAGAAAAAGATCAAGGCAACCATACACGACCTCAACCATCTGACCGAATATACGATTGCATGGTTTGAGATGCTCAAGCAGAAGTACGGCAGCCGCTATCCGCGCAAGACCGAGGTTCGCAACTTTGCCAATATCAATGTTAAGACCGTTGTTGAGGCCAACGAGAAGTTGTACATCAACTACGCTGACGGTTTTGTGGGCACAGGCTTGAAGAAAGACGAGTTCCTGTTCAATTGTTCGGATATCGACGATATCATCGTCTTCCACCGCGATGGCAAATACAAGATCATGCGCGTGGCGGAAAAGTTGTTCATCGGTACGGATATTCTGCACATCGCCATCTTCAAGAAAGACGACGTCCGCACCATCTACAACGTAGTGTACCGCGATGGCAAAGGCGGAATATACTACATGAAGCGTTTCCACGTAACAGGCGTGGCGCGTGACAAGGAGTACGATCTTACGCAAGGCAAACCGGGGTCGAAAGTTGTGTATTTCACCGCTAACCCCAACGGCGAAGCAGAGATTATCCGCGTAGCCCTGAAGCCGCAACTGCACCTCAAGAAAGTGGAAGTGCTCAAGGATCTGTCAGAGTTGGCTGTCAAGAACCGTGGAGCAATGGGTAACGTGCTGACCAAGTTCGAAGTCAAATCAATCACCCTCAAGCAGAAAGGTCACTCTACACTGGGCGGACGCAAAGTGTGGTTCGATGCCGATGTGCTGCGTGTCAATTACGACGAGCAAGGCACTTACCTCGGCGAGTTCGATGATGACGACCGCATACTTGTTATCACTACCGAAGGCAACTATTACCTCAACAACTTCGATCCCACAGCGCACTTCGACAACAATATCCTGCGCATCGAGAAGTGGCAACCGGATAAGGTCTGGTCATTGGCAATGTGGAATGATGAGTTGCAATTCTATTACGGCAAACGTTTTACCCTGTCGGATGCATTAGCCAAACCTCAGTCCTTACTGGGCGAGGCTCAAGGGCACAAAATAATCATTCTTTCCGACCGCGAAGAGGCAGCGTTCCAATTGCAGTTCACCGATGCCAACCGTCCCGCACAGGATGTAATAATGGCGGACTTTATCGATGTCAAGTCGGCAAAGGCACGCGGCAAACGTCTAAGCAACTACGACATTGCCAACATCATTGACATCACTCCCGAGCCACCGGAGCCCGAACCTGAGCCGGAAACACCTGACACACCGGATCAGCCGGAGGTGAGCACGCCGGGTGCCACGGATGCACCATCTGCTGGTGCAAAGGACGCTGCTGACGACTCTCCCTCAAGCATCCCGTTTACCATAACGAACGGCGAATCGGATGTTCAACTGTCACTTGATTTGTAATTAGTATGAAACGCACCTCTCTCCTGCTATCCCTGATAGCCCTGTTCTGCATTTCGTCAGGTTACACGGCTTACGCATCCGTCAGCGTCGGCACGATTGAACGCGACACGCTGCTTGGTGTACCTTGCCGGATATATCTGCCATACAAATATGCTGAACGTGTGAATTCAAGCAAGATAGTCTTCCCCATTCTGTATCTGCAACATGGCATGTACGGTTCGGAAGATGATTGGACAGTACAAGGCGACCTGCTGCGGCTGATGAATATGCTATTACTGGCAGGGCAAGTCAAGGAGATGGTAATAATTATGCCCGACAATTTTCTGGGCAGTATACCTCCCGATGAGCGCTATCAGTTGATGGAAGCACCCAATGTCACACCTGCCGGTGAGAAGTTTGACACATCCAAGGGCAGTGCACATTGGCGAAAGCTCACCGATGATCAGGAGAAAAGTTATGAGATGTCCGGCTACTGGGAGGAGCATTTCCGCGAGTTTATGGATGCTGCCGAATCTCGCTACTCCATCGCAACCGATCCAGCACACAAGGCAATTGCAGGATTATCGATGGGCGGATTCCACACCATGCATGTAGCCCATTATCTGCGCGATCAGTTTGCTTACATCGGCTTATTCTCGGCTGTAATTATTCCGCAGCAAGGCAACGAGGAGGTATCTCCCGAATACGACTCGCAGTACCACACCACAGGATTCGACTATCAGATTGAATATAAGTCGCCTGCCTACAGCAACTGGATGGAAGAAATGCGTCACATGGCTTCCGCACCGCCCATGTACTGGATTGGTATGGGGTGTGACGACTTTCTCTACGCTCAGATGCAAGATTATCGGCTGTGGCTGGATACCAATCATTTTGAGTACACCTATTACGAAAGTACAGGCGGACATACATGGCAGAACTGGCAAAATTACCTGTGTCGATTCCTTAAGAAGATTTTCTGGGACGATAATTTCTAATAACGCAAATAACCCGTAAAACCATTGCACTTATGAAGAACTTTACACTTTCTATTATCGCACTATTATTTGCGTGCATGCTTCAAGCTCAGGAGTATGAGTATCCGATATTAAAACAAGTATTGAAGGGCAACTACGAAGCCGCACAAAAGGATATTGACAAGCGCTTAACCAAAGATCCAGCAGATGTGCCATACCTCTATTCGGCTGCCAAACTCTATTCTTTGGCAGAATTTAGCGGCAGAGATATACCCAATGCATACAAGTATATCAACGACTGCAAAGCCAAGTTCCTCCGCCTTCAGCCGGATGCACAAGATAAACTCATTGCCAAAGGGTTAACCAAGGATCTGCTAAACACAACCATTCACGAGATTTGTGCCCTTGCGCTCAAGGATGCCGAGGTAATTGATACCGAGGAAGCATACAACGATTTCCTCAAGTCTTATCCTCGAGCCGTGCCATCGTTACAACGTCAGGCGAAAGAGCACTTGAGCCATATAGCCTTTGAGCAGGCTGCTGACAGAAACACTATCGGATCGTATGAGTTTTTCCTTGAGCAGCACCCGAATGGTCAAGACGCAAAAGAGGCGGTACGCCGGCGTAATGCTCTTGCATACGCTGACGCGCAGAGCAAAAACACCTTGTTGGCATACAATACATTTATTGACCAATACCCCGACGCCGAAGAGGTACCTCAGGCTCGGCAAAGTGTGTATTCTCTGGCTCTGAGCAAAGCACAGGCTGTTGGCACGGAAGAGGCCTTGGCTGAATATGTCAGCAACTATCCGGAAAGTCCCTACGCGCGCCGGCAACTCGCTCTGCAAGCCGAAGACAAATACGCCTCTTACATCCGCGAAGGAGATTGGGTGGCACTCAAAAATAAAGTCGCCGGACGCAAAGATCAGATGGAGCAACGCAAACTCTATTACGCTATCCTAAAGATTGCCCGCGACAGGCACAGTGCACCCGCTGCACTATTGACCTATCAGAACGGAACGAGTCAGGACATCAAGGACTCGGCATGGATGCTGCTGCATGTCATCTATTGCAGCACAGGCAATGTTTCCGACATAACCAAATTCCATGACCAGTACCCGCATCCGCAATTCACAGAACTGGCTGCGCATGACAAAAAGATTGTATCGCAATACAACACAGTTATGACCACGGACAACGGATGGCAGGCACTTATCAAACTGGCTGCGCCTTATCGCGTAGCGTATGAGTGGATGCTATCTCTCATTTCAAATTATCTTGTCCGTCAAGACGCAGAGATGGCTTTGCAGACGGTACGGCCTTTTGCGGAAGCCTTTGGCAACGATCCAGACTACCAAGGATTGATAGCTGCGCTGGAACAAGGTTTGCAGAAGGAGTTGACTCCCGAAGTTCTCTCTGATTCTATCAATACCACGCAGAAAGAATATTCGCCAGTCATGACCGCCGATGGCAAAACGATATACTTTGTGCGAGTTGTATTCGACAAGGCATCCGGCAACAGCGAAGATATTTATACGTCCACCCGACGTTCCCGCGGTTGGACGCAGGCTACGCCTGTATCAGAACTCAACACGCCGGCGACCAACGAGGCTATGCAGTCGGTTTCAGCTGACGGTACACAGTTGATCTTCTTCCGCAACGGCTTGCTCTACTCCACTTCCAAGACGTCTGGAGGTTGGTCACGCCCGGTCACACTGCCGGATAACATCAATATATCTACTTGGCAGAGTGACGCTATGATCAGTAGCGACGGGCGTGCTATGCTCTTCTCGGCGCTCAAGCAGGTGGAGAACGAAGTAGGAACATCCGTTAACCTTTTCGTTTCCGTCATGGATGAAAACGGCAACTGGGGCGAACCTATTGATCTTGGTCCTACTATCAACACTCCGGGTCTGGAACGTAAGCCGTTCCTGCACCCAGATATGCGAACCATGTATTTCAGTTCCGACCGCCATAGCAATCTGGGCGACTTGGATGTATTCAAGACTACCCGTCTGCGCGATGACTCATGGACGGAGTGGTCTACACCGGTCAACCTCGGAGCACTAATCAATTCACCGCGACAGGAATGGGGATACAAGATCAGCACCGACGGCAGCACAGCTTACTACTCCAATGGCGATGACTTATACACGCTAGAGTTGCCATGGAGCATGCGACCAAATGCTGTAGCAACCATATCAGGTGTCGTGCGTGACGAAACAGGAAAAACCGCTGATGTCACCATTCGCTGGGAAGACCTCGACACGCACGAAAGTATCGGTCAGTTGCAGACAGACCCGAACGACGGCACATTCTACCTCGTTATGCCGCTTGGGAAAAATTATGGTTACTATATTGACGACGAGCGTTACTTCCCGCTGTCAAACAACATTGACCTGCGCGAGCAAAAGACATTCATCAGTATCGAGAAGAATATCCAACTTACTTCATACAAACAGATGATTGAGCAAGGTATGGCTGTGCAGGTCAACAACCTGTTCTTCCCTGTCAACGAGTACGAGTTGTTGCCGCAGTCGGAGAACGAACTTATGCGTGTTGCCGAGATCATCAAGGCTAAAAATCTGCGCGTTGAGATCAGCGGTCACACCGACTCTTCAGGTGATCCCAAAAAGAACATGGTTCTCTCCCGCCAGCGTGCTGAATCCGTGCGCACCTTCCTGATTAAGCAAGGTTGTGACGCTGCACTGCTCGTTGCCAAAGGCTACGGCGCAACCCGCCCGATTTCCGACAACGAGACAGTCGAAGGCAAGCAAATGAACCGCCGCGTCGAACTGCAGTTCATCAAGTAAGAGAGGCTTGCAATCGGTAATCGGATAGCAGTTAACTCTAAAAATCAAAAAAGTGGGTAGAAATACTCACTTTTTTTTGCTATGTTTCCTATTGGATTCTCATTGGGAGATGGTCCCGTTATGGTAAGGCGAAAATTTGACTATGACTTATGTTCAGCAGGGGCGTTGAGTGGGTAAAGAAAAGATGCGCTGGATGTCAGACATCTGCCAGTCGGACATACCCTGCGGGATGAAACCCATGGAGCGGGCACGCAGGTAGATAGTAGCCGCCTTGTTGAGCACATCGGTCTGGTCGAAAGCGTCCATGATGTCCTGCCCTACAGCAAAAGTGCCGTGTTTCTCCCAGAGCACGACATCGTAATCATGAATCTGATTGAGCGTTGCTTCCGCCAACTGCACCGAGCCGGGCACCTCGTAAGGCACAACGCCCAGTCCGAGCGGAGCAAACGCAAGCGTCTCGGGAATCATTGACCACAGCGTACGGGTAATATGCTTGGCGTCAAGGAACTCGGGCGAGTGGCTCATGGCTACGAGTTCGATAGGATGGGTGTGCAGCGTAGCCTTGTAGCGGCTGCCGGACTCAAGCAGATAGTTCTGCACCATGAGGTGTGACGGCAGTTCGCTGGTGGGCATGACAGGCTGATCGGCAATGATCTCGTAATGCGCACAATCGTCCGTGATACGGATGATCGAGCCGTTAGCCATGGGGAATCGTGCCAAGTCACGCATGCGTTTCTGCGTGCCTTTGGCGTAGAAATATTTGCCTTTGAGTTGCGGCAGCGTGCAACCGATAGCAATAGCCGGAACCAGTGCAGGCATAACCTGCCAGGACGCATCGGCGAACTCGGTTATGTTGACGGTGATATTTCCACCGTTACGCTCGCCCCAGCCTTTAGTCCATATATGCCCGGCCACCTCCGATACATCTGTAATAACAGCCTTCAGAGCCGGATTAGTCAACAGTATTTCCATAACGTTCTTTAGTGATTTGAGTTAATGATTTGCCACGCGTTTGCGGTGCGCCAATCACACCGACAACGAGCGACACGAGCAGCAGAGCCACCATGCACCAGGCAGCTATGGTAAAGCCTTCGCCGTTCTCGCCATAGATATAGGTGAACACCAGTCCCCAGACTGCCGACAATCCGCGCACGAGGAAGAACATCAATCCCTGAGCTCCGGCACGGAACTTGGCGGGGAACAGCTCCGAGCCCCAGAGTGCGTAGAAGATCTGCACCGAGCAGCCGTTGTTGACACCCCAAAGGATGGTGAACACCCACAGCCAGACGATATTTGTGACACCTATGCCGATGATGATCATCCACGCCGTGAGTGCGCAAAGCAAGCCGAAGATATAAAAAATGCGATGGGCGAACTTATCAACCAGGCGGGAAACGATGAACGTAACAAATACGACCACTGCCCAACTGATGCAACTGAGCATATTGGCGTCCTTATTACTCATACCGCCTGCCGACTCGTAGATATGCGGTTGGAAGAATCCCATGACCGATGCCACAAGGTTCCACGACAGATAGATAACTGCCAGGAATGCGACAGTGCGGATAGCAATCTTATTCTGGAACAAAACTTTGATATTCTGCAACAGACCGGTATGCTGAGCAGCAGCCTTGGTAGCCTCAAACTCGGCACTCTCCTGCAAGCGCCGCTGCAGATTCCACGCGACGAATGCTACGATGAACAGCGAAGCGAACACTATACGCGAAGCAAACACCTGCACGGCTGCCACATCCGCCTCAGCACCCATGAACAGGTTCGCCAACGTTTGTACCCATCCGTAGAGCACGCCATCGGTCTCGCCGGCATGCCCCGGAGCAAAAAGCATACCGAGCAGCAAGATGCACATGGGACCTATGCCCCACGACATTTGCGAGAGACTGATATTACGACCGCGGTTGTTCACCTCCGAACTTTCGGAGATATATGTCCACGACGCCGGCACGCCTATGCCGACAGATATACCCGTGAACAGAAATCCCGCAAACAGCACGGCAAAGTTAGTGGCGCACATCACCAGCAGCACGCCGAACATATATACGAGCAGGTTGTAAGTAAAGATGAACTTACGTCCGTACTTGTCCGCCAGAAATCCTCCGATGATTGCACCAATAGCCGCACCTAGGCAGTTGGCACTGATGAAGTTCAACCAGCCCAGACTCACCTCACTCAATCCGAGATAGTTCTGCCACAATGTCAAACCGCTGGCGCCCGCCACGATAGCACCCGCATCCAGATAATTGTTGAGCGAGACCGCCAGAGTGCTCTTCAAACTACTACTTTTACCCATATTATCTGCAAATTATATCTACTTGGATATTGAAGATTTTGGCAACCTTGAGTATCGTATCGATATGTCGTCCGACGGCAGCCGCCATGTGGTGGGTAGGTCCTGCTTCCGACCAGCGGTTGCAGAACTCCCGTGCACCGATGCTGAATCGCGTACGCATGTTCGTATCGCCGAACATAAAGATATCGCCCGGCTCGTTGACGCCTTCAGCAACAACGAACTTGAACACACCGTTTCTGTCCTGCGTGATAGCCAGATACGTTACGGGACCTGCAGGCGGATAGAACTGCGTGAGATAGCCGCCGCCTGTCTTGCCGTGGAAGACGGGCACGATCTTCATCGTAGGCTTATGCGCCTGCGATATATCGGCATCGCCACTGCCCGAGTGACCGATGATACAGATGTCGGCAGGGAAATCGATAGAATACATCTCGCTGAGTTGTCCTGTGCCGGCAATAGTCTTGAGAATAGACATAGCCATAGCAACCTTGATATCTCCCTCGACGGCGCAAGCCGTATGCTGCTTGATCAGCATGGAGAAAGCGGGGATGAGCATAGAGTCGAGTTTGCCGGCTACGCCCTGGGCAAAACCATCGTAATGAGAGGCGATGAGTCCGAGGTGTTCGTCCCTGACCCATTGCTCGAAAGCAACCACATATCGCGCCATATCCCACACGGTATCAACGCTTGCTCCGCCTTCAATGTCAAAGGTTGCCAATATATCCTCGGCTTTGGCGCGGATAGCCGCCTCATCAGTGACATGGTCGGCTATAGCCCACATCTTCTCCCAATCAAACTGCTTGGTATAAAGCCACATGCGGTGGTAGAGGTTCGTTTCGTCGATATACAGGTCCATCATGCCCGGATACGGTCGTCCGATCTGTGCGATGTTCGTGTCGCGGAACCGGCGGCGCACTTGTGCTGCGCGGCACCACTGTTCGATCTCGCGCTGCACTTCGGGATCGTCACCTTGAATACCTGTAACAACGGCATGCCGTTTGCCGGCACGCTCAAGGTCGGCAACCATCTCGCCTACGGCACCGCAGGCATATAGTTCGCCAAGCCAAGTAGGCGTATCGGTGTGCTTGTAGTCAGGCGCGGGCAACTTCTGGACATTAACCAACACAACCGGCACATCCAAGTCACGCACGGCGGGCAGCATATTATACGACGTGGCGTAGGTGAGCAATTGCAGGATAACCAGGTCAACATCCGCAGCGCGGAACTTGTCGCCTGCAGCCTGTGCCAGCTCCTTGGTAGTAACTATGCCGCCATCGATGATTTCAACACTGTCCGGCAAGGTAGCCTTGAATGATTTATACTGCGCCTCAAACTCCGGCACAAGTGACGGGAATTGCGGCAAATACGCACCTAAGGCGATTGAGAAAACGCCAACACGTGCTTGGGTGGGAACAAGGGGAGTATTCATAGAGATTGTTATTTTATATGTTAGAACTGAGATGGGTTATTTTGATTTTGCACCATTATGTTTCCGATAGCGGTTGCCTCGGTTGATCCGATGAGCACCGGTACTCCTACCGCCTGCTTGGTCAGGCTGTTAAGATAACTGTTCTGCGCTCCGCCACCGATGATATACAATGCTCCGAACGCTTCGCCGACGAGTGCACAGAGCATGTCAAACACCTCTCCGTAGCGTTGCGCCAGCGAGTGGAAAATACAACTGACTATCTCAGCATCGGTAAGCGAACGTCCAGCTGCTACCTCCGACAGCATATCTTCAGGATTAGCAAACCGCGGTTCGTCAGGATTGAACAATTCGGGCACCCGGCACACACTCTCCGCCATATCAATGAGTTGCGGATAGCTGTACCGCTTGCCTTGCAGGCTCCACTGCTTGCGGCACTGCTCGAGGATCCACATACCTGTGATATTCTTCAGCAGTCGCGTTGTGCCGTTCACTCCACCCTCGTTGGTGAAGTTCAGCTGCATACTTTGCTCGGTGATAACCGGTGAATCAACCACAGTGCCCATCAGACTCCACGTACCGCTACTGAGATAGGCTACGCGCTTGCCATTGTACAGACGAGGCACAGCCGCGACTGCACTGGCGGTGTCATGACCGGCTACAGCCACAACCCGGCAATCAGCATTCAGACCTGTTTGGGCAATGATTTCGGGTTTGAGGCTGCCGATGACCTGCCCGGGATAAACGATATCAGGGAACTGCTCCCGCCGTAAGCCACAAAGAGAGAGTATATCCTCGTCGAAATCTTTGGTTACGGGGTTGAGCATGGCGGAAGTGGACAAAACGGAATACTCGCAAACCATCTGTCCTGTCAAGAAGTAACTGACTGCATCGGGCAGGAACAGGATATGTTCGGCATTCAACAGCGGAAGATATCGCTCCCTTTGACACGCGTACAACTTGAATACCGTATTGAAGTGCATCTGCTGAATACCTGTCTTGCCATACAATTCACCGGCAGACATCTGCTCGTAAAACTGCTTCTGCGCATCTGTAGTGAACGGGTCGCGATATGCTAAAGGAGCATACAGCAGTTGACCATTCCCGCCGTAAAACGCTACATCCACACCCCATGTATCCACTCCGACAGACTCGTAGTGATGTCCCAGCCCGGCTGCTTCGCGCAAGCCGGTGAGCGTCTCGCTGAGCAGGGAATTGAAATCCCAGTACCAATGTCCGTCAGCGCCCTGCACGACACTATGCGTGAAACGATACACCTCGCGCAGACGGATATCACCGTCAAGCACACGGGCAACCATCACGCGACCGGAAGTCGCTCCCCAGTCGATGGCAATATAATATTTATAATCGTTGGTCATCCGAATCAATCAATGCGCAATGTATATGTGCCGGCAGCATATTCCCTTTGTTCGCTGTTCGGCAGACGAACCGTAGCCGTTGTGCCCTCGGGGATACTGAACGACCACGTGCAAACATCTCCGTCATAATGCCACTCGGACTTGATAAGTCCCGCGGCGGACTGAAAGCTGGCATTGACCGAGCCAAGACGTTTGTCAGGCACAGGAGCAAGCAGGATATGTCGGAACCCGGGCTGCGCTATATCCGTGCGGATACCCGCCACCGTTTGCCACAGCCACTGGCATACGCAGCCGTACGCATAATGGTTAAAACTGTTCATGCCGTTGGGAGCCATACCATGTTCGATGGTGTAACTGTTCCACCGCTCCCAGATAGTAGTTGCCCCGTTATCCACCGAATAGAGCCAACTGGGGTTACGGCGCTGGAACAAGAGGTCGTAGGCTATATCAACCATGCCGTTGTCGGTAAGTGTCTGCATGAGGATAGATGTGCCCAGGAAGCCCGTTTGCAGACACTGGTTATGCTCACGGAAATTGGCCCGCAGGCGTTGTTTCATGTTTTCACGGGCTTCACCGTCAAGCAGATTGTTTCTGAGCGCGAACAATGCCGGTGTTTGCATCGTATTGAGTATATCCAACTTGAACGAGCCATCGCTGTTCAGGAAGCGCTCGCACAGATATGCCTTTGCCTCAGCTACCATTCGGGCATATTTGGCAGTATCCCGTCCTGTGGCGCGCGCCATATCCAGCATCATACCGGCATCGATCATCCAGTACGATCCGCACAAGAATGACCAGTATTCCGCCGCCTCGGGGCGCAGGCCTCGGGCATCCCAAGGCTGACCGGTGAACGACTCCAGTGCCTCATAACTGAGCCAGTCAGCCCACTGGTAACCGCCATTGTCGGGGAACATGGCTGTATGGTCGTATTTGTATTCGGCGATATGGTCCACGAACTTGGCCATCGACTGCCAGTGCTCGTTCACAATCTGAGTATCGGCAAACTGTTTCCAGATTGTCCAGGGTACGATCACTCCGGCATCCGACCAGCCGACACGCGCCATATCGACATGGCTGGAGCCGTACTGTCCGAAGGGCGCCACACCCGGGTAGCCACCGTTATCCTTTTGCGTATCGCGCAGATCGCGCAGCCACTTATGGAAGAAGCGGTCGGTATTGGCGAAGTATGTGCCCGTCTCGCAGAACACCTGCGTGTCGGCCGTCCAGCCAAGACGCTCGTTGCGTTGCGGACAATCGGTAGGCACAGACAGATAATTGCTACGCTGCCCCCATAGCGTATTTTGAATAAGCCGGTTGACGGAAGGATTACCTGTGGTGATAGATCCGGTCTCCAACTCGCTCGTAATAGACGAGACGGGTATGGAACGTATAGCATAAATCTTCACCTCATCGGTAGCCGTTATACCTGCATAGCGATAGCCGAAATAGGTACATTGCGGGTGATACGTCACCGGCGCGTCAGATTGACCGAAGGTATAGAACAGTGTCACGCCGGTGTGCGGGATACGCAGGTTGCGGCGATGTACGCTGCCTTCCGGTCCGTCCATGCCACGGCTGTGGGCGCCCAGACTGTCGTTAAGCAGTTCGCCCGGTGCAAAAGTAAGAACCGTACCCTCTCTTGCCTCAAATACAAAGGCTGGAACGGCAGCACTGTTCTGCCCGAAGTCAAGCACCAGTGTCTCGCCGGCACGGATAGTCATCGTCTGCCCGGCGGAATAACGGCGGAGAATGCTCACGCGACCGTAATGCGTTTCGTCAGCCTGCTCTACTCCGCTCCAGACGTATGCCGATTGTGGCGATAGAGCCAAGTCGTAGCGCAGATAGACCTCTGCACCTTCAGAGGGAAGTATATCGCCTGCAAACTCATGATTGAGTTCAGGTACGCCAAGTTTATATGGAGTATCATAGCCCATTGGGATACGGGCGTCGTACTCCTCACCATCAAAGATAGCAGCGTGTGTCACCGGCCCGGCTATGCCTGCACGCCAACGGATAGTATCTGTTCCGACAAGTTGCTCCGTGCCATCTGCGAACTGTAGCCGCAGCACTGCGCGAAAAGCACACTTGCGACCATACATTCCCTGTGTACCTGCCGGGGTGATGATCTTGTCAGCCCACCAACCCGGTGTGACTTGTGCTGCCAGGATATTCGTGCTGCCGGCTGTAAGATGCATGGCATCGGTTATATCGTACGTAAACGAGCGTTTGGTTTTGGCATAATGGGTGAAGCCGGGTTTGAGAAACTCATTGCCTACAGGTTGTGCATTGACGTACAACTGATAAACGCCCAAGCCTGCGGTCATCCATGAGGCGGAAGCGATCTGTTTGTCGGCAGGCAAAGAACATACAAACCAATTAGCACCATCGGCAGCACGGCAACTGTCCTGCACTATCTCGGTACTAACCGGTGCGTCCGCCACAGATATCCACTCGGCGGCGTTCCAAGTCTCGTCTGGTAAGGCTATAGCACGATGACCAACCGTTACGTCGGGTTGGACAGACGCATGATGGCAGGCGCTCAAGCAGAAGGCAACCAACAGGATGAACAGATTATTTCTCATAGCAGTGATGCGTGATTATTGAATTTTTCGTCCCCAAACATCGTACTCGCCAAACGGTGTGGTGATAATGAGCGAGCCGTCGCGCAAGATATGCTTACGTGCAACAGTGCTTTGCTCATCGGCTGTGGCGGGCAGCGCAGAAGCAGTGTTGCCCAGTTGCAACCAGTTGAAGTCACATGATCCGGAGGCAATCTTTAGTTCCAAAGTCTGTTTGCCGGCAGGGAGGTTGAGGGCAGTCTTGTAATCCTGCCATTTCGTCCATGACCCGGAGGACGGGATAGTAACGGAGGCAAGGAACGTGTTATTGCTGTAAATCTCCACACCTGTTATTTGTTCGCCTGCGGTACGCAAGGTCAGATCCCACTGCCCCGCATTCGGCACATCAATCTGATATGCCACCTTGCTACCTGCTGCAGTGTAGCCGACCGACAGAGCACCATCAACGTCCGTGCTCTCGACAAGCGAGATATTGTCCATTGATATATAATGTTCAGCCTCAATACGTTTGCCGGTAGAGTGATAGAAATTGGCGTCATACGACGACATATTGGCATATACCTTGCCGAGCAGAGTCAACGATTGCTTGTCAGAGCCGATAAGGTCAGTGATTATTCCGCCGCGACCAAGGAACCAGGCATAGCGGTACACATGCTCGTCGCGTTCCATCCAGTCGATCATCTTTACCATGAACGCGCGCTGCTCGTCAGCCGTGCCGTTGTCGCCCATGCCGTTTTTATCCATATTGAACTCGGTGAGCCAAACGGGTTTGTGAAACTGCTCCCATAGCAGATCAATACTACCTTTGACCGACTCCATTGCACCCATATAGAAGTGAATACCTATATAATCCACGCGGCAGTCGGGGCAGGCAGCAAAGAAGTCACGTAGCCAGTCGTAGGGCGAGTTGTAGGTCGTGCCGCCCTCCTCGACGCACCAGCCGCACCAGTTTGGCGCAGGAGAAACAATCTTGAGGTTATACTCATCGGCAATAGCCTGCAGTGCAGGCCACGCGGCAGCAGCCTGCGAGGGAGTCATGTTTGCCTGGTCGCGGAAGTTCGGTTCGTTGAACGCCAACAGGTACTTGACATTAGGGTGCTCGGAGAGGAACTGCCGTAACTGCGAGGCATTATAGCCGCCATTCCAGGTCATAGGCACAAAATCGACATCTGCGCCTTCGAAATCCAGGTAGGTAGAGTGACTCCAGTCGTAGTACCAACCTGCACCCGGTGCGAGGTTGGCTATAGCCTGATTGGTGAACTTCGACTGATCAACACCGTAACCGCGTTTGTAACTCTGCGTCTGCGCTACCGCAAGCAACGGGAACAAAACAAGAAAGAAAAGAATAATTCGCTTCATATATTACTACTGATTCAATTTACGATAAAACAATTATTGCAGGTCATAGCGCCGACACGCATAGGAGAAGACATGTTGCCGTCAAAATCTACGGCATAGCACGTGATAATATCTCCCTCAACCGCACCGTTCAGCACAAATGTAGGGACAAAAGATATTTGCTTTGTACCTCGAGTCGTGTTTTCTGTATAATAGAACACTTCGCCGCTATTATCGGTTGCAGAAATAGTAACGGTAAAATGCTCGCCATCGTAATACGGCGAAGCGGTAGCGGTCGGAGCGGTCTTGTCGCCTGTAGGAGTGCAAACATAGGTGCCACGGAAATAAAGTTGCGCAGAACATCTTATACTTCCTTGTCCCCATAGCTTGGCACGGGCACTCACGTAACAATCCGCATTTGGTCCAATGCCAAACAAACCATTTACCATTGTAAACATCGCACCATCGGGATACGGATAAGGACTAACCGTATTGCCTGTTGCGTTGGCATCACCGTTGCTTCTCCATGTGCGTAACTGGTAGTTATCAGCAAAACCGGCATCGAAACTATGCCCGGTGGATGTCATCCGAGCGTAAACATCTTGATTTACACTAACTACATACAAGTTTATGTTATCCACACTTGCACCTGTCGGCACAAATGCGCTTGTTTCTGCATAAATTGGAAGAGCCTTGGCACGAAGGATACCCAATCCGGATGATTGCACAAACGGCGAGAATACGTTCTCAATGTAAATCTGCTTAATATTGATTACTTCACCATTAACTGCACAAAAGCGCATCACGTCCGCCGCCCCAAACGTGGTTTCATCACCCGTGCGGATTGTTCCCCAGGTAGATTCAGTCAAGTCAGTATTGGCAAGCACGATGTCTTGATAATCGGTTGACAGGTTGGCAGCGGCAATCGTTTTACCGGCACGGTTGAAATTCCAACCATTGCGACACAATGAGAACTGCACACTATTTTCCGAATCCGCTGTTTTACGCATAATTATATGCACACGGAAAGTTGAAGTGAGTTGAAGCTGTTGCTCAGTTGTAAAAGACAAGCGTAAGTAGTTTCCCTCTCCTACATTACCGCCCAATCCTTTGCCGGTATATTCAATATAGGACGTTTGGGAATCATTATAGCCACCTCCCCAGTCGCCTATACTTACATTAGCCGTCAAATCTGTATAACCGGAAGGCACTATACCGTAAATAGCGTAACCTGCGGGAATATCCGCTTTAGAAACACTCACAAGGAGTGTAAGTAGTGATATAAATACTATTCGTTTCATAATATGATTGTTTTTATCATCGTCTGCGTAAATAATAGGCTGCTTGGGGTGTGCACATGCAGGGCATTGAGCGGCGTTTCTGCCAACCGAGCCAGAAGGTGAGTTTGGCGCCAATGGTCAGGCGGTCAATCGGGCGTGTGTCAACGCTGTAACCGGGCAGCCTGTAATCGGCAAACACTGCCCAACCCAAGTACTGCCAGTGCATACCCGTCTCAAGCGTGGCGTAGGCTGTCGCCTGAGCAGGCAAAGAGGCTGAACTGAACTGATGATCGGTAGTCAAGCCGTGGTTGGGCATTTCCTCAAATATATCGTTGAACATCGCATAATCGCCTGACTTGGTAATATCCATCTCAGACTTTTGCTTACCTGCCACCAGTACGCCCGCTTTTACTCCGGCAAGCAGATACCAGTTCTGCCACTGCACACCTGCCAACAAGGGCACACGCAGCTCGGTGAGGTGCAAACGGTCGGTCTGGCGTGTATAATCATATACGGCAGTATAAGGTACATCTTCGCTATCTACTTCACCCTGTTGCTCCGTATGATCAGGCACACGCATTCGACGGAAAGTATATGCCATCTCAAGACCTGTGCGCATCAGAAACAACCTGTCGGCAAACGCGTAGCCTACACCTGCTTCGCCCAGGAATCCTGCCGAATAACCGACACCTGCCTCTGCCGTCAGATAATGGGTAACGGTTTGCGCCTGCAACGCAGCAGACATCAGTAGCGCTGTATAGCCCGAAACAAGTATCAGCTTCAGTCGATTCATCTGGTTAGCGGTCTGCCTAATACGTCAAAGTATTTGTCTTGGTGCTGAATAACCAGCAATCCGTTTCGGATGTATTTCTGTGCAGACGTGATAGCCGGATAGAATAATCCGTCAGGAGTCTGCACAGGTTCGAGTTCCGGTTCTGCCACAGGCGGCAGTGTCGGTTGCGGATCAGGTCGCGATTCGCCTTCCTTGGAGAAATACAGGTACTCCATACTAACCTCTACACCGCTTGTACCTCCGCCATCGGAGTGGAAAGAGAAGATACGCGAGGTATAACTGATCAGTGTGCTTCCTGTTGCCAGGAAAGCAGTCATAGGTATATCGAAGTCGTACCAATTGCCGTTCTGTGCTACGGGCAAGAGGGCATCGGTGAGTTGGTAGCGGGCAAGTTGGGCATTTCCCTCCTTGTACAGGATGAGGTTGATCGGCCGATAGGTAGAGGTAGTGCGGATACGCGTATGCATGGTCCATGTATCATCCACGGCTGTCAGATCAACTGCAGACTTGGCAGCAATGTCAGCCGACCACCATCCGTTGGTAGGCAGCAAGGTAAGAAACGCATCGGTGGACTTGCGTGTGGTGTTGTTGCCATAACCGATGGATAAGTAGTCTGTCTGATCGAGCCGATAATCCGTGCACGTCATAGCAGCGGGAAGCGGTGAACCATCGTTGAGCAGATAGATACGCGACTCTTGTGATGGGTCAGCAGGTACGGCGGGTTGCGGGTCAGCAATCGAGGGATCGTTGGTAAGCATAAGCGAAGCCATAGTCCATTCGCCAGCAGAGGCGTTGCCGACGGATGCAAGAGACAGCAACACATCGGTTGTTTCCGAATAGGTGTAAGGATACATTCTGTCAAACGGCAGAGTGAGCGTGTTCCACGTACTGCCGTCGCGAACGAGTTGACCGGCTGCAATGGTATCGGCATAAGCCTTACCATCGGGCAAGTACAGGCGAACGGCAAATGTACCCTCTACGTTTGTACGGATCTGGGCTATCACATACCAGTCGTCATTCACGTCAGACATGGAACATGGCGCAGCGCATTGCAATTGTTGTACTACGGGCATGTCGGCGTCCATTGAGTAATAAGGGAACGGGATATATGACCACTGCATCCATCCCTGAGCACGCGCGGTCATCTGAGCCGAATAATCCACTATAGCGTATGGCATGCCGCTGAGGGGCGTCTTGCTGTTGGTGATAAAATAGTACCGCTTGGGGCGTTGCACAGTACCTTCATCCACGCCCGTCGGGTCATTGGTAAGGTAGCAATAGTCGATACCTACTATGTCACCCGTATAACCTGCGTCGGAGTGAATCTGCAACAGCCGTCCGGAATACTTCTCAGTCAGTTCGGGCAGTACGGGAAGATCCTTCATCGGTATGGTGAATTCGGTCCACTCGCCGTTAGCCGGCAGTTGGGATACAGGTAAGGGATAGCCGTTGGCTGTGCCTGCACCGGCAAGAACAAGCGTGAGGGTATAATCAACCGTGCGGCGGATCTTGAGTTTCAGATACCAAGTGTTATCCACCTCACTGAGGTCAACCGTCTTGCCTTTGGCTGTCTCCACCATCACTTGCCACCAACTGTCCGAATTCTTGTTGAACAAAGCGTAGCGCGCCTCGGGATCGGCGTAGATATTGTTGAGTGTCAGTTGCGTCAAACCCATGTCGGGACGCAGATCGATGGTCTCAACATCAGTCGGCAGGTCTTTAGCACGGAAGAAGTAGATGCGCTTCTCCGCATATATAGCCAGCACCAAAGTCAGGGCTGCCAGTATGCATACTATTCGTTTCATATCTTGCACTTTTCGATGATTTTACAATACTACAAACTCCACACGTCTGTTCTGCTGACGACCTTCTTCAGTAGAGTTATCCGCTACAGGTTCGTCCATGCCCTTGCCATCCGTTTCAATACGTTCGGGATCAATGCCGCGCTTAACCATCTCCTGTTTGACTGCTTCGGCGCGTCCCTTCGACAGGCGGAGGTTGTACTCACGGGAAGCCGTGTTATCGGTGTGACCGGTTATACGGATGCGCATGTCGGGATTTTCGTCCAGGAAGGTATATAGTTCGTCCAACGCCTCAGCGGAGGAGGGCAGCACGTGTACTTTGTTGGTGGCAAAATACAGGTTCTGCAACACGACGGTATCTCCCTTTTGAATCACCTGCTCGCCATAGTAGATCGTATCCTGCTGAACAGGTTGCTCAACCGGAGGAAGAACAGGTTCGGGCGCAGGTGTAGGTTTGGGTTTCGGGCGAGGTTTGCTCTGGCCGGGTTTCTTCTTGGGCTTCGGGTGTTCGAACTCATAGAACACAGCAAACCTTCCACCAACAAACAGACTGTTCAGCGGATCGGCAGCCGTGCCTGAATTGAGCACTCCGGCCGATGCAAAAACGGATACTTCGTAATGAAGCAGTTCCTTGAAAGTCTTTCTGCGGCTTTTTCTTGATTTCTTTTTCGAGTGGTAAGCCAGATACTTGTCGAGATCCCAAATAGCCTCTGCTTCTACCGTCAGATCCGGTCCCATGGTACGCGGCAGAACATCCTCAAACGGTGTTGTGACCAATCCATGGTTAGGCATATCGCGCAGTTCGTCGATGAGTTGTTCGTCGGTGATGGTTGGAGCCCGCTTGCCGCTATAGTTGGCGGTCTGCCATACGGGATATGAGGCACGTACACCTGCCATGAGTGTCCAGTCACCTATGCGATAGCCTGCTTTGACCGGCAGGGAGATTGACACGGCGTGACGACCAAACCGCACATCCTCGTAGCGCTCGTTGAGCGTCATGGACGGATACGGCGAGGTGACCGGCGTAGAACTATACCAATCACCGCGGGAGAGCGAGTTGAGCGAAGTGACAGCCAGACCTGTCTGGAAGCGCCACGGGCGGTACTGGAACTTGTAAGCAAACCCGAGTCCGCCACCTACTCCGCCTAAATCATGCAAGCCGTTCTGACGCGTGAACATATTGCTGTAACCGACATGCGCCTCCAGCCCCACATAGTGGGTGAGCAACGAGTCGCGCATCTGAGCTGATGCAGATGCCACGCAAGCAGCCATCATGACCGACAATATGATACGAAGCACGTTTCTCATCTGAGCGGCAGTCCTAACGGGGTATATTCCTTATCGCCACGGCGGATGATGATCTGTCCGCGTATGAGCGATTTGGTGGTAGTAACCATATCCGGTGCATCGGTCTGCACGGGACGATACTCGCATGAGCGCATAACCACACCGTCTTCACGCTTGAGTTCAACCGAATAGTCGGCATTGAAGTCCAGTTGCTCGACAGGACCAACGTAGTAATACGATCCTGTTGCTCCGGTGATAGGTTGGCCGTTCTTGTACCACTGGTAGGATGTGAACTTGTAGCCCACACGCCCCTCACCACGGTTGTAACGCTCGTTATAGACAGCAAGCACATCGTTCCAACGCTGCGTAAATACCGTATTCGGATAGCGCACAAGGAAAGAGATCGGGAACTGCTGAATCTCGCAACCGTCCTCAGTTGGGGTGAATGTGACGACAGCCGTATAGGTGTCGGCATAGACGGCTTCGGGTACAGGCAATACAAGATCAGAACCGGAGGCAGTCAGTTCACCATCAGTGAATCCTGCGGCCTTCGCCTTGGCGTCAAAAGCAGCGGCTACGGTATATTCGCCACTACCTGTGATGGTGAAGGGTAGAAGGATAGTTGCTTCATCGCCGCAAATCTCGTCAGGACAAGTCAGTGTAGCCTCGATGCACGCACGAACAATGACATGCAATGCCTCAGCCGTATCGCAGCCAAAGATTGGCAGATCGCCATACTGAACAGCAGTCCAAACGGTGTCGTATGTTGAAGTGGAATAGGTTTGTCCATTAACGGGCCAAGTATAGCTCTCGCCCTCAGCGATAATAACCTCGGTGAGCGGAATAACCGTCTGGCGAGGTTGAATAAAGAATGTGAACTCCTTGTACTCAACCGTACAATCGTGGCTGTCGCCTTCCACGCGATAGGTGCCGGACTTGGCTACATCGGCAGCCTCAATGGTCAGTGTATCACCGGTATGCACCAGCGTATTGCCCCTGTACCACTTGAAGTTGCTTACCCCATCAGGAGCGGCGGCAACCATTGTAACCGATTCGCCTTCGCAGAGCACGAAAGCCGTGTCAAGCAATTCCTCGTCAACCACCACATCGATAGCAGCTCCGTTGGCATAATCGGAGAAGAATCCGTAAGTGAGCGTTTTTGTCGGGTCGGAAGCAAAATCGACCACACCGAGTTGGAACACACCGCGTTTGGACTCTATCTCCAGCGGCATAGCAGCAGGCTTGGCGGTTACGTTCAGCGAGACATACGACCACTTGCCGTCTGTGCAGGGTATGGGGTTGAAGTCGGATTGTGGCACCTCGTTGCCGTTCATATACAGGTAAGCGGCGTTGTCGGTCTGAGTCAGGATATTGAGGACAGTGTATGTACTATTGGGGATACGCTTGTATGTCACATGATTAGAGCCTGTACATAGCATCTGCGGGAGCACCGTACCGCCCAACTCGCCCTCACGATGCGTGAGTTGGAAGATTTGAATATCCGCATCGGCGTGGATATATGTGACTTTGGATAAGGTGCGGGATACGCTTTGCAGCGAATCGAGCACGATTGTTTCGTCGCTGCCTTCAGCATGCAGTTCGACAGTAGTGGACGGATGCAAGGCGAGGATAAAGATGCTCTCCTTAGTTGAGCCGGACAGAGGGATAACTGTATAATCCGTTCCTGCCATGTCGGTCGGCACCAGTTGTTCGCCTACGGCATCCTCACCACCTCCGCCTTCTACCGAGTCATCGGAGGTAGTGACGGCTATAGGTTTGTCGGCATCCACGCGCGTGCCTATCAGATGTGCAGCCGCAGCGGTGCCGGCAGCCTTGACCGCATAGGTCTGACCGCGATTGAGCGTAAGCGTGACAGGCGCTGTAGAAGAAGTGTTATCGTCATGTATAATGGGTTGCGAGGGTGTGATGGTGACCGTGGTTCCATCCTCGGTAGCAACGATCTGAATGCTGTTGTTGTGGCTCTTGTAGCCGTTATAGTCGGCATGGTTGGGATACTTGTTCTGCGACATGACAACGAACTCCGTTCCCAGAGCGTTCTGTCCTTTGAGCGTGTATGCCTCGCCATTGTGCATCGTTATCTGGTAGTACGCGCCAATATCATGATCGGCAGTGATGTACATACCGCGTTTGGATATAGAGTTGTACGGCACCTCTATCTGCGCTTCGGCGTACGACTTGTGATCGGACTTCGGGGCAACGATAACGTCGCAGTAACTGTGTGCGAGTACAACAGTATCACACAACACAAGGTTGCCGTCCGCCGGTTGGAAGATGACAACATGTGCATCCCGATCATACGCCGAGAGGACAACATGAAAATCTGCCTCACCGGTATGGTGTGAGTTCATCCACGGCGGTGCAAACCAAAACTCCGTGCCTCGCTGCGCCTGTGCGCCAAGAGCGCACAAGAGCAGCAGCATACACGTCAGATAACGAATAATATTCTTCATATTACCATGCATTGTTGGGATCTATTCCGTCCTCAGAATAGTTTAATCCCGCATTATTGCTTACCATAAGTACCACTCCGACGATAGCGGAGGAAACAATATCTGTTTGCGGACTGATATACTTTTTCATAATCGTCAGAATTTATTGGTTGATATGGTGAATGTGTTGACCTAATACCGAGTACTCCTCGCCGTCACGAAGGATGTAAAGTTGTCCGTCGTGAACCACTTTTGCTACATTGTCGGCGGTTGGGAGATCATGGATATCGGTGGCTACTTCGGTTTGCTCAAAGCCCAGACGCGCTCTGCGAACAACAGGAGCAATAGCCGAGGTGGTTTGGAAGTAAGCACGCATACCTTTGATATTAGCAGTCGTGTTCGGCCATGACAGGGTGTTCTCAGCACCCAACAGCAGGATTGTATGATCCTCAGCCGACTGGGCGGAAATCTCTGTTGGATTGACAACACCGTGGAACGTGATTACGCCATCAATAACGGTGGGAACGAGCGCGTTGCTAATAGTTACATCATGAATGAGCGAACTTGTAACATTGCTGCCCGGTTGGATAATATACGGCACACCGGCTTCAATAGCGTCCACGAAAGCAAAACCGAGATAAAGTTCATCATTCTCCTTGATGCGGGCGTTATCGAGTTTGCCAATTTTGACGTCTGCACCAAAGGCTTTTTCCACTTGCTCAGCGTTCATGCTGAACGGTACGCAGAACGAGTTGTAACTTGCCGAAGACAATGAGCGAACGAGATCCACATCAACCGTCTCGCCGTTGCGTGCCGCAAGAACAGAGGAGTTATTCTGACTGTCTTTCAGCACAATCCTGCGGCGCGATTGTGTTCCTTCGTCAATGGAGGAAATGTCGTTGGTAAAATAGGCGTAATCGAGGTCAAGGAACTCGCCGGCAATGAGGTTGGCATTGACATGCATTTGAACAGCCACTTGGCCTGCTTGCAAATAAGATGCAGGAACAACAGTCCCAGCGCGGCGTTCACCGATACGCTTCTTGAGTACAATCCATTGCCCATCGTAATAATCACGGCCGAAGGGCTTATCCGCATCATCATTATTGATATACCAGTTTTGAGCATTGTTGGATAGATTGAGACGGAAATTGTTGAAGCCAAAGACATTATTCGACAAATTGGCACGGAAGCGAACGACAATATACCAATCGTCATCAATGTCATTAGCGACGGTTGCTTTGGGTTTGAGTGTAATTGCAATCCATGTGTTGCCCGTAGTGGCGGAAATATAGTCTGTTGCTCGAGCGTTTCTGGAACTGTTGCCAAACTCCAGATTGCAGTCGACGTATGTACTTGTAACAGAAGCCGAGGATGGAAAATCGGAGTTATCGCCACGCCAGAGATAGTAACGTTGTGCGGCAAATGCGGCTGTAGTGATATCCAACTCGACAGGTGATGTTTCGTTGCCGTTCGGGTCACTGGCAACTACAGAGAAGGTGTACGTTGTTTCAGGAGCCAGACCGGATATGGTTTTCTCAACCGTTGAGCCTTGTGCACCGTTAACGGATGTTTCCGTAGGCGTATCACCGGAGTTCTTGACGGCATAACGGATAGTGTATGTGATTGGCGTATCTTCGTCCTCGGCGTATAGTAGCAACGTAGTAGAACTAAATGTAGTTGCCGCCGGTTTCTCCGTCACACTGAAGTTAGCCGGTGCTTCTTCATCAACGATAGCCGGTTTCTCGTCAGAATCGGGGTCATTGGTAAGATACGCGTATTCAATATTGAAATAAGAGCCATTCAAGGATCCGTTAGCATGCAATTGGAAAGCAATATCATTTGCGGCAACAGGGAAGGAACGCAAAGTATTTGCTGCATCATCCAATGAGAAGGTTATATCGTGCCACTCCCCATCTCCATAATCATTTGTCAAATGGAAGTTGTTAGCACCATTACTTAAATTGATACAAAGATTTTGATTTGCCAGAGAAGAAGCATCGGTTTTGAATTTCATACGCAGATACCAGTCTGCACGGCGAACATCTGCCATACATTGTGCTTTGGGTCTAATATCTGCCGCAAACCAACTATTCGGAAGCGTAAACGATGCACCGTTTTCATTTAATGTCGGAGCAGTAATACTATTTGTTCCCCAAGCAGAATAGGTTGTTGCGCGTAAATCAACGCACTCAACTCCATCAATTACGGGAAGATCTCCACCGCGTACAAAGTAATAACGCTTGGGGTCTTGAGGTGTCAGAGGTTCTACAGGTGCTACATATTCGGCCTCGATGAATATTTGGGATATTTCGAAATAATCACCTGTGGCAGCTTGCAAACGCACTATATCATTTGCGCCGAATGACATGTTTGTTCCATACATTTGATTATCGTTAGCACTACTCCAGTCTGTCGTCGCGCGATCACCCAACTGCAAGACTATCTCGCTTTCATCAGCATCAGAGATTTCAGATTGCGGAATAAAGTAGCCTAAACGTTTGGAATTCCAGCCGTCCCGACATAATGCGAAATGAAAATTAGCATTGGAATTTGTGCTTCCTTTTTTAATTTTAATGTGTATGGCGAAATCAGATGTCCACGTTAACGTTTGCACAGATGTAAACTGCAGTCTTACATTATTGCTTTCATCTGAGCAAACACGAGTTGTTGATAAAGAAGTGTTACCTGTAAGTTTGATCTTACCATCTTCTATAACAACTTTATCTGAATATGAACCTGCTCCGACAACATTAACAGCACTTGAGAGGTCAGTATAGCCATCAGGCACGTCGCCGAAGATGGCGTAGCCGGCGGGAGTTTGCGCCTGGGTGGAGACGAACAGACCGAGGCAGGCAAAAGTTAAAGATAAAAACAAACGTTTCATTGTATTAGTTTTTGGGGTTACTATGGTTGTTTATACATATTCCTTGTTTGGCACCGCTGACAGTTCTACTTAAGGTGCTAAAAGGTCCGATAATAACTAATGAATCTCTAACGAATCATTAACGAATCACTAACGCTAACTATTTGAACACTGCGTTCGAAAATGTTGGATTAATAGAGAGTATATGTGGCAGAAATGGCAAAAGTGACCAAGTTGACAAAATTGCCATTTTTGCCACTTTTGCCATTATATTTTTTGTTAATCGGTCATGATTAGCGAATTTGCTGGCCATTGAGATCGTATATTACATCACCACGGCGGATAAACATCTGACCGTTGTTGATGAACTTAACCGGTTGGTCAAGAACAGTATTGCCGGTGCAATCCAAGCCTGTAGCGGGATCAACAGACTCCGGTTCGTTGGTGAAGTAGATGTAATCGAACTCGATGGCACGACCTGCCTCGTTGTTGTTACCGGAAGACATAACGAGGATGTTTGCTCCGGCAGCCAGTTCCTTCAAGTGCTTGGCATCGGTCAGGCTCTCTGTGAGCGGAAGCTCTTTGACTACGAAGTTTTCAGCCTCAGCAAAGGTGCTAACCAAGTTAACATTGGCTGCAGGCTCACCCATCTCGATGGTCAGTCCACGGTCCTGACCGTCCTCAACAACACCGTTCCTGAGGCGGATAACGAGTCGCCAGGTGCTATAAACCGGTGTGAGGTCAACGGCAGCATTGTTCTTGAGTTGGAAGTTGAACCACCACTCGGCGTTGGTTGTTATACCAAAGAACTCGTTGGATACAGAGCAGTTCCACCACTCAGATGTGAGGTACGGGTCTTGCTCGGGGATAACTTCCGGTTCAACAGGTATCTCGCCGTCCGCGGCTGTACCTTCGTCAATAGCGGAGATGTCGTTGGTGAAGTACGCATAGTCGATAGCGATGATCTTGCCGGACGCGCCATTACCGTCGAGGTGAATCTGGAAAGCGTGCTGGTTGGCGACGAGGTAAGAAGACGGTTTGTTGCCATTGGCATCAGCGAGCGCGAGCTGAACGATATGCCACTTGCCGTCGTTGTACGTAACTTCTTCAGAGTTGTTGATATAGAAGTTACCTGCACCGCTGGAGAGGTTGAAGCGGAGTTTGTTGCTGGTGACAGCCCCATCAGCCAAGTCTGTTTTGAATCGAACGACGAGGTAATAGGTGTTGTCGATAGCATTGGTAACAGTTGCCGTCGGCTTGTGGTCGATAGCGCACCACGATCCGTTGACGGTGAACTGTGCGTAGTCGGTAACAGCGGCATCTTGAGCTGCAGAGTTGCAGGAAACGGTAGCGTTGGCAGTAGGACGAACGTCAATGCAGGTTACCTCATCAATGGTAGGCAGCGCATCGGTGTTGTTGCCACGATAGAGGTAGTAACGTACATTGCCTTCGGGAGTGGGAGGCGTAACAGGGTCATCGCCACCTTGCGATTCATACTTAGACTCCAAATAGATGGATGTGATGGTGAACTGCTCGCCGCTGGCTGCGCTGATACGCATGATCTCATTGGTGAACGTCTTATCGCCAACGATGTTCGACTCACCGTAACTGTTCCAGTTACCTGTATTGCGATCGCCATACTTGAGCGCTACATCCGAAGCCTTGTCGGCAGCGATGTCGGCATTCTCAATTTCCCAAGCGACACGTGCAGCATTCCAACCATTGTTGCAGAGAGATACTTGCACCTTGCCTGCAGCGCCGTCAGCCTTTTGGAGAACGATGTGCAGAGCAAACTCATCCGTAAGAGAGAGATCCTGTGCCTCAGAGAACGACAAGCGCAGATAGTTGCTCGTTTCGTTGATACGTCCGGGCAGACCTGCGCCGGTCAGCACGCCTTCAGCAAAAGCAGCCGTGCCTTGTGCTTCGGCTACAACTTTAGCCGTCAGGTCAGTAGCACCTTCGGGGACTGCGCCAAAGAGTGCATAGGTGGTAGCATTGGCAGCCATTGTGGCTACTGCCATTGCGATGAAGAGGAAAAACTTTTTCATACTATTAGAGATTTAGAAATTAATAAAAATCACGTATTATTATCAATAACGCTGCAAAATTACTGCTTTTTTGCCAAAGTAAGATATGAATAATGGCGAAAAATATATGAATTTTGACATTTAGTATATTGTTTTATGCTTTATAGCACTTTTGGGCATAAATCGGCATCAATCAACGGCTTGACCGAAAGCATTATACGTCCTTCCGTTGGTATGGATGAGCAGTTGACCGTTTTCTATACATTTTGCCGGTAGCGTTTGCGCGGCCGTCTGCTCGACAGGCGTGGGTTCGCCGATGCTGAGCCACTCGTAGTAATAGAGTCGGGCGTTGCTATAGAACTTCAGGCGATGTTTGCCGGCAGTGAGCGGGACATCGAACTGCTGCGTTCCCCACGTGTCGAAATCAGTCGTAGAGGTAGCAGTCGGTTGGAGGGTAGTAACGAGTTGATCGTCCTCATAGACATCAATCTTCGAGCCGGATTTGCATGCCAGGTGCATGAACACTTTGTAGGTATCCGACCTGGGTACTTCTACCAGATATTCCGCCCACGAGCCGGTGGACATATCCTTGAGCATGAGGGTGTTGGTATCATCGGTTGAGGTGCGTATAGTCACGGACTTGGCGTTCTGATAATGCGCAGCAGGGATCTTCTCGCCTACGGAGTGATAGTACGTCGAGTCGAAGCTGGACATACCTACATAGAGTTTGCCGAGGTCGGTAAGTTTGCCCTCTCCGAGGTCGAGCAGGTTGATCTGCCATACACTGCTGTAGGTCATGAACCATGCATAGCGAAAGACGTGCGGATGCTTCTCAAGCATCTCCAGTTCGGACGTAAGGAAGCGCATGTGATCTTCAGGTGTGGCACTGCCGCCGGAGTTGTAGTTGAACTCGGTGAGCCAGATAGGTCGGTGGTACTTCTGCCAGAACTGGTCGATTGTTCCCTGCAAAGCGCCGGTAGGCATATACAGGTGAATGGCGATATGGTCAACTCGGCAATCGGGGCAGTAGGAGAAGAACTTGTCGTACCAGTCGTACGGACTGGTATATTCGTGACCATCATCCTCGTCGCGCACCGATCCTCCTGCAGGACCGAAGTTCAGTGCGGGTCCTACGATGGTGAGGTTGAACTCATCGGCAATCTGCTCGAGATAGGGCCACTGCGAAGCGGCGTACTTAGGCGTCATACGCGATTGGGAAGTGAAGTTCGGTTCGTTGAACCCCAGGATATACTTGATACTCGGGTGCTGACTGAGGTAGGCGCGAATCTTATCCAGTCCACCTTCGCGGTCCAGACCGCCGCCCCAGGTCATAGGCACATACTCAAGATTGAGTGACTCCCAATCGTTGGCAATGACCGTAGGTGCTGTGAATGTCCAGTTGTAGAACCATGACAATCCGGGGTTGAGCACTTCGAAGTTAGCACGGTACGCCATATTGTTCGTACCCGCACCGCGTTTGTTGCTACGCGGTTGCTGCGCCATTGCAGCGCACAAGATCAGAGTAAGAGCAAGTGTAAAAGTTATCAGTCGCTTCATTGGTCAGAGAGGTTTGATTAGCAACCGGCGGCAGTAGTCAGCCGCCGCCGGCATAAGTGACGTTAGTCAGAATGGTGTCAATTACAGTTGTGCACCCAGAGCATTGAAACGAACGCCGTTCTTGATAATAACGATCTGTCCGTTCTCGATAACCTTGGTAGCCTTGCCGGTCAGCGATACATTGTCAACAGCATCGCCCTCGTCGTCGTTGCCGTCGGTGAAGTACCACGAGTCTATGCAGAGCTGCGTGGTAGCGGTGTTGTCGTTGGTCAGCATATTGAACAGGTAACCTGTTGCCAGCGGCTGAGCGAAGGAGATACCCTTGTCGAAGATATCGAACATCGGGATTTCGATAGTCTGCCAAGTTTGGTTGTCCTTGGTGGCTACTTTGGCAGCGAGGTCAAGCGTGCAAGCATCACCGGTAACGGTCAGTGTCCATACAGGTACATCGGTCTTGCAGACGATAACCATCTTCCAGTCTTCAGTAATCTCGGTGAGGTCGAGCGGCTCTTTGATAGCCCATGTTGCGCCGTAGTAACCGGAAGCGGGTGCACCCGTGTTATCGCTGTGGCACATAAAAACGAGATAGCTGAATCCCGAAGGACCGGCATCGCTGCTGGTCTCCAGCGAGCAGGTGAGCGACTGATCGCCCCAGTCACGAATCCAGAGCATGAGTTCGGTTTTCTCCATGATAGAGGTGTTTGCCGACATAGGGATAGCGCGGTCATCACCCATCACGTAATAACGCTTGGCAGACATCGTAGCTGCCGTCAGAACCATAAGGCTCAAAAAGAATAGCTTTTTCATACGATTAATGTTTTAAGGGGTTAAAATGAAAAGTTAATAGTTAATAATTGATATTATTACTTGAATACTTCCGGATACTTCTGCATGAAATATACCGGTGTACAGCTCCATGCATGGCATGCAGAGTTGACGGGGAAGAAGTCGTAAGGCGACAGATAATCGTTATTCGGGTCGTAGGCTTCCCAGAACGTATCAGCACCCTTGCGCACCATGCCTCCCCAATAATCCGTGAGGTACTCGCGCGCCTCGGCAGTCATGCCCGCAAGAACCATAGCTTCGACCACATAATGGGTAGCGTACGGCGTGCCCGGCTGGATGGCTTGCCGGTCAGCCAGAGCCGTTGTCAGCGCCTTGCGCGCCTTGGCGCCGGTGAGGATGCCAGCCTTCACCGCCCAGGTCTGCGACTGAACTGACAGTTGTCGCTCCGGGCCGCTGAAGATAACACCGCGTTTGGCGTCATACATCTGCCTGATAGCAGCCCGACGCATCTTGGCAGCGATATCGGGATAATGCTTCACCTCATTGGTTCTGCCCAAGCGACGAGCCAGATCGTACGTCTGGTCAATGGCAAAGACAGTAGCCGCCTGCATGGCTGCAGATACATCCAAACCTTCGTGCTCGCGCCAATCGAAGAAGATCCATACATCGCGCTTGTGGATGTCGAATATATAATCCTCTCCCACATACGACAGCGCATCCTCCATCTGCCGTTTTGCCACCTGCCACAGGTCCTGCGCAGTGGCTGTATCGCCGGTATCAATCAGATATTCGAGCAATGTGGAATTCCAAAGCAAGCAGTAGGTGATCATATACGAGCCAATCTGCGGATGGGGGTAAGGCTGCTCAATGATATTGCTGATAATAGTGCCATCGTCGGCTGCCAATGCTGCAAACAGATACAGGCATCGCTTGGTGAGGTCAAAGTTACGGAAACTATAGCGGTTAACCAGCGATTGCAGATACAGGTCTCCCGACCACAGACGTCGGTCACGCTTCGGTCCATCCTCATACACGGTCTGCATGCACTCCTGCAACGTAGCCACCGACACGCGGTAGATAGCCTGCAGTTCATCAGAAAGATTATCCGGCATACGCACCTGCTCTTCGCCAGCCGATGACACGGCATCGAACGTCACACTACTCAGTGCACAGTCAAAATCCTTGGAAGCACCCAGCACCTCAACTTTTAGATATCGTCCTGCCATGCGTCGGGAGAGCGTGACGGGTTGATCCACTTGTTCGATGGTCAGCACCTCGTCCTGCATCCATCCGCGACTGAGCCATGCTCCCCATGGTTCGAGAGGCGTGTTGAGTTCGGCAGGCAGTTCGCCCATCATCACGCGCAGTCGAAGCGGTGCATCCTGACAACGTCGCAAGGTACGGGTGTTAAGGGTAAGATAGCCCACCATGTGCCTGCCGAAGTCGAAAGTGAAGACCTGCCCTGCTCGCAGCGGTGTGCTGCAAGCCTCGCTTACCGTGACAGGCGATGCATCGTAACGCCAGCCCTGAAAAGCCGTGTTATCAGCATGCGGTTCCACCATTCGCACCGGCGTACATAAGGTATGATGCAACGCAGGTTTGGAGGCCTCGGCTTGTTCGAGCCACTTGGCAGACTGCGGGTAGAATGCCGATGTAACGACCAGTAATATGGATAGTAATGCGTTCATATACAAACATCAATAAGTTAATCCGAATCCTACAGGATAGAGTGTGCGTTCGGGCTGAGCAAAACCCTCACGGTAGATGACTATGTTCGGGTTGCCGTCCGAAGACGGGAAGTTGGCAGCCGACGGCACATCCTCATAGCGCACATAGAACGGCATGGGCAACTTGCCTTGCGGCTGTTGTATTCCTGTGAGCACATCCGTAATGGCATGTCCTGCTTCCTGCCCGGGCAACCATGTCAGCAGAATAGCATCCGGATAGGCACATACATCCGTCAGTTCGACACTCGCACCAATATTCAGCAGTAGCACCACCGGTTTACCTTGCTTGTGGAAAGCCTCGGATGCATCGCGTATCAGCGAACGTTCAACCGATGTGAGGTAATAGTCACCTTCCGTCAGGTGGCGGTCGCCTCCCTCGCCTGCCATACGTTGGAGAGTAATGATACACAGGTCGTTGTTTCGTGCCATATCCTGTAACTCCGAGCGCGACCACTCCAATTCCGACACATATGGCATATACCACGTGCTCTCCTCCGGCTGCACGCTTCGCGAATGACGTATATGTTCGGTATATAGGTTTGTCACTGCTGCATCCGGTGTGTAACCGGCCTGAACCAAAGCATCATTAAGCATAACGGCATACGCCCGACTGACACGTCCCGAGCCTGTACCTCCGACGTAGGTATCGTAACTGCCTTTGCCCAACAATGCAACCCGTTGTCCGGCACGGTTCAATGGCAGTGCACCGTTGTCATTCTTGAGCAGCACCATACCTTTAGCCGCAGCACTACGCGCCAGGTCGGCATGGGTTTTGAGCATCTGTTGCAGGCACAGACCGTCAGGATTCGTCGTGCCTTGGTTGCGAAAACTCGGACAGCGGCGAATGATGCGCAGCACGTTCAACAGGTTACGGTCCAGCACGGCTTCAGCCAAACGACCGTCTGCAAGAGCCACCAAAAGTGTATCAATCTGCATATCCGTGCCCGGCATAAGCATATCGTTGCCCGCCTGCTGCATACGGACGGGATCTTCCTCTGCCCACCAATCGGTCATCACGAATCCGTCGAATCCCCATTCGCCACGCAGTATATCGGTAAGCAGGTACGTGTTCTCAGACGCATAAACGCCGTTGACCTTGTTGTAGGATGACATGACAGTCCACGGCTGCGCTTCCTTTACCACACGCTCGAAAGCCCGCAGATACAATCCGCGCAACACACTGTCAGCAACCTGAACATCTATACCGTTGCGGTAGGTCTCCTGATTGTTGGCGGCAAAGTGCTTGATGCACGCGCCTACGCCCATCGACTGCACACCGCGCACATACGCAGCAGCCATATCGGCGGCAATATCCGGATCGGAAGACATATACTCGTAGTTACGTCCGCACAAGGGGTTGCGCATGTTGTTTATACCCGGTGCGAGCAGTATATCCACGCCGTAGTACAACATTTCTTCTCCAATCGCTTTTCCCACGCGATATACGAGATCCGTATCACGCGTAGCGGCAAGCAGGGTGGTTGACGGGAAGGCTGTGCACACGCTGTCGATACGCAGACCAACCGGACCGTCGGCAAACACAATCTCAGGTACACCGAGACGAGGTATGGCGTAACTCACTCCGGCAGCACCGCTGACCTTACCTTTCATCGTGGCGGTGTTACCCTGATAGTTTTCCCAGTAGCCTTCGGGCACTGGCGGACGATGGATAGTAGCCGGAGCTGGTTCGGGCACAAGGTTCCAGTCTTTGCACGTACCCACCAACAATCGCACCTTCTCCTCACGCGTCATGGTAGCTATAACACGCTCGTCGCTGCTGCGCCCCAGTTGCGGTGTGCAACTATCCAGTGCCATAACCGCGAGCACGATACCTATCAACAATATAACTGCTTGCCTACGCATCACTAAGCTCTAAACACTTAACACTAAACTCTAAACCCTAAACTACTCCTTCGGCACAAACTTATGCACCCAAGCCTGATTGCTGCCCTGCTTGTAGATCTTAGTCATCAGCACCGTATCGTTGAGCACAAGTACGGTGTAATCGTTCTGCCCCTGACACTCGCTGGGTATAGGCGGCAGAAAGCCGTCACCGCTAATCACCAGGTGCAACCGTCCATCCTGACTGGCGTTTTCCGGCACCAGTTCCCACGCTGCCGTGTAATCCGCACGGTCAAAAGGATTGCTATCTATGCCCGATTGTCCGTTGGTGACGTGGCGATAGGTCATATCAGCATCCAGGACAAACGTCAGTTCGTCGTCATACACGCCCTGATGGCTGCCTCGCTCGGCTGCCCACCAATAGTCGGAGTTGTACTCTATAAGCCAGGTATTGATATCAATCAGTCCGTAATAGCCGGTTTGGTCCGACAGGATCCATGTCTTGCCTTCAGGAGCATCGCATCCGCCGGTCAGGGCTTTGTAGTTAGCGTTTACACACACTGCCTCATCCATCTGCTCGATGGTAAAGTGCACATCCACCATAGGCGCAACACCGTTCTTGTTGTACGCCGAGGCTTTGACGGTATAATCGCCCGCAAACTCAAACCTGCGGTCCACACGCGACTGCGTATATCGTTTGTTACCTACCTGCCACATTCCTACCCAACCGTCCTTCTCATCCATGATCAGGTGGACCAGGTTCGGATCTTTGTCGTCCACAACAGCCCGCGGGTTGAGTGCCTCTACAACACCGGCATCGGTGTTTGGCACCAAGTCCGGCAGATCGTCCATATAACTCTTCGGCTTGCAGCCTGCCATAATGACCGCTAACACTGAAAGAAGAAAGGCCGCGCTGCTGAACGATGAAAGACTACTATGGCTAAAGTATTTACAGTTGTTCATACTATTCAGATTTTGATGATTAATATCCCGGGTTCTGCTTGAGTTGGTGCTCACCTTCCGTACGGTCGATCTCCAGCGACGGTATAGGCAACCACTTCCAGTTGTCGTTCCAAGTACGTGAATAATTGCCAATCTCGTCTGTGCCGCTTAGGATAGCCGATATATCGCAGTTGACATCCTCAGAGTGGCTCCAGCGGACGAGATCCCAGAAGCGGTGACCTTCGCCCATGAACTCCAGACGTCGCTCCAGCATGATAGCCACCATGCTGACTGCCTTGTAGTGCGGACTGCCTGAACCGTAGTTCTCACCCGGATATGCACGCTTGCGCACCAGGTCGAGATTGGTCTGCGCAGGACGGGTATATCCCAGTCGCATGCTGACCTCGGCAAGGTTGAGCAGACACTCCGAGTAACGGAAGACACGTATGTTGTTGTTAAAGTTCAGTTCGGGGTCGTACGAGCACTCGTTATATCCCTTGCGCGCCGTATACTTCTTGTTGTAGTAACCTGTATGGTTGGCGCGTTCTGCCCAGGAGATGGTTATGCCGAGCGAGTCTTGCAGCATTTGCTTGCGCGCCACAATATCAATGATAGATGCATCACGGCGCTGGTCTTCTGCATCATACAGCAGGTAAGCCGCCTTGCGTATCGGACCGAATCCCCAGCCGTCCTGATACTCAGGATCGCCGTCCAAGCCGTTGATACCGATGAACTTCGGGAAGATCGTTCCCTGTCCGCCCTGCGGCCACGACCAGCTGCCGCCTTCCGAACGGTGGTTGATCTCCCAGATCGACTCCGACTTGTTCATCATATCCGGATCGGTCACAAACTCATACTCGCCCAGCCAGATGCGGTCATAATCTTCGCACAAGGTGAACAGAGCCGAACGCTTGATGATATCCATATCGTTGTACACCTGCTCAAAGCGCGACTTGTCGTTCTGGAAGAGCACCACTCTGGCACGTAGCATCATGGCGGCATAGATGGTTACTCTGCCCCATTCGTCCTCGGCAGGACGGTCCATCAGGCGATAGGCACCTTCCGACTTCTCGCAGCAATAGTCGAGGTCAGCGAGGATATGTGTATATACCGAGTCAGCAGGCATCTGGGTCGTTACGTACGGCGCTTCCAGCACGTGGTCGAAATATGGTATATTTCCCCAGAACTTCCATAGCCAGTGGTAGTACCACGCTCTGAGGAATCGTGCTTCCGCCTCGTATCGTTCTGCCGTAACCGGAGATATATCCTCCACCTTGGGCAGATTGTCAATCACGGTGTTACAGCGCTCAATGCCCGTGTACATATTCTCCCAGAAACTGCGCGGTGCATCTATCGGCTGCATCTGGAAGCGCTGCATCTGGTGGAAGAAGTTGTCCGATCCCTTGTCACCGCCTACGTAGATATCATCGCCACGCAGGTCGCTGAGGAACATAAACTGGTTGTACCCGCCATAATAGTCACTCCACTGCAAGGGATCGTACGCGCCTACAAGAGTCTTGTAGATCTGCGCCTCGGTCTTGTAGTAGTCTTCCAACACATCAGCAGAGGTTGAACGGATGTTCAGAAACTCGTTGCCGCAAGCAGTCAATACGACAACTGCCGCAAGCATCATTATTTTACTATAAGTCTTCATATTGCTCCGTATTTTTGATTACAACGTAATGTTTGCACCAAAACTCATTGTCCTGCTCTGCGGATAGCAGCCTGCATCGATACCTATGCTCGTTCCGCCGGAACCGATCTCGGGATCAAAGCCGTCGTAGCCGGTAATGGTCAGCAGGTTCTCTGCCGAGAAATACAGGCGGATCTTCGTGAAGTGGATCTTTTTCATCCACGCCTTGGGGAAGCTGTAGCCGACTTGCAGGGTTTTCAGACGCAGATACGCGCCGTTCTTTATATACAGGTCGCTCGATCGCCAGTTGTCGTTCGGATCCTGCTCCGTCATACGAGGTATGCGGGTGCTGGTGTTCGGTCCTGTCCAGCGGTTGAGGATCCACGCCGGCTGGTTACTCAGGCTCAGGTCGGGGCGACGAGTTGCATCGAACACCTGGTTGCCGCCTACGCCCTGGAAGAACAGGTTCAGATCCACACCATAGAAATCCATACCGTAGGTGAGCGAGTAAGTGATGTCCGGCATACCTTTGCCGATCTTTGTACGGTCGTTGTCGTCAATCTTGCCGTCGCCGTTAAAATCCACGAACCGCACGTCACCCGGTCGGGCATTGGGTTGCAGCAGGTCGCCGTTGCTGTTGACGTAACTCTTCACTTCCGCTTCGGTCTGGAAGAGTCCGTCTGTCTTGTAGCCGTAGAAGAACGGATAAACCTCGCCGTTCTCGGCACGGCTGACTATACCTACGCCCTGCACGTTGTCCAGGTTGCTTGCACCTGCCTCGTTGCCGTAATCAATCAGGCGGTTCTTCAGGTAACTGATGTTTCCGCTGATGGAGAAGTTCACAGGTCCGGCGTGCCACTTGTAACTCAAATCGGCTTCTATACCCCAGTTAAGCATCTTTCCACCGTTTGTCCAAGGTTGCTCTATTCCCACGTACGCCGGCAGCAGAGCGGGCATAAGCATATCTTCAGTAGTCTTGTAGTACCAGTCCAGATTCAGGTTCAGGGCGTTGCTCAGGAATCCCATCTCCAAACCGATATCCGTCTGCCGGCTTGTTTCCCACTTCAGGTCAGCGTTGGCGAGACGTCCCTGACGCACACCGGTCACAATCTTCTCCTCTTCACCGCGACCGAAAGTGTAGTTCGAACCACTGACTATCAGCGATGTGTACGCGAACGAGGATATACGGTCGTTACCGTTCATACCCCAACTGCCGCGAAGCTTCAGTGCACTCCACTCCTCGGGAGCGTTGGCCCAGAAGTCTTCGTGCGCAATGTTCCAACCCAGCGAGAACGAAGGGAACAAGCCCCAGCGGTTGTTCGTGCCGAACTTGTCCGAACCGTCACAACGCAACGAGGCCTGGAAGATATATCGCTCCTTATAATTATAGTTCACGCGCGCGAAGTACGATGCCCCCGCCGAGTAACTGCGTCCGCCGGATGTGGACTGTTCCTCGCGCGTGCCTTGCGTATAATCAATGGTTGCCTTGTACGGATCATTGCTCGGCAGGTCGTATGCTGTGCCGCTGACGTAGGTGTAAGCGGTCTTGGTAGCACTCTGTCCTATCAGCACACCGAACTCATGGTCACCACCAAAGGTGTGGTTGTAACTCAGCGTGTTCTCGACCTGCCATGTGAATGTTCGGCTCTGACTGGCAGATACGCTACTGGTGTGGCTGCTGCCCGCACCGCCCGAACTCAGGTAGTACGGATAGCCGTAACCGTCATAGCGGTTGAAACTGAAGTCGGCATTGAAACTCGTTTTCCATACCAGATCGGTATATAACTGCAACTCGCCCGTCAGGTTGGCGGTGAAGCGGTCTGCTCTGTTCCAGCCTGCAGGCAGTTCGAGATTGGCAACAGGGTTGATCACCTCGCTCATTGTGATGTCGGGGATAGAATAAACCTTGCCGTTCTTGTCTTTCACTGCATCGGGATACTTGGCGAGCACGGCATCCGGGTCGGTAGCATACAATGGTTGTGTCGGATCGATGAGCAGTGCCGAGCCCAGCGGCGAATAGAACGCCGAGTTCTCGGCTATACCGGTTGATGCAGAGTTGGTGTAACTCAGGTTGCTTGTGAACGTCAAGCGGTTGAGCCATGTGCGCTCCGCCGTGTCGTCCAACACCTTATACACATTGTTGTTGCGCACGCTATAACGCGTGTAGTTGGAGCGACCGAAGTTGCCGCCTACTATACCCTGGTGGTCGAAGTATCCGAAACTAACGAAGTACGTCACTTTGTCCGAACCGCCGTTCACACTCACCTGATGGCTTTGCACGGGAGCGTTGTAGTTGAACAGCTGATCCTGCCAGTTCGTGCCGGGATCGGTAGTTATCTGCTGGAAGTACGGAGCACTGCCGTCGTTCAGGCGAGCCTCGTTCAGGATAGTCTGATACCACGGCCCGTTCAGCACGGCTTTCTGCTTCCACGGATTCTGAAATCCCACCGACATATCATAACTGACATGCGCACGCTGGTTGAGCTCACCGCTCTTGGTGGTAACGAGTATAACGCCGTTGGCGCCCTTCGTTCCGTAGATAGCGGCTGACGCGGCATCCTTCAGCACCTCGATGGAGGCTATATCCGTGGGGTTGAGGTAGTCGATGTCATCCATCGGCATGCCGTCCACCACATACAACGGCGAGGCATCATTGATTGTGCCCACACCGCGGATGTTCACTCTGGCACCTGCGCCAGGCTGACCGGAGGACGAGGTGATCGTCACACCTGCGGCTTTACCCTTCAGCATGTTATCCACGCGCGTAGGTATAACGTTCTCCAGATCCTCGGCAGACACCTTACTGATAGCGGCAGTCACTACGGATTTCTTTTGCACACCGTAACCGACTACCACCACTTCCTCCAGCGCCTGAGTATCCTCGCGCAGCACAACCTTCCCGCCTTGCGAACGCAGTTCTTTCACTGTGAGTTCAACTGTCAGATAGCCGAGATAGGAAACTTCGATTTTTGCTCCGTCGGTTGCCTCCAATGCAAACTGACCGTCGATGTCCGTCACCGTTCCGGTTGTTGTGCCGGCAATGCGCACCGCAGCACCTATCACAGGCTCGCCCTGAACATCCACTACGGTTCCCGTCAAGTGAGATTGTGCATACATATTCAGGCAGCAAACAGCAAACAGAACCGGAAGTATCAGTCTCTTTAATTTCATGGCTAAAACGTACATAGAGATGCTAAAATTAAAAATCGCTGCAAAGTTAGCACATTTTTTCTACATGTACATTTGCTTTTTGACAAAAAATGTATTAATTTTGACACCGCATTTTATAAAATATGCTTTATAACATGAAACCTACCGAATGCTACTCCCACTACCTACATTTCACACCCCGTGACGAGCAATGGGGAATTGTTTGTACCACAGTCGGATACCAGAAGATGCCACCACACTCACCCTACCCGCCGGTGAACAGACATCCGGATGATTATTTCTTCCAGAAAGGTCTTGGTCGCAAGCTCAACGAGTATCAACTTGTGTATATTGTTGAGGGCAACGGCTGGTTTGAGTCGGAGCATTGCGAGAAGCAGATTGTACATGCCGGAACGATCATCATGCTCTTTCCCGGAGAGTGGCATCATTATGCGCCTAATCCCAACACGGGCTGGAAGGAGTATTGGGTAGGATTCAAAGGCAGGTTTATCGATGAGCGCTTGAACATGAAGTTCTTCTCCAAAGAGGCTCCGCTGGCATATATCGGCACGGATGTTCACATTATCAGCCTGTACGACGAGATTATTCACAACTCGCAGAACGAGATTCACGGCTACCAGAATTACATCACAGGAATCATTATGCACATTCTGGGCAGCATTGTTTTCAATCTTACTGAGCGGAATTTTCAGGAGAAGGAGTTTGTCAAGGTTATCGATGATGCGCGCGGGATAATGAAGGCAAGCATAGGCAAGAACATCTCTCCCGAGCAGATCGCTCAACAATTAGGTGTAGGCTACTCGTGGTTCAGGCGGATTTTCAAGGAATATACGGGTATCTCTCCGGCACAATACCAGCAGCAACTGCGATTGGCGGAAGCCAAGGAGAGGCTGGCTAACGGCACCAGCAGTATCAGCACCATAGCGTACGATCTCGGCTTCGCCAACTCCAATCAGTTATCCACGTTCTTCAGGCAGCACGAAGGCATATCGCCACGTACGTTCCGAAACGGCTTTCGCCCGGAGCAATAAACGAAGGGTCAAGACGCAACCAGACATCTTGACCCTTCTTCTTGCGGGACAGCCGAGCCGATTAGAGCGCGCCGATCTCGTGAAGGATGTTCGTGGTCTTGGCTACTGCATCATGCGAAGCCTTGAACAGAGCTTTCTCCTCCTCGTTCAGGTCAAGTTCGCAGATCTTCTCGATACCGTTCTTGCCGATGATACACGGTACACCCATCATGATATCGTCGTAACCATACTCGCCCTCGAGCTTAGCCGAAGCAGGGATCATACGCTTCTGGTCGTTGATGATAGCGTCAACCATGAACGCTACCGATGCACCCGGAGCCATCCAGGCTGAGGTGCCCAGCAGACCGGTCAACGTAGCACCGCCAACCATCGTAGCCTTAACTACCTCGTCCAAATCCTCGGCGCTCATCAGGCTCGATACGGGGATTCCGCGGTATGCCGCAAAACGCTTCATAGGAATCATCGTCGTGTCGCCGTGACCACCGATAACGAAAGCATCGATGTCATGAGCATAGCAGCCGAGCTTCTGGCTCAGATAGTATTTGAAGCGGCTCGAGTCGAGCGCACCACCCATACCGATCACGCGGTTACGCGGCAGCCCCATAGCTTTCAGAGTCAGATAAGCCATCGTATCCATCGGGTTCGATACTACGATGATGATTGCATTGGGTGAGTGCTGGAGAATCTGCGTTGCAACGCTCTTAACGATACCGGCGTTTACACCAATCAGCTCCTCACGGGTCATACCCGGCTTACGGGGCAGACCGGATGTGATAACCACTACATCCGAACCAGCGGTCAGACTGTAGTCGTTCGTAATGCCCTTCACTACGGTCGAGAAACCGATCGTCTGGGCGGATTGCATGATATCCATGGCTTTGCCTTCGGCTACGCCTTCCTTGATATCAATCAGTACAACTTCGCTGGCGATATTCTTCACAGCGATCACATTGGCTGCGGTAGCACCTACGTTACCTGCGCCTACAACAGTTACTTTTGACATGTCTTTGTATTTATGTTTGATTGTTTTTTAGTCCTTTTTGTCGTGATTCATCTCGTTCATCACAAACGCGACTGCAAAGTTAATACTTTTTTTTGACATTTGCAAATTTTATTGCAATATTTTGTTTTTTCGGTTCACTTTTCATCACTTTTCAGCGGATAAAGTGCATCGGCTGCCATGCTTCACGTTCGGGTATAGCAGGCGCATCTACGCCGCGCAGCCCGCGAATCATCCACGCCAGGTTGTGCGCAAGGGTGCGCATAGTCTGCATACCTTCGCTGTCCTGCGCCACTTGTCCTTCTTCTCGACCATACGCAATGTTCCAGTACTGCGAAGTAGCAAGCGGCATATTCATCATCTGCAGCGGCATCTGCAGTGCCTCAAACGCTGCTGTCGCACCGCCGCGACGGCAGATCGTTACAACTGCTGACGGCTTGTTCTGCACGTTCACGCCGTTCGAGAAGAACGCACGCTGCATGATCGACAGCAACGCACCGTTAGGCTGACCATAATAAACTGGCGAACCGAACACAAAACCGTCTGCCTCGGCGAACTTGGCTGAGATGGTGTTGCACACATCATCATCGAACACACACCGACCGTTGCCTTTTGCTTTACACGTGCCGCAGGCTATACAACCGCGAACTGGCTTGTTCCCTATCCATACGATTTCGGAGTCGATTCCGTCTTTTCCGAGTGTCTCCGCAATCTCGCTCAGCGCGGTAAACGTGTTCCCGTTCTTACGCGGCGAACCGTTAATCAGTAATACTTTCATTTGTTCGAACATTTAAATTACGATGCAAAGGTACAAAAAAAATCTGACATTTGCAAGACTTGAACACATTTTCTACAAAATGAATGCTTCCGCAATGATTTTGTAATCCTTATACAAACCTTTCGCATTCCTTTTACAATCCTTTCACAATGCGATCATTCTGCATATTGCATGCTATAAGAATTAGGGTATTATTATGATTTTATTATGTTATTAGTATGTTTTTTGTATGTTTTTATACAGTTTTTATACAACTGTTATTATGTTCGTATGCGACCTAACAAGTAGTCTCAGCGTAATCTATATATAAGAAAAACATCGTGTGCAAAGACCATCTGCGACAGGAATAGGCACAAAAAAATCCCACAAAACTTGCGTATGTGGGATTTTTTACATCTTTGTTTTGTTATTTTACATCTTCCCAATCGATATCCGTTACTTCACGCAGACGGTCGTGCAGTTTGACGAAACGTTTCTCCACTTTGTTGACAACCGCCACTTTCACCCAGTTGCCTATACCGTCGAGTATGATACCCAAGCCGACAACCCAGGCGATAGTCTCAGCGCTGATATTCGGATTCACGAGGCAGCACATACCGAAACATGCAACCAGCACGCCGAAACAGCAGACGATCCACCAGTGGCGGAAACCGACACGCTTGAAGTCAAACGAACTGATAGCGAGGTTGATACCTTCGAACAACAGCCAGAAGGCGAAGATAAACGGCAAAGCAACCATCAACGGAGCCGGATGGAAGACCATAACTGCACCAAGAATGATTTGCAGCAATGCCGAAAGGAACATCAGGCCGCTCATCGGAATAAATCCGCGTGTTGCCGACCAGGCTGCCATCTCTGTGCAACCGCCCAGAAAGAACATCAGACCGAATACCCATGCCAGGCTTAACAATGTGGTTCCCGGGTAGAGGATACACATTACGCCGAGTGCCACGAGTGCTACACCCGCAAGGCACATCCATATTTTTGTACTGGTTTTCATAAAAATATTGATTTAAATGTCAATCGGAATACAAAGTTACAACTTTTTTTCGAAATAAACAAATTAAATCGAACATTTTCAAAAAAAAGTGACCCGAAGATCACTTTTCTTTGGGTATTACCCGATTTTTATATTCGTTTACCCAGTTCGTACGCCTCTTGAAGTTTGGCATTGCCTGCAATCTCGCGCGGATCATTCACGCCGCCACAGAACAAATGCCCTTTGAGCGCGCATTTCTCATAACAATCAATCCATCCTTGCAAACCGCTCTCGGCACGTTTCGGCGTGAACTCCTCATCCTCGGCAGCCGTGGTCAGCAGGTAGATATCGCGGAACTTGTAATCCTTCGGGTACATGGCGTTCATCCGGTCGATGAGCGTTTTCATCTGCCCCGACATCTCATAGTAATAAATCGGCGTTGCCCAGCAAACGACATCCGCGTTGAGCACACGCTCCATGATTGCCGGCACGTCATCTTTGAACACACACGCGCCGGTCTGCTGACACTTCAGACAACCGATACAGAACTTTATCTCCTTGCCGCGCAGCGAGATCAGCTCCACTTCATGTCCCGCGCTCTTTGCACCTTCTGCAAACTGCTCCGCCAACTGATGGCTATTCGATCCCGCCCGGAGACTTGTTGAGATAACAACTACTTTCATATATGCAATTTACTTTAGATTCTTGTTGAAGAACTCCGCCAACTTATCCCAAGGAATGAGGTTCTTGGGTTCGCCTTTTCCCTGCGGTTCTGTGAAACCGCCATCATATAGGTCGCAATGCGAAGCACCGGGGATAATGAGCAACTCTTTGTTCTCGGGACACGGATTCGGAGCAACAACGGTTTTGTAGCCGTCCGCCTTGCCGTCCACCATGTAATGGTACGCCGCTTCGCCGAAATAACGGCTATGCGCGTTCTCGCCGTGCATGATCAGAACTGCCGAACGGATCTCGTTGATATAATACAGGAAACGGCTGTTGGAGTATGCTTGCGTGCCGATAACACGCCAACCGTCATTCGAGTTGCCACTAAGCGCATGGTAGCCGCGCGGGGTCTTGTAGTAATCGTAGTAGTCCTTGACGAACTGCGGCGCATCTTCCGGCAGCGGGTCAATCACGCCGCCTGCCATAGCTTGCGGATCAGACAGACGTTGCGCTGCCAAAGCCTGACGCGCTTCGTAACGTGCCGACTCATTGTCTGCGGAATCGAAATAACCATTGCCAGACACACGCGTCATGTCGTACATCGTGGAAGCCACGGTCGCTTTGATACGCGTATCAGCCGCAGCAGCATTGAGCGCAATGCCACCCCAGCCGCAGATACCGATGATACCAATGCGCTGCGAGTCCACTTCGGGCAACTTGGAAAGAAAATCCACCGCTGCCATGAAATCTTCGGTATTGATGTCCGGTGAAGCCGTACGACGCGGTTCGCCCGAACTCTCGCCTGTAAAGGAAGGATCAAAAGCCAGCGCAACAAACCCGCGCTCAGCCATCTTCATGGCATACAGCCCTGAACTCTGCTCTTTCGTTGCGCCGAAAGGACCACTGACGGCAAGCGCAGGAAGACCGTCCTGCGGACTGACAGACTTCGGCGTGTAAAGATCGCCAACCAACGTGAAGCCATATTGGTTTTGGAAATTCACTTTCTTGTGGTTTACTTTCTCACTAAGCGGGAAGACTTTGTCCCATGAATCATTTTCGCATGTATTCATTTTTTCATTGGAATTTGTGCAGGCAGCCAACGTAAGTGCTGCAAGCATTAGGGTGAAAAACTTTCTCATTATTGTACGGAATTGTATTGTGCATCGCTGACAGGTTCGAGCCATTCGTTTGTGGCGCCGGGTTGCTCTTGGGTGTGAATCGCCAAATGCTGCATCCACGAGTCCGCCGCGGCTCCATGCCAGTGTTTGACGCCTTCGGGGATAGCAATCACGGTTCCGGGAGTAAGCGGAACAGCGGGTTTGTTCCACTCTTGATACCAACCTTTACCACTCACGCAGATTAGCACTTGAACTGCTCCGTGGTGAATATGCCAGTTGTTGCGGCAACGCGGTTCGAACGTCACATTCGCCACACTGCCGAAATATGGTTGCAGATAACTCTGTCCCGTGAAATACTGCGCGTAAGCAGAGTTGGGCGAGCCAACAGACCACTTCGTTGTTGGACCGCTTGCGCTGTTAGACCGTTCCACTGTTAGACCGCTATCGCTGTTGGATAACTCATCATAAGCTTTCGCCAACCTTCCTGCCTCATTCAGAAGTCCATTCGCTGCAAGGGCAACTACAACACCTTGTAACTGCTCTTCACTAACGCCCATATTACGTGCGCCGGCGATGTGTGCTTTGAGTTGCGGCTCCACGCCTTCCAAACCGCTCAACGCCGAAACGGTCACCAACTCGCGGTCGGCGAACGTCAAGTTATCGCGGGCAAAAATATCACCGAACAAATGCGCCTTCAGGTAATAATCCGTCGCCGGTGCAAACGCATAATTGAAAGGTTTGCCGGTCAGTTGCGTCTGCACTGCAGTGCCACGCTCGAGCGCATCATAATCGTCAGGCAGAGCACTGGCATCCTCGCCCATAATAACCTTCACACCTTTTGCCTGACGGTCGCCGATTACGCGCTGCAAAACGCCCAGTGCATTCAGGCTTCTCGGAAAACCCGTATAGGCATACAACTGCGAGAGGGCTTCCTTGATCTGACTAACCGTCAACTCGGCTTCCAAGCCGTTATGAATAGCCGACTCAAGTGCTACAAGGTCGCCCTTTGCCTCATTACAAGCGATAGCAGACATCCACGCCGCCTGCTCAGCCGAAAAACTGAGCTTCATTTTGTCATTTTCGCATTTACTCATTTTCTCATTGGAATTTGTGCAAGCAACCAATGTAAGGGCTGCAAGCAAAGTGGTGAATAGATTTCTTATTTGCATAATTCCTTAAACTTAATTACTTCTCTTGAAAATCCACTACAAAATTACTACATTTTCTTCAAACATACAAACACAAATTCGCCAAATATCTACCATTTTCGCAGAAACGTAATTTTACATGAACAACTTTTCCAAATCAAGCAAAAGGAATTGTTCTATCGTCATGGCTTCACTACCGACCACCAGGTCCATTGTGGGGTTAAACTGTTCATGGAAAAGCTTAAGCCCTTGGTTCATTTTCCGCCTTCCGCTTTTTACCTCAATCGCCACTAATTGTCGTGAGCGTTGCAGGACAAAATCTACTTCATCGCTGTCATGGCGCCAGTAATACACTTTGTATTCTAATCGGTCGGCATGATTAACCAGATAAGCCCCAACAGCCGATTCTACCCATTTGCCCCACTCCGCAGGAGAAGGATACACATCTTTGAAACTCAACGAATTGCAAGCGCTAAGCAAACCCGAGTTATATACCTGATACTTAGGGATGGACTTGTATTTGCGTGCATCATCCGCGGCATACTGCTGCAAACCGCATAGCAGTTTGCTCTCGTCAAGTAGTTGCAGATAATTTGCTAATGTAGAGGTATTGCCTGCATCTTGAAGTTGCCCGAGAATCTTGTTAAATGAGAGTAATTCGCCGGAATACGCACAGCCCAATTGGAACAACTGCCTCAAAAGAGCCGGTTTGAGCACCCGTTTGGTGGTCAGCACATCCTTGGTAATAGCCGGTTCGATGATGGCATCCTTCATATATTTGCGCCATCTTTGCTCATCCTGTAATAGCGAAGCGGCTCCGGGGTAACCGCCATAATAGATATATTGTTCTGCGCTCATACCGAAAGCCTCACGCATTTCGCTAAAAGACCAGTGTTCCATTTCGATCAGCTCATATCGTCCTGCTAAAGACTCCGTCAAACCATCCTTGATTAACAAGCGCGAAGAACCCAATAGAACGACCTTCAAGTTTACGTCACGCATGGTGTCTGTGTCCCATTCGGCTTTTACCACTTCGCTCCAGTTATCCAGTTTGTGTATCTCATCTATCACTAATAAAAATTCCAGATAGTTATTAAGTCTCATGGACTGCCGGGCTTGTTGCCACACATAACTAATCCACCCCGGATCCTTATCCGGTGCTTCTTCTGCTGTTGTGAGCAAATGAGGAATGGTCAGTTCCTGTGTCACTTGTTTCACCATGGTTGATTTTCCCACTTGTCGAGCCCCTGCAATCACTTGAATAAACCGGCGAGGTTCTGCGATTCGAGACTGCAAAATAGTAGCTTGTTGACGTTTAAACATAATACCAAAATTAAAATTCGCTGCAAAGATACAAAAAATTCTCAAAATATGCAAGAAAAATTCTCAATTTATGCAAGAAAAATTCTCAAAGTAGCAGAAAATAATTCTCAAAGTAGCAGAAGATGTACGATTCGGAACGAAGTTGAAAGGTATGTGATTATTTGGAGCAAGGTAAATAGTCAAACGAATCGACCGAGCGCTGGTGTATCAACTGCCTATTGCCATCGATTTGGGTACGTAATAGGTCCGATAATGGCTAACGAATAACTAAGAATATATAAGAACCACTAACGATTTGAAACGCTATATATTATATACATAGTATATAATACTAATTGAGAATGCAGTCGCTGAAGGCAAAAAGAAAAAGCCCCAAGTTATAAAAAAATGATATGGCAAAGTTGACCAACTTGACCAAGTTCAAGCGTAATGACTTTTCCTAAATAGCGTTGACAGTTTTTTAATATTTTTTACTAAAAGACTTGACATCTTCCTGGAAAATATTGACACTCTCCTAAAAAAGTTGACATTGTCCTAAATTTGTTTACATTCATTGTCCTGTTTTTGTTGACATCGTTCATAATAGCCTTTCCAATGTCTCTGTTGCGCACCGACTTGTTGGTGCGCAACAGTAGGAGTCTGGAATCCGATGCTCATGTGCGGCCGGTCATTATTATAGAAGGTAATAAACCGTTCTATCGCTTCTTTTGCTTCCTCATATGACGCAAATTGCTTGCGACGATAGATAAGCTCTTGCTTAATAATTCCGTTTACACGCTCTGCTACCGCATTGTCTGTAGGCTTATAATCCTCTGTCATGCTGATACTTATACCATGAGATTCAAGCTCTTCCACATAAGCGTTGCAGCAGTACTGGATACCTCTATCCGAGTGGTGTATCAGACCGTGTAGATCCTCCTTGCCTGTCTGAGCAATCGCCATCCTAAGTGCATCTAATGTATGCTTAGCACTTAACGACTCGGCAAAACACCAACCTATAATCTTGTGCGAGTAGGCATCTGTCACTAAATGTAAATAATGACTATCATTCGCTATGTCAATGTACGTTATATCACTTACCCACAGCTGATTAGGCTGTGTCAACTCTAATCCTTTCGTCAGGTTCTTAAACCTATGAAAGCGGTGGTTCGAGTTCGTTGTATGCCGCGGACGAGGACGCGGTAACGTCAATCCATACCTATCCATTATCTTAAAGAACGCATCTCTACCGGGCATCCAGTCTGGCATGTAGGCTTCTTGGATCATGCGCCACATCTTGTATCTACCAATACCGGCATCCTGTTCGCGCAGAGAGCGTGCAATCTTAACAAGAGTTCGCTCATGCGACAAATGATCTCTGTTCCGGTCACGTTGTTGGTAGTAGGCCTGTCTACTATGGCCAAACAGATCGCTTGCGGCTTCTACGGACAAGCCCTGCCGCTCGCAGATACGTTCTACTGCTTGGCCCCACATTTTTTTCGTATCGCAAGCCCTTGCTCCTCAGCCACATCTATCAGCGTATTTAACGCTAAGTTCTGCATCTCTGCCTTATGAAGACGCTGCTTCAAATCGGCTATCTGAGATTCTAATTCCTCACGTTCGGCATCTTGCATAACTCTTCGAGATTTTAAATCGGCTGCTAAGATACAACTTTTTTTTGAATTTTCCAAACGTCTGCGCCAAGTAGCTATGGTATTTCCACAAGAAATTCCATATTTCAATGCTAACTCATCATAACTTAGATCACTCGTTTCATACTCGTGGACAATCTTCATCCTGTCCGCTTTCGTAAATTTATACTTCATAAAGACACTTTTTAGTGTCAACGTATTTCAGGACAAGACA
>ONHW01000038.1 GCA_900317745.1 uncultured Bacteroidales bacterium | reverse complement strand
ATATCCGGATAATTGTCAATGTTGCGGAAAGGCACAGAGGACGTAACCACACATCCTTCGGGAGCGAGCCATGGTACGTAACGCAAGGCTTCCAGCGGTTCGAGCGAGAGAATAATATCCGCCTTGCCTTGCGGGATAAGATCCGACCAGATCGGTTCGGTAGAGATACGCAGGTGGCTTTGTACCTCACCTCCGCGCTGACTCATGCCGTGCACCTCGGCTTGCTTCAAGTACCAGCCTTCAGCCAAAGCTGCCTGACCTATAACGGTGGCGATAGACAGGATTCCTTGCCCACCCACGCCGGCTAAAATTATATCTTTTTTCATTGTTGCGATGATTAAGGGTTAATCAGCCAAGTGTGGCTGATGCTGTTGTGTTGTGATCAGCCAAACATGGCTGATGCTATTTGCGTGCTTTGCGTTTGAGGGTCTGAATGCACTCGCGGCGGGCGATAACAACCGATGTACCGTGATAATTTACTTCCTCACGGATAACGGCTTTCATCTCCTCCATGTTCTTGGCGAGAGGCACAACCGTACGCACGTGCTCCTCGGGCACTCCGAGAGCCATACATATCCGTTCGAGTTTGCCTGTGCCGGCAGAGTCCTGGCCGCCGGTCATTCCGGTGGTGAGATTGTCGGAGATAAGCACCACTACATCGGCGTTGCAGTTAGCGCAATCAAGAAGTCCTGTCATGCCTGAATGGGTAAACGTGCTGTCCCCAATTACCGCAAACGCCGGATACTGACCTGCATCGGCGGCACCTTTCGCCATGGTAATGGAAGCGCCCATCTCTACACAGGAATGAATAGCATGGAAAGGCGATAGAGCACCTAAAGTATAACAACCTATATCGCCGAATATTCGCGCCTCGTTATACTCTCGAGCGACCTCGTTGAGGGCGGTGTACATGTCACGGTGGCCGCAGCCCTGACACATCGAAGGCGGACGACCGGGCAGTACCATTGTGTTGATTTCTAATTTCTGATTTCTAATTTCTGATTGAGCGAAGCAATCCGGCGAGAGTTCGCCCATACGCGGCAGGTCGCCGGTCAGGCGTCCGCGGATCTTGATATGTGAGGGAACAAGTCCGCGCAGCAGTTCTTCCACTACCGGCTGACCTTCCTCGGCAACAAGGATCTCCTCAGCGCCTTCGGCTACCATCCGGTTGATAAGTGCTACAGGCAGCGGGTACTGGGTGATCTTCAGTACAGAGGCGCCTTGGGCTATACCTGCCTCCTGCATGTAGTTGTGCGCAATGCCGCAGGTTACGATAGCACGTTTGGGATTCGTGCCGCGGGTATAGGTATTGTTGCCGCACTCCTCGCTCAGGCGGATGAACTCCGGCTGTTGCGCGAGCAGGTCGGCGTAGTTGCGTTTGGCAAACGCCGGCAGCAAGATAAAGTGCTGCGTGTTCTGAGGCAGACTGTGACTGTTCTGCTGCCGCGGAGCGTCGGTGGTCTCCACCATAGCACGGCTATGTGCCATACGCGTGGTGACACGCATCAGCACCGGCACGCGCAACTGCTCCGACAGGTCAAACGCCTGACGTGTCATGTCGTACGCCTCTTGCTGGTTGGAGGGCTCGAAGCAAGGGATAAGTGCGAACTTGGCATAGAACCGCGAGTCCTGCTCGTTCTGCGAACTGTGCATCGACGGATCGTCCGCCGCCACAACAACCAATCCGCCGTTGACGCCCGTGATGGCTGAGTTAACAAACGCATCGGCGCAGACGTTCATGCCCACGTGCTTCATACAAACGAGTGCACGTTTGCCGGCGTAGGTCATTCCGAGGGCAGCCTCCATGGCGGTCTTCTCGTTGGTCGCCCATTGGCAAAAGATGCCGGCAGGTGTCTTGCTCTCGTGGAGCTGGATGTACTCTGTGATTTCGGTAGATGGTGTACCCGGATAGGCATACACGCCGCTCAAGCCTGCGTCGATAGCCGCCTGAGCAATAGCCTCGTCACCTAATAAGATGTGTTTCATGATGGTAGTATTTTGAGTATTTGTATTAATTGTCAGACAGTAGTTGTGCAAACAGGCTGCCTTCGGGCACAGGTGCAGTGAT
>ONHW01000010.1 GCA_900317745.1 uncultured Bacteroidales bacterium | reverse complement strand
AAATAAAGAAAATAATTTCTTCATAAAACGATTTGTTTTTAAAATGGTTAATAAATTAAGGGTTAGGGGTTTATTCTTTGCTCTACAGGCCAGGGTGGGGGAGTGCCCACGACGGCCACAAAAAAACTCCCTTCGTATCCCGCCACGCAGGCAGGTGTCAGGGAGTGGGGACGTAACAATGCATCATGCCACGGGTCACAACCGCCTGGCCGGGAAAGCCAAGCAACGGAGTCAAATTGATGGTGCGCAAGTACGGCATGGTTATCATTCAATTATTGTGAGCACAAAGATACGAATTTTTCCACACTTCGACAATATTTTCATGATTTTTAAAATCCGTTTTTCGGGCAAGGCCTCCGAATGATTAAATTACCACCAAAAACGGCTATCTATTCCGATTATTTTTGTAATTTTGCCGCTGAATCAATTATTAACCCTTTTTACCATCTTTCATGAAGAAAATTTACTCTTTCCTGCTGATGGCCCTGCTGGCAAGCGCCGCTTGGGCCACGACCGTGACATTTGACTTCGCGGCTAATGGTAACACGATGTTCGACGGCATCACCGCCAGCGACACCAGTTCCGACACCGGAGATTTCACTCAAAGCAAGAGCAACACACAAGGCGATGTGACCATCACCGTGGGAGCCGGCGCCAAGATGTACGCCGTGTACGGTGGCGGCATTGAGCTGCGCATGTACTCTGGCTCAAGCCTCACTGTGGCTGCCGCCGAGGGACACAAAATCACCGGCATCGAGTTTGTCAACACCCGCTGGTCGGAGCCGACCGCCAGCAATGGCGCGTTCAGCGACGCCGTGTGGAGCGGTGACGCCGCTTCGGTGACGTTCGACTTCGGTGCGCAGTGCCGCCTCACTCAGCTCAAAGTCACCGTGGACAACGGACAGGGCACGGTTGACCCCGACCCGGACCCCGAAAAGACTGTCATCACCGACTTCAACCAAATGGCTGAGCTGGAAGACGGCACCGAGTTCGAGTTCCAAGGCTATGCCATTGTGGTGTACCAGAACGGCCAGTACCTCTATGTGCGCGGCGTGGACGAGGACAACTACTTCTGCAACGGACTCATCTATGGCAATGCCGGCATACAGTACGAGCCGGGCGACTTCATCCCCAAGGGATGGACTGCCACCAAGGACACCTACCATGGCCTGGTGGAGGCCAAGAATCCCCAAGGTCTTGAACAGGCCACCGAAGTCGACGAGTACGAAGAAGACTACGCTCCTTTCGACGAGACCGCCTACTTCAGCTATCTTTGCAACCTCGACTACCTGAGCTACTTTGTCAACGACTACCTTGTGGTCAAGGGAGTGACCCTGACCGCCCCTGACAACCGCCACAACTTCACCATCACCCTGGACGAGAACACCATTGCCGGCTACGACCGCTTCGGCGCTGAGTTCCCCGAGGACCTCGACGCGGCCTACGATGTGGTGGGTGTGATGTCGGTCTTCGACGAGACGCCCCAAATCATCCCCATCTCCATCACCCCGAACGACCCGTTTGCCGTGCAGCGTGAGCTGTGGGACGCCTGGTACAATGGCCAAGACGGCGAGCAGTTCACCGTGGCCGACCGCCTCTACGTGGTGAAAGCCACCAAGGCTCAGGAGCCCGAAGAGCAGAGCAGCAACTACATCTATGTGACCGATAACCGCACCGAGATTGAATACAACTACTACGGCTACCTCATCCCCATGGATTGGACACCCGACTGCTACGCCATCGACTGTCAGGGCAACGAGGAACTCTACAACCAAATCGCCGGCATGAACGTGATCGAAGCCGGAACACTGCGCGTGGAACTGGCCTCCAACTTCACCAATCCGCGCCTGCTGGTGACCGAGGCTCCCGAAGAGGCCGAGGTGGAGGAAGCCGAGGCCGACCCCGAGTTCATGTTCATGAACTTCAACCTCAACGACACGCTCGTGGCCGACGGACACCTGATTTGCAACATCCAGGGTGTCTACAAAGTGATTGACGGCAAAGAGTACCTCATGGGCATGGATGAGAATGGCGAGCTGTGGCAACCCATCGCCCTCGACCGCCGCTACATCGGCCAGGCCGGCCAGCCCAAGGATGGCGACCTCGTGGAACTCGACCAAGTGGTCATCAAACTCAACGAGGCTTGGGAAGTGCGTCCCGAGGACGACGAGAATGCAGGCGCTCCCGCACGCAGCCGCATGGCAACCTTTGCCCAGCACAAGCGCGCAGCCGCCCAGGCCGTGAAGGCTCCCAAGCCCCGCAAGGCCTATCGCGACGATGACAACTATTACGAGAACTACATCCTGTGCCCGCTCAACGCCGACTTCATCGTCACCGCTGTGAACGATGTCGAGACCAAGGCTGCTGTGAGCAGCGTGCAGTATGTCAATGTCGCCGGCCAGGTAAGCAACGCTCCCTTCCAGGGCGTGAACGTGGTGGTGACCCGCTACGACAACGGCACGGTCAAGACCGGCAAGCTCGTGAAATAACCGGCAAGCGACACACACCGCTAAAAACCTTCTCGGTGGCGGCCCCCACATGCTGGCGGGCCGCCACTTTGTTTCGGCCAAGACCCAAAAAAACACGCTCTGCAGGGTGATAATCAAATTATTTTACTATCTTTGCAAACAAAGACAAACCATAAACCCGCCCATCATCATGAAAAAATTCATTTTTACGATTCTTGCACTGCTGGCACTGGCGCCTGCAGTGGCTCAGGAACACCGCTATAACATCTACGGCGTGATGTTCTATAACCTGGAGAATCTGTTCGACACCATTAACAACAACGGCGTGTACGACCTCGAATTCTCACCCCAAGGCGCACGCCAGTGGAATCATGAGAAATACTGGAAGAAACAGCACAACATGGCCTACACCATCGCGCAAATCACCACCAAGGGGACGCCCGACGGGCCCGCCATCATCGGGGTGAGCGAGATAGAAAACATCACCGTGCTGCAAGACCTCGTGCGCATGCCCGAAATTAAAAATCGCCGATACCAAATCGTGCACCACGACGGCCCCGACCGCCGCGGCGTGGACGTGGGGCTGCTCTACAACCCCCGCCTGTTCAAGGTGCTCAACGTCACCAATCAGCGGCTCTCCATCGAAGGGAACCCCAACTTCCGCACACGCGACCAGCTGTGCGTCACCGGCATGCTGGCCGGCGACAAGGTGAGCGTGCTGGTGAACCACTGGCCATCGAGGCTGGGAGGCGAGGATGCATCGAGCTACCTGCGCGAGGCCGCAGCCGCCATGGCACGGCGCACCATCGACTCGCTCCTGCGCGACGACCCCAACCAAGGCATCATCTTCATGGGCGACCTCAACGATGACCCGCAGAACAAGAGCTGTGCCGAGGTGCTGAAGGCCAAACGCGACCTCAAAGACTGCGATGACCCGGACGATGTGTACAACCCCTGGTGGAAACTCCTGGACAAGGGTATCGGAACACTGGCCTACCGCGGGCAGTGGAACCTCTTCGACCAAATCGTCATGACGCAGCATTTCCTGAAATACTACGACAGCAAGGAGAAACCACAGCTCACATTCCTGCGCGCCGAGGTGCTCAACCGCGACTGGCTCAAAACCACCGAGGGCGACCGCCAGGGATACCCGCTGCGCACCTATTCGGGCGGAGTTTTCCTTAATGGTTATAGCGACCACTTCCCAACCATCATCTATCTGACCAAGGAAATCAAGTAGCGACGCAGCTCATTCGTCGACTCACACAAGGGGGTGAAACCACATGGTTTCGCCCCCTTTCATCATTTCGCACGCACTGAAAATCCGCCGTTTGTAGACGAAATCGAGGGTTTGGTCTATCTTAGTTGGAGCAATCTTGATTTCAGCTTAAATTTGCCAAAAACTCTTATTTTCATGAACATGAAAACACATTCCATCTTCCTTTTTATGGCGGTTTCGACATTCACCGGCATAGCACAGGACAGCCTGTCGACACAAGTGTGGACACTACAGCGCTGCATCGAGCACGCCAAGCAAGAAAACGTGGGGCTGCAACGCAAGCGAGTGGCTGTGCAACAGGCACAAATCAGTGTGGCCGACGCACGGGCCAACCGGCAGCCCACTGTCAATTTCACCTCATCGCAGCAATACAGCAACAAGCCTTTTCAAAGCAGCACGCCCATCGTGAGCGGCGATGAAGTGATTTCCACCACCAACAAGAACAGTTACAGCGGCACCTATGCCGTGAACGCCACGATGCCACTCTATAACGGTGGCAGCACCAGCAACAACATCAAGCTGCAACAACTCAACTCCCAAATCGCCGAACTCAATGTCAACGTCAGCGAGCTTACCCTGGAGGAAGACATCACCAAGGCCTATGTGCAAATCCTTTATGCGCAAGAGGCCGTCAAACACGACAACGAGCAGATTGCTCTCAGCGAAAAGCAACTCGAAAGGGCGCAGGCTCTCTTCAAGGCCGGATTGCTCAACAAAGCCGACGTGGCACAACTGGAGTCGCAAACGGCCAACGACCGTTACCAGCTTGTGGCCGACGAGTCGCAGCTCGACGGCTACAAACTCACCCTGAAGCAACTGCTCGAAATCGACGGCGACCGGGCCATCACCATTGCCGACCCGTCGCTCACCGACAATGTGATGGCACCACTGCCCGCCAAGGCCGAAATCTACGCAATCGCTGTGGCCAACCGGCCCGAGGTCAAAGCGCAACAACTGGTGATGGACCGCAGCGACATTGATGTGAAAATCGCCAAAGCCGCTTTGCTGCCCACCGTGAACCTGAGCGCAGGCATCAGCACCGGAAACAACACCAGCGGCGGAAACATGTTCACCCAGCTCAAAAACCGATGGAACAATGGGGTGGGGGTGAATGTGACAGTGCCCATCTGGGACCACCACAAAACCCGCAATGCCGTGGCCAAGGCAAGGCTTGAGAAAGAGAATGCACGGCTCACCCTAGTTGAAACAGAGAAAACTTTGTGGAAAACCATTGAGAATTATTGGCAAACGGCCTACAGCAACCAGCACCGCTACAAGGCTGCCCAGCAAAAGGTGAATGCCGCACGCACCAGCTACGAACTCACCAGCGAGCAGTTCAGGCTGGGCCTGAAAAACATCATCGAGCTGATGACCGACAAAACCACCTACAGCGCCGCCATGCAGCAAATGCTGCAAGCCAAGTACATGGCCGTGCTCAACACCGCCCTGCTCAAATACTATGGCGGCGAAAAAATCAACTTATAACCACACGACAAAACACATAAATCACACAATATGAAAAAGAAAACCATCATCATTGCAGCTGTGGCTGTGATTGCCGCTTTTGCGGTTTTTATGCTGCTGGGCAAGAAAAAGGCCGAGAACCGCATCCACTTTGAGACTGTCAAGGTGCAGCGCGCCGACATCGCCACCAGCGTCACGGCCACGGGCACCATCGAAGCGGTCACCACCGTTGAGGTGGGTACACAGGTTTCGGGCATCTTGAAACGTCTTTATGTGGACTACAACAGCGTGGTCAAAAAGGGACAGGTTATTGCCGAGCTCGACCGAACCAACCTGCAAAGCGAGCTCGCCAGCGCACAAGCAAACCTACGCAGCGCGCAAAGCGACCTGGAATATCAAAAGAAAAACTACGCGCGTTACAGCGAGCTCAACCAGAAGCAACTGGTGAGCGCCAGCGAATACGACGTGGCGCTGCAAAGCTACAAAAAGGCGCAAGAGAGCGTCAGCGTGGCGCAGCAGAGCGTGGCACGGGCGCGCACCAACCTGGGATATGCCACCATCTATTCGCCCATCGACGGCATCATCATCAGCAAGGAAGTGGAAGAAGGGCAAACCGTGGCTTCGTCGTTCAACACCCCCACGCTCTTCACCATCGCCAAGGACTTGAGCGACATGCAGGTGGTGGCCAACGTGGATGAGGCCGACATCGGCAACGTCAAGGAGGGGCAACGGGTCACCTTCACCGTCGACGCTTTTCCCGAAGATGTGTTCACCGGCAGCGTGAAACAAGTGCGGCAAAAGGCCACGACCACCAACAATGTGGTGACCTACGAGGTGGTTATCAACGCCCCCAATGCCGACCTCAAGCTCATGCCGGGACTTACGGCCAATGTCACCATCTTCACACTCGAGCGCAACGGCGTGGTGAGCGTGCCCAGTAAGGCCCTGAGGTTTGAGCCTGAACCTGAAATCATAGGCAAAAAATACACCATTCAGAACGTACAGGGAAGCCCCAAACTGTGGACACTGAACGGCAATGTGTTCACCGCCCACAAAGTGACCACCGGCCTCACCGACGGTGTGCACACCGAGATTGTGAACGGCATGGATGAAGGCACGGTCGTGGTTTCCGACATCACCACCGGCACCGACGCACAAGCGGAGCAAGACAACGCCAATAGCGGAGGCAGCAACCCGTTCATGCCCGGACCGCGCAACCGCAACAACAAGCAGCAGCAAAAGAAATGAAACCCATCATCGAACTCGAGAACATACGCCGGGACTTCATCGTGGGCGATGAAACGGTACGGGCGCTCAGAGGGGTGACCTTCTCCATTGCCGAGGGGGAGTTTGTGACCATCATGGGCACGTCGGGGTCGGGCAAATCGACACTGCTCAACATTTTGGGCTGCCTCGACACGCCCACCAGCGGAGAATACAGGCTCGACGGCACACCGGTGCGCACCATGAGCAAGTCGGCGCGCGCCATACTGCGTAACAGGAAGATTGGATTTGTCTTCCAAAACTATAACCTGCTGCCAAAAACCACTGCGGTGGAGAATGTGGAGCTGCCGCTCATGTATAACGGCGCTGTGAGCGCGGCACAGCGTCATGAAAGAGCCGTCACGGCACTCAAGCGCGTGGGGCTGGGCGACCGACTGAATCACAAGTCGAACCAGATGTCGGGCGGACAGATGCAGCGCGTTGCCATCGCCCGCGCCCTGGTCAACGACCCGGCGGTGATTCTGGCCGACGAGGCCACTGGAAACCTCGACACGCGCACATCGTTCGAAATTTTGGTGCTCTTCCAGGAACTGCACAAGGAGGGACGAACCATCATCTTTGTGACACACAACCCCGAAATAGCGCAATATTCGAGCCGCAACATCATGCTGCGCGACGGCAAGGTGCGCGACGACACGACGAATCCCCATGTGCTCAACGCCGCCGAGAAGCTTGCACAACTGCCCGTGAACGAAGACGATTAGCAACCACACACACATTCATGAGTGACAGATGAACGGAACAAATTTATTCAAAATCGCTCTCAGAGCCATCGCCAACAACAAGATGCGCAGTTTTCTCACCATGCTGGGCATCATCATCGGCGTGGCATCGGTAATCACCATGCTGGCCATCGGACAAGGGTCGAAGGAAAGCATCAAGCAAAACATCGCCGAGATGGGCTCAAACATGATCATGATTCACCCGGGTGCCGACCGTGGACCGGGCGGGGCGCGAATGAGCGCCGACGACGCCCAAAGCCTCACGCTCACCGACTTTGAGAACATTGTCAACCAGAACAAGTACCTGGCGGCGGTGAGTCCCAATGTGTCGAGCAGCGGGCAACTTATCTACGGCAACAACAACTATCAGGCCAGCGTGACCGGCGTGAGCGAGGGTTACCTCACCATCCGCCAGCTGAAGGTGGAAAGCGGGCAAATGTTCACCGAGGCCGATATCAAGGCCGCTACCAAGGTGTGCGTGATAGGAAAAACCATTGTCGACAACCTGTTCCCGGCCGGAAGCGACCCCGTGGGGCAAGTGATACGCTTCAACAAAATGCCCGTCCGCGTGGTGGGCGTGCTCAAAAGCAAAGGTTACAACTCCATGGGCATGGATCAGGACGCCATTGTGCTCATGCCTTACACCACCGTCATGAAGCGTGTGCTGGCGCAAACCTATCTGCAAAGCATCTACGCCAGCGCCATCACCGAGGAAATCACACCGCTGGCCATCAAGGACGTGACGTCAATCCTCAGGACCGACCACAAACTGCGCGACGGCGAAGACGACGATTTCTCCATACGCTCACAGGAAGAAATCAGCTCGATGATGACCTCCACCATGAGCATGCTCACATTACTGCTGGCCTGTGTGGCGGGTATTTCGCTGGTGGTGGGTGGCATCGGCATCATGAACATCATGTATGTGAGCGTGACCGAGCGCACCCGCGAAATCGGACTTCGCATGAGCGTGGGCGCACGCGGCATCGACATCCTGAGCCAGTTCCTCATCGAGGCCATCCTCATCAGTGTCACCGGCGGAGTCATCGGGATGCTGCTGGGCATCGCGGCCTCTCTGGCCGTGAAAACACTGGCCGGGTGGCCCATCAGCGTGCAAGCCTGGACGGTGCTGCTGTCGTTTGTGGTGTGTACCATCACCGGGGTGTTTTTCGGATGGTACCCTGCCAAGAAAGCCGCCAATCTCGACCCCATTGAGGCCATCCGGTATGAATAGTCTTGACCGGAATGTGATAATTCTGTATCTTTGCATTTGACAAAACATTTCATTCATGCCATCAAAAACCAACATAACGGGCAAGCGGGCAGCACTCATCCATGTGCTGTGCTGGAGCATCGTGCTGTTCTTGCCACTATTTTTCTATAATTCCAGCGACGCGCCGTGGCAGGTGACGCGCCACCACTTCATGCGCTCGCTGGGAGCGCCGCTGTGCTACATGCTGCTGTTTTATCTCAACTACCTGTGGCTGGTGCCCAAGTTTTATTTCCGTGACCATAAGGCGGCTTTCTATGCCATCAACGTGGTGGCCGTGGTGGTGGCGATGTTGCTCATGACGGGGTGGTGGCACCTGATGAACGAACTGTTTACCATCGACGGCATGACATCACACGGCAGCCATGCCCGAGGGCCACGGCCACCGCGCTATCCCATGTTCTTCTACAATGCCATCATGCTCATCCTGGTGGCGGGTCTTGCTTTGGCCGTGCGCATGAGCCAGCGATGGCAGCACCTGGAGGAGGCGCGCAAGGAAGCCGAAAAAAACCGTACCGAGGCCGAGTTGAGCAATCTGCGCAACCAGCTCAACCCACACTTCCTGCTCAACACGCTGAACAACATCTACGCCCTGATTGCTTTCGACAGCGACAAGGCGCAGACGGCCGTCGAAGAGCTTTCAAAACTGCTGCGCCATGTGCTCTATGACAACCAGCAGAATTTCGTGCCACTCTACAAAGAGGTGGCTTTCATGCAAAACTACATCGAACTGATGCGCATCCGACTCACCGACCAAGTGCAGGTGACCACGCATATTGACGTGGAGCCCGACGACTCCACGCCCATCGCGCCGCTCATTTTCATCTCTCTGCTGGAAAACGCCTTCAAGCATGGCATTTCGCAAGCCGGAAAAGGATTTATTGACATGACGCTGAGCCAGCACCAAGGCACCGTCACCTGTCAAATCACCAACAGCAACCACCCCAAGCGCCAGAACGACAAAAGTGGGTCGGGCATCGGCCTGGAGCAGGTGAGCAAGCGACTGGAACTCATGTATCCGGGCCACTACACTTGGGAAAAGGGAGTGAGCGCCGACGGAACCGAATATTTCTCTAAAATCGTTATACACCATGACCATTAAATGCGCTATCGTCGACGACGAACCGCTCGCTGTGGAACTGCTGGCGAGTTATGTGAAAAAAATACCGTTCATGGAGTTGTCGGGTAAATATGGCAACGCCATCGATGCGCTCAACGGAGTCAACGACTCACCGGTCGACATCATCTTCCTCGACATCCAAATGCCCGAACTCAACGGGCTGGAGTTGTCAAAGATGCTGCCCGAGTCCACACGCATCATTTTCACCACGGCCTTTGAGCAGTATGCGCTCGATGGTTTTCGCATCAATGCGCTCGACTACTTGCTCAAGCCCATCTCTTATGCCAATTTTCTTGAAGCGTGCAACAAGGCGTTGCAGTGGTTCAAATTAGTTCACCAGGCCGAGAGCAAGCCAGCCGACGAAGTGACTTCGATTTTTGTGAAAAGTGAGTACAAACTGCTGCAAATCAACTTGGACGACATTCGCTACATCGAAGGGCTGAAAGACTATGTGAAAATCTACACCGAGCAGTCGCAGCACCCCATTCTTTCATTGATAAATATGAAAGCCATGGAGCAGATGCTGCCATCGTCGCGTTTCATGCGCGTGCACCGCTCTTTCATTGTCAACAAGTCGAAAATCCGCGAAATCGACCGCAACCGGATTGTCTTCGGCTCGGTTTACATCCCCATCGGCGACAGCTACAAGCAGGCTTTCCAGGAATTCATCAACCGCTAATCCACCCGCAGCCGGTCGGCCGTCATGCGCATCATGTACTGCTGGATGAGGGCTTTCACCTCTCGTTCCAGCTTTGCTTGTTGTGCAACGCCGGTGCCGGCCAGATTGTGCTGCATCAAGCGGTCGTCAAGGGAATAAAGCCCCACCGTGCGCTGCCCGTCCCACTGAAGGAACAACCCGTCCTTCGCATATTGGTACACACCGTTCAGGTAGGAGAAAGCCCAGGTATCGGCCGCAGGAGTGTGGAGCACATCAATGCCGAAGGCAAAATAAGGCTTGCCGTAATGCAGCAGACCCAGCAGTGTGGGCAAGATGTCGATTTGCTGGGCAATTTTGTCTTCCATCGCCGGGGGCAGGTCGCCACTGGGGTCATAGATGATAATGGGCACTGAGAACTCACCCAAATCGGTCTGATACTCACTACGGGCGCTCATGTTGGTGTGGTCGGCGGTGAGCACAAATATCGTGTTGTTGAACCACGGCTGCCGGCTGGCGGCCTCAAAAAAGCGCCGCAGCGCATGGTCGGTGTAGCCGATGCACCGATGAATGGGCTGCGTGCCGGCAGGAAATGAGTCAACATACTGCTCGGGCACCACAAAGGGGTGGTGCGACGACGCAGTGAACACGGCCGTCATAAAGGGCTCGTGTAGCTCTCCCATCGTGCGGCAGTAATACTGCAGGAACGGCTCGTCCCAGATGGCCCAAGTGCCGTCAAAATCGGCATCACCGCCGGTCGAGGGGTCGGCATCAAACTCGGTGCGGCCATAGTAGGCATCAAAGCCCGTGGTGCGGGCAAATGCCTGAAATCCCATGCTGCCGTTCTGTGCCCCGTGAAAGAATGCCGTCTGGTAGCCCTCGTCGTGAAGCACGCGCGCCAGCCCCGACACTTGGTTCATGGCCGCCGGCGTCAGGAAGAAGGGCTCCACCATCATGGGGATACTCGACAGGATGGATGGCATGCCGTCGATGCTCTTGTGGCCGTTAGCATAACTGTGGGTGAACGTGACGCTGCGGGAAATCAGCGAGTCGGTGAAGGGGGTGTAGCCACGGTAGTTGCCGCCGTCAAGGTCGCGGTTGAGTGCTCCCACATACTCACGGCCGAAACTCTCCACAATAATCACCACCACGTTTTTATGCACCATGGGCACCGAGTCGCAGGGACGGTGGACGGGGGTGTAGACGGCAGCCAACTGCTGCTCGTCGGGGTAATAATCCGGCACACGGAACACGTTCTTGCCGAGCGTGCGAATCAGCGAGAACGGGGTGTTCAGCACCAGCGCGGCATCCATCGGCCGGCTCACATACTGGTTGGCATTGCTCACCGTGATGGGACGTACTGCCGTGGTGAAGCCGCCACGCATGCCGGCCACGCTCAGCAGCCCTAACAGCGGCAGGGCCACCAGCAGGGTGGGGTAGTAGGCCCACAGAAAGACGGGGCGCCGCACCCGGGGAGTGAAATAGAGGCGCCACAACGCGGCCACCGCTGCAGCGGCCAGCAGCACGAGGTACCAATGCCTCACCACCTCGCCGGCGACGATGGAGAAAAGGTTGCTTTCGTTGGCAAACTCGTCAAGCACCGTGCTCGTGGTGCGCCGCATGGTGAACGGGAAGTACACCGCGTCGCACAGGTTCACCACCAGCGCCAGGCCGTTGACCACCACAAACAGCCAGCGAAGCACGCGATGATAGGTCGCGTTTTCCTTGATGTGAAGCGGGAGCAACATCAGCAGCAGCCACAGGGCATTGGTATAAACGATGGCCGACGTGTCGAACATCAAGCCGCCCAGCACCACATCGAGCCACCCTCCCTGGGCCAGCGCAGGCGCCAATATGTCGCGATTGAGCAGATAAAACACCAGCCGGGCAAGCCCGTAGGTGATGTAGGCCAGAAGCAGGTTCCACACCACGGCCCACACCGGAGCCGCCACACTGCGCTGTATTCGTTGGCAATATCGTTTCATCACTGTGCCGTCGTTGTTATGGTTCGGAACGCAAAATTAAACAATAATTCCCCTCGTGCCACCCAATTTCGTGGCAGAAATTGACTTGCGGTCGGGATTTTTAACTTTTTTCCCTGCATGGGGGTGAAATATCGGGGTTTTTCAGTAAATTTGCAGTTTGGTAAAAGACTTTACGCACACTGTGACAATGGACATCAAACAATCAATGCGAGACATTCTGGCCGCCGAGAGCCGAGCCATCGCAAATATTCCTGTAACCGACGGCTATGAGCAGGCGGTGAAACTCATTGTGGAACAAGTGAAAAACCGTGGCGGCAAACTGGTGACAAGCGGCATGGGCAAGTGCGGGCAGATAGCCGAAAACATTGCCACAACGTTCTCGTCGACCGGTATTCCGGCCGTGTTTCTCCACCCCAGCGAGGCACAGCACGGCGACCTGGGCGTGCTCCAGCAGAACGATGTGATGCTGCTGCTGAGCAACTCGGGGCGCACCAGCGAGATTCTGGCTCTTGTGGAACTGGCGCAAGCTCTCTACACCGACCTGCAATTTATTGTCATCACCGGTAATGCCGACAGCCCGCTGGCACACCGCGCCAACATCTGCCTGTGGACGGGAGGGGCTCCCGAAGTTTGTCCGCTGGGCCTCACCCCCACCACCAGCACCACCACCATGACGGTGATGGGCGATGTGCTGGTGGTGAACACCATGAATCTCACCGGGTTTGATAAAAAAGACTATGCCTTGCGCCATCATGGCGGATACCTGGGGCAAAAGAGCCGCATGTAACGAAAACACACATTCAAAACGAATCACGAAACAACAATATGCGAAAAATCATAGCAATCGGTGAATCGGTACTCGACACCGTCTTCAGTGCCGGACAACCCGTCAAGGCCATGGTGGGAGGGCGCATCGCCTGTGCAACCGCCCAGCTGGCCAGCCGCGGCTGGCCATGCAGCATGGTGAGCGAGTGCTGCACCGACAGAGTGGGCGACCTGATAGTGGACTTTTTGGAACGCAACCATGTGGACGTGCGCTCGGTCGACAGGTTCACCGATGGTGCCACGGCTCTGTCGGCCATTTTTCAAGACGACGACTCCGCAGCCCGGCGCATCGTCAACTATGGCCGCTATCCCAAGGAGCGATTCGATGTGGTGTGGCCCCGAATCGACGAGGACGATGTGCTCATTTTCGGCTCGCTCTATGCCATCGACTTGCCGCAACGTGAACGACTCTTTGAACTGGTGAAACATGCCGCTGAGCGCAAGGCCATCATCGTCTATCTGCCCGGATTCCAGCACGGCATCGACTTCCGCATCACAAGGGTGATGCCGGCCATCCTCGAGAATTTGGAACTGGCTCATGTGGTGATAGCGCACGACAGCGACCTCACCGACATCTTCCCGGGAGAGACGGGCGAAGAGGCATTCCATAACCATATCGAGTACTATGGAGGCAACTGCCTGCACATCCACCCCGACCTGGCGGTGACACGGCTGGCGCAAGCACACCGCACCCATCTGCCGGCCGCCGGCAAGCCCACACAGCACATGCTGCTGTGGCAGGCCGCTTTTGTGGCGGGGGTGGTGGAACAATTGCTTGCAACCGATGTTACGCACCAGTCCCTGCCCCACATGGACGACGATGCCTGGCAAGCCCTCGTGCTGAAAGCACAGCAACTGGCCCACCAGTGCGTGACACAGAATCCCACGTTCAACAACACCCTCACTCAGCCCCGACAATGAATGCAGCCGTGCAGGTAGTCACCGCTTTCCCCCGTCTGCGCAACGACATGACCATTGCTCACGCGCAAATTGAACAGACAGGGAAAATGCCGCCGGCAGCCGGACTGGCGTGCGATGTGGTGCTCGACATCGAGATGTGCTATGTGCTGCACCTGATGCGCGACCGCCGCAGCGCCGAGGCATCGATGCTCATCGACGGCCTGCTCTACAACGACAACGACGACGACGTGGCAACGGCCACGCCACCGCTCTACGCAGCCTGGCTGTGGCTGGCACACATGACGCTGCTCATCGACAGCGGCGACTATGTGCTGGCGCTCAGTTCGGCCGAAAACGCCCTCTACCAGCTCGCCGGCATCACAGGCAAGAAGACCGACGACGTGCTGGCACTGCTGGCATCGCTGCTCTACAACCTGGCCATTGTCCATCACAACACCGGCGAGGACAGCCGCGCGGCAAAGGAACTCACCAAGGCACAGCAACTGCTGGAGCGGCTGGCCAAGAAGGACGAGGCTCGATACACACCCATGCTGCTCAAGGCCATTGAGGCTTCCACACAAATCATCACCTCGCGCACCAAGCAAATGAATGTGCTGGCCCACTACCAGACGGCAACCGCCCTCTACACCTCACAGCTCACCAGCGACGACGAGAACGCATCGCGGCAAGCACTCGCCGCACTGGTCGACACGCTCAAAAAAGAGGGCGACATCATGCTCGAAGTGGGCAACAGCCGCAATGCCGTCAAATACTACACCAAGGCGCTGCGATATCAAAAGAAACTCAGTGGCGACATGGGACACCGCGAGTTGACCATTTCCATCGGGCTGGCCAAAGCACTGATGCGACTCATCAACCGCCGGGCAGCCGCCGAGCAACTGCTCACATCGCTGCTGCCACTGGCACGGCGGCTCAACGCCACGGCCGAGCAAAAGGAAATCCAAAATCTGCTGAACAATAAAAACAAAAATTTCAAGATAATGAACCTTCTCAAAACCATTTTTACAATCATCGTGGTGCTGTGCGCCACGCTTTCGGCGCAAGCACAACTCATCGTGGGACACCGGGGATCGGTGTGGGGAGTGGAAAACACGCGGGCAGCTTTCATCAATGGCGCGCAGGCAGGCGCCTGGGGGCTGGAATGTGACATCCACACCACAGCCGACGGCACGTTTATCATCTGCCACGACAGCAACACCAAGCGCGTGGGCGGCAACGAGACCGACCTGGCACAACTCACCACCATGCAGGCTGTCAACATCCCGCTCACTCAGACGCGCCGCGGCATCACCTACGCCGGGCAACTGATGACACTGGCCGACTACCTCGATGTGTGCAACGAGCAAAATGTGGTGCCCGTGGTCGAAATCAAGTGGTCGACCAATATCCACAGCAGCACCAAATCTCCCGACGGCAACACCTTCGACGGCGTTCCGGCTCTCATCAACCTGCTCAAACAGAAAAACTGCCTCGACCGGGTGGTGATTATCTCGTTCATGAGCGCCGTGATTGAATACATCCACCAAAACTACCCGCAAGTGCAGGTGCAAGTGCTCGCCGGCGACGGCGACATCAACGAGTGGGTAGACTGGTGCATCAAGCGGCACATCGACCTCGACGTGCTGCACTCCATGCTCACGCAGGATGCCGTGAAGCGGCTTCACAAGGCCGGGCTGAAGGTGAATGTGTGGACCGTCGACAACCCCGACGTGTTCAAGCGGCTGCAAGACTGGGGCGTGGATTTCATCACCACCAACGCCATCTTCCCCAAAGAACTGAAATAAACCCCATTTGTCTCTATCACACATAATTTATCGATTGTCATGTCGACCGAACTGAAAAACAATGAAACGCACCACCAAGCCGCCACACTGCCTGTGGTCGATGGGCTGAAGGTGGGCATCGTAGTGGCCGAGTGGAACGCCCGGATTACCGAGGCATTGCTGGCCGGAGCGCGCCAATGCCTCAAGGACAACGGCTATCCCGACGACGCTGCAACCGTGGTCCACGTGCCGGGCACTGTCGAACTTACCTACGGCGCCGCACAGATGGCTCGCAGCGGATTGTTCGACGCCATCATCATGATTGGCTGTGTGATTCGCGGCGGCACGCCGCATTTCGACTACGTCTGCGAGCATGCCACCAACGGATGCGCCATGCTCAACGCCACCGGCGAAGTGCCCGTGATTTTCTGCGTTCTCACCACCGACAACGAGCAACAAGCGCTCGACAGAGCCGGCGGAGTGCTTTGCAACAAGGGCACCGAAGCCGCCGAGGCAGCCATCAAAATGGCGGCGTTCAAACACGGTTTTGCACAATCCTGACACTCGCACACCGCTATGCTCGTACGCACTTTCGGAGCCGCTGTTCAAGGCATCGACGCCATCAAGGTCGAGATTGAGGTCTCGGTCGACTGGGGCGCGGGATTTATCCTTGTGGGACTGCCCGACACCGCCGTCAAGGAGAGCGCAGAGCGCGTGCGATGCGCCATCGACCAGGCCGGGATAGGATTCCCCAACAAACAGACGGTCATCAACATGTCGCCGGCCGACATCAAAAAAGAAGGGTCGGCCTACGACCTGCCGCTGGCCATCGGCATCCTTGCCGCCGATGAGAAAATCAATGCCGACAAGCTGCAACGCTACATGATCATGGGCGAGCTGTCGCTCGACGGCTCGGTCAGGCCCATCAAGGGGGCCTTGCCCATGGCCATCTTGGCACGCGAGCTGCAGCTCGACGGATTCATCGTGCCACGCCGAAATGCACTGGAGGCCGCGGTGGTCAACAACCTGAATATCTACGGCGTCGACTCGCTCAAGCAAGTCATCGCGTTCCTCAACGGCGAGGCCGAGCTTGAGCCCACCGTGGTCGATACCCGCGCCGAATTTGCCCGTGCACAAGGGGTGTTTACCTATGATTTTGCCGATGTCAAAGGACAGGAAAATGTGAAACGCGCCCTCGAGGTGGCATGCGCAGGAGGGCACAACATCCTGCTCGTGGGGAGTCCCGGAAGCGGCAAGTCGATGATGGCCAAGCGCCTGCCGTCCATCTTGCCGCCGCTCACCCTGCAAGAAGCCCTCGAAACCACCAAAATCCACTCCGTGGCAGGCAAGCTGCCTATGGGCACCACGCTGATGACCGTCAGGCCGTTCCGCTCACCGCACCACACCATATCGAGCGTTGCCCTGGTGGGAGGCGGCACCTATCCCACGCCCGGGGAAATCAGCCTGGCTCACAACGGAGTGCTCTTCCTCGACGAGTTGCCGGAGTTTCCGCGCTCGGTGCTCGAGGTGATGCGCCAACCCATGGAGGACCGCACCATCAGCATCAGCCGCGCAAAGTACGCCACCGAATATCCCGCGTCGTTCATGCTCGTGGCATCCATGAACCCCTGCCCCTGCGGTTACTACGGGCACCCCAAGAAACACTGCGTGTGCACCGAGCACCAGCGAAGCCAGTACATGAACAAAATCTCCGGGCCGCTGCTCGACCGCATCGACCTCCATGTGGATGTGCAGCCCGTGGAGTTTGAGCAAATATCGGCACAGGCACCCGGCGAGCCCAGCGAGGCCATCCGCCGCAGGGTCATCGCCGCACGCGACATCCAGGCCCGGCGCTTCCAGGGCATCAAGGGCGTCTACTGCAACGCCCAGATGACACCCGCTCTGCTACACCGCTATGCCGAGCCCGACGAGGCCGGCCTGAAACGCCTGCACGACGCCATGGAACGCATGAATATGAGCGCACGCGCCTACGACCGCATCCTCAAGGTGGCCCGCACCATCGCCGACCTCGAGGCCAGCGACCGCGTCATGCAGCACCACATCATGGAAGCCATCGCCTACCGCACCCTCGACCGCAGCAACTACCTCGGCACCAACCTATAACTGAAAAAACATGTGATAGATTTTGTTATTAGGTAATTATTGTCTAATTTTGCGACATCATAATGTTGAAATATCAGGATAAAACTACAATAAGGTGTATGTATAACAGGATTATTAACGTTGATAACGAGTATAACGACAGTGTGTTCTTGTGGGGTGCACGCCAGGTGGGAAAGACCACATGGCTGAATGCAAAGTACCCTGCTTGTCGCACTTATGACCTGCTTCGGCCATCGGAGTTTGAGAGGCTGTTGCGTCGCCCGGAGATTTTGTCTGAGGAATTGGAGGACTTCGGCGAGAATGATACTGTCATCATTGACGAAATCCAGAAACTGCCACAATTACTCGACGAGGTGCACTCGCTGATACAGAGAAAAAACATTCGATTCATCTTGAGCGGGTCAAGTGCCAGGAAATTGAAAAAGTTGGGCACAAACTTATTGGGAGGTCGGGCTACTCGTGAGCAGATGTTTCCTCTTGTTAGTGCCGAGATCCCCGATTTTGATCTCATTCGCGCCGTGAACAACGGCATGATTCCGCGCCATTACATGGTGGATAATCCTAAAGAACGTCTGCGTGGTTACGTCGGCATTTATCTGAACGAAGAAATACGCCAGGAAGCCCTGACTCGCAACCTCCAGTCATTCTCGCGGTTCATGGAGGTGGCGGCCCAGTGTGACGGCGAAATGTTGGTCTATAAGAATATTGCCCAAGACTGTGGCATTGATTATCGAACGGTGAAAGAATATTTTACCATTCTTGAAGACACTTTGTTGGGTTACCTCATTCCCGGTTTCACGTCATCCCGTAAACGCCGGGCGATTGCAGCCCCCAAGTTCTATTTGTTTGATGTGGGGCTTGCTAATTATCTCACTCACCGCAACTCACTACGTCCAGGTAGCGATGACTTTGGGCACGCATTCGAGCATTTCATCATCCAAGAAATCATAGCCTATTTGGGCTATAACCACATTGATGAACGCCTCACTTATTGGCGCACATCAGGAGGATATGAGGTTGATGCCATCATCGGTGAGGGTCGAGTGGCTATCGAAATCAAAGCAACTGATGAAGCCAAGTCTCGTCACACGCATGACCTGAAGGCGTTCAGCGAGGACTTCCCTGATGCCCGCCTGATCATCGTGTCACTTGACAAGTACCGCCGCAAGATGAATGGCGTAGACGTCATCCCGGCCACAGAATTCCTTCGAGACCTGTGGCAAGGTGCCATAATCTAAAGTCGCCCGCACCATCGCCGAGGCGAACCGCGCCGCCTGGCGAAAGTTCATCAACCGCCACCGCCTCGACAAAACCGACTTAACCAGGGCTGCCGATGAGATGCAGCCAGGAATAGAATACTACATTACCCACAACGATTTTATAGGCCATGACGTAACAACCGCCGGGCACCCCAGTTTAGAAGAGCCGACCCCGTTGCCCGCCTGGGTTGCTGGATTAGTCGAGCATGAGCCGCGACTTTGCGCCTCTATATATTGGCGCAAATGGAGAGAAAACGGCCGCCCCCGGTGCAATCAAGCGAGAGGACCCCAATAATAAGCCATGACCACACCCCAGGGAGGCCGCGACGCGGTACTCCAAAAAAGGAGCAACGCCCAAATTAGTGAACTTTTTGGGCAGAAAAAATCGCTAATCACCCACAGCTGGGTGGTTAGCGATTGGTTTTGTGGTCCCACTTGGGCTTGAACCAAGGACTCCCTGATTATGAGTCAGGTGCTCTGACCAACTGAGCTATAGGACCGCTTTACGGGCGCGGCCTCGAGCGGCCGGCATCCAAAAGCGCTGCAAAGGTACGAAATAATTGATAATTGTTCATGGAGATTTTCATTTTTTTTTGGCCTGCGCCTCACAAGCAACCCATTGAATGGCATTTTTTACGCCTTTTCAGGTCAAAAATGGTTAAAAAATGCATAAAAACTGGTTCTATCACATTTTTTTAGACAAAAACTATTCTTGTTTTTATGAAAATGATGTAATTTTGCAGTGTACAGACAACGAAAGTAGCGAACCCGTTGGGAAACGGGGCAGTTATTCCAAAGCAGTCGCAACTGCGCCCCCGTCCCCGAGGACGTAAGGCACTGAATGGAGATATAGTTTTCAAGTATTAGTAATTATTAGTATTGGGGGTCTTGACATGCGAATGTCGAGACCTTTTCTTTTTAATACCCTTCGATCAAAAGCGGAACACACAAGATGACCCCGAAAGAGCTCGGGCGGGTCGGAGACCCCGACTTCGTTTTAGAAGGCCATGCAAGCGACCTCGCAGAGGTGCGCCGCTTGGTCACAGGCGACAACTTGGCAGAGTGCCTCGTAGAGGAACTTTGTGGAATCGTTTTTGTTGGTCGCGCACGTTTGCATCAATTTTATGCAGAAATTATTGACTGTCGCGAGCGGGGCCACCATGACATGGTGGAGTGCTCGAGCCTTAATCCTCCATGCCGCCACTATCCTCGGTTTGCTTCCACCGCTCGCTCAGCTCGGCCAATGTGATTTTGCCAAAACGGTTGATTGTCTCGATGAGCCAAATGTATTCCTTAAATAATACCGGTATCTTCATAGCAAACGATTCTTCAATCTCATTTCAACCACTCTACTCTCATGAATGCCACACCCGGCGGGCCCCGGGAAGGGAGGGCGGGCCGGGTGTGTTATTGACGTGGCGGCTGTGGACGATAGCCCGTCGCCGCGGGGTGGTGCGTCAGCCTTTGAGGCGGGCCTGGATGGCTGCACTCTGGGCTTCGTAGCCGGGCTTGTTGAGCAGGGCGAACATATTTTTCTTGTAGGCCTCCACGCCGGGCTGGTTGAACGGGTTCACGCCCAGAACGTAGCCGCTGATGCCGCAGGCGCGCTCAAAAAAGTAGATGAGCTGGCCCAGGTAGCGCTCGGTGAGGGCGGGGATGGTGATGAGCAGATTGGGCACTCCGCCGTCCACATGGGCCAGGCGCGTGCCCAGCTCGGCCATCTTGTTCACCTCGTCCACACGGCGTCCGGCGATGTAGTTGAGTCCGTCGAGGTCGGCGGCGTCACTGGGAATGACCACGCTGTGCTTCTGGTCGCCCACGCTGAGCACGGTCTCGAAGATGGTGCGCTCGCCGTCCTGGATCCACTGTCCCATGGAGTGGAGATCGGTGGTGAAATCGACACTGGCCGGGAAAATGCCCAGGTGGTCCTTGCCCTCGCTCTCGCCGTAGAGTTGCTTCCACCACTCAGCAAAGTAGTGCAGGCGCGGGTTGAAGTTAACGAGGATCTCGGTGGTCTTGCCATACTGGAGCAGAGCGTTACGTATAGCGGCGTACTGTGCAGCAGGGTTCTGCTCGTAAGGCACGTTGGCAGCAGTGGCTTTCTGCATATCCTGTGCACCCTTGACGATAGCGCGAATGTCCCAACCTGCCACAGCGATAGGCAGCAAACCAACCGGCGTGAGGACAGAGAAGCGACCGCCAACATTGTCAGGAATAACGTAGGTCTTGTATCCCTCCTTGGTAGCGAGCGAGCGGAGCGCACCTTTGGCTTTGTCGGTAACGGCTACGATACGTTTGCGTGCTTCGTCCTTGCCAACCTGCTGCTCAAGCATTGTCTTGAGCAGACGGAAAGCGAGAGCGGTCTCGGTGGTTGTGCCGGATTTGGAGATGTTAATGATACCGAACTTGCGACCTTTGAGCAGCGCCATAAGGTCAGCCAGATAATCCTCGCCGATATTGTTGCCGGCATAGACCACGATAGGATTCTTGCGCTGGGGCATATATGCGTCGAACGAGGAAGCCAGTGCCTCGTTCACGGCGCGTGCGCCCAGATATGAGCCGCCTATACCTGCTACGACCACGATCTCGCAGTTCTCGCGGAGTTGTTTGGCAGTAGCCTCAATGTCGCTGAGCAGTGCGTTGTCGATCTCGGCAGGCAGTGTTACCCAACCGATGTAATCGTTGCCGGCGCCACGGCCGTTCTCGAGAAGTTCGTTACATGCTGCAGTCTGTGCAGCGATGGCTTTCAGGCTGCCTGCAGGAACAAACGAGGCAGCGTTTTGTAGATTCAGTTTCATATATTACTGTAAGTGTGTTGTTAATTCTTGAATAACGAGCGATGGCGATTTGTGCTCGTAGAGGATGGCATACATGGCATCCACGATTGGCAGTTGCACATGCAGACGCTCGTTGGCGTGATGGATACAGTAGGTGCCATAATAGCCCTCTGCCACCATTTCCATCTCGAGTTGTGCGGCTTTGACCGAGTACCCCATGCCGATCATCTGTCCGAACTGGCGGTTACGGCTGAACTTGGAGTACGCCGTGACAAGTACATCGCCCAGATACCCGCTGGCATCGATGTCGCGGTGCACCGAACTGAGTGCAGCCGTGAAATGCTCGATCTCCTGCAGTGCGTTGCTGATGAGTACCGCCTGGAAATTGTCGCCGTAACGCAGGCTCTGGCATATACCTCCCGCAATGGAGTAGATGTTCTTCATGACGGATGTATATTCGAGTCCGATAACATCGACGGATGTGGCAGTACGTACGTATGATGTTTGCAGCAGCGGCGCGAGTTCTTCTGCCTTGGCGCGTTCGGAGCAACCGATAGTAAGATAACTCAGTCGCTGCAAGGCGATTTCCTCGGCGTGGCATGGTCCGGCAATGACCAACAGGTTTTCCTCGGGCACCTTGAAGCGCTCGTGCAGATAATCGGTCACGATCTGGTTCTTCTCGGGGATCATTCCTTTCACCGCCGAGATGATAATCTTCTGGCGCATGGTACGCTTGATCTTCTTGAGCGTGGGCTCAAGGTAGGGCGAGGGAATAGCCAAAATGAGTATATCCGAGTCACGAACGACGATATTGATGTCGTCGGTAAAATGAATACGGTTGATGTCGAATGTTGTGCTGTTGAGGTACGTGGGGTTCTTGCCCGTTCGCTTGAACTCCTCAATCACCTCGGGACGACGTATGAACCAGTTGATCTCATCGACATTGGTCAGCACGATCTTTGCCAATGCCGTAGCCCAACTGCCGCCGCCTACTATAGCTACTTTTTTATTCTCAAACATGATTTTATTATTTTCTTTTGGCATCTTTGCGTTTTTCGTTCGGTCATTATGGTCACCATAACTTCCTTACGAGAAAACACAAATCTGCTCAAAATAAATTAATAACCTATTATTTAGCTTCGGGTTTCATGGTGGGGAAGAGCAGTACCTCTTGAATGGTGGGCTGGCCGGTCATGAACATTGTCAGTCGGTCAATACCTATGCCTATACCGGATGTGGGCGGCATACCATATTCAAGCGCGCGCACGAAGTCATGGTCGATCACCATTGCTTCGTCGTCACCCTTGGCGGCAAGTTTCATCTGCTCTACAAAGCGCTCGTATTGGTCAATCGGGTCGTTGAGCTCCGAGTAGGCGTTAGCCAGTTCTTTGCCGTTGACCATCAGTTCGAAGCGTTCGGTCAGTCCGGGTTTGCTGCGGTGCATCTTCGTGAGCGGTGACATCTCCACCGGATAATCGGTGATGAACGTAGGCTGGATGAACTGTCCCTCGCAGGTCTCACCGAAAATCTCGTCAATAAGTTTGCCTTTGCCCATGTGCTCTGTATCTTCTACGCCGAGAGTCTTGGCAAACGCGCGCAGTTCCTCTTCCGTCATGGCGGCTACATCCTTGCCGGTCTGCTCCTTGATAGCATCCAGGATAGGCAGGCGGCGATAGGGCGCTTTGAAATCAACCTCGTGGTCACCGATCTGAACTTTGGTTGTGCCGTTGACAGCGATGGCAATCTTCTCGAGCAGTTGCTCGGTGAACGACATCATCCAGTTGTAGTCTTTGTACTGGACGTACAACTCCATACATGTGAACTCGGGGTTGTGGCTGCGATCCATACCTTCGTTGCGGAAGTTACGTCCGATCTCATACACGCCCTCAAATCCGCCAACGATAAGTCGCTTGAGGTAGAGTTCGGTAGCTATACGCAGGTACATATCCACGTCGAGCGTGTTATGGTGCGTGATGAACGGGCGAGCACTTGCTCCGCCTGCTATGGGTTGCAGAATTGGTGTTTCAACCTCCGTGTAACCCGCTTCGTCAAACACCTGGCGCATGGTACGCAGGATAGTGGCGCGTTTGAGGAACGTATCTTTAATGCCATCGTTGACGACCAGATCGACGTAACGCTGACGATAGCGCTGCTCGGGATCGTTGAATCCGTCGTATGCCACACCGTCCTTGTACTTGACGATAGGCAGCGGGCGAATACTCTTGGCGAGCACGGTGAGCTTCTTGGCATGCACACTGATCTCACCCATCTGGGTGCGGAACACAAAGCCCTCAATGCCGATAAAGTCGCCAATGTCCAGCAGTTTCTTGAACACGGTGTTGTACATCTGCTGTTCGGGCGTTGTAGGTTGTTCGCCTTCGGGTACAGGTGCTTGTATATCATCACGGCTGACATAGACCTGAATACGTCCTTTCGAGTCCTGCAACTCGATGAACGAGGCTTTGCCCATGATTCGCTTTGACATCAGTCGTCCGGCAATACTGACAGGCTTGCCGGTGTACCACTCGGAGTCAGGTTCGGGAGCACCTTCTTCGCGGTCAACAAACGCCGCCTTGATGTCCGATGAATAACCTGTTACCTGATATTCCGCCGCAGGGTAGGGATTGATCCCCAGATCACGCAATGCTTGCAAACTCTGCCGGCGTACTTGTTCTTGTTCTGATAATTCCATATTATTAATATTGTTTATTATTTCGATTTATGTGTGCGTTCACCATTTAATTGCCCAGATCGCTGTGGAACTGAATACGAACGAGTCGCACCTCAATCTCGGTGTAATAATCTTCACCCAGTTCCTGCATGGCAAGTTTGATGTTATCATTCTCGGCGTGCTTGAAATAGTCGAATATCTCTTCGATAGCATCAGCGTCGATCACCTCTTCGAGGAAATAGCGGATGTTCAACTTGGTGCCGGAATAGACGATAGCCTCAATCTCCTTGACGATCTCCTCCATCGACATGCCGAAACGTATAGCCAGATCATCGATTGCTATACGACGGTCGATAGCCTCGATGATAGCCACTTTGTGTGCGGACTTGTGCGCTACGGTTTTGACGCGCAGGTCCTCGGGACGGATAATCTCGTTCTCATCGACATACTCCTTGATAACCTTCAGGAACTCGCTGCCATATCGTTTGGCTTTGCCCGCACCTACACCCGGGATGTTCTGCAGTTCCTCCATCGTGATAGGATAGAACGTAGCCATGGCTTCCAAGCTGGGATCCTGGAAGATCACGTATGGCGGAACATCGTGCATCTTTCCGACTTTCTTGCGCAGATCCTTGAGTATGCTGTACAACTCGGTATCTGCCGCCGAAGAACCGATCATGTTCTGCTCGATGTTCTCCTCGGCATCTTCGTCAATGACCTCGATAGGAATCTCGAACTTGGTAGGTTTGCGCAGGAACTTCTTGCCTTGCGGTGTGACATGTACACTACCGTAAGTAGTCATATCCTTCTCCAGATAGCCGTGAATCATGGCTTCCTTCATGATGGCGTTCAGCAGTTCTTCTTCCTCATCGGATGCTATGCCGAAATTCTCCAGTTCATCGTGCTGGAAGGCGAGTACATCCGGTGTTTTGTTGCCGTGCAGGATGTCCACAATATGTTCGGGTTTGAAACGCTCGTTGCAATCTTGTACGGTTTCGATTGCCAGCCCGAGCAGTTCGGTGGCATCATACTGCTTGAATACCTTATTACAGTTGTCGCAGCAACCGCAGTTCTCCTGCGGATACTTCTCGCCGAAATAGTGCAGCAACAACCGTCTGCGGCATGTGGAGGATTCCATGTACTGCTGCGTTTCAGCCAACAGCTGGTTGGTGATCTCCGCCTCCTGCATGTTGTTGTCCTGGCGGCTCTTGTCCTGCTGGAAGTTACGTAGTCTTTCGATATCTTTCGGCGAGTAGAAGCACAGACAACGTCCTTCACCTCCGTCACGTCCGGCACGACCGGTCTCCTGATAATATCCCTCCAGCGACTTGGGTACATCGTAGTGTACAACAAAGCGCACATCCGGCTTGTCGATACCCATACCGAATGCGATGGTGGCCACAATGACCTGACATTTTTCCATCAGAAAAGCGTCCTGATTCTTGCTTCGTTCCTCCGTATCCATACCTGCATGATAGGGCAGAGCGGAGATATTGTTCACCTGCAGAATCTGCGCGAGCGACTCAACCTCCTTGCGCGCCATACAATATACTATACCGGATTTGCCCTCCATCTGTTTGATGAAGCGCACAAGATCCTTGTTGACATCTGCGGTCTTTGGACGAACTTCGTAATACAGGTTAGGACGGTTGAACGAGCTCTTGAATACGGTGGCGTCACTGATCTGAAGATTCTTCTGAATATCCTGTTGTACTTTGGGAGTAGCGGTAGCGGTAAGGGCGATAATCGGCGCAGAGCCGATCTTCTCGACAAGCGGGCGGATATTTCTGTATTCGGGACGGAAATCGTGTCCCCATTCGGAAATACAGTGTGCTTCATCGATAGCATAGAAGCTAACTTTCACTCCCTGCAGTAATTCCACATTCTCGGGTTTCTGCAGTCCCTCGGGTGCCATGTACAGCAGTTTTGTTTTGCCGTTGATGATATCTTCGTGCACGGCATGAATCTCCGGCCGCGAGAGTGAGGAGTTGATAAAGTGGGCTATGCTGTCCTCGTCATAATAACTGCGCATAGCATCCACCTGATTCTTCATCAGTGCAATCAGCGGCGATATGATAATCGCCACACCCTCCATCATCAACGCCGGAAGTTGGTAGCACAGACTCTTGCCACCGCCGGTAGGCATCAGCACAAAGGTGTTGTTGCCGTCCATCACGTTGTTGATGATAGCTTCTTGGTTCCCCTTGAAATTATCAAATCCGAAATTATGCTGCAAAGCAGCAATCAGTTGTTCGTGTCTGGTCATATATAGTATAATGTATCGACTTGTGTATAAAATGCAGAAAGACAACAAGAAACGCGTCTTTCACGATTTCTGACTGCAAATATACAAAAAAATATTGAAATATGCAAATTTTTACGAGAAAAAAAAGTTTTTATGTAAAAAATGCGAATATGCTTGCAAATGTCATTTTTTTTTTGTACCTTTGTACCGCCAATTGTGCATACAGTGTAAAAAGACTCAATATATGCAATTACTTCTACAGATTATCACTCTTATCGGTTCCGTAGCGATGCTCATGTACGGAATGAAGGTGATGAGTGAGGGCCTGCAAAAGATGGCAGGTAGCAAACTGAGCAATGTGCTCGGTACGATGACCACCAATCGTTTCTCGGGTGTACTGACAGGTGCGTTTATTACTGCGGCCGTACAGTCATCCACCGCCACAACGGTGATGACGGTCAGTTTTGTGTCAGCAGGAATATTGTCGCTGGCGCAGGCTATATCCGTAATTATGGGTGCGAATATCGGAACGACGTTCACGGCATGGATTATGGTTTTGGGCGGCAGCTCGTTCGATATGCGACTGGTGGTGTATGCAACCATCGTATTGGCTGTAGCACTTATTTACACAAAAAAGAACGCCAACCTGGGTGATTTTCTGATCGGTTTGTCGTTGATGCTACTGGGTTTAACTACTCTGAAGATCAACGCTACCGAGATGAAACTCGACCAGATTGATGCAGTTCGCACGTTCTTTGACTCAACATCGAGTTGGGGATATGGCAGTTACTTCCTGTACTTGTTGGTTGGCGGTATACTGACATTTGCCGTACAGTCGTCAGCAGCCATCATGGCAATCACGATGACCTTGTGCTCGGTAGGCGTACTGCCGATAGATATGGGTATATCGCTGGTGCTTGGTGAGAACATCGGTACGACTATCACCTCTAACATCGTGGCACTATCCGCCTCCGTACAAGCACGCCGTGCAGCTATGGCGCACTTGGTATTCAACTTGTTCGGCGTTATTTGGGTGCTGATTGTTTTCCGCCCGTTTGTAGGATTAGTTTGCAAGCTGTGGGGTATACCGTTTGAGCCGGGTGTACGTCCCGAGAACGGACTGTCACCGGAGAAACTGAGTGCCATTCTGGCTACGTTCCACACGATGTTCAACGTAATTAACACCTGTATTCTGATTGGTTTTATTCCGTTGTTGGAGAAGTTAGTTTGTGTGATTATCCCGTCAAAGCCGGAGGGCGACGAGGATTCGACACTCAAGTTCATTACCGGTGGTTTGATGTCCACGTCCGAGCTCTCCATCATGCAAGCATGGCATGAGGTACACGTGTTCGGCGTGCGCACGCGCAGGATGATAGATATGGTAAGCGACCTATTCCATACCAACGAGGAACAGGATTTTGTGAAGATCTATTCCCGAATAGAGAAGTATGAAGGAATATGTGACCGTATGGAGGTTGAGATTGCTGCATACCTCAATCAGGTTGCTGACGGACGTCTGTCCGACCAATCAAAGCATGAGGTGCACAAGATGTTACGTATAGTCAGCGAGTTGGAGTCGGTAGGTGATGCCAACTTCAACCTCTCGCGTTACATCTCTTACCGTCATCGTGACCGACTGCCATACACCGAGGAGCAGAACCGCAATATCGAAATGATGGAATCGCTGCTCGCACAGGCAGCGAACAAGATGGTAGAGGCGTTGGATAAAGTACATATCTCCGACAGCGAGTTCGTGGAGATGATGCGTATTGAAACGGAAATAAACAACTTCCGCGACGATCTGAAAGCCGAAAATACGCTGAACGTAACAGGGCATGTATATGACTACCTGACAGGTGTCAACTATATGGATACGATCTCCGAGTTCGAGAAGATGGGTGACTACATCATCAATGTTGAGGAGGCGATATATGAGAAAAAACACGACAAATAAATGATTTCTGTTTTCTTTTGGCATCCACAAATCTATCTAAAACAATTATAAAGAAACCTTATAATCAAAAATCATAATGAACAATCTGGTAAACCGTCACATCGGGCTGAGTGAAGCCGACAAACGACTCATGTTACAAACCATCGGTGTTACTGACGAGCAGGAACTGATTCGTCAGACCATGCCGGCAGATATATTGCTGCCGGAGGACCAACGTCCGAAGATAGAGGCAATGACCGAACAGGAGCACCTCGATTCGATGCATGACTTGCAAGCGCAAAACCAATTATGGCGCACGTATATCGGTCGCGGTTGGTACGGAACGCTCACTCCGTCAGTAATCACGCGTAATGTGTTGGAGAACCCGGTGTGGTACACCTCCTATACGCCGTATCAGGCAGAGATTTCGCAGGGTAGGTTGGAGGCGTTGTTTGCCTTCCAGACACTTATCAGCGACCTGACAGGTCTGCCGCTCGCCAACTGCTCGCTGCTGGATGAGGCAACGGCTGCCGCCGAAGCGGTAATGATGATGCGAAACTTGCGTAGCCGCCAGCAGGTGAAAGATGACGTGAAGAAAGTGTTCGTTGATGCCAAGATCTTCCCCAATACCTTATCTGTAATGCGCACGCGCGCGCTCGGACAAGGTATAGAACTGGTGATCGGTGATTATGCGGCATTCACTCCATCACCTGAATTTTTCGGTGCTATCGTGCAGTTGCCTAATGCTGATGGATCTATCGAAGATTACACACTCTTTGCTGAAGACTGCCACGCTGCCGGATTGAAGGTTGCAGTGATTGCCGACCTTATGGCTTTATGTCTGCTCAGACCGCTGGATGCCGATATCATCTGCGGCACAGCGCAGCGCTTCGGACTGCCGATGGGCTTTGGTGGACCGACCGCAGGATATATGGCTACACGCGATGAATACAAACGCGAACTGCCGGGACGAATCATAGGCTTGTCGAAGGACATGTATGAGCGTCCAGCTTACCGCCTGGCATTGCAGACCCGCGAGCAGCATATCAAACGCGAGAAAGCCACATCGAACATCTGTACTGCCGAAGCACTGTCCGCAATGATGGTGGCGTTCTACGCCGAGTATCACGGAGCGGAAGGTTTGCGCAAGATAGCCGAGACCATTCATGGCAAGGCAGTTTACCTGAGCGAGATGCTACAGGCATACGGCTATACGCAGGAGAATGTTGAGTTCTTTGACACGCTGAAGATCTATCTGCCTGAGAACGTGAGCATAGCCGATTTGAAGGCTGCTGCCGAGGAATCGGAGATCAACCTGTATTATGCTCCCGAAGGATGGGTAGGATTGTCGTTGGACGAGACGGTTACTCTAAACGACATGAACGATTTGGCGGAACTGTTTGCCGGCTTAGCGGGCGGCATGGCTATGCCTATAGATGACGAATCGGCGTTTGAAGGCTTGTGGGCAATTGACGAAAGCCGTGTACGCGAAGCGGATTATCTGAAGGCCGATGTCTTCCAAAAATACCACACAGAAACCGAGATGATGCGGTACATGCACCGTTTGGCTCGCAAAGATATCAGCCTCACGCACTCCATGATTCCGCTTGGCTCATGTACAATGAAACTTAATCCTGCTTCGGCAATGCTGCCAATCACTTTCCCGGGATTTTTGTCTATCCATCCAATGGTTCCGCAGGAGCAGGCACAAGGATATATTCAAATCGAGGAAGAACTGAAAAAGATGCTTTGCCAAATAACCGGCTTTGACGCTTGCACATTGCAGCCTACATCCGGTGCGGCAGGCGAATATACGGGCTTGGTGGTTATACGTGCCTGGCTGGCACAACATGCTCCCGAACGCAAAGTGCTACTTATTCCCGCTTCAGCCCACGGTACGAACCCTGCATCATGCGTGCAGGCTGGATTTGAGCCTGTTGTGGTCAAGTGCGATGAGCAAGGCAACACCGATATGCAGGATTGGCGCGCCAAGGCGGAAGAGAACAAAGATAGATTGGCAGGCTGCATGATTACATATCCTTCTACTCACGGTATCTTTGAGAGCGCTATCCGCGAAATGTGCCAAATCATCCATGACAACGGCGGACTGGTATATATGGATGGTGCAAACATGAACGCGCAGATAGGTTATACCTGTCCGGCATTCATCGGAGCGGATGTGTGTCACTTGAATCTGCACAAGACGTTTGCTTCGCCTCACGGCGGTGGCGGACCGGGTGCAGGTGCCGTGTGCTGCAATGCGCGTCTCAAGGATTATCTGCCAACAGATGATGCTAACCGTGTATCATCGGCAGCCTATGGCAATGCCAATATGTCACTCATTGCGTACGGCTACATCAGTATGATGGGCGGCGAAGGGTTGCGCGAGGCAACAGCGGCTGCTATTCTTTCAGCCAATTACCTTGCAGCCAAACTAAAGGATGCTTACGGCATTGTTTACACAGGCGCCAACGGCAGGGTAGGTCACGAACTGATTCTTGACTGCCGCAAGTTCCACGCCTTTGGTATAACCGAGTCAGAGATTGCCAAACGACTGATGGATTACGGCTACCATGCACCTACACTGTCTTTCCCGGTACACGGGACACTGATGGTAGAGCCGACCGAGAGTGAGTCACTGGCTGAACTTGACCGTTTCATCGCTGCTATGCTCAGTATCCGGCAGGAGATTGATGAGGTGGAGAAAGGTGTAGCCGATGCTAAAGACAACGTACTTATTAACGCGCCACACCCTGAATATGAGGCAGTCGCTGACGAGTGGAAACATAGTTATCCGCGTTCTAAGGCTATTTACCCGACAGCCGAAGTGGCTGCCAACAAGTTCTTCGTGCCGGTAGCAAAGGTGGACAACGGCTTTGGCGACCGCAACCTGGTTGCCCGCTTCGCTTAACTTCGGAATATCGAAATAACGACCAATAGAAATAACAAAAAACAATGCCCTACAAACTGGAGAAATTCTATTCAGCCAAGCCGGTGGTCCTGATCAAGGAATACCTGCTCATCATGTTGTGCACTATTCCGTATGCCATCGTGGTGAACCATATTCTGGTGCCTCACGCCATCGTTGGTGGCGGTCTGACGGGTTTTTGTGAGATTATCTACTTTGCTTCACATCGCACTATTCCTATCTGGGCATCATCGGCTACACTGAACATCCTGCTGCTGATAACGGCCTACTTTACCGTGGGTAAACGCTATGTGTTTCGTACTTTGTACGGAGTTTTTTGGCTGACATTTTGGCTGAAAGTTATTCCTGTATTGGATGTGCCGATCATCACTGATCCGTTTATGGCGGTGGTGCTGGGTGGTATATTCAACGGTACGGCATTGGGACTCGTGTTCCTGAACAACGGATCAACAGGCGGCACGGACATCGTAGCGATGATTGTGAACAAGTACCAGCACCTGCCCATGGGACGCGTGTTGCTGATGTGCGATATAGTTGCCATCTCCTGCGGTTATTTCCTGCCTGAGGTTCGCAGCCTGGAGAAAGTGCTGTTCGGCTTGTGCTACACGTTCATCAGTTCCACCGCTGTGGATTGGATCATGAACAGAATGCGTCAATCGGTACAGTTCTTCATATTCTCGAAGAAGTACAACGAGATAGCCGAAGCCATCATCCACGATGTACACCGCGGTGTGACGTATTTGGATGCAGAGGGCGGATATTCCGGCCAGCCGTATAAGGTCATTACTACCATTGCTCGTCAGCACGACTCGGCTAAGATCTTCCGCATTGTTCGCGAGATTGATCCCGCAGCTTTTGTCTCTCAATCACAGGTGCGCGGAGTGTTTGGCGAGGGATTCGACAGACTGAATGATACACGTTAACCATAACCAACTAACAAAATTTTTATCATTATGAAACTAACATGTCAAGAATTGCGCGATCGCGCATGGAACTCCCTATCGGGAAAGTATTGGTCACTAATCATTATGCTTCTGGTAGTCGCTATGATTTCAGGAGCAGCCGGCAGTTTTACTATGGGCTTGTTGTCGTTGCTTACATTGCCGATGAGTTATGCCCTTTCAGTGGCATTCCTGAATGTGTCCCGCACACAGTGCAACCCGCAACTTGAGAGCATGTTCACGGTGTACCGTGACAACTTCCTGAAGGCTTTCTTGGTTCCGCTGCTGCAAAGATTGTTTGTTTCCCTTTGGTCTCTTCTTTTCGTCATCCCTGGTGTAATCATGGCTTATGCCTATTCGATGGCCATCTACGTAGCCAATGACAATCCTGAACTGTCAGCAATGGACGCTATCCGCAAGAGTAGAGAACTGATGGACGGTCACAAATGGGATTTGTTCGTTCTTGATCTGTCGTTCATCGGATGGATCTTCTTGTGCCTGCTGACCTGTGGTATCGGTTTCTTCTTCCTGGCTCCGTATATTGAAATGGCTCATGTTGAGTTCTACCGCGAATTAACCGAACAAGCAACCGAAGCATAATAAGCAATTTTGGCAGTTAATACCTGCCGCTTTGCAATATCCACTGAATAAATTACAAGGAATATACCATGATTAATCACATAAGTCTGACAACTTGTCATATTGGCACAAAATTTGGATAGCACTATTTGTACCATATACTGAAGTAACACACATTTGAAAGTGTGTTTTTATCAATACTGAAAACAAATTTATCAAATATATGAAATCAAAAATATCTATTTTATTCGCAGCAATGCTGTGCATGATGGCATGCACAGACAGTAGTTCGGTTCGTGATGTCAAAGGTGCTTATCGCTACAAAACAACCGGTAAGGTAACCTTGGAAGAGAACTTCGCCGGTGCGACCAAAGCCGATACACTGGTTGCCAATCTGGACAACGAGTCAGGCTCTTTGGAGATCGTCAGTCTGCATGACGGTGACAGCATTCTGATGACCATTGACCAAATGAATGGAGATGTGATTGCTACCCGCGGCACGATGGACGGCAAACGTCTGAATTTTGTTTCATACAACCGCACGCTTGAGGTGCCTACAGATGTTTACTACCGCGACACCATCACGCTGGGCATCGGCTCTCTCTCGCGTGACACGGTACTTGTACGTGTAAGGCATGAATATGAGACATATGACATCGTGGTTAAGGGGCATGCCGATGTATATGACAACAACCTGATATTCGACCTTGAATATACAGGTAAGTCGCAATCTTCCGAACGCACGTTGCGAGGCAAAGGAATACGCAGCCTGGCAAAGAAGAACTAATTGAAATAAGTTGATAGTCGAAATTCAATAGGCGAAAGTCGAAAGACAGTTTTTATTATGAGTTCGAAGATTAACAGTATATTGACGCTATTGCTGTTTGCAGTCAGCTTGTATGCCGAGGAAACGGTTATTCCGACATACAGTCTGCAGGATTGCCGCCAAATGGCCATTGAAGCCTCGCATAACAGCGAGTTGCGCAAAGAGGCCTTGGAGGCAGCCAAACTCAATCAGCAGGCAGCATTGGCGGCAATGTTCCCCAAGCTGAGCGCCAATGTCGCTTATATGTGGAACAGCAAATCTCCCGTATTATTGCCCAACGAGATGCAATTCAGTTTTGGTACGGCACGTGTCGGCGCTAACGGTATGGGAAACTTTGAATGGAGCGAGACTTCATGGGTCAATCAACTCAGTCAGGAAACGCGTACACTGCCGGATGTGCACTCGCGTGTTCAGACACTTGGCTCTGAGAGCGGGCAGATGATAGCAGATGTGTACCAGAAACTCTATCGTGCTCTGAATCCAGACATGACACATGTTGTGATAGGGCAAGTGGGAATAACTCAACCGATATATGTTGGCGGAAGACTAAAAGCCATGTACGACATTGCCACTGCAGCACGCGATGTTGCCGAGATAGAAGCCGACAGCAAGCAACTGGAGTTGATTGTGAGTGTTGATGAAGCCTATTGGCGTATAGTCAATGTAGAACAGAAAAAGCAACTGGCAGAGCAGTATTACAACCTGCTTGTTACACTGGAGAATAACGTACAGGAATTGGCATCCGAAGGATTAGCTACACAATCCGATCTGCTGAAAGTGAAAGCCAAACGAGGTGAGGCTGAGGTGAAGAAAATGCAAGCTGAGAACGGATTGGTACTGTCAAAGATGGCACTTTGTCAACTCATCGGATTGCCACTTCATTCTGATTTCACACTTCAATCAACAGGACTGCAGGATATACAACTGCATGATACCGTGATGATCAGTGACGAGATGCTTAACGCCCGACCGGAGATACAACTGCTGGATGCAGCCGAAAAGGTCGCCAAGTCCAACGTTCGCGTCATGTCCGCCGGACTGCAACCAAACATCGTTGCACAAGCCAACTATATATATAGTAACCCGAGTGTTGAGAACGGATTCTCCAACAGTTGGAAAGGAACAGGATTCTTCAATGCTGGCGTAGTGGTGAACATTCCTATCGCCCACGCCGATGATATTCTTCGCTTGAAAGCAGCTAAGCACGAGGCAAATATCGTTGCTATCAAACGGGATGAAGCCAAGCAATTGCTGACCCTGCAAGTAACTCAGGCTAACCAAAAGGTCTTGGAGGCGCAACAGAAAGTAGTAATGACCGAGATACAGGTCAAGAATGCCGAGGAAGTGTTGCGTTTCGCTCAAGAGGCATTCGATGCAGGCATGGCTACCGCATCTGACCTCATGCAGGCACAGACTGCGTGGCAGGCTGCATGTACCGACCATATTGATGCCGAGGTAGAGGCTAAGGTGACGGAAACTCAATACAAGCGATTTACTAATACACTAAATTATGAAACAAGATAAGAAAGGCAGTCTTCTCTTGGGCTTGGCGGCAATGCTGGCAGTAGTTGTCATTGTTGCTCTGGTAGGTGTTTTTGCGCTCAAAGAGGACGAGGTGCTCATTACCGGTGAGGCGGAAGCTACTGAGTACCGTATATCAGGCAAAGTGCCCGGACGAATAGAGATGTTCCTTGCCGAGGAAGGTGACCAAGTCAAGAAAGGCGACACATTGGTAATCATCTACTCACCCGAGGTTGAAGCAAAGATGGCTCAGGCACAGGCAGCTCGCGCCATGGCAGAGGCTGTGAACGTCAAAGCAAAGAACGGTGCACGCCATGAGCAGATTGTAGGTGCGTATGAACTATGGCAAAAAGCCAAAGCCGGCGAGGAGATTTACCGCAAGAGTTATGAGCGTGTTCAGCGCCTGTACGAACGCGGAGTGGTCAGCGCTCAAAAGAAAGATGAGGTGGAGGCACAGTACAATGCAGCCAAGGCTACAGTTAAAGCCGCCAAAAGCCAGTATGACATGGCTGTAAGTGGCGCACGTGAAGAAGATAAAGTTGCAGCCGAAGCGCAAGTGGCTAAAGTTGATGGCGTGATACAAGAAGTGGAGCTGGCCCGTGCTGAACGTTACCTCACATCACCTGTTGACGGTGAGGTGGCTGAGCGATTCCCCAAGACAGGAGAACTGGTCGGGCAGGGTAGCCCCGTAATGTCAATCGTTGACCTGAACGATGCATGGTTTACCTTTGCAGTACGCGAGGATATGTTGCATGACATCAAGGTCGGTACCTCACTACAAGTGCGCATCCCGGCTTTGGGCAACGAATTGTATCCGGTTGAGGTTACATACATCAAGGCTATGGGCACTTACGCCACATGGCGCAGCACGAAGCAGAACGGACAATACGACGTGCGTACATTCGATGTCAAGGCACGCCCGTTGCATCCTATCCGCGACCTGCGACCGGGAATGACGGCAATTGTTGTGCGCGAGAAAAGTTATAACCACCCGACGATTGTGATTCAGCATTGACAGGTCAGTAGCATGAATAGTTTCTGTCATTCGGCGGAAGAAGTATCATGAAGCAGATTTTCCTGAACATCTGGCATGTTGCACAGCGTGAAACAGGACGAATGTTTATTCGCCCGCTGTACATCTTTGCTTCGGTGGGAGTGATGGTGCTGTGTACCATATTCTTCCTGAGTATTATGAAGCGCGGCGCTCCCGAGCGGATGCCTGTTGCCGTTGTGGACAAGGATCAGTCGTCAATTTCCAGACGCCTGTGCCACGAAACGAACGCAACTCAATCCGTTGAGATTGTTCTTATCTCGCCAAACTTCGCAGATGCGCGTCTGGCTATGCAGCGCGGCGAGGTGTATGGCATACTGGAAATCCCTGAAGATTTCTATGCCGATATTGCCTCCTTCAAGCAGCCTACCTTGCATTTCTATGTCAACAACGCATACACCGTTGGCGCAAGTACAGCGTACAAGCAGTTGCTGACAATGTGTAATCTAACCAGTGGCGCGTTTCAGCGCGAGGTGCTGCGTAAGAAAGGGCTGCCGGATTATCTTATTATGGAGCGCATTCAGCCCGTGGCTATATCCGCACACCTGATTGCCAACCCGTGGAGTAACTATGCTATCTATCTTGTATCAACCATAGTGCCGGGCATATTGTCGCTTGTGGTGCTGATGCTTACCATCTTTGCCATCGGCTTTGAACTGAAGATGCAAACCTCACGCCAGTGGCTTGAGATTGCCGGAGGCAACTATACCGTGGCAATGATTGGCAAACTGCTGCCATATACGATATTGTATGTTGTCCTTGGCATAGGATGCAATGTGATATTGTTCCGATTCATGCATTTCCCGGTTATGGGTTCTTCATGGCGGCTGGTACTTGGTATATTGCTGCTTGTGTTTGCCATGGAATCAATGGCCATCACGCTGATAGGAGCCTTACCCACATTGCGTGACGCCATATCCATTGGCGCATTGTACGGCATGTTAGGATTTTCCTTGTCAGGATTTACATATCCTGTCATGAACATGTTACCGCCCTTTCAGGCACTTACGTGGCTGATACCGCTCCGGCACTATTACAAGATCTATGTTAACGAGGCATTGATGGCCGGTCCTGTCATGAATACGGTTATACCTATGCTATGCCTTACAGCATTTTTTGTGCTCGCACTGATTGTGTCGCCACGGCTGCACAATGCACTGCAGTATAATAATTATCCGCTTAAATAATCGCTATATGTAGCGAAGATAGAAATGATTATTACGCGTTTATTATATAGTAAATGGCTTAAAGTACAGGAGACTTGGGGCGTGTTTACCGGTGAGCTGCGTCGTATATTCAGCGATCCGGGAGTGGTGGTGATTTTCTTCGTTGCCACGCTGGCATATCCTATACTGTATAACTTTATCTACTGGAAGGATAATGTGGAAAATGTGCCTGTGGCTGTGGTGGATATGAGCCATAGTCAGGAGAGTCGCGCCTTTCTGCACAAATGGAATGCTACGCCTGATATCACCATTACCCACTACTGCACATCGATGGCAGAGGCGGAACAATTGTTACGGGCGCAGAAGATCCATGGCATAATCTATTTTCCGTCTGAATTTGCAGAGTGCCTTAACACCGGTATGAAGACAGCGCATATATCGCTCTACTGCGATATGTCATCATTCTTGTACATGAAGGCAGTTTACCTGAGTTGCAATCGGGTAATGCTGGAGGATATGGGACGCATCCAGGTCGATCGATACGAAGCGATGGGCTACGACAAGCAGTTCTCATGGCAACTCGTTCAGGCTGCTCCATATACCGAAACTGCACTGTTCTGCGAGAGTGGCGGCTATGCATCGTTTCTTATTCCCGCCGTACTGATGCTTATCCTTCATCAGACGCTGTTCTTCGGAATATGTATGTTGGGTGGCACGGCACGTGAGGAAAACAAAGAGTTGTTTCTCCTGCCCGGCAGACGCCGCGGATACAGCGTACTGCGAATCACCCTCGGTCGCTCGGCAGCATACTTCCTTATCTATTATGCTTTGGGAGCCGTTGTGCTGTTGGGTGTGCCAAGGCTATTCAATCTGCCTCACATCGGTGATCCGTTGGCAATTCTCAAACTTCTTGTGCCGTATTTGTTGGCAGTTATCTACTTCTCTATGAGTATAAGTGTGTTCACCCGCAATCGTGAAAGTGGCATGGTCGTGCTGATTTCTTCATCGCTCATCTTCCTGTTCATTGCAGGTGTTAGCTGGCCGCAACAGATGTTACCCGATGCATGGAGATACCTCAGTTATTTCTTCCCCTACACCTGGGGCGTGCACGGATTCCTGCATATCAATTCGATGGGGGCAACACTTGAGACTACTGCCAGAGAGTATATTGCCTTATGGATTCTGGCTGGAGGGTACTTCCTGACAACATGTCTGCACCTGGGAGTGATGGGATATATTCACGATAAAAAAGCCGGCTGTTGAAAGCCGGCTTGCTGTTACTTTTTCTTGCCTGTATCCACTTTTATCAAGGCTTTTGGTTTCTGCTCCAAAAGTGGAGTTGCCAGATGGTCGAACTCTTCTTCAAACTCCCAATTGGCGCGTAATGTCAGTTTCTTACTGAAATAGAATACCGGTTCCGGCTGACGTTTCAAAGCCCAATCACCGGTCGTCCACTCACCGTTGCCGTCCATATCCAGATATAGCCTCACATAGAAACTCTTGGCATCCAGGTTCTCGAATCGTGTACCTTCCGGCAGTGCGGGCAACTCGCGAACGACTTGATCTTTGTCGTTGATTATCTGTATGCGTGCGCGTGCATCGAAATGGGTCATGCGGATGGTCAGGGTGGAGTATTCATTTAGCGAACGCAACTTGTATTCTGCCTTGAATGGCATATTGGTTACGCCGTAAATGTCGTGCATCGCACCGGAATCAATCTTCAACGTATATATGTGCTCCGGTTGCAAATCGGCACGCAGTGCATAGCGCATACCAATCGAATCCAATCTCTCCAGCCTGAAGGTTACCGGACGCATGACGGTATCTATCTTCTCATACAGATGAATGCTGTCCGCTTTCAGATCCTGTAACGGAGTTTGTGCGTACCATTCAACCGAGCGATAAACGTCCAATTTCGATGAAGAATTGCTTTTCAGTTCAATCTTCCTGTTAGCATCTTTGCGTTGTTTGGCTTCAATGGCTTTTTGCGACATACGCGGATGGCGATATACCGCTTGAACCGTATCAGTTGTGTCCACCAATTGATACAGGGAATCGGACATCTTGTATGACATCAGGAATCGTAAGGTATCCATTCGGATTGCCGATGAGTCCGTCAGCCAATATACGAGTGTATCTTTTGTAGGATTAGCCTGGCAAAGCATGTGTTGCGTGAAATCCACCCAAGTCGAGTCGCTTGATGTACTATCCGGCGGCAGTGCAACTATCGTCGGCAAACTGTCCTGAGGAGCAGAGAAGAGCAACGTGAAATAGTGCTGCTCCTTATCCCTCAATGCGCGCACGAAATAATGCCGTTGTTTGTTCTCGGTAAACAACCTGAGCACTATAGTGTCCGGCACATGATACCATACGGTATCCGGCTGCATGGTCAGACTGTCAACCGTGATCGTGTCGTAAGCCAATGCAGGCGAAAAGACTTCATCGGTAAACGCCAATGCCTCTGATGGCTGGTACAGATAATCCTTGCTCACATCGCGCAATGCATATATGCGGTAGTTGCCGCCACGCATATTCAATACACCGAACTGCCCCGAACTGTCGGATTTGGCGATTCGTGTAAACGGAACAGTGGCAAATGCGCTATCGTCCAAAATCTCCTGCACACCCACAATCACGCCCTGTACAGGATTAAGATCGGCAGCATTGATGACCTTGCCGAACATTGCCAACGTATCGATATGTTCGCCTGTGGAGAATGAGAATGAGTAGTTGCCAAGCGGCACTTTCTCGTTGTTGTCGCATATAGCCTCACCAAAATCAATAGTATAGGTCGTGCTGTCGCGCAATTCTTCCTCAAAGGTAACTGTCACGCGTTTGCCGATGGCTTTGACGATAGGCGGATTCTGCTGGGGCGGTGAGATTAGCACATTTTCCGCCACGTTGTTCAACTGCACATATTCATCGAACTGCAATACAACAGTCTTGCCCGTGAAGTTACACGTGCCGTTCAGCGGCGTTTCGCGCAGCAATGTCGGCGGGATAGAATCTTTCGGACCGCCTTGCGGACCTGTACCTTTGTTCGCGCAGCCCGATGTAACCAGCATAAGCCATCCGGCAGTATACAGCAATGCTATGCATAACAGGTGCTTATATGTTCGAATATTTCCCATATCCGCTTTCTGATTTTGCCTATTGTAGCACTTTAATTGCACGCTGTAAGTCCTTGTCGTGCTTTATCATGTACTCCGAACGTCCCTGCTGATAGTAGTACCGCTCAATGATCTCAGCCTCCAGGAGTTCAAGCACATCTGCCTTATGACGGCTGATAGCCTCGCGGAACGAGGGACGCAACTGCGGTTCAAAGGCTTTCAGTCCGGCTATTGTGGCTGAATCCAGATCTTCATGTTGCGCCATTTCCAGCATGTCGTTGAAATACTTGCCGGTCTCCGTCTCGTAGGTAAAACCTTCCTCATCCAGAAATACACAGAAATCTTCGATATCTTCGTCGGTCAGTGCAAACTCGTTTACCGGTGCTATCGTCTCATGTTTGGCACGATAGCGCGTCGCATAATCGAAGAACAGTTGTTTGGAGTACAGCGTATAACTGATATCCACTTTACGCGTGCTGTCGGCAATCACCACATCCGGCAGTATGCCGCCTGTGGTATCTTTCTCTGCTTTACCTTGATGTTTACTGTAGTCTATAGCCTGAATGCACCGCCCGGATGGCAGGTAATACTTGGCTGTAGTCAGTTTGATATATCCGTCGTATGCCACGGCACGCACACTTTGCACCAAACCTTTGCCGAACGTACGCTCGCCAATCAGTGTAGCACGTTTCAGATCCTGCATACTGCCTGCTACAATCTCCGAGGCGGAAGCACTGTTGTGATTAACCATAATCGCGATAGGCAGAGTGGGGTACGCTGCATCCTGCGTGGTACTATATGTGCGCTGCGATTGTTTGATACGCCCGCGGGTAGATACAACGGTCTGCCCCTTGCCTACAAACAGGTTGACAATCTTCACCGCTTCATCGATGATACCGCCGCCGTTGTCACGCAGATCGAACACCAGTGCTTTGGCTCCGTGGTTCTGCACCAGATCATCAAGCGCCTTGCGTACTTCGTCTGCAGAGTGCTCGGTAAACTCGTTGAAAGCGATATATGCAATCTTGTCGTTGAGCATGCCATAGTACGACACAGGCGGCAATTTTATCTCCTCGCGCTCAATCACTACTTCCAGCGGTTCGGGGTCACCGTAACGCTGTACTTTCACGGTCAGCTTGGTGTGAGGGATACCGCGCAAAGCGTCACTTACTTCGGATACGGTTTTGTTGGCCATCTTCTTGCCGTCAATCTCCAGTATGCGGTCGCCGGCTCGCAAACCGGCTTTCTGCGCAGGCTTGCCCTCGTACGGCTCGGATATGATAATGTATTTGCCGGCTTTCTTTTTGTCTTTCTTGTTTGCTTTTGTGCTGTCAGTGCGTTCTTCACGCTGCTGGATAATGGCACCTACGCCGCCGTACTTGCCTGTAGTCATCATGCGTAACTCGCGATCCTTGTCTTTCGGATAATACACGGTGTACGGATCCACCTGGCGTAACATCTGATTGATAGCCGTTTCAGTCATCTTTTCGTAGGGCAGGGTATCCACGTAACTGACATCCAACTGGCGCAGCACATCGTTGAACACTACGATAGATTTCTCTGCACGTGCCGATTTGCTTTGTGCAAATACAGAACATGTTGCTCCGAAAATGCAAATCAGAGAGAATAATATTTTGTTAGTCGTATTCATAATAGGCTTTTTATCTTTGAGCAGGCAATACCTGCGGTCTGTATTCTTTTAGTGTAGCGGTTTTGCCTGTAAGGCACTGGTGTCTGCACCATGTTTCTTCAGGTCGCGTACCAGCGATGAACTGACAAATCCCAATTCCGGAAGGGAGAACAGCACCACGGTCTCTATGCCTGCCAACGCACGGTTGGCATCAGCCATCTGGCGCTCGTATTCAAAATCCTGAACCGTACGTACACCGCGCAGCAAGGCACATGCGCTGATCTCGCGTGCAAAATCCACTGTCAGCGAGTGGTACACCTCAACCCGTACACGAGGATCATCTTTGTAAACATCGCGTATTGCCTGTAAGCGCTCATCTATATCTGCAGAAGGCTTATCCTGATTCTCGCCGATGGCTATCACCACCTCGTCAAACAATTCCAGCCCACGCTTCACTATATCCGCATGACCTACCGTGAACGGATTAAAACTTCCGGCAAAAAGTGCTTTCCTCATATTGCTTTGTTGTGATTTTCTACAGGTTTGGCGTACATCTCATGCATTTTCTGCATCAGGAACACCTCATCTTTGTTCGGCAGATTGATCTTTTGCAATTGCCCTTGCAGGTATTGCTCAAATTTCTCGCCGCGTTCATATACTTCGTATGCCTGATGAATATGCTTGTCGATTATATTTCCTACGAGCTGAATCTGCTCGTTGCGTGGCAACTGAAGCACTTCCGGCTGTTTGGCTATCAGTTTGTCTATCTCCGGATTGATACTTGGTGTCAGACGATAAACGACACGACCTTTCTGTCCCTCTATGCCCACTTTCATGCTGATCAGATCATCTCTGCGGCTCTTTTTCCAGTTAGGGTTATCGCGAACGAGTTGCATCTCACGCGCCTTCAGATAATCGCAAGGGTCATACTCGTAGTTGATTGATACGGGGCAGAAGTTCAGTTGCTTGACGGCTTCAAAAAAATCCTCGCTACCCAATGTAAGCATCTTTAGCACGCCGGGTTGCGTCACATCGTTGCCGTCCTTGGCACGACCTTGACGCTGAGCGAGCCATATTGATTTGCCTTTGCGGCGCAACATCTGGATATATTCCGACAGCAGTTGCGAATTCGCCAGTTGCTCGCGAGGCGACACATTGCGTATCACCACGAAACACCGCAGACTGCGCACCAGCGGTTCTATCCACCATTTGCCGAACAGGTTGTTGCCTATGCCTATGTACGGACGGATGAAATAGTGCATCCTGAGCAGTTTGCTCAACCACGCCGAGTCCATACATATATCCCGATGGTTTGTTATAAAGAACGCGCCATGCTTGATATCCTGTTCAATCTGCTTGCGGTCGCCAAGATAGGCCAGTTCGACTGACGTAGTCGTCTTGCGTTCCATACGTTTCAGGATCGGGAAGGCAAGTATAAAATCCGTTACAGCCTGCAACCATTCGGTGTGATATGCCCGTATTTGTTTGTATTTATCCATAATGTCTATATTCTGTCAGCGCCAGCGGGGTCCCCACAAATAACATGCAGTGGGGTGCTTCTAGCGGTCTCTCTTCTGTCAGCGCAGCGATCTCTCTTCTGTCAGCGCAGCGGTCTCTCTTCTGTCAGCGCAGCGGTCTCTCTTCTGTCAGCGCAGCGGTCTTGTCTAATGCCGCACAAGCCGCTTCTCTGTAAGCCACCATCAGTCCGCCTGTGCCAAGCAGCGTACCACCGAAATACCGCACCACCACCACCAGCACGTTATCCAGATTCCGCGCATCTATGCTGCGAAGTATAGGCAGACCTGCCGTGCCGTGCGGTTCGCCGTCATCTTTCGTCCGCCACAGATCCTCGCCCAAACGATAGGCGTAGCACACATGACGCGCGTCGTGGTACTTCTTTTTGTACCATGCTATGCGTTTCTTTGCGCTTTCCTCATCGCAGATCGGCTCTGCAAATGCCAGAAACTTACTGCCTCTGTCCTTGTATATACCTTCAGCGGAAACGGTTATGTTGATGCGGTCTGCCATGTCAATTATTTCTTGAGCAATGCGAACGAAATTACTTCGTCAATATCCTTAACATAGTGGAACGTCAATCCCTTGACATACATCTCGGGTATCTCCTCTACATCTTTCCTGTTATCCTCGCACAGCACGATATCCGTTATTCCCGAACGTTTGGCTGCCAGAATCTTCTCCTTCACGCCGCCGATTGGCAGCACTTTGCCGCGGAGTGTCATCTCGCCTGTCATGGCTATGCGCGGACGCACTTTCCTGTGTGTGAAGGCGCTGACCATAGCAGTGGTCATTGTTATACCGGCTGAAGGACCATCCTTCGGTATTGCACCTTCCGGCACATGCAGATGTACGCTGTGGGTCTCTATATCTTTCTGCGATATACCGAAGTGTTCGGCGTGTGACTTGATATATCCGAGGGCTATCGTTGCCGACTCTTTCATTACGTCACCCAGGTTACCTGTCAGCGTGAGAGTAGGGGCTTTACTCTTGCTCAGTGAGGTCTCGATGAAAAGGATCTCGCCACCGACACTCGTCCATGCCAAACCTGTCACAACGCCGTAATAGTTGTTGTTCTCCCACATGTCGCGGTTGAACTTGGGCTTACCCAGGTAGGTCTCTACATCTTCTTTGGTCAGCGACTTGTTGTATTCTTCTTCCAAGGCTATCTTTGTCACCACCTTCCGGCATATCGTGGATATCTGACGTTCCAGACTGCGCACACCCGATTCGCGTGTATAGTGGTCGATTATCTCGCCCATCACACGTTTGGTGATGCGCAAGTCAGTGGCTTTTAGTCCGTTGCTCTTCAGACATTTCGGCATCAGATGACGTTTGGCTATCTCCTCTTTTTCCTCTTGCAGATAGCCGGTCATCTCAATCAGTTCCATACGGTCGAGCAGGGGGCGGGGAATTGTTTCCAGCGAGTTGGCAGTCGCCACAAACAGCACCTTGCTCAGGTCATAATCCACGTCCAGATAATTGTCGTGGAACGTGCTGTTCTGCTCGGGATCCAATACTTCGAGCAACGCGCTTGTAGGGTCACCCTTGTAGTCCATGCCGACCTTGTCAATCTCGTCCAGCACAAACACAGGGTTGCTGCTTTGCACTTTCTTCAGATTGCTGATTATACGTCCGGGCATAGCGCCAATGTACGTGCGGCGGTGGCCGCGAATCTCCGCTTCATCGTGCAGTCCGCCCAACGACACACGGGCATATTTCCTGCCAAGTGCCGTGGCAATGCTCTTGCCAAGACTTGTTTTGCCCACGCCCGGAGGGCCGTACAGACATAGGATAGGGGCTTTTGTATCTTTCGTTTTGGCAGCTTGTGTCTGCTTGAGAACAGCCAGATATTCAATGATTCGCTCCTTCACTTTTTCCATGCCGTAGTGGTCTTTGTCCAGAACCTCTTTGGCTTGACGTATATCGTAGTTATCCTCCGTATAGTCGTTCCAAGGCAAGTCAAGCATCGTTTCCAGATACGTTATATCCATCTGAAAATCAGGCGAGTGGTGCGACTCTCGCTCCACTTTCTTCATTGTTTCTTCAAATGCCGCTTTCGCATGCTCCGGCCAGTTCTTCTTGGCTGCACGTTCTTTCAGCGCCGTAAATCGCTCGTCTTCCGTATCACCCAACTCTTTCTGAATAGCCTCCAACTGATGGTGCAGGAAGTATTCGCGCTGCTCCTTGTTCATCGTCTCGGCGGCTTTTTCCTGAATATCTGCCTGTGTCTTTACCATCTCCACCTCGCGCACGAGGAACTCCAGCAACATCTCGCCGCGCAGACGCATGTCGTCCATCAAGATCAGTTTCTGCTTCTCTTCAATCGACATATTGAAGTTCACACAGATATAGTTGATCAGTATATCCGGAGAGGTTATACCACGCAGCATCATTTTGGCCTCCTGGGGTAGGTTGGTGGCACGCTCCAGAATGAACACAGCCTGCTCTTTGATCGTTGTAGCCAGAGCCAGGAAGTTCTTGTCGCGCTTCGACGGCATTTTTTCGGGCTTGACATCTACGCGAACCATAATCTGCGGCGTGAGGGCAGTAAATTCGTTCATCCATATTCGTTGAGTGCCTTCCAATATAGCCATCATACTGCCGTCAGGTACATCAAAGATTCGCAATACGCGTGCTGCCGTACCGATAGGGTAGATGTCTTGCGCCTGCGGATCCTGAATGTCCGTATTCTTCTGACTGAACACGCCTATTGTCAGTTCGTCTTTGTATGCTTTTTCTACCAATCGCATGGATTTCGGGCGTGACAATGTAACAGGCAGCAACACGCCGGGGAAAAGGATCATTTTCCTCAGCGGCAATACGGGCACCACGTCACCCGTTTTTACTTGTTGTGTCTGCGAGCTGTCCTGTCCGTCCACCAGAGGCACAATCTGTTCTTCCTCGCCGTCTTCTCCTGCCAGCGACAAACTCAGCATCAAATCTTCAAAATCTTCTCTCATAGTTTATTTATCTCAATCTTTTTCGCGTTGTATCTTTATTTATTTCAATCTAATTTCGCTTTGTATCTTTATTTATCTCAATCAATTTCGCGTTATATTTTTATTGTTGCACACGAAAGCATACGCGTTTCCACGCGCACAATTATATTGTAACAAAAAATGTGCCGTATAATCATCCGTTTCAGTTTTCCTGCCAATTTGTCATAAATAGCTGAATCTTGTCAACTCAATGTTGTAGTGGCAACTGTGCGCTTTTATGTCGCTCGCAGCGACATCTGTTAGCGTAGTTTGCCGAACGCGAAGCTTCAAATGTAAAACCTATTTTACATAACATAAATTAGAGTTACTTGCAGCCATATAGAAATTCTGTTAAAGAATTATAGGTTCATTATCGAATCATTATCGGGGGTTTATCGTATCCTGCATACACTTATAATATATAAATATATTATCCTGTGATTTTGAATCAATAATATTTTTGGTATTTTTTCATGAATTTTCACAAAATAAAAAATATGGCGCGATTTTTGTATAGATTATTTCTGTATGTCACAATCATCCGACAATCATCAACAATCGTTCATCGAGGTTCGCGGAGCACGCGAACACAATCTCAAGAACATCAACGCACGTATCCCGCGATACGCGCTGACAGTTGTTACCGGACTAAGCGGTTCCGGCAAATCATCTCTGGCGTTTGACACCATCTATGCCGAGGGACAGCGTCGCTACATGGAGACGTTTTCTGCGTACGCGCGATCGTATATCGGCAATATGCAACGCCCGGACGTAGATAAGATTACAGGTCTCTCGCCTGTTATCAGTATCGACCAGCGTACTACGGTTCGCAATCCGCGATCTACGGTCGGGACAATCACGGAGATCTATGATTTTCTGCGACTTCTGTATGCCCGCGCAGCCGACGCATATTCGTATATGACAGGCGAAAAGATGGTTCATTATACCGACGAACAGATTGTCAGTCTTATCCTTGAGCGATATGCCGGCAAGCGTGTGCTGATACTTGCGCCTGTTGTGCAGAACCGCAAAGGTCATTACAAAGAACTGTTCGAACAGATCCGCCACAAAGGCTTTATTCAGGCGCGTGTGGACGGCGAACTGGTGGAGATCACACAAGGCATGAAACTCGACCGCTACAAGAACCACACCATCGAGATTGTGATTGACAAACTCAAGCTCTCCGGAGAGTTTGTTGACGAAACGCAAAAACGTCTGTATCAGTCACTTGACAAAGCTATGCAGCAAGGTGGCGGCATGATCTTAGTGTGCGAGGCGGACGGACAAAACGCTCGGTTCCTGTCGCGTAACCTGATGTGTCCTACTACAGGTATCAGTTACCGCGAACCTGCGCCGCACACGTTCTCGTTTAACTCGCCGCAAGGCTGGTGTCCGCGTTGCAAAGGTTTGGGACGAATCAAAGCATCGGAGCTCAATAATGTGCAGCCGGATAATGACGAACTCAACGACATTGTGCATGACGACAGCGATTGGTACAAACGCATGCTCGAGTATATCGACAAATCCAAAGAAGCCGATGAGGATGAACCCAAACAGCAGGAGCAGGACGTTATCTGCCCTGACTGCCAGGGCAAACGACTGAGCAAAGAATCCCTATCCTACCGCATTGGCGACAAGAATATTGCAGCCTTGTCGGATATGGATATCAATCAGTTACTTGAGTTTATCACATCTCTTCAGGGCGAGAACTCCCCTATCCGACTCACCGAACGGCAGCAGGCTATCGCTATGCCTATTGTCCGCGAGATAGAGACGCGGCTCCGATTCATGCAACAGGTCGGACTAACCTATCTGTCACTCTCGCGACCGTCTGACTCGCTATCCGGTGGCGAGAGCCAACGCATACGTCTGGCTACGCAGATCGGTTCAAGGCTGGTGAATGTGCTGTATATATTGGACGAACCGTCTATCGGTCTGCATCAGCGTGACAACCAGCGTCTTATCGACTCGCTCAAGCAACTGCGCGACATGGGCAATACCGTTATCGTCGTGGAGCATGACGAGCAAATGATGCGCGAGGCGGATTATATTCTGGATATCGGTCCTCGAGCCGGACGATTGGGTGGCGAACTGATCTTCCAGGGCACACCTGCCGAACTGCTCAAAGCCGACACTCTCACCGCGCAGTATCTGCGTGGGGAAAAATCCGTCAGCCCCAACAATCTCTCCTCTGTCAGCGCCAGCGGTCTGTCTTCTATCAGCGCCAGCGGTCTGTCAGCTGAAAGCGGTCTCTCTTCTGTCAGCGCCAGCGGTCTCTCCTGGCTGACTCTTCAGGGTTGCACCGGCAATAATCTGAAGAACGTCACCTTGCGTCTGCCATTGGGCAAGATGGTTTGTATAACGGGTGTCAGCGGTTCAGGCAAATCTACGCTTATCAACCGCACGCTCTACCCCATTCTGTCGCAACATTTCTACCGCAGCTTGACCGCGCCCATGCCTTACGAGAGCATTGACGGACTCGAATATATCGACAAAGTGATCAGTGTGGACCAGAGCCCGATAGGCCGTACGCCACGCTCCAATCCTGCCACTTACACCAACGTTTTTACCGATATCCGCGAACTGTTTGCTTCGCTTCCAGAGTCAAAGATTCGCGGCTGGAAGCAGAACCGCTTCTCGTTCAACGCCAAGGGCGGACGCTGTGAAGAGTGTGCAGGCAACGGCTACAAGACACTTCGCATGCATTTTATGCCTGACATCTTTGTGCCGTGCGATGTGTGCGGCGGTGCACGGTACAATCGGCAAACTCTGGAGGTAAGGTTCAAGGGTAAGACGATCAGCGATATTCTCGATATGACCGTCAATCAGGCAGTGGAGTTCTTTGAGGCGCAACCGTATATACTGCGCAAGATCAAGTCGCTGCAAGAGGTCGGTTTGGGCTATATCAAACTTGGTCAGTCGTCCACCACCCTCTCGGGCGGCGAGAGTCAGCGTGTCAAGCTGGCTACCGAACTGGCGCGTCCGTCCACCGGCAAGACCGTGTATATCCTCGACGAACCGACTACAGGTTTGCATTTCGACGATGTGCGCGTACTGATGGGCGTCTTGCGCAAACTGGTGGACAAAGGTAACACTGTGATTATCATTGAGCACAACCTGGATGTTATCCGCACGTGCGATTATCTCATCGACCTTGGTCCCGAGGGCGGCAATGCCGGCGGTCAGATCGTTGCCCAAGGAACTGTAGCCGAGCTCCGCACGATGAAAGACAAGTCCATTACTGCCAATTACTTATAACTTAATACTTTACACATATAAACTTCTCTCAACACTAAACGCTCAACTCTAAACTAAAAAAAATGAATATAGCAATTATTGGTGCATCGGGAGCAGTGGGACAAGAACTGCTCAAGATACTGCAGGAGCGGAAGTTTCCATGCAACAGTCTGCGTCTGTTCGGTTCAAGCCGCAGTGCCGGAACGTCCTATATGTTCAACGGCAAACCGATTGTGGTAGAAGAACTTACACCTGCTACTTCATTTGAGGGTGTAGATATCGCTTTTGCTTCGGCAGGTGCGTCCACTTCGCGCCAATATGCCGAGCAGATAACCGGGTACGGCACTATTCTGATAGACAACTCGTCGGCTTTCCGCATGGACGAAGATGTGCCGCTCGTAGTGCCGGAGATCAATCCCGAGGATGCCTTGCAGGCGCTGGAGGAGGGCAGCCGGCATATCATTGCCAACCCGAACTGCACGACGATCATCATGGCTGTGGTGCTGAATGCCGTTGAGCCGCTGAGTCATATCAAGCGCGTGCATGTAGCGACTTATCAGTCAGCATCCGGGGCAGGTGCACAGGCTATGCAGGAGTTGCAGGAGCAATATAACCAGATAGCCCGCGGCGAGCAGCCAACCGTGCAGCGGTTTGCGCATCAGTTGGCGTACAATGTTATTCCGCATATCGACGTTTTTGCCGATGGCGACTATACGAAAGAGGAGCTGAAGATGTATAACGAGACGCGCAAGATCATGCACTCGGATATCCGCGTCAGCGCCACATGCGTGCGTGTGCCGACCTTGCGCGCACACTCAGAGGCAGTGTGGTGCGAGTTGCAGCACCCGTTGTCGTTGGATATTATTCGTCAGGCGATAGCCGAAGCACCGGGTTGCGAACTGGTTGAGCCCTACCCTATGCCGCTTGATCGCAGCGGTTTGGACAAAGTGGCAGTCGGCCGTCTGCGCAAAGATCTGGCGGATGATCACTCGTTCTCGTTCTTCTGCGTAGGAGACCAGATCCGCAAGGGTGCTGCCCTCAATGCCATTCAGATTGCGGAAACGCTAATGGATGTTTGATGTATGATGTTTGATGTATGATGTTGTTTGAGATTTGAGGTTGTTTGACGTTTGACGTTTGTTATTTGTCATCCACTCTGATGATTCGTACGGATGGTGTGTGCAGGCGGATAGCGAGCCAGTTGTTGATGCGGGTAAGATCTTCATCCATGAGTGCGGCAGAATCAGCCGCACTTGTTTTTTCCGATACAATCAGCAGCACCGTTGAGTCGGCGCGTGCGAGAGTTATTTGCCCTATGGCAGGCCACTGGGCGTGCAGCTCCTGTGCTATCTGTTCGGATGGCAGGATCTGTGACTCGTACGCCTCCAGCCGTGCAACGAGTGTGCGTATAGAATCATCACGCTGGCGCAGTTGTGCTTCGGTGGTGGACAGCCAATCGCGCATAATCTCTGTCTCATTGAGTCGGCGCACCTCGATGGTTGCATCCTCAAGGAACAGCAGTTGCGCGTGGGTTATGCCCCGCGTCTCCGCCTCGGCGTAGAGTCGTGCGCGTGCCTCGCTTGACAGAGTCTCGCCTGCCAGACGCAAGGTTAGCGTATAAGGCTTGCTGCTCATATCCGTCGTGTAGTCGTAGATATACGTGCCGCCGATGGATTTATTGTCTTTGACGAAATGCCGTGCGGTGTTGGCGAAGCGGTTTTCCATGACTATATTGTATGCGCTGAAGAAGCTGGGCACCAGCACTACCAGGATAAGCAGGCTGTAGGAGACGACTGTCTTGTAGGATGTCTTGTGTTCTATAGCCGGGAAGTTCAGGAACCTGACCGCGAGGTACGTAGCCAGGGCGATGAATATGCAGTTGATAAAGAACAGATACAACGCTCCACCGGCGTATTGCCAGTTCCAGTTGGCTATGCCGTACCCTACGGTGCACAACGGCGGCATGAGTGCCGTAGCGATAGCCACGCCGGACATAACCGTACCTTTGTCTTTGCGCGATAGTTCGAGTATGCCGGCTATGCCGCCAAAGAACGCAATCAGCACATCGTAGATCGAGGGGTTAGTACGCGCAAGCAGTTCGGTAGGATTATCCGTCTCGAGCGGTGTGACAAGGAAATACAGCGTTGACGCCAACAGACTGATGGCGAACATTATCCCCAGGTGTTTGAGCGATTGGATGAGCAGGTTGGTGTCGTGCGTACCGAGTCCCATACCGAATCCGATGATCGGGCTCATGAGCGGCGATATGAGCATTGCGCCGATGATCACGGGTATGGAGTTCACGTTCAGCCCGACGGAGGCGATCACGATAGCCACGAACAGGATGTAGATGTTCGGTCCGCGGAAAGGAATATTGCTGCGTACATTATCGGATGCCGCCTGCGCATCGATATAATCCGTGAGGCTGAGTTGCCTGCGGAGGAATTGCACAATTCGTTGCTTGAGTTCGTTGTATTTCATTTGCTTATTTCACAGTATTTATATTTTTAATTTGTCTTCCAAGTCACTTTTTGCTATCAAAATGTGTGACGCCATAATCTCCCAGCAACTTAACGTAATATATTACCTCGCTGTTATAGCGTGTTAACTCCTTCCATGCACGTGCAAACTGGTCTTGATTATTCTTTGTAGTATAGTCATTTACGAGTTGCTCGGTCATCCAGCGGGTGATTTCGCGCGGCACGCATGCGCGGCGTACGTAACCCATCTGCCGTAAGGCATAAATAGCGGCTGACAGGCACTTGAAGTAGTCCCACTCCTTCTCCTGAGTACGCAGGAACTGAGTCAACTGCCGCTGCTGGTATTCACTCACCCCTTTTACCCAGAACTGTACGGGTCGTTCGGGGTTGAGTTGGCGGGTGATAAATTTCTGCCAATCGAGCAACCACTTTGCCCACAGTTCTTGCTGTTCCTCATTGAGCGACTGTATCTCGTCGCTCAGGAACGTCCAATCGGTCTCCTGCTCCACCATGTAGTTTCGGTGCTTGGCGGCACGTGGTTGCGAACCGGGAATCTCGCGCAGTTGTGCCTGATACGTATTCCATGCCCAGGTATAGTAGCGCATGAAGATGTCCTCCACCGCTTCGCCGTCGAACACAAGCGTCGGCTCTTCCTTATCATCATTCGCCGCGTGTAACAGTTTCTCATTCAACGCATTCACAAGCACGGCGTCCATCCAGTCGGTTTGCAGGAACAGTTGCCGGCGAGTCTCCACACGCGCCGCGTTGATCAGCCATTGGGCAAACGGCGCCTGCCACGGCACGCACTCCCAAATATGGCTGCCGAATGCCTCGATAGTCAGGTAGTGCATATAGTTCCTCACCAATCGCAATGCCAGATCCAGCAATCGCACATTCGGGCACAGGTCAGTCCAGTCGGTCTCGGTAGTTACCATGTCGATGTACGCATCGTTGAGCAGCCCGATCTCGGTGACGATCAGTCCCCACTCGTCGCGACGGACTTCCTGCTCGTACTTCTGTATCCAAGCCGCCTGATCCGTCTCGCTGTCAATAGCTATTCCGCGCCGGGCGCCTTCTGAAGTATCCACAATCAACGCACTCAGCAGCGCAGCACCTGCCACACCGCCTATCTGAACATCCGTTCCTGCCACTCTCAAATAGTGGTTCACGTACCGTAACCGGTCGTCAATTTTATAGTCTTCTAACATATCAGGCTACAAAGATACAAAAAAATTTTGATATATGCAAATCGCGAAAATGAATTTTGCGACAAATTTTTCATAGATTTTTGTAATTCACTGATTGTCAACGCCGCGAGTAGCATGAAATTGTCGCAAGTTTTGCAAAAACGAGCTATGCAAAACATGCATTATCGTGCATAGGTCGTACTCCTATATATTTATGGAGGGGCATTCGAAATTTTGAGCCTTCCAACCTCGCGATTACAAGACCACGCAAACTCGCTATGACGCGATCACGCAATCACGAGTTCACACAAAAAAATTAACCATTAAAAAATTTAACAACTATGATTCAAGTTTCACATCCCGCGATGGAAGCAGACCAGGATCTGCACATCGCCAACCACATTGAGTCGGCTAACCTGCCTGCAATGATTCAACCTATTATGTCACTCGCGCAGAGTGACGGAGAACGCGACATGCTCTTGATGTCGCTGCTCACGGCAGCGGGCAGCTGTATGCCCAATCTGTATTTCCGCTATGGTCTGACGGGCAAACGGTACTACCCTAACCTGCAATGTTTCATTGTAGGCTCAGCCGCCTGCGGCAAAGGTATAGCCAACCTCGCGCTGGAACTGGTCAGCAAGGTGAACGAGGCGTTACCGCTCGTTATTGCCGGCGACTCGTCGTACCCGGGATTCTACCGTCAGCTCGAGCGTCAGAACGGTCACGGCTATATCCACGAGTCGGAAGGATCGGTTATTACCGATGTATGGCGCTCGTCCGTCACCAGCTACAACACCGCGCTGCGCAAAGCCGCGGAGCACGAGCCTATCACGCGTAACCGCGCCAACGACAGCTCGTCTATCCCGTGCCCGCAACTGTCGGTGTTGCTCACCGGCACGTTCAGCCAGTACCGTGCACTCGTGCCGAGCATAGAGAACGGCTACTTCTCGCGCCTGCTCACGCTCATTGTGAACGGTCATCAGGCGTTCAGCAGCCGGTATGTCGAACCGGCAGCCGGTTCAAATACCGTCATGGCTGTTGCTGCTGAGCAAATGTTCAAAATCTGCCAGGCATTGTACAAGAGTCAGCCCGTAGAGTTCAGCCTCACGCCCGACCAGCGCACACGTCTCGGCAATCACCTCGAGACCGCCTATCCGGCACTTATGTCCCAACTCGGCGAGAACTTCCACTCCGTCGTCCTACGCATGGCAGTACATATTGAGAGGATAGCGATGATACTAACGGCGCTTCGCACTCTCTCCTTTCCTTTCAAGGAGGGGACGGAGATTGACCCGTTAGTCTGCTCCGACCTCGATTACGCCACAGCCGAGCTCATCGGCAACAAGCTCATCCTCCACATGGCAGCTGCCTACCGCATGATCAACGGTGCCGAGCAACCATCTGTCCCGAAGATTCAACCCCTCGACCAGCGAGCCATGCTCCTTTCTCTCCTTCCGGATGAGTTTGAGTCCAAAACACTCATCGCCGAAGCTTCCTCTCAAGGTATCTCGGCGCGAACGGCCACACGATGGAATGAAGATTGGCAGCAGAATGGTTTAGTACAGAAGTTTAAGTATGGATGGTATAAAAAAGTGGTATGACCAACTTGACCAACTTGACCATCTTTGCTTTAACTTGGTCAACTTGGTCAAGTTGGTCATGCAAAAAATTGCAATCCATTTGCCGACGCGAAATCGTTAGTTGTTCTTATATATTCTTAGTCATTTGTTAACGATTGTCGGAGGTAAATAGATAGCAATAAGTATGCCTAAGCGAGGTATCCTCTACCAAACGGACAAATTCCAAATAATAAATAACCAAATTGTAAATTGTAAATAACCAAATCGTAAATTGTAAATAACCAAATCGTAAATAATTTTATGGCTCACTACGTACCTGCCGAGGAGTTCAAGGAACTGACCGGCGCATTAAGTAAAAGAAAAGACACACGGCGTTATTGTGTAACGCGTATCAAACATGTCAAGGATCCCCTTACCGGCGAAGTTGTCGGCACGGGACCGAAAGAGATCTACGCTCAGAACCGTCGCGACTACAGGTCCGCACCTCTCACGCCCGGCGAGCAAGTCCAGCGATCCCGTTGGCGTGACGCATGCCGTGAGGCGACTGCGATCATCCGCGACAAATCGCATCCGCGTTACATGGAGTTGTACTACCGTTGGCGTGCCCAACTCACCGCCAACGATCCCTGCAAGCAGTTCGGCAACTTTGTAAGGGCTGTTTTAGTGGCGGAAAAGAGATCGGTTTAGCCGGTCTCTTTTTCGTTGGTTTGATGGTTTTCGCTGCGCAGTTTGAGATGGCTTAGGTGAAATTATAACAAATGATTGGCATACGCAAGGATTATGACGAATAGTTATTATTGGACCGAATTTATCATGTCGGATAGACAATTGTATATAGAATCGCAGATTTTTTTGCTTAAAATCGCAGATTTTTCTTGCAAGAATCGCATTTTTTTTGTATCTTTGCAGCGAATTTAACATTTTTGTAATTTACAAATTTGTAAAAATACAACAATCATGAAGTTTTACGGTAGAAATCAAGAGATTGAGCGGTTATTGCAATTAGATCGTCAATCGGAGCAAACGGCAGTATTTACGCTGCTCATCGGGCGCAGACGAATCGGCAAAACGACGCTGGTAAAGCAAGCCTATGCAGGCAAGCCAATCCTTTACTTCTTTGTATCCCAGAAATCAGAGCAACTGCTTTGTCAGGAATTGCAACAAACGGCAGAGAACGTATTAGGTCTGCATCTTTATGGGCGCGCAAGCAAGTTCGCAGATATACTGCGTGAGTTGATGATCTACAGTGAGCAAAATCATGTAACGTTTATGGTGGATGAGTTCCAACGCCTGTATGACATCAATCCCGCCATTATGGATGAAATCCAAAACGTATGGGACAGCTACAAAGACACATCGCATATTCACCTTATTGCTTGCGGTTCGGTTTATTCGATGATGCTTAAGATTTTTCGCGACAATAAGCAACCGTTGTTCGGCAGAGCAACTGCTCAGATACGTTTGCAACCCTTCTCTACCGAACTGCTCAAGCAGATTTTGTCGGATAACAATCCAAACTACACCTCTGAGGATCTGTTGATGCTCTATACCATTAGCGGCGGAGTAGCGAAATATGTGGAGTTACTCATGGATGCACGTGCGGTAAACAAGGAACAAATGATTGACGCAGTGTGCCAAAACGGTTCGGCATTTCTCAACGAAGGTACGGAACTATTAGTCGGGGAATTCGGCAAACGCTATCAAGTATATTTCAGTATCATGCAACTAATAGCCAACAGCATGACTACACAGTCGCAGATTGACAGCGTCATAGGCGGCAACAACGGACGGTATTTGGCTACCTTGGAGGATGAGTACAACCTCATTCAGAAAGTGCGTCCGATGTTTGCTAAACCTAATTCACAGGGAATAAAGTTCGCTTTGTATGATAACTTCCTTACATTCTGGTTTCGGTTTATCGAATCCAACCGTTCGATGGTTGAGATGGGCAAGTCCGATCTGTTAAAAGAAACCATATACAAAGGTTATGACCAGTTCAGCGGGATGATGTTGGAGCGTTATTTCCGACAGAAGTATGCCGAGAAGCAACGTGTGACGGAAGTAGGTCACTGGTGGGATAAGAACGGAGAGGACGAGATAGATTTGATAGCTATAGAGAAGTTAGACAAACGCGTGACAGTAGGCGAAGTGAAACGCAACGAGAATAAAATCAACCTACAGACATTGGAAGACAAGTTCTCAAACATACGTGCCCATTTCCGCGGATATGATATACAGTTTGTTGCTTTGAGCTTAGGCGATATGTAAAGCAACGAGCAGATTTTCTTCATAAATCATTCTATTTTAAGAGGTTATGTTTCACAACAAAATCATCACCCACCCTATACACAAGTAATCCGGCAGGCTGGTAACAAATTCGACTGCAAAGTTACTACTTTTTTATGAAAAATGCAACTTATTTTTGCAAATTAGGTTACCGATTTTCGCATTTTTACTACCAAAATGTGTGAGAAAATTTGCAAATATCAAAAAAAAGCAGTATCTTTGCACAAAATTATATTCAGTTAGGTTTCCCCACTACTGCTAATTTCTGCCGTTACTTCAAGCATGCTACAGGTATGACACCGCAAGAGTACAGAGAACAAAGTGCACAATAACACAATTTACAGGACATGACTCCATACAATAGGACAAGCCAAGTAGAGATTATGGCTCCCGTAGGTTCGTACGAGAGTCTGGCAGCCGCTATCAAAGCCGGTGCCAACAGCGTATATTTCGGTATCGAGCACCTGAACATGCGTGCTCGCTCGGCAGCTAACTTCACCACCGACGACCTGCACAAGATAGTAGCCATCTGCCGCGAGGCGGGCGTAAAGACCTATCTGACCGTTAACACGGTGATCTACCCCGAGGATATACCGATGATGCAAACAATAGTCAATCACGCCAAGCAAGCCGGTGTAGATGCCATTATCGCTTCGGATATAGCCGTGATGCAGTATGCCGTGCAACAGGATGTGGAGGTGCATCTGTCCACACAGCTGAACATAGCCAACACCGAGGCACTGAAGTTCTATGCACAGTTTGCGGATGTAGTAGTGCTGGCGCGCGAGCTGAACCTGACGCAGGTAGCATCGATATACAAAGACATACAGGAGCAGGACATACGCGGCCGTCACGGCGAGCCGATACGTATCGAGATGTTCTGCCACGGTGCACTATGTATGGCGGTGAGCGGCAAGTGTTACCTCTCGCTGCACAACCTGAACAGTTCGGCTAACCGCGGAGCCTGCGCACAGATATGCCGGCGGGCATACGTGGTGAAGGACAAATCGTCGGATGTCGAGCTGGAGGTGGACAACGAGTATATCATGTCGCCCAAAGACCTGAAGACAATACATTTCCTCGATCAGATGCTGGATGCCGGCGTGCGTGTGCTGAAGATAGAAGGCCGTGCGCGCGGACCGGAGTATGTGAGCACGGTGGTGCGCTGCTACCGCGAGGCGGTGGAGATGTGGGAGGAGAGTCGAAAGTCGAAAGTCGAAAGTCGAAAGACAGAGATGGAGCAGAAGATTGCCGAATGGGATAAGCAGTTGGCTACGGTGTTCAACCGCGGGTTCTGGAACGGCTACTACCTCGGTCAGCGTCTGGGCGAGTGGACGAACGATTATGGCAGCAAGGCTACGAAGAAGAAAGTCTATGCCGGCAAGTGCACGAACTACTTCAAGAACATCGGTGTGGCAGAGTTTCTGCTGGAGGCTATACCCGAGTTGCATGAGGGTGACGACCTGCTCGTGACAGGACACACGACCGGCGCATACGAGTGCACAGCACGCGAGATGCGCACCGACAAGCCTGTTACCGCTGTCAAACAGGGCGAGTTGTTTGCCATACAGACAACAGAGCCTTTGCATCGCGGCGACAAGTTATACCTGCTGGAGAGCATAGGATAACCCTACCCGAGCCAACGGCATAACAGAATGCACAATAATAGCGGGCATCCAACCGGATAGCCCGCTATTACTATTTTTACAAGACGGATGGTTTACCAATCCTCGCAATTACATTTGATAGGATCGAGGAACGTGATTGTGACACCGACCTTCACGCCGACAGACAGGGGATTGATAGCCTCAACGAACTTCGAGTTGAGCATGCCGGCATAGGTGAACTGCTTGGTCTGCGAGTCGAACTTGACGAGCTCGGGACGACGACCAGCCAAATCCGTGGTAGGACGTATGGCATTGAAACAGTTATACTGGACATATACACCGGCATAAACACCCCAACGGCGGTTGAACTGATAGTGCATACCAAAGTCACCGTAGACGAACATGTTCACCGGGAAAGAGTTCTCAATCTTACCCTGATAGCCGCCCATATAATAGTTGCTGAAGCCGTGTTGCGGCAGGTCGGGGTCGAAATGCAGGTTGTAGTCAAGATAATCGGCAGTAGTGGTGAGTTGCCCCTCGCCACGGAAATGCGAGCCGACGATAGCACTCATGCCAAAGCCAATCGTACCGCGGAGCTGTATAGGGTCAGTAAGGTTGACACGCCCGGTGACACCTACAGGAATAGTGAGCATATATACCTGCTCGCGCTCCTTGAAATTGGTATAATCGCTGTTGAGCCAGTAATTCATCTGGTTGAAGTTGTCGTACAGCCATACGCGGTCGCTGAACTCACCGTGCATATTGCCGGAGTACATATCAAAGCCAAAACCGCCGGTTATACCAACATACTTGTGGATGTAGTATGTATATGTAGCTTGCACCTGTGCGCCTGCACCTACACCGTTAGTCAAGCCAAGGGTGTTGCGTCCATCCTCAGTGAGCTTGGGTAACAAGGTATGCAAACCACCTCCGGCAGATATCTGTACCACATGCGTAGGCACATAATCCGAATTCACCACATACGTGGTGTGCAATGTATCCGTACTACCTGCAAACAGGTGCGGAGCACCGATTACCAACAAGGTAAGCAAAAATATGACTGCTCTTTTTGACATAGTCACACACTAATTCGGCACAAAGATACAAAAAAAAATTGATATATGCAAGAGTAAAGTGATTTTTTTTGCGCAAAGAGTAGTTTTTTTGTCATTTTGCAGCCAGTTCTTTCCAACGTAGCATGCCATAGATGCAATTGATGCACCAGAAACTGTACTGCGCCACCATACTCCAGTTGCCCGCCATAATCCACATCGCTACAAACAGCACATCCACAAACAGCCAGAGCCACCATTGCTGGCGTATAGCCATCACGAGCATCACCTGTGCCACAACGGACACAACGGTAGTTATGGCATCCATGTACGGCTGCGAATCATCGGTATAACCGTCAAGTATCCACCCCACTCCGGCTGATACAACAGCCAAGCCTGCACACAGCACCACAAACTGCCTGAGCGGTATCGAACGAGGCGCAATAATTACCGATTCGTCCGTTCGCTGCCTGCGCCACGCGTAAATACCGTAGATCTGCGAGAAGAAATAGAAGGCGTTCATCATGAGTCCGGCATAGAAACGCTCCATCCAGCAAAGCCCGCTGTACGTGAGAATCTGACCGAATCCGAAGGCAAACGTCCATATATTGCCTTGCGAACACAGGATGACCGAAGTTATACCCAGCAGACCGCTCAGAAGCGACAACCAGTGTGTAGGCGCAAGCCAATAGACAAGAACCTGAACTATCAAGCCGGACACCAAGAATCCTATATCAAAGCGCTTGGTCATAGCAGTTCGATGCTGTAGCCGTTCTGCTGCAGCCACTCGATGACGCGTGGCAACACGGCAATAGTGCGGTCGGCAGACTTGACGGAGTCGTGGAAATTGATTATACTGCCCGGGCGGGTATAGCGCTGAATGATGGCAAACATCTTTTCGGGCGAGTAACTGCGGTTGTAATCGTGAGTGAGTACGTCCCACAAGATGATCTCGTAACCTCGCTCCAGAATGGCTCGTTTCTGGCGGAACGTCATCTTGCCGTATGGTGGGCGAAACAATAGACCCATTCCCTGCCCTTCCCTCTTTGGGAATGGAGTGATTACATTTTGGCAGGCAGCATTCATTATTTGTTGGCAGGCTTCTATATCTTGCAGGTAGTAATCACTCTCTCCCTTATGAGGGGAGAGCCGGAGAGGGGTCTTCGTACCCTTGATGTGATGGAAAGTGTGGTTGCCGACACGGTGACCTTCACTCAACACGCGCGCATATATGTGCGGGTACTTTTGTATATTGTCACCCACTACAAAGAATGTAGCCCGTATGCCGTATTGCTTGAGTATATCCAATATGGCAGGTGTGACTTCGGGTATCGGTCCGTCGTCGAAGGTAAGATACACTACAGGCTTGCCGTCATGCAGAACACTTGCATCGCGGCGCCATGTGACACCGCGGTACAAGTGTTGCATCCACGTTGGGAACTGGTATAATATACGAAGCATCCTGTCTAATGATCAGCCAAGTTCGGCTGATGAATACGAATCATGAGATCAGCCAAAAGTTCGGCTGATTAATTTTTCATAGGTGCTTGTGCGGCTATATCCCATGCCAGCGAGCTGGCGCCGAGGATAGCGGCATCCGAATCCTTGAGGGTGGAAACGAGCAGTTTGACTTTTCCCTTCCAGAGAGGCATAACGTTGTCGTTGAGGGCTTTCTCGATAGGATCCATGATCCAGTGGCCGGACTTGGTGAGCCCGCCGAACAGGATGATTGCCTCCGGAGCGGAGAATGCCACAAAGTCAGCCAGTTTCTTGCCGAGCATCTCGCCTGTGAAATCAAAGATCTCCTTGGCAACCTCGTCGCCTGCCTCTGCAGCCTTGAAGACATCATACGAGGTGATGTTCTCGAGCTTGCGGAGCGAGGTCTCTTTGGTAGAGTTCTCGATGATCTCCTTGGCAGAACGTGCCACGCCTGTAGCCGAAGCATACGCCTCGATACATCCGCGCTGACCACAACCGCACTGGCGTCCTTCCGGTCCGTGAACGATCTTGGTGTGGCCGAGCTCACCGGCGAAACCGTCGTGACCGTACACGATCTTGCCGTCAATCACGATACCCGAGCCAACGCCTGTACCCAGTGTGATCTCGATAAAGTTCTTCATGCCTCGTGCAGCACCGTAGGTCATCTCGCCCATGGCAGCGGCATTGGCATCGTTGGTAATACGGCAAGGTACGCCCATGCGCTCCTGAATAAGTTTGGCAAACGGTACAACGCCTTTCCACGGCAGGTTCGGTGCATACTCGATGCAGCCGGTGTAGTAGTTGCCGTTAGGCGTACCACCGCCTACGCCGCGTACATTCTCCATGCCGCCAAAGGCGTCGGCAATCTTCTTCATCTCGGCGCAGAGCACGTCGCAATACTCATTGATATCAGGGTACTGCGGCGTCGGGATAGATGACGATTGCAATACGTTGCCACGGGCGTCTACAATACCGAACTTGGTGCCGGTACCACCCATGTCAATTCCAAGAACATAAGGTTTTTCCATAATTGTATTAGTTTTATGATTGATTATTGTTTTTAATTCGCATTATTCCACTTTCAGGCCTGTCGCCGTATAGGTATTCTCTTTGCGACGTATATACAGTTGTCCGTCACGCAAGATCTTCTCGGCATACACCTGTTCATCTTTTGCTGACGGCAAGGCTGTAGGAATCTCCGGTTCCGTGATCGTCAGGTGGAGAGTAACTATACTGTCGCAACCTGCTGTATTGGTTGTAACAAACTCATAATCGCCGCTCTGAGTATATATCTCATTGTGCCACTCATAACTACCCTCTGCCTCTTGGGTTTCCTCACCGAAGGTAGAATGATTGATGGTAAGGTGCAACGTAATAATACTGTCTTGACCAAGTTCTGTTTGCAGTGTATCTTTGTAGTCACCGCTTTCCGTGAAGGTCTTTTCATTCCATGTATAACTGTCGCAAGCTGTATCCTCAAACTCGGATTCTACAGCCGGAGCCTTGGCTTGCTTGGCGAAATCTTTCCACACATCGGCAGCCAAGTACAGATCCATGGATACTTCCGGAACCCACAATTCGCAGGTTTCCTTGTTGACATTATAGAACACATTTGCATTAATCGTTTGCGGCAGAATGGAGAAATTGATGATAAGACTCAACGAACTGGCATTGTAGAACGCTACGTTCGGAATTTTCTCCACATTCCCGCTGAACACAACCGTCTTGATGCCCGTGCACTGATAGAACGGGTGTGTATCTGAATAGCCACTGCAAGTCGTATTGGTTGCTTTCCAATACACTTTCGTCAGATTCGCACATCTGCGGAATGGAGCTTCGCCAAGTGAAGTTACGGAACGCGGAACAGTGACTGTTGTCAATCCCGTCTCTGCAAATGCCTCCGTACCGATACGTGTGATATCGTCATGCAGGTTAACTGATGTCAGTTTGGAGCAGTATTGGAACGTATAGTTGTTGATTGTCTTCAGCGACTTCGGAATATTTATTGACTTCAGGTTAGAGCAACTTTTGAAGACAGATCCGCCAGTACTTGTCAAGCCTTCATTAAGCACCACTTTCGTCAATCCTGAGCACTGGTAAAATGCACCCAGACCGATGGATTGCACGCTCGAAGGGATTGTAATCTCTGTTATTCCGCTCAAATTATAGCACAAATATGCCGGAATCATCGTCACATTGCTACCAATGACAAATGTCGTGATACCTGTACTGTTATAGAACGGACATACGTCGTAGCCGCCATAATTGTTACAGGTGGTAGGATTCCAATATACGGATTTCAGACTTGCAATCGATTTAAAGGCTTTTTCACCGACATAGGTTGCTGTACCGGGTACCGTCACTTCCGTGAACGCACATTGTTCGAACGCTGCATCGCCAATATAGGTAATTCCCTCGCGCAAATTGATTGAAGCCAACTTCGAACAGTATTGGAACATATAATCATTGATCTTGTTCAGCGAATTCGGAATTGTTACCGACTGTAGGTTGGAGCAACTTTTGAAAACTGATCCGCCTGTACTTGTCAATCCTTCCGGAAGCACTACTTCCTTCAATCCCGAGCACTGGTAAAATGCACCCAGACCGATGGATTGCACACTCGCAGGGATTGTAATCTCTGTTATTCCGCTCAAATTATAGCACAGATACTTAGGAATCATCGTCACGTTACTGCCTATGACAAATGTCGTGATACCTGTACTGTTATAGAACGGACATACATCGTAGCCGCCATAGTTGTTACAGGTGGTAGGATTCCAATTTACAGTCTTCAGACTTGCTATCGAGCCGAACGCCTTTTCACCGATATAGGTGGCAGTACCGGGTATCGTCACTTCGGTGAACGCACATTGCGCAAACGCCTCTTGATCAATCTCCGTCATCCCCTCATGCAAGTCAACAGAAGTCAATTGGCAGCAACCTTTGAAAGCATAATCATTAATCACCTTCAACGATGCCGGGATATTGATGCTCGTCAGTTTGCTGCAATTAAGGAACGCAGATATACCTAATGTTGTCAAGCCTTCCGGCAAAGTAACCGTTTGCAGTTTCGAGCATTCAGCAAAAGCGTTACGCAATATACTCGTTACGCCGGAAGGGATAACTACATCTTCCAACTTATACTGCTTATAGCACACATACATCGGAATAGTCTTCACGCCCTCGCCAAAGATGATATGCTTGAACTGCGTCGTGCGCGAAGATGCGTAGAACGGGTGCGCATCCGAATAATAGATTCGTCCGCAGTTCACTATATTCCAATACACAGTTTCCAGATTCGGACATTTACCGAACGCATCCTCCTCAACCGAAAGAACGGAATAGACTTTGCCGTCGTAAGTTACCGTAGCCGGCAATGTCAATGTTGTCAGTCCCTCATAACTCTCTCCACTCGGAGCACAGTCCACAATAGCCGTCAAATCACTACTATATAAGGTATAGAACAAGTCACCGATCTTCACCGGCGCAGCGTTGATGCAAATACTTGCAATCAACGAACAAATCAACAGAATAGTCTTTTTCATAGTGATCGTATTTTCATTTGTTGAATTATCAATCAGAGTATTACTCCACTCTTGTGCCGTTGATGTTGTATGTCTTGCCGTCTTGCAGGATATATACATTACCGCGGCGGATGAGTTTCTGTGCCGGATTGGCGGGGTTGACAAATACTTCAGGCGCACCTGTCGGCTGGTCGGAGGTATAAACGGCTTGCAACTGAATACCATCGTTCAGGTCACCGGCAAGCACTTCCCATTTCTCAAACGTAAAGCCTTCGATATGCGGAGCATGAGGAACCTGCCATGTTTGCGTTTCCATATACAGTACGCTTGCATCTTTTTTCAGATACGACAGTTGCACGATCTGATCCTCAAACTGCAGGTCGGTGGCTACACCAATGATATTTTTGAAGTCGCACCAAACGGCTTTAGTCCTGTACAAGTCGATATAATCCATCGGCACATAGAGGATACAAGTCTGTTTGTTTACGTTATATACAGCACGCTCGGTGATGGTCTGCGGTGCGATAGCGTAGTTGCGGATTGCCTGCAAATTCTTGCAGTTATAGAACGCATCTTGGTTAATCGTTGTTACCGTCGAAGGAATAAAGACCTCCTCCAGAGCCGTACAGCCCTCCAGGACGCTGGTTGCCACGGTGGTTATCCCCTTCGGGAACTCAAGCGACTTGAGCGATGTGCAAAAAGCAAATGCATACTGTCCGACAGAGGTTATGCCTTCATGCAGTTTGATGCCTTTCAATGCAGAGCAACCGTTGAAGGCATACGAACCAATCTTCGTCACTGTTGCCGGGAGAGCGATAGTATCCAGTTTTGCCATCTTATAGCAGAGATACGACGGTATAACCTCCACATTCTCGTCGAGCGTGAACGAGGTAACTTGCGAACTCGTGCTGTAGAACGGAGCATCCTCACCTGTGCCGATAGTGCAAGTAGCAGGCTTCCACACAATCGTAGTGAGCGGGTTGCCCTTGAATGCTCCGTTGCCGACGGAAGTAACCGTGCTCGGGATAGTCACGGAAGTCAGTTTGCAATTGTAGAACGCACGCTGATTGATGGTCGTTATACCTTCGTGCAGGTTCACGTTGCTCAATTTGGAGCAGCCATAGAAAGCATCCGTGTTGATGGTTGTCAAGGTAGCCGGCAGTTCGATGGATTCCAGCGCCGTACAGCCCTCCAGGAAACTGGTAGGAAGCGTCTTCTGGGTCACAGGCAGGTTGATCGACTTGAGCGATGTGCAAAATGCAAAGGCATACTGCCCGAGCGATTTGACCGACGGAGGCAATACGACAGTATCAATCTTGCTCATATTCCTGCATAGATAGGAAGGCACGGTCTCTACCTGTTCGCCGAAGGTGAACTTTGTTATCTGTGAACTGGTACTGTAGAATGGAGCATCATCACCTGTGCCGATGGTGCAAGTAACAGGTTTCCATACAACGGTTGTGAGCGGGTTACCCTTG
>ONHW01000026.1 GCA_900317745.1 uncultured Bacteroidales bacterium | reverse complement strand
ATGTGAAGAATGTCAAGACTATGGTGAACGGTCAAATCTTCATTCTCCGTGGCGAGAAGGTATATACATTGCAAGGCCAAGAGGTAAAATAAAGGTATAAAAAAGATTGATGTGTATGGCTATGAGAATCCCACCACCGTCAACGTCACGGGCATCACCCTCTCGCAGACCGAAGCTGCAATGACCGTTGGCGGCGAGACGCTGACGCTGACCGCTACCGTCGCCCCCGACGACGCAACGGACAAGACCGTGACTTGGACCTCCAGCGACCCAACCGTAGCGACTGTAGCTGACGGTGTAGTAACCGCCGTAGGCGCCGGCACCGCTACCATCACCGCCACCGCCACCAACGGCACCGAGGACACCACCGATGACAAAACCGCTACCTGCACTATTATGGTTACTGACCCTGACCAAGAGGCTGCAGACGCAGTACTGGCTCTGTTCGATGCCCTGCCTGTGGCTGATGCTGTTACGCTGGACAACAAAGAGGCTATCGAAGCTGCCCGCGCTGCATACGAGGCACTGACCGATGAGCAGAAAGCACTGGTTACTCCCGAAGACTTAGCCAAACTGACCGCCGCAGAAGCAGCACTGGCTGCTGCTGAGAAAGCCGCTGCCGACCAAGTAGCAGCAGACGCAGTAGTAGTTCTGTTCGATGCCCTGCCTGCTGACATCACGTTGGAAGACAAAGCCGCCATCGAGGCTGCACGCGCTGCATACGAGGCACTGACCGATGAGCAGAAAGCACTGGTTACTCCCGAAGACTTAGCCAAACTGACCGCTGCTGAAGAAGCACTCGCTGCGTTAGAAACCACAGGCGTTGAGAATGTACAAGGCGATGTGAAGAATGTCAAGACTATGGTGAACGGTCAAATCTTCATTATGTGAAGAATGTCAAGACTATGGTGAACGGTCAAATCTTCATTCTCCGTGGCGAGAAGGTATATACATTGCAAGGCCAAGAGGTAAAATAAAGGTATAGTAAGGGTATAGCAACCCTATACGATAAGCAAGTGGCACACCACCGACCGGGGATGCAGAAGGCCCTCATCTCCTATAAAAGATAAGGACAGCGGAAAGTGAGGGATTCGAACCCCCGGTACGACGTAATGCGTACACCACATTTCGAGTGTGGCTCTTTCGACCACTCAGACAACTTTCCTTTCGCGTTCGGCAACGCGTTCGCATCGGATGCCGACGAGCGGCATAAAAGCGACGCGTGCCTCCGCTCTCCCCCACCAAAACGTTGCTATGCAAGTTTTGTCGGGGACCCCTTGTAAGGGTGCTTTGGTCAAAAGCGGGTGCAAAGATAGCAAGAAATAATGATATTTGCAAATCTTTTGGCAAAAAAATGCATTTTTTCTATATTTTTGGCATTATTTTGCACACTATGTATTGATAAATCCCCTATTTTGCTGTCAGTTACCTGTTGCGCCACCAGGTCATCTGTCGTTTGGCATAATGTCGGGTGTTCGTCTGGATCTGTGCAACGGCCTGCTCCAGTGACGTCTCACCCGTCATATACGGCAGCAGTTCCTGATACCCGACCGTGCGCAGGCTGTTCGGCAGCCTCGTGAACGCCTCGGCTGCGGACATTGACCGATAGTCGCCGCCGATAGTCAGGCGGAACGCACGGTCAGCCTCTTCTACCAATCCCTGCTCTACCATATTTATCACGCGCGCGTTAATACGCTCGTACAGTTCTTCCCGCGGACGGGTGATCACCTGCCGCTCAACCACGAACGGCCGTTGCTGTTGCATGCTGCTCTGCTTGCGCAGAGCGGAATAGGCGCCGCCTGTCGTACGGCAGATCTCCAGACAATGCATCAGCCGTTGCGGATTAGCCTGATCGACCACAGCCCAATAATCAGGGTCAGCCTGCTGCACCGCCTGCTGCAGTCCAGCCAGACCTTCGGCGGCATAGAACTGCTGCACCTCACGGCGTATAGCCTCCGGCACTTGAGGTATATCGTCCAAGCCCTTGCACACCGCCTCTATATACAGCATACTGCCGCCGGCAAGGATCGCTATCGGGCGTTCGGCGTCCACTTGGTTTCTGTCCCGCTCGGCTATCAGGCGCCCTACCACCTCCAGCACGTCGCGCTCGAACGCACCGGCGTTGTACGACTCATGCAGGCCGTGAGTACCCACAAAGTAATGCTTGGCACGCTGTTGTTCCTCGGCTGTAGGTGCTGCCGTGCCGATAGGCAGGTCGCGATAGATCTGCCGTGAGTCGGCATTGAGGATCGGTACACCCCATTGCTCAGCAAGACGGAGCGCATACTCCGTCTTGCCCGCAGCCGTAGGACCGCATATCACCAGCAACTTGCCGGGTACTTTAGAACATTGTGCCATCGTCAAACGACAGATCCTGGAAGCCCTCGGCATCGATATCACCGTCGTCATAACCCGAGCCGTAGAAGTCTTCGTCCATATCCAGATCGCCTTTGCCGTCCTTGCCGAGGATGGCGTCCATGTTCTCCTCCGACTCCAGTTGCTTGGGCGCATTACCTATATTTTCCACGCACTCCACACCTGTCATGTGTCCGGGTTTGATCTCCTTGAGACGACCGAAGAAGCAACGCTCGAACATCGGGTCGAAGATATAGATCAGCCGCTGCCCTTGCTCGGTGAGCAGGTCACTCAGATGGGTCTGATCCATCACCATGTTGTCATAGTCCATGCTGGATCCCATCTCAACCAGTGTCACTTCCTGCTCTTTCTCCCAACGGTCGTTGCAGGTAAAGAACGAAGTCATCTGGTCGTCGGGATAATCCACCGACTCCAGCAGAGCCTTGTGCAGATCCAGAAACGTGGCATCACTGTCTGCCTCAAACACGCGACGAAAACGGTTCACTTCGTCGCACGAAAATGCAATTCGATATATCATATATCTGTGCTAATTATGTGTTATCAGAATAAAAAAAATGTCAAATTTATGCTCAAAACACCACAAAAAAAGTGCCAAACGCAAAAAAAATTAACAAAATCACGCAAAAAATCACCGGATAGTTGCATATATCATTTTTTTTTTGTACTTTTGTATGCATAATGTAAATTGCATAAAAGCGGCACAAACAAAGCCGCACGAAAAAATAGCACATTTAGCCTATGGATCTTTTTGACAAATGTAACTTTGATCTGTTGAACAAAGTTCGTGATTTGGGTATATACCCTTACTTCCACTGTCTTGAGTCACGTCAAGCGCCGGTGGTTACTATGGAAAGCAAGCGAATGATTATGCTGGGCAGCAACAACTACCTCGGATTTACCGAAGACCCTGCTGTTGTAGAAGCCGGCATCAAAGCCTTGGAGAAGTACGGAACAGGTTGCTCAGGCAGCCGCTTCCTGAACGGTACACTGGATCTGCACCTGCAGCTGGAGAAGGAACTTGCAGAGTTCACCGGCTACGAAGAGGCAATGACCTGCTCCACCGGTTTTCAGACCAACCTTGCCATCATTTCCGCTATCTGCGGTAAGTCCGATTACATCCTCAACGACCGCGAGAACCACGCATCGATCTACGATGCCTGCCGTCTGACCTACTCTACCGTTCTACGCTACAAGCACTCCGACATGCAGGATCTGGAAGCCAAGCTCCAATCTATCCCCGAGAACGCCGGCAAACTGATTGTTACCGACGGCGTGTTCTCCATGCGCGGTGACATCTGCAAACTGCCGGAGATTTGCAAACTGGCGGAGAAATACGGAGCACGCGTAATGGTGGACGACGCCCACGGTTTCGGTGTACTTGGCAAGGGCGGTCGCGGTACGGCAGCACACTTCGGGCTGACCGACAAGGTGGACATAACGATGCTCACTTTCTCCAAGTCGCTCGCGTCTATCGGCGGCTGTATGCTGACCTCGCACCGCGTGGCGGATTATGTGCGCCACGTGTCGCGCCCGTTCATCTTCTCGGCAAGTATGACACCAGCCTCGGCAGCAACAGCACTGGCTGCACTGCACCGGCTGATTGAGGACAACACGCGCCCCGAACGACTGAACAAGATTGCAGCACACTTCCGCAAGCAACTGATTGCCAACGACGTAAAGATCATTGAGGCGCCGACGCCTATCGTGCCTATCTTCACCTACAACACGCTGGATACGTTGTACTTCGGTCACGCCATGTTCGATGCCGGAGTATATGTCAATCCTGTTATCGCACCGGCTTGTGTAGAGGGCGAGTGCCTGCTGCGCACTACGCTGATGGCTACACACACCGAGCCGATAGTGGACGAAGCTACGGAAATCATTGCACGCGTGCTGAAAGCCGGCGTAAAGATTCCGAAACTATAATCCCTATGGAGCGCACATTACTTATCACAGGCGGTAGTTCGGGCATAGGCTTGGCTACCGCTGTGCTGTTTCAGAACAAAGGTTGGCAGGTGTTCGAACTCAGCCGTCACGGCGAGAGTCATGACGGAATAACGCATATCGACTGCGATGTGACGGAGCCGGAGTCCGTTCGTCAGGCTGTAGCAGAGGTGCTGAAACAGACTGACAAGATTGACGTACTCATCTCCAATGCCGGCTACGGCATATCCGGCGCGATAGAGTTCACGGCTGTCGAGGACGCCAAGCGACAGATGGACGTCAACTTCTTCGGGGCGCTGAACATCACGCAGGCTGTGCTGCCGCACATGCGCGAGCGTCGCGAAGGACGTATTCTGTACACCTCATCCGTAGCCGCCGTGCTGCCCGTGCCCTACCAGGCGTTCTACTCGGCATCGAAGGCAGCCATCAATGCCATGGCACTGGCGCTGGCAAACGAGGTGCGCGAGTTCAACATTCGCGTCGGATACCTTATGCCCGGCGATGTAGCTACAGGATTCACCGCTGCACGCAACAAGTCGGACAAAGGAGCAGATATTTATCAGAACGCCGGCAAAGCGATTGCCGCCATGGAGAAAGACGAACTCAACGGTATGCGACCGGAGCAGATGGCTGAACTATTCTACAAGATGGCTACGCGGCGCAACCCGGCACCGTACTATGTAGGCGGGCTACCCTATCGCATCTTCTGCCTGCTGAACAGACTGCTGCCCACGCGGTTCGTTAACTGGATAGAAGGAACAATGTACTAATTCATACAACAATAAAAATTGCACGCTGTGAAACGCTCAAGAATCATTACACTCATCGTTATTGCCGTCCTGCTGCTAACGGCTACTATCGTCGTGCTTCGCGCCGACAAGTTGGCGGAACAAATGGCTACGGAGCAGGTTATGAAGGTGGCCGCCGAGCAACAGATCCCTCTCAGCTGGTCTGACCTGCATGTACGTCTGCTACACGGTTCGGTGCAGGTGGACAGCCTGATGGTAGAACTCAATCTGCCCGACAGCGCAACCGGTGACACGACTCGCATCGCACTGAAAGTATCGGAGATTGGCATCGGTCGCATCCATTGGTTGTCATTACTGCGCCAACGCGTAGTGCGCCTGGACCGCGTGCGGATCAATGATGCCTCAGTCATGCTCAACAAGAGCAACGACAAGACACAGCTGAACCTGGACTCGCTCTACCTCACAGCGCACGATATATGTTACAACCTGCAGGACTCAACTCTGACGTACAACGATTCGGTCTATCACCTTCAGCTCTCTAATCTCGACTTCACCTCTGATGACGGTCTGTTCCGCGCCACGGTGGGCAGTCTGGCTACCGAGGACGCCGGCTGTATTGTACTGAAGGACATAGCCGGAGGAAACACCGACAAGAAAGAGGAGCACGCAGTAAAGATGGGCAAACAGGAGGTTACGTGGTCGCGTTTCCACCTCAGCCAGGTACGCACCTCGCCGCTGAACATCATTCGTATGGCGCTGGCTAAAGAGGTGAAGATCGACACCGTGACTATCGAAGGTCCGAGCACGGAGATCTACTACGATGCCCAGTTCCCGCCTAAAGAGCCGTACCCTATGCCGCAACAATCGCTGGCTGCCGTTGAGATGCCGCTGCTCATCAACCACCTGAACGCCTCACTGGGCGTGCTGCACGTAGCGGTTACCATGGATGGCAAGAATGTAGGACTGCTGGATCTGAAGAAGACCCGTGCACGCGTAGCAGACATCAGCAACACACCCGGCAGCACAATGAAAGCCAAGCTGACCACACATATCGGTGGAGGCGAAGTGAATGTAGCCACCAACATGACGCTCAACAAACAGTGCTCGCTGACCTACAATGCCGAGATCAAAGAACTGAAAGGCCGTGACCTGCTCAGTCTGACCAAACCGCTGCTTGGCGTTGAAGTGAACTGTAACTTCCATAACATCAGCACGAACTGCAAGGGCGACAGCAAGAACATGAGCGGCACGTTCTGCGTGCGGTACGACTCGCTGAGCGTTCATCTGGACGAACATGGTCCGATGAAAGACCTCGCCAGCCTGGCCTGGTTGGTCAACCCGCTGGCATCAGTGGTGCTCTACAACCGCAACCCGCGTAACGACCACGAAGAACCGGCTACCTTCGAGGTATCAGCCGAATACGACCCTATGCAACCGTTCCCCGCCTACTTCATCGCTATCATCGGTGACGGCATAGTACAATCTATCCTGCCGTTCGGCTTGGGCAAAGGTATGTTGCAAAAGAAGAAAAAGTAAACACACCTCCGTTCTTTCACTCCGAGCGCCAATGTGGCGATATAAAAATCAGAGGGTAGCCGTTGGGCTACCCTCTTTATTAATTTCCATGTTCAGACGCTAAACTCTAAACACTCAACTCTCAACACTCAACTACGACTTATAGTTACGCGTCTTGCGCTCGGTGAACTCGTAGTCGAGCGGTTCCTTGATGAGTTCGGGATCTTTGTCCTCACCCTGATACTTCCAGCAGGCTACATACGAGAACTTGTCGTCCTGACGCAGTGCCTCGCCTTCCTCGGTCTGATACTCCTCGCGGAAGTGACCGCCGCAGGACTCTTCACGGTTGAGCGCGTCAAGAGCCATCAGTCGGCCTATCTCGATGAAGTCAGCCAGACGGAGTGCTTTCTCCAGTTCGTTGTTCAGAGCGTCAGCCTTGCCCGGGATATAGACGTTCGACCAGAAGTCTTTCTTGATCTCGTCAATCTTGGCGATAGCGGTCTTCAGGCTCTCTGCCGTACGGCCCATGCCTACGAAGTCCCACATAACGAGTCCCAGACGTTTGTGGATGGTATCTACAGACTCCTTACCCTGAATAGCCATCAGTTTGTCGATCTTCGCCTGAACGGCTTTCTCTGCCTCGGCAAACTCAGGACGATCGGTACTCATGCGAGGTACGCCAATCTGATCAGCGAGGTAGTTCTGGATGGTGTACGGGAGGACGAAGTATCCGTCAGCCAGACCTTGCATCAGCGCCGAAGCACCCAGACGGTTGGCACCGTGGTCGGAGAAGTTTGCCTCACCGATGCAGAACAGACCCTTGACGCTGGTTTGCAGTTCGTAGTCAACCCATATACCGCCCATGGTGTAGTGGATAGCCGGGAAGATCATCATTGGGTTCTCGTACGGGTTCTCGTCCACGATCTTCTCATACATCTGGAACAGGTTACCGTACTTCTGTGCAACTACATCTTTGCCCAGACGCTTGATAGCGTCGCTGAAGTCGAGGAACACTGCCAGACCGGTGTTGTTCACGCCATAGCCGGCATCGCAACGCTCCTTGGCGGCACGCGAAGCCACGTCACGCGGTACGAGGTTACCGAAAGCGGGATAACGGCGCTCCAAGTAGTAGTCACGATCCTCTTCAGGTATATCGCGGCCCTTGATCTGACCCGCCTGCAGTTTCTTTGCATCTTCGAGTTTCTTCGGCACCCATATACGTCCATCGTTACGCAGCGACTCGGACATAAGTGTCAACTTACTCTGGAAGTCACCGTGCTTGGGGATACAGGTCGGGTGAATCTGTGCGTAGCAGGGGTTAGCGAAATATGCGCCGTGACGGTACATCTGCATAGCAGCCGAACCGTTGGAAGCCATAGCGTTCGTCGAGAGGAAGAACGTGTTGCCGTATCCGCCTGAACCAACTACCACAGCATGAGCGAAGAAGCGCTCGATGCGTCCGGTAACGAGGTTACGGGCAATGATACCGCGTGCACGGGGTTCGCCCTGCTCGTCCTTGATCATCACGATGTCGAGCATCTCGTAGCGTGTGTACATCTTCACCTTGCCTTTGCCGATCTGGCGGCTCAATGCGCTGTAGGCGCCGAGCAGCAACTGTTGACCGGTCTGACCCTTGGCGTAGAACGTACGGCTCACCTGTGCGCCACCGAACGAACGGTTGTCGAGCAATCCGCCGTACTCGCGTGCGAAGGGAACACCCTGTGCCACGCACTGGTCGATGATATTGTTGCTGACCTCTGCCAGACGATAGACGTTCGCCTCACGGGCACGGTAGTCACCGCCCTTGATCGTGTCGTAGTACAGACGATAAACCGAGTCGCCATCGTTCTGATAGTTCTTTGCAGCATTGATACCGCCCTGTGCAGCGATCGAGTGCGCACGGCGAGGGCTGTCCTGAATACAGAAGTTCAGCACATTGAAGCCCATCTCTGCCAGCGATGCGGCAGCCGATGCGCCGGCCAGACCCGTACCTACTACGATGATGTCAAGCTTGCGCTTGTTGGCAGGGTTAACCAGCTTCTGATGATCCTTGTAGTTAGTCCACTTCTTCTCCAGCGGTCCCTCAGGAATCTTCGCCATCTTCGGCGTGATTACCTTGGTGCTTTTCTCGCTCGGCGTAGCCATGGTTTCTGCAGCAGCCTGAGCAGCTTTGCCTGCGGCTTTCACCGCCTCGGTAGCGGCAGCAACAGCCTCTTTTACCTCGGCGCGTTCAGCAACTTTCTCTGCGCGCGCTTTGATCTCCTCGGCAGCAGTCTGAGCTACTTCCGCAGCCTTATCTACAGCTACTTCAGCCACCTCTTTCGCTGCCTGAGCAGCTTTGGTTGCCACCTTCTTGGCAGCGTCCAATATTTCTTCTTTCTTTGCCATATACTCTTATTGTTTTAGTCGTGAAACATTACGCGCACATCTGACCGATGTTCACGCCAAGGAAGTACAGCACAACAATCATGAACAAGCCCACAGCGATTGTTGCAAATACAGTACCGATCACTTTGATACGCTTGAGCCAGATCAGGTTGCTCCAGCCGATGGTCTGCAATGCCGACCATATACCGTGATTTAAGTGGAACCACAATGCTACGAGCCAAACGATGTACAGCAGGCAATACACTATGCCTCCCCAGCCGCTGGTGAACAGCGCCTTGACAATTGCACTGCCGTCCTGCGGATCGAACATCGAGGTGTGAATACCGGTCAGTTCGGCAAACTGCATCTTGAACCAGAAGTTATACAGGTGCAGCAGCAGGAAACCCAGCACGATAACGCCGAGCACGAGCATGTTCTTGCTCTCCCAGTCCACGCCTTCCTGACGTGCACTGACAGCATAACGGTCGTTGCCGCGGGCGCGGTAGTTCTGGATGGTCAGCATAATGGCATAACCGAAGTGTACGAGCACACCCAGTGCCAACACGCCTGTGCCGGCTACTGCGTACCAGTTAGCGCCCAGCATAGCGCAAATCCAGTTATATGCCTGCGTTCCGAACAGATCGTCAATCACCAGACACAGGTTCATCGAACCGTGGAACAGCAGGAACAGAACAAGGAACAGGCCGGTTATACTCATAATGAATTTACGGCCGATAGATGAGTCTTTTAACCACATAGGATTTTTTGTATTTAATTAAACATTATTTATTTCAGTTGAACAATTCGCTTTAGCGCACTTCAACACCTTGTACGGTGTAGGTCTTGCCGTCGCGGATGATAAGCATCTGCCCGTCGCGGAAGATCTTGGTTGAACCGCTGATTGTTGCAGCCGGCTGTACTGCCTCGATGGCGGTAGGCAGATCCTCATGCTCGATATTGATACCCGTGATGAGCGCTACTGCATCCTCTTCAGCTTTTGCTCTGCGTGCGGGAGCACCTGCTCCGGTCGGCACTTCCACCATATAGAACACGATAGCCGATGGGGCAGTGAGGTTGAAGGTAAAGGTGTGCGTCTGCACGTCGGCTGTCTGGCTCGGGATAACCTCGACCTCACGGCCTCTAACCTTGGCACGCAGTTCGTAGCCGGCTTTGGTCCAGCACAGGATATTGACGGTTACCTTGCCCTTAGGCAGGTTGAAGCTCAGGGAGCTGGGCAGCGCGGCTTTCCACTCATCCGTACCGCAGGTGTAATTATTCATAGCAGCCTCTACGTCATTGTCGGTCAGCACATCCTCCAGCTCAATGGCCTTTTTCTCAGCGTTGTAGTAAGCGGTGAGCGCGAGATTGTCGTTATCGAGAGGGTTGGTAGTCAGGTTGATGGTGGTTTGCGGCTCGAGGTACGGGGTGATATGCACGGGCAGTTTGGTGTAGGTAAACGGACCATCCTTGGCTATGTTGTAGGTATATACAACTGTATCCTCGCCTGCAGCAAAGCCGTAAAGCTTGCCGTCGCCTTCGTCCGGGATGTACCGAGCCAATCCGTTGGAAGTGATAGCCAGACGGCGCGGATTGAAACGCTCCCATACGCCCGGGCCGACCTCCACGAGATGCGGCATCAGCGCCTTCTTGCCTTCCTTGATGGTCAGCTCCTCGACGAGATAGTCCTCTTCGTCGTAGCCCAGCAAGTGGCCGTCGTAAGACTCTACGTAGTACGGATCAACGTTGATCCAGAGCGTATCAATGCCGGCGAAGTACTCTTCGGTTTCGGGCATTGTTATTTCAAACGCTGCCAGACCGCACTCGCGCGACGTAAAACGGTACTTTTTTATTTCGCCTTCCATCTCGGTTGCTAAGTCCACCACGTCTTTCGGGGAGTTATCAGTAAGGCGGACTGTCAGTTCCTTGCCAAAGCTGGACGGGTCAGTAGGTATGAGGTCCCCTTCGGGCCAAATGCCGAATTCTGTAGGAATACTATTGCCTTGTATGAGTGTGCACTCTTTGTTCGGGAATATGGTTTGATCGATGTTGATTGCCATGTTCTGTTTGGCTTTAACCTTGAATGAGTGCTTTTGCTCGGCGATCCAAAGCTGTCGGTCATCCTTCGTGTCGAAATAGCCGGAGGGAAACCTCATCGAAATCGTTGACTCACCCGAGCCATTGATTATCAGGCTGTCGCCATTACTCCAATAAGGAGATACAAACGCGAAGTCTCCGTTAGAGGACTCATAGTAGTAATCTTTCATAGGCAGCTCCTGCCATGTACGCGTGAACTTCTTGTTTGCCACTTTCGCGGTCAAGCAAACAAAGAATGCCGGCAGCGGGGTGCCGTGTCCACTTACTTCAGTCGAGTGATAGACGAAGAGGGAGTCGGCGGCTGCATCCTTGGCACCTTTGCCTCCGTGCCAGCCAATGCCAACATAGTGATCAGTCCTGCCGAAGAGGGTTAGCTTATACACATCACCGTTATCCTTAACGGCCTGGATCGTTACCTCGCCACCGCCGATGCAACAAATCTTGCCCATCCGGTAGAGCTTATGACCATTCAGCTTGGATGTACCTACAAGCGTCGGAAGAAGTTCCACAACGCCCAACTGCTGATTGTCGATGATGAAATACTGGAAAATCTCATCCTCGTACGGGTGGGAAATAGCCTCGCCATACATGAACTCGCCAAGATACTCTTCGATGTATTTTGCCGAAGCACTCTGCGGCAGACACAATGCTGCCAGCAACAAAAACAGGGTAAATTTCTTCATATCATTATTGTTTTTATGGTACACGGAGTACATGTAGTATGGTACGCACACCAATTTCGCCACAAAGGTACAAAAAAAATTGCACATTTGCAACAATTATCGCAAAAAAAAATCACTAATGTGCATTTTTCTGTATGAATGCTTGCAAATGTCATTTTTTTTTCGTAAATTTGCAGGTCAAATTTGTGCGAAGATGAAAATATGCCGTTATATAGTTCGTTTGGCAGTGTTTGCAGCACTGCTGTTGCCCGTGCAAACCATGCGCGGACAGTACGTGGGTAGCGGCACTTCGACATTCGCGTTTCTGGACCTGCCTGTGTCTTCACGACAGAACGCACTGGGCGGAGAGAACATCTCCATTCGCGACGGCGAACTCAGCTCGGCATTCGCTAATCCTGCACTGCTCGGAAGCATGACACACAACATACTGCAACTCGGCTACGCCTACTACGGCACGAATCATTTCGGCAGCGTGATGTACGGATACAACTTTGGCGAGCACAACTATTTCGCAGCCGGCATCCATTACCTCGATTACGGAAAGATGGCTTATGCCGAGGATAACGGTCAACGGACAGGCATTAACTTCGGCGCACGTGACATACTGATAGAGGCGGCCTATGCACGCCAGTTGGGACCGATGTTCACGGTGGGTGTGGCACTCAAACCCGTAATGTCGTTCTACGAGTCATATAGCTCCGTAGCCATAGGCGCTGACGTCGGCGGACACTTCCAGCTCAAGGACAGCACCCTGCAGATCGGTCTGGCGCTGAAGAACATCGGCTGGCAACTCAAAGGGTTCTACTCCGATGAGTCAGGGCAACGGCTCGAAATGTTGCCCATCAACCTCGAACTGGGTATCAACTACCGCGTCAAGCACGCACCGCTGCGGTTCTCACTCACCATACATAATATCCAACGCTGGGATCTGGGCTACAGTCTGCTCAACGAGACCGAACTGCCCGTCAAACCTATAGGCTGGTTCGATATGATGATGCGCCACACGATATGGGCGATAGATATCGTGCCGAAGAGCGAGAAGTTCTACCTCACACTCAGTTACAACCACCGCCGCAGGCAGGAGTTCAACCTGCAAGACCAACGCTCGCTGGCGGGCTTCGCCATAGGCGCAGGAGTGCGTATCAAAATGCTGCGCCTGGGCTTCGCGATGAGTCAGATGTCCAAGCAGAACTTCACCTATCAGGTCAGCCTCGCGATGGATGTCAACTCGCTGATGAAGTGATAATAGACCGCTAACGCTGACAGAAGACAGACCGCTGCGCTGACAGAAGACAGACCGCTGCGCTGACAGAGTATAGACTGCAGTCGATGGCTGCTGAAAGAATATACGATTATGAAAAAACTACTTACACTTGCTTGTGCATTATGCATGCTGTGGGCATGCAATCCTAATGGTCAGGAACCTCAGAACACCACGCCGAGCGGCGACACAACCCAAGTTGCGCCACCGGACACTGCTGCCGCAGTGCAGCCGGATACGTCCACAACGGCGGATTTTGACATGCGCCAACCCAAACCGATGACTTTCGCCTCGGCTGACGAACAACTGCTGTACCGAACAAACGAGTTCACGTTCAACCTGACGAGCCTCGTTTGCAAGAACTCCGACAAGAAGAACATCATTCTCTCGCCACTGTCCGCCAGTATCATGCTGGGCTTGGTGATGAACGGTGCCGACGGCGAGACACTGCAACAGATGCAACGAACCTTGGGCTTCGAAGGTCTGACGCAGGCGGAGATAAACGAGTGGTACAAGTCACTGATCGAACTGCTGCCTACACTCGATGCCGAGACTATCGTGAAGATCGCCAACTCACTGTGGGTGAAGAACGGTTTTCCCGTACTGCCGGAGTACATTGCCTCCAATCAGCAGTATTTTCACGCCGAGACCAACAATGTGGACATGACTGACCCTGCCACTGCCGCACGTATCAATCAGTGGGCAGCCGACAACACGAACGACCTGATCAAACATGTGGTTAAGCCCGAAGATATTAGCGAATGCGTCATGATTCTTGCCAACGCCCTGTACTTCAAGGGCAAATGGGAGACCGCCTTCGACCCGGAGATGAGCCACAAGGCGGATTTTGACCCGTGGCAGGAACCCCGGATAAAAGTGGACATGATGGAGGGCGAGATCAGTGCTTACTACGCAGATGTGCCCCAAGGACAACTGCTGGAGATGGGTTACAAAGGCGGCAAATACTGCATGGACGTGTTGCTGCCTACCAAGGGTCTGGACGCACGCCAGGTGGTAGCCGATCTGACTGCCGACGAATGGAAGATCATGCTTTGCAATCTGCAAAGCACCGACGTGTGGGTACGGTTCCCGAAATTCAAACTGACCTACAGCCGTATGCTGACCGATGATCTCAGGGCAGCAGGTATGCCTCGCGCACTGAGTCCCGCGGCTGAGTTCCCGCACGTGAGTCAGATACCGACGTACCTGTCGTGGGTAAAACAAGTATGTTACCTCGCTGTGGACGAAACGGGCACCGAGGCTGCTGCTGTGACCATAGGAGGCTATGAGGCAACAAGTATGCCCCCGGAGCCCAAGGAGTTCATCGTGAACCGCCCGTTCTTCCTCGTTATACGCGAGAGGCAACGCGGCAATATCCTGTTCACCGCATTGATCGGCAACCCGGAAGGGGAATAACGGTCTAATAACAAAGATATGAAACAAATCATTGTAGCCATTGACGGCTATTCATCGTGTGGCAAGTCCACCATTGCCAAGCAACTGGCGCAATATGCCGGTTACCGCTACATCGACACCGGTGCTATGTACCGTGCCGTGGCATTGTACTTCATTAAGTTGAGAGTGGAGAGTTTAGCGTTGAGCGAAATGGAAAGCAGTAAGTTGAACGAACTGCTACAGCAGATTCATATCGATTTTGCTATCCAGCCTGACGGCACACAGCACGTGACACTCAACGGCGAGGATGTGGAAAAGCAGATCCGTACGCTGGAGGTCGGCAACGCAGCTTCGCAGATTGCCGTTATTCCCGAGGTACGCAGGTTCCTTGTAGCCCAGCAGCAACAGATGGGCAAGAACGGCGGCATAGTGATGGACGGACGCGACATAGGTACGGTGGTCTTTCCTGAAGCAGAACTCAAACTCTTCCTCACCGCCTCGCCCGAGGTACGTGCCGAACGGCGGTACAAGGAACTGATAGAGAAAGGCGAGCAACCCGTAATGGCGGATGTTCTTGCCGATGTCAACGACCGCGACTATCGCGATACGCACCGCGCCGAGTCACCGCTCAAGCAAGCCGCAGATGCAGTGGTGGTGGATAACTCCAACATGACACGCGAGGAACAGATGGAGAAAATCTATCGCATTTTTAACGAAGCATGCAAATAACAATTGACAGCCACAGCGGATTCTGCGCAGGAGTGACAGGTGCCATTCGTCGCGCAGAGAACGAGTTGCAACAAACGGGGCAACTCTACTGCCTGGGTGATATAGTGCACAACGGTCAGGAGGTGCAGCGGCTGGAGCAGTTGGGGCTGGAGACCATTGACTACGACGACCTGCGTACTATCCACAACGCGCGTGTCTTGCTGCGTGCCCACGGCGAACCGCCCAGTACCTACTGGATAGCACAGCAGAGCGGCAACACGATTATCGATTGTACGTGTCCGGTGGTCAAACGTCTGCAGCAACGTATAGCCGAGACCTACAATGCCCACAAACACGACAATCCGCAGCCGCAGATCGCTATCTTCGGCAAACGCGGACACGCCGAGGTTATCGGCCTACAAGGGCAGACGAACAACACCGCCGTGATCATCGAGCACCTGTCGGATGCCGAACAACTGGATTATAACCGGCCTATATACCTGTTCTCGCAGACAACAAAGAGCCTGGACGAGTTCAACCAACTGGTGGAGCATATCAAGGGGAAGATTTCGGATTTAGGATTTCAAAAATCAAATTTTGTATATTACGATACTATCTGCCGGTCGGTGGCGAACCGCGTAGAGCAACTCAAGGCGTTTGCAAGAGAGCAGGATCTGGTGCTGTTTGTAGGCGGCACGAAGAGTTCGAATGCCGCTGTGCTGTTCAACCATTGCAAGCAGGCAAACGAGCATTGCTTCTTTATCACGGGACAGCAAGACATGACGGACGAACTGATAGCCCAATGCCATGCGGCAGAACGTGTGGGAATATGCGGAGCAACCTCTACCCCGCTATGGCTGATGGAGCAAGTTAGAGACAAACTGCAAGACGCTCAACGCTAAACACTCAACTTCTCTCAACTCTAAACGCTCAACACTAAACTAAAAACTAACATAATCATGGAGTACAAGATTAACACAGTAGGTGTACTCACCTCGGGAGGTGACTCACCCGGAATGAATGCCGCCATTCGTGCGGTCGTACGTTCGTGCATCGCACAAGGCATCAAAGCCAAAGGTATCTATCGCGGATACCAGGGACTGATTGATGATGAAGTCAAGGAGTTGACCTCGCAGGACGTGTCGGGAATCATCCAGCGCGGCGGAACGATCCTGAAGTCCGCACGTTGCATGGAGTTCAAGACTCCCGAAGGACGCAAAAAAGCTTTCGAGACTCTGCAGAAAGAGCAGATCGATGCGTTGGTAGTGATTGGCGGTGACGGAACTTTCACGGGCGCGCGCCTGCTCGCGCAAGAATATAATGTACCCGTGATCGGTCTGCCGGGCACGATCGATAACGACCTGTGGGGTACGGACTCAACCATCGGTTATGACACGAGTCTGAACACTATCATGGATTGTGTGGACAAACTGCGCGACACGGCTACGAGTCATGAGCGTGTGTTCCTGGTAGAGGTTATGGGTCGTGACGCAGGTTTCCTGACTCTGAGTGCGGCTATAGCCTCGGGCGCAGAGGCGGCTATTATCCCCGAACGTGCCACCGTTCATGAGCAGCTGGAGGAAGCTATCGGTCAAGGTCGCCGCAAGAGCAAGAACTCCAGTATAGTGCTTGTACAGGAGCATGCTATCGAGGGCGGCGCACAGGCTGTAGCCAAAGTGCTGGAGGAGGATCACCCCGAGTACAACACCCGCGTGACTATCCTCGGTCACCTGCAGCGTGGCGGTAGTCCGACGGCTTATGACCGAATCATCGCTTCACGTATGGGCATGGCGGCGGTACAGGCGCTGCTGGAAGAGCAACGTAGTATCATGATCGGTATGAAGAACGACGAGATAGTCTATGTCCCGCTGAGCAAAGCTATCCGTGAGAAGAAAGATGTCAAGCCTGACAAGTGGGCGGCAATGCAAGTGTTGTCGATTTAGGCAACACAGCAAAGCCCTCAGGGCTCAAGTGTTGTCGATTTAAGCCACACCCTACCCGACTATACAAACAAAAGGTGCACCATTGCGGTGCACCTTTGTTGTTAGCCCTTAGGCTGATTATCTGGCAGCCTTGGCTTTGCGGTTGGCGATAGCACGCTGGATGTCGTAAGCTATAGGCGAAGCTACGAACAACGACGAGAACGTACCGATGATCACACCCATCAGCAATGCGAATACGAAGCCGCGGATGCTCTCACCACCGAAGATAAAGATTGCCAGCAGTACGATGAACGTTGACATAGAGGTTGAGAACGTACGTGACAGAGTGGCGTTCAAAGCCTCGTTGATGTTACGCTCGCGCTCACGCTTCGGATACAGACCGTTGTACTCACGCACACGGTCGAAGATAACCACGGTATCGTTGATCGAGTAACCGATAACAGTCAGGATAGCAGCGATGAACGCCTGGTCGATCTCCATGGAGAACGGCATGATCTTCCACAGGATAGCATACAGACCGAGGATGATTACTGTATCGTGGAACAACGCAACCAGAGCGCCTACCGAGTAAGCAAAGTTGCGGAAGCGAACCAGGATATACAGGAAGATCACAACCAGTGCAGCGATAACTGCCCATACAGCCGAAGTAGTGATGTCGTCGGCGATAGCCGGACCAACCTTCTGCGACTGCATGATACCTACGTTCTCGTTCACCTGTGTGGATTGGAACTCGGCAAATGTGATCGGCGAAGCAAAGAACTTCTTCGTGCCCTCATATACGAGCGTCTCGATCTCGTCATCCAGGGTATCCGAGTTGTCATGGATGCGGAAGTTCGTGGAGATACGTACCTGGTCGTTGGACTCACCGAAGGTGATCACGCGTACGGTCAGGTTCTCGCCCTCGGTGTTCTTCTCGGTGAAGATAGCGAGCAGCGACTCCTGAACGTCCTGCGTATTGACCGGCTGGTCGAAGCGAACGACATAGTTACGTCCACCGGAGAAGTCGATACCTAAGTTCAGTTTGCCGAAGATATGCGGCTCCAGACCCAGAGCAGCGAACAGTACCAGACAGCCTGCCAGCGGATAAGCCCACTTGCGTGCACCCACGAAGTCGAAGTGCATGTTCTGGAACCAGTTCTTGGCGATCTGCGAGGTGAACGGCAGCTCCTTGGCATCCTCACGCTTGGCATAATCCTCGAGCAACAGACGTGTGATGAACACAGCTGTCAGGAACGACGAGATGATACCGATGATATATGTTACGGCGAAGCCCTTGATAGGACCTGTACCGAACACAGCCAGAATGATACCTGTCAATAGCGAGGTTACGTTGGCGTCCACAATTGCGGAGATAGCGCCCTTGAAGCCGTCCTCGATAGCCTTGCGCATGTTCTTGCCGGCACGCAGTTCCTCACGGATACGCTCGTAGATGAGCACGTTGCCGTCCACGGCGGTACCCATTGTCAGCACGATACCTGCTATACCCGGCAGGGTCAGTACAGCCGAGAACGACGACAGGATACCTACCAGCAGGAACACGTTGCACAGCAATGCAAAGTCTGCTATCAGACCCGGAATCAATCCGTAGTAGAAGATCATGTACAACAGGATCAGCACGAAGCCCAGCGCAAACGACCACAGACCGCTGCGGATAGCTTCCTTACCCAGACTCGGACCTACTACGTCCTCCTGGATGATACGTGCCGGAGCAGGCATTTTACCGGATTTCAGGGTGTTAGCCAAGTCCTTGGCTTCCTCAACGGTGAAGTTTCCGGTGATCTGCGAGTTGCCGCCGGCAATCTCGTTCTGTACGGTCGGGAACGAATATACGAATCCGTCCAGTACGATGGCAACGGACTTGCCGATGTTCTCTTTGGTGATACGCTGCCAAGCCTTGGCGCCTTCGGCGTTCATCGACATCGAAACGTTGGCGTAAGCGCTTACTTGCGAGAAGTCGGCACGTGCGTCGGTGATCACGTCACCCTCGAGCGACGGACGACCGTCACGCTGAGCTTTCAGGGCTACAAGCTGATACAGCGAGTTAGCTTCATCGATAGCCTTTACCGTCCAGCGGAAACGCAGTTCGCGCGGCAGGATCTGCTTGGCCTGTTGTGAGGTCAGAGCAGCCATCACACGTGCGGTATCGGTATAATGAACCGTACCTACCACCGGTCCGCGATAAGCCTGACCGGCCTGGTTAACCGACGGGTTGAGGATGAAGAACAGCGGGTGAGCTTTCTTGTAGTTCTCTACAGCCTCAGCCTGCTCTTTCTGTGCCTCGGCGGCGCTGTCGTTGGCGGCGATAGCCTGAGCCAGTTCGTCAACGGTAGCGTTTTCTGTGCTCTCGGCTTTCGACTTTTGACTTTCGACTTTCGACTCTCCTTCAGCCTCCTCGGTAGCGAGGTTGGCTGCGCCCATCTCACGGTCGATCTGTGCGATCTGCGGCAGCAGTTCGGCAAAGTCGTAGGTCTCCCAGAACTCGAGGTTAGCCGAGCCTTGGAGGAGTTTACGTACGCGCTCGGGCTCTTTGATACCCGGGAGCTCGATGAGGATACGTCCGCTCTGCGCCAGCTTCTGGATGTTCGGTTGTACAACGCCGAAGCGGTCGATACGCGTACGCAGCACCATAAACGAGTTGTTGATAGCGCCTTCTACCTCCTCGCGGATCACGCGCTCCACCTCTTCGTTGGTCGAACTGGTAGTAACCTTATCCTTGAGTTCGAACGTAGCGAAGATCGAAGCCAACTTGGCGTCAGGATCAATCTCGCGGAACGAAGCGAGGAACAATGTTACGAAGTCGTCGCCGCTGGATTTCTGCTTCTCCTGAGCCAGAGCCATGGCACGATTGAAGTTCTCGCTCGTGTTGTAGCCGCTCAGTGCGCGCAGGATGTCCGGGACACTCACTTCCATTGTTACGTTCATACCGCCCTTGAGGTCAAGACCAAGATTGATCTCTTTCTCGCGGCACTCTTTCAGGGTGTAGCCGAACCACACTTTCTTCGGGGCAATAGAGTCCAGATAGAGGAGCTCTTTTGTCTGGTCACCTGCAGCGTACTCTGTGGCTTTTTTCTCGTAGTGATTGACAACAATCGAGAACGAGAGATAGAAAGCGCAAACCAAGAACAGCAACACTGCAAGTGTTCTTACAATTCCTTTGTTTTGCATAATTATTTTTAGTTTTGTTTTAATTTTCTGCTGACCGCAATGGGCACTTTTGGCACTTTACGCGCAAAAAAGCGTACAAATTTACAAATTTATTTTGATAAATGCAAGAAAAAAGCCATTTTTTTGAAAAAAAGTGTAAAAAAATTTGCATATTTGAAAAATTTGTTGTACCTTTGCACTCGCTTAAGAGAATTAGCGACAATCAGAAGGCGTCTTGCAAGAAGTCGTGATTATGGAAAGATTGCCCTGTAGGTCGCTTTTCCGATTAAGTTGTATCGCGGAGTAGAGCAGTGGTAGCTCGTCAGGCTCATAACCTGAAGGTCGGTGGTTCGATCCCGCCCTCCGCAACCAGGAGCCGCTAAGAAGCGGCTCTTTTTGTTTAGCATGCGCTAAACATCCTACAATCAAACCCTCAAACATCAAACCCTCAAACATCAAACCATCAAACATCAAACCCTCAAACAGCTAAATGATGCGTACGCCGGAACAAATAGAGTTTTCTCGTCTGCAGAACCGCCTGACCAAGCGGTTTCACAAGGCGTGTGCGGACTATTCGCTCATCGAGGACGGCGACCATATCCTTATTGCCTTGAGCGGTGGCAAGGACTCGCTGGCGCTGGTCGAGCTGCTCGGCAAGCGCGCACAGATCTTCGTTCCGCGGTTCAGGGTCACCGCCATACACGTGCGTGTTAAGGAACGCGCGTACCTGTCCGATCTGAGTTACCTGCAGTCGTTCTGCGACGCGTTCCGCGTCCCTCTCCTCGTCCGCGACACGGAGATCGGCGAATCATCTGTCAGCGCCAGCGATCTGTCTTCTGTCAGCGATAGCGGTCTGTCTTCTGTCAGCGCCAGCGGTCTGTCTTCTATCAGCGCCAGCGGTCTGTCTTCTGTCAGCGCCAGCGGTCTGTCTTCTATCAGCGCCAGCGGTCTATCAGCGAAGCGGTCTAACCCTTGCTTCCTCTGCTCCTGGTACAGGCGCAAGACCCTGTTCGACACCGCGCAGGAGCTGGGCTGCAACAAGATCGCTTTCGGGCACCACAAGGACGATATAGTCGAGACGCTACTGATGAACCTGATCTTCGACGGCAAGTTCTCGACCATCTATCCCAAGCTGCAGATGGACAAGATGCCGTTGCAGCTCATTCGTCCGCTCTGCCTGATTGAGGAGAAAGACCTGCGTCGTTACGCCGCGCTAAGCGGTTACGTCCGCCAGAAGCAGCCCTGCCCGTACGAGCACGCCTCGGCGCGCACGCAGATCAAAGCGCTCGTCAGCCAACTCGAATCGCTCAATCCGAATGTCCGCGACTCGCTCTGGGGCGCCATATCCCGCCGCTAACCGCCATCATGAGTGTTCCACAGCTCAGTGAACACACAAAAAAAGCAGCCGCGTTTCACAACGAAGCTGCTTTGCACAAATTTTTGCAGTATATGATTTCAATTTATGCGCTACCGGTAACCACAAAACCGGCGGACGCATATACGTATAACTATGAGGAGCACCAAGGCTATACAGACGTACAGAGCTACGCGGTAGAGCCAAGGGACGTAACGTTCGGGTGGAAGTTGCACAAGCACCTCTTTGTCCTTATAGACAGTGTCGGTGGTTGCAACTGTTCTATCGCGCCATAAGTTATGCCACCTATCTATGAAGACGGTATCATTCTTTAGGCGCACAAATATGCTGTCGCGGACA
>ONHW01000027.1 GCA_900317745.1 uncultured Bacteroidales bacterium | reverse complement strand
TGGAACGGGCATAGATGAGAAGCATCTGCCGCATTTGTTTGAGCGTTTCTATCGCGTGGACAAAGGCCGTAGCCGTGACATGGGCGGCACGGGATTAGGGCTCGCAATCGTCAAAAACGCACTTTCCTTGCATGGCGGTATTTGTTCCGCAGAACTTACCAAACCTCATGGTTTAACCATCCGTTTCTCCATTCCTCAGAACTGACCGCACAAAGCTACAATATTTTTTCGAGATATGCAAATAAAAGTGCCCTAATCAGGGCACACTGTATATAGCAACCGCTTGGCACTTATAGCGATATCAGTAAACTATAATCCGTACCGTCTTCCATAATGCTGTGACCAGAATGGTCAGTTACAGCCACAACAGGCACCGTGAAATTGTCCTGACGCTCTGCAGGGCGATGGATAAAAAGCCCTATCAACAGACCCACAGCGGCGGCGGCAGGCGTTGCTATCCAGCCCCAGTAACGGGTGCGTTTGCGCGGAATGGGCATCGCTTCCGGAGCCCTTGTAACAGATAGTGTTTCCGGGGCGGAGAGACTTTTCTCCGATTGCTTGCGCAGACGACGCGCAGAAGCTGTGAGTTGGTCTTCAAAAGTATTACTCATAATCTTTCAGTTTTAGTCGTAAATAATTGGTCAGTGTGTTGAGCCGCGATTTGACCGTTCCTTCCGGAATGTCAATAATGGCAGCAATCTCCGGCACGGTCAGTTCTTGCGTGAAGCGCAGTTCAAACAGCATCTGTTGTGCTTCGTTCAACAGGGACAGTTCCTGCTGCAGCGCGCTGTCAAATGTGGCGGCATCCAGTTGCAAAGGCGTATTGTCTTCCGCTGCCGGTTCTTCCGCAGGAAGCGAATCCAAGTAGGCTTGCTCGTGCCGGTTTTGCCGATAGGTGTTCTTGCAAAGGTTGTAAGCGATTGTGAAAATCCATGTGCGGAAGGGCTGACCGTCCGAATAGCTCCTCCGTGAGGACCACACTTTCAGAAAGGTGTCTTGCATATGATCCAATGCTTTTTCCTCGTCGCCGCCAAGCCGCCGGAAGAAGAATCCTTGCAGCAACCGTGCATAGCGGCGATAGAGTTCCGCAAAGGCTTTCTCGTCGTCCTTCCGACGGACACGCTCCATGAGCTGCCCGTCGGAAAGAGACTTATAATTAACGAAAAGTGGTATCATTGCTTGTCGTCCAATAGGTTGAAATACTTTTGCTTCTCTTCGTTTGACAGCGATGTCCTCGCAACGGCTGCACTCAGGTATCGTGTCAGGTGGTTGGCGTGCAATGTATCACCTGTCTGTTTGTAACTCTTGACAATCGGCGCCAGCATGACCATATAGTTGAGCTGGATACGTTCGCTGCCTTTCCATTGCTCCTCGTTGACATAAAGCGGCTCTGTCAGATAGTCCATTCGGTATTTTTCTTCCACATTTCGCATCGCAACAGCCATGTTGTCGTAACTGTGCGTCGAATAACGGAACACCAAGCCTTCGTTGTATAGTTTCCGGCTCAGACCGTTCTCTTTGGCCAGCGATTCACGCGGAGAGAAATAAGCAGGGCGGCGGCTTTCTTTGATGATATGTTCCACGATATCCAGCAAATACACCTCGTTCCCATTCTCCATGGCAGCGTAATCTTTGTTGACTTCGAACGGCTTGATACCCAGCTTGCGGCATAAGGCATCGCGGTACGTGTCCAACCACAGGAAAGATATAGGAATAATGATTTTATCGGTGTGCAGGTCCAGTGCCTCTTGCAGAATGAGAGGAGCATAGAACGACACATCGCCGTTCTCAAAGTAGAGCGCGTCGGGTTCCATTCCGCGCAGGCAGTTGTCCGCGTAACGGAGCAAATAGGACGGATACGCATTGTTCTTGTAGAGCGACAGCGCAAGCGTGTGCAGCGTGGTTCTGTCCGCATCGGACAGTTCACCTTTCAACACCAGATAGGCAATCAGCATCGTTGTATTCTGCCGTCCTATGTCTGCAGGAATCTGCTGCAATGCTTTTTCCGCCCACTTGGAAGCGTCCGCTCCTTGCATGTCGCGCTCGGTCTGATACATGGCTAAGTTATAGGTGAACGAATTGGGAATGTGCTCTGCCATTTCGTCCAATACCGCCTTTTTGCGGTCGGTCATTCCGTATTGGTCATTGAGCATGTCGGCATAACGCGCAGCACTGAAATACTGTTCCCAAGCGTGCTCGTCGGATGGGTTGGCTTGCACCTTTTTCTGCCAGAGGGTTTGCTGGTGTTCATACCATGCGGCGTCGTATTCATCTACTACAATACCGCGGATTTCTTGGGGCTCCTGCTCGCCTGTGTGGGTGAATGCCTGAAGGGTTCCGATGCAGCCCAATGATAAAACGACGGCCGCAAGAATGATAATCTTTTTTTGCATAAGTTTGTATTTTATCGCTTTCTATTCAGTTCTTGAGTGCGCTCTCACTACTGCATACACCGATACTTGTCAATCGTTCATTTTCTCTTGCAAAAAATATACCTTAATGGTACAATATTTTTTCCTATTTAGCAAAGCAAAAACGATTTTTTTATTTTGTGCCACTCAAGATACCATTTTCTTTATCTTCGTTGTTGATACGTTTGCCTGCATCGCGGCGCTGCGTACCGAAATCGAGATTGCAATGGAAGTTCAGAATCAACATCTGGCGGAAGTCCCGCATCTCTGCATGCTGTGTGTTCGGAGCAAGGGCAGAAAGGTCTTTGGTCTCGATGCTGTAGCCCTTGACGGAGAAAGGATTCATCAACATGGCACGGAAGCCCCATTTGTCGGCATTGTAACCAAGACCGATATGATGGTAGAATTCGCCGTACTCCAGCCTCTCGCCCCAGAGGTTATTGTAGCGCGTGGTTACTTCGCCGAAGAACTGCCAACCTTTGTACATGCCCATGATACTTGCGCGAACGCCCGGATTGAAATGCTTGTGCGTGTAGGAATTGCCGAGGCTCACATAGTAATTGGCGAACGGTGCAACGGTGAAGATCAGGCTGTTATTGAGCACGCGCACCTGCACACTCGGAGCCACTTGCAGACGATGAAAACCGCGGTGGTTGGCGTATGTGCGGACGGCGTATGATTGACCGTCAATCAGCTGCTCAAAGGTCTCATCCATAATCGGTTTGTGGTCGTAAGAGTAATTCGCCCAGAGGTTCAGATTGACGTATTTGGACTGCCAGGAAAGTTGCATCTCATTGGCAACGAACATAACGGGTTTGAGGTTCGGATTGCCTTGCCGAATCTGGTACTTGTCTATCTGTTGCGCCACGTCCGACATCGCTGACAGAGACGGTTGGTAGCCGGAGACATAACCTTTGTATTTCCAGAACACACCTTTGCCGAAGTCGTAACTCATGGTCAGTTGTGGGCGGGCTATCCAGCTCGACTGCCTCTGCCCGCCTTGCTCGATATACGTGTGCATAGCACCGATACCGGCTGCATAAGAGAACTTGCCGACACGCTGCTGCACTTCCGCAAAAGCGTAGGTCTCGGCGGTTGTCATGGAGACCGTGCTTTCTACTTTCGACTTTTGACTTTCGACTAAATATTGGTTTTCCATCCATTGCTGGTTGTGGCGTACACCGACCGTCAGGGCGATATTCTCCCAATCTTTCTCATAGATGGCTTCGCCGATGAGCGAGTACTTGTTGCCCTTTACGCGCGACAAAACATCAGTTGTGTCGGCAATCGTCTCACCATGCGGCAACTGCTCAAAACGGCGGTCGTTGCTACTGTTGATATACGTACCCACAAGGTCGAAATACAAGTGGTGGTTGTCCGGCAGGTTGTGCTCGTAGTAAATATCCAGCGACGGCGAAACGGATTTGCTGCTTTCGTGGTCGTGAATGGCAAAACTGTCCGTGCCCTGATACAGATACGAATCACGGTTGGTCTTCGAATGCGGCATAAATAGCATGTTATCGCGCAAGGCAATCTGGAGCATGTTTTTCTCGCCGTTCGTCCAGTTATAAGTCAAACCGATATTAACAGGATTCATCTTGAAACGTGTCGGTTCACCCACTTCGCGGTTTTCAATCGTGTATGGCTTTTGACTTTCGGCTTTCGACTTTTGACTAAAATAATACGTCTCCGCGTTCGTGCGCGTCCAATAGATGTCACGCGGCGAGTAGTGCGTCATGAGGCTGAACGACGATTTGCCGAAGTTGACCTTGCCCGACAGATGGTACTCGCCCCAACCGGGCATGGTCACGCCGTTGGAGGCATTGAGCATCAGATTGCCGCCTGTGTCGCGGTGACGGACGATGTAGTTGATGACCGCTGCCGCGCCGTTATAACGCACACCCGGCTGGTCGTGGTACTCGATGCGGATGACATCTTTCGGGTTGATTGCCATGACCTCGGAACTGCTTGCTTCTATGCCGTTGATACGCAACTGCACATCTTGATTAGCGAGGGTCTTGACGGTGTTGTCCGCAGGGTTCACCACGATACGCGGAATCTGCAAGTTCTGGAGCAGCGACATGCCGTCCGAAGAAGCACCCAACTGCTCTTTGTTCGGCAGAAGAATCTGGCGGTCCACTTTCTGAATCACCGCGTCGCCTTCCACGACCACTTCGCCCAGTTCCGTAGAAGCCTCGTTCATCTCAATCGTACCGAGATTAGTGTTACCGCTTACCGTCAAGCTCATGCCGATTGGTTCGTAGCCGATGTACGAGCATTCCAACACAAACTCGCCCGTCTCGGCTTCCAAACTGAACTTTCCATGTGTGTCCGTGACCGTACCGGATACTACATTGCGAGTGCTTTCGCCTTTTGACTTTTGACTTTCGACTAATGTCACATTGACACCGACGAGCGCAGTCTTGTCCGCTGCATCCTTGATAACTCCGCTAACCTTGTTATTAGCTGCCATTGACACGGCGCATATCATCGCCGCTGCCAATACGAAATACTTTGTTTGCATATTATTATATATTAAAAGGTGTTACACTATCGTTCGCCGCCGAAGACACCATGAGGGAAGATGTCTCTCAGCATAAGCAGATCATCGGATTTGACCCATTCCGCCTTGCCGTCGTAACTGCAATCAATGATGCTGTCGCAATGTTCGGTCATCAGCAGATGAAGGATGCGTTGGTCGAGATTGCCGTTCGCCTTGCGGAAAGTGTACTTGACCGCCACATACTTACATGTTCGCCCGTCCCATTCACGCAAGCACTTGCGCTGAATACCATTGACAAAAACCAGTTTCTCACCCTCTTGCAGTCCACCGCCTTTGATGTAGCAATGCGCTGCAATACGGATGTTCCATTGTTCACTTCCGGGCATGCACCCGCTCATCGAAAGTACTGTGACAGTAAAAACTGCCCAAAGAATCATTTTCCAGTTCATAATTTTACAAATTTTTGAGTTTCAAAATCTGGTGCAAAGTTACAACAAAAAGTATATTATATGCAAATTTTCCGATTTATATTTGCATCTGCTAAAATGCAGATTTATAGCACGGTAGAGATATAAAAATTTATATATGGGTGTGAGATACTTATATGAATTTGCAAAAGTGAGATTTTTTTTGTAACTTTGCATCGTTTTTAGGATAACAGCGATGAAAAACAAACTTCACATATTAGCTTTAGGAGCAGCGGCGATGTTACTGCTTGCGAGCTGCAGCGTGCATAGAGACCGTGAGCGGATAGAGACGGCAGAGGCATTGCTGTATAGTAACCGCGATTCGGTCGAATTGCTGCTCAGGCAAGTGGAGCGACCTGAACGGTTGGACGATGAGCACCTGGCTAAATACTGGTTTATCACCTGCGACCTGCACGCCAACTCCATGCAATCGCTCAGCGAGGATTCGATGATCTGCTGGGCGGCTGATTATTTCCGCAAACAATGGGAGGATTTAGCAGTAGGCGGAAAAACCGCTCTGCCCAAAGAAGAAAGCTTGCCGCGCTATTTGATCCTGTCCGGCTTGGACGAAGCGATGTACTATTGGTGGAACAACGACAAGGAAAAGGCGCAAGAGGTTCTGCAACGGCAGAAAGGTTATGCCAACGAGGTGGCTGAACTGACAGGCGAACACTTGTGGCAGGTAATTGTGTTGCGCGTGTCGGCGGAACTGGCGATGCGCGACTATAAATACGAACTTGTGCGCGACTACACTGAAACGCTGATTGCGCTCGATAACGGCAAAGCAATCCATCTGGACGAAGTAGAGCGCGTGTATAACGCCCTTGCGATAGTATATTTCTCGCTCGGCGAGTACGACAAGATGGAGCAATGCTTCGAAAAAGCTATTGCCAATGCTGCCGACTCGGCGTTTGTTGTGAACGTCGTTCGCCGTAATTATGCCGACCTGTTAGGTGAAATCGGGCAAACCGACCGAGCGATCCGAATGCTTGAAGATCTGACGGAACAATACCGCAAGGCGGAAAACTGGTTGCAGATGGAAAGTCTCTATTCGTTGTCGCGCATATGGCTGAACAAGGGTAACAAACAGCGTGCAGAGCAGTATATGCGCGAGGCGGAAGAGTTGTTTGCGAAATACAAAGAGTCTTCGGAGTTTGACCCGGCTACAGAAGCGGCATTCTTAGCGCACCGACAAGTGCTGGAGTATGCGCAAAAGGGAGCGTATCATTTTTTCCCGCTGGTACAATATCATAACCACTGGTCGGAGAAGGATTATGTGCGTTTTCGCGTGGCGGAAGCCAAGGAACGTTCTATCCGCGACTTGCGTGAGCGCAACCTGTATCTGACCATCAGCAGGCAGCGGCAGATGTTGTTTATCGTTGTTCTGTTGTTTGCGGGAGCAGGTGCTATTCTGCTGGTTTGGGGACTCAACCGTCGCCGCAAAAGGCAACTGTTGCAGAAAGAGGAGGAGATAGAAACACTCCGCAACCTCCTTTCCCGTCATAACTCAGCCGAGGCGGATGTGCAACAACTCATGTTGCGGCAGTTAGGCTTGATCCGCACGATTGCCGGCGCGCCTACTGAAGCCAACCAACATCTGTTGGCGCAACTCACCGCTATCAACGAATCCAAAGCCTCCGCGCTGATTGACTGGCAGAGCATCTACCGCACGATAGATGGCGCATACAACGGTTTCTACAGCCGGCTGATGAGTTGTCATGGAGAGACCTTGAACGAGAAAGAGATACAATTATGCTGTTTGCTTCGGGCGGGATTCTCCACAAAAGAAATCAACATGCTCACTCGTCAAAGTCTCCAAACAATCTACCAACGCAAGACTCAAATCCGGCAGAAACTTGGCTTGCAAGAGGCTGATGACATAGCGGACAAACTGGGATAGAAACAAAACAAGCGGCAACAATGCCGCTTGTTTGCTTATTTGCCTGTGTCACAACAAGCAACTTATTCTTAGCGAATCATATCGTCACCGAAATACGGCTGCAGGGCTGCGGGGATGCGGATGCCGTCTTCCGTCTGGTTGTTCTCCAGCAGGGCGGCAACGATACGCGGCAACGCCAGTGCCGAACCGTTCAAGGTGTGGCAGAGCGTAACTTTCTTGTCCTCGTTGCGACGATAACGGCACTTCAGGCGGTTAGCCTGATAGGTGTCGAAGTTACTGGTGGAGCTGACCTCCAGCCAGCGGTGCTGTGCCTCGCTATATACCTCAAAGTCGTAGCACAGGGCTGCCGTGAACGACATGTCGCCGCCCGACAGACGCAGTATGCGGTACGGCAGTTCCAACTTCTTGAGCAAGCCCTCGACATGTGCGAGCATCTCTTTGTGCGACGCATCGGAGTGCTCGGGGGTGTCGATACGTACGATCTCGATCTTCGAGAACTCGTGCAGACGGTTCAAGCCGCGTACATCCTTGCCATAGCTGCCGGCCTCACGGCGGAAGCACTCGGTGTAGGCGCAGTTCTTGATGGGCAGTTTGTCTTCGTCGATGATCACATCGCGGTAGAGGTTCGTCACGGGCACCTCGGCCGTGGGGATGAGATACAGGTCATCCACCTCGCAGTGGTACATCTGTCCCTCCTTGTCAGGCAATTGTCCTGTGCCGTAACCCGAAGCCTGATTAACCACTGTCGGCGGCATAATTTCGGTGTAACCGGCTTTGTTTGCCTCGGCGAGGAAGAAGTTAATCAGCGCCCTCTGCAGGCGTGCGCCCTGACCGATATATACGGGGAATCCTGCGCCTGAAATCTTTACGCCCAGATCAAAATCAATGAGGTTATACTTCTTCGCCAGTTCCCAGTGCGGCAGTTTCTCGCTCTGTGCGATGCGCTCGGCTGCAATCGTTTCGTCGGTTGCACTATCCCAGTCGCGCAGGGCTACAGCGCCGTTCTTGGCTATGGCGTCAGCCATGGGGCGGTTAGGCCAGTTGCCTAATACGACTGCGAGGTTGTCTTCAGCCGATGCACCTTCGGGAACGATAGCGTAGGGTACATTAGGTATAGTCAACAGCAGATTGGTCAGTTCCTGCTCCTTGGTATCCATCTCTTGCTCATAGGTGGCAACAGCCTGCTTGAGTTCGCCGGTCTGTGCCTTGGCGGCATTGGCTTCGTCTTTCTTACCCTGCGCCATCAGTGCGCCGATAGATTTGCTGATCTTGTTCATCTCAGCCGAAGCCGCATCTTTCTTCTGCTGTGCAGCTTTGCGTTCGGCATCAATGGCCATCACGCGCTCAATCGTAGCCTGAGCGTCTGCGAAATGTTTCTTCTCAAGCCCTGCTACGATCTGCTCAGGGCTGTCATAAATCTGTTTGAGTGTTAGCATTGTATGGTTGTTATTTGTTATCAGCCATGTTTGGCTGATTGGTATTTGTCACAAACAAAAATCTCCTACCCTAAGCCGAAGCTCGGTAGGAGATTTGCTGTATTGTCTCCGCCGATTTATGCTTCAGCAACTATCGGCTGTATAGAGACGTACGACTTGTTGTCGCGTTTGCGTGTGAAGGTAACAACGCCATCTACCAGAGCGTAGAGAGTGTGGTCAGAGCCCATACCCATGTTTGCACCGGGCTTGTGTACTGTACCGCGCTGACGTACGATAATGTTACCTGCTTTTGCGATTTGTCCACCCCAGATTTTTACACCAAGGCGTTTGCTTTCTGATTCACGGCCGTTCTTTGAACTACCGACACCTTTCTTATGTGCCATAATTGATTAGGATTTAAAAATTTGATGGGGTTTAACAAACGATTTCCTTAACTACGAGGTTGGTCAGATCCTGACGGTGACCGTTCAACTTGCGATAACCTTTGCGGCGTTTCTTGTGGAAGACGAGGATCTTCTCGCCACGGCTCTCGTTGTCGATAATCTCGCATACTACTTTGGCTCCCTTGACGTACGGCGCACCCACTTTAACAGCGCCGTCCTTGTCTACTAACAGAACCTTGTCAAACTCAACCGTCGCACCGGCTTCGGTGTCCATGCGGTTGATGAATAATTTCTTGCCGGCCTCTACACGAAACTGCTGGCCTTGCATTTCTACAATTGCGTACATTGTACTGTTAACTATTAAATTACACGAGCCGGGCGGCTGGATAGATCCTACACGCTGCTAAAAGCTTTTGGCTTTCTCATACGTCGTCTATGGCGACTTTCGGAGCCCGAACCCGAAAAAAGCATGCAAAGGTACAATATTTTTTTTATATATGCAAATATTGCCCTTTGTTTTTTTCTGAAAATCCGTGTTTTGGATTATTGATATAGCAAATTGTGCGTTTATGTGTGCACCTTACTCTTTGTACCACGATGCGTACATGGCGTAGTTGTGGGCAATCTTCTTGTTGATCTCGGCGGTCTGCTCGGGTTCGGCTTTCTTGATGAACTTAGCCGGCACGCCGCCCCATATCTCGTATTCGCCTATCTGCGTACCTTTCAGCACCAATGCTCCTGCAGCCACGATAGCTCCCTTGCCTACGTGCGCGCCGTCAAGCAAGGTGGAGCCCATGCCGATGAGCGCGTAGTCGTCGACATCCGCGCCGTGGATAGTAACGTTATGCCCGACGGACACGTAATCGCCAAGGGTGATAGTGGATTTCTGATACAAGGTGTGCAACACCGAGCCGTCCTGGATGTTACAGTGCTTGCCGATGGTGATCGTGTTTACATCGCCGCGCAATACGGCATTAAACCATACCGACGAGCCTTCGCCCACCGTGACATCGCCGACAACGGTGGCATTGTCTGCCAGAAAAACGTCGTCGGCAATGTTAGGCGTCAGAATCTCGCCGTTACGGTTGATGGTCTTGATTAGAGCCATAATTTCTAATGTTTAGGGTCCCCGACAAAACTTGCTCAAGCAATGTTTTGACTGGGAGAGCGGAGACACGCATCGCCTTTATGCCGCATGGCGGCATCTGTGCGACTGCGTTGTCGAACGCGTTATCGTGCCGCAATAATAGCCTCGAACTTCTCGGCTACGAGTGCAGCGCCGCCAATCAGACCACCGTCGATGTCCGGACAAGCGAACAGTTCGGCTGCGTTCTTCTCGTTGCAGCTGCCGCCGTAAAGGATCGTGGTGTCCTCAGCCACTTGCTTGCCGTATTTCTCGGCTACCAGCGAACGGATAAAGGCGTGAATCTCCTGTGCCTGCTCAGGTGTAGCTGTCAGACCTGTACCGATAGCCCAAACGGGTTCGTAAGCCAGCGTGATGTTGGCCCACTGCTCAGCGCTCAGGTTGAATACCGAGCCTTCGAGTTGTGCCTTAACAACCTCGTTCTGCTTGCCGGCTTCGCGCTCCTCTTTTACTTCGCCGATGCAGAAGATAACTTTCAGACCGTTGGCGAGAGCGAGTTCAACTTTGTTCTTCAGGATCTCATAATCCTCATGATAGTATGCACGGCGCTCCGAGTGGCCGAGGATGCAATATTCAGCACCTGTCGAGGCTACCATAGCGGCACTAACCTCACCGGTGAATGCACCTTTCTCCTTGTCGGCGCAGTTCTCGGCTGCAACCTTGATGGGCGAACCTTTCAGCAACTCGGCTACGGTAGCCAGGTGAATGAAAGGCGTGCCGATTACTACAGCGCAGTTAGGGTTCTTAACATCGTTCTTCAGTTGGCTGGCCAACTCAATTCCTTCTTGCAGGGTCTTGTTCATCTTCCAGTTACCTGCAACCATTCTTGTTCTCATTGTTGTTTTTATATTTTAATGTTATTTGTTTTCAACTTTTCGCAATGTCTCAATCTCGCAATCTCGTGTTCGCGCTTATCGTACATCATTGACGAATGCACCTTCCGCATGTTGCACAAAGTCAACAACTTCGTCGCTGTAACCTAAGTTACGGAATTGCACTTTCGTTGTCCGCAATCCTTCCTTGATAGTGATCATCGCCGGCGCATATTGCTTGTCGCCGTTGGCCAAACGCTTCACTACCATCGTTATCAGGTCGATTGCCACGCGCTCCTTGGGCACAAACGTCAGCGTTGTCACTCCCTGTCGGGTCTCCTCTGTTACCTCGCAGGCATCTGCCATCGCTTGCGCGAACAACAGCGGGTTAGCTTGATACAACTCGTCACGCGTAGGCGTGCTCAACGTCAACTCGTTGGCATCCTCGTTATACGAGTACAGCGTTTTGCCGTCGTAGGATGAGGTCGTACCGAACGCCTCCAGTATGAACTGTTCGCCGTGCATAGTCAGAGTGCCGGTGTATGTTACGGGCTGGGTCGCATGTTCTTGTACGGTGATTGTAAAATCCGTGTTCATCGTCTTCTCACCCAGCAGAGCGAAGAGCGATTGCAAAACTGTAAGTAGTAGTATCTTCATCTTTGTAATTTTTTTATGTGCCGGTGCATGGGGGCTATATCTGTGACGCCATTTTGCCGAACTCAAATGCAAAGATACAAAAAAAATGCCACATTTGCAAGTTTTGCGTTCATAAATTTTCGCCAAACTCATTTTTTTTTCACATCTGCCGCCCAAATCCCACGAAATGCTAACTTCATTTATACTTTTTGACAAAAATGGGCGACTATTCTTAATTTTATACTACTATGTATTGCATAGTTCTGAAAAATGTCGTATCTTTGCATTTGAGTTCGGCAAATGGTGCTCACAGATGCCTGACAGCTTCCGACTATCGACTTTCGACTATCGACTATCGACTATCGACTATCGACTTTCGACTAACTATAAATATATTGTATTATGGAATCCAAGAAATTAACCCGCAGTAATAACAAAATGGTGGCTGGCGTGTGCGCCGGTATTGCCGAGTATTTTGACATCGATCCCACGCTCGTGCGCGTTTGCTACGCCGCCTTGTCGATCTTCAGCGCTGGCTTCCCGGGCTTGCTCCTCTACATCATTCTGATGATTATTATGCCGCAAAAGGAGTGGTAAGATCCCTAACCGTTTGATCCACTAAGCCGTATGGTAGAGAACATCAAAAGCCAGATGCGAAAGGGAATCTTGGAGTATTGCATTCTGTCGATCATCAGTCGCCGGGAGGTCTATACTTCCGATATCCTTGAGGCGTTGCGCAAGGCGGATCTGCTGGTCGTCGAGGGCACGTTGTACCCCTTGCTCTCAAGGCTGAAGAACAACGGACTGCTCAAGTACCGCTGGCAGGAATCCACCGACGGACCGCCGCGCAAGTATTTCACCCTGACTGACGAAGGACAGGACATCTTAGCCGCACTCAACGAGGAGTGGGGTACTATCAGTAAAGCAATCAGCAAAATCACAAAATAATGAAACTCACACGTTCAATCAATCTGCAAGGCGTTGTCTTTACTATCGACGAGGACGCCTACCAACTGCTCAAGGATTATCTCTCGGACATCGATAGCCGTTTGCCTTTCGATGAGAAGAAAGATGTCATGGACGACCTCGAGAGCCGTATTGCCGAACTCCTCCGGTCGGCTTTGTTCGCGCAGAAAGTGGAATCTGTAACCGTCGAAATGATTAAGGATGTGCGTGCGCGTATAGGCGAACCCGACGCGTTCGGCGAAAACAAACGTCCTGTTTTCAAGCGCGATCGTATCAGCCGGCAAGGTATAGGACGTGTCATTTCCATCATTCTCAAGGCTATACTGATTATTATTGCCATTCAGGTGCTGTTCCCTGTTCTGGCGGTAATCTTTGCTCTGCTCATGGCGTTCTTCGGCATTAGTATCGGCGGCATGGCTCTGGTGCCCGCGCTCGGCTTCGAACTGTTCGGCGGAAGCACTGCATGGACTTGGGTTCTCTGCCTGTCTGTCGTTGTGGCGCTGGCAATGCCCGTGTATATGATTGTCCACTGGATTGTCAAGTACAGCCGCGAACGCAAGCACCCGAGCCTCCGGTTCTGGATCATTGCTATTCTCGTCTGGCTGCTGTCTCTCGGTGGCTTGATCGCTTCGGCTGCCAAGGCGTTACAGGTGAACGGTACGGATATCGTGACTGTCTTGGAGACACTTGACGACTTGGACGACGACGCCTATCTTATCCGTGAGGTGCGTGAGACCGAACCGTTCAATGCCATCGATGCCGCCGGTGCGGTCAAACTCGAGGTCTATGTCGGCGAACCGCAGGCGGTCAATGTGCGCTACGCACAGGCTGGCGCGGTTACAACCGAAGTCGTTGACGGCGTGCTGAAGATCTGCGGCGTGAATAACCATAGCGGCAAAGCCGTGATCAACGTTCCCTCGCTCGAGGCAATCAACCTCACCGGTGCCAGCCGTGCCGAGCTTCACGGCTTAACCGACGAGTTGCGCGCGAATATCTCCGGCGCCAGCAAACTCGATGCCGACGACCTGTGGGTAAAGAACATGCATATCACCGTCAGCGGTGCCAGCAAGGCGGAGGTGAACGTTACCGACTCGCTCTGGGCGCAAGCAATGGGTGCCAGCAAGATTGAGTACCAGGGCAATCCGTCCGTCCAGCAATCCATCAGCCTCGGCGCCAGCAAGATCCACCGCAACTGAAGTCTTAGTGTCCTGTGCGGGCGATTTCCATGAGCCCGTTTTTCCCCTCATCCCTCATTTTCCCAGACTGCGGCAAAATGCCGCAGTCTGCTATTTGTCGTAGTTTTTTTCATTTCCCCTTTCTGCGGCATATTTGCCGCAGTTATCCGCTGGTTGTATTTTTCGCATTTTCCCTTTCTGCGGCATATTTGCCGCAGTTATCCGCTGGTTGTATTTTCGCATTTTCCCTTTCTGCGGCATATTTGCCGCAGTTATCCGCTGGTTGTATTTTCGCATTTTCCCTTTCTGCGGCATATTTGCCGCAGTTATCTTCTGTGTTTTGTCCATTGTGCCGGATGGTATCCGGCTTCTCATCTCAGCATGTGTCCTGTGTCCGGCGCTTCCAACGCCGGATAGTTGTGCAGTCGTTTAGTGCGCGGCGCTGTCCCGCCGCGTTACACCCCTCACACCACCGCGTGCCTAAAGCGAAGCGTAGCGGTGTTCTGTTTTAGGCGGTATTCCGCCGCATATCCTTCTCTCCTCGCTCTTTCCTCGCTTTTTCCTCGCTCCTTCCTCGAGCCTTCAATATATGCTCAATATATGCTGAATATATGCTCATTGTATGCTCCTCCCGACATCACCCCACTCACAAGCCAATGTATATATATTACATAGTAATATATAGTGCGCGTGTCCCATAAGCCAATTTTGAGCATTTTTCTCGCATCCTCCCGATCCCCGCTTAATATTGGAATCGACCATATATGGGCGATCAAAAAAGCATCAGCGACTCTCGCCGCTGATACCTTTCGCCATTCGTGTATATCATCCCTCCGTCCATTTTGAGTGAATTGGATTCACTCCATCCCCTTTTTCTTTGTATTTCAGGCGGATTGTATCCGCCGCCCGTTACTTCACTTCTAACCCCTGCACGGTATATGTTCTTTCGTTGCTGTCAATCAGCACTTGGTCGTTGTGTAAATATTTGCGAGAGCTATAACGCGGAGCGGAATTTGAACTAATGTCTTGCGTCTCACCATTGCCGGGAAGCGAATAGATATCGTAGCTATGTTTCTGAATGTCAGTTTCAATCATCAATTTATACGAAGCACCTATTTTAACCAATTTGACATATGATTCACATATAGCTTTGTTAACGAATGTTGATAAAACATTTCCATCTTCATCAACTACCTTGGCTGAATAATAGTGACAACCATATTCATTGTAATTCTCTTCTAATTTATCATATTGTATCCAAGCCCATTTATTATCTTTAGTAAAAATTCCCTTTGATACAAGCCCTATTTCAGTCTGATCAGGAATTAAGATAGATTTTAATAAGGAGTAATCTACTGCGTCATAGATGGTAATAGCATTTTCTTTATTCTCATAAATATAGTTTCCTATAACCAATCTTTCCTCGGGGTAAGAAGTTATAGTTTGGACACCAGCTCCATAATTCACTTCATTGTCAAATGAACGCTCAAATGTAATCTGAGCATTAGCAAAAGTAGCCGCAAATAAGGCTGCAAGAATAAAGATAGACTTTTTCATTGTTCGCGTTGGCAGTTATATCCCATCGCCACATCGGTTCTATTGATTGTTAGATATGTTGTTTGTCTTTGTGCACAAAAAACGTGAGCCAACTGCTATTGGTACGTTCGGGCTACCACACCCACATCTTCCAATATGCAGACAACTCACGTCAAAACATGAGCGTCTTGCATTACTCTTGGAAAGATGTTTTTCAAAGTGGTAGTTTGAACGTATCCTCAAATAAAGCAAACGCCTTTTTATGTTATGTCCTCACTTTTTTCCGCTGCTGAGGTCAGCGTTTCGGTTTAATGTCCCGAAAGCGACATGTTCTATTATCTTGTTGTGTATAAATCTTTAAATAGCTTATATCTCTACCGTGAACGGGTCAACATACTTCACCACGCCGTTCTCACTGAAGATGAGCGGTGTATTGGTGCGTCGATACTCCTCTACCAAGCGACGATAGGCAACTTTTAAACCTTCATTTACTTTAGCTTTATATTCTTTTTCGCTCATAATTCAGAGATTTCTGTCCAAGCAATATAAAAAATGCTATTTTGTTTGCACTTCTGCGTCTATGACAAAAATGTCGTTGGCTGCATTGCAAATAACGTTCTTAGGTTTCAAGTCAGATACAATATATATGTCATTCTCAAATTCTCCATCTCTTGAGGTCGGGTGAAATCCTAAGTCATGCATATACTCGCTGATTTCGGATTTCGTCGCAAATCTGGCATGAGGGATGAATTGTTGTACAAAGATTGGATAGACATTGTTTGAACTCATGGCTTGGAATCCAATGAAACGCAAGGCGGTGGCGGGGAAGATCATATTAAAAGCATCAATGCGCTCAAATAACTTGGAGATATTCTCGCCAACATGCACTAACGTATTCATCTTATATACTATATTCAGTACAGGATCAAGCCAATTCTCGCATTCATTCCCACTTTGAAAAAGCAATAACTGCCTTTGCTTGGCAAACTCGCCAAGCAAATCTATTAACTTGCCATTCGCTACTGCCCAACGGTAAGCTACTTCATGCTGTTGCACACGATTTAGTCCTGCAAGCTCTTCTCGTAGGCTTCGTGCATTTGTCGGTGATGCTGAATTTCCCATTGGTAGTCAATCGCGCACATAGACTGCTCTGCAATGTACTGCATCTGCCTCTGTTGCATTTGTTGTATTGACATAGTTTGACAAAGATTATAGTTTTCTGTTATATCTCTACCGTGAACGGGTCAACGGTACTCACACTGTTTATCCCACTCCCAGTTCCTGTAGTTTGGCCTCGAGTTGGTTGGGATCCTGGATGAGTACGTCACGGCCTTTCGGACCTTTGTTCGGACCAACGATACCGGCTGCCTCCAGCTGGTCGGAGAGTTTGCCTGCACGGTTATAGCCAATCTCGAACGCACGCTGCAGACGCGAGGTCGAACCTTCCTGTTTGTTCACCACATAGCGCGCTACATCGGCAAACATCGGGTCGAGACGTTTCATATCTACGCTGCCCGGAGCCAGTGCCTCGGCTTCGGCGCCTTCAGGAATATACTCCGGCAACTGGTACGGCTCGAAGTAATGTTGTTGCTTCTCTATATGCTCAACGATTGCATCTACCTCCGGCGTATCAACAAAAGCGCACTGGATACGTGTTATCTCGCCGTTGCCGGCATAGAGCATATCACCGCGACCGATAAGCTGGTCTGCACCCTTGGCATCAAGCACGGTACGCGAGTCGATAACCGACTGTGTGCGCAGCGCGATACGTGTCGGGATATTTGCCTTGATAACACCTGTCACGATGTTTACCGACGGACGTTGAGTAGCCAGAATCATGTGCATACCTACGGCACGCGCTTTCTGCGTGATACGCGCAATAGGCGTCTCCACCTGCTTGCCCGCCTGCATGATAAAGTCACCGTACTCGTCAATAATAATCACGATGTATGGCAGGTACTGGTGATGCAGCGAACCATCCACCAGTTTGTCGGGATTAAGGCGGCGGTTGACGAACTTCTCGTTATAATCCTCCAGATTGCGCACGCCGGCATCCATCAGCAACTTATAGCGGTTCTCCATCTCGATAACCAGACTGTTCAGCGTGTTGATCACCTTGTCGCAATCGGTGATAACCACCTGGTTCTCATCTACATCCGGCATAGCTGCCAGATAGTGCTTCAGCAGCGGTTTGTACGGCGCAAACTCTACCATCTTCGGGTCAACGAGCACCATTTTCAACTCTGCCGGATGTTTCTTGTAGAGCAGACTCGTGATAATAGCGTTGATAGCCACTGACTTACCTTGACCTGTAGCACCGGCTACGAGCAAGTGCGGTGTCTTTGCCAGATCGAACATAAATACGTCGTTCGTGATCGTACGTCCGATGGCAATAGGCAGGCGCATCTTGGTGTTCTCCTGGAAGTTCTTCGATGCAATCACGGAGTGCATACTTACCACCTGCGGCTTCTCGTTCGGCACTTCTATACCTACCGTACCTTTGCCCGGCATAGGCGAGATAATACGTATGCCCTTGGCGGCAAGCGAAAGCATAATATCGCTCTCCAGCGACTCAATCTTCGATACGCGCACACCGGCCTTCGGCTTAACCTCGTACAACGTGACGGTAGGACCAACCGTGGCTTTTATGCTGTCAATCTCCACGCCGAAGTTTCGCAACGCCGTAACAATGCGGTCGGCATTGTTCTGCTGCTCCTGCTGGTCGATAACCGGCGAGGTCTCGTTCGGATAAACCTTTAGCAGATCCAGCGACGGGAACTGATAGAACTCCAGCTCTTTGCGCGGGTCGTAAGGCCCAAGTTTCTCCAGTAGTGCCTCCGGCGAGTCTTTCGTCAGTTGCACGTCATCGCCTTTGCCGATAGTCAGATCAGGTGCGTCCGGCGTGTCCTCGCCTTTGTCTTCACCTTCGTCTTCTGGCTTGCTCTCCGGCTCGCTAACCTCGGTTATATCATCGCCTTCCGGCTCTGTCGGGGTATCATCGGGCACAGGTGAGTCGATATCCACAATGTCCGACGTGTCGTTGCCAACGATCTCCACGGTCAGCGTGCCGCCTTCGCTCTTGGGCTCTTCGGCACTCTTGCCGGCTATGGTCAGCTCGATAGAGTTGCCGGAACTGTCAGGCGTGGTTACTGTATCTGTGGCAGCCGTGTCCTCCGGCGTTTCTTCTGTCGCCGGTGTCTCTTTCTTCAGACGCGTCTTCAGCCAACGCCACAAGCGGTGCATCTTCGGGATAAAGGTCTCATCCACGCAGATAAAGAAAATCAACCCGATAGCCAGCAGTATGAACAGCAATCCGATGATCTTCACGTACGACACTGCCCAAACTGTCACCACAGCACCAAAAGCACCGCCCAAACGGAAGAACAGAGGCTCGCCGATCAGATAATCAATATATCCTAACACAACCGAACCGTACAAAAGCCAGAACACCGAACAAACGGTGAACTTCATCAGTCGGACATTTCCGGCGCGGAACAGTTTGTTCGTGCACATTGCCATAAGGGCAATCAGCACCATACTCGCCAAACCGAAACCTTTGTGTATCAGCAGAAAGACTAACGTTGCACCCGGCAGACCCATCCAGTTCTGTATCTCCAGACGGTTGGCGGCGCGCTCCGGACGCGACATCTCCAGTATGGAGAAATCCGCTGCACCGGTAAAGAAGAAACTGACAAAAGCTATTATTAGATACACCGTGAACAATGCCAGCAGCACTCCGCATATAACGCGGAACTGCTCGCTCTGAACACCGGTCTTTACTCGATCCCAATATTCGCCGAAACTCTTCTTGTCCAGCGATTCTATGAATTTGTCTTCACCCTCATTGCGGGATTTTGATGGTCGTTTTGCCATAGTCGATTCGTGTATTCACAATAATGCGCTGCAAATATACGAATTTTTTTTGACATTTCCAAACTTTTTTGCTGTTTTTTGATTTTTATTTGCATTATTCGTTGTTTGTGCGGGTTATTCGCGGCTCTTATGCGCGCGTGCATGTTACACGCGTATATATTTATTAGGTAAAAAGATTAGGTAAAAAGAACTTGTCGGAATGTCGGTAACTGTTTTTGAGGTTTTGAGTGCCTGTTTTATCCTCTCTTGTCGGCGTTTGCAACATAGGCATTGCAGAAAATGGCATAAATTGTCAAAAAAAGCATGTTTTTTAGTAAAATATTTGCATATATGAAAAAAATGCTGTACCTTTGCATCCGCTTTTGAGAAACAAGCGTGTTTCCCTTTTCTCCCGAAAGGCTGTTAAGATGTC
>ONHW01000028.1 GCA_900317745.1 uncultured Bacteroidales bacterium | reverse complement strand
GTTAGATTGTCCGGAATGCGGAGAAAAACAAGTAGTATGCCCATATTGTCATGAAACAATTGAGGAAGAATCGGTCAATTGCAATTACGAAAAGCCATCTGTGTGTCCTCATTGTGGAAAAAAGATCTATACGCCTGTACCGGCCCGAGAATGGGAGAACGGAGTTTACATAGGAGATATTTTGTAGGAATAGTCATTTGGTAAATTGATCATAGAAAGATATGAGGATAAATCCGAAAATAATTGAAGCAACAATTGCAACAGTTACAGCCGCTGTGTTTATGGTATGCATGCATAAATTAAAAATGCGATGCTGAGTACAGAAAATGCAGAAAAAATGCATTAAGTGTACGTAAGAGACTTACAAAAAAGAAGTGCGCCATGGTTGGCACACTTCTTTTCTGCTTGCTGACAGACAGCCTTGCTGCGGACGGATGTCCGGTTATTTCACGGGCGTCTTGCAGTCTTCTTTGCTCAAGAAGGTTTGCTCGCGGTGGATCTTTTTCGCACCGGCACGGTGGTAGATCTCAAGCTGTGCGTCAGCCTCATCGCCTGTGCCGTAGAACAGATACTCGGTCACCTTGTTGTCTTCGTCTGTGATTTGCAGTTTCCAGCACTGTGCTTTGTTGGGGTCGCACGATGTAACAGCGAGCATGGTCAGCGCCATAGCGCCGAGAATAAAGAATTTCTTCATTGTTCCAAGTGTTATTTGAATGTGTAAGTTGCGAACTCCTTCTTGTTCTGGTTGGAAGCAGTAGAGTGCTCAAGGATAACTTTCAGTCCGGTGAGCTTGACATCGCTCTGGTCATTGAGCTTCTGAGCCTCGCTTGCAGCTTTGTCAAAGGCAGCCTTAACGTCGGCTTTAGCTTTCTTCTCGGTAGCGTTAACCATGAATGTTCTGCCGGATTCGGTTGTCGGTCTGGCAACCTTGCCAATCTCCTCCATGAAGATAGGAGCGTAGGTGGTCTCATAAAGCAGTGCGTCACCGTCACCCAGATCGCCTTTGTCGTAACTAAGGTCGAAGATCTGGCTCTCTACGGTATCGTTGTTGCACGATGTGAAAGCGAACATAGCCACGAAGGCTACTAATACAAAAAAGATTTTTTTCATACTGATAATTGTTTAGATATTTTGCAATAAGCGCACAAAGGTACAAAAAAAATATGATATATGCAAAAAAATCTTTGGCAAAAATGCATTTTTATTGCCAAAAACGCATTTTTGCCAAAGCAATTGAATATTTGCCTAATGTTGGTTGCCTTAGAGTTGTGCACCCAGAGCGTTGTAGCGTACGCCGTTGTTGATGATAACGATCTGTCCGTTCTCGATCATCTTGACGGTCTTGGTCTGAGCAGCAGTATTGGCAATGCCGTCAGCCGTGTCTTTCATAACCAGCACGATGTCGGTAACGTTGAACGGATTGCCGGCTTCTTTGTTGAACTGGATCATCCAGTGGTTGGCATTAGCCAGACGTGTACGCAGGTCATCGGTGAGCGCAAGCTCCATATAACCATCACCGGCAGTCATAGCCGCTTGGTCTGCAATTTGACCACCTTCATCCCACGACTCTTTGATGTTGATCGTGAAGTCCGAACGGCCTGCTTCGCTGTAGATACGCAGTGCGGTAGCCTTGCTGAAGTCCACGGTGTTGTAGCCCTCTTTGTAGAGTTCGAGAGTTGACCACTCGTCAGCCCAGAAGAAACCTGTCCAAACGGTCACGCCTTCCTTCAGTACTCTGCCGTCCAGGAGTTCAACCTTGGTGCAGGTGAAATTTTCACCTACGATCTGCAGGCCGTTAGCCTTGAGTTGCTCCAAAGCCTTTTCGGTAATGAACTGCTCATAGGCGGCTGCACCGTTGATCCAAGCTGCCTCGCGGCTGCCTGCCATGTGATCCCATACCTCCGGAATCTTGAACTCAATGCCATGTGCTGCATCGGTGTAAGTGACAACGATCTTGTCGCCGGCCTTGGCATCAGCGAACTTGGCAGCCTCGAAGTTAAGCGGGGTATCCCACGTAACAGCGTGCGAACCGACAAACAGATCGGTAGCGTTGATGTTGACAGCTACCAGCGCTGCAAACAGCGCAATTAGAGAAATCTTTTTCATAATTCAGAAATTTAAAGTGTAAGTTAATATTGAGTGACTTTAATGTCCTTGACAGTCATGGCACCCTCGTAGCAGTTAACCGACCAGCAGTTGCGCTGCAGGTTGTATATACGCTGCGTGTACGTTACTACATCGTTGATGTACATCACAAGCACGGAGTTGTCGGTGTAGATGTCGATGTGGTAGGTGTTGTCAGCAGGCATAGGGAACGGATAACTGCCTCCGCCTTTCAGTTCCCATTTGCCCTGTTCCTCCTCAAAGCGGATGAAATTGTTCGTTCCGTCGGGGCAAACCATGATGCTGTAGTACCTCTCTGCACCCTCGTCGTCGCGTGTGCCGCGTACGAAGGATATGCCGAATCGGTCGTTGTTGCCTGATGCGGTGACGGTCATGGCTATATGGTTGTGATAGCCGAGCGAGTTGAACAAAGCCGAGCTGTACGCTTTCATCGTATATGTGCCGTCGGCAGCTGTGATGTTGCCCTCGTCGCCAATCAGTTTGAGCGCTTTGACGGTAGCCTGCCGGTCGTACTTCTCGCGTATAGCGGGCACCTCTGCCAGATAGAGCGTTCCGTCCTCGCGTTGTGCTAGTCGGTGAACGGTCATCGATCCGCCCCACTTGGGCTCCACCTCGGCACTGATGTCGGTGTTGTCGTTGTTGCGTCGCTCGGGACACCAGCCCCAGATGTAGCGGTCCGTGCCGTTGGAGGCGGTGTTGCCGGCATAGAACGCGCGGCCGTCCAGTGCACCTTCTTTCCAGTCAGGCCAGTTGGGATTGGTGGCAGCCTTCAGCTCGTCGATAGTGCGTCCCTTCAGGTAATGTACGCGTCGCTCGAAAGCAGCCATGTCGCTGTATGTCAGGTACCACCAGTCACCCATCTTGAATACGTTAGGGCACTCCAAAAAACGATCCCAGATCATCTTGGTGAACACACCTTTGTGCTCCCATGTCATGAGGTCGGCAGAGGTGAACTCGGCAAACACGCCGTCTTTCGCCTCGGCCCGCGAACCGGCAGGCATAGGCTTGGTAGCCACAATCATGTGCCAGAGGTTGTCATCGTCCATGTGCCAGATATACGGGTCACGGAAGTTAATCGAGCTGTAGCCGTACTCTGCACCCCGCAACCTGAAGAGCGGATCTTTGGTCCAGGTCTTGAAGTCCGGGCTGGTGGCGCGCATCACTACCTGCCTATCCTCGTCGGCAGCAGGTTTGTAACGCTCGCCTGTGTAGTAGATGTAGTAGAGCTGCTGCGCCTCGTCATAGACGACACAGCCCGTACCCAGTGCCGCGTCCTGCTCGCCGGCACGCCCGGTGGGCAACACCTCGCCCAAGGGTGTGTAGTTGGCAGCATCGTCGGTGCGGAATCCCCAGATGGGATGGAACGTCTGCTCCTCATTCTGCTCGAAGTTGTGCAGATACAGCACCTTAAAATCCTTGTCAACCGGGTCGTAGAACGGCAACGGGTCGCCCACACTGCCTACCGAGGGACGAAAATACGTCGTGCTCATCACCTCGTCGGTCGAGTTGAAGTACGTGGTAGTGTTCTCCCAGTCCTTCTGCTCCTGAGGATAATTATCGTTGCAGGCAGCCAACAGACATGTTGACATAGCCAGAATATTGAATAATTGTATCGTTCTCATAAGGCGTTATTGTTTTAGGTAATTAAACGCATTTTCGGTAATTTTGGCTATATTGGCGTGGTAATACTCCGTTCCTGCCTCTCCGGCGACAGAGTACCAGTCGTAGCAACCCGATCCGATGCAGATGATAGCACCGTGTTCGGCAGAACGCTGATATTCCCATGCAACCACTGCATCCGCACCTCCGGCAATATCCACGGCGCCGGTCTTCTGGCGGAACATCTCGCGGTTGTCGTAGCCTCCCCAGTCGGTACCGATATGGTACTGTGCGGTGGAGTTGGTGATGCGGTAGCCTGCATCGCATGTATATACGTGCCCCGGAGCATCGGGATTCATCAGCAGGTTCTGCCAGAGTGCGTGGTCAGTATGACCTTCGATATTGAACTCCCACGGTCCGCCTACCGTCTCGGCACTCTCCTCGTTCTGTCCCCAGCAGTTGTTCGGGAAGCACTCAGCCTCACCCAGATAGTACGGCAGGTTAACTGCATAGCGTGTGAGCAGCAGCGAGCCGCCAGCCTGATAGAACTCCTTGAGTCTGTCCAGAGCGAACACATCGACCGCCTCTGGAGCGTTGGCTTCAAAGGCAGCCTTGCCCTCCAGTCCGCCGTCCTTGTGGAAGTGCCACCAGATAACCTTGCAGTCGCTCATGTTCACGCGTCCGGCAGCGAAGTTGGCGAACGATGAGTAGTCGGAGTTGTCGATGTTGCTCAACATCCACGTCACTGCTTCCTGCTCCTCGGGATTGAGTTGCGCCACCGTCTCAGCCAAACCGAGGTAGAGCACTACGGGGTTGCCTTTCTCCTTGACAGTCACCGTGTAGGTGGTGGAGGCGGTGTTGTTGGTTACGGTGAACTCCACAGGGTTGGTGAAGTCGCACGGTACGCCGGCTGCAGGACTGAGCGTGGCTCCCTCGGTGGTCTTGACGGTCGGAACGAGTGTCTTGAGATCTGTACCGACAGGTACGGATACGGCTATCGTACGTGCCTGCTGGTCGATGATACCCATATAGTCGTCGTTCAGCACGAACGACAGGATACGTGCCTCGTCGTGCTTGACACTGACCTTGTAATCCAGATACACATTACCGTTGGTAACGCGGATAACAACAGGCGAGGTCATATTCACTTTGTCGCCCTGCTTGAGGTCGGATGTGGCACCGGCAGACAGAGTCAGAGCGGTGATAGTCATCTCGCGGTCGTCGTGTACCTCGGGCACCCCGACAACCACGGTGCGGGCTGCATGATCCACCACGCCGGTATAGATATCGTCCATCACCAGCGACTCAATCAGGCAATCACCGCCTACCGAGAAGGTGCTGTCCTTCTTGTCGCAACCGGCTGCCGCTATCAGAAGCAGGCAGAGAGTAGCTATCTTATAAATGGTCTTCATAACTTTACTATTCATATAATTAAATGGTAAATGATTAAATGGCAAATAGCTTTACCAGCCTCCGATGTTTTGCTTGTAGTGCCCGTTGGAAGCCGCCATCTGCTCATGCGGGATAGGCAGGTACTCGTTCTTGTTGGCGGTGAACGCTGCGTTGCTGTATATGCGGCAGTCGTTGGCTTCCTCCATGTAATACTTGTTCAGTACCTCTGCAGCTTCGCCCCAACGCACGAGGTCGAAGAATCGTTCGGACTCCATAGCCAGTTCCAGTCTGCGCTCCATCTTCACGCGTGCGAGTGCGTCGTTGTCATCGGTATAAGCCTTGACGCGTATCTTGGCACCGTAGTTGACATCATAACCCGCCAGCATGGCAGTGCTGCGTGATGCGCGGTTGCGCAGCCGGTTAACGAGTTCGATAGCCTCGTGGTTCTGCCCGAGTTGTGCCAGAGCCTCGGCACGCATGAGCAGCACATCGGCGTAACGCAGCACGATACGGTTCATCGGGCTGCCGAACCAGAGTTTGGAGCGGATCAGATAACCGCCGTCGGGGTCAACATTGTGCTTGAGGGTCACATTGTAGCCGTACAGACCGTTGGAGCGGCTCCAGTCGTGGGTGCGAGCCATGATATACTTCGGATTGAACATATAGGGGAACCCTGCTATACCTACAGTCAGCCACAGGCGCGGATCGGCATTGTCGGTGGCTGCGTCAAAGTCCTTCTGATTGAAATCGGTGATATAAGGCAGTCCGTCGGCATTGGTGCGGAAAGCGTTCACGATGTTCTGGCTGGGCTTGTAGAAGTCGCAACCGCCGTCGGTCACACCTTCTATGCCCGGCACCATCAGTCCGTACGACCAGTTGCAGTTACCCAGGTTAGTGCCGTCGTTGGTGGAGTATTGCATAGCCCATACACTCTCCTTGCCGTTCTCGTACTGCGGTTCGGGACGGAAATTGTTGTGGAAATCCTCCTCCAGTCCGTATCCTCCCGCCTGATAGATAGCCTCGTCGGTGTATGTAAGCACTTTTTGCAGGTCGTCACGGTTGATCTCGGTCACAGCGTGGCTGGCGGGGTCGTCCTGTCGGTATGCCTTGTACAGATAGACTTTGGCGAGCAGTGCGGCAGCCGAAGCCTGTGTGGGGCGACCTTTGTCGGCCTGCGTAGCCGGCAGCACGCTGTAGGAGTACTCCAGATCGTCGGCAATGAGTTGCCAACTCTCGTCGTTGGTATAGGTGTCGTTACGCAGCGCTTTGTAGTCGGCCTCGGTCATGTTGGGCGCAACTACAAACGGCACGTTCTTGTACAAACGCTTCAGCAGGAAGTGCCCGTACGCACGCAGGAACTTCATCTCGCCCAGGCGCTGTGCCTTGAGCGTATAACTGTCATCCATGGTGTTGAGCGCGTCAATGGCGGCATTCACACGGCTCAGACAGTTGTACAGACGTACCCACATGTCGTTGATGTTCCAGTTGGTGGTCATTATGCCTTGCGATATCTCCAGCTGGTGGAACACATCGCCGTCATTCTCGCTGATGCCGCCCTTGTAGGCGTCATCCGAACGGACATCGAAGTTCCACATCGAGAACGATGAGTTGACATCCTCTGCCGAGATAAAGATGGCGTAGGCGGAGATAACAATGTTGTCGATATACAACGGATCGTTCACCTGATCGCCGCTCAATATACCCTGGGGTACATCCTGATCCAGAAAACTGTCGCACGAGCACAGCAGCAGTGCGCAGGACAGAACTCCAAGTATGATTTGATTGATTGTCTTCATAACTATAATCTTATTAACTTTTAACTTCTCTATTCTCTAAACACTAAACTATCAACCTTCCACTCAGAATGTCACTTTCGTGCCGAGTGTTACGGTCAACGGAATAGGATAGCCGAATGTCGGGTTCTCAGGGTCCACGCCCGTGAACTTGCTCGAGTGGATAGTGAACACGTTCTGTGCAGAGAGGAAGAATCGCCAGTTCTGCATCATCATCTTGTCGCAAGCGGATTGCGGCAGGTTGTAGCCGAGCTGGATGTTACGCAGCTTGAGGAACGAACCGTCTTCTACAAAGTATGTGCTGACGCGAGTCTCGTTGTTGTTATTGTTGGTTGACAGAGCAGGTATATTGCTGTTAGGATTAGTGGGACTCCAGGCGTCAAGTACGCGCGTACCCTTATTCAGGTTAGCCACGTTCACACCCGCCCAAAGGTCGGTTTGCTCCTTGTAATCCTTGGTGATAACCTGTACGCCGCCTATGCCCTGGAAGAACACAGTCAAGTCGAAACCTTTGTATTCGAAGTAGAAGTTGGCACCGAAGTTGATAGCCGGTACGGGCGTATAGATCCAAGTCTGGTCTTTCTCGGTGATTATGCCGTCACCGTTGATGTCGCGGTAACGTATGCGTCCCAGGCCGGCACCTTCCTGTATAGCATGGTTGTCGATATCCTCCTGGGTTTTGAATAGTCCGTCGGCAATGTAACCTACCTGCGACCCCATGGCGTGCCCTACTACCGACTCAACGCCGTTACCGCCGAACGTGCCTTTGGCAGCAATCGTTTCCGGCAGTTTGGTTACGGTGTTGTCGTAGTGTGAGAGATTGGCGCTGATGTCGTACTTGAATCCGCTCTTCGTCTGGTTGCGGTAGCCTAACGAAACCTCAACACCCATGTTGTCCATTGCACCGGCGTTGATCCACTGCGAACCGCCCTCACCCATGGCGGCTATGCCGTCCATGCATACGAGGATGTCCTTGGTCTGCTTGTAGAACCAGTCCACCGAGCCGTAGAACGTCTGTTTGAACAATGCGAAGTCCAGACCGGCGTTCGTCTGCGTGGTGGTTTCCCACTTGATATCATCGTTGCCGAGTTGGTCGCGCTTGAAGCCTGACGGCAGGATATGTCCGCCGTTGCTGCCGGTAATGTCGTACGATGTACCGTAGCTCTGGCCGCCGTTCTCCTCAACACCGTAGTTTGACTTGTAAATCGTGTAGCGGGCGGTGGGAGAGATGTCCTGGTTACCCGTCTGACCCCATGAGGCACGGATCTTCAGATCGTCGAGCCATGACGAAGACTCATGCATAAACTTCTCCTGGCTGATACGCCATCCGGCACTGAACGAGGGGAAGGTGGCAAAACGGTTGTGCTTGCCGAAGCGGCTCGAACCGTCGTGACGTACCGTAACAGAGAACAGGTATCGGTTGTCATACGTATAGTTAGCCTTGCCGAAGAACGATATAAGCGAGTAACTGCCAGCACCGCCGTAGGACTGCGCCTTGCCGCTACCTGCATCAGGCCACATATAGTTGGGCGTCAGAACAATATAATCCTCCTTGTAACCCGAGAACCACTCATCGGTCTGACGGTTCAACTCTGTACCTACCAGGAAGTCGGCGCGGTGCTTGCCGATCTCCAGATTATAGGTGATAATAGCGTTCCACATCCACTTCAACCAGTGCTCCTGCTTGGCTTCAACGGCGTTCTTGTCGTTGGCTACCACACCCTCGTTGATGGGGTAGGTGAAGAATCGCTGCTTCTTCTGCGCATAGTCGATACCCGCCGTGGTGCGGATATTCAGACCTTTGACGGGAGTAATGTTTACAAATACGTTACCGAACATGCGCCAATAGACGTAGCGGTTATCCTTGTTGCGCTCCAGAATCGACAACGGGTTCTCGCGCTGCGGGAATCCGCTGGATGACGGAGCCTGTGCCAACTCGCCGTTGGTCTTATATACCGGCAGCAGCGGATTGTATTGCAGCACGCTGTTAATGTAACCGCCTGGGGCGCTGACCTCGGAGGTGCGGTTCAACGTGAAATTTTCGCCGATGGTTACGTAATCCTTCAGAATCTTGTAGTCGGTGTTGATACGTGCCGAGAATCGGTCGAAATCCGAGGTCTTGATGATACCCTCGTTCTTGTAATAACCAATCGAGAAGAAAGAACTTCCCTTCTGGCTGCCGTTGCTCACGGCTATATTATAGTTTTGTATCACGCCCGGGCGCGTGGTCTCGCTGAACCAATCCGTGTTGCTGACAGGCACCGTGCCTGCGTTATCAAGGTACTTGCCCAGATAGATGTTGTTCAGCACGGGATAGCCTTGTGCGTTATATCCCCAGTCGTAGCGATAGCCGAGCACGTTCGTGTTCGGGTCGGCCTGACCGTCGTTGATATATGCCTGCCACATAGCACGTCCGTACTGCTCGGAGTCAAGCACCTTCATGCGGTTGACGTACGACTGCACGGCTACCGAGGCGTCCAGATCAACGCGAATCTTGCCCTCGGCACCTTTCTTCGTAGTGATGATGATCACGCCGTTGGCTGCACGGCTACCGTAGATACTCGCTGAGGCTGCATCCTTCAGCACCTGAATGGACTCGATGTCGTTCGGGTTCAACTCGTGCATGCCGGATTTGGTCGGTACACCGTCGATGATGTACAACGGGTCGTTGTCGTTGAGTGTACCGATACCGCGGATGCGGATGGTTGCAGCACCCGATGGCGCGCCGTCGGCGGTGATGTTCATGCCCGGCACCTTGCCTTGCAGGGCTTTCATCGGGTTGTTCTCCTGTTGCTTCTCCAGGTCCTTGCTGCTGATGGCGGTTACGGCACCGGTCAGGTCAGCTTTGCGCTGGGCGGTATAACCGGTTACCACCACTTCTTCCAGCAGCTCGCTGTCTTCCGACAACGCAACCTGCATGCCGGCGGCTGCCGGCAGGGTCTGAGGCTTGAATCCGACATACGAGATAGTCAGCTTGGCTCCGTCACTGACAGCCAGTGTGAAGTTGCCGTCGAAGTCGGTAATCGTGCCATTGGTAGTGCCTTCCTCCAATACCGACGCACCGATGATCGGCTCGCCGTTAGACGCTTCTGTTACGGTACCCGACGCCGTAACCTGAGCCTGTACCATAGTGGTGCAGACAAACGTCAAAAGAAAGGCTGCAATGAGTGATTTGAAATTTTTCATTATTAGACTGATTTTGGATGTTTTTTGTAAAACGCTGCAAAGTTACAACAATTTACCCACATGCGCAAAAAATAATGTTGCAAAATGTACCACTCATGTTTCGCCTCAACATAATGTGGTCACTTTGCAACATTTTTGATAAACTGCCGTGACGTAATTACTGTTCACTCGGCAGGTGCCCGAAGTAGTCTTTGTAATATTTACTGAAGTATCCCGGACTGGAGAAACATAGCTCGTTGGCTATCTGCCGGATGGACTTGTCGGTGGTGCGCAACTGTTCATCGGCACGTATGAGCCGTTGCTCGCGGATATATTCTGCCGGACCTTTGCCCGTCACCGACTTGACTCGCCGAAACACCTGTGTGCGATCCAGTTGCAGAGCTGTAGCCAGATACTCCACGTTCAGCTTCGGGTCGGTCAGATGGCTGTCAACGATCTGCCGAATGCGTTCGGCAAACGCTGCATCGCGGTGGTTGAGCTGAATAGCCTCCTGTACATCTTCCACCTGACGGATGGTGCGGTTGATCTTCGTCTGCATCATCGTTTGCTGATACAGCACGTACAGCAATGCCAGCAACAGCAATACGGATACAACGATGAATGCTATTATCAGCAGGTTGCGGTCAATACGTATGTTGTGCAGGTTGGTTTCTGCCAGTTTGTTCACCATCTGCATTGTTTCCAAGTCGTGTGTGCGCAGCTCGAACTCCCGGAGCAGCAGCGGTGCCATGGTGGCGTCCACCATTGTAGTCTCAATCACCGTGTCGCGCACAAACGGCGCGCCCGACAATATTGCTGCTGCTGTGGTTACGAGCAGATCACCGCGTGTGGGATAGACTGCGGAGCACTCTATATCTCCGTTCGCGATTGCTTGCAGACCGACGGTAATGCCGTCCACGCCCATGATACGTACGCTACCCTTTCCGTAGCCCTCTGCATCGCGTACCGCCTTGGCGGACTCAATGGCCATGATGTCATTCTGGGCAACGATAGCATCGATGTTCTTATGACTACTCAGATAGCGACTCACTTCCGTGTAAGCATCAATATAACCTGCTACAGACTGCAAGTCGATTTTTCCGTTGATACCGTCAGTCAGTCCCTGATGCCTCAGCTGCTCTGGCATCGAACCGTGCATACCTTGCACCTCCAGTACGTGTAATGGTGATGGCTCGCTGCTTTCGACTTTCGACTTTTGCCTTTCGACTGTATTCACCCATTCAGCCATCAGTTGTCCGACTCGGTAGTTGTCTCCGCCAATGAACGCGGTCCACTCTTCTCCGCTTATCCTGCGGTCGGCGATGATGACGGGTATGCCCGCCTTGTATGCGCGTGTTACGGCAGGCTTGACCTGCTCGGCATCGCTCGGACTGATGATCAGTGCATCAACTTTTTCGCTGATGAAACTGTCAATATGTGCGCATTGCAGTTCTGTGTCACCCAATGACACGCGCCTGTGTAGCCTGAGCTCAGGATGGCGTAACGCCTCGCAGTCCATCTCGTTGTTCATCTTCTGCCGCCAGGCATCGTCCCAACATTGGCTCACGCCCACCACGTACTGCGGTTGACGCGAATTGCAGCCGGCAAGTATCAATGCAATCACCGCTATTGTGAAAGAATGCAAAAAGGTAAAATTATTACGCATAATACAACATTTTAGGTACATACAATTTGTTGAAAAACCTTTCAACGTGCAAAGGTACGAAAAATATTTGACATTTGCAAAAAAATCAGGTATATGGAAGAAAAATTTGCAAATATGGATTTTTTTTTGTATCTTTGCAGTTCGAAAAGGTTTTAACCTATAAAGGAAAATACTAAATCCCAATGATATGGTACATGATTTATACATCTTAATGATTACGGCAGGCGTGGTAAGTCTGCTGTTCAAGTTGCTGAAGCAGCCGGTTGTGCTGGGCTATATTGTAGCCGGTATATTGGTTGGTCCTCATCTGTTTGGCGAGAAACTGGTGGATATGGAGAACGTAGAAACATGGGGCAACATCGGTGTGCTGTTTGTGCTGTTCTGCATCGGTCTGGAGTTCCGCATGAAGAACCTGTTCGAGAGCGGCAAGGTGGCACTTATAGGTGCAGCAACAATCGTTGTCGGCATGATGCTATTAGGGTTCGGAGTAGGTAAGTTTGCCGAACTGGATACAATGAACTCTCTCTTCCTGGCTGCCATGCTGTGTATGTCCAGCACCACAATCGTGATGAAAGCCATCGACGAGGCCGGATTAGGCAAGGCGCGGTTCGTGAAAGGCGCCACCAGTATCCTGATCTTCGAAGATATAATTGCCGTCGTGCTCCTGGTGCTCCTGTCGAGCGTGGCTGTCAAGAACAGTTTCGAGGGCGTCGAACTGCTGAAGAAAGTCGGCGTACTCGTATTGACATTGGCAGTATGGTTCGTTTGCGGTATATTGATTATCCCTACATTGCTTCGCAAGGTGCGTCCGTACCTGAACGATGAGATACTGATCATCCTTTCTCTGGGTCTGTGTCTGGGTATGGTGCTGACCGCCGAGGAAGCAGGATTCAGCAGCGCGCTGGGTGCGTTTGTGATGGGTATGGTGCTGGCAGAAACGCTGGAGTCGCATCGTATAGAGCACCTGATGGCTCCGCTGAAGAACGTGTTTGCTGCAATCTTCTTCGTATCCGTAGGTATGATGATCAACCCGACATCACTGGTGGAATATTGGCCGTCGATACTGATTGTAGCGGTAGTGATTATCGTTGGCATGATTATCTTCGGTACATTAGGTTGCTGGTGGGGTGGCGAAACGATGAAGGACTCCATGATGACCGGCTTCTCGTTCGTGCAGATAGGTGAGTTCTCGTTCATCATCGCCGCCTTGGGCAGCAAGCTGGGCGTGACGGATCCGGCTATCTATCCGATCATCGTGGCAGCCAGTGTGCTCACTACGTTCCTCACTCCGTACATCATGAAAGCTGCTGTGCCGAGTTACAACCTGCTGTACAAGCATGCCTCGACTCGCTTGCGCGAGAAGATCGACCGCCGCGAGCAGGAGGTTGAGCAGGCAGAGCAGGCTGCCGCAACGGCAACAACGGATAACTCGAATAACAAAGCCGACAAGGTACGGCACGCCGTGCGCAAGACTGTCGTTACCAAACGCCTGGTGAATCTGTTCCTGAAGAACATGAGCGAAAATGACCAACCGGCGGCTAAAAAATAAAATTCATAATTTCCAACACTATGAAAGAGCAAGTATTAAATGCCATGCGTGCAGCAGGCAAACCTGTTTCTGCCGGTGAGGTGGCACAATCCTTGAATGCCGACCGTAAAGAGGTGGACAAAGCTTTTGCCGAACTCAAGAAGGAAGGCGCTATCGTATCGCCCGTACGTTGCAAATGGACGGTAGCGTAAGAAGAATCATCTATAGCGATAAGACACAATCAAAACCTGCATGGTATGAATATCGATCGAATTGTTCCGGTTAACCGTGAGCACTTGTTGCTCATGCAGGTGTTGTTTTGGTTTGCGCCTGGTGCAAAGCAATGGCTTCTAACGACTGACTACTAACCACAGACCGCTGATACTGATCAAGACGATTGTCCGCGCATGTACTCACCCGGAGTGATACCGGTTTGTTCTTGAACATGCGCGTGAAATGGTGCGGGTAATCAAAGCCGAGCATGTATGCCGTTTCGCTGATGCTGCGGCCGCTCATCAGGATGTTTTTTGCCAGACGGATGATGTACGATTGTATATACTCTTTTGCGGAAGCACCAGTGGCTTGCTTCACCAGATCACCGAAGTAACCTGCTGAATACGCCATCTTCGATGCGCAATATGCTACTGTCGGCAAGCCGTTCTGTGCTTGCCGGTCTTCGTAATAATACTGGTCTAACAATGAATGAAAACGCTTCAGTACATCCGGCTCGGCTGCATCTCTCTTGGCACTCAACCGCCAGTATGCACGTTGGCAATAGTCCAGAATCAAACGCAAATACCCGATGATAATGTTCCGCAACGCCGAACTGTCATGATGTGAGCGCAGTTCTTCGCGCAGGCCGCTCAGGAGTTTGTCTATCGCGTCCCACTCCTTGGGCTCCAGCGGTAGCGAATCGGTAAAGTAGTACGAGAAGAAATTATACTCCTTGATATGCGTCTCCAGATCCGTCTTGCTCATCAGCTCCGGCGACCATAGCACCGCCCAGCCGTTCAAAAAGAGCGGATTGCCGTCATCTTCCTTGCCGCCTATCTGTCCCGGGGCAACGGCAATAACCGACCAATCGCTCACTTTCACAGGACGAATGCCGTATGACAAGTTCTGCGGAAACTCCCGCTGAATAAACAAGCCATACACGCTATAACTGTTCATGCTCGTCCGCACGCCTTGTTCCAATTCGTCGAAATGAACCACGCTGATGAGCGGGTGCAACTCCGGCGCATGGAGATGCCGAGCATACACATTCGGATTTTGGACGTTCAGTAGCTTTTTCATAACGACTGCAAAGATACAAAAATTATCCCAAATATGCAAAAGTGGAAGAGAAAAAATGTGATATTTTTGCAATTTCTGCAAAATTGGTATATATTTGGCAAATTTATGTTTGTTTATTTAAATAAAAAGCAGTAATTTTGCACCGTAAATCAAATCAACTGCTATGCGAAAGATTTTATTCACCTTGCTTGCAGCACTCACAATAACCGGCTGCAACGCCCAAAACAACAAAGCACAAATGACGAATAACAAATGTTTGGTAGTGTTCTTCTCCCATGCCGGAGAGAACTACTCGGTAGGAAACATCAAAGTGGGTAACACCAAAATCGTGGCGGACTACATCAGCGAACTGACCGGAGCTGATCAGTTTGAGATCGTGACGCACAAGTACGACGGAATGGCTTATACGCCGCTGACCGAATTGGCGCAAGAGGAAGCCCGCAACAACGAACGTCCAGCGTTTGAACCGCAAATAACCACTTCAAACGGCGAAATCATCAAACCTTCAAACGTCAAAGAACTTTTTGACCGGTATGACATCATCTTCATCGGTGGACCGATCTGGTGGGGCACTTACCCGCAAGTGATGTTCACGTTCTTCGACACATACGACCTGAACGGCAAAACCATCTATCCCTTCACCACCCACGAAGGAAGCGGTCTCGGCAGTGTAGTGAACGACGTCCGCAAAGCGTACCCGAAAGCAGACGTGAAGCCCGGCTTCAGCATCTACGGCCACGAGGTGCGCACGAACAAAGCAAAAGTAGAGAAATGGATTAAAGGACTTAATATCTGATTATTATGAACGAATTTCGAGTTGATATGCGATTGACAACGCCGAAGGAACAGGCAAAGTATATGCAACAAGGCGCTTTGTTGCATCGTTTTAATAATTGTATGCCTTATTCTGCTGAAAAGCAAGAGGCTGCCAAAGCGTTGTTCGGAGACAACCTCGGTGAAGGCAGTATGGTTCAACCGCCGTTGAAAGGTGTGTGCTTTGACATGGTACACATAGGCAAAAACGTAATGATTATGCCCGATTGCCTAATGATGGCACGCGGAGAGATTACGATTGAGGACGGCGCGATGATTGCGGCGAACGTGCAGCTTATCAGCAATAACCACGATCTCCACGAGCGCCAGATTCTTATCTGCAAGCCGGTGCGTATATGCAAGAACGCGTGGATAGGAGCTGGAGCCACAATCCTGCCGGGTGTGACGGTTGGCGAGAATGCGGTAGTAGCAGCTGCGGCTGTGGTCACCAAAGATGTGCCTGCCAATGCTATCGTCGGCGGCAATCCGGCAAAACTGATCAAGATGGTAGAATAGCACGGAACCGACTACCCGTACGTTGCACCCAAAGTCATTAAAGCCAACATCGAACGTATCAAGCAACATCTAACGCGAAGCTCAAACAATTTCAAACAATCTCAAACAACATCAAACCAATAAGCCACATGAAACGCTTACTTATCTTTTTTGCTGCTATGAGCTTGATTCTCAGTACGTCTTCCGCCAAAACGCTGGTGGTCTATTACAGCTATACCGGCAACTGTGAGAGTATAGTTACCGAACTGACGAACCGGATCTCTGCCGATGTTGTGGAGATCGAACCGGCAGAAAAAGGACTTCATTACGAAGCTAACAACTACGCGCTGGGCACGCAACTGCTCAATGCCATCAAAGCGAACCCGAACGACGCCGCTTCTTATCCGGCGATTGACCCGGTGAGTGTGTCAGTGGAGGATTATTCCACCATCATTATCGTCACGCCGCTGTGGTGGAGCCAGATGGCTGCTATCATGCAGAGTTATCTCTTCCAAGCCGGCGCTCAACTCTCCGGCAAACATGTGGGACTTATCGTTTCCTCTGCCTCCAGCAGCATCAGCGGTGTTGTAGCCGACTGTCATCGCCTTGTGCCCGATGCCGATTACCTGCCAGAGAACCTCTGGATCAATAACTCCAACCGCTCCAACCTCTCCACGCTCATTGCCAATTGGGTGGAGACCTGCGGCTTGAATCAACTGGCAAGCACCGGCAAGCAAATCAATGTAGTAATCGGCTCAAAGACCTTTACTGCCACGCTCGCCGACTCCGAAACCGGCGAAGCCTTTGCTGCCTTATTACCCCTAACGGTCACGATGAACGAACTGAACGGCAATGAGAAATACCATTACCTGTCCACCTCTCTTCCCACCGCCGCATACCAGCCCGGCACCATCCATGCCGGCGATCTGATGCTCTACGGCAATAACTGCGTGGTCCTTTTCTACGAGACCTTCAATACCTCCTATTCCTATACCCGCATCGGCGCAATAGACACCCCTTCCGGCTTAGCTTCCGCTCTCGGTTCCGGTAATGTCTCCGTCCGTTTCGAATCCTCCTCAACTGCTACCGAAAACCTCACCCCGAATGTCCAAACTCACAAAATACAAAGTACAAAAGTTCTCCGTGACGGACAATTGTTCATAATTCACAACGGAGCGACATACACCGTCCAAGGGCCAAAGGTAAAATAGCATCGCGACGAAGTGTAATTTGCAATTTCAGCAAAATTGGTAAATTTTTGGGTGATTTATGTTTGCATATATGAAAAAAAAGTAGTATCTTTGCAGCAAAATTGAGTTGAAAAATGCATTAACGCTAATAATAAAAACAATAATAGCTATGCAAAACTTTGATTATCAAACACCGACACGTCTTATTTTTGGCGAAGGCGTTGTAGAGAAACTGCAGAAAGTGATGAGCAGCTTCGGCAAGAAAATACTCCTGACTTACGGCGGAGGAAGTATTAAGAAAATACCGGCTTTCAGAAATCAGCCGTCAGCAGGCAGCCTTTATGATTATGTGCGCGAGACGCTGAAGGATTTTGAGGTGGTGGAACTGAGCGGTATTCAGCCGAATCCGAAATATGATCCTTCAGTATTGGAAGGTGTGCGGTTGTGCAAAGAGCATAAGGTAGATGTGATCCTTTCGGTAGGCGGCGGAAGTGTGCTGGATTGCTCGAAAGCGATTGCAGCAGGTGCTTGTTATGACGGCGATCCGTGGGACCTCATTTCGTACAAAGTGAAAGCGCAGGCAGCTCTGCCGATTGTGGATATTATCACGCTGGCGGCTACCGGAAGTGAGTACGACTGCGGCGGTGTGATCTCAAGAACGGAGACCAACGACAAGATTGGTTATTTGGATCGGCATTTGTTCCCTGCCGTTTCGTTCTTGGACCCGACATACACGTTCTCCGTTAGCCGCAAACAGACTGCAGCGGGTATAGCCGACGCGATGAACCACACCATGGAGCAGTATTTTGTGGAAGACGCGACACTGCTGAATGACGGTTTCTGCGAGTCAATGTTCCGTACTCTCATGACGAACGGCCGCAAGTGTATTGAGAACCCCGAAGATTACAAGGCGCGTGCAGAGATGATGTTGGCTTGTACGTATGGCTGTAACGGTATTTTGGCGCTCGGAAACAGCGAAAGCGGTTGGCCTTGCCACGGAATAGAGCACGCTTTGAGCGCTTATTACGACATTACGCACGGTGAGGGTTTGGCTATCATAACGCCACGTTGGATGAAGCATATCCTGAACGAGCACACGTTGCCGCGGTTCGTTAAGTACGGCGTGAATGTGTTCGGTATTGACGCTTCGCTGGACGAGTGGACGATTGCAAACAAAGCTATCGAAGCGACATACGCTTTCTTTGAGTCAATCGGTATTCCGATGCACCTGCGCGAAGTGGGTATTGACGACAGCCGCCTCGATGAAATGGCACATCATATTGCTGTGAATGAGGGACTTGAGAATGCTTATGCGCCCTTAACCGAGAAAGACATCAAGGAGATCCTGGTGGCAAGTTTGTAAAATGAGAAAGTTTTTAATCTTTGCCTTTGCGGCGGTTATGTTGGCGGCGTGTAATAAACCTAATGAGAAGATGAATAATGATTTGATTACCCGTATCGCGGAGATCGAAGTCAACGACGGCTATCTGGAAGCGTATCTCACGGCAGCGCACAATGTGGGCACAAAGTCCGTGGAGAGTGAGCCGGGGGTGATATGTATCTTCCCGATGCAGGTCAAAGCCGCGCCGAACACTATTCGTATCGTAGAGATCTACCGTAATGCTGAGGCTTATCAGGCACATCTGCAGACACCGCATTTCCTGGAATACAAACAAGGTACGCTGCACATGGTCAAGTCGCTGCAACTCGTAGCCACCGAACCGCTGGCACCGGAAGCTATGCCGCTGATCTTCAAGAAATATTAACAACAAACGCGTAGCGTCAAACAACTTCAAACAATTTCAAACATATGAACGTATTGATTCTTCAGGCTTCACCGAGAGCCCATGGTAACACCGCTTGGATGGCGGAGGAGTACAAGAACGCAGCCGAGGCTGCAGGTCATAACGTGACGCTCGTCAACGTGGCGCACAAACATATCGCAGGTTGTCTGGCGTGCGAGTATTGCCACGGAAAGGGCAACGGCTCATGCATTCAGAAAGACGACATGCAGGAGCTCTATCCGTTGATGGCAGAGGCGGAAGCACTGGTACTGGCTGCTCCGATCTATTATTTCACACTCTGTGCGCAGATTCAGGCGCCTATTCAGCGAATGTACTGCGTCAACGCGCCGGCTAAGGTGAAGAAGATGGCGTTGCTCTGTTCGTCTTATTCGCCGGGAGTGTATGATGGCGCAACGGCTGAGTTCCGCGACATCTGCCACTACTGGCACGCCGAGAATATGGGCGTTGTAACCGCCAAGATCGACGAGCAGAAAACCGATGCTACGAAGCAAAAGATTGTTGAGTTGGTAGCAAAACTGTAAAAATTCAATGAAATCTGCATCCAAAGTGCAGATTTTTTTGTATATATCAA
>ONHW01000030.1 GCA_900317745.1 uncultured Bacteroidales bacterium | reverse complement strand
GCTACCGATTGGTCGCTGATTGAGGTTGCAGAACCTTTTCATCCTGAATATGTTCAGGACGTATATTTCTCCGGCAAGATTCGCATCGGGCGTTTGGAAGCCGGCTATACGTTACCCGGTGGACTGCCTATACACAGCGGCATCTATCGTTCCACGGTACATAACTGCGAGTTTGGCGACAACGTGCACATCTACAACGTGCACAACTACATGGCTAACTACCGCGTAGGTAACAACACGTGCATCGAGAATGTCAACTCCATCGTGGTTGACGGCAGCAGCACGTTCGGCAACGGAGTACGTGTGCCTGTTATGAACGAGGGAGGGGGACGTGAGATTCCGATCTTCGACGGTCTGTCGGCGCACTTGGCTTACTTCCTTACCTTGTACCGCCATCGCCCGCAGATGATTGAACGACTCACTGCAATGATAGACGCTTATGCCGAGAGCCAACGCTCGGAGATGGGTTATATAGGTGATAACGTACGAATCATCAACTGCGGTAGCATCAAGAACGTCCGCATTGGCGATTATGCACAGATCACCGGTGTATCCGTACTCAAGAACGGCTCTGTCAACTCCAACGCCGAAGCACCTGTCAAGATAGGATCAGGTGTGAAGTGTAATGACTTTATTATCAGTTCCGGCGTATCTATCACGGATAGCACGTTGGTCAGCAAGTGCTTTATAGGTCAAGGCTGCGAGATGGGTAAGCACTACTCTGCTTTGGAGTCATTGTTCTTCAGCAACTGCCAAGGTTTCCACGGTGAGGCAACAGCCATTTTCGCAGGTCCCTATACGGTGACACACCATAAGTCAACGTTACTGATTGCAGGAATGTTCTCGTTCTTGAACGCAGGTTCCGGCAGCAACCAGTCGAACCACATGTACAAACTCGGACCTATCCATCAGGGCGTGGCGGAACGCGGAGCCAAGACGACATCCGACTCCTATCTGCTCTGGCCAGCCAAGGTGGGTGCATTTACGCTCGTCATGGGGCGCCACACCAAGCACTCTGACACCTCTGCTCTGCCGTTCTCATACCTTATAGAGAATGCCACGGAGAGTTATATAGTGCCGGCTGTCAACTTGCGCTCGGTAGGTACAATCCGCGATGCGCAGAAGTGGCCGAAACGTGACAACCGCAAAGATCCGCACAAACTCGACCTGATCAACTATAACCTGCTTTCGCCCTACACCATTCAAAAGATGTACAAGGGGCAAGAGGTTCTGCGCGACATAATGCACCTGTCAGGCGAAGGCACAGAGGTCTATTCGTACCAGAACTGCAAGATACGCAACAGTTCGCTCCGCAAAGGTATAGAATTGTACGACATTGGTATCAAGAAGTTCTTGGGCAACTCGCTTATCTCCCGCCTTGGTAAAACCGAGTGGCATACAATCGAAGAGTTACGCAAAGCATTGCACCCGGACTCCTCCATCGGCTTGGGCGAATGGGTGGACTGCTCGGGACTATTGGCTCCCAAGTCAGAGATCACGCAGTTGCTCGACGACATCCAATCAGGCGCACTCACCTCACTGGCTGAAGCACAACAACGGCTCACCGGCATGCATGCCAATTATTACTCCTACGAATGGACTTGGGCACTGGACAAACTTGAACAAGTATGGGGCAAAAAGGTTGACGAGATTGAGATTTCAGACATTATACGTACTATCGAGGCGTGGAAAGAGGCTGTTGTAGATCTTGATCAGATGGTATATAACGATGCCAAGAAAGAATTCAGCCTGAACGCCCGCACGGGATTCGGTGTGGACGGCAACGATGAGCAGAACAGCCTTGACTTCGAAAACGTACGCGGCAAGTTCGAGAGCAACTCGTTTGTATTGGCTGTGCTGGAACACATCCGCAAGAAATCCGAACTCGGCAATAAGATGCTTGAACAATTAAAGAGCGTGCGATAAAGCACGCTCTTATTGTATCACCGGTTGTGAACCGACCTGTCACTCGAAATGCATTACCCGCGCGGGCGAAATACGCGTTGCGAGAGTTGTAGGTCCAAGCAGCGTAAGCAGACTTACGCCCAAGATAAGTATATTCAATGCAATCAGCGCCCACCACGGGAAAGTTACAGGCACATAACTGACATAATACGTAGTTGCGTCTAACGGTATAAGATGCAAGAAATACTGCACAGAGGCTAACGTCAGTCCTATCAGATTGCCCCAGAACATTCCTTTACCGATAAGGATTGTTGCCTCGCGAATAAAAATACGCCGGATAAAACGATTGTTTGCCCCAAGTGCCTTCAAGATACCAATCATGGGTATCGCATCAAGAATCAGTATAATCAATCCGCTCACTATATTAAAGCCCGAAACGGCCAACATTAGTAAAACGATCACCCACACATTCATATCCAACAGGTCCAACCAGTAGAATACAGCCGGGTGCATTTGTATCACGCTCTGCGGGTAATAAGCACTACCCTCTTCATCCAATCGGTTGGCAACACTGAAATACACTTGATCAAACACCTCATCCAGATACCTGAGGTTATCCAGACGCATCTCTATACCCGAAACCTGCTGCTCGTTCCAGCCGTTAAGTTGTACTACTGTCGATTGTGGACAAAGGACAAACAACCGGTCGTAATCGGAAAACGACGAATTGTAAATACCTGTTATAGTGAACTTGCGCACCCTAAGCGCATTACCCACAAAATAGCACAGAACCGATTCGCCTGTTGACAATCCCATCTGACGGGCATTTTGCTGTGACAGGAGCACTTCGCCGGGTGCTGCAGGCAGTACGCCATCCACCAGATTATCCGCAAAGAACCGCCAACCCTCACCGGCAGGCAAGCCTTTGAGTACTATACCCTGAAAATCGGTATTGGTCTTGAGTAGTCCCGGTTTGGTAACAAAGGTATTGACCGAAGCCACGTGCGGCATTTGGGCAAGCATCCGAATCAGGCTATCCGGAGCAAATATCGGCTGGTACTCATACGTATTGTTGTTGTCAAAACTCGTGATCTGAACATGCGCGCCGAAACCTGCAACTTTTTCCGTTACCGTTCGCTTGAACCCTATTACCACGCAAACGGTGATCAGCATCACAGCAACACCAATAGCAATACCAGCCAAAGCGACGCGCACAGCAGGTCTTGCCGTGTGATTTGCAGCGGATGAGTAATACAATCGCTGCGCTATTTGCCATTCAGGATTTATTGGCACGATTTTTGCTTGTTATTGAGTGTTATGAGTCGCTATTTTCACATTGTCATTTTTGTACTTCTGGCCTTTGCCGGAACTACTGCTTTTGCCCAGGAGCAGTCCTTTGTTCCGCGCCGCACTGCCGAGGAGCGGGCTATGAAGCAAACGGAGATGCTGGCTCGCGATCTGAATATCAGCGACTCAACAGTACGCGACACCCTCTATCGTATTCATCTGCGTTACGCCAAATCGCGCGTCAAGCCTACCAGTCGCATGGAAGCAGTAGAACGGATGAACAGTTTGCTAAGTGAACTCAAGGGTGTGCTTACTCCCAAACAGTTCGAACGCCTGCAGTCTATTCCCCGCCAGCACGGAGCGCGTGCTCATCGCGCGGAAAAAGACAGCCTCGACCTGCCAACCACACCAGCCAAGCCATAACCGAACCTACCAACAGTCCCGCCAATATATCCAGCGGGTAATGTACTCCCAAATACATTCTGCTATAGCAGTTCAATAACACCCACGCCATCAGTGGCAGGGTTATATACAGGTGTGCCCGGGCAGGCTTGCCATGTGTGAAGATCAACGAACTGAGCAACGCACACGCCATCGTGTTGGCTGCATGATTACTGCAAAAGCCATACGCTCCGCCCAGATAGCCGTTCACGGTGTGTACCAGTGCTCCTATTTCTGCATCGTGTGTAGGACGCGGACGAGCAACAAGAGGTTTGATCAGTTGGGCGCATATCAGGTCTGCACCGCCTACAGCCAAAGCAAACAATAGCAGCGCAATTACAATCAGGGGCAGATGGTATTGCCTCGTTGTACCAAAACAGGAAAAAGTTATCCGCAGTCCCTTAAACTTTACACACAAACAAACAATCAGCAGTGCATACAAGGGCAGCCAAGTTACCGCCTGACTAACCTGCCAGAGCAAGGTATCTGCCCACGGCGCGTGAGCACCGTTGATGGCCAACAGCCACTGCTTGTCGATTGCTATGATTTGTTCAAACATAATTAACCATCATGGTTGCAACAATTGCCGCTGTTTCGGTACGCAACCTTGCGTCCCCCAGACTGACCGGCACAAAGCCGTGTTCTATTGCCAATCGCACTTCTTCATCCGAGAAACCGCCTTCCGGACCAATCAGCACGATTGCAGATTGCTGATTGCCGGTTGCTGATTGCTGCGCTGCACGCAGTTCGTCGCGCAGGTCACGTTTGTCCAGCCATGGCGAGGAGTGCGCTATATAACGGCGCTGCTCGGTAGCATTAACGATACAATCTTCTATTGGAGTCAGTTCGTTGAGCCGGGGCAGATAAGCCGAGAGACTCTGTTTGGCGGCAGAAAGGATAATCTTCTGCAAGCGGTCGTTACGGATCACCTTACGCTCGGAGTACCGGCAGAGCATAGGAGTGATTGTATCTATACCAATCTCCGTACACTTTTCAACGGCCCACTCAATACGTTCGATATTCTTAGTTGGTGCCACGGCTATATGTACATCTGCCCGGTGATGTTTGGTCTGTTGCTCTATTTTGCGTATTTCCGCCTCACAATGTTTAGGATGCGGATTCGTAATAACAGCCTCGTACATCTTTCCGCAACCGTCGGCTATATAAATCGTGTTCCCCGACGTATACCGCAACACGCGCACGGCGTGAGTGCTCTCCTCAGCGTCCAGCACAATGATTTGTCCAACTTGTGCTGTGGAAGGTATATCGGTTGCGTAAAAAAGGTACATGGTCGAAAGTCGAAAGTCAAAAGTCAAAAGTCGAAAGTCAAAAGCATGATTAGAGATTGGCTTCCTTGAGCCGTTCGGCGTTTTCTGCAACCGTCAATGCGTCAATCACGCCCTGGATATCCCCGTCCATAAAGGCTGCCAGATTATACACTGTGTACCCTATACGGTGGTCGGTTATACGCCCTTGCGGATAGTTATATGTGCGGATCTTGGCACTGCGGTCACCGGTAGAAACCATTGTCTTGCGTCGCGAAGCTATATCATCGATATACTTCTGGTGCTCTTTGTCGTATATCTGCGTACGCAGGCGTGATAGTGCACGTTCCTTGTTCTTGGGCTGGTCACGCGTCTCGGTACACTCAATCAGGATCTCCTGCACCTCGCCGGTGTTGGGATTCTTCCACATATAGCGCAAGCGCACGCCGGATTCTACCTTGTTGACGTTCTGTCCGCCTGCACCGCCTGAACGGAAAGTCTCCCATTTGATCTCGCCTTCGTTGATATGCACCTCAAATTCATCCGCCTCCGGCAGCACGGCAACCGTGGCAGCGGAAGTGTGGAGACGTCCCTGCGTCTCGGTGGCAGGCACACGCTGTACGCGGTGTACGCCTGATTCATACTTGAGAGTGCCGTACACGTTCTGTCCGGTCACATTGAAGATAATCTCCTTGTAGCCGCCTACTGCGCCTTCCGAAAAAGAGGAAACAGTATATTTGAACCCTTTGATCTCGAAATACTTCGTGTACATGCGGAACAAATCACCTGCGAACAAGGCCGCTTCATCGCCGCCTGTGCCGCTACGGATCTCCATCACCACATTCTTTCCGTCCTCTGGGTCCTGAGGCAGCAGTTGGAGTTTGACGTCTTCCTCCAAGGCAGGCAGCTGCGCCTCAAGCGTATCAATCTCCTCACGCGCCAGTTCTTTCATCTCGGGATCAGATTCATGGAAGAACACTTCCTTGGCAGACGCGAGCTGGAGTACGGCCTGCTTATACTTGCCGGCAGATGAAAGCACACGTTCCAGATCGTGGTAGTCGCGATTCAATCGCACATAGCGTGCCTGATCGGCTATCACTGCCGGGTCAGTTAGCAGGAGGTTAATCTCATGGAACTTGCCCTCAAGGCCTTCTATTTTCTCTAAGATGTTCATTACAGCGTGTTATTCGTCTTCGGAATAATAGTTATACGGATTGCGACGGCGGCGGTGAATCAGATCATCCAAGAACAGCCAAGCCCGCTGCTTGAACGGCATACGGTTCTTCGCTTTGCCCTTCGATGAATGTTTGGCTCCATACCCATAGCCATAGCCGTACGAGCCATAGCCGTAACTGCGCTTACCGTAACCGTAGCCATAGCCGTAGCCGTAACCTGAGTGGAAGCCCTCGGTAGGTATATCCGATAGTACCAAATGAATCTTACCGGAGTAATCTTCTTCCAGTGCCTCCAGAGTTTGCGAGCAGAACGACTTGGAAGTCTGCAAGCAGCGTATAACGAAGATAGTAATATCCGTATCAGCCACGAGCGACAGAGCGTCGGGTACCTGACCGACAGGCGAAGTATCGATTATAATGAAATCGTATTGCTGGCGCATCTTGTCGATGAACTGGTGCAACTTGTCGCTATGGATCAACTCTCCCGGGTTGGGCGGAACAGAACCGGCGCGGATAAAGTCGAAGTCAAAATTCTCGTTGTGCAGAATAAGTTCGCTCTCATCACACTCGTCAATCAGGTAGTTGGTCATACCAACGCCATTTCCGATAGCAAGTTTGGTATGGATGTTCGGCTTACGTACGTCAAGGTCTATCAGCAGTGTTTTCTTACCGGTCATGCCATACAATGCCGCAAGGTTGGTTGACATGAATGTCTTACCGTCACCGGATTCGGCAGAAGTGACACAAATAACCAGTTTCTCTTTGCGCCCGACAATGAACTCTATACGCGTTCGCATTGCACGGAGCATCTCGGCGTAACCGGATCGTGGCGATGTCTTGACGAGTGTCGGGTTCTGCGAACGAGCGTGACGCAGTGTGCCTATCAGGCGGAACTTCGACAGTTTCTCCACCTCCTTGGGTGAACGCACCTTGTCGTTGAGCAGTTCGGAGAGGATAATCAGCAGCAACGGGATTACAAAACCTATAGCCAGATAGGTGGTCATTGTTTTTTTCTTGACTTTCTCGTTCACCAGTTTGGTGGTGGTTCGTGCGCGGTCGAGGATCTCGTTATCCGGCGTATTCGAGGCTTTCTGTATCTCACTTTCTGCACGTTTCTGCAGGAAGAACGTGTAGTAGTTGTCGTCTATTCGGTAGTTACGCTCGATGGCTACCATCTGCAGTTCTTTCTCCGGCAGACGCTGGATGTTTCGCTCCACCTCGGCATAGCGTTCTTTGAGGTCTTTCTTCTCAATCTCCAGCGACTTACGCATCGATTTGATTACCTCGGCTATGGTCAGTTTGACGTTTTCTATATCCTTGGTGTATCTGGCGTAGAACACGTTCTTCTCGGTCAGTTCGCCCCGTTTGATTTGCAGGTCGTTGAGTTGTGCCACCAGCGCCATGAGTGTCTGTTCGTTCAGTCCGAGTGAGGCAGGTGCAATCACCGTGCCCTGCTCGATGGACTCGTGCAGGTAACTATCCAGATAGTCGAGATACGTCTCTTTCAGACGCAGTTGCAGCACCTGCTGGTCGTAGCCCGAGATCATTGACATGAGCTGCGAAGCATACGAACCGACATCCACGAATCGGTTCTCCTGGCGGAACGCAGTCATCTCACCCTCGGAGTGCTCCAGCGACTGTTGCAGTACCACCAGCTGCTCGTTGATAAAGCGGATAGAGTTTTCAGCCTGCTCGTTCTTGCGCTCCAGGTTCTGGATAAGGAATATATCCGACAGTTTATCAATGAACTCGCAGTCTCGCTCGGGCACCTCACTTGTCAGGCCTATACACAACACGGTTGAACTCTGCTGCAAGAAGTTGAGTTGTAGGCGGTTCTGGAACTCCGTAACCAGCGATTCGCGTGAGCGGAAACGGAAGAACATCCTTCCTTTGCTTGCCATAAAGGCGGTAGGCATAATGTATCCGCTGAAGTAGGGTGTCTCCAGCAGTTCGCCATATCGTGTACTGACGCGGAAGGGGTTTTCGCTGTCATCCTCGTTGATGGATACCACTAACGTTCCATCCTCCTGTATATCCAGGCGGAACAAGTAATTGTACGCGCGTTCGTTGACTTCTGTAGTCACGATCTCAAACGGCGTGTTATGGTAGAGATTACGGGTCTTGAAGCGTCCCATGGTTATATACTCCACGTTCATGAACGGCAGTGAATCCACCGTACGTCCGATCAAGTCGTACGAACGGAGCATAAGCACCTGGTTGTTCACATTGTTCACCCCTTCGTCGATAGTAAATCCTCGCATCAGGTTCGTTGCGCCATAACCGCCAGCCTGCTTGATGATAACCGTGCCGTAACTATAGTACGAGGGTATCCAGCGGCGGTTCTTAAGCATAGCCAGACTGCCGGCTATAGCCAGGCCCAGGGCAAACAGATACCAGTAATGCAAGAACCGCACCACCCACTCCATAACGTTGATGTTCGAGCCACCGTCACCGTCGCCACTATCCTGTGTATCCACCGGTGCAGCATAGGGGTTGCCGTAGGGGTTACCGTAAGGATTGCTGTAGGGGTTGCCATAAGGATTGGCGTATGGATTCGTATAAGGGTTATTCTCTGCCATAATTATGATTTCAAATTTAGGATTTCAAATTTCAAATTTCTATCCTTTCGACTATCGACTATTGTCTTTCAACTTTCAACAACTCTCAACACTCAACTCTCAACACTCAACTAAAAGTTCACATTCGGTATATAGTTCAGCACGGAAACGAGCAGCGCCAGCGAAGATGTTATCAGTCCGATGAATCCGCTGTATGAGGGCAGTTTGTAGAACGCGCCGGGTTCGCGGCTGACATAAATAAGGTCGTTGGGGTAGATATAATAGTACTTGGAGTCGATGATCGACTTCGATCGTATATCGAACTCGAGCACCTCGGGCGGCTCATTGCCGTTAGGTCGCACGATACGCACATGCTTACGGTCGCCCTTGTTGTTAACGTCACCGGTCATTGCCAGAGCCTGGAAGATCGTCATGCGCTCCTTGTAGATTTTGTACTGCCCAGAACCGAGGTCACCGAGCACGGTGAAATACTTGTTGTACAATGCCAGTTTGACATCCGCATCGGGAATTATCTGCCTGAAGTACGCCTGAAGTGTGTCCTGTGCCTCGCGTTCGGTGAGTCCGAGCAGACGAATAGGCTGCAGGAAAGGTATATCAACCGTGCCATCGGACTGGATGCGGTAGGATACAGCGTACTGATAGTTTACCTGCTGGTCGGCAGCCAAGGCTTTCGACAGGGTCTGATCCATAGTTATGAGGCGGTACACTATCTCGTCGTTCACATGCAGGCGGTACGGTTCGTACGGAACAGAATCGTATGTAGGTATACCGTCGCGCTCCTGCAGCAGACCTATCTGGCGGTTGGAGTAGCAGCCGGTGAGCATACACACTGCTGCGATCAGGAGACTGAATATATATGTAGTTCTTCTCATCTTATTTTCCTCCTGATTTAGCACGCTCGGCAGCGTTGATGGAGCGTTGCACGAGTGCGTAGATGAAACCTCCGAACGAGATGGTAGTAGCCACTACGGATATTGTGGTGGTGACATGGTTGATACCGAACGTATGTCCGGGCATATACTGGATATAGATCACATCGTTCGGCTCGATGTAATAGAACTCGGAGTTGATTATATCCTTGCTTCGCACATCGAAGGTACGTATGGTAGTCTCGCCCTCTATCTCGCGAATGATACGTATCTTGGAGTGGTCGCCATAATCAGCTATATCGCCTGCGAGTGCGAGTGCCTCGTAGATGGTCAGTTTCTCTTTCATCAGCGGCACGCGTGCGCTCTGCACGGCACCTATGACGGAGAAGAACCGGTTGATAACCTGTACGTCAACAGACATCATCTGGAAGTTACCCAGCCCGTTCACCAGTCCTGCCAGTTGCTCCTCAAGCAGGTGCTTGACTTCACGTGTCGTTTTGCCGCGCACATTGAGTTCGCCTACCATCGGGTAGTTGATATTGCCGTTATCGTCCACGAGGTAGGAGTACAGTTCGTTTGTTCCGTACATGTCTCCGCCGCCGTTACGCATCTGATAGCGTATGGAGGTGTTACTTAATCCCTGATTGAACAACTTGGTCATGTTCTCGTCAACCGAATAGACCTGTATATACAGCCTGTCGTCGGTGCGTATACGATAGTCCTCGAACGACAAGGTGTCCACATACGATGGAATATCCTTGCCGTCAGGCTCTTGCAGCAGGTTGACTTTTTTTGACGTCAAGCATGAGCTCAACGCCACAGCCAACAGCAGCAATAATATGTAAATCTTATCTTTCATTCAAACCTTCAAACCTTCAAACCTTCAAACTTTCAAACCTTCAAACCTTCAAACTTTCAAACTTTCAAACTTTCAACTATCGACTATCACCTCTTTTCGTCCCAGCCGAATGGGTGTGGCGCCAACGGCAGTTTAGCCAACGGATGGTAGTCGCCCACCAGTCCTATCGGTTCGGACTTGCGGATCTGCGCCACGGTCTCGATGCAGTTGCGCGCCTCGCCGATGCGGAAACCGTTGCCGGCAAGGATCTGTCGGTAACTCTCGGTGTGCAGTTCGGTGAAACCTTGCGAGAATTCAAACTCCTCGCCATCGATGTTCAGTGTTCGGTAGGTACGTTTCTCGCCCTGCACGGCATTAGCGGGCAGACAGGCGGCATTGATACTCAGGAAGTAGCGCACGCGGGCTTTCTCGAGCTCGAGGTAACCTGCCACGCGGTCGAACGACATGACGTGCACGATGTTCTTCTGCACGGGTCCGAAGATCCACTGGAGCATGTCGTAGAAGTGCACGCCGATGTTCGTGGCTATACCTCCGGACTTGTGTACATCGCCTTTCCATGACGAGTAGTACCACTTGCCACGGCTGGTGATGTATGTCAGGTCCACGTCGTAGATCTTGTCTTTGGGTCCGTTATCGACCTTCTGCTTGAGCGCACGAATCTTGTCGTGCAGGCGCAGTTGGAGGATCGTGTAGGCTTTGTGGCCTGTCTCCTGCTCCATTTCCATCAGGTTGTCGATGTTATACGGATTGAGCACGAGCGGTTTCTCGCAAATGACATCGCACCCCAGACGCAAACCGTAGCGGATAAACGCGTCGTGGGTATAGTTCGGCGTGCAGATGCTGACCCATTGCAAGGGGTTAGCGGTGCGCATCTGCTTGGAGCAGAAACGGTCGAACTGTTCGTTTTCGGTAAAGAACGAGCAATCGGGGAACGATGAATCGAGCCGCCCGACCGAGTCGAACTTGTCGTATGCGACCATGAGGTTGTTACCTGTGTCGGCGATAGCTTTGATGTGCCGTGGCGCGATATATCCTGCGGCACCTATAAGGGCAAAATTTTGCATAATTATACTGCTACACACAAAAGAGCCTACAAAGGTACAAAAAAAATCCCACATTTGCAAGTATTGCGGGATTTTTTTTACTATTTTGTGTGTTTTTTAGTTTCTTTGCAAGTACAACACTATTCCATCGGCAGTCCCAAAGCTGTATAATCCACACCGTTATGCCGGATCATTACATGGCCGGCACGGATGTATTTGAGGGCGGAAGAGCCTACCCCCGTCCCCTCCCCGGAGGGAAGGGAGATGCCGAGCGTTGAGGGGTGACCGGTGATGGTCACATTGTCAAGAGCCAGTCCCTGTGCACCTGCGCAGTTCGTTCCGCTGCTGACGGATATGTTCCAGGCGAGGAAGACGGGCTGCTCTGCCTTGACAGTCACCGGCAGTTGGGCACTAACATGACGCGTCTCAGCCGGCACTTCGGCAAAACCCTGTGTAGCAGCATCTGCAGCCCATGAAGATTCGAAATTGCTGCCGGCAGATGTCCAGTTGACTCCATCCGGGCTGTAGTACAGTTGCACGGTGAACCCTGCGCTGTTATTGCCGCTGCGGTACTTCTCGATGTCATAGGCAATCTCAAGCACCATACTTTCGGACGTGCTGTTGCGTGCGGCAAGCATGATGTTGATACCGCGCGTGCCGTTGTCCACACCGGTGGTCAGACCGCCTACTGCACGATCCCCGCTGTCGTCTGCGCCCCAGTTCCATGTACCGTTATAGGCGTTCGAAGCGAGTGACACACCGCCCAGGTACATTAGTGTGTCTGCAGCGTGGAAGTAACTCCCCACCAGCCTCGGGCCACTCAGGTTTCGGTCGATACGCCAGCCGAACGGCAGGTCGGAGCGATACTTCATGCCCTTGGCGTCGGTTGTGCTGCGTGTAACAACGCCTATGGAGTTGAAGTCTTGTGAATAAACGCCTTCCTCCAGGTCCACCACATCAATCTCTACGACCTGCGTAACGGCAGTATCGCACAGCGCAGTTGCGGTATAGGTTTGGCTGCCGTAGGTGGCTTGCACGGTCACAGTTCCCCGCTCGGTCATACAGAGCGTGCCATCGGTCAACGCCACGCCATCGGCGGTATAACTGTCTGCGGTGAGCGTCTCTACCGACAGACCATCAGTATCCGTCAGTCGCAGTTCGTAGTGAACGCAGCCGGTTATCTGATCCACGGTTTGCTTATACGTCTGCCAGGCGTTCTTGGCGCAGGCACGCATCTGCTCGGCTTGGGCATCGGTGAGTGTGGCCGGACGCCACGTGACGGTTGTCGGGTCTTCGCCGAAGATGGTAGCGTACTCCAGACATGCACCCATATATGTTGCACGCTGTGTGGGGTGACGGTCGTCCTTGAACCAGTCTTTCAGTACATCCACTCCGCCCTCGTATGCCAACTCGTATGCCAAGCCAACAGGACAGATCACCACGCCAAGTTCTTGCGCCAGGTCGCGATAGTTAGCCAGAAACGAGGCATTGAACTCTGCGAACGGATCGGTGTTGTACGCCCAGTTCATAGGCAGGATAATCACAGCATTCGGGTTCGGACAGTTCTGCCGGATATACTCTACCCAACGTATGACGCTCTGGCGCCAGCCTGCGAAGTTCGTGCGCGGCTTGGCAGTCTGCTCCTGAAGAATGATATGTGTCCACGCCTCGGTGCGCACCAGCATACGTGCAGACGGCGTACCGGCAGGTGTCAGACCCTCACCTTCCTCATAATGGTAATCGAGCGTCTTGCCGAGATTAGTGTGGGCAGTCCACGAGGCATCTTTCTGCATGGCTTGGGCGATCCGGTTGAACATATCGTCCTGCCACTCGTTTTCGTAATGGATAAGCGAGTTGTTCATCGAGAGCACCTTGACCTGTGCGGGCAACGGACTGACAACGACTGCCTGTGCGGGCCAGAGAGCCGGACCGCTGATGTCGGTAGGCGGCTGCTCGCGCTCAATGATGAGCAGGGTCGATTCGTTGGTGTTGAGCGTGATAAGTTCGCACTCCATGTTCTTCTCCACCGTGAGGTTGGCGGGGTTACTGCTGCACTCGACGGTGAACGATATACCCGGCACGACCAGTGTCGAACTGCCGGCAGGCGCTCCCCAGTTGGCGGTGGCGCTCCAGTTGGCATCGGCAATCTTGAACGCTCCGGTGAGCGTTATGCCGCTGATGGTGTATATACCGGGCTCAGTCTGGGTCATTTTACTCCCGGCGTCGGCAGCCCAGTTGTTATGCGCTCCGCGCACGTACAGGTCTTGCGCCGACAGGCTGCATACAGCGAGCACGGCACAAATGAATAGGTAGATTCGTTTCATAGTGGAATGGATTATATGTTACATATTGCCGGCAGCCTGCCTGCCATGCGAAAATCGAATACAAAGGTACAAAAAAAAATGCACATTTGCAAATCTCCCCGAAGAAAAATTGCACGAAAGTGCATTTTTTGTGCAGTAGTGCCTGCTTATGCTCGCATAAGGGCAGGTGCTACGGCGCAAAAAAGTAATCGCGCAGCGATATTTTCTTCGGGAGAAACCTTGCCTAAATGCCCGGCATTGCCTTGCAGTACCTTCGGAGGGAACCCGCCCGCAGGGAAGGGGCGTGCCGAAGTTACGAAAGACGCGAACAAAAAAAGCAGCCGGGTCTCACGACTCGACTGCCTTTGCACAAATTTTTGCCTATGATTCAACTTTCAATTATGCGCTACCGGAAACCACAAAACCGGCGGACGCATATACGTATAACTATGAGGAGCACCAAGGCTATACAGACGTACAGGGCTACGCGGTAGAGCCAAGGGACGTAACGTTCGGGTGGAAGTTGCACGGTTGCAACTGTTCTATCGCGCCATAAGTTATGCCACCTATCTATGAAGACGGTATCATTCTTTAGGCGCACAAATATGCTGTCGCGGACAATAATGCTGTCACGCACAAATCGGTCACGGATAACAATGCTGTCGTTGCGCGGAACGCTGATGAGCGGAGCAGCACTACGGCAAGATGTAAGTGTAAATAAAATCAGCATATAAACGATATATGCTATTACAAAGGCACTGTTCTTCGCTTTGCGACTAATGTACGGTGATGTAATGCGTTTCATTGCGTCGGAGTTGGTTGGTTAGTTCGGTGAGTGTGAGTTGGCTGCGCAGGAGTTCGCTGCCATATCTCCAGCCTACGAGAATACAACCTTTGGTGTCGTGCGGTGTGTTGCCTGCGTGTATGCGTATGCCTGATCGTCCGGGTACAGCCATGAGCAACGGCAACCAACGTTTGAAGGCAGGCGACCAAGTAACCTTGAGTTCATACGTGCCGGCAGGTATGCAACAAAGGTTGGGTACATTCGTTTCACGGTTGACGGTAGCAGGCAGTTCGAGTGTGTCGCAGTGCCACTGGTTGTCACCAACGAAATGCAGTGTGCCGAGCGTGCGGTCGGACAGGTATTGCAGGCGTACGAGTTCGAGATGCATGAGAGTGTTATTTTTTCTTATACCAGCGGTAGCGGTAGTCGATACCGAGCACAGCACCGCTGAATGTGAGTACCTCACCAAAGGCGGTCAGCACCGTAGGGTCGATATGTCCCTTGGGCGGAGCATAGAACGCCAAGACGATCAACACGCAGCCGAACACCGCCATCAGGACGGCGAGCAGGAGTTGGATATATGTGAGGATTTTCTGGAACATACAGGTGGATAATCAGGAGATAATAAACATCGTTTCGGCAACGATTCAAGCCATAGCAGGAACGCAGATGTCTCGCATTGTGTGAGGTACGGGTAGCCCGTTAGTCGCTTTCGTTCGCATGGGTTGTAATCGGGGCAGAAACGTTTAGCCCATCTGTGCAGGAGGGCCACGAACCGCCCGAGACTGATGCTCGTGGCGGTTCGCTCCTCTGCCATCGAATGGAGTTGGCTGATTGCGACCATCCCTTAAGGGATTAGCCCTGATACTCAGCTGCACAGATGTGCCACAGGTACTGACGCATGGTCTTGTAGCCTCCGGCGGTGTCTTTCTGCGCGTTGAACGCAGCCAGATCCTCGGCTACGTGAGCCAGATCCTTGCG
>ONHW01000031.1 GCA_900317745.1 uncultured Bacteroidales bacterium | reverse complement strand
TCATGCGAGTGAGCGTGCCTACCCATTGTGCACCGTCATAGACGGCAAAGGCGGTCTTGCTCTTGACGAGGTCTCCGGAGACAGGGGCAATATCCGCCAATGCGTCGGAGACGGACATCGTCTGTAGTGGCAGATAACCAATCCAGTTCCACCCCTTGCGGATGGTGATAGGTGTACCGGCGCAGTTGATTGTCGTGCCATCTACCGTCAGCGTAGTCGGGCGTAGCGCGTAAATGCGGTATGAGCCGGTTACTCCCATCTTCTTGAGCGTACCGCCATAGGTGGTGTCTGCGGCATTGACGGTGAAGGTCTGTGTCTTGCTCTTGGCTACTTGGATGTCGCCGAGGATTGGCTCAAGCACTTTCTCCGTATTAGCCGATGTCGGGTTGACATTCAGGCTAATCCAGTTCCACGAGGGCTGGAGCGCGAGCGTCTGTTGCAGATGGTTCGTTACCTCCAATACAACGGGATCAGCAAGCGTACCCTTGACCATGTTCGGCGTGAAGCGGAACGCTGCCGGCAGGACCTTGATTGCCGAATATGTGATACCCGTTTCAGCATTCCAAAGGCGGAACTGCATGTTCGTTTTGCTTGTTGTGTTGCCGTACACGGTCATCATGACATACCAGGCATCGTACCTGTCGATGTACTGCGGGTGAGCGATGCCTACGCACTCGCCATCGGTGAATGCAGCGAGTATGTCGTGTTCCGACTGTGCTACACCTGCGGGCAGTGCGAGCCGGGCGATGATGTTGCCTGTGGCTTCGTAGGCAGCCTCGTTCACTTTCCAGTCCGGTTCCGGGGCGAGTACGTACGCCTCAATCAGGCACGGTTCGGCTATACCGTCATTGCCGGTGAGGAGGAGTATGTCGGTGTAATATCCGGCAGCGAGCGATGCAGGCAGCGTAGCTGTAAGCGTCAGTTCGGACTGCGGTCTGATTAAGCCGGAGGTGGCATTGAGTTGCAGCCATGCCGGGATATTCGTAATCTGCCAGGATTGTATCTCACTACCGGTATTCACCATGGTCAGTTCAAACGATTGTTCGTCCAACTCATCCTTGGTGACAGACGCATAATTGTCTTCCCAGAGCAGGGAGTTGCGCTGCACATAGATATTCCAACATATCGGAGCAGAGTAATTACCATTCTCATCCACCACATTCTTGATCTCCACCTTCAGGTTGCATCCCTCAACACGTGCAGGCGCCATCTGTTGGTCATTGAGTTTGATGGTAATCTGCCGGTCGGAAGCGGTGAAGGTAAACGGCACCGGTTCTACAGGGCGTGCCTCCACCAAGGCGGGATGATTGGTATTTACCATTTGACCATTTACCATTGGGTCATTTATTTTGCCATTTACCCATTGTGCAGAATGCTTGTTGAGGGCATTCTTGCAGCGGTCCTCCAGCGTAGGAACAGTCATGTGCTGGTTGCCCGAATCAATGGAGTCTTTCTCAAACGGATAATACGCCACGAGGCCTGTTTCGTCGCCATGGAGGCGGAAATGCGCGCTTTCAAGTAATAGTTCGTTGGTGACAGAAGCCCGCGCGATGCATAGTTCATCGAACGCTCCGGAGAGTCCTTCACCGATAGTGACGATATCGAAAAGACGCGGAGTTGTATAAACCTCCACGTACTGATAGACGACGCGTTCGTCCAAGATGACGGAGGTAGAGCCGCTGCGACGCACATTGAGCGCAATAAAATGCCATGTGCCGAGCGCAAACGGAATGGTCTTGCGTGTCACCCCGTTGATGGCAACGGTAAGTTGTGCATCTTTGACGGAGAAGACAAGAGTAGTGTCGCCGTTTCTCAAGATTGTGCCGTCCGAATTGGCGTTCACCCAGAAATCAAGCTCATAGTCATCTACGGCTGCTATACCCACTTCGCTGACAGGAACACGCAGTGCGTTACTGCCGTCCAGCACAGCGGAGTAATTCTCGCCAGCTATCCACCATGCGTTGTCCCCTGTCGCTATGTGGCGTGCATGCACATGCTCGGCGGCTACCGGTCCGTAGCCCTCGTTCATCGGCCAATAAGCCACCAACCCCGGCGTAGAAGGTACTTTGGAGCGGCTGCGCTCGCTGAGCGAGGTGACCATGCTGCGTGCCACAGACCAAATCGTCAGATCATGCAGCGTGGCTATTGCTGAACCACCTCCCAGTTGAAGAGCGGCTTTGGTGTTGATATTAGGCACTATAATATCGGTCATCAGCGAATCCCTCACCTCGTCGTAAGCGATTGATGCGTTTAACTTATTACCGGTCGTGGCGTGTGAATAACTGAGCGCGAGGAATACCCACTTGTTCTTCGGCAGCGAGCCGGTCGTGGTGATGACGGTTGTGTCCATCTGTACGGCGAGTTTGCCGTCCTCAGTAAGCGAGAGGCGGAACTTGTCGCCGCCGATGTTCATCAGTTCGCCAGCTTCGGAATAGTTGAGCCATGTCTCGATGGTGAAGTCGGATGCGCCGAGCCGCAATGTCGCCTGAGTGGCGGCTTTCTGTCCGCCGAGCTGCAGACCTACGGAGTGACGCAGGTCATGTCCGTTCAGCTCGCCTGTGACGGATATATTGGTCTCCAGCACGCGGGCGGGCTGTATGTCCTTGGTAAAGGTGACAGATATATCATTGCCGTTACGCAATACCCCGTCAGCAGGCGTAGGCGTACTGATCGGCTCGGGACGGACCACATCCTTGATGACGGTAAAGGTCTCGGACTCGTGGCAAACCTCCTCTTCGGCAGCAGGTCTGCAGACGGTGACTGCGCGTACTTGGTAGGTGCCGTCGGAGTAGTCTTTGTCGGGCATTGGTATATTGAAGCGGAAGTGCTCAGCCTCCGGCATCGGGTAGTTACCTTCGCTGTCACGCACGGTGATACCCTTGCGCCATGTGCGGAGGGTGCTCCATTCGCCTTCGCCGCGTTTGTATTGCAGGCGGACGCCGTAGAGCGCACTGTAATCCGGCAGCAGACCGCTGATCTCACCGGACAGTTCGACGGTGTCCTTGCCCAAGATGGACTTGGTCTGGGTGTTGAGCAGCGTGTTATCGAGCGTGAGGTTGATATCCGAGCAGGAGTAGCGGTAGCTGACGAAGAGGTGCAGCTCCGAACGGCGTGTCGGGTCGCAGTCGCTATAGAGTTCGAGTGCGATATCGTCGTACTTCATCACCTCGGGGTTGGACTGATAGACGCGGAGTTGCACGAAGAGCGAATCTCCGGAAGCCACCATGTAGGTGATACCTGCCGAAGTCAGCGGCGTACCGTTGATTTCGAGCACCGCACCTAACTGCTCGCCGGAGTGTTTATCCATCGGACGGAGCTTATAGACGCCTGCCGAGCCGGTTACGGACGACTGGTTGGTCATACCGAGCGTGAAGTACGCCGAAGCACCTACCGGCAGGTCGTTCTGCATCGAAGGTGTACCTTGACGCAGGTAGAGATAAGGCTTGTCGATGGCCGCCGTCGAAGTGGTCAGCACATGACGTCCAGGCTCAAAGTATTTCGTGCGTTCCTCATCAATATAGGGGCACGAGGTAGCACCGCCACGGACGAAGAAGATAGGCGCAAAGCCGTCCGGTGCCGCGTACATATCGAACGACATAGAGGAGGTAGCGTTCATCGCGAGGGTGATGTCAGTACGGAATGTTTCATCGTCACGAGTACCACCTTCTCTCGTCCAAACGCGGCCTAAATTGATATTGTTCGAGTTGACAAGTTTGATAATTTCGCTCACACCAAAGCCACCTCCGCCGGTTAAAGTAGCATCGTGCGTGGTGGTTATAGTGTTGCCGTTCGAGAGCGATTTGGTCTTTGAAAGCACGACGGATGCACCCGGACTAAGGGAGTAATTCTGCATCAAATAGCCGCCTCCGTAGTAGTCGGAGATGTTCAGACGAAGCGTGTCCAGGCTTTCCAGTTCGAGTGTATCCAGCAGCTTTTTCTCCTTCTTCTCGTTATCCTCATAGGTCTTGATGAGTCGCTCTACCTCGCCTTTACCAAAGCCCATATACTGTTTGTCTTCTCCGTATTGGGTTCGTTTGTTGAAGGCGCGGAGGCTGTCGATGTTGTATTGGTTAACCGATTGCATTTTCTTGCGTGCATCGTCCAGCGCTTTCTTCACTTCGCCCAAGCGCGCCACTTTCAGCACCGCCGCATCATATTGGTCGGCTTTGAAAGCTCCGTTTCTTTGCTGGCACATCACTTTCATCTCCTCGTTGTGCGCGAGCAGTTGTTTCCACGTGCGCACTTGTTCGTTGTAGTAGAGCACCATATCTTTCTCCAGATGCAGTTGGCCGTCATTCGGATATTTCGGTGGAACAAGCACGTACTTGGTGGTATCCGTTCCGTAGCCTTCCTTATCCGGCGTCAGATAGGTGTAGTACTGCAGCTTGTCGGTGGTATTGACGAGTGCCGTAGTGTCGTGTTGAACCTTGTACCGGTCAAAAGTAGCCTTGTCGATATACTGCAGCAAGGCGTTACGCTGACGTATGAAATCAGGCATCACTTTGTTCTCAATATGGTTCTGGGTATAGACGAACTGCGTACCGAAGCGTTTGCCATAAACGTAGCCGTCGAAATCGCCGATGTAGTAGCGTGTCGAGTCAGTGGGGTCACGTCGGATGTCCACACGGCGGGAATTGGAGAACACATCGTTCGTGGCCTGGCCGACAAACACATCGCCTCCGGCGCCTTCCGTGCCCGGCGTGGTGCTCACGGTCTGCGTCAGGGCATTCGCCTGAACCTGCGATTTCGCCCAGGCTTTATTGCCCAAATACGTACCATTGACCGATACATTACCTGCTTCCCCCAAAAACATGACTGAGACAAAAGGACCTAAAAAGCCTTGCGCTCCTGCTACTCCTACACCGAACTGCCAATTCGTCATGGCGCCCCATTTGAGAGCATCGGAGCTGGTGTTGGTCTGCGTGAAAGTAGTACCGGCTGTAGCGGCCACAGTCGAGGCGCCACCCGGCGCGTTACGAAGGATATAGAGTATATCATCCGGTCCGTTGGTCAAGATATCCGAACCATTGGTGATCGAGCCGAGCACTACGCCGTAGAACTTACCGTTCTCCGACCAGCTGTACTCGCGCGTACCATAAACGTTCTTGTAACTCATGTTCGCACCCAAGGTGTACGGTTTAGAGATGTTCGGGTCGGTAGCGCGGAACTGATAGATACCCATACCGGTTGAGTCGAGCGCTATCTGGTTCTCGCCTAAGATGAGCGTCTCGCCTCTCTTGACAGGTATCATGGACGTAGAGTCATTTTCCTTGGTGACGATGGTGTCACGCTCGGCAGCGATACGGTTGCCTATCTCGTTCTTGATAGTAACGATACCGTTCTTCCACGGCAGTACCGTCTTCACGTGTACGGCGTTATCCTTGTTGACGTAGGTCTCTGTGACTTTCAGTCGCCAGCGGTAGGATGTACCTTGACGGAAGAGCGGATAGGTCATTCGGTAGTCAGGTTTGCCGGTTGCCGAATCGACCGTGAAGGACGGTACCATGTGCAGTTTGCCACGCTCGTCCTGATAGTCGAGCCATTCCTCGCCGAAGGCCAAATCACTACGCATCGCGTCGGTGACGGTCAGCACAGGTTCTACGTAATAGGGTGCATCGAATGCCAGGTGGTATTTGACGCGCTTCACGGTGGTGCTATCGATACGCAGGGTATCTTGCAACAACATCTGTCCGGCACGGTCGCCTAACTCAATCGGGTTGTACGCCAACGGATTGAAGCGGTAGTCCTCGTTCGACGGGATGACGATACTCTTCACCTTATAGGTCAGCGGCGGCAGCAGGGCAGTGAACTCACCGGTCGCGGAATCAGTGTAGATGACTACGTCGTGGCTGAGGTCGGTGCCGGAGGCAGCCGTCACTACGCGTCCTGCGGCTACAATGCTGTCGGTCGGCATGGGCCATACGCGCTCCACCGAGTCGGTGTTGAGCGAGTAGATGTCCGAAGCGGTGAGGGTAATAACCGCGCGGCCGATGTTCGCTTTACCGAGGTGCATACCGTGCGGCTTGTGCTGCTCTTCATCACCACCGGCTACGCGGCCTACGAGCAGCAGTTTCGTGTTGTCGTAGAAGCGCAGGTTGTTTATGTCGTGCAGGAACTCATAGGTCACACCTACGTTGTTCGGGTCCTCGGGATAACGGCCGTTGTAGGCGAAGGTATGACCGGCCTTGGCGGCAGTGATATAGTGCGGTCCCATCGGCACGAGGATGGAGAATTTACCATCCGCATTAGTCAGAACCGGTACACCGCCTACGAGACATTGCACGCCGTCCACACTCAGCATCGCACCCTCTACGGGGTAGTCCGTGCCTTCGTAATAGATAGCGCCCGACACCTTGACAGAGGTCATGTCGGTGAAGTTGACGTTGTTATGCGTGTTGGCGTTGTTGTTGAAATAGAGCGGTCGGTTCGCCGGCGCAAACTCGTGTGTGCCGAGTGTAGGAATGACCTTGTAGTACGTCCCTCTCTCGCTGTAAGGAACACCGGTGATGACGTATGTGCCATCGGATTTGGTATAAGTGGTGTAGTTGATACGCGTGGAGTCGTCCACCATACGCAGTTCGACTCTGTCAGGGATTGAGTCTTTAGAAGTATAGTTGCCAAAATCCATACCTTTGATTCGGAGGTGTCTGCCATGACCTGACAAGTCGTGTACCTCATTGCCTTGCTCGCAAGCGGAGTAATAGAGTTCCAGACCTCGCTCATTTCCTTTGAGCGGAATAGTGAGAGCGGAGTTGCGTATCTCCGTGGAATCCATGCAATAATTATAGACTCGCACATCCGCCATCTCAAATCCTCTGGAACGCCAGTCACCTATACGTGTGTTCACATCCATAGGTTTCCTACTGTCTTTTCTAACATTTTGTCCGTTTATATATAGGAACACGGAATCCCTTGTATTGCTTACAGCCACATGATTCCATGTCTTTAGGTTCAGTGGATGTTGAATAACATAATATACACCATTCAAATAATACCTATCAACTTTTATGTAACCATTGTTACCATTTTTGCCTAATCGTATCAAACATGTTCTATCTATATATAGTAAATCTTCATCGTATGGTGGCATGTTGTTAGCATCAGCACGGAGCCAAAACATGGCTGTATGATTTTCACCTTCAAACCCGGGTCCTCCAATATAATTCATATTCGTAGGTTTCAGCGTGCGGAAGTTAGTAATGGTATCTCTCATTACCGTATCCATCTTCAGTCTCTTGGGCACCGGAATTTCGTCTTCGGTGATAGCGGTAACGAGCACGCCCGGTACACCTTGGCGTCCGTCGTAGGTGATTTGTCCGGTTATAACGCCGTATGGCAGGGCGAATCCGGTCGTGGTGAGCGAACTCATCGGCGACAACGATCCGTCACAATCGCGGAATCCCGTTACGGTATAGTTATAGTACGTACCGAGTTCCATGGAGTTATCCTCGTAGGTGAAAGTGGTCAGCGCGGGGTTCATCGGCATCTGCGGCACGAGTGTGGTAGCCACGCTGTCGCCACGCAGGGCACGCGTAATAGTAAAATAAGAGAAGCCGTTCTTGTCCTTGGGGACGGTCCACTGCAGGCGTACACGGTTGTTGGACTCACCCTTGGTGGCGGTCAGCGAAGTGATGACCGCCTCGCGGGTGGGAGCCATAGTCTCTAAATTACTCCTGCGGGAACTAATGATCTTCGCATCCGTGCAGATCTGTACCGTATATTCGATGGGCAGACAGGTAGGGATGCCATCGGTCAGCTCTACTGATGTCAGGTTGCGATTAGGATATTCCTGGCTGTAGGTCGTACCGCTCACCACATACTGCACACGGTAGAACATATCCGATGTCCAGACGCCTTTGTAGTCGCCCACAAACTCCCAGCTCACCTGTATCTTACCGCCTATATCCTGTGCGGCCACCGACGAGAGTTTTCTGAGGTCGGTATTGATGAGAATATCCTCCTTGACGCAGGTCGTCTTATGATCCACAAACTCACGGCTCAGGCGCACATAGAACGTCTTGCGCCCTTGATTGAGCATTTTCATCGGTATCGGCAGACCTACCTTGTACGAGGTCTTGACGAGGCGGTTGGAGAGATTGAAAGGCACACGCTCCGTCTCATACGAACCGAAGTTCTCATCCGTCGAGTACTCAATCACTATAGCCGACTCATCTTCGTCACGGCCGAGGGTTTTCTTCGGGATATCAAAGGCAACATAGATGCTATCGCCGCCTGTATGGGAGAGCTGCACATTCTCCGGCAGAAAGAGCGCCGGCACGTACACTTTCTTCCAATCGGACTGCGGTCCGGCAAACGGCGAAGCAGGACCGCCATGGTCGTTATTGTAGTAGGATTTGCTGATATAGGTGTTGGCACGACGGGACACCTCGATGGCGTAGGAAGCGTTATCTTGAGCCATACGATTGAGTTGATCGCGCGTCAGATCGGCTACATCATTACGCTCACGGTTCTCTACACCGCTTGACGATGTGAGCATTTTCTCCGAACCGCTCGCCGCATCGCCTACCGCACGCTCATAATAAATGCTATTGGAGATATCGCTTGCCGTGAACCGAAGCACCGTCTTGCCCTCGTTATTCTTCGTCCATTGGAAATTACTCAGCGTAGGGGTACTTGTACGAGGTAGGATATCGTCCTTCTCATTCTTGAACGTGAATTTTTCATCAAAACTCCTACCGTCCCAACGCACTTTCAGACGCAGGCCCAGATTGTTGTTCTTGTTATTATGGATATAGTCGTACACCAGTTCGCTATACACGATATTGAAGTACGAGAACTGGCAACGGTCATACTCCTTGAACTGACGTTTCTGCAGGAAATAGGTCTTACAGCCGTTCATGTCATACGCCTGGATGAAATTCGACTCTTTATAACTGTTCGCCCACGTACCGGCTCGCCCGGGGTCGGTAAAATGGATATCGGTAAGATACATATCGTTCTGACCGCTTGCCGTCAGATATACCTCCAGCCACGTCATACCGTAGTTTGTACCTACGGCATTGAAACGGTCCCAACTCATCACGGAGAAGGCAATCACGCCCTGACACTCCTGAAAATCCACGCCGGGCGAATAAATACTACCATTGTCCTCTCCTCCGGGGCTGGAGAACGTAAATGCATGATCGAACTTGAAGTTGTTACAGAATCGGCAATACTGCTCACTCGGCACCCAATCCGCAATGGCGGATGCCGTTCCTACTGCACATAGCAAAGTAGTCAGAATAATGAATAGCTTTTTCATTGTATAACTATTTTAGGGATTTATTTTGTCAGTTTAAGGTTGGTAGCGGCTACGTACTCGCCCGCATTGAGCTGAGCCGTAGCGGTGCCGGTGTAGGTATTCACACCGCTGGTGACGCTGAAGGAGTAAGTCGTGGCAGTTGCTTCGGGGAAGAGTGCCACATAGACCTCCTCCGGGTTGCCGTCAGGGGAGATGGCGAGCGCATAGCCGCCTGCCGATGTGCTTTTTTTGTCCGGTATCACGGTTGCCGTAGAGCTTGTGCCCTGCGTCACAGTTACGGTCGCTGTCTCCGGGTAGGTGTTGGCATACGTGCCGTCGCCGTAACTAATACTAAGCGAGGTTATCGGGAGCGGAGTCCCGGGCTCATCCTTGTCCACAAAAGAGAACTTGCAGACCGTCAGCAGGTTCTGCATCTCTGCCAACTCCGCATTAGCCGTCGTCTCGGTCACCTCGGTTATCGTGGCGATACCGTAGCTATGGTGATACCTATTGGCGATGGTCGCCAACGAACCATCCTGTCCGGTAAGGGAAATAGTGTATGTAGCATTAAGCGGATTGCCACTGACAGTAATAGCAGGGGCAGTAGCCTTCGGATAGACAAGCAGCAACTGGTCATCCAAATCACACCACACCTTGGCGTTACTCGCGAAAGAAGCGATGCGTGCCGCCCTGTCCGCTAACAATACGCCGTCGAGGGGAACCTCGTCTGTTGTTCCGGAGGGTGTATAGGTCTCGTGGCTTATATTGCGAAATGAAATCTCGTCGCCTTTGCTCCAGAGGGCGTTGAGTGTCTCTCCCTCATCGGTGATAGTGGCTTGCGGAAGACGGCTTTCGACTTTCGACTTTTGACTTTCGACTTCCGTCACTATCAGTGTGCGGGGCTTGAGTTCCGCCTGCTGCTTGGGCTGGTCGGGGGTGTTGTTGGTGCTGCACGCTGTGCCAAGGAAAAGCAGCGACGAGCAGGCGATGCCCATGATGACGGATTGGATAAATCCGCCGCCGGTGTTTTGTTTGTAACCGGAGATTTGCGCTTTGATACCTCCGCTGGTGCAAAGCATCTGCTGCGGAGTGGTTGCCTTGGTCTCTATGCGTGGCTGAACGTAGATTTTCTTCATTATTTATAGTAGTCAAAAATTACAATTATATACGCGCAAGCGGCACCCGCTAATTGCGGGCACCGCCTGTGATAGCGTTGCGTTGGTCTGTGGGTTGCTTACAGCATGACTGCGGAGGCGAGGTGTGCAAATACCTCCCCCATATGGCAGCAGAGGTAAGTCGTTGGCTATGAGCGCCGTATGTGCAGTATTTTGGCATGAAATGTATTCAAATGTGTCATTTTTTTTCGTTTTTGTCACGAAAAATCGTCATTTTTTTGTCTCGGTCTTCTCTTGCTCATCTCTCGGTCGGGAGAGTGGTGAATTTCGGAGGGTATCAACGGGGAAGCAAACGCGCTAACGGAGATAGCGCACAGGACAACGCATCAAATGCGGACGCAATAGACAAAGTAAGGAACAGGCATCAAGTGGTGGAGTCCTTGCACGCACACATGCACACAAAGAAAAAGGCGAAGCACCGTCTAAGTGCTCCGCCTCCCGGAGATGTAGCCCGAAAGCTATGATTTATTTCTCAGACACTCTCTTTCCCGTCACATCATACATCTCGCCGTTAGGACGGACGATGTACAGGTGCTCGTTAATGAGGAGCTTCTGCACGCTTTCGACTTTCGACTTTTGACTTTCGACTTCTTCCACGCCTTGCGCGGGATTGAGTTGTATCACATACGGCTCCCACGGCGTACCGATATGGTTGTCGGAAACGAAAGTAAGGGTCTTGTCTATTACTCTCTCTTCGCCGTTGATGACGGTACGGAGCTCCATCGGCTGGCCTGCGCCGTCGCCGGCAATGACGAGGTAATAGAGGCTGTCGGTATGCGCACGCACGGCACCGCGGCACTCACCGCCGATATATGCCGCTATCTCGCAGGTATCCACTACTGCCTCGCCGTCCATGAGACGGATTGTCATGGTCATGTTGGAGGGGTAAGCGGAATAAGACCGCTTCGCTGCCAGACCGCTTACGCTGTTAGAAGTCAGACCGCTAAGCTCTGACCAAGCCGGAGCCGCCAGGAAGCCATGGGGCTGGTAGAGGTCAGCCGGATAGACGAAGGACTTGGCTGTGCTATCCGTACTGAAATAGAGGTATCCGTGTCCGGGCTCCAGTGCGAGGAGCGTGCCTTCCCATCCATAAGTGCCGTAGATAGACACCGCTGTCTGCGATTTGATCATGTCTCCTTTCTTCGGCTGCGCCCCTGCGAGTGCGACGCCTGCGCTTTTGGTAGTGAGCGGGGTGTACGGCAGCCAGTTCCAACCGGGCCGGAGGGAGACAGGTATCTCCTCGGCGGCAGGCTGACGGCCCGATACGGAGAGCAGCGGATCAAGCACCGCGTCCGTCGTCTTGGGGGTGCGCTGGATACGCAGTTTGTACATTTTGTTCACCGTGAGCTTGAGCGGACCGTTGAAGATCGAGCCGGAACTCTGGCTGAAGGTATTCTCATCCTTGACGAGCACGTTCCAGCCCTTGTATTGCGGCGTGAAGACGTGGTCGCAGTACTCGGACGGCGGCTCTACACCGAAGGTGATCCAGTTCCAGTTCTCGTGTACCGGGATGAGTTGCTCCACCCTGTCGGACTTGGTCCAGATAGCCGGCGTGTCGAAGTTACCGATCATCGTATCCTGACGGAAAATCACCTCATTTACCATTTGGTCATTTACCATTTGGACATTGGGCAGCTGGATATTCGCATCGGTGTAGGCAATCCCTCTGATGGCGTCCCAGATGCGGAAGGTGAGGGGCTGGTTCCGGTCGGCATCGGGGGTGTCGGAGCCATAGATAATCAAGGTCTCGTACGCTGCCCCGCGTATCTTCTGCGGTGTAGCCACACCGCGGCACTCGCTGCCGATGAAAGCCGCCACCATGCTCTCGGGGTTCTCCATAAGGATACCGCTGAGGTAAACCTGTCCGATGATGGTCATGGAGTGGTCGTACTTAGTCGGGTCAACGGTCCATTCCGGCGTGTTGCCCGATACCTTCATCACGATGCGGAGCGGTTCCAGAATTTCATTGTTGCCTTTCAGACCGATGGTCACATCGTAATTACCTACCGGCACAAGGGGATTGACCGCAAAGCGGAGGGTCTTGGTCTTTAACGGCTGCACGTCAAAGACAGTCGAAAGTCCAAAGTCGAAAGTCGAAAGCCCGTTGCCATCCACAAGGCTCAGCCACTCGGGCATATTTTCCACGGTGTAGTACTCGATTTGCCCGCCCTTGTTCTCGATCGTCACATCGAAGGTGTAGTCCTCGCCGTACTGCTTGGTGATGTTGACGGAGTCTTTACCCCAGAGGAGTGTGTTCTGCTTGACGTAGGCAGTCCATTTGATGGGGTTGGACATGTTTCCGTTGAGGTCGTGTACCTCCGACATGGTGATGTTGAGCGTCGTGCCCTCTATGTCGCGTAGCGATACTTCCGTCTCGGCCAGGTTGATAACCACCTTGCGTTCGGAGGCGACGGGCTGCGCGGTGATGCGCGTCTCGGTGGGTGCGTTCTTGAGCGGCGGTGTGTGCTTGACTGCCATCGCTTCGACAGCCATCATGTCACCCGCATTGCCGGTATTGGACTGAGGTGCCATGTTCTGCATGGTCTCCCCTTTGGTCTTAATCCCGTTGATGGTAGAGTCTTTCTCGAAAGGATAATACGCTATCAATCCGCGCGAATAGACATCGGACGTGTCGATAGTGTTGTACATGTTGCTTAACAGCCGCTCCTCGGAGAGGGTCGCTTTCCAAATACGTATCTCGTCCACACAGACAAGCCTATTGCCTTTGGCAATTGTGAGAGAAGCCCCTTTCAGTACCGGTACATCCGCTTCGGCAATGACTGCCGTGCGTTTGCCATCGAGGTAGAAGGATGCTGCCTGACCGCGTACGACATTCAACGCCATATGGTGCCAGTTCACATTCATATCCGTGAAATCGGCATGTGCGGCTACAGTACGCGACTTGGTACCATGGTCGAGAACGAGGTTATGCAGCGAGTCGTAATGCAGGCATAGTCCTTCTGTCTCAAAGACGGTGTCGTGGTCAGTGCCTGCCTGCGAGTACCAAAGCTCAATGGCATAACTGTCGTTCATGTCCGTGCTGATGCGTGAGATGTCGAATTGTGCGCCTACGGTAGAATCTATGCGCAAGGCATAATTGGTGTTGAAGATTTCCCATGAATTAAGCACCTCAAAATCATGTGTATGACGTGTATCTGCCGCGACGGTTCCGTGACCTTCGTTCATGCGCCAGTAGTTAGTCAGGCCATAAGTATAGGTGTCTTTGGAGTCGTATTTTTCTCCTGCTGCCAGTAGGACGTCCCGATAGACGTTGTAGAGCGCGAGGTCATGTATATTGGCATTGACAGGACCGAGGTAGAGATAGTTATCCACCGTGTAGTTGGCGCGCTGAACCGCCGTCTCAGAGACATACTCGTCGCTGAAGAGACGAATGGTCGTTTCGTCGTACTGCGCGAGCATACTGAAACTCATGGTGGAAGCCTTGTAGTTGAGGACGATGAATGTCCATTTGTCCGTCGGCAAAGTCGCCTCGCTGGTGAACTCTGTACCGGCAATGCGGACTACGGCATGCCCATCCTCATCGACGGAGAGCGCGAAATGGCCTTCGCCGGCTCCCTGATGGAGAATAGTACCTTGTTCGTGGTAGTTGAGCCAGAACTCTATCGAGAAATCGCCGTTGAGGAAGATAGGGTTGACCGTTCGCCGCTCAGGATTACCATAGGGAAGTATGCGATAGGACACCTCATGGTCTATCGGCCTTCCGTTCAGTTTGGCGGTGACGATAACGTTCTTGTCGCCCACATAACCGGGGACGATGTCCTCGTTGAACTCGACGGCAAGATTCTCGCCTATACCTAATATACCGTTCGCGGGTGCAGGCGTATAGAGAGGACGGGGTTTGGTCATATCCTTGATGACTTTCGTCACGTCGCTATACACATGTACCTCCTCTGTACCATACGGCGTGGTAGTGAAAGCGCGGAACTCATAGTCTCCTTCCTTGTAACTGATATTGTTAGACATGTCTAACGTCAATCGCAAATCGCCCGTCGACGGGAGTGTATTGTAACTCTTGTCTGTAGAATCGGCTTTGTTGGTCACCCAGGTATGGAGCGTCGTCCATTGGGTGCTACCCGCAAAGCGGTACTGGATTCCTACGTTCTTGAGGTTCTTGAATGTTCTGTCAAAGCCGGAGACTTTCAGTTGCAACTGTCCGTTACCGGTTGTCGGGTCAGTGTTTACGATGGGGTTCGTCACTGTCAGAGACACAGGAGAAGACGACGGCACGAAATGGGCATTGAGCGTCACGTGGTCGTAGATCACTTTCGGTTGGTATTGCGACAAGAAGTAAATCTCTATTCCTTCATGGTTGAGGATAGACTGGTCGGTCTGCGAAACCGTGATGGTCTTCTTGACGGTGGTACCTTGTTCCGTCCAGATAGTACGGCCGTTGATGGGTGTACCGTCCATCAGTATCTGCAGACCTGTAGTATCCGTTTTCTCCATCACTACAACATCATATCCGAACGGATATTGCTGGTGCGCTCTGGACATGTTGGAGCAGTAGAGGGTAGCCGTCGCGCTCTGACCGGCAGGGATGTCTGTCAAGGTAACGGATTTAGCGGGAGCCTCGTTACCCTTGCTAATCTGTATAAACGGTTGCTCCATTTGTTCTGAGGCGTTGCTCAGCGGCAACGGTTTGCCCTCCGGCTTGTAATAGTGGGTGGAGTCGGCGGCTTCGTAGGGGTTATACGTCTGACCGGCAAAGAGGGAGAAGATCTTACTGTTATTGCCGCTCTCCGCATCGTATATATTGATAGAGAGGTCTGCATCCCGGTTTCCGTCGGCGAGGACATATTCCCATTCGGTATAACTGGTAGTATCATTGCCCGAACCGCTGACCGTTCCTCCGCCTACTGAAGTCTGTAAACTGGTTCGGACTCCCAAAGAAGTGACCGATTTGATTTCCCAGCTGTCTTTCCATCCCAATACGGCCTGAATGGAATAGTCCGTCTGGGTCTGGTCCAGCGTCGTAGTATCGTTGCGGAAAGTGAAAGTGCGACTTGAACCGCCGTCGATGGAGTAGTTTTTGAAATTGCCTTTCCGGATAGCTTCTATCTTCTGCTGCTCGTTGTATGACATCCATTTTTCCCACGCTTTAATCTGGTTGTTGCACATCACTACGCTATCCCATTCCGCAATATTCTTCTTGGTGCTTTGCTGTATCTTTCTGAGCGTGGCGGTGTCCGGCTTGAAGGCGTAGTAGCCGCTGTCGCCGTAGTGCTCATCCGTGGGTTGAAGCCATGTGAGGTACTTGGTGCGACCGGTGTTGTTGACGTAGTCCTCCGCCTCCTGCTGGGTTGGTACGTAGGTCAGGAATTGCTTGCGCTGGTCTTTCCATTTGGGTATCATAACCGTCTCTAACTCGTATTGTGAGTAGGCAAAGGTCGTACTGACCTTCTCGCCCAAGGCTAAAGCGTCCTCCAAAACAATGGTGTACTTGTCGGCAGAGCTGTCCTTTTGGACATGTAACTTGCGGCAGGTACCGACGAGGAGGTTGGTGGCTGTGCCGATGAACACATCGCCTCTGGCGCCTACATATGGGTCTTTGTCGCCGGTGGAATAGGACTCCACCGTTGTGGTCTGGAAGATAGTATCTTGTTTGTGGGTGTATTTCCAATTCGCCTTGATGCCGGATGTCAGGTCCGTCATTACATTACTCGAATTGATAATAGCAACGCCAAAGCCATTAGCCGTCACTACATCCACACCGCCGAGCCAGTCAACAATCAGCGAATGTTCTCCGGAGCGCTGGTAGGTGTAGTATTTGGAGACGGTCTTGACAGTACCTTTTTTCAGAGTCGTCTTGGAGTGCGCACCATACGGGTCACGCAGAATGAACATCACCTTGTCCGGACCCTGGGTGACAAAGTTATTACCGGTAGTGAGCGTCCCTAAAACGATAGCATCCATGCGGAACGACTCGTAGGTGCGGTCGTCACGTTTGAGGGTGATATTGAAATGGCGGGTAAACGGACTCACGATGTTCGGGGCGCCTACTGTCCACCGTAAGGTGGCGTGACCGTCCTTATCCAGCACTACTTTGTCGTGAATCTTCTTATAGATATCGCCCACGGAGTATTGGGTGCTGTCCTCCGGCACCTTGTAAATAACGGCCTGTCTGGAACTCATCTCATTGCCGATAGTCAGTTCCTGTTGGCTCAGGTGTACTGTATCCGTAACACCTATAGTACCGTCGTAATTGGTATAGGACTCATAGCCGTGAAGCTCATACTCCGTGCTGTCCAGCATCTGATAAATAGGATAGCCGAACAGGTACTGCACACTCTCCTGCTCGCCCACGGTATAGAGGTGGCGGAGCGTGTAGGTCTCTTCTTTGTCAATAGACACGATGACGGAATCCCGACCAAAAGCACCCTTGGGGCAACCTTTCTCGGTTACATCCACCTGCGGTGTAGCGTAATGAGTGAAGACCTTCTTGGTGTTATAGGTATAACTGTTATACACCGTATCGCCCTGTTCTGTTACCCGACAGATGGAGTCGGTTAACTTCGTTAAAGGGTTCGTCAAATCAATCTCCGGCAGCGAGGTAAACTCTATATTGTCTTTGTTATTGATTATCTCCACGCTCTTCATGATATACTTGAGCGGAGGTAACTTGGCGGAGAACTCACCCGTGGCGCTATCCGTAGTAATGTAGATATACTTGGTGTTTGCTGCGACGCCCGAACCGGTCCATGCGTGGCTACGGATAGAGGCGGTGTCGCTCTCGAAGATACGGTCGGTGGTGGCAGGGGTGATATAATCGTTCTGGCAGTTGAAAGAGAACGAGGCGTTGCTCAGACGGAGGGTCAGTTTCGCCACACCGATATTATTCTTCGACTCTCCGAAGCCGACAGCAATCGTGTCGTTGTACTTGGCTCCGGCTACACGCCCGACGAAGTTGACTAACGTGGAGTCCGTAAATTCGTGCTGTACCCGATCGGCAAAGTTATACGTCCCTTCTATCGGGAATCGTCCGCTATCCACGAAGCAGTGACCGTTGAGTTTGGCTTCCACGTAGTGCTCGCCGATTGGCACACTAATGGAATAGTAGCCGTCCGCATCCGTCTGCTGCACTTTGCCGTTGGACGAGACGGCCAGACCATCCACATACAATGGAATACCTTCGACAGGGATGTTCGTGCCGGCGTAGTAGATATGTCCCGTCATCTGGAACGAACTCTCGTCCTCAAAATCAACATTGTTCGCCGTGAGGCTCGTCGGACTGATGAAGAGAGAACGAGTGTTGGGATTGAACTTATGAATACCTTTCTCCGGCACCACGGTGTAAGACGAACCGCTACCCTTGAACGGGATACCGCGGATGAGGTACTCGCCCAGTTCGTTGGTCACACCGTAACGAGAGAGTTGATTATCCGCCGGAACGATGGTGGAAGATAAGATGTTATTGCCTATTGTAGCGTGCCGGCCATTAGGCTGGTCACTGGCGTAGGAAGCATCGAAGGCGTATTTCTGCAATCCCTCGTCAAGCGGCCAGTAGAGTGCAAGACCCTTCTCACGACCGTTCAGCACGCGGTCGTAATAACCGGCTTTCTCCGCTTCCGTGAGCACATGATCCCACACACGCACTTCGGCGAAGTTACCCTTGAAAGCCCGGGAGGTGGTAATCCCCTGCGCACCGCCCAGAGAGAAAGGATCGGAGAGAGCCAGCGGGATAATAGTGTTGGTCTTTACCTCACTGCTGTCCACCTGCAGGCTCAATTGGTCGCCTTTCTTGCTCAGCGTCAGCAAAGAGTACTTGCCGGAAGGAAGAGTCACACCGGTTGGGGACGTCTGCATGGTATAGTAACCCGGCTCTACAATCACGGAATCAGCGACAAATTTCGCATCCATCTGATAGCCTTGTCTCCACGAATCATTGCCGGGATACCCGTATGATTGTAGTTTGATCAGGAGAGAACCATAATAATCCAGGTTATCCGAGCCATAACAGATCATACCCAATATATTTACCGTGCCACAAGTTCCATCCTGACCGCAACCGATGTTGTAAGGGCTGTTATCTCCTTTGGTAGCAGTGACTCTGCTCACTGTATTGGCGATGGTAATATTGCCGCAAGTCCCCCTATACCCGGTTCCAATACCGGCACTATAACCGCTGCCCGTTGCAGTAACGATTCCTCCTGTGATGGTAATGTCTCCGCACGACCCGCTGCTAGCACAGCCGATTCCTGCCGCATTCTCTCCTGTAGCCTGGATGTTCCCCCCCTCTATGACAATATTGCCGCATGATGAGCCGTAGCGTCCTCCTATACCACATCCATAGCCGTTCGAGGAGGCATTTAGCGAACCGATACCGGTAATGGTGAGCGTCTTGCCCTCTGCAATATGGATACCCGGGTATTCCTGCTGGAATCCTTTGACGGTATTATTGCCTTCCAATACGATGGTTGCGTTTCCAAGGCAGGTGATACCTGCCCATGAGCAACGACGCTGATTCGTGCCGTTGATGGTTACATTGTCCAGCATCACGGTTGCCCCGTCGGCAATGGTAATCTTATAGTCTCCTCCTAAGGTGCCTGTCAGTCTTTCTCCGTCCTCAGCCGTATAGTTGCCGGTGAGGGTTGACAGGTCTGTTGCTGAGACCATAACCGGTTCCTTGACCGGTTCCACATAAACACTCCTGTTAATCGACAGTCCGTAACCGCCGGTAGCGGTGCTGCCCAACAGGAGTTGTCCTGCACCCGGGATGTTCGCCACTACTGCGTCTTCGTTCAGCCCTGCGTTGGGACGGACGAAGAACTGCACGGTATAATCCTTTCCGCTGCCAAAGACCTTTGCCAACTCCGCCGAGTCCGCTTTCCAAGCAATACCTTCCGAAGCGCCGTCCACATATTGCGAGTAACTCTTGACGGTGTTGTCATCACCCGTATCAGCGGGGCGGAGCCAGAGACGCACGTCCGGCACGGCAGTACCCGTTCCGTATTTGACGATACCGGACACTGTACCGCGCGACTGGCAGAAGCCTGCGTCATAAAGCGCGCTTTGATGCGCAAGGTTGTTGGTCTCGTCCATCTGGAATGCTTCTACCCGGTACTCGTAGTAGTAACCCGGCTGGACGGTATTGTCCTGATAGGAATAGGAAGCATCCGTCCCACTGACGGTTCCGACCTGCTTGAAATCCTCATTGGAATTGAGATACCGGCGAGAAATGATATAAGTGCTGTTGTCGGTTCCTACTTGTTTGGCAGTCCAGTCCAGAGACACCGTGCCGGAATGGGTTCCCTTAGAGGCGGTGAAAGTCTTGAGCGTCGTGCCTTCTAACAAGCCGGCTCGTACGGTAGCACTCTCGAAGCGGTAGCCGCCCGCGAGATCCAACCGCACCTTGTAGTCGTACTTGACCGAGGAATGCAGGTTGCTGTCTTCAAACGTTGCCCTGTACCCCGCTGCCGGATTGGCATCTGCGCTGATGTCGTTCCTGTATTCCGTCCATGCGTCATTGGCGCTCTTCCGGCGCATGATCTTGAAATTGACGGTGGCATCGGAGACCGGTACACGGCTGTACTGCCATGTAAAAACCACCTTGTCCTTAACAGTCGTATCTTGTTGTAAGTTACTGATAATGACGGAAGGAGCCGTGCTCACCCTCGACGAGGCGGTACAGCCGAGTTTGGCAAGCAGTGCGTCAGAGGGGTTGTTGAGACTGCTCTCGGTCACGCCCTTGCCGATATAGTCCGTTGGAACATTGACCACTATATACTGGTAATACGTACCTATATTCGCATTGTCGTCTGTAAAACTGAGAGCCCCACCCTTGGTGCTACTGAGCTTGCCGCGCTTGCTCCACGACGAGCCGGATTTCTTATTACCGTTGGCGTCCGTCTCAATGCGGTAGATATACGGTGTGACGGGAAAGTGGTTGTCCCCCGAAGGCGTTGTCCAGGTCATAACCGTCTGATGGTCGAACTGGCGGTAGTCGGTTGTGATAGCACCGGGAGCAGGGATGACGGGGAAAGCATTCTCCTTCGTATCTGTCCTCGTCTGTACATTGAACCAGTTGTCGGGGTCCTTCACACCATGGGTGGCAGTCACCCTCACATCGATACGTGCCGTATTGCCTACGCTGTCCGGGATAGCGCAGTTCTCTGTCTTCTCGGAAGAACCCGCTTCGTAAGTCTTGCTGACGATAGCGGTAGTGCCGTCTTGTTTGTAAAACGTATAGCGCACGTCATAGGTACACTTGCGCATACGCACCCCTTCAAGTTTGCTGTCTATGTCGTTCGGCAGTTTGGGCACGGTGAATGTCAGCTGGTCAATGCCGGTGCGCTCCACCTTGTAGGACTTCCAGTCGAAGTCGTTCAGACCAAGATGCGTACTGATACCTATGCTGTACTTCAGCACCTTGTCATACCAATCGTCGTTGGAGTGCTTGAAATGGAAATAGATCTTCCAATCTCCGCCTGCCATTTCGGCGGAGTAGTAGAGGTCGATGTACGCGGTCATATAATGCTTGCTGCTGCCCCATTTCTTGAGCAAGAACGTCTGTTCGGTACCAGTCAATTCGGGGACCCCATATGCTCCGTTGGTAAACCACGCCTTGGCATTAGGCATCACCAACTTGGCTTTCACATCCGCGTTGTCCTTATCGTCATCGCCCTCATTGATGTACTTGAGCGTCAACAGGTCGATACTCTTCACACCATTGGTGGCGATGAGCGTTCCCTCCTGACAGAACGTGTTTTTCCCGTCCAGGTCGGCAAGGAACACCTCCAAATAAAGATGGTCGGTGTAATGCGTTGCCGAGTACTTGTCCTCGTTCAGCACCCAGTCACTTGCCTTTACGGCGTTCGTTCCCGCTACGAGCAACAGTAACGTCATTGCAGCCACTCTCGCGCCACTCTCGCGCCACTCCGATAAGCGAGTTATCAGTCTTCCGACTGTCGATTTAGTTTTCATACGTATTATCGTTTTTACTTGATTCTCTTATATTGCCGTTTTTTAGTTCTTCGTGAGTTTAATGGTTGCAGGCACAAACTCGCCTTCGTTGAGGGTGGCGGTAGCCTCGCCGGTGTAGGTGCCGTCGGAATTAGTAACGGTGAAAGTGTAGGTTACTCCTGCGGCGGGGAAGAAGGCTACATAGACCTCCGTCGGATTTACCCCTTTTGAGTCAATGGTGAGGGGCTTGCCGCCGTTGCCGGTGGTTTTCCACTCCGGCTCTACAGAAACATTCCATGTCGGTACATTCTGCGCGATGGACACCGTGCCCTGTTGGGGATAAGTGCCAGTGTAGAGTCCCTCGCCACCTGCGCTGATGGTAAGCGTACCAATCGGGAGCAGCGTGCCCGGGTGGTCTTTGTCCTCAAAGGAGAACTTGCAGACCGTAAGCAGGCTCTTCATCTGCGCTAACTCCGCATTGGCGGTGGTCTCCGTGACGGATACCACGCTCGCAATACCGTATATATGGTGGAAATCCTTCGCCAAAGTTGCTAACGTTCCGTCCTGTCCGGCTACGGAGATGATGTATTCCGCCGTCAAGGGGTTATCGTGGAAGGTGAAGTCCGCCGGATCAGGCGCAGGATAGATAAGCGCCAATTGGTCATCCTCCGCACACCAGACCCGTTCGCCGGAGAAGGAAGCAACGCTACCATCTTTGTCCGCATTGAGCGTGCCGGAGAGGGGTTTTCCTTCATCGTCATCATAATAGTCATAGCTATAACTCAGATTGCGGTAGAACACCGCATCGCCTTCGTTCCATAGGGCATCGAGCACATTCCCGTTCTCCGTAATCGTCGCCTGCGGGAGACGTCTTTCTACTTTCGACTTTTGACTTTCGACTTCCGTCACCACCAGCGTGCGGGGTTTGAGCTCCGCCTGCTGCTTGGGCTGATCGGGGTTATTGGTAGAACAGGCCGTACCGAGCATCAGCAGCGATGAACAGATTACCCCGATGATGACGGGTACTGACTGACTGAATCCGCCGCTTGTTTTTGTGCTGTAACCGGAGATTTGCGCTTGGATACCTCCGCTGGCGCAGAGCATCTGATGCGGGGTGCTTGCCACGGTCTCAATGCGTGGCTGAGTGTAGATTTTCTTCATTATGTGGTTTATGTATAGTAATCAAAAATTAACAATTATATACACGCAAGCGGCACCCGTGAATTACGGGCACCGCCTGTGATAGCGTTGCGTTGGTCTGTGGGGTGCTTACAATATGACTGCGGAGGCGAGGTATGTGAATATCTCCCCCGTATGGCAGCAGAGGTAATTCGTTGGCTATGAGCGCCGTATGTGCAGTGCGTAAGCATTATACTCGCAATTTATACAAAACGGTGCAAAGATACTACATTTTTTTGACATTTTGGCATGAAATGTATTCAAATGTGTCATTTTTTTTCGTTTTTGTCACGAAAAATCGTCATTTTTTTGTCTCGGTCTTCTCTTGCTCATCTCTCGGACGGGAGAGTGGTGAATTTCGGATGTCGGGGAAAAGAAGAAAGAAGCATGCCGACTGGCAGTCGGCACAAAAGAAGAATCATTATGGCGGAGGGCGTGGCGTTGATGCGGATTAAAGATTGTAACATGGTGTTAATTATTTTCACAAATAATTGTGTTTGCTATATTTAAGTACAAAAACAATCGGCCGGAGTAACGAGCCGGCCGGTAAGAACAATACGTCAGACTGAGCAAAACAACAAGTCAGACTGAGCGAAACAACAAGTCAGGCGGAGCAAAACAACAAGTCAGGCGGAGTTTAGTATTCCTGCGCCTGACGGCCGCAGAGGTTCAGGAACGGGCAGTAGGACGAACATTCCTGACACTGCACGAACTCGCGCTCGGATACTATATCCGTCAGCATGCGCTCAATCAACGACCGGTAGTCGCCGTTCGTATTTTCGTTGCAGGTCATATCATTACCGTCAAGCTTGACGCGGGTTTGGGTGTCCGCGCTCATCAGGTCCTGCGAGGTGAAGTACAGGTGCGGCTGAAAGCCGTCAGGCTGTTCTTTCTCGTTGAAAAGCGACAGGCGTTGGTCGTATGCCACAAAACTGTACAACATGGTTTGGCGCACATAATCAGTATCTTTCTTTCCGGGTGTGCAGAGGTCTTCGGAGTGGGCGGACATCTTTGCCGGAACGAACTTGCCGCACTTGTAATCCACGATACGCGTCACCTCCGGCAGGCCGTTGAGTCCTCCAATCTTGTCCATACGATCGACTATTCCGCCAACGGAAATATCCAAGTCAGCCTCCTGCCGATCAGAGGAGCCTACCCCCGACCCCTCCCTGAAGGGAAGGGGGTGAAAGCCTACCCCTATCCCCTCCCTGAAGGGAAGGGAAATTGTTGTGTAGATGGGTTGCTCGAGCATGAGGATAGTCAGTCCGCAGTGCTCGGCATCGTAACGGTCGCGGTCAAGTACGCGCTCTATATACTTGTCAATCACGCGGTTCTCCATTGCATGCTGATCCATGAAATAGATATCCGCGGCACCTTCGTGGTCCGCCTTGTACGTATCGTTCAGCCGCCGGTAAGCATGCTCCAGTGCCTCAAAGCGTTTCTCGGGCGTATTGAGTTGCTCCACTTGGTTCGGGCTGATCTTCACAGCGCTCTTGCCATCGCAGTGGCAGTGATGCTCGTACAGGTAATGCACCGCCTCGTGAACGAACAATCCCAAGGTGCGGTTGCTGAAGATCACCTCCTGCTCATCCTCCTCGTCCAAACCGAGAATATAACTCAGGTAGAACTTGCGTTTGCAGGTATAGAACGTGCCGATAGCCGATGGGGAGAGGCATAATGTTTGATGTTTGATGTTTGAGGTTTGATGTTTGATGTTTGATGTTTGATGTTTGATGTCTGATGTTTGATGTTTGATGTTTGATGTTTGATGTTTGATGTCTGATGTTTGATGTCTGGCGCTCACCCAATCTGTACCCTCCGGCACCTCTATCGTCTTGGCGGGCTGCAAGGTGTTGCTCTCGGTGAGGGTGAACTTGCTGACTTCAAACTCCTCGGGGCAGACAAGCATCTGCATCACGAACCGTGACATGGACTTTTTGGTCATCGACGTCTGCGACTGACTGAACACTATGGTCACATCCTCAGCGCGCTGCAGCAGGCGGAAGAAGTTGTAGGCATACACCGACGCGCGCTCGTCATGCGTCTGCAGTCCGTACGCCTTGCGCAGGTAGTATGGCAGGAACGATTTGTCGGGTTGATGGGCGGGTATAACCCCTTCCTCCACATTGAGCAGCAGCAGGTGGTTGAAGTCCAGTGTTCGCGTCTCGAGTACACCCATCACCTGCAGATCGGTTATCGGCTCGCCGTGGAACGGCAGCGTGATCTGCTCCATGTGCCTCATTATCAGCCTGCGCAGCAGGTCGGGCTGCCCGGCAAGTGTCTGTACCGTTTGGTCGCGCAGGATAGTGATGAACTGCAGTAGTGCGCGCCGCGTCTGGTAAAGCGACTCGCGCTCCATGTGCCACTGCCAGGTGTCCTGCTTGAGCTGCAACGACTGTTTTGACAACCCGTCAACAGCCTTTACCACCTCCTGCAACGCCGATATACAATCGCCCGGGTGGTTGCGGAACGACTTGTCAAGTGCCTTTATAACCGCCACATATACAGGCGCATGCCTGAGCGGGTAGCCCTTGGTGATGTTCACCTGCTCCGGCGTATCGCTGCCGTCCAGACGGATAGCAGGCAGGCTGTAGATCACCGGCTCGAGTTGCGACTCATCGCAGATGACAACAGCAGTCTGTTCGCCGTGTTGGCGGTAGGTCTGCTGCAGCCATTGTCCGGCATACTCCGCCTCGGAGTGCACGGAGGTGGCGGTGATCGTCTTTATCTTCCGCGGCTGTCCCCACGTGGCGGCAGGCAGGGCGTTGGGCAACAACAGGATGTTCTGGCGGATGAATGCAAACGCCTTGGTGTTGGTGCGAAAATCCTCGACATAATCCCAGAAGAACAGCGCACGCTCCTCGTCCTTGAGCAGTTGCATCAGTTGGCGTTCAACGGGCAGCAGGTAGTTGAAACCAATGAAACAGTACATCCTGCTCTCAGCGCGCGGACTGAGTTGCTGCCAATGGCTGATCACGTACCGCATACGTTGACCGTCGTAGCCCTTGCCTGCCTGTTGCAGTTCGTCGCGCAGACGGTGATAGATAGCCGGCAAGGCGTGCCACAGCGCCGCAAAATGTGCCTGCACCGATTCGGCTATAGCCTCCTGCCGGCGCGCATCGCCTTTGTACAGCAAGTCAACCAGCCTGTGGCGCACCTCTTCGTCGAGTTTGTACCTGTCGAGGTCGGACAGCGCGAGCGAGTTGCGGAAGAACGAGTCAATCTCCGCCTCGCTTATTCCCTGGTCGATATTCGTAAAGTCGGACAGCAGTTGTCGTCCCCAGCCGTAGAACCGGTCGATATCCATCGGTTCGCCCTCCAGACACTCGCTGTATATGCGGTGCAGGCGGCATACGGTGAACAGTTCGTCCTCCTTACCCAGCGGGCAGAGGCTGTCAAACAGGTCGCCCAGAGCCATTATCTGCGGTGCCCACACTGCTGACGCGTGCTCGGCCGCCATGCGGCGCTGCAACTCGCTGCGCATCACTACTCCCGCACGGTGCATCGGAAACACCAGCGTTACGTGTTTCAGTCCCTCCCAGCCGAACCGGCGGAGGAGCTCGTCTGCCACGTTATGTATGAATGTTGTCATATCCTTTACCCTTTCAATTTTCAACGTTCCCTTTCAATTTTCAACTTTCAACTTTCACCAGTTTGTTACCGAATGCATACCATAGCCAGCCCTCGACATCCGTGTAGTTCATCCTGCGCAATGCCGACACGTAGTCGCGCACCTGCAGGATGTGTCCGGGCCGCTGCTGCGTGGTGAACTTGTAGTCCAACACCACCGCCTTGCTGCCCTTGATCATCACGCGGTCGGGACGAATGACCGCCGTAGGCGTGAGGATAGCCTCCTCGCGCTTGAGTTGCCATGTCCCGTCGAACCACTGCTGCATCAGAGAGGAGGTGAACGCCTCGCGGATGAGTTCGGCTATACGGTTGTACTGATCGTTGTCCTCTATCAAGCCCTGTTGCCTGTAGTTGTCCAGCACCTGCTCCACCTCGCTGTACGAGCCTATATGGGCGAAGATATCGTGGCATAGCAGTCCGAAATCCGTCTGTGCCGTCAGTTCCTCGGCACTATCGCCGTCCTGCGTATATTGTGCAGACTCCTGCGACTGCCGGAACGTGATCTGTTCGCCATCGCTGCAGATAACCGTTGCCACAGGTTCGGCACCCGCATAGCTGAACGGACTGCCGGACTTGTGCTCGTCAGGCTGATGGATATACGGCGCCTCGCCCACAGTGTACTCCAGACAGGTGTCTTCGCTCTCGGCAAACGTCTTCAGTCTGTCACGCAGACCGCAATAGTCCAGCAGCGAAGCGGCTACCGTCGGATAGCCGTCAAGGTGCGATTTGGCATTCGGCAACGCATAAACAAGCAGGTTGTCGGCAGCACGTGTCAGTGCCACGTACAGCAGGTTGTAGTTGTCCACACGCTGCGCCTCGTGTTCGCGCGTGTAAGCAATGTTGAATGCCGAATGCTCGCCTGTCCGCTGCAGGTTGGCTTCTTGCCTGACGGGTATATAAGGTAGGCTGCAGTCCGCTATAGGAATAGCGGGAGTCCACAGCACAGCTTCTTTGTGGTCTTTCTCCGTCTCCCAAGCAGCGTTGAGCAGGATGACTGTCTTGCCCTCCAAGCCCTTGGAGTTGTGCACTGTCATCAGTTGTATAGCCTCGCTGCTGCTGCCTGCGATTGCAAACGTGCTCATCTTGTCGTCCCAATACTGCAGTAACGCCTGCACATCGCTGCCGTTGGTGGCAATGAAGTTCTGCACCTCGTCCAGCAGGCTGTTGACATACGCCACATCCTCGCCCTGATAAATACCGTCCGCACAACCAATCACCTGCAGCAGGTGTTGCAGACGGTCGTACAGCGGCGAGCGGCTGTCAACGGCTTTGATCCGTTCGGTTATATCCTCGCCCAGATACAGCCGCAGGTAAGCCGCAGCGGCACTGCTGCCTGTATGCATGTACCGCAGAGCGGTAATGAGCAGTTGCACGGTTATGCAGGACTCCAGTTTGAACGAGTCGCGCGACACCATCTGCGTCCGGTTGAGCAGCGGATACGTATCGCCCTGCTCGCGGCAGAACGCTGCCCACTTCTGAATCTCGCTATTGTACCGCCCGAGCACCAGAATATCCTGCGGACGTTCGCCGGCTGCCAACAGTTGCTCTATCGTGCTGCACACATCGCTCCACAACGCCTGCTGCTGCAGCTCCTTGTACAACGATTCTATGCCCGGCGATTTTGTATTCTTGTCGAAATAGGGATAGAACCGGCAGCGGACGTATCCGTCCTGATGTTTGTCGGTGCGGTAGAACTCGCTGAGCGGCCGTTCGGCTTGGTGCTCGTCGTACAGAGTCGGTCCTACCGGCCGGCGGTCGGTGTCGGACACGGGCATTTGCAGGTTGTCCTGCTTAACCACATGCTGCATAACGCCGAGGTTGAAACGCACCACCCTCTCGCGGCTGCGCTGGTTGCGAACCAACGGCTCGACGTCAGGATTAAACACCTCGCACAGTTCGCTCTTGCCCAGCCGCTCCATGATCTGCCAGTTGCCGTTGCGGAAGCGGTAGATACTCTGCTTGGCGTCACCCACTATCAGCACTGTCTGCCCGGGCACCGCCACCACCTCTTTGATCAGGTGCAGGAACACGTTCCACTGCAGCAAACTGGTGTCCTGAAACTCGTCAATCATGATATGCCGGTAGCGTATACCCGCCTTCTCGAGGATAAAATCCGCATCACCGGGCTGCAATGCTTCGGCAAGCGTGACGGCTGTATCCGCCAGCAGAGCGGTGTTCGTGCGTTGCAACTGCCGCTGAATGCTCTCCTCCAGGGCGCGCATGAGACGCATATCGTTGAGGTAAGTCATCGAGCAGGTGGTCTGCCACCATGTATGGCGCATATCGTCGCAGGCGCGCTGCAACTCTGCAAGTGACGGATCAGCAAGCACCTCTGCCAGACCTTTTTCACTCGCTCCGCGGAACAGTTCGCTGCTTTTGACCGATTGCGGATCGGCAGCGCACTTGCACATATTGTCAATCAGCGTCTTGGCGTTGCGTCCTTTGGTATAGGCTACACCCGCCTCATAGTCGCTTTTCGCCCGTTGTGTAATTTGCATGAACTTCGCCAAGGCAGCATTGCGCTGACGGTACAGCGCGCTGCGGTAGTCGGCTATACGCTTGGCGTCAAGATCCAGACGAACATCTGCCGACAAACGGGTACTGTACACCTGCACACTCTCCTTGTACAACTGCGTGGCTATCCTGATCAGGCTCTTGCGTATATCCCAACTCTCGCTGTCGCCTATGCATTGCTCAACGTACTCAAACACAGTACGTTTGCTCTCGTCCGTCAGTTCGCTGGTAAGCATGGTATCCACGGCGGAGGCTATCACCTGATCAACATCCAGACTGATAGCAAAATCCGCCGTACGGTTGATAGCCACCGCCAGCCCGCTGATCAGTTGCTGCAGAAACGAGTCGATAGTTGTCACGCTGAAGTTGTCGTAGTCCTGCAGTATAGCATGCAGATTGGCTGCGGCACGGCTGCGAAGCACCTGGTCGGACACCTCGCTGTCGCGCAACATGTATTCGCGCACCTTACGCAGAAAATCCTGCTCACCTCCGTCGGCTATACCCAGCAGGTAGGTGAGGATACGCTCTTTCATCTCGGTCGTCGCCGCTTTGGTGAACGTGACCGCCAGAATGTTGCGGTAACTCTCGCCGCTAAACAGCATAGCTATATAATACGCGGCCAGCGTGAACGTCTTGCCGGTGCCTGCCGACGCTTTGCATACAATCAACGGATGTCGGATATCGATACTACTCATGGCTGATAATTTATGATGTGTGACTACAAAGATAATACATTTTTTATATATATGCAAATTTTTGGCAAACTTTTTTCATAAAATTTGCATATCACGATTTTTTTTTGTATCTTTGCACCATGAACCGCTTCAGGCGGTATATTTTATGTTCAAGAGTTATTCATTTGTTTGTCAGCGTTTGCGCTTCCGGCGTTTGTCCCGCAAGGGATATGCTGCTTTCTGCTCGATGCATCGCGAGGTGACTATCGGCCGTGTCAAGGCGGCGGTAGCCAACCTGGAGCTGCTCAAGGCAGGCAAGGCGGCGTTGCTCGTGATTGCCACGCTGATTACTCCGGAGGCTTTTGCTCTCGAAGAGCCCGACGAATCCTCCGCCCACCGGCAATTTAGTGTTCAGGAAGTGCTGGTGGTTGCCAATAAGGCTGAACTTCAATCCGACGCGTACCGCATTGTTTCCACTATCTCCCGCGAGGAGATCGCCGCTCTGCCCGTAAGTACCGTAGCCGACGTGCTGCAGTACCTGCCCGGTCTGGATATACGCCGCCGCGGCGCGAACAACGCCCAGGTTGATCTGTCGATGCGCGGTGGCACCTTCGATCAGGTGCTCGTGCTGCTCAACGGCGTGCCGGTCAACGATGCCCAGACAGGCCACTACTCGCTGCACCTGCCGCTGTCCACACTGCTCGTCGAACGCATAGAGGTGCTGCAGGGCGCCAGCGCAATAACGGCAGGATCGAATGCATTTGCGGGGGCTGTCAATATTGTTACGAGAGACTATCGGGGTAATCCTAGACCTTATAACTTTTCCGAACCTTATAACGCGCAGACTGATAGCACGTTACAAGCCATTCCACAAGGGTCAAAATTCAACGCCCTTTCTACGCTCAAACTTACTGCCGGCATGAACGCCTTCATGCACCCTGAGTTTGCCTTCACCGGTACGATGGGCGAGGTGCAACTCAATGCCTCTGCCGAATATTCGCGTGCTGACGGCTACTATGCTCCCGCTCCTTCCGAAAAAGAGGCACAGGCGCTCGCCAACAGCGACTGCCGATGGGCGAACATCTACCTGCAGACGCGCTGGCGCGGATTGGACGTACAGCTCGGCACGCAGTACAAGGATGCCGGTGCAGGACTGTTCTACGGCGGCAGCACCGATCAGTTCGATGCCACACGAACAGCCTTCGGTTCGGCTAACTACAAGCACCACTGGGGACCATGGAGCCTGCAGGCGCGTGCTTCCTATCGCGCCAATTACGACCGCTACGAGTGGCACCGCGGCCAGCGGCTGTACGGTAACTTCCACTTCGCGCAGAACGCCACGGCTGCCGTGCACGCCGCATACGCCTCATGGCTCGGCACAACAACCGTTGGCGTCGAACTGCGCAACGAGAACATCCACTCCACCAACCTCGGCGACACGATCTACCCGAACGGACAAGTGCCGAACGTGGACGGCTTCGATCTGAAGAACCTGGACGTACTGCACCTCGTGAAAGGTGCCAACAGGATGAACATCTCCTACTCCGTTCAGCAGACTTTCCACTACGACCGGCTGAGCGCTTCACTCGGCATCTGCGGACTAACCGTGCTGCAATCTTCAAATCTTCAAATCTTCAAATCTTCAAATACCTACTTCACCGGTGGCGCAAACATCGGCTACGAGTACCTGTCAGGCGACGTGAACGACCGAGGCAACGGTTCGGTCTATATCAACGCCCAGCGGGCGGTGCGTATGCCTACGTTCACCGACCTCTATTACAACGCCGGCAACCAACTCGGCAACCGCGACCTGCAACCCGAGAAGGCGTGGACATTCTCGCTCGGCGGCACATACAACTACCGCGGACTGAGTCTGACGGCTGACGGATGGTACAGACGCGGCACGAACATCATTGATTGGGTGTATGTTCCCGCCGATACCAAACGTCCGTACCACGCCATGAATCAGCAACTGATCAACAGCGCCGGCACAGAGATAACTGCCGTCTATCGTCCGCAGAAAACACCTCAACGCCCAAATAACCAAATAAAAAATGACCAAATAGTAAATGGAGAGTGGTTACGCTCCGTAACTCTCTCGTATGCCTACACGTGGCTGGATCTTGACCTGCACGAGGCGCAATCGCGTTATCTGGATTACCTGAGTCACAAACTGGTAGTAGGTCTGGAGCACGGTATATGGGTGTCGCGTGACACAAAGAAGATCGGCGTTCTGGCTGCCTCCTGGACGCTGCGCTGGCAGAAACGTGAAGGCGACTACACTTCCGCAGAAGGTGTAGTCACCCCGTATAAGCCTGTGCTCTTGCTGGACGGATCCATCTATTGGCAGAACGAGCGTGTGAAGATCAGTGCCGAGTGCACGAACATCACCAACCGTCATTATTACGACTACGGCTCATTGCTCATGCCCGGTGCCTGGGGCACCTTCGCCATCGAGGTGCACCTTTGAAATTTGAAAATTTGAAGATTTGAAGATTTGAAAATTGAAAATTTGAAATTCTAAATAAAAGGAGCGCCCTCGCGCTCCTTTATTTTATCGACGTATAGATGGTTGATATGCCGAAGGTCAGCGGCGTAGCTTTGATTTGGCTGAACCCTGCCTTGCGCAGGTGCTGGCAGAACGCCTCGCCGTACGGGAAGTTCTTCACCGAGCGGTTGAGGTAGGAGTATGCACCTTTGTCGCGGCTGAACAGATTGCCTATGAACGGCAGTATGTGTGTAAAGTACAGGTCGTAGCCCCAACGGATAACTGGGTTAGTGGGGTACGAGAACTCCAGCACTATCAGTTCGCCGCCCGTGCGCAGCACGCGGTACATCTCACTCAGTCCTTCGTCCATGTTCGCGAAGTTCCGCACGCCGTACGCACAAGTCACGGTGTCGAACGAGGCATCGGCGTACGGCATCTGTTGCGCGCTGCCGTAGTCGAACTGCACCTGTGGTGCGTAACCGCGCTTGGCTACTTTCTGCTCGCCTATAGCCATCATTCCTCGGCTCAGGTCGATACCCGTTACGTGCTGCGCCTTGCCTTGCCGCAAGATCTCGATCGTCAGATCCGCCGTGCCGATGGCTACGTCCAGCACCTGTTCTGCCGGCGCCAGCATACGTATTGCCCGCCGACGCCAGCGTTTGTCGATGTTCAGCGACAGCACGTGGTTCAGTCCGTCGTACGTCCCGGCTATCCGGTCGAACAACTGCCCTATATGTTGCTTCTCGTTATCCATAATCCTGTTCCGCGCACGCTATCGTGCTCACGTTCCTTTTGCAACCGCAAAGGTACTAAGAATTATTGATATATGCAAATTTTTGGGCAATTTTTTTCAAAAAAATGATATATAGTTTTTCCAACTATTTTCCAACAATTAGAATAAATATGGAATTATCACTTGCAAAATGATAGAATTATCACCCAAAATACTCTAAAAAGAAGATAATTCCTTGCATATTTCAAAAAAAAGCAGTAACTTTGCAGCCGAAAGTTGCAAAGATTATGGGACAGTTAGCTTTTTTGAAGACATTTATATTCGTGGCCATTCCTTTAGATGTGAATGACAATCGTCGTCATCTTCATGTTTTTAAGAAAGGTGGTCGGCATCTACGTTCGGTTGCAAAAATATGGATTGAGAAAAACGGCGAGAAATGTATAGAGATCGCAGAATCTGAGCTAACGGCCAAAGAGAATAACATGATAGTTGCGGCGATTGATCGGCACTGGGAGCTTCTAAATAATCAAATTTCGAAGACTTTCCGTGGAGAGAAAACGCAGCCTAAAAATATTGAAAAATAAGGAGGAACAATTATGTGCAAGATTCCAAATGTAACATTAGGTATTAAATCATTAGATTTCACAATTCAGCGTGGTAAGTTTTCCGCAAAACTGACAGACGGGCGTGAGATCATTGTTCCGGTGTCTATGTTCCCAGACATCCAACATTTATCTGTTAAGAGACGGAATGAATGGATGATTCTGGACGACCAGTACTTTACCTTCGAGCACATGAGTCGCATCTATTCTGTGCTTGATTTGTTAAAGGCAGCTTAATATAAATCGTCCTTCTCCATGACGTAAAACCGGAGGTCGCGCAAGCTTGCGCGAACATTTTGATTAAAAGCGTTTGCAATTATTCGGCAACCCGGAATGTAGGAAGTTTTGGTTTTTGCAGTTGAATAAGTCGGCGAACGCTCGCGTGTTAACGTGGGCGTGACTTATTTCTGCAATAGGCGTTTCCTACAGCCTCGGGTTGAAATAAGGAACGCTCATTTTAACGAATAATTAAATTATATGTATATGAAAAAAATATTTATCATCATTGCTTTTGTTTTTGCTTGGACGATTTGTGCATTTGCCCAGATGGATTCGACCTTGGAATATTCAAACGCTAATTAAATCGCTATTATATGCGTAAAATACATATTCTCCTAATATTACTATTACTTCCGCTGGCAGTCGCGGCAACAGGGAATGACAGGACGGACACAGTCGGTTTTGTACATATGCCATTGTATATTGTAGATGGTAAAATCGGTGTACAGCCATCCGATGTTCCCGAAAGTTCCGAAATAGCCTCAGTAACCATTTTAAATGATGAAGAAGCAATAGACTTGTATGGAGAACGCGCTGCCTATGGTGTAATAGTTATCCGAACAAAAGACTTTGAAAAAACACATGCTCAGCAGTCCGCAAAACAACACAGAGGCGAGCCCGGCAAATTGGGGAGATGGGTAAGGAAGGTTACCGGAGGGAATATGTTTTGGGGTATCCTAATATGTATCATCATCGTAGTGGCAATTATGGCTTTGCCGACTATTATTCCCCGGTTACTGACTCGTAATAAAAAACACAAACAAGGGCGTAAAGCGATTTATTCTAACTATGACCCGGGTACATTTGACGCAGAAGGAGTGCGGTTTGAAGCGGTCAAGCAACCCAAAAACTATTTTATACCGATAATTTGCCTTGCCATTATTTCGATGTTTGGTATAATATTATACAAAACATTTATTAGCACGCCCCCAATCGGAATATTGCTTGTTATTTTGATATTTTTTGGTGGCATTTCTGTATTATTTATCCTTGCATTTGTAAATAGTTGTAAACTATTACGAAGTTACTTGGTCATAGATGAAAAAGGGATTCGTGGATATGTTGCAAATACCGAACGGCTGAATCTCAAAATGGATTTTAGGAAGATAGATATCTCATTGGAGCAAATCAAGCGGGCACAAATGGATGGATATTTAATCACATTCTTTAAAAAAGGGACTAAAATTCCTGACAACATGGTAGATTTTGCGGAATTAGCGGATACCGATATAACTGAGAAAGAGATTGAAAATTCAATATATCAAATAGACTTGTCTGCATTCCCCATTAACAAGGTTAAAGATAGTATCAATTATTTCTATGCACGCAAGAATGGCATAGCAAAACAGCCGTCATTGATCAAACCAGACCCATCGGAGAAAACAAATGTTTTGACAATAATCTTAGCCATACTCGCAGTATTATTGCTCAGTTACTTGGCAAAATAAGTATCTGAGGGATTCGAGGGCACCGGTTCTTTCAAACGCTTTTAGGTAATGTTTTTCCTGCCTGTTCAGCGGGTTAATATTTCAAAAAATTGTTTTCGTTCACGCGGGCTTTACCCGTTTTTTACACGATTTTCCTCTCTTGGAAAAATTATGCAAAGGCACTAAAAATTATAGATATATGCAAATTTTTGGGCAATTTTTTTTCAAAAAAATGATATATAGTTTTTCCAACTATTTTCCAACAATTAGAATAAATATGGAATTATCACTTGTAAAATGATAGAATTATCACCCAAAATACTCTAAAAAGAAGATAATTCCTTGCATATTTCAAAAAAAAGTAGTAACTTTGCATCTGAAAGTTGCAAAGATTAACAACAAGGAGGATAAAACTATGTGTATGTTCAATCTTACATTAAACGATGAACTCGTGCAGCGTACAAGGCGGTCGTTTGCGAATGAAACGGATATGACGGCCTGGTTGCAAAGGCAAGTGGAAGCGTTGTTGATTGAGTACAATACGTCACAGCAGACCGTCCGGCGCAATGCACGTGCGGCTATCGCTTCAATGAGGCGTATAAGTGAGTTAAACGGTAATTCCGAAATGACGCTCGAGGACATCAATGATGAAATCCGGCAAGCACGGCAGGTAAGAAAAACAGCGGCACAATGAGAACTTTCTATGCTGTTTTTGACACAAACGTGCTGGTGTCTGCATTGATGTCCAAACGCGCGGATTCTCCAACGGTGTTGCTGTTGGACTACGTTTTGGACGGACGTATTGTGTTGCTCTATAATGAAGATATTATTCGCGAATATAAAGAAGTTCTGCACCGCAGCAAGTTTGATTTCGGCGAAGATAGCATACATGACTTGATTGAGTTGGTGAAAACAGGTTTGTTCCTTGATCCGACAGAAAGTGGCGAAACCTTTCCAGACATAGACGATCGTGTCTTTTATGAGGTCGCCCTGTCCAAAGAGGATGGCTATGTCGTAACCGGCAATACCAAGCATTTCCCTAAGTCTCCTATAGTAGTTACTCCTGCCGAAATGATGCAGATAGTGCAGGAAACAAATAAATAACAAGATAATATTACCGCCTATGGCATAAAACAACAGACAATCCCGCGTAGTCAATACGCAAGACATATAGCAATATAGCGTAAAAAGCCAAAACTTGATTGTTTGGAAACTCGACACTTTCAACTAATCATTAGATGTTCAAGCATGAAGGTAGTCGAGAACCTCAAACAATCAAATGGAAGCAGCGAAAGCGCACGCTTTTTTATGTCTATGTCCATATGTCTAAAAATTTCTAGGGTTTATATATAATAACCAAATAATTAACAATTTCAAAACAACAAAACAATGAAGAAAATTAAACTATTTTCCATTCTCGCCCTGCTGCTGATGGCAGCTACGGGCGCAGTGGCACAGACGGAAACGCTGCTGACCACAATTACGGCAACTGGCAAAGAACAGGCAAACTACAGTACGGCGAACGTGGCAACCGTTTCATTCAGTTATACTGCATATGGATCCTCAGCATACTTAGCTAACTGGGGCTGGTGGGGATACGGTTGGTCGGCCACCGTCAAAGCTGCCGAAGGATACACCATCACCAAATGCGTATTCTACGACGACCAAAACCGTACTGCTACAGACAGCGAAGCTCCCTTTGTAGTAGAAACCACAGAAGAGGATAAGACACCGAAAGTAAATGGCACACCCATTCTGGAATACACGTCTAAAGGTATAAAAAAGATTGAGGTGTATGGCTATGAGAATCCCACCACCGTCAACGTCACGGGCATCACCCTCTCGCAGACCGCAGCCTCGATGACCGTGGGCGGCGAGACGCTGACGCTGACCGCTACCGTCGCCCCCGAAGACGCAACGGACAAGACCGTGACATGGACGTCGAGCGACCCAACCGTAGCAACTGTAGCTAACGGCGTAGTGACCGCCGTAGCCGCCGGC
>ONHW01000033.1 GCA_900317745.1 uncultured Bacteroidales bacterium | reverse complement strand
GTCGTATCGCCCTCCGTCACGAAGAGCCATCCGTCGTTCTTGAACGTATGTCCGGCTTTCGCTACCTGCAGACGGCAAGGCATCGATTTCGGTACCGTCAGTTCGAACGAACCGTCTATGCCGGTGAGATAGACCTTTCCGTTGCGGCGGATCGTATCGCCGTTCAGCAGGAAATACGCATCGGCTACCGGTATCGTACTCATGTCATAGAGCACGCGTCCCGTGAGGCGGACACAACTGGTATTGACGAAGTTCACGCCGCTCGCGATACAGTTCTTGCTGTCCAGCGCCACGGATGCTACGCCCGAAGAGGTGTTGTTATAGCTGAATATACCGTACTGCGAGGTAGGCGTTATCGTATAGATCGCTCCGGTAGTCACATCATACGGCAGGCTGTCAAAGACGAACGCACCGCTGGCGTCCGTGACCATGCTGCGCGTGAGACCGTTGCCGCTCAGGCTGACCGTCACGCCCGACATGCCCGAGTTGTCGGTCTGCGTGACTACACCGCGTATCTCGCCGAACTCGGTACGCCATCCTATCGCCGTAGCATTGTTGTCAGTGCGCTGGCCGTTGCACTCATAGCGCGCTACGATGGTATACTCATAGTGTTGACCCGGCACGGCGGTTTGGTCAAACCATGTAACCTCTGCGCCTCGATAAATCGTATCCGGCGTACTGCTGCTGCCTTGCGGGATACGAAGCAATATAAACTCATCCACAGAAGGCGCGGAAGCCGTCCAACGCAACTGCACGCCGCGTTTGTTCTCTCCGTCCGTCAGTCCCTGCGAAGCGGTAAAGGAAGTGATCGTCGCTGCCTCATCGAAATAAAGCGACGGTCCGTTGATGGCTACCGGCGCCGTGAAATTCGGGTTCTGGAAGCGCAACTCGGCGTCCGACGGGTCTATCTGCGCCGTGTAGGTATAGTGCGTACAAGCCATGTTCGCTATATCCGTGAAGTGCGCTGTCCAACTGCCGTCCTCGTTGCGGCGAATGCTGTCTTGCGGAACGATGAACTCTATCTCGCTTCCCGACTCTACGGATGTGCGCGTAAGCACCAGTTTCGCGCCGCGGTCCCATGTACAGCGGCCGTAGGCCGTCGTGCGGTACTTCTCCGTCAGTTTCTCGAACATCATCTGTTTCACCGTATCCTTCACCTCGTTCCAGCGATCGGTTACGACGGCAGGTATCACTTTCGTTCCTTGGTTGGGGGTAAATTCCGCATGTCCCTCATACACCCATGCGCCACTATAACGATCTCGGCTATCAAGGATGAACGTATATAGACCGCCGTCCATCTCAACCATCTTCTGCTCAGTCAGTCTGATAATTTCCAAGACAAAATCATTGCCGCATCCGTTAAACAAATAGGTATTGTACCATCTACCTTTTATATCAATCCGTAAGGACCCGGAACTACAGTACGGCAGCTTGATGGTTTGCATGCCTTCACCCCACACATTAACTTCGTGTCGGTCGCCGACTTGGAACTTGATGTAGCTAACTGCCTCATGGAATGCCGGTGTAACATTTACATTGAGCGTAATCGAATCGATCGGCATCTTATTCTCCACGAACTCAGGAGTAAGCTCGCAGTCTGCGGGTACAATAGGCGCATCGGTTATCTGAGCATTGTCAATTTTGATATTGAAATGTACCTTACGGTTGTTCTCAAAATCAGGGTCAAGCGTGTAGTTCGGCTGCGTGAGTGCCAACGGCGCAAGATAGCTGTGCTGCTGCAATGTCGTCTGCTGGGCGAAAGGATGATCCCAGTCCCATGCCGAGGCGGAAGCACGACGTACGCGGTAGTAAATAGGCTGCGCCGGTTGAGTCTTCGTCTTCGCTACCAATTGCAGATTCATCGAATAGAGCGGTTCGCCTTCTTCAGACTTGAGCACATAGTTTTTATAGTCTATATTGTAGTATCGTTGGAGTGAGTCTTCTGTCACAGCCGTTCCTGCCGGTACGGTCGTCTCGTCCACATAGGTGTATGTACTGCTATCCGGAGTCATGGGCAGCAATTGAATCGTCTGCGCATCCGAATAGTCTTCTTTCTGCGCACGCTGTATCTCAAAATAGTCGGTACTCATCAGATCCTCCGCCTGCGGATTGCGTATCGTCCAACTCAGCGTCTTGGCGCCCGTGTAACTACCCTGCGCATCCTTGCCCTCTTTCACTGCGAAATCATATATTCGGTGATACGCAGGGATATTGATGGCGTTTGTCGAACGCTCCACCGTAGTCGATACATCCGAGTTGGGCTGCACCGTAAAGGTCGCCTTGAAATTGCGCTGGATAGTGTCGGCGGTAGGTACGATGATCGAACCGGCGCGATTGCTTACCGTCACAGACTGCGAGTTGAACGTCGTCGTATAGGACTTAGGCGTCTGATATACCACGTATGGTATCGCCGCCTTGCCTTCTCGAACCGGACTGCCTTCTTCGTTCATGAAATACAGGTAGGGAGACTGCAACTCAGGTGCTATCAGATCATCCGCGCCGTCCAACCTATCCGGGAAACAATACCATATATTCATTTCCTGTAATTCCGATTTATCATTCGCATCGTATTTGTAGATCAATCCGTCTACGCCGGCATAGAAAGTCGTAGTCGACAGGTCTTGGGGCACGTACCAGTCAAATTCGAGGAACACGACGCGTTGGTAACTGCCGTCCATCGATTTCTGCGCCGAGAGTTCTACTTTCTGATAGTCCGTACCCGAATCTATCTGCTTCGTGCCGCCGTCCGATGTCTTGGTCACTTTCACGGTTCCCTTGCTCACTCTGATCTCCGCCGTGCTGTTCTTATTGGGGTCAGAGGTGTTCTGCGTGTCCGTACTGCGGATATACATAAAATGGGTTACGCCTGACGTCGGGGTCTTGTTGTACGTACCGGAATACCAGAGCGAAGTTCCGTAGCCCAGACGATAGTTGTTCACACGGCCGTACGCCCAGATAGGAATCTTGAAATGCACTACGCCGTTGCCTTTGGGCGTGACGCTGTAGTTCTGGGTTTCTTCCAGGAAATCGTTGGATGCCGTTGCCCGCTCAGGCAGGATACATACCAACGCTGCAATTATACATACAATAATGCGGAAATAACTGTGACCTGTTTTCATTGCGATAAGATTTTTATAAATTTGCAAGCGTACGAGGTAATCACCCTCGTACGCCTAATCATAGGCGTTCTCTCACCTCTCAACGCTCAACCCTCAACTCTCAACCCCTCTCCCCTCCCTTCAGGGAGGGGCTGGGGGTAGGCTTTCTATTCCTCAACCGGAATCTCGAGTTGAATGGTTTTCTTGTCGCCTGTCTTGACATTAACCTGCACGCTGGCGATACAATCTTCATTCTTGTCGAAGGTAGCGAAGCAGAAACTGCCTTCTTCTTTGCCGGCAATGCTGCTGGGGCTGAAATCGTCGGGAGACTTCAGTTCGAAGTGTGCCACGCCGCTGCCGTTGGTTACAGCCGAACCGGTGGCGTTGGATTTGTAGTTGGCTATACCGAGTCCCAGACCTTTGTCCACGAACTTGTACACCGTAATGCCGCTGAGCGGCTTGCCGCCTTGTGTCACTTCGACATCCACCGTGGCTTCGGTCTTGAAGTTAACGCAGGCGTTCAATGCGAACATGCAGCACGCAGCTGCAAGCATAATCAGTTTTTTCATTGTTAAATTTGAAATCTAAATTCAGTATTTGTTTAGTGTTTAGCGTTTAGTGTTTAGCGTCGTTTGTTAGTTTAGAGTTGACAGTTCATTGACTTTCAACTTCGCTCAACTCTCCATACGGCTTTAGTCGATCGTTCGAGGCTTGCCGAGATAAGAACTCTCAACGCTCAACTCTTCGTAAACACTCCCTTAACGTCACGTTTGTCGTTGTGTGCGTCGGTGTTCTGTATGTGCCTTTTGGTCGAACTGTACGTCCACTCCATCTTGCCTTCGGCGGGGAAGGTCACGTTGAAGTCGTAGGTGTTCGCTCCGTCGCCGCGCATGAACCCTTCGGGGTCGCTGAGGATGATACACCCGTTGGTGATCTCTATCCGTCCGCTGTACTCTGTCCCTTCTTCGTTCACGAAGTTCTCGGTGTAGGTGTAGTACGAGTCGTTGCCGTCTTTCTCTTTCTTGATTGTCAGCGAGCCGCGGTTCACCGTGCGGTCTTTCTCGACCTTGTCGGCGTCGATGTTCACCCACTTCTCGGTGTAGGAGTTCAGTGTCCAGGTGCCGATCATCTTGTCGAAGTCGGTGGACGGTTTGGGTTGCGGGTCATTGCCACCATTGCAGGAGCATAGCCCTGCTGTCAGTGCTGCCAGCAGCACGAAAATGATTCTTGTTTTCATTGTTTATAATCTAAATATATTTATTCTGTCAGCGCAGCGGGGTCCCCACAAATAACATGCAGTGGGGTGCTCATAGCGGTCTGTCTTCTGTCAGCGTCAGCGGTCTAACTTCAGCACCGGCACAAACGGCTCGGCTATCGTACCTTTCTGCTCGTCGTTGACGAAGGGGAAGGCGTTCTCAGCCACGAACAGGTTGGTGTAATGTGCCGACCAGTACCGCAGGGTTATACCCGTTGTCTGTTCCTCGGTGTCCGGTCCGGCAATGAAGAGGTAGAACAGTCCGTCCTGGGGTTCGGTTACGCCCAGACACTGGTTGCCGGCGAAGGCAGCCAGCAGGTCGTCTTCGCTGATAGTGAAGTCTGTGGCTTGTGTGGGGTACTGTGCTGCCAGATCGACGCGGATAACGGCGGTCATTGAACTGCTGTAGTCATACTCGTCGGGTGCGGTCCATGTCGGACGTGCCTCGTTGCCTTTGAGGGATTGCGGTGTCGTGTTCTTATCTTTGCAGCCCGTAACAGCGAGCAGCAGGAGGCACGACAGGAGTGCTGAAAGATGTCTTTTCATATTTGTGAGGTTTAATTATTGATTCGCATAACGGAGTTGTCAATCCGCCAACGGCGTTCACAAAACTTCCGCCTGCAAAGATACAAAAAAAAATACACATTTGCAAATCTCCCCGAAGAAAAATTGCACAAAAGTGCATTTTTTATGCAGGAGTGCCTGCTTATGCTTGCATAAGGGCAGGTGCTACAATTTCACCTCTTCCGTTTCTGCTTGTACGCCAGTAGTATGGCTTTCCGCAGTTCGTCGGGGTTGTCGATGAGTTGCGGATGGTCTTTGTAGCGCAAGTATAGTCGCTTGATACGC
>ONHW01000035.1 GCA_900317745.1 uncultured Bacteroidales bacterium | reverse complement strand
CGAGAACAACGTACCTATCCGGCTGGTCACCAATCTGCTGAATCGTTTGGAAGATGTCGGGCTGCTGCGAACCGTGTATATCGAGCAGGAAGAAGACCGGACCTACCAGCCGGCACTCGACACCCACAAGATGACTGTCGGCATGGTTATCGACCGAATAGACAGGCAGGGCTCTGAAGAATTCCTGCGCGGCGCCACGCCCGAGATGAAGGCGTTCTGGCAACGATACCAACAAATAACGGACGAGCACAACACCCTCAAGGAAATACGGATTGACGAAATCGCCCTGTAAATGCTGCCGGCAGAAGAGCCAAGCAATCTGAAGAAAGCCAAAAATATAAAAAAAATAATACTGTTATGAAACACATCTTTCGTTTATCGAGTGTGGCGATTTGCCTGCTCATGAGTATGCTGTTGCAAGCCAAGCCGCGTATTGAACGCGCCGAACCGTTGAGCTGGTTCACGAACATGAAGTTGCCCCTCACCCTCATGCTGCAAGGCGAAGATCTGGCAGACGCTACCGTCACCATCCAACAACTTATCAACGGCAAACCCATGAAGGGGCAATGCCTCGGTCTGACCGTCAAACGCCAGCACAACGCCGAGTCACCCAACTACCTGTTTGTGGACATGGACGTCAACCAGTCGGGCACCTATCGCATAACCCTGACAAAGGAAAAGAAATCAACGCACATCGACTACGTGATCAGCGACCGTCGCCCCGAGCCGCGGGCAAACACCAGTTACGGTCCCGAGGACGTGATCTACCTGATCATGCCTGACCGTTTTGCCAACGGCGACCCCACCAACGACAATACCGACAATACCGTTGAGAAAGCCGCTCCCAACGAGTGGTTCGGCCGCCATGGCGGAGACCTCAAGGGTATAATCGACCACCTGGACGCCATCAAGGCACTGGGTGCCACAGCCGTTTGGAGCACGCCTCTGTTGCTGGACAACGAGCCCGTACAATCCTACCACGGCTACGCCTGCGCCGACTACTATCATATCGACCCGCGCTACGGTAGCAACGAACTGTACCGCACATTCGTCAACACAGCCCATAACAAAGGTTTGAAAGTCATTATGGATATTGTGCCTAACCATTGTGGCTCGGCACACTGGTGGATGAACGATCTGCCTTACCACGACTGGATTCACCAGTACCCGACATTCACGCGTTCGAACTGGCAATTCTCGACCGCAGCCGACCCACACGCCTCGGAGGCTGATTTCCTGGGTATGAACAGCGGTTGGTTCGACACCTCGATGCCAGACATGAACCTCGACAACCCCGACGTGCTCAAATACTTCCAGCAATGGGCAATCTGGTGGATTGAGGCTATGGATATTGATGGATTGCGCGTGGATACCTATCCGTACAACGAGAAAGTGCCTATCTCCGAGTGGACCAAAGCCGTACGCAACGAGTATCCTGGTATCAATATCGTAGGCGAGTGCTGGACACGTCCCACCTCGCAGGTGGCATACTGGCAAGCCGATGCACGTAACCCGGATGGCTACAACTCCAACCTGCCCTGTGTGATGGACTTCCCGTTGCAGGAGGCTATGTGCGCCGCACTTAGTAACAACGGCGAAGGTTGGGGCAACGGACTGCTGAAGTGCTACGAGGTAGTAGCGGAAGATTTCCTATACGCCCACCCCGACAATCTGCTTATCTTCGACAGCAACCACGACACGCCACGTGTACGCGATATGTTGCTTGACAAGAGTTTTGAGCGCAACAAACTCATTGTAGCCTTATTGGCTACCATGCGCGGTATACCGCAACTGACCTACGGCGAGGAGTACGGATTGGTTTCTCTCAATCCGGAGGACATAAACAATCACGGTGCTCTGCGCGTCAACCATCCTTGGTTCGACGGAACGCCTAACGGGTTGACCAAAGAGCAGGAGGATCTCTACGCCTATTACGCCAAGTTGCTGAACTGGCGCCGTACGAACAAGACTATCCACGAGGGCAAACTCATGCATTTCCTCAGCCGCGACAACACGTACGCGTACGTACGTTATACGGATAAGGAAGCCGTGCTCGTATATCTGAATGCTAGCAGCGAGCCGCGTCAGATGCCAGTAGCGCAGTACCACGAGGTGCTGATGAACTACAGCAAGCAAGGCACAGATATCGTTTCCGGCAAATCGATCGACCTCAACCAGCGTATAACGGTTGAGCCGCTCACAGCAATGATTCTGCCGCTCAACAAGCAATAACCTCCAAACAGCCGAAGACTGTCAAACAGCGAAGCGATCAAACAGCCGAAGGCACTCAAACCAATGGAACCCTTATTAGGTAAAACATTAGCAGAACTGCAAACTATTGTCATCGAGGCGGGATTACCCCGCTTCGTTGGCAAGCAACTCTGTGAGTGGATATACCGCAAGCGGGTGACTTCGTTTGAGCAGATGACCAATATCTCCCTCAAAGCGCGCCAGGCCTTGCAGGAGCGATACGTCATAGGTCGCACAGAGCCCACAGCCGAAGCTGTTTCTAAGGACGGCACACGCAAGTACCTGTTTCCCATTCAGGCAGAAATGCCTGATAATCGTTCGAACGGTAGTGAGAAAAAAACGCTCAACGCTCAACGCTCAACACTCAACGCTCAACACTCAACACTCAACTATATAGAATGCGTGTACTTGCCCGAAGATGACCGCGTGACGCTATGCGTGAGCACGCAGGCAGGCTGCAAAATGGGTTGCAAGTTCTGCATGACCGGCACGCTCGGATTCCACGGCAACCTGACAGCCAACGCCATACTGGCGCAGATTCTGCATTTCCCGGACTTAACCAACTTGGTTCTGATGGGCGAAGGTGAGCCGATGGATAACATCGACCATGTCCTGCGTGCGCTCAACGTCCTTACCTCCGATTGGGGATTAGCCTGGAGTCCGAAACGCATTACCGTTTCAACGGTAGGCATACTAAAAGCCTCACCCCTACCCTCTCCTGAAGGGAAGGGAGAACAGAAGAATTCGTTGCAGCGCTTTCTGGAAGAGACGGATTGTCACCTCGCTATCTCGCTGCATAATCCCAATCCGGAAGAGCGTGCAGCCATCATGCCTGCCGAACATCTCACGCCCATCAGCCATGTACTGGATCTCGTGCGTCAATACGATTGGAGCAAACAGCGCCGGCTCTCGTTCGAGTATATCTGCTGGGCAGGAGTGAACGACGACATAGCTCACGCCAAGCAACTTATCCGCCTCGTGAGCGGTCTCCCCTGCCGCGTCAATCTTATTCGTTTTCATCAGACCTCTGACACTCAAGCAAGCCCAAAGGACTCAAACCTTCAAACCCTCAAACAAGCCCAAAGGGCTCAAACATCCTACCAATCGCAGCCTTTATTCCCTGCCAGCGACGAGCAACGGATGGTCGCTTTCCGCGACTACCTGTCCGCTCATGGCGTAACCTGTACCATCCGCCGCTCACGCGGCGAAGATATCCTCGCCGCCTGCGGCATGCTCGTTAACGCATTACAAAAATAAGGTGCTTGGATGGTTTCCGAGCACCTTTCTATTCTTAACTCCCAAACGGGTTATCACATCCCCTTCAAGTACTTGTCGGCTTCGATGGCGGCTTTGCATCCTGAGCCGGCAGCTACTATGGCCTGACGGTAATGCGGGTCGGCGCAATCACCTGCGGCAAATACACCAGGAACATTGGTGCACGGGGTGTCGCCTTTCACCTTGATATACCCCTCGGCATCCAAGTCCAGATAATCGGCAAACAACTTGGTGTTAGGCAGGTGACCGATAGCCAGGAAGAATCCGTCAATTGCTATATGCCTCTGCTCCTCATCCGGCAGACCTTTCTTGTAGATCAGATCCGCTCCCTCCACCTTCGT
>ONHW01000037.1 GCA_900317745.1 uncultured Bacteroidales bacterium | reverse complement strand
TGGTTGATGGCATCGGGGCAGTTCTGAGCCTCGAGGCAGATTGCGTGTTGAACGTCGTACAACTTGCCGCTTTTGCCTATGTTCTGCTCAACATAGTTACCGGTATATACTTGCAGTGCGGGAGCAGTAGTATGCACTTCCATTGTGCGTCCGTCTGCACTGACTGATGCAACCTTCCTGAGTGCCGGGTCTTTCTTGTTCTGTGCGCGCTCTTTTTCCGTAGCAGGGCGTGTGATGAAGTTATTGTCGATACCTCTTCCGGGCGCAAAGAACGGGTCGCCAATGCGGTCGCCGACACGCACAGGCTCGCGAAAGTCCATCGGAGTGCCTGCTACGGGCAGAACTTCGCCTGTCGGGCAAGCGGTGTTGTCAAACGGCGTATATTCGTCAGCGAGCACCTGTAGTATGTGGTCATCTACTCGTCCGCTGCCTTCACCTGCCAGATTGAAATAGGCATGATTGGTGAACCCGCACAAGGTCGGTGCGTCGGTTGTGGCTTCGTAGGTTATGCGCAACGCATTGTCACGTGTTACTGCGTAGGTGACCGTCACATCCATATTACCCGGATAACCTTCCTCGCCGTCCATTGCGCGGTAATGCAAGGTCACAGAGTACGCTGTTTGTCCTACCACTTCCCACACCTTTTCGTTGAAGCCCGACACGCCGCCATGCAGACTGTTCGTGCCGTTGTTGACGGGCAGCTGATATTCCTTGCCGTCCAGAGTAAACTTGCCGTTTTTAATGCGATTGGCTACACGACCGATCACGGCGTTGAAGTATGTTTCCTTGGTGCGCCACTCGTCCAAGGTATTGAAACCAAGCACTACATCGGCTTTCACGCCTTGGTTGTTAGGTACAATCAGTGAAACGAGTTTGGCGCCGTAGTTGGTGACTTGCGCCACCAACCCCGACGAACTTCTGAGTGTGTATAATCCCACGCGCAACTGGCGTTTCTTGCCGCCTTGTACAACGGGAATAATTGTGTTGAATGATTGCTCGTTAACCATATTATTCCAATCTTCTTGCTCCGTCTGAAATCTCTGCTACATAGAACTCCGGCTTGATACCTGTAATGCGCTCGTAGTTCTCGCCTACTTGCTTCTTGAAGAGTTCGATAGCTTCATCTTTAACCAGCGAAACGGTGCATCCGCCAAATCCTCCACCTGTCATACGGCTGCCGAGTACGCCGGGCACCTTCCATGCTTCTTCAGCCATGGTGTCAAGTTGCAGACCTGTCACCTCGTAGTACGCTGTACCTCACCTACCACGTGGCGCGCACGCTTGTGGGCAACGGGGTCGGTTATGGCGTTCTCAATCTTCTCAAACTCTGCTTCGGTCAGTTCAGCCAGATTCTTCAATTCGGGTTTCACCTTACGCAGTTGCTCCAATGCAAGTTGGCACTGTGCTACACGGTCGTTGTAGGCGCCTGAATCGAGGTGGTGAGGTGAGTGCGTGTTGGCAATCACTACCTTAATGCCGTTCAACTTAACGGGCACGTGCTCGAACTCCAATGTGTCGCAGTTCAAGTGGATAGCATGATCTTTCTTGCCCCACGAGGATGCAAACTGATCCATAATACCACAGTTGACACCGGCGAACTCGTGTTCTGCCAACTGACCGATCTTAGCAAAATCAGTATGGTTGTAGTTCAATCCTAAATAATCGTTGGCAGCAAATGCTGCTACTACTTCCAGTGCTGCACTACTGCTCAAGCCTGCACCTGCTGGCACGTTGCCCCAAATGAGCACATCCAGTCCCTGGTCGAACTTGTGACCTTGACGAACGTACCAGGCAAAGCAGCCCATCGGGTAGTTCACCCACGATTTGCCGGGCAGCGGCTCAGTCATCTTATCCACGGGTACTTCTACAACCTCGGGCATATTCAGCGATTTGAAACGCATTGTTTGTGTGCCGTTAGGCGCAAGCAGCAGATAGGTTCCGAACGACAATGCGCAAGGGAACACGCTTCCGCCGTTGTAATCTGTATGTTCGCCGATCAGGTTAACACGTCCCGGTGAGAAATACACCGCGGTTGCCTCTTTGCCATACGCCTTTGCAAAGGCTTGTTTCATTTCTTTAACTTCCATGATATTATTGTTTTAGTATGTTAAATTGTCGGTTCAAAATAAGTGCTGTCTGAATTTACAGACGTACAAAAGTTTGCAAAGTTACAAAAAAAAATTGAATTTTGCAAATGAATATTTATATTTTTAGCCAGTAACTTATTTTTTGTATATCCAAAACCCGAAGAATCCGGCAAGGGCAATGCATATAGAGGCTGTCATAGATCCCAATAGAATCAGCCATCCTCTGAACGGGAACTGGTAGATAATGGATATTCCGCCTATGCAAATAAACATAATTGCAATCAGCAGCAAAACAAGAACATTGCGCAAGTGTCCGGCAGCCCGTACTCCGTTTTTCGCCAAGGTGTTGAGCGTGTCTGAACTTATTATGCATGGGATTGCAAGGCAACTAAGCACAATCAACAGTATTAGACCGAAAAGCATTAGAGCCGTTCCTCCCGGCCAATGTAAAATCTTGAACATAGCAGCGTATGCAAGCTCTGCTCCGACAAAACCTGCAAAAAGGCAGATTGCAGCTTGATAATTTGATTTTTTCATACTATAAGTAATTATATGTTAGTTATCGCTTCTGATGAGAAGTTCCAGTATAGCCTTGCATGATACGTATATATCCTGATATGCTTGTTCGAAATCGCCGGTGTACCACGGATCAGAGATATTTACCATTCGGGCGTTTACTATTTCACCATTTATCAGCTGACCGTCTATCCACTGCATCATGAGCGATACTTTGTCTTGACACTCCACTGCCTGATATTTGCGGGGATCCTGTCCTGTGTCACCAATGATCCATTGCAGGCGACGGATGTTGGCTTGGTCGGCACAAAGGATGTAGTCGTAGTAATCGTATTCGGCACGTGTGATTTGGTGTGCGGCGTGGTGCTCGAACGGAATACCTTTCTCGCGCAGTTTGCGTTTGGCGGGAGGATAGATGTCGTTGCCTGTCTCTTCGGTGGAGACGGCTGCGGATGCTACCTCGAACAACTCAGCCACTCCTCTTTCGCGGCAGAGGTGCTTGAATATGTATTCCGCCATTGGCGAGCGGCAGATATTGCCGTGGCAGATGAACAGAAGTCTAATCTTGTTTGCTTTCACCCGTTCCTGTCATTTAATTGTTATGCGTCCTTGCGGGCGGCGATAGACATCGTTGATTGTGCCGCCCATGGCCTGAATGTAAGTCGTTGACCGGCTCGCCTTCAACAGGCAGCAGGCGCATCTTGGCGAACATCCCCGAGGCGCCTGAGCAGGCAATGATATAACTTTGTCCGCCGATGGTATAAACGGCATTGGGGTTAACCTGTTGCCATGTGCCGCGTTGCTCGTAAGGCAGTTTGTCGGACTCGCCGCCGGCAAGCATGAATACTTCCATCTTGGCAATGCGTCGGGTCTTGCCAACGCCGTTGAACATACGGTTGTCGTCCCAGATGACAGAAGTCGGCACGTGCGGGTTGATAGTATAGCGCAAACCGCTCACGTGCATGAAGTCGCCATTCTCGCGAGGCAGGTTGGCGGCAGATACTTCAAACGCGTCAAGCAGTTGCTGCCCGGTGCACTCCACAACGCGCATGGTGTTGTTGAACGGCCATATACTGACAATATTGCCAAAAGTGATGGTCTCGTTGTACAATCCTGCGCGTAGTCCGCCTCCGTTGCACACGCCGATGTTGGCGCCGGTAGTGTAACGTGCCACGTCTGCCATAAAATCTCCGAGGTTTGTCTCTTG